>CAVTCL010000001.1:0-115264 GCA_963733175.1 uncultured Actinomycetota bacterium
GTGGCCCCGGAAGCGGTTGGTGATGGGCAGGCGGCGGTCCTTGCCGAAGGAGCGGCCGGTGACCTTGGGGCCGGGTGGGGCCTGGCGGCGCTTGTACTCGGCCCCGTCGACCAGGCGGACGACCTCGGCCACGGTGTCGCGGTCGAAGCCCTTGGCGACCAGCTCGTCGACGCTGGCGTCGTCCTCGACGTAGGCCTCCAGGATCGGGTCGAGGACCTCGTACGGCGGCAGCGAGTCGGTGTCGAGCTGGCCGGGGCGCAGCTCGGCCGACGGCGGCTTGTCCAGCACCGACTGGGGGATGACCAGGCCGGCGCCGTTGCGCCAGCGGGCCAGGGCGTAGACCAGCGTCTTGGGCACGTCGCGGATGACCGCGAACCCGCCGGCCATGTCCCCGTACAGGGTGCAGTAGCCGACGGCCAGCTCCGACTTGTTGCCGGTGGTCAGGACCAGGCTCCCGGCCTTGTTGGACAGGCTCATGAGCAGGGTGCCCCGCACCCTGGCCTGGAGGTTCTCCTCGGCCAGGCCGGGCTCGGTGCCGGCGAACGGCTCCTTGAGCACCTCCAGGAACGCCTCGACCGGCTCGGCGATCGGCAGGGTGAGCAGCCTGATGCCGAGGTTGCGGGCCAGCGCCTCGGCGTCGGACAGGCTGTGGGTGGAGGAGAAGCTTGACGGCATGGCCACCCCGACGACCCGTTCGCGGCCCAGGGCGTCGGCGGCCACGGCGGCGACCAGGCTGGAGTCGATGCCCCCGGACAGGCCGATGTGGACGAGGTCGAAGCCGTTCTTGGTCACGTAGTCGCGGGTGGCGCAGACCAGCGCCCGGTAGACCTCCTCCTCGGTCCCGAGCGGCCGGGTCAGGCGGGGCTCGACCGGCGGGCCGGGGTCGGGCAGGTCGTCGGTCACCCGGACCCGGCGCACGGCCAGCGCCGGCCGGGGGTCGGTGGCCGGGGTCCGCCGGGGCCGCTCCGACAGCCGGGCGGTGGCCCCCTCCTCCAGGGCCAGGTCGACCACCAGCAGCTCCTCGGTGAACGCGCCCGCCCTGGCCAGCAGCCGCCCCTGGGGGTCGATCCAGGCGCTCTGGCCGTCGAAGACCAGCTCGTCCTGGCCGCCGACCTGGGCGACGTAGAACAGGTGGGCGCCGTGGTCGGCCGCCCTGGTGGCCAGCATGGGGACCAGCCGCTCGCCCTTCTCCTGCCGGTAGGGGGAGGCGTTGAGGCTGACCACCACCTCGGCCCCGGCGGCCACCGCGGTGGCCATCGGCCCCCACGGGAACCACAGGTCCTCGCAGATGGTCACCGCCACCTCGACCCGCCCGAAGCCGGCCAGCAGCACCTCGGTGCCGGGGACGAAGTAGCGCTCCTCGTCGAACACCCCGTAGTTGGGCAGCAGCACCTTGCGGTACACGCCCAGCACCCGGCCCCGGTGGCAGAGGGCGGCGGCGTCGGCCGGGCCGGCGTGGGTCGGCTCCACGAACCCGACCACGGCCGCGGTCTCGCCGACCTGGGCGGCGACCCGTTCGGCGGCGGCCCGGCTGGCGGCCAGGAACGACGGCTTGAAGACCAGGTCCTCGGGCGGGTAGCCGGTCAGCGCCAGCTCGGGGAAGACCACCAGGTGGGCGCCCAGTTCCGCCGCCTCGGCATAGGCGGCCAGCACCCGCTCGACGTTGCCGTCGAGGTCCCCGACGACCGGGTTGATCTGCGCCCCCGCGAGCCGCAGCCGCTCCATGGGGCCAGGGTAGCAGTGGACCCCCAAGGTGCCTGGTAGCATCGCCGGGCCATGGACAAGCAGCAGGAATACGTGCTCCGGACCGTCGAGGACCGCGACGTCCGCTTCATCCGGCTCTGGTTCACCGACGTGCTCGGGTTCCTGAAGTCGTTCGCCATCACGCCGGCCGAGCTCGAGGACGCGTTCGAGCGGGGCATGGAGTTCGACGGCTCGGCCATCGAGGGCTACGCCCGGGTCCAGGAGGCCGACATGGTGGCCAAGCCCGACCCGGGCACCTTCCAGGTGCTGCCGGGCCGCGGCGACGGCGGGGTGGCCAGGATGTTCTGCGACGTGCTCACCCCCGAGGGCGAGCCGTTCGACGGCGACCCGCGCTGGGTGCTGCGGCGCAACCTGGAACGGGCGGCCGCCCGCGGCTTCACCGTCTATGTCGCCCCGGAGCTGGAGTTCTTCCTGTTCGCCGACGCCGAGTCGGGCCGCCCGCTGGACATCGGGTCGTACTTCGACCAGACCGCCCTCGACCTGTCCCAGGACTTCCGCCGCATCGCCATCGCCATGCTGGAGCGGATGGGCATCTCGGTGATGCAGTCCCACCACGAGATCGCCCCCAGCCAGCACGAGATCGACCTGCGCGAGGCCGACGCCCTGACCATGGCCGACAACGTGATGAGCGCCCGCCTGGTGGTCAAGGAGGCCGCCCTGGAGCAGGGCCTGCACGCCACCTTCATGCCCAAGCCGCGCGAGGGGGTGGCCGGGTCGGGCATGGACACCCACCTGTCGCTGTACGAGGGCGACCGCAACGCCTTCTACGACCCGGGCCAGGAGGCCAACCTGTCCAAGACGGCCCGCAGCTTCATCGCCGGGCTGCTGGTCCACGCCCATGAGTACACGGCCGTGACCAACCAGTGGATCAACTCCTACAAGCGGCTGGTGCCCGGCTTCGACGCCCCCACCTTCATCTGCTGGGCCCAGCGCAACCGCTCGGCCATGGTCAGGGTGGGCGGCTACCGGTCCGACCGGGTCGACGTCGAGGTCCGCTCGCCCGACCCGGCGGCCAACCCCTACCTGGCCTACGCGGTGCTGCTGGCCGCGGGCATGAAGGGCATCGAGCAGGAGTACGAGCTGCCGCCGGAGGCCGGCGACAACCTCCTGGAGATGACCGAGGCCGAGCGCCGCGCCGCCGGGATCCGCTCGCTCCCGGTCGACCTGCACGAGGCCCTCACCGCCATGGAGCAGTCCGAGCTGGTCGCCGAGGCCCTCGGCGAGCACGTCTTCGAGTACTTCCTGCGCAACAAGCACCGCGACTGGAACAGCTACCAGCGCTACGTCTCGCCGTTCGAGCGGGACCGCTACCTGCCGCTGCTGTAGGCGGCCCCGTGTCGCTCTCCGCTCTGGCCCGGCTCGGCTTCGAGGAGCCGGAGGCGGCCGCGGCCGACCTGGAGCGGCTCGGGGCGTGGCCGCCGGCCGCCGCCCCCGGCGGGAACCGGCTGCGGGCCGACATCGCCGCCAGCGCCGCCCCCCAGCTCGCGGCCAGGGCCCTGGCCGCGATCGCCGCCGCCCATCCCGACCCGGCCGGCTTCACCGCCCTGCTGCGGCGCCGGCTCGGGTTCCGGCGCCGCCTCGTCCCCCTGGTCGCGGCCAGCCGGTCGCTGGGGGCGTGGCTGGCCACCCACCCCACCGAGGCCGACCGGCTGGCCGACGGGAGGAGGTTCGCCGCCCCCCGGCCCCGGGCCGAGCTGGTCGCCGAGGCGGTCGCGGTGGTCGCCGCCGACGCCGACCCGGCGGCCGCCTGGGACGGGCTGCGGCGGTTCAAGCGTCGCGAGCTGCTGCGGGTGGCCGTGCGCGACCTGGCCGGCCGGGTCGCGGTCGAGGAGACCGCGGCCGAGCTGGCCGACCTGGCCGACGCCTGCCTGGAGGCCGCCCTGGCGGTGGCGGCCGGCGAGTCCGGCTACGACCCGCCCGCCGATGCGCCTGGCCGTGCTCGGCATGGGCAAGCTCGGCGGGACCGAGCTCAACTACGTGTCCGACATCGACGTGCTGTTCTGCCACGAACCGGTCGCCGGGGCCGAGCCGGAGGCGGCCGCCCGGGCGGCCGAGCGGGTGGCCAGAGGCGTCATGCGCGGGCTGTCGGCGGTGACCTCCGAGGGGACCTGTTTCGAGGTCGACGCCAACCTGCGTCCCGAGGGCCGCAACGGGCCGCTGTCGCGGACCCTCGGCAGCTACCTGGCCTACTGGGACCGGTGGGCCCAGCCGTGGGAGCTGCAGGCGCTGATCAAGGTGCGGCCGGTGGCCGGCGACGCCGAGCTGGCCGGGCGCTTCCGCGCCGAGGCCGAGGCCAGGGTGTACCCCGAGCGCCTCGACCCGGCGACGGTCCCGGCCGTGCGGCGCATGAAGGCCCGGGTCGAGACCTCGGCCAAGGCCAGGGCCGGGGGCGACCGGCAGGTCAAGCTCGGCCCGGGCGGGCTGCGCGACATCGAGTTCGCCGTCCAGCTCCTCCAGCTCGTCCACGGCCGCCACGATTCGGCCCTGCGGTCCGGTTCGACCCTGGTCGCCCTGGAGCGGCTCACCGCCGCCGGGTTCGTCGGCCGGGCCGACGCCGCCCAGCTGGCCGAGGCCTACCGGTTCCTGCGCCTGGTCGAGCACCGCCTCCAGCTGGCCAGCGAGCGCCGCACCCACACCATCCCGGCGGGGGAGGAGGCGCGGCGCTGGCTGGCCCGCACCCTCGGCTACCGGGACGGGCCGGACGCCGACGCCCTGGAGCGGTTCGAGGCCGACCGGCGCCGCCACCTGGTGGCGGTCCGCGGCCTCCACGAGAAGCTGTTCTACCGGCCGCTGCTGGAGGCCTTCGGGGCGGTCCCGGCCGGGCTCGACCCGGAGGGGGCGAGCGAGCGGCTGGCCGCCCTCGGGTTCGCCAACCCCGACCGGGCCATGGCGTCGCTGCGCGCCCTCACCTCGGGGCTGTCGCGGCGGGCCACGCTGATGCGGGCCATGCTGCCGGTGATGCTGCCCTGGCTGGCCGAGGCGCCCGACCCCGACGGCGGGCTGGCGGCGCTGCGGGTGCTGGCCGAGGCGCTCGGCGACCGGGCCGCCTTCTACGGCATGGTCCGCGACAACCCGGCCGCGGCCGAGCTGCTCTGCACCGTGCTCGGCACCTCGCGGCTGCTCGGCGACCTGCTGGCCCGCCATCCCGAGCTGCTCACGGCCATGGCCGACCAGCACCGGGTGGCCGCGGTCCGGGGGCCGGCCGAGCTGGTCGCGTCGGCGAACGCGATCGTGGCCAGGCACGACGAGACGGCGGCGGCCTGGGACGGGCTGCGGCGGTTCAAGCGCCGCGAGCTGGTCCGGGTGGCCGTGCGCGACCTCACCGGCGACCTCCCGGTCGAGCGCGTCGGGGCCGAGCTGGCCGCCCTCGCCCAGGCGTGCCTGGAGGCGGGGCTGGCCGTGGCCATGCGCGAGGCCGGCGAGGGCCCGCCGCCGGTCCGGGTGGCCGTGCTGGGCATGGGCAAGCTGGGCGGGACCGAGCTGAGCTACACCTCCGACCTGGACGTGCTGTTCTGCCACGAGCCGGCCGAGGGGGTCGACCCCGAGACCGCCAACCGGGCCGCCGACCGGGTGGTCCGGGAGCTGCTGCGGGGCCTGTCGGCCGTCACCCCCGAGGGGACCTGCTTCAAGGTCGACCCCAACCTGCGTCCCGAGGGCCGCAACGGGCCGCTGTCGCGGACCCTCGGCAGCTACCTGGCCTACTGGGACCGGTGGGCCCAGCCGTGGGAGCTGCAGGCGCTGATCAAGGTGCGGCCGGTGGCCGGCGACGCCGAGCTGGCCCGGCGGTTCTGCGCCGAGGCCGAGACCCGGGTCTACACCGACCCGCTCGACCCGGCGACGGTGGCCGAGGTGCGCCGCATGAAGGCCCGGGTCGAGTCCGAGCGGCTGCCGGCCGGGGCCGACCCGAAGCTGCACCTCAAGCTGGGACCGGGCGGGCTGGCCGACGTCGAGTGGACGGCCCAGCTGCTCCAGCTCCGGGTCGGCGGCGCCCAGCCCGCGGTCCGGGTCCAGCCGACCCTGGACGCCCTGGAGGCGCTGGCCGCCGCCGGCGCCCTCGACCCCGGCCAGGCGGCCTGGCTGGCCGACGCCTACCGGCTCTGCCTGCGCACCCGCAACCTCGCCTACCTGGTCGCGGGCCGGCCCGGTGGACACCCTCCCCACCGACCCGGTCGCCCTGGAACGCCTCGCCCGGGCCATGGGCGAACCCGGCCGCCAGCGACTCCTGGAGGACTACCGCCGCGCCACCCGCCGCGCCCGCCGCGTGGTCGACGCCCGCTTCTGGGACGACCCCGCTTGAGCACGCCCGACCCGCCAGCCGCCCCTCCTCGTGTGTGTCGGGGACCTGATGGTGGACGTGGCCGTGGAGGCGCCGGCGCTGGCCCGGGGGGGCGATGTGGCCGGGGCGGTGCGGTTGGGGCCGGGGGGGTCGGCGGCGAACGTCGCGGTGTGGGCGGCGGCCGGCGGGGCGAGGGTGCGGCTGGTGGCCGGGCGGGGCGACGACCTGGCCGGGCGGCTGCTGGCCGCCGCCCTGGGCGAGCGGGGGGTCGAGCTGCGCCCGGGCGGGGCGGTGGCCGGGGCCAGCGGGGCGATGCTGGTGGTGATGGAGGCGGGGGAGCGGACCTTCGTCGCCGACCCCGGGGCCAACCTGCTCCTGGCCGAGGCCGACGTGACCGCGGCGCTGGAGGGGGCGGGCGCGGTGTTCGTCAGCGGCTACCCGCTGCTGCGCCCCGCGACCCGGCCGGCGGCGATGGCCGCGGCCGCGGCGGCCGGCCGCGCCGGCGTCCCCGCCGTGGTCGACGCCGCGTCCTGGCCGCTGCTCACCGGCGGCGCGGGCGAGCCCGTGCTGGCCGCCGCCGCCCTGGCCGGCGCCCTGCTGGCCAACCGCGACGAGGCGGCCGCCCTGGCCGGCCTGCCCGACCCCGCCGCCGCCGGGTCCTGGCTGGCCAGGAGGGTCGGGACGGCGGTGGTCAAGTGCGGCCCCGCCGGGGTGGTGGTCTGCGACGGCGACCACCCCCCGGTGCCGGTCCCGGCCCCGGCGGTGGCCGCCGTCGACGTCACCGGCGCCGGCGACGCCTTCGCGGCCGGCTACCTGCTGGCCAGGGCGGGCGGGACCGGCCCGGCGGGCGCGGCCGCGGCCGGGGCGCTGCTCGCCGCCCGGGCGGTGGCCACCCGCGGCGCCTGGCCGGCCCTGCCCACCGGCGGCCCCCCGGAGTACCCTTGACCGCTGTCGCCACCGACCCGACCACCACGGGGGAACGCACCGCGCATGGACAGCCGGATCGTCGTCGCCGACCGCATCGCCAACGCCAGCGCCGTCGTCGCCCTCGAGTCGAGCGTGCTCGCCCAGGGCCTGCCGTCGCCGGCCAACCTCGAATCGGCCGACGCCCAGCAGGCGGCGGTCGCCAAGGCCGACGCCGAGCCGGCCGTCATCGGGGTGCTCGCCGGCCGGGTTGTGGTCGGCGCAGACCCCCACGAGGTGCAGGCGCTGGCCTCCGGCGCGGTCCGCTGGAAGGTGACCGTCCGCGACCTGCCCTACGTGGTCGCCCGCGGCCTCGACGGGGCCACCACCGTGTCGGCGACCGCGTTCGCGGCCGAGGCGGCCGGGATCGGGGTCATGGCCACCGGCGGGATCGGCGGCATCCACTACGGCGGAGGCGACGTCTCGGCCGACCTGCCCCAGCTCGCCCGCTCCCGGCTCACGGTCGTCTGCTCCGGTCCCAAGCACGTCGCCGACGCCGCCGCCACCATCGAGTGGCTGGAGACCCACGGGGTGCAGCTCGTCGGCTACCGCACCGACCGGCTCCCCGGGTTCCTGGCCACCGGCCGGCTCCCGCTGGAGCAGGTGGCCGACGACGTGGACCAGGTGGTGGAGCTGATCCGGGTCCGCCAGGCGCTCGGCACCCCCGGCGCCCTGGTCCTCTGCCAGAACCCGCCGGAGGCGGCCGCCATGGACCCCGAGGAGCTGGCCGAGCTGGCCGCCGAGGGCGCCGCCGCCGCCCGCGACGCCGCCGTGTTCGGCAAGGCCCGCACCCCGTTCGAGCTGGACTGGCTGCACCGCCGCACCGGCGGGCGCAGCCTGGTCGCCAACCTCGCCCTGCTGGAGGCCAACGCCCGGCTGGCCGGGGAGATCGCCGCCGGCCTGGCCGCCGCCGGCTGAGCCGTCAGGGCCGGCGGGCCCGCAGCGGCCAGCCGCTGGCCAGCACGACCAGGCCGAGCACGATCAGGCCCAGCGGCACCAGGTAGTCGACCCGCAGCTCCCACACCTCGAGCGCGTCCAGCAGGAACACGACCCCGGCGAGGACGAACAGCACCCCGACCACCAGCGACAGCCGGTCGACCCGGGGCTCATCGTTCCACCCGGACCTGGCCGAGCCCGACCCGGGCGTCGAGCTGGAGCCGGCGGTCGCCGCCGCCGAGGCCGACGGCGTCGATCCGGGTCCCGAACCCGCCCTCCTGCTGGCCGAGCACCTGGACCTCGCCAAGGCCGGCGCTGGCCATGACCTCGACCGAGACCCCGTCGGGCAGCTCGACGACCAGCTCGCCGACCCCGACCCGGGCCTCCACCGTTGTGGTCCCCGGCGGGACCTGGAGCTGGCGCAGGTCGAGCAGGAGGTTGCCGACGCCCAGCTCGTACCCGGTCAGGTCGGCCGGGGTGGTCGGCCGCTCGGTGCGGTCGCCGACCCCGCCGCCCAGCGGCACGTCGAGGTCCCAGTCGGCGGCCACGGCCACCGACAGGACCACCATCAGGGCGACCCCGACGACCATGAGCGCGTGCTGGCGGCCCCGGAACGCCCCGGCGACACAGGCCAGGCCGACCGCGATCAGGGCCGCGGGCAGCAGCGCCCGCCAGGGCACCTCGACCCCGGCCGCGTCCAGCAGCCAGCCGATCCCGACCAGGACCAGCAGCGCCCCCACCAGCACCGTGGCCGTGGCCGGCCCGCGGCGGTCGCGCTGGCCGGCCGGCCCGCCCGGCGGTGCCGGCTCGGTCGGCGGTGCCGGCTCGGTCGGGCCGGTCGGCATCGGCTCGGTGGTCATCGCCGCAGCCCCACCAGCATGACCGCGACCCCGACGGCGACCACCGCGACCGGCCAGAACAGCTCGTCCAGGTTGGGGGCGAGCCGGTCCAGCAGCAGCACCAGGCCGAGCACGACCAGGGACCCGCCCAGCACCAGCCGGCCGGTCTCGCGCCGGGGCTCGGGGACCGGGCCGATCGGCTGGCCCGGCCGCTCCTCGGGGATCGCCACCCAGGCGACCACGTAGGCGATCAGCCCGAGGCCGTTGGCCAGGGCGAGGATGATGAAGGCGATCCGCAGCAGCACCGGGTCGACCCCGAGGTAGCGGCCGACGCCGCCGCACACCCCGGCGATCACCCGTTCGCTGCGGCTGCGCCGCACCACCCGGGGGCCGTCGACCGGGGGCGGTGGCGGCTCCGGCGGTGGCGGCCCGGCGCCGGACGGGCCGGGCTCGGGGGGAAGCTGCGCGCTCATCCCTTAGAGGATAGTTCCTCCGCTCCCGCCGACGATACCGCCGCGTCCTTGGCGGCCTCGGCCGCCCTGGCCTCCAGGTGGCGGCGCTGGGCCTGGTTGGCGCCGAGGGCCAGCGCCGACCGGTAGGCGGCGACGGCCTCCTCGGCCCGGCCGAGCCGGTGCAGCAGCTCGGCCCGGGCGGCATGCCACAGGGGATAGCCGGACAGGCCGTCGACCGCTTCGACCTCGGCCAGGCCGGCCGCCGGCCCGTCGCGCTCGCCCACGGCGACGGCCCGGTTCAGCCGGGTCACGGGCGTGTCCTGGACGGTGAGGAGGACGTCGTACCAGGAGACGACGGCGTCCCAGTCGGTGGCCGCGAAGCTGGGGGCGAGGGCGTGGCAGGCGGCGATCGCCGCCTGGACCACATACGGGTCGGGCCGGCCGGGGGTGCGCCGCAGCCCCTCGCCGACCAGCACCACCCCTTCCTGGGCCTGGTCGTGGCGCCAGCGCCGCCGGTCCTGGTCGGCCAGCAGGACCGGCAGCATGTCGTCGTCGAAGCGGGCCGGCCGGCGGGCGTCCTGGAGCAGCATGAGGGCGAGCAGGCCGAGCACCGCCGGCTCGTCGGGCAGCAGGCCGGCCAGCAGCCGGCCCAGCCGCATCGCCTCGTCGACCAGGTCGGCCCGGATCGGGTCGTCGCCCCCGGTGGCCGAGTAGCCCTCGTTGAACAGCAGGTAGACGGTGGCCGCGACCCCGGCCAGCCGGTCGGGCAGCTCGTGGTCGGCCGGGACCCGGTAGGGGATCCTGGCCTGCCGGATCTTCTGCTTGGCCCTGGTCAGCCGCTTGACCATGGTCGGCTCGGGGACCAGCAGGGCCCGGGCCACCTCGGCCGTGCTCAGCCCGCACAGCGTCCGCAGGCTGAGGGCCACCTGGGCCTCCAGCGACAGGCTGGGATGGCAGCAGGTGAACACCAGCCGCAGCAGGTCGTCGCGGACGACGCTGTCGGGCGGGGGCACGTCCCCGGCCGGGTCGCGAAGCTCCATCGCCGCTGTCTCCCTGGCCCCGCGGCCGCGCTCGCGGCGCAGGATGTCGACGGCCCGCCGGCGCGCGGTCACCGTCAGCCAGGCCCGCGGGCTGGCCGGGACGCCGTCCCGCGGCCAGGCCTGGAGGGCGCGCACGACCGCGTCCTGGACGGCGTCCTCGGCCAGCCCGACGTCGCCGACGGTCCGGACCAGCGTGGCCAGCACGCGCCGGCCCTCGTCGCGGACGACCCGGACGATGGCTTCCCGCGCCGGGTCCACGTCGCGGACCACCCGGACGGGGGCCTCGCGCGCCGGGTCAGGCGCCGGCGCCACCGGCACCGAGCTCGATCACGGGCCGGACCTCGACGGCGCCGTTCCAGGCCGCCGGCATCCTGGCCGCCACCGCGATCGCCTCGTCCAGGTCGGCGCATTCCAGGAGGTAGAAGCCGGTCAGGACCTCCTTGGTCTCGGCGTAGGGGCCGTCGCTGGTGACGACGTCGCCGCCCTTGCCGCCCCGCACCCTGACGGTGGTGGCGGTGGCCGTCGGGTACAGGACGTTGCCGCCGCGGATGACCGCGGCCGCGGCCCTGCCGAACTCGCGGTACTCGGCCATCTCCTCGGCCTGCTCGGGCGCGGACCAGTCGACGTCCGCGGTGTAGGTCAGCGCGACATAGCTGGGCATGTGGCCTCCCACTGCTCGTGATCGACGCCGTCGCCGATCTCACCATAGGGACGATCGGGCGGCGCGCGGAAGGACATCGGGGCCGAAATCCGCCCCGGGACGCGGACACGGGAAGTGGCGTCCCGGGACGGTACCAGCAGCGTAAGCTATTTGTGCGGTTGGTTCAGGTGGATCCTCGCCTGGAGGTCAGCGGCGTAGAACACTAGCGGGCCCGGTAGGGCACGGCCACGGTGGCGTCCTGGCCGGTCGCAGGCCCCGGCCGGCGCCACGCCGCCACGGGTCTCGAGCCGGTGCACGAAGTCGACCTGGCCCAGCACCCCGTCGCCCTGGTTGGAGACGGCCGCCAGCAGCAGCCAGGGGACCGCCCCGGGTGTCGGGGCGGGCACGCTGGCCTCGAGCGCCCCGACCACGTTGCTGCCGTCGAACGACTCGAAGGTGGGGCCGCGGAAGTGGATGCCGACCGGGCGCTGCCGGTGGCCGTAGAGCACGCCGCCGGCTCCCGGAAGGTCCAGGCGAGCACGGCCGGGTCGGTGGCGCTGGGCTTGCAGTCGTAGATCTGCACGCCCTTGCCGACGACGTCGAGCACGACCTCCTGGCCGGCCGGGACCTGGATGGCCGTGCGGGACCGCCGGCGGCTTGGCGCCGGCGCCCGCCGGCACCGCGGCGCCGGCGACCAGGGTCGCGCTGAGCAGGGCGAGGAGCCCGAGCAGGAACGGACGGCGTCGCATGACAACGACCTCCTTGAGGCAGCCAGAACGGCGGGAGCGTCACCCGGCCCTGGGCGACGGATCCGCGCATCCTGCGACAGTCCGACCGAAAGAGCAAATCGCCATGGCCAGCCCGAACTGGCCCGAACGCGGCGCTTCGGCGCCCCCGGGCGTGGCTGCTCGCGGCGTGCCTGGGCTAGCCGCTGCTCGAGGGGCCGTTCCGCCAGGCGGCGGCGCCGGACTTGGCGCCGGCGGTGGCGGCGGCCTTGGTCTGCTCCCAGCGTCTCGCGGGCCATCTGGCTCGGGGGCTTGTCCAGCCGATCCACAAACTGGCGGGACGCCGAGATGAGGGCGGAGCTGAGCAGCGCCATGCCGGCGAAGCCGAGCAGCCCGCCGATCGCGACCAGCACCCCTCCCCCGACGATCAGGCTGCGGTTGAGCTGGATGTCACCTTTGGAGGTGTCCGTCATCGTCTTCACCCCTTTCCGTCGACCGGACCATGATGCCCGGCCCCGAGGGGCCGGGCATCACACTTACCGGGTGATTTCAGATGTCGTAGTAGAGGTGGAACTCAGCGACACCGATCCGTCCGGTTCTGCTCGGCCCGGTGCAGCCTAGCTCAGATGTGCTGACCAGCGCGACTGCCTGACCCGTCATCCGGCTCGGTTCGGTTCAGACCGGCCGGGATCGGTCCGGCTGTTAGCAAGCCTGTTAGCAGACCCGCGCATCCGTGGCCCGCCTCGCGTTCCCTGCCCACGTAGCGGGGCCGCACGCGACCAAACCGCGCCGGCCCCCATGGGACACGAGGAGCAAGCCCTGATGCCCGATTCGAACGATATCCCAGCGCGCCGTGGCCGGCTGCTGCTGGACGTGACCCAGGCCGCCGAAGTGAGCCGCCTGGTCCACGAGGCCTACGACCTGCACCTGCCGGTCGAGCCCGGCGTCCGCGACGGCCGAGACGCGCTGGTCCGCTGGGCGGTCCTGCTCGAAGACGTCATCCCCTAAGCCCGACCCGATGCCAGCGGCCCCGTAACCCGGCGGGGTCGCTTGGCGTGGGCCCAGCCGTGGGCTAGATGCGCGGCCGGCGTTGCCGCGGCGGCCGGCCTCCATCCTCGCCTGCGCCTCCCGTAGCCGCTTGCGCTCAGCCGGGGTCATCTGCTCGACCCGCGGGTCGAGACAGCCCCGCGGGTCGTCCAGCAGGTTCCGCTGGCCCAGCATGCACAACGGCCGACCGCGCGCCGGGGAGGTGTCGATCACCGGGGCCGGGTCGCGGTTGGTGAACTCCCCGACCCCGTACCCGGCCACCACCAGGGCGACCGCGACCAGGAGCACCGCGAGCCTACGCATCCGCTGAGCGTAGGCCGTGCCCCACCACGCCACATCCAGCAATCGCCGTAGACGGCCCTGTCCCATCCCAGCAGAGGGTCCCTGGAAGCTCCCAGGGGGCCCTCTGCTACGCCTGCTGCTGCAGCCGTCCTCAGATGTAGATGCTGTCCCGGACGGCGTCGGTCAGGGCGGCGGCCCGGTCGACGGCCATGTAGGTAGCCAGGGCCGTGGGGTTCGGTGCCTTCTGAACCGGATGTAACCCTGGAGGCCCCGAAAAACGCTTCTTCGAGTGCAACGTGCTAAGGGGCGCGGACGCCCTCGGTCGCTACCACGGCCGGGGCCGTTCGCCATTGCCCAGTCGTTGGCGATGACCCAGAGGATGATCAGGGTGGGGGCACAGGGGAGTTGGCGAGGGGCAACGATGGCGGACCCGCGGCGGATGACCCCTGAGGAGCATGGCGAGGCCCACGCGCTGCTGGTCAAGGCGGTCACCGATCCGGACTGGCAAGCCGCCAGCCAGGCCCTGGACGAGCTGATGGGCAAGCTGGTGGTGCTGCATCGGCTGCTGGAGGCCGAGGAGC
The DNA here is from genome assembly GCA_963733175.1 of uncultured Actinomycetota bacterium. GTDB lineage: Bacteria > Actinomycetota > CALGFH01 > CALGFH01 > CALGFH01 > CALGFH01. The sequence continues at coordinate 13,546 of CAVTCL010000001.1, forward strand.
GCCTCCCTCAGCGCACGCCGCGACGTAACGGCTGACGGCCGGCACGCGCTCTTACTCGTGTAAGGGTGCATGGGGGCGCGGACGTCCTCGGCCGTTGGGCCCCCCCGCGGCTGGGGGCGTTCGCCTGTTTGCCGGTAACAGCCGGTGGGGTAGGTGGTGTGCTTCGGTTGGCCGGTGAGATCCGGGGGCTCACCGCCCGACCAACTGGGCTGGCTAGCGGCCCTGGGACCGAGCTGCCGTCACAGTCTGGTCCCGGCCACGACCCCCGGAGGCGCGCGACGTCTCCGGGGTCGTGGCCCGGTTCGATGGATCTCGGCCTGTTCGTCGGCGCGCCTAGTGCGGCTTTCGCCGATCGCGGGGTGGGACTTTGGTACGCATGCACGGTTGACCGGAACATGCCCGATCGTCCACGCTGCCCATGTTCGCCAACTGTGCGGCAGCTGAACCGGCAGACCGCACGACCGGCGACCAGGAGGGCCATAGGGTCGCAGCAGCTCCCCCGGGCTGCGAGTGGACCGTCTCTGTGGCCCTCCACTCACAACCTTCCTTCTTGGGCTGCGCCTTGGCTGCGCAGGCCCAGAGCGCTACCACCGGCCGCTCGCCCCGGGTTGGCGGTCGGGGTGTTTGCTTGTTCGCATGTAACGCCGCCAGCGTGGTCGGCGTTCCTTATAGAGGTCGGTGGTGGGGTGTGGTCTCCCGAGGAGCACCGACGCAAACGCCCCGGCCGACCGGTCCACCGGCCGGGGCGTTTGTGTACTCGCCCGTAACGCCGGCCGCGTCGTCGGCGTTGATCTGCCAGGCCCAAACGGCGAAGTAGCAGCGCCACCTGCTCCCGGCGCACGGCTACCGTAGGTGCAGCACGGCGCCGGCAGGAGAGGAGCTGACGGGCATGGTGAACCTGGACGACACGCGCCGTTGCCCGGTCGGGTCGGAGTGTGAGGGCTGCGGCCGCCTGGACGAGCTGGCCGTGGTGGCCGGGGACACGCCGGTCGGGGTGCTCTGCATGACCCTGTGCGATGCCTGCGAGGTCGACGGCGTGCTTCCGATCCTCAGCCCGGCCGAGGAGACCGCCCGCGTCCTCAAGCACGGTCAGCACGTGGGAGTCGACATCGACCAGACGACCGGGGAGGGCGACCTCGCATAACCCGGGAGGGGGCCGGGGAGGGCAACCCTCCCCGGCTTACAGGCCAGCAGCTTTCTTGAGCATCCCGAAAGTCAGCGCTTCATCGACCCACCGTCATTCAGTTCCAGGAGCAGGTCCCGGATCTGAATGAGCGTCGACCTCTGGAGGTCGGCCCGCCCGTCGTGCTTCCCGCTGGCGCCTAGTCTGGAAGGCCAGGCTCCACCACTGCATAACCAGAGTCGTCACCAGGGTCAAGGCGCTTCGCCATAGCAGTGGCCAGAGAACGTCCCCCCTCATCGCCCGATCCTGTCATACCCCTCGCCGCGACGCCGTGCCAGACTCGGGGCAGCGGCGCCTGACCCGGCCGGTGCCCACGGTCGTGACCGCTCGGCGGCTGACCGGGATCCCGACGTAGTGGATCGGGATGGTGCCGCCTGGCCTCCCCGGGGTGGCGGCGTACCAGGGGGACGCCGCCGGGTGGAGCTGGACCCTGCCACCATTGCCGTGCTGCGAGCGCACCGCAGGCGGCAGGCGGAGGAGCGGCTCGCCTTCGGCGCCGGCTACCGCGACCACGGCCGGGTGTTCACCCGTCCGGGCGGTGAGCCGCTGAATCCGGACGCGGTGTCGATCCAGTTCAAGCGGCGGCTGGTCCGCCTCGGCCTGCCACCGATCCGGTTCCACGATCTACGGCACGGGTGGGCGACGATGGCGCTGGAGGCTGGCGAGCACCCGAAGGTGGTGGCCGAGCAGCTTGGCCATGCTTCGGTCCGGGTGACGTTGGACACCTACAGCCACGTGACGCCGGGCGTGCAGCGCGACGCGGTGGCCAGGGTGGCCAGCCGCTTCCTCGACCCGCCTGTTAGCAGCCTGTTAGCAAACGAGCCTGCCTCCGCCACGGGAGCAACGGAGGCAGGCTCATGACCAGCGGCAACGGACCGCGGGCGCCTAGATGTCGTAGTAGAGGTGGAACTCCCACGGGTGGGGGCGGAGGCGGACGGCGTCGACCTCGCGCTCGCGCTTGTAGGCGAGCCAGGTGTCGATCACGTCCTGGGTGAAGACGTCGCCCTCGAGCAGGAACTCGTGGTCGGCCTCGAGGGCGGCCAGGGCGTCGTCGAGGGAGCCGGGGACCTGGGGAATCTCGGAGAGCTCCTCGGGGGGCAGCTCGTAGAGGTCCTTGTCCAGCGGGCCGGCCGGCTCGATCTTGTTGCGGACCCCGTCGAGGCCGGCCATCAGCATGGCCGCGAACGCCAGGTAGGGGTTGCAGGACGGGTCGGGGACGCGGAACTCGACCCGCTTGGCCTTGGGGCTGCGCGAGTACAGCGGGATGCGGGCCGCGGCCGAGCGGTTGCGCTGGGAGTAGACCAGGTTGACCGGGGCCTCGTAGCCGGGCACCAGCCGCCGGTAGGAGTTGGTGGTCGGGTTGGTGAAGGCGGTCAGGGCCGGGGCGTGGGCCAGCAGCCCGCCGATGTACCAGCGGCCCAGGTCCGAGAGCTGGGCGTAGCCCGACTCGTCGTAGAACAGCGGCACCCCGTCGGTCCACAGGCTCTGGTGGGTGTGCATGCCCGAGCCGTTGTCCTGGAAGATCGGCTTGGGCATGAAGGTGACGGTCTTGCCGTGCTTGAGGGCCGTGTTCTTGATGATGTACTTGAACAGCATCAGCCGGTCGGCGGTCTCCAGCAGGGTGCCGAAGCGGATGTCGATCTCGGCCTGGCCGGCGGTGCCGACCTCGTGGTGCTGCACCTCGACCGGGATGCCGGCGGCCTCGAGGGCCAGGGCCATCTCCGAGCGCAGGTCCTGGTAGTGGTCGGTCGGCGGGACCGGGAAGTAGCCCTCCTTGTAGCGGGGCTTGTACCCCAGGTTGCGCCCACCCTCCTCGGCGCCGGAGTTCCAGGCGCCCTCGACCGCGTCGACGTAGTAGTAGGCCGGAGTGCTGGTTCTGGTCGAAGCGGACCGAGTCGAAGATGTAGAACTCGGCCTCCGGGCCCCAGTAGGAGAGCTGGGCGATGCCGGAGCCCTCCAGGTGCTTCTCGGCCTTGGCGGCGACGTGGCGGGGGTCGCGGGTGTAGGGCTCGCCGGTGACCGGGTCCTTGACGAAGCAGTTGAGGATCAGGGTCGGGTGGGTCCGGAACGGGTCAAGGACCGCGGTGCCGGGGTCGGGGACCAGGATCATGTCCGACTCCTGGATCTCCTGGAACCCGCGGATCGAGGAGCCGTCGAAGCCGAAGCCCTCGTCGAAGCCCTCCTCGGTCAGCTCGTGGGCCGGGATCGAGAAGTGCTGCATCAACCCGGGCAGGTCGGCGAAGCGGAGGTCCACGATCTGGACCTCGTTGTCCCTGATCAGGTTGAGAACGTCTCCGACCGATTCGGTCAACTCGGGTGCCTCCTTGTCAGTCACCTGGGCATACTCGGACGACGCTAGCAATCCGCGTTTGCCGCCCGGTTGCTGGTTTGTTTCGCCGGAGTAAACCAGATCCGGGGCCGCTCAGACGCCGAGGGCGAAGTCGAACCGGCGCGCCCTGGGCGGGCCGAGGGAGGCGTCGAACCACTGCAGCACCGGCTGGCCGTGGGGGATGCTGGTGGCGTCGTCGACCGCCCTGGTCACCACCACCTCGTAGACGGTGGCGGGCCGGGGCTCGGCCGCCGAGCGGACCTGGGCGGACCCGTCGGGCCCGGGCCTGGCCGCCCCGGCCAGCGTCCACCCGGCCCAGTTGCGCAGGAACACGAGATACCGCTCGTCCCCGGCGACCGGTTCGAGACCCTCCAGCTCGACCACCGACAGCCAGGTCCCGGGCCGATGCGAGAACCGGCCACCGGGGCTGTGGACAGCATCGAGCACCCCGCCCGGCGCGGGCGGCAGCGGGTGGGTGACGGTGTCGGGGGCGGCGAGGACGGCGGCGGCCTCGCGGGCGTGGCGGTCCTGGTCGAAGGCGCGGACGGCCTGGAAGCCGAGCCAGGCGACGGCGACGACCAGGACCACGACCAGGACGAGGCGGGGCACGGGCTAGGCCTCGGCGGCGGCCCAGGCGGGGAGCTGGCCGCGCTGCTTGCGCACGGCCGCCTTGTGCATCTCGCCGGCGTGGTAGCTGGAGCGGACCAGCGCCCCCGACTCCACGTGGGCGAAGCCGAGGCCTTCGGCGTGCGCCTTGAGCTCGGCGAACTCCTCAGGTGGGACGAACCGCTGCAGGTTGAGGTGGGCCTTGGTGGGCTGGAGGTACTGGGTGACGGTCAGCAGCTCGACCCCGACCGAGCGCAGGTCGGCCATGGTCTGGAGGACCTCGTCGGGTTCCTCGCCCATGCCCAGGATGAGGTTCGACTTGGTCGCGCAGCCGTCCGGCAGCCACGAGCGGGCCCTGGCCAGCAGCTCCAGCGACCCGGCGTAGGTGAACCCGGGCCGGATCCGCTTGTACAGCCGGGGCACGGTCTCGACGTTGTGGCCGAGCACGTCCGGCTCGACCTCGGTGACCTGGCGCAGCGCCTCGGGCCGGCCGCGGAAGTCGGGGATCAGCACCTCGACCCCGCAGGACGGCAGCAGCGCCCGCACCTGGCGGACCGACTCGGCGAACAGCCAGGCCCCGCCGTCGGCCAGGTCGTCGCGGGCGACCCCGGTGATGACCGCGAACCGCAGCCCCATGCGCCCGATGGCGTGCGCCACCCGGCGCGGCTCGTCGGTGTCGTAGCCCTCCGGCCTGCCCGACTGGATCTGGCAGAACGGGCACGCCCGGGTGCAGTGGTCCCCGCCGATCAGGAAGGTGGCCTCCCTGGCCTCCCAGCACTCGTAGATGTTGGGGCAGCCGGCCTGCTCGCACACGGTGTTGAGCTGCTCGTCGCGGACCAGGCCCTTGAGCTCGCGGTAGTTCGGGCCCTGGGACGCCTTGACCTTGAGCCAGGCCGGCTTGCGGGCGAACGTGTCGCTGGTCGGCGGCGGCGCCGGGGTGCGGGGAAGCACCCCCAGGGTGCGGACCCCGGGCGGGATCACGGGCTCAGGCATGGACGGTCTCCGGGTCGTGGTCCTCCGCCGGCAGGTCCAGGGTAGCGGGGTCGACCGGGACCGGGGTGCGGTCGAGGCGCTCGGCCAGGTGGCGCTCGACGGCCGGGAGGACCTCGGCCACCGGCACCTCGCGTCCGAGCAGGCTGGACAGCGAGCAGGCGGCCTTGTCGGGCATGCCGCAGGGCACGATGGCGTTGAAGTAGGCCAGGTCGGTGGCGCAGTTGAGGGCGAAGCCGTGGCTGGTCACCCCGCGCGAGACCCGCATGCCGATGGCGCCCAGCTTGGCGTCGCCGACCCAGACCCCGGTCAGGTCGCCCCGCTCGCCCCGCGCCTCCAGCCCGAACCCGGCGGCCACCGCGACCAGGGCCTGCTCCACGCGCCCGACGAAGCGCCAGATGTCGGGGGTGGGGTCGAGCAGGGTGATCGGGTAGCCGACCAGCTGGCCGGGGCCGTGGTAGGTGACCTGGCCGCCGCGGTCGCTGCGCACGACCTCGGCACCGTTGGCGGTCAGCCAGGCCGCGTCGGCGAGCACGTCGGCGTCGCTGCCGCGCTTGCCGATGGTGTACACGTGGGGGTGCTCCAGCAGCAGGACGGTGTCGGGGATGTCGCCGGCCGCGCGCCGCTCGACCAGGGCCCGCTGCCAGGCCCAGGCCCGCCGGTAGGGCACGGTCCCGGCCCGCACGGTCCACAGCTCCTGCATGGTGCTACTCCCGTTCCAGGTTCAGGTCGCCCTCGAAGTCGGCCGCCTCCAGGACCTCTTTGACCTTGACCAGGAAGCGGGCGGCGTCGGCGCCGTCGATGATGCGGTGGTCGTAGGTGAGGATCCCGTACATCATGTGGCGGACCGCCACCACCTCGCCGAGGTCGGGGTCCTCGACCACCACCGGCCGCTTCACGATGGCCGGGGTGGCGAAGATGGCCGCGTTGGGCTGGTTGATGATGGGGGTGTCCCAGACCGCGCCCCGGCTGCCGGTGTTGGTGATCGAGATGGTGGAGCCGGACAGCTCGTTGGGGCCGACCTTGCCGTCGCGGGTCCGCTTGGCGACGTCGGCGATGGCCTTGGCCAGGCCGGCCAGGTTGAGAGACTCGGCGTTCTTGACCACGGGGACGAACAGGCCCTTGGGCGTGTCCACGGCCACCCCCAGGTGCACGTCCTGGTAGACGTGGAGGTTGCCCTCCTCGTCCATGGCCGAGTTGACCGTCGGGTACTCCTTGATGGCCGCGATCAGGGCCAGGACGGCGAACGGCATGGGGGAGAGCGAGACCCCCTCGCGCTGCTTGAACTCGTCCTTGGCCCGTTCGCGCAGGCGCATGACCCTGGTCATGTCGATCTCGACGGCGCTGGTGAGCTGGGCGCTGGTCTGGAGCGAGGCCACCATCCGCTCGGCGATCACCTTGCGCAGCCGGGTCGCGGGGACGACCTCCTCGCGCAGGCCCTTGGCCAGCGGCACCGCCACCAGGGGCGCGGCGGCCGGCGGCGGCGCCGGCCCGGCCCTTGGCCTTGCCCCTGGCCGCCGGGGCCTCGGCCGGTTCCTTCCCGCGCTGCTGCACGAACGCCTCGACGTCCTCGCGCCGGACCCGGCCCCCGGTGCCGCTGCCCTCGACCTGGCTCAGGTCGACGTCGTGCTCGCGGGCCAGCCGGCGCACCAGCGGCGACACCCCGGCCGCGGCCTTGCCGTTCCCCTTGCCGTTGCCGCTGGCCTTGGCCGCCTTCGCTGCTTCGGCTTGTCCTCGGCGGCCGGCTTCTCCTGCTCCTCCTCGGCCTCGGCCTCCCGGCCTCCTCGGCCTCGGCGCCGGCGCCTTCCTCGGCCGTCTCCTCCTTGGCGGACTCGGCCTGCTCCGGCGGCTCGGCCTCGGCCGCCGCCGCCGCCGCCGATCACGGCCAGCTCGGCCCCGACCTCGACCGTCTCGTCCGCCTGGACCTTGATCGACTGGAGCACCCCGGCGACCGGGGAGGGGACCTCGGTGTCGACCTTGTCGGTGGAGACCTCGAACAGGGGCTCGTCGGCCTCGACCTGGTCGCCCTCCTGCTTGAGCCAGCGGGTGATCGTCCCCTCGGTGATGGACTCGCCCAGCTCGGGCATGGTCACCGTGGTCGTCTTGCCGCCGCCGGACCCGTCCGCCTCTGGCTTCTCCTTGGGCTGCTCCTCCGGCTCCTCCTCGGCCTGCTTCTCGCCGCCGCCGGCCTCGGCCGCCTCCTGCTCCCGCTCCTCCTCGGTGCCGGCCTCCTCGCTGCCCTCCTCGGCCTCGGCCGCCTCCTCGGACTCCTCGGCCTCGCCCTCGCCTGTCCTTGTCGCCCTCGGGTCCCCTCGGCCTCGGCCTGCTCGTCCTTCCCGCCCTCGCCGTCGCCGCCGCCCTCGCCCTCGCCGTCCTGCTCGATGATGGCCAGCTCGGCCCCGACCTCGACCGTCTCGTCGGCCTGGACCTTGATGGTCTTCAGGACCCCGGCGACGGGGGAGGGGACCTCGGTGTCGACCTTGTCGGTGGACACCTCGAACAGGGGCTCGTCGGCCTCGACCCGGTCGCCCTCCTGCTTGATCCAGCGGGTGATGGTGCCCTCGGTGATCGACTCGCCGAGCTCCGGCATCTTGACTGGTGTCGCCATTGACGATCGTCTCCCGGCTCAGATCTGGTGGAAGCGCCGTCCGGCGAGGGTCAGGTGGGCCTCGCCGACCGCCTCGGACAGGGTCGGGTGGGGGTGGATGTACTGGGCGACGTCGATCGGCAGGGCCTCCCAGTTGTAGATCAGCATGGCCTCGGCGACCAGGTCGGTGACCCGGGCCCCGACCAGGTGGATCCCGAGCACGGGGCCGTCCTTGGCCGCGACCACCTTGACGATCCCCCCGAGGCCGTGGATCAGGCCCTTGGCCGTGCCGTTGAACGGGAACTTGTTGACCACCACGTCGTTGCCCTGCTCCTTGGCCTGGGCCTCGGTGAGGCCGACCGACGCCACCTCCGGCGTGGAGAAGGTGACCCGCGGGATGCCCGCGTAATCGATCGGCGGCGACGACTGGCCGGCGACCGTCTCGGCGATCAGCATCCCCTCGGCGAAGGAGGCGTGGGCCAGGGCCAGCGACGGCGGCGGCAGCAGGTCGCCGACCGCGTACACGCCCTCGACGTCGGTCTCCAGGGTGTCCCAGCTCTTGGGGACGACGAAGCCCCGGTCCAGCTTGACCCCGATGTCCTCGTAGCCCAGGTCGTTGGTGACCGGGCCGCGGCCGGTGGCGACCAGCAGCAGCTCGGCCGACACCTCCGAGGTCTTGCCCTTGGCGTCGGTGACCGTCACCGTGACCTGCTCGTCGGTGACCTTGGCGTCCTCCAGCTTGGTCTCGACCATCGAGGTGATGCCGCGCTTCCGGAACGCCCGGGCCAGCTCCTTCTGGCTGTCGGCGTCCTCCAGCGGGACCAGGCCGGGCAGGACCTCGACGATGGTCACCTCGGCGCCCATGGACCGCCAGAACGAGGCGAACTCGACCCCGACCGCCCCCGCCCCGAGCACGATGACCGACTTGGGCAGGTAGTCGAGCTTCAGGGCGTGGTCGGAGGTGATGACCCGCTCCCCGTCGATCTCCAGGCCGGGGATCGACTTGCGGCTGCGACCCGGTGGCCAGGACCAGGGCCCGTGCGGCGGTCAGCTCCCCGGTCCCCTCGACCTGGACGGTCCGCGGCCCGGTGACCCGGCCGCGGCCGCGCACGATGGCGATGCCGTCCTTCTTCAGGTGGCCCTCGAGGCCCTTGACGTTCTTGGTGACGATGTCCTCGCGGTTGGCCACGGTGGCCGAGTAGTCGATCGACTCGACCGTGGCCTTGATGCCCCAGCGCTCCGACGCCTCGTGGACCCCGTCCATCACCTCGGCGGCGTGCAGCAGCGCCTTGGTCGGGATGCAGCCCCGGTTGAGGCAGGTGCCGCCGCAGCGGTCCTCCTTCTCCACCACGGCGACCTTGAGGCCCAGCCCGGCCGCGCGGATCGCGGCCGAGTACCCGCCGGTGCCGCTCCCGAGGACTACGAGGTCGTAGGAGTTCTCCGCCATGGTCGTCGGCTCCTTTGAGGGTCAGGCGTCCCCGGCTGAGTCTAGCGAGGAGTAGGCTCCTAGTGAGAGGCCGGGGCGCTGATGGCGGCCCGGCCCGACCCTCTGGCGTCGCTGGAAGGAGGACCGCCTCGATGGAGGTCTCGGAGGTCATGACCAAAGAGGTCGTCACCGTCGGCCCGCACTACAACGTGGCCGACGTGGCCAGCCTCATGGACGCCAAGGGGATCGGCTCGGTGATCGTCCTTGAGGAGGAGCGGGTGCTGGGCATCCTCACCGAGCGCGACATCCTCAAGGTCATCGGGGCCGGCGAGGACCCCAAGAACGTGGCCGCCCACGAGGCGCTCATCGGCGACCTCTACACCATCGCCCCTGGCGCCTCGGTCGAGGAGGCGGCCAGCCAGATGACCCAGGCCAGGATCCGCCACCTGCCGGTGATCGAGGACGACCGGATCGTCGGCATCATCTCCATCCGCGACGTGGTCCGCTGGAGCGTCCGCGAGATGGCCCAGGCGACCGAGCTGCCGCACATGGACGTCTCCCACCAGGTCCTGTCGATCGTCCACCCGGTCGACACCGGCGCCAAGCCCCGTTGAGCTTCCTCGACAACCTCCGCATCCGCCGCAGCCGAGGCCGGCGGGTCGCCTCCATGGACCGGGAGGCCACCTCGGAGGACCTCGACGCCCTGCGCGAGTTCGCCCGCACCCGGGTCGGGGTCGAGTTCTTCGTCGAGCCCGAGACCATGGTCACCGACACCACCGCCGTCGCGGTGGCCGCCGACGGCGAGTGGACCCGCCGCCGGGTCGGTTCCCCGCAGGTGATCCGCCAGGTGGCCAAGCAGCTGTCGCTGCCCGTCTACGACGTCCAGATCGTCGGGTACCCGGAGCGGATGCGGGCCTACAACGCCCGGCTCAAGGCCAGCCGCTCCGAGCGGATGCTGGGCGACCAGACGACCCCGCCGGTGCGGACCTCCCGCCCCCCCGGCCGCACCCCCCGACCCCCGCGGGAGGACCCCAGGTGACCGCCACCGACCTCCGCCGCTCCCCCCTGGACGGCGTCCACCGGCGCCTCGGGGCCAAGATGGGCGCCTTCGCCGGCTGGGACATGCCGATCGAGTACAAGGGCACCCTGTCCGAGCACCGGGCGGTGCGCTCCTCGGTCGGGGTCTTCGACCTCTCCCACCTCGGCAAGGTCGAGGTCCGCGGCGACGGCGCCCACGACGCCCTCCAGCACGCCCTCTCCAACGACCTGGACCGCCTGGCCACCCCGGGCGCCGCCCAGTACACCCTCTGCCTGACCGACGAGGGCACGATCGTCGACGACCTGATCGTGTACCGGGAGGCCGACGGCTACCTGCTGGTCCCCAACGCCGCCAACTGGCCCAAGGTCGCCGACGCCGTCCGCGCCTCCGACCCCGGCCGCACCGAGGTCACCCCGCGCCCCGACATCGCCGTCGTCGCCGTCCAGGGGCCGCGCGCCCCCGAGCTCGTCGGGGGCCTGTTCCCGGAGGCCACCGACCTGCCCTACATGCACCTGGCCACCACCACCTACGGGGGCGCCCCGGCCCGGGTGTGCCGCACCGGCTACACCGGCGAGCGCGGGTTCGAGCTGCTGGTCCCGGGCGAGGTCGCCCCGGCGCTGTGGGAGGAGCTGTTCGAGCGGGGGGCGCCGTTCGAGGTCACGCCGGTCGGGCTGGGCGGGCGCGACACCCTGCGGCTGGAGATGGGCTACGCCCTGCACGGCAACGACATCTCCACCGACACCGACCCGTTCGAGGCCCGCCTCGGCTGGGCCGTGGCCATGGGCAAGGGCGACTTCCGCGGCCGCGAGGCCCTGGCCGCCCGCAAGGAGGCCGGGCCCAAGCGGCTGCTGGTCGGCCTCGTCTCCGCCGACCGGCTGATCCCGCGCCACGGCATGGCCGTGCTCGACGGCGACCGGGAGGTCGGCGAGGTGACCAGCGGCACCTTCTCGCCCACCCTGCGCCAGGGGATCGCCCTGGCCTACGTGCTGCCCGACGTCGCCGCCAAGGACACCGAGCTCCAGGTCGACGTCCGCGGCAAGCGCGGCCAGCGTCACGGTCACCCGGCCCCCGTTCGTCGAGTTCGTCCCCCAAGTAGGCGTGGCCGCCGCGGACCGGCCCGAGGAGCTGGTCGTGCTGCTCGACGCGGCCGGCCGGCCGGCCGGGACCATGCCCAAGGCCGAGGTCCACGGCGCCGACACGCCGCTGCACCTGGCCTTCTCGGTGTACCTGTTCGACGCCGGCGGCCGCTTCCTGGCCACCCGCCGGGCGCTGGGCAAGCGGACCTGGCCGGGGGTGTGGACCAACTCCTGCTGCGGCCACCCGGCGCCCGGGGAGGACCCGGCCGACGCCGCCCGCCGCCGGGTCGGCCAGGAGCTCGGTCTCCACCCGGCGCGCATGGACCTGGTCCTGCCAGACTTCGCCTACCGGGCGGTGGCCGCCGACGGGGTGGTCGAGAACGAGGTCTGCCCGGTGTTCGTCGCCCACCTGGACGGCGACCCGGAGCCGGCCCCGGCTCCCGACCCCGAGGAGGTGGCCGAGTGGCGCTGGGTGCCGTGGGCGTCGTTCCGGGCGCTCGCCACCACGGCCCCGTGGGCCCTCAGCCCCTGGGCGGTCGAGCAGGTCCGCCAGCTCCCCGCCTGACCCGCCCCGCTACGGAACCTCGGTGGTGGCGTCGGGGTCGAGGTCGTAGGTCTTGATGGCCTCGGCGACGCGGTCGCGGTCGATGTCGCCGGCCAGGGCGAGCTCCTGGAGGACGGCCACGGCGATGTTCTCGGCGTCGATCTTGAAGTGGCGGCGCAGGGCCGGGCGGGTGTCGGAGCGGCCGAAGCCGTCGGTGCCGAGGATCGTGTAGGGGCGGGGCACCCAGCGGGAGATCTGGTCGGGGACCAGCTTCATCCAGTCGGTGACGGCGACGATCGGGCCCTCGACCTCGGCGAAGGTCCTGGTCACCAGGGGGACCCGCCGGTCCTCGGTGGGGTGCAGGCGGTTCCACTCCTCGCAGTCGAGGGCGTCGGTGCGCAGCCGCTGCCAGCCGGGGGCGCTCCACACGTCGGCGGCCACGTCGAAGTCGTCGGCCAGCAGCTTGGCCGCCCCCAGGGCCATCGGCATGGCGCTGCCGCTGGTCACGATCTGGGCCCGGAGCTGGTGGGTGCCCTCGGCCGCCTGGTAGCGGTACAGGCCCTGGAGGATGGCCTGCTCGTCCAGGCCGTCGGGCATGGGCGGCTGCAACGACGCCTCGTTGTAGACCGTCAGGTAGTAGAAGACGTCCTCGGCCTGGGGGCCGTACATGCGGCGCAGCGCGTCCTCGACGATCACCGGGATCTCGAAGGCGAAGCTCGGGTCGTAGGTCACGCACGCCGGGTTGGTCGTCGCCACCAGGGCCGAGTGGCCGTCCTGGTGCTGCAGGCCCTCGCCGTTCAGGGTGGTCCGCCCGGCCGTGGCCCCGACCAGGAAGCCGCGGCAGCGCTGGTCGCCCGCGCTCCACATCGAGTCGCCGGTCCGCTGGAACCCGAACATCGAGTAGAAGATGTACAGCGGGATCATGGGCTCGCCGAAGGTGGCGTGGCTGGACCCGGCGGCCGAGAACGACCCCATGGCCCCGGCCTCGGTGATGCCCTCATGGAGGATCTGGCCCTTGATGTCCTCCTTGTAGGAGAGCACCAGGTCGCGGTCGACGGCGTCGTAGTTCATGCCCCGGGACGAGTAGATCTTGAGGTTGGGGAAGAACGAGTCCATGCCGAAGGTGCGGGCCTCGTCGGGGATGATGGGCACGATCCGCTGGCCGACGTCCTTGTTGCGCAGCAGGTCCCTGATCAGGCGGACCAGGGCCATGGTGGTGGCGACCTCCTGCTTGCCCGAGCCCTTCTTGAGCTGGGCGTACAGCTCCTTGGCGGGCAGCTCCAGCGGGCCCGAGCGGTCGACCCGGGTGGGTACCGGCCCGCCGAGGCCGCGGCGGCGCTCCAGCAGGTACTTGTGGAGGTCGGAGTCCTCGGGAGGCCGGTAGTAGGGCGGGTACCCCTTCTCCAGCGCCTCGTCGGGGACGTCGATGCCCAGGCGGTCCCGGAAGGTGTTGAGGGTGCCGCGGACGAACTTCTTCATCTGGTGGGTGGCGTTGCGGGACTCGAACTCGCGGCCCAGCCCGCGGCCCTTGATGGTCTGGGCCAGGATCACCGTCGGCTGGCCCTGGTGGTCGAGCGCGGCCCGGTAGGCGGCATGCACCTTGCGCAGGTCGTGGCCGCCGCGGTCGGTGGCCAGGGCGACCACCTCGGCGTCGGACATGCCGTCGATGAACCGCCGCAGCCCCTTGGTGTCGAAGAGGTGCTCGCGGATGTAGGCGGCGTCCTCGGCGGCCAGGGTCTGGAACTGGCCGTCGGGGGTGGCGTTCAGCTTGGCCACCAGCTCGCCGGTCTCGTCGGCGGCGAGCAGGTCGTCCCAGAGCCGGCCCCAGACCACCTTGACGACGTTCCAGCCGGCGCCGCGGAACAGCGCCTCCATCTCCTGGATGATCTTGCCGTTGCCCCGGACCGGGCCGTCGAGACGCTGCAGGTTGCAGTTGAGCACGAAGGTCAGGTTGTCCAGCCGCTCCCGGCCGGCCACGGTGAGGGCGCCCTGGGCCTCGGGCTCGTCCATCTCGCCGTCGCCGACGAACGCCCACACCCGCGACCCGGAGGTGTCGACCAGCTCCCGGTGCCGGAGGTAGCGGTTGAAGCGGGCCTGGTAGATGGCGTTCAGCGGGCCGAGGCCCATCGAGACGGTGGGGAACTCCCAGAACTCGGGCATGAGCCGCGGGTGCGGGTAGGAGGACAGGCCGTCGGGCTTGCTCTCCTGGCGGAAGGCGTCCAGGTTGGCCTCGGTGAGGCGGCCCTCCAGGAACGCCCGGGCGTACACCCCGGGGGCGGAGTGGCCCTGGAAGAAGATCTGGTCGCCGGCGCCGTCCTCCTTGCCCCGGAAGAAGTGGTTGAAGCCGACCTCGAACAGCTCGGCCGCCGACGCGTACGAGGCCATGTGCCCGCCGACGCCCAGCTCGGGCCGGTTGGCCCGCGAGACGATGGCGGCCGCGTTCCAGCGGACGATCGACAGCAGCCGGCGCTCCAGCTCCTCGTCGCCCGGGTAGCCGGGCTCGGCCGCGGCCGGGATGGTGTTGACGTAGTCGGTCGAGGGCAGCGGCGGCAGGCCGACGTCGAGGTCGCCGGCGTGCGCCAGGACCTTGCGGAGCAGGAAGCGTGCCCGGCCCGGTCCCTCGCGCTCGACGACGTCGCTCAGCGACTCCAGCCACTCGCTGGTCTCGTCGGGATCGGGGTCGGGGAGCTGGTCAAGCGCCCCAACCGAGGTGACCTTTGCGCGCTCGTCGCTCACCGTCGGCTCCCTGGGTCCGGGGGGTTCGTCCTCTCCAGCTCCTACCTTAGTCGCCGTCGCCGACCACTACCATGACCGGCGTGATCGAGGTGCTGTGGCTGGGGATCCTGCTTGGCGTCGGGGCCGCCCTGTCGGTCGGGCCCATCTTCGTGGTCATCGTCCAACAGGCCGCGACCAGCGGGTTCGCGGCCAGCTTCCGGGTCATCCTCGGGTCGGCCACCGCCGACCTGGTGCTGCTCCTGCCGGCCCTCGCCTTCGCCTGGATCATCCGGTCGCTGGACCGGGCGGCGCTGTGGGTCGGGACGGTCGGGGCGGTGTTCCTCCTCTACCTGGCCTGGCAGGCGGCCCGGGACGCGGTGACCCTGTGGCGGGAGAACCGCCAGCTCCTGGCCGACGGCCGCTGGGCGTTCTGGAAGGGGGTCGCGGGGAACCTGGCCAACCCCCTCACCTGGACGTTCTGGCTGGCCACGGGGACACCGGCGATGCTGGCGGCCCAGGAGGCCGGCGGCCCGGCCGGGGTGGTGCTGTTCACCGCGACCTGGTTCCTGGTCGCCTCGGGCCTCGAGGCGGTGATCGCCTTCGCCGTGGCCCGGTCGGGCCGGATGGTCGGGGCGCGCGGGCAGGCCTGGCTCACGGCCGCGTCGGCGGTGGCGTTCTTCTGCTTCGCCGCCACCCTGGTCGCCCGCGACGTCCTCCCCAGCCTCGGCTGATCAGGACCGGGCCGCGGCCAGCTGGGCCAGGACGACGCCGGCGACAACCAGCCCGGCCCCGGCGAGCTGGACCGGGGTGAGGTGCTGGCCGAGCAGCAGCCAGGCGAAGGCGGCCGCGAACACCGGCTCGGCGGTGGCGGCGATGCCGGCGGTGGCGGCGCTGATGACCCGCACCGCCCCGACGGCCAGGGCGAACGGCAGCAGGGTGCCGACCAGCCCGACCCCGAGCACGGCCGCGGCCACGCCCGGGTCGGCCAGGGTCGCCACCGGCCACGACCACCAGGGCGCGGCCACCGCCCAGATGGCCACCGCGACCAGGAACCCCCAGAGCAGCGTGGTCGCCGGCTCGGCCCCGCGCCGGCCGGCCAGCTCGGCCGCCAGCAGGTAGGTGGCGAACAGCACCGCCGAGGCCAGCCCGGCGGCCAGCCCGGGCAGGTCCAGGCCCCCCAGCCCCTCCAGGGCCTGGCTGACCAGGACCGCCCCGGCCAGCGTGAGCCCGGCCGCCGCCCAGGCCAGCCGCCCCGGTCGGGATGCCGCCTGGCGCCGCAGCAGCAGGGTGGTCGCGGCCAGCAGGATCGCCGGGCCGGTGTACTGCAGGGCCACCGCCACCCCGACCGGGAGGTGGTCGATGGCCACGTAGTAGGCCAGGTTGACCGCGGCCACGCACGCCCCGAACCCGGCCAGCACCGGCCAGGTCCCCGGCGGCGGACGCAGCAGGTCGGGCCGCCGCCAGGCCAGGAACGGCGCCAGCGCCACCAGGGCGATCGCGACCCTGGCCTCGGCCAGCCGCACCGGCGGCACCCCCTGGTCGAAGGCGTACCTGGCCATCACCGCCGCCAGCGCCCAGCAGGCCCCGGCGAGCACCACCCTGAGCAGGGCGGCAACGGTGGCGGCCCGGTCGGGCCGGGTCTCGGCGCGCATCCCCCAACAGTAGGGGTCTGGAAGCGAGCTTGGCTGGGAACTCCAGGCCCAGCAGTGCAGTCGACCGAGGAGGAAGGCGCATGGCCCGGTACAGGAGGAGAGGCGGCACCCGGCGCCGGTACGGCTACCGGCGCGGCCGCTCCGGGATCGACCCGCTGTTCTGGGTCGCGGTGGGCGTCGCCGTGCTGATCGCCCTGTTCGTGGTCGCCCGCTGAGCTAGGAGGCGAGCAGGCGGCGGGCCACGATGGCCGGGGGCGGCGTGCCGTTGGCGAGCAGGGCGTCGTGGAAGCCGCGGAGGTCGCCGCCGAACCGGTCGCGGAGGGCGAGGATCTCGAGCTTGCCCAGGGTGTAGCCGAAGTAGCCGGGGTCCCAGGTGCCCCGGACGGCTTCCAGGCGGGCGTGGTCGGGGTCGAGGCCGGCGGTGGTCTCGAACTCGGCGGTGGCCTCGTCCAGGGTCATGCCCTGGGTGTGCATGCCGACCGCGCACAGCAGCCGGGCGGCGCGGATCAGGGCGTCGGTCCGCATCGCCACCTCGGCCTCGGGGTCGCCGGCGCGGAAGCCGGCGTCGAAGGCCGCCTCCTCGCAGTAGTGGGCCCAGCCTTCCCCGAGGACCTCGCTGTACAGGGCGGTGGCGACCCGGGTCGGGGCCAGGCGCAGATGGAGCTCGTGGGCGTGGTGGCCGGGGTAGGTCTCGTGCAGGGTGCAGGAGGCCATGATGTGCGGCTCGAACAACGCCAGCCAGCGCCCGGTCCGGTCCGGGTCCCACTCGGGCAGGGGCGGGGTCAGGTAGTAGCGGAAGCTGGAGGGCCGCACCGGGTCGAACGGCCCCGGGGCCTGATGGAAGGCGAGGGCGCCGCGCAGGTACGGCGGGGCCGCCTCGACCCCCGGCGGCTCGTCGCCGGGGAGCGACATGAAGCCGCTGTCGACCACGAACCGGCGGCACTCGTCCACCGAGGCGCCGGCCGCCTCCAGCAGGTCGCCGGCGGCGGGGGCGGCCTTGGCCGCCCGCGCCCGGACCTCGCCGGGGGTGCCGCCGGCCCGGGCGGCCGCCTCCCGCTGGGCGGCCAGCTGGCGGTCGGCCTCGGCCCGCCCCCTGGCCAGCAGCTCGGCCGGGTCGAGGGCGGTGCCGGTGCGCACCCGCACCAGCTCGGCGAAGTCGGCCGGCCCCCACGGCGCCAGCGGCGGCCCGTCCAGCGCCGCCACCGTGGCCGCGTACCGCTCCACCGCGGCCGCGGCCGGCTCGGCCACCTTCGCCCCGGCGAGGGCGGCGACCTCGGTCCGGTAGAAGCTGGCGTAGCCGCTGAACACGTCGGTGGCCGCCTCCCGGAAGGCCAGCGGCACCTCCTCCAGCCCGGCGGCCAGGCCGTCGAGGGCGTCGGGGACCTGGGCCAGGTGCCGGCGCAGCCCGTCGGCCCGCTCGGCCGCCGTCGCCGCCGGGCCCGTCAGGTAGGAGGTCACCCCCAGGACGCGACCCGCCCACAGCGGGTCGCGTCCGGCCTGCTCGCGCCGGGCCAGCAGCAGCTCCTCCTCGGCCAGGACGAGGGCGAGGTGGTCGCGGTCGGCCGCCTCCTGCCCGCCGGCCGCTCCGAGGCGCTCCAGCTCGGCCAGGTGGCGGCGGCGCTCGGCGGCCCGCCGGCGGAGCCCGGCGGGGGAGAGGTCGTCCACCCGCCCCTCGTAGGTGCGGAGGCCCAGCTCACGGCCCTGGGAGGGAAAGGCCTCCAGCATCGCGTCCAGAATCGTGTCGAGCGTCCGTCTTGTCGCACCTGTCATGTGCGGAGTCTGTCATATACTCGCCACGCCCGGCGCCTCCGCCGGGCGCCACGGGGACCAGCGAAGTCCGGTGCGAACCCGGCGCTGTCCCGCAACTGTGAGGCCCCGCCCCACCCGGCGGGGACGAGCCAGGTCGCCTGCCTCCGTGGCCGCAAGCTCAGTCCTCGAAGGAAGGGCGGGTTGTGCCTGTGAGAAGACTCCTCCTCCCCCTCGCGCTGCTGCTGGCGCTCGTGGCCTCCGGCTGCGGCCAGGACGAGCCGGCGCCGGACGCGGCCGCGCCGGCCCCGGCCAGCCGGATCGTGTCGCTGTCACCGACCGCGACCGAGATGCTGTTCGCCATCGGCGCCGGCGGCCAGGTGGTGGCCGTCGACAGCAACTCCAACTACCCGGAGGAGGCGCCCAAGACCGACCTGTCGGCCTACCAGCCGAACATCGAGGCCATCGCCGGCTACAAGCCCGACCTGGTCGTCTACTCCGACGACCCCGGTGAGCTGGCGGCCGGCCTCGGCAAGCTCGGCATCCCGGCCCTGCGGCAGCCGGCGGCCACCAGCCTGGACGACACCTACGCCCAGCTCGACCAGCTCGGCCGGGCCACCGGGCACCAGGCCGAGGCCGGCCAGCTCACCGCGACCATGCGGGCCGAGATCGAGAAGATCGCCGCCGCCGCCCGGCCCGAGCGGCCGCTGACCTACTACCACGAGCTGGACAAGAACCTGTACTCGGCGACCTCCAAGACCTTCATCGGCCAGCTCTACGCCCAGCTCGGCATGAAGAACATCGCCGATGCGGCCGACAAGGAGGCCAGCGGCTACCCGCAGCTCTCGGCCGAGTACGTGGTCAAGGCCGACCCCGACCTGATCTTCCTGGCCGACACCAAGATGCTGCGGCCAGTCGGCCAGGACCGTCGCCGCCAGGGACGGCTGGGACCAGCTCACCGCGGTCAGGTCCGGGGGCGTGGTCGCCCTCGACGACGACGTCGCCTCCCGCTGGGGGCCGCGGGTGGTCGACTTCCTGAAGACGGTCGCGGCCAAGGTCCAGACCCTGGAGTCGGTCGGGTCGTGATCGTCACCCCGGCCCGCCTGCGGGCCGGACCGCTGCTGGCCGCCTGCGCCGTCCTCGCCGGGGCGGCCCTGGCGGCCGTGCTGGTCGGGCCGGTGCGGCTCGACCCCGGGGCCGTCCTGGTCGAGCTGGCCGGGCGGCTGCCCGGGGTCGACACCAGCTCCGGGCTGTCGGAGCAGGAGGCGGCCATCCTGTGGCAGCTGCGCCTGCCCCGGGTGGTCCTTGGCGGGCTCGTCGGGGCCATGCTCGCCCTGGCCGGCGTCGCCTACCAGGGCGTGTTCCGCAACCCCCTGGCCGACCCCTACCTGCTCGGCGCCGCCGCCGGGGCCGGGCTGGGGGCCACCCTGGCCATCGCCTACGGCCCCGACACCTCCCGATCCACCGGGGCACCCCCTGGGGTTCCCCGGACCCCTCCGGCTGGCCGGTCGACCTGCTGCCCCTGGCCGCCTTCGCCGGCGCCGTCGCCGGGGTGGTGGCCGCCTACGCCCTGGGGCGCTCGGGCGCGGCCAGGACCACCACCAGCCTGATCCTGTCCGGGGTCGCCGTCGCCGCCTTCCTCACCGCCATCCAGACCTATGTGCAGCAGCGGGAGTCGGAGACCCTGCGGGAGGTGTACGGCTGGATCCTGGGCCGCCTGACCACCGCCGGCTGGCGCGAGGTGGCCCTGGTGGTGCCGTACGCGCTGCTCAGCACGACCGCCATCCTGCTCCACGGGCGGCTGATCGACGTGCTCGCCGTCGGCGACGACGAGGCCTCCAGCCTCGGGGTGCGGGCGGCCAGGGTGCGGCTGGTGGTGGTCGCGGCGGCCACCCTGGCCACCGCGGCCGCGGTCGCGGTCAGCGGCCTGATCGGGTTCGTCGGCATCATCGTCCCCCACACGATCCGGCTGCTCGCCGGGTCCAGCCACCGGCTCCTGGCGCCGCTCAGCCTGGTCGCCGGGGCGGCCTTCCTGATCCTGGCCGACCTGGCCGCCCGGACCGTCATGGCCCCCGCCGAGCTGCCGATCGGGGTGGTCACGGCGATCGTCGGGGCGCCCTTCTTCGCCCTGGTCCTGCGGGGCGCTCGGCGGGTCCCATGATCGGGATCGAGCTGCGAGGGGTGTCGGTCGCCCTCGACGGGCGGCCGGTGCTGGCGCGACCTGACCCTGCACATCCCCGGCGGGGCCCGGCTCGGCCTGATCGGGCCCAACGGGTCGGGCAAGACCACCCTGCTGCGGGCCATCGCCGGGCTGGTCCCGCACACCGGCGAGCTCCGCGTCGGCGACGCCGCCGGGGGCACCCTGCCACGCCGGGAGCTGGCCAGGCGGATCGCCCTGGTCCCCCAGAACCCGGCGGTCCCGGCCGGGATCACCGTGACCGACTACGTGCTGCTGGGCCGGACCCCCCACATCCCCTACTTCGGCGCCGAGTCCCGGCGCGACCTCGACATCGTGGCCTCGGTCCTGGACCACCTCGACCTGGCCGCCTTCGCCGACCGGCGGCTCGACTCGCTCAGCGGCGGCGAGCGCCAGCGGGCCGTCCTGGCCCGGGCCCTGGCCCAGCAGGCCCCGGTGCTGCTGCTGGACGAGCCCACCACCGGCCTGGACGTCGGCCACCAGCAGCAGGTGCTCGAGCTGGTCGACCGCCTCCGCGACCACCTGGACCTGACGGTGGTCGGCGCCATGCACGACCTGACCGTGGCCGGCCAGTTCGCCGACCACCTGGTCCTGCTCGACGGCGGCCGGGTCGCGGCCGCCGGCCCCGCCCGCACGGTCCTGACCGAGGAGGTCATCGCCAGGCACTACCACGCGTCCGTGCGCGTGCTGGAGGATCCCGCCGGCGGGATCGTGGTGGTCCCGGTCCGCACGGGGGGGTCCGGGGCAAGCCAGCCCCCGGTCGAAAGGTCGGCTGAGAGGCAGGTGGCAGGGTGAGCTCCCAACCCCCGGTGGACCCGCCGGCGCGGCCGGCCCGGCGCCGGGCGTCCTCGCTGGTGCTGGTCAACACCGGCGACGGCAAGGGCAAGTCGACGGCCGCGTTCGGGGTGGTGCTGCGGGCGGTGGCCCGCGGCTGGAAGGTCTGCGTCATCCAGTTCCTCAAGTCGGGCCGCTGGCGGACCGGCGAGGAGGAGCTCGGCCGCCGCCTCGGGGTCGACTGGAACCCGCTCGGCGACGGCTTCACCTGGGACTCCGAGGACCTGGAGGCCAGCAGGGACAAGGCGGCGGCCGCCTGGGCGGCGGCCCGGCGGGTGCTCGCCTCCGGCGACTACCAGCTCGTCGTCCTCGACGAGGTCACCTACCCGATGAACTGGGGCTGGATCGACACCGCCGAGGTGGTCGCGGCCATCCGCGACCGCCCGCCGCAGGTCAACGTGGTCGCCACCGGCCGCGACGCCCCCGCCGAGCTGGTCGAGGTCGCCGACACCGTCACCGAGATGCGCAAGGTCCGCCACGCCTACGACAGCGGCGTCGTGGCCCGCCGCGGGATCGACTACTGATGGCCCTGACCCTGCTGCTCGGCGGCGCCCGCAGCGGCAAGTCGGCCCTGGCGGTGCGGCTGGCCGGCCGCTCCGGCGGCCCGGTCACGGTGGTGGTCACCGGCGAGGCCAGGGACGCCGAGATGGCCGAGCGCATCCGCCGCCACCGGGCCGAGCGGCCGGGCCACTGGCGCACCGTCGAGGCCCCGCGCGAGCTGGAGGCCGCCCTGGCCGGGGCGCCGGCGGACGCGTTCGTGGTCCTGGACTGCCTCACCCTGTGGGTGTCGAACCTCATGGAGCAGGGCCTGGACGACCGGCGGGTCGGGGAGCTGGCCCGGTCGGCGGCGGCGGTGGCCGCGGCCCGGCCGGCGCCGACGGTGGCCGTCAGCAACGAGGTCGGCGCCGGGATCGTGCCCGCCGACGCCCTGTCCCGCCGCTACCGCGACCTGCTCGGCCAGGTCAACGCCGTCTGGGCGGCAGAGGCCGACCAGGCCCTGCTGCTGGTCGCCGGGCGGGCCGTCCCCCTGCTCGACCCGCTGGTGGTGCTTGGAGCCGCCGATGCATGACCACCCCGGCCTGGACCGGCAGGTGGCCCACCTGCTGGCCGGGGCGCCCGGGCCCGACCAGGCGGCGGCGGCCGCCGTGGCCGAGCGGGCCCGGCGGGTCCTGCGCCCGGCCGGGGCCCTGACCAGGCTGGACGAGCTGGCCGGGTGGCTGGCCGCCTGGCAGGGGACCGCGCGGCCGGCGGTGCGCCGCCCGGCCGCGGTGGTGTTCGCCGCCGACCACGGCGTGGCCGCCTCCGGGGTCAGCGCCTACCCGGCCGAGGTGACCGCGGCCATGGTCAAGGCCCTGCGCGAGGGCGTCGCCACCGCCAGCGTGCTCGCCGGGCAGGTGGGCGCGACCCTCGACGTCGTCGACGTCGGGGTCGGCGACCCCACCGGGCGACCTGGCCCGCGAGCCGGCGCTCGAGCCGGCCCGGTTCCGGGCCTGCGTCCAGGCCGGCCGGGACGCGGTGGCCGCGCTCGACGCCGACCTGCTGATCCTCGGCGAGATGGGCATCGGCAACACCACCGCGGCCGCCGCCGTCACCGCCATCCTGCTCGACCGGTCCGCCGAGGCCAGCACCGGGCGGGGCACCGGCGTGGACGACGCCGGCCTGGCCCGCAAGGTCGCCGCCGTGGAGGCGGCCAGGCGCCGGGTCGGGACCGGCGCGGCCCCCATGGAGGTGCTGCGCCAGGCCGGCGGGGCCGAGCTGGCCGCCCTGGCCGGGGCGGCCCTGGAGGCCCGGCTGCGCCGGCTGCCCCTGGTCCTGGACGGGTTCGTGGTCACCGCCGCGGTGGCCCCGCTGGAGCTGCTCTGTGCCGGCGCCCTGGCCAACACCGTCGCCGGGCACCGCTCGGCCGAGCCCGGCCACCAGGCCCTGCTGGAGCGGCTCGGCCAGCGCCCCCTGCTCGACCTCGGCATGCGCCTGGGCGAGGGCAGCGGCGCCCTGGCCGCGGTGCCGCTGCTGCGGCTGGCCGCCGCCGCCGTCACCGAGGTCGCCACCTTCGCCGAATGGGGCCTGGAGCAATGAGGGACCTCCTCGGGGCGGTGTCGTTCCTGACCCGGGTGCCGACCGGGACCGGGGCGCGGCCGGCCGAGGAGCTGGCCCGGTTCGTCCCCTGGTTCCCGGTGGTCGGCGCCGGGGTCGGGCTGGCCGTGGCCGGGGTCTACGCCGGCGCCCGGCCAGCTGCTGCCGCCGCTGCCGGCGGCGGCGGTGGCCGTCGTCGCCGGGGTCTGCCTGACCGGGGCGTTCCACGAGGACGGCCTCGGCGACACCGCCGACGCGTTCGCCGGGGGCTGGGACCGCGAGAGCACCGTCCGCATCCTCCAGGACCCCCGCCTCGGCACCTTCGGGGTCCTGGCGGTGGCGGCCAGCCTGCTGCTGCGGGTCGCCGCGGTGGCCGCGCTGGCCCCGGCCGCCGCCCTGGCCGCCCTGCCGGCCGCCCACGCCCTCAGCCGGGCCGGCGCGGTCGCGACCATGGCCGCCCTGCCCGCCGCCGCCGGGACCGGCCTCGGCGCCGACCTCCACGCGGTCGCTGTCCCGCCGGCGGGCCCTGGCCGGGGCCGCCGCCGGCCTGGCCGTCGCCCTGGCCCTGCTCGGCGCCGGCCGCCGCTCTGGGCGGCCGCGGCCGCCGCGCTCGCCGCCTGGCTGCTGGGACGGCTGGCCCGGCGGCGCATCGGCGGCGTCACCGGCGACGTGCTCGGCGCCATCCAGCAGCTCGGCGAGATCCTGGTCCTGCTGGCCGCCGCGGCCGCGGTCACCGCCGGAGGGTGGCGATCGCCCGTCTCGTCCCTGCTTGCCTCTAGTGTCCGGTTCTTCATAGCCGGGTAGGGGCCAAGGGACCGGAACGATCTCCCGAAGAGGAGGGAACGACCTTGGCGGGCAGCAACCGCGGCGTCGTCTACACCGGACCAGGCAGCGTCGAAGTCCACGACCTCGACTACCCCAAGCTGGAACTTCCCGAGCAGAGCAACCGCCAGCTGCAGCACGGCGTGATCCTGAAGGTCGTGGCCACCAACATCTGCGGCTCCGACCAGCACATGGTCCGCGGGCGGACCACCGCCCCCGAGGGCCAGACCCTCGGCCACGAGATCACCGGCGAGGTCGCCGAGGTCGGCCGCGACGTCGAGTTCATCAAGCAGGGCGACCTGGTCAGCGTCCCGTTCAACATCGCCTGCGGCCGCTGCCGCAACTGCAAGGAGCGCAACACCGGCGTCTGCGAGAACGTCAACCCGGCCCGGGACGGCGCCGCCTACGGCTATGTCGACATGGGCGGCTGGCTCGGCGGCCAGGCCGAGTACGTGACCGTCCCCTACGCCGACTGGAACCTGCTCAAGTTCCCCGACCGCGACCAGGCCATGGAGAAGATCGCCGACCTGGCCATGCTGTCGGACATCTTCCCGACCGGCTACCACGGCGCCTGGACCGCCGGGGTGACCACCGGCTCCACCGTCTACATCGCCGGCGCCGGCCCGGTCGGGCTGGCCTGCGCCACCTCGGCCCACCTGCTGGGCGCGGCCGTGGTCATCGTCGGCGACATGCAGAAGGACCGCCTGGCCCAGGCGGCCAGCTTCGGCTGCGAGACGATCGACCTGTCGGCCCACGACGACCTGCGCGAGCAGCTCCAGCAGATCCTGGGCGGCGCGGGCGAGGTCGACGCCGCCGTCGACTGCGTCGGCTTCGAGGCCCGCGGCCACGGCACCGAGGGCTCCCAGGGCGAGGCCCCGGCGACCGTGCTGAACTCGGTGATGGACATCACCAGGTCGGCCGGGCGGCTCGGGATCCCCGGGCTGTACGTGACCGGCGACCCGGGCGCGGTCGACGAGCCGGCCAAGGTCGGGTCGCTGTCGATCCGGATCGGGCTCGGCTGGGCCAAGTCCCACGTCCTTCACCACCGGCCAGTGCCCGGTGATGAAGTACAACCGCCAGCTGATGATGGCGATCCTCCACGACAAGGTGCAGATCGCCAAGAACGTCAACGCGACCGTGATCCCGCTCGACCAGGCCCCCCAGGGCTACCAGGAGTTCGACAAGGGCGCGGCCCGCAAGTACGTCATCGACCCGCACGGCATGGTCGCCTGCCTAGCAGACCGAAGACGGCGGGGCCGGGGTCTTCTCCCGGCCCCGCCGCGCTCGTAGGATCGTCCGGTTGGCGTCGCGGGGGAAGGAGCGGGGGCATGGGCGCATCCGGGTCGATCGGCCGGGTCACCGGGCAGGTGGAACGCATCCTCGACGAGGATCAGACGGCACGCATCTCGGTCATCGTTCGGATGGCCGACCCCGACGAGGAGTCCAGGGCGCTGGTCGCCGCGGCCGCCAGCGCGATCCGGGTGCGGCCGCTGGCCCTGTCGCCGCGCGACCTGCTGCCCGCCTCGGCCCGCCAGGTCGAGCGGACCGCCGGCCGGCCCCGCGGCGCCAAGGCGCGGTCGCCCGAGGTGGCCGGCCTGGCCGCCCAGGTCCCGGCCGCCGGCGCCACCCCGGCCAAGCTGCGCGACCAGGGCCAGGCGGCGCTGCGGCCGCTGATGGCTCGCCGACCCGGTCAAGCAGACCGTCGGCGACGACCGTCCCCGGGGGGCCGCGCCGGCCACGCCGCTGCCGGTGGCCCAGCTCGGCCGTGCTGCACCTGCGCCGCGACGACCTGGCCGCCCTGCCCGAGACCGTCCCCGGGATCCGCGAGATCCTCCCCAACCGCGTCCTGCGGGTGCCGCCGGTGGCGGAGGTGCGCAACCTCCCGGCAACGGTGGAGGACAACAAGGCGAGCTCATGGGGCGTGCTGGCGATCAACGCGCTGGCCGTCTGGGGCGCCTACGGGGCGCGGGGCGCCGGGACGAAGGTGGCGGTGCTCGACACCGGGGTCGACGACACCCACCCGGACCTCCAGGGCAAGATCTCGGACTGGGCCGAGTTCGACGAGAACGGCCAGCAGGTGAGCGGCTCCCAGCCGCACGACAGCGACCGCCACGGCACCCACGTCGCCGGGACGGTGGCCGGCGGCGACGCCAGCGGCCAGTGGATCGGCGTCGCTCCGGAGGCCCAGATCGCGGCCGCGCTCGTGCTCAAGGGCGGGTCCGGCACCGACGCCCAGGTGCTGGCCGGCATGAACTGGGCCGTCGGCACCGGCGCCGACGTGGTCAGCATGTCGTTGGGCGGCCTGACCCTCGGCCCGGATATCCCCAGCATCTACACGGCGGCGATCGTCACCTGCCTGCGGGCCGGCATCCCGGTGGTGACCGCGATCGGCAACGAGGGGGAGCAGACCAGCGGCTCGCCGGGCAACGACCTGTTCGCCTTCGCGGTCGGCGCGACCGACCACCGCGACCTGCCGGCCGGCTTCAGCGGCGGCCGCACCCAGGTCATCCAGCAGTCGGCCTTCATCCCGCCCGACGCGCTGCCGCTGCCCTACTCCAAGCCGGACGTGAGCGCCCCGGGGGTGGCGGTGGTCTCGGCCGTCCCGGGCGGCCAGTGGGCGGCCTTCAACGGCACCTCGATGGCCACCCCGCACGTGTCCGGGGCGGTGGCCCTGCTGCTGTCGGCGACTTCGATCCGCAATCAGCTCCAGGCGGCCAAGCGGGCCTTCCTGATCCAGGACCTCCTGGTCGGCTCCGTGGAGGAGCTGGGCGAGTCGGGCCAGGACCACCGCTACGGCTTCGGGCGCATCGACGTGCTGCGGGCGATCGGGTTCGCCAGGGAGCGCGGCTTCTGATGGAGGACGACCCGGCGGCCAAGGTCACCGACCCGGCGCTGCTGGCGGCGATGGCCGGCGACGACCCGGGGCCGCTGAGCGTCCTGATCGAGGTCGACGTGCCGGCCACCCAGGTCGGGTTCCGCGAGGACCCGGGGAGCGGTCGGCGCGTCCCGGCCGAGGTGCTGGTGCCGACCCTGAGCAGCAGGCCGAGATCGACGGCAGGATCGCCGACGGCCGGGCGGTTCCTCGAGCAGGTGCTGGGCGGGCCGCCGGTCTGGCTGGACGCAGCCAACGTCTTCGCCGCCTCCGCCACCGGCCGCCAGCTCAGGCAGATCGCCACCTCAGGGCTGGTCAAGGCGATCCACCCGAACCGCCGCCTGGGCGGCTAGCCGGGCAGGGCGAGCATCCGCTCCAGGGCGACCAGGGCCTCGGCCCTGGTCGCCTCGTCGACCTGGACCCGGTTGGGGACCCGGCCGGCCACCAGCTCCTCCATGGCCCAGGTCAGGTGGGGCAGGTCGATGCGGTTCATGGTCGAGCAGAAGCACACCGTCCGGTCCAGGAAGGCGATGGTCTTGTCCGGGTGCTCGGTGGCCAGCCGGTGGACCAGGTTCAGCTCGGTGCCGATGGCCCAGCTCG
Source organism: uncultured Actinomycetota bacterium (assembly GCA_963733175.1). Taxonomy (GTDB): domain Bacteria; phylum Actinomycetota; class CALGFH01; order CALGFH01; family CALGFH01; genus CALGFH01. Next base: position 40,837 of record CAVTCL010000001.1, read on the forward strand.
ACCCGGGCGGCGACGCCTCCACCACCTTGATGATCCGCTCGGTCGAGCCGACCTCGTCGGCCTTGGCCACGACCTCGTGGCGGCACTCGGGGTGGACCAGCACGCGCACCCCGGGGAGGCGCTCGCGCACCCGGTCGACGTGCTCGGGCAGGAAGCGGTGGTGGACCGAGCAGTGCCCCCGCCACAGGATCACCTTGGCCGCCCGGGCCCGCTCGGGGTCGAGGCCGCCGTCGTCACGGTGGGGGTCCCAGACCACGCAGTCGGCCGCGTCCAGGCCCATGGCCAGGGCGGTGTTGCGGCCCAGGTGCTGGTCGGGCAGGAACAGCACCCGCTCGGCCCGCTCGAACGCCCAGGCCATCGCCCTGGCCGCGTTCGAGGAGGTGCAGATGGCCCCACCCTCGCGGCCGGTGAAGGCCTTGATCGCGGCCGAGGAGTTCATGTAGGTCAGCGGCACCGTCCCGCCCGGCATCCACTCCTCGAGGATCTCCCACGCCTCGTCGACCTGCGCCCAGGTCGCCATGTCGGCCATGGAGCAGCCGGCGGCCAGGTCGGGCAGGACGACCTGCTGGTGGTCGCCGGTGAGGATGTCGGCCGACTCGGCCATGAAGTGGACCCCGCAGAACACGACGAACTCGGCCTCGGGCCGGGCGGCGGCCTGCTGGGCCAGGCGGAAGGAGTCGCCGCGGGCGTCGGCGAACTGGATGACCTCGTCGCGCTGGTAGTGGTGGCCGAGGACGAACGCCCGCTCGCCCAGGGCCGCCCTGGCCGCCCTGGCCCGCTCGACCAGCTGGGGATCGGACGCCGGAGGCAGGTCCCCCGGGCAGGTGGTGCCCTTCTCAGAGGCCCGCTGGGGGCCGAGCAGGTCGAGGAAGACGGTGCTGGAGGCCATCGGTCGCTCCGTGCGTGAGATCGTGAACGCGCGCACATTCTAGCCGTTGGAGGGGTGCGGTCGCAGGAGTGCGGTAAGCGCGGGATGGCGCCCGATCGTTGTAGTGGTGTGTCGCGCGACGCCGCCAGCCACTCACCACCGTCTCCGGGGGGACATCATGGTTCGACCACTTCGACTGCTGGCTGCGCTGGCAATGGGCGTCGCGCTTGCCACCACGACCGGCGCCGCCGCCTTCGCCATGCCGCCGCCTCCAACCACGATCGAGAACCAGGAGGACCGCCGGCCGCTGAACCCGCTGGCCGAGGAGGCCCGGCGCAGCCGGGCCGCCGTGGAGCTGTTCCGGTCCGGGGAACGCAACTTCGCCCCAGATCCCGACATCGTCGGCGACGTGGCCACACCGCCCCAAGCCCGCCCGGTTCCAGACCGCCCGGTCCCGGCCGTTCCCCGGCCGGGGGTCGGGGTGGTTGCCAGCCTGCTGCTGGGCCTGGTCGGGGGTGTGGTCGGCGGGTGTGCCGCCCTGGCCGGCTGGACCGCCGCGACCCGTCGACGCCTGCGCCAGCCGGCTTCCGCCACCTGACCCCGTCGGTCCACACTGGTTTCGGTTCAACCTTCGAAAGGGCCCGGATGCCGGGAGCCCGACCCGCCCGCCGCACCGTCCCCGCTGTCGGGGACGGCGGGTCTCGGGCCGTCCGGCTCCCCGGGTCCTTCGAGCATTTCTACCTGGAGGAATACCCGCGGGTGGTGAAGCTGGCCTACGCCCTGTCGGGCAGCCGGGCCGGGGCCGAGGACATCGCCCAGGAGGCGTTCCTGCGGGCCTACCGGGACTGGGACCGGGTCGGGTCCTATGAGCATCAGGCGGCCTGGGTGCGGCGGGTGGCCGCCAACCTGGCCACCTCCGGGCTGCGCCGGCGGCTGGTCGAGGCCCGGGCGCTGGCCCGGCTGGCCGCCCGCCGCGAGCCGGCCCTGGACCCGCTGCCGGCCGAGAACGCCGACTTCTGGCGGGCGGTGCGGGCCCTGCCCCACCGTCAGGCCCAGGCGGTCGCCCTGTACTACCTGGAGGACCTGTCGATCGCCCAGACCGCCGTGGTGCTGGACTGTGCCGAGGGCACGGTCAGGGCACACCTGGCCAGGGCCCGGCGGACGCTGGCCCGCCGGCTGCACCTGGACGCCGGGGAGGAGCCATGAACGTCCACGCTCGTGCCCGCGCCTCCGCCCAGGCCATCGACCGCAGCGCCACCCGGCTGGACCCGGTCGCCGGCCTGGACGACCTGCTGCGCCGCCGGCGCCGCCAGCCGCTGCAGCGGGCCGCGGCCGCCGCCCTGGCGCTGCTGGTCGTGGCGGTGGCCATCTGGGCCGGGGCCGTCCTGCGCGGCCCCACCCCGATCCAGCCCACCCTCGGACCGGTCACACGGCTCCGGCGTCGGCCCTGTCCCTGTCTCGGTCGCGGTGACGCCTGACGCCGCCTGGGTGCTCAACTCCGGCGACTCCACCATCTCCCGGGTCGATCCGGGCACCGGCCGGGTACAGTCGTCCTTCCCGGTCTCCGGCCCCGTCGGGCCGCGCGGCGGTCTGGCGTTCGCGATGGTCGCGGAAGGACGACTGTGGGTGGTCCACGCGTCGGGCTGGGACGAGACCGCGATCTCGGCCATCGACCCGTCGACGAGCCGGACGCTGACCACCTTCGGGTTCGGCGGCTCTGCCCTCTCGTCGCTGGGCACGCAGGGGGACGTGGCGGTCGGGGCAGGGGCTGTCTGGGTTGCCCTCGCAAGGGGAGGACGAGGTCAAGCGCGTAGGACGCCGCCACCGGCGAGCTGCTCGACCGGTACCCGCTGCCAGAGCCGACCGCGCTGGCCGTGGACGGCCAGACGGTGTGGGTCGCGACCAGCGTCGATGGACGGCTGCGCAGCATCGATATCGCCACCGGGGCGGTGACGGGTACGCGCCACCACCGAGCTGGTGACCCGCATCCGGGTCGGGCAGGGAGGCATGTGGCTGATGACCGTCGATGGGAAGGTGCTGCGGCTGGATCGGCGGACCGGCCGCATCGTGGCCCAGGTGCCCGGCACCTTCAAGGCCGCCGATCTCGCCGTCGGGGCCGAAGGGGTCTGGGTCTATGACCAGCACCAGGGCGCGGTCCTGCGGATCGACCCGGGCACCAACCGGGTCGTCCGGACGATCCCGGTGATCAGCCAGCCGCTGGTGGAGCTCTACTCACGTGTCCTTGCGCTCGGGGGACGGGGCGGTCTGGGTGGTCGACAAGGCAGGCGAGGCCCTGGTCCGGGTCGACCCGAACCGCTGACCCGCCGGCCAGTCCTCGTGCTCAGGAGACCGAGCTGAGGGTGGCCGACACGTCGGCGGCCAGGGTGGCGTCGCCTTCGGCTCGCCAGGGGTCGGCGGGGGTGCGGCCGGCGGCGCGGAGGACGAAGGGGAGGGGGTCGGCCTCCAGGACCAGGTCGGGGGTGGCGGACGGGTCGGGGCGTTCACCGGCGGCGCCGCCGAGGAGCCACTGGTGGGGGCCCAGGCGGAGGAGGATGACCGCGCCCGGGTGGGGTCGGCCCCGGCGGGACAGGCCGCCGGGGATGGTCCGGGCGGCCAGGTCGGCCAGGAAGGTGAGGGTCGGGGTGTCGGCCTCGAACGCCTCGCCGGCCGCCTCGGCCATGTCGCGGCCGTGGTGCCAGGCGTCGTTGAGCCGCAGCACCCCGAGGGTCTTCACCGAGATCGTCCCCGCCACCCAGGCCACCCGGCCCCGCCAGCCCTCGGCGTCGAGGGCGGCCAGGTGCCAGCGGAGCGCGTCGGCGGCCGCCTCCCAGCCCTCGAGCCGGGCCTCGGGCGCCTCGCCCCGGTGGGCGGCGACCCCGGCGGCGGTCCACTCGTCGATCGAACCCGGGAGCTCCCACGCGCCCTGGGCGGTGGCCAGGGCGGCGCGGTCGCCGTCGGCCAGGTGGGCGACGACGTCGGAGACCGACCAGGCGGGGGTGGCGGGGACGTTGGCGTCCCAGGCGGCCGGCGGCAGCCCGGCCAGCAGCCGCCCGACCCGGCCGTGGGTGGTCTCCAGGCACTCGACCAGGGCGGCGGTGGTCAGCTCGATCGGTCGTCCTCCCGCATGAACAACGCCCTGGCCCCCCAGACCAGGGCCAGGATCACCAGCAGCACGGCCGAGTTGAACCAGGCCGGCTCGCCGGTCACCCAGCCCAGGACCGCGAACAGGACCGCCGACAGCCCGAACCCGAGGGCCGCGTACCGGACCCGGGAGCGGCTCGGGCGCTGGAACTTGAACGGGTTGAGGAACGCGAGCCGGCTCCGCCGGCCCTCGTCCCTGGCCGGGGTGGCCGGCGCCGGACGGGCCGCCACCGCCGTGGCCTCGCGCTCCCGCGCCCGTGAGCGGCGTCCCATCCCATCGGCCTCCTTCTGCGACGACGACCCGGCGACATCGTATCCGGGCCGGCCCGGCGCCGTCCGCCGGTGCGCCCCGGTGGCGGCTAAGCTCCCCATGCGAGTCGTGGTCGCCCCGGACAAGTTCGAGGGCAGCTTGAGCGCCGGCCAGGCCGCCGCCGCCATCGAGGCCGGGCTGCGCCGGGCCCGGCCGGACGCCGAGGTGGTGCGGCTGCCCCTGGGCGACGGCGGCGCCGGCACCCTGGAGGCGTTGCTGGCGGCCGGGTTCGAGCGGGTGCCGGTGGCGGCCACCGGGCCGACCGGCGAGCCGGTGGCGGCGGCCATCGCCGTCGACGGCGCCAGGGCGTTCGTCGAGATGGCCGAGGCGTCCGGGCTCAAGCGCCTGCCCGGGGGCGTGCGGGCGCCGCTGGCGGCGACCACCTACGGGACCGGCGAGCTGCTCGCGGCCGCGCTCGACCACGGCGCCCGCGAGGTCGTCCTCGGCATCGGCGGCAGCGCCACCACCGACGGGGGCGCGGGCATGGCCGCCGCCCTCGGGGCCCGCCTGCTCGACCAGGCCGGCGCCGACCTGCCGCCCGGCGGGGCGGCCCTGCTCCGGCTGGCCAGGATCGACGTCTCGGGGCTGGACCCGCGCGTGGGTGCGGCGCGGGTGACGGTGGCCTGCGACGTCGACAACCCGCTGGTCGGCCCCGAGGGCGCCGCCCACGTCTACGGGCCCCAGAAGGGCGCCGGCCCCGACGACGTGCTGCTGCTCGACTCGGCCCTGCGGCGCTACGCCCGGGTGCTGGCCGACGACCTCGGCCTGGACCTGGCCGGCACCCCCGGCGCCGGGGCGGCCGGCGGGCTGGGCGCCGGGGCGATCGCGTTCCTCGGGGCCGAGCTGCGCACCGGCATCGAGCTGGTGCTGGAGCTGGTCGGCTTCGACCGGGCGGTCGCCGGGGCCGACCTGGTGGTCACCGGCGAGGGCAAGCTCGACGCCCAGAGCCTGCGCGGCAAGGCCCCGGTCGGGGTGGCGCGGGCCGCCGCCGCCCACGGCGTCCCGGTGGTCGCCCTGGCCGGCGCGGTCGAGGTCGCCGACCGGGAGCTGCGCGCCGCCGGGTTCGAGGAGGCCCACGCCCTGCTCGGCCTCGAGCCCGACCCGCGGCGCTCCATGGCCGAGGCCGCCCCGCTGCTGGAGCGGCTGGCCGAGCGGGTCGGGCTGGCCTGGGCGTCCCTACCCTGAACCCCGCAGAATCGACCTCCCAACAGGAACGAGGCTGATGCGAGCATGAGCGAGGACCTGCCGAGGGCGGCCGCGGCGGTGGTGACCGCCGGCCGCTCGCACGACCTGGAGCTGGACGTGCGCGAGTTCCCCGAGGGGACCAGGACCGCCGCCGACGCGGCCAGGGCGATCGGCTGCCACGTCGACCAGATCGTGAAGTCGCTGGTGTTCGTGGCCGACACCGAGCCGGTGCTGGTGCTGACCTCCGGCGGCAACCGGGTCGACGTGGTCAAGGTCGGCCGGCAGCGCTCGGCGGCCACCGTCCGCAAGGCCGACGCCGAGGAGGTCCGGGCGGCCACCGGCTACGCCATCGGCGGCACCCCGCCCTTCGGCCACGCCCGCGACCTGCCGGTGCTGGTCGACCGGCACCTGACCGGCTTCGAGGTGGTCTGGGCGGCCGCCGGGACCCCCCGCCACGTCTTCCCGATCGCCCCCGCCGACCTGGTCCGCGCCTCCGGCGGCCAGGTCGCCGACGTGACACTTGTGGAAGATGGCCCACCGGCGGGGTAGCGGCCGCTATCATGGGGTGGCGAGACCACGCGAACGGTAAAGGAGCACGGATGTCCGAGGTGACCCAGGCAGGATCGGTTGTCGCGCTCAGCGAGACTGCCGCGACCAAGGTCCGCGACCTGCTGGCCCGCGAGGGCCGTGACGACCTCGCCCTGCGTGTCGCCGTCGAGCCGGGCGGCTGCTCCGGGCTTCGCTACGCGCTGTTCTTCGACGACCGTTCCCTCGACGGCGACGTCCGCGGCGAGGTCAACGGCGTGGCCGTGGTGACCGACAAGATGAGCGCCCCCTACCTCAGCGGCGCCTCCATCGACTACCTCGACACCCTCGAGAAGTCCGGCTTCACGATCGACAACCCCAACGCCGCCGGCTCCTGCGCCTGCGGCGAGTCGTTCCACTAAGCCCCAGGGTCGACCGGCGCCGCCGTGGGCGGCTACGCCTTCGGCGACTCCGCGCCCGCGGCGCGGCGGCTGGGGCTGCTCGCCGACCTGTTCGAGCCGACCACCCGCGCCTTCCTGGAACGGTTCGCCGGCGGGCGGCCGCTCGGCCTGGCCGTCGACCTCGGCTGCGGCACCGGCCACACCACCCGCCTGCTCGCCTCGGTCCTGGGGCCGCGGCGCGCCCTCGGCCTCGACCAGTCGGCCTCGTTCGTCGCCCGGGCGTCGGCCGCGGCCCCGGCCGGGGTCACCTTCGCCGTCCACGACGTGCGGGCCGTCCCGTTCCCGACCGGCGGCCCGGCCGGCCTGCTGTTCTGCCGGCTCCTGCTCAGCCACCTCCCCGACCCGGCGGCCGTCCTGGCCGCCTGGGCGACCCAGCTCGCCCCCGGCGGGCTGCTGCTGGTCGACGAGGTCGAGCGGATCCACACCGCCGACCCGGCCCTGCGCGGCTACCTGGAGGTGGCCGGCGCCCTGCTCGCCTCCCGCGGCCAGACCCTGGAGGTCGGCCCGGTCCTGCACCGCCTGCCCGACCCGCCGGGCCTGGCCCGCCGCCACGACCGGGTCGCCGTCCTGGCCCCACCGGCCACCGCCGCGGCCGCCATGTTCGCCCAGAACCTGGCCGTCTGGGGCGGCCAGGCGCTCCAGGACGGGGTCGTGGCCGCCCCGGCCCTGCACGCCCTGGCCGGGGACCTGGCCGCCGTCGCCGAGGGCGCACCGGCCGGCCACGATCACCTGGGAGCTGCGCCAGCTCGCCTGGGAGGCCGCCGACCCCGGCCGCGCTAGCGGGACGCGGCGGACCTGGAACACCCAGCCGCCCTCGGGGCGGTCGAGCTGGGCGACGAGCTGCTGGTCCTTGAGGCGGCACCAGACGGGGATGTCGACCCGGGCGCCGGGGTCGTCGGCGAGGAGCTCGACCATTCCGCCGACCTCGACCGAGGCGACCGCCCTGGCCAGGCGGACCACCGGGATCGGGCAGGCCAGGCCCAGGCAGTCGACCGTGGTCGCGGCGGTGGTCACCGGCTCTGCCCGTTCGATGGCCTGGGCGTCCAGCTCGGCCATCTCGCGGAGGTCGGCGACGGCGGCGGGCAGCACCTCCAGGAGGTGGTCGACGTCGGCGTCGGTGGCGTCGTGCAGGAACGACACCCGTACCGAGCCGTGGGTGATGGCGCCCATGGCGGCCAGGACGTGGGAGGGCTCCTGGGTGTCGGCGGTGCACGAGGACCCGGAGTGGACGGCGATGCCCTTGGCGTCCAGCAGCAGCAGCAGCGCCTCCCCCTCGATGTAGAGGATCGAGAAGGCCACCAGGTGGGGGAGCCCCTGGGCGGGGTCGCCGTGGACGACCACCTCGGGGATGGCGGCCAGCCCGTCCAGCAGGCGCCCGGCCAGGCCGGCCATGCGGTCGTGCTCGGCGGGGGCCTCGGCCACCCGGGCGGCGACGGCGGCGGCCATGGCGGCGATGCCGGGCAGGTTCTCCATGCCGGCGCGGCGGCGGCGCTCGCGCTCGTCGCCGACCAGCACCGGCCGCAGCCGGGCCCGCCTGGAGGCGACCAGGAAGCCGGTGCCGGGCGGGCCGTACACCTTGTGGCCGCTGGCGACCAGCAGGTCGGCGCCGAGGTCGGAGAGGTCGACGGGCAGCCGGCCGACGGTCTGGCAGGCGTCGACCAGCAGCAGCGCCCCGTGCTCGTGGGCCGGCGCGGCCGCCTCGCGGACCGGCTGGATGGTGCCGACCTCGTGGTTGGCGTGCTGGAGGCAGACCAGCAGGGTGTCGTCGCGGACGGCCGCGGCCAGCTCGGCGGGGTCGACCCGGCCGGCGTGGTCGACCCCGACCTCGGTGACCTCGAACCCCTGGCCGGCCAGGGCCCGGGCCGGGGCCAGCACCGAGGTGTGCTCGACCGCCGAGACGACCAGGTGGCGGCGGCGCCTGGCCGCCCTGGCCAGCCCGGTCACGGCCAGGTTGGCCGCCTCGGTCCCGCCGGAGGTGAACACCAGCTCGTCGGGGGCGGCCCCGACCGCCGCCGCCAGCTGCTCGCGCGACCGGTCCAGCAGCATCCGGGCCCGCCGGGCCCGGCCGTACAGCCGCGACGGGTCGCCGAAGCCGTCGAGGGCCTCCACCAGCGCCGCCCGCGCCCGGGGGTGCAGCGGGGTGGTGGAGGCGGCATCAAGGTACGTCTCGGCAACGGCGCGCATGGCAGTAAGCGTAGCGTCGGCCGTGGCCCGCGCATTCCCGGCACGCCCCGGCCGCCGGCGCGGGCGCCTACGGCAGGGGCAGCTCGTCGCGTTCCAGGGCCTCCACCAGCCGGGCCAGGTCGGGGCCGAGCGGGACGGTCCCGGTCGACGGGGGCGACCAGGTCCTCGAGGCAGGCGGCGAGCGGTCCCAGCCCGGGCGCCGGACCGGCCGGCCCGGCCCGGCCCCCCGGCCGGCGCAGCCACCAGGCCTGGCGGGCGGCCAGCAGCTCGCAGGCGACCACCTCGCGGGCCAGGTCCTCGACCCGGCGGAGCTGCTCGGCCGCCTCGGGGCGAAGCTGGCCGCGTCCTCCTGGCCGAGCGAGGTGTCGGCCTGGCCGACCGAGGCCGGGACGGCCAGGCGGCGGGCCTCGTGCAGCGCCCCGACGGCCCGCTTGTGGACCACGACCAGGCCGGTCACCGGCCCGGGGTCGGGGCTGAGCTGGTCGGGCAGTCCGCTGAAGCGGCCGTCGAGCAGGCGGTGGAGGCGCTGGCCGGCCAGCTCGGCCGCCTGGACGAGGGCCACCGCGGCCGCGTCCATCCCCGCGGCCAGCCCGACCGCGTGGAACCCGCCCCCGGCCACCACCCGCCCGCCGGCCACGGCGGGGGAGTCGGTGACGGCCACCAGCGCCCGCCGCACGTCCTCGTCCAGCCGCCCCAGGGTCCGCCGCAGCTGCGCCAGCACCTGCGGCGCCACCCGGAACGACACCGGCGCCTGGAGCCCCGGCCAGGCCCGCCCGGCCCGCCCCGGGCGGGCGCGCCCTCCCCCCGGCGGCGCGGCGCAGGTCGGCCAGGACCTCCTCCAGCAGCGGGTCGCCGGCCAGGCGGCCCACCGCCTCGTCGTAGGCGTCGAGGGGGGCGGCCAGGGCGTCGATGGCGGCCGCCGCCGACGCCAGCAGCTGGGCGGCCAGCCGCTCGGCGGCCCGCAGCCGGGCCAGGGCGAGGGCGGTGGCCACCGGCGACCCGGCGAGCAGGGCGATCCCCTCCTTGGCCTGGAGCCGGTGGGGGCAGCGCACCCCGCTCGGCCAGGGCGGCGCCCGCGTCCCGCACGGCGCCGCCCGGCCCGATGACCAGGCCGGCGCCGACCAGGGTCTGGAAGGCGTGGGCGAGCGGGATCACCTCGCCGGCGCAGCCGACCCCGCGCCGCGGCACGGCCGGGACGAAGCCGTCGTTGACCCGGTCGACCAGGAACCGGCACAGCTCCGGCCCGACCCCGGCGTGGCCGCTGATGAGGTTGCCGAGCCGGGCCACCAGCAGCGCCCGCGCCTCGGCGGCCTCCAGCCACGGCGGCCCGCCGACCGCCCGGCCGAGCAGCAGGTTGCGCTGGTGGTCCCCGGTGGCGTCACGGCCCAGGTCGACCGAGGCCAGCCAGCCCGTCCCGGTGGTGACCCCGTAGACGCGGGCGCCGGCGGCCAGCAGCGCCGCCAGCCCGGCCTGCCCGGCCGCGACCCGCTCCAGGGCCGCCGGGGACAGGGCCAGCGGCTCGCCGCCCCAGGCCACCGCCTCGACCGCCTCCCGGGTCAGGTCGCGGTGCGACGCCAGGGTGATCATCGGCACCGGAGATCCGGCCCGGATGGCGGACCGTTGTCATGCCGGTATGGTTAGGTTGGTGGGTCGACATCGTCGCGCCGCCTGCGTGTGCTCGGTCCGTTGACACCCGGCGTGGATCGTTGCCACACTACGCGACCACTTCGGGTCGGGAGCCCAGGAGGACGGGGGCGGCAGTTGATCAGCTTCGAGTCCGTCACCAAACGCTTCGCGGATGGCACGACGGCCGTCGACAACCTCGACCTCGAGGTGCCGGAGGGCGACCTGACCGTCCTCGTCGGCCCGTCCGGCTGCGGCAAGACCACCACCCTGCGCATGATCAACCGGATGATCGAGGCCACCAGCGGCCGCATCCTGGTCGACGGCCAGGACATCGCCAAGGTCGACCCGCCCCAGCTGCGCCGCCGCATCGGCTACGTCATCCAGCAGATCGGCCTGTTCCCCCACCGCACCATCGGCGAGAACATCGCCACCGTGCCCGAGCTGATCGGCTGGGACAAGCAGCGGACCCGGAGCCCGCGTGGGCGAGCTGCTGGAGCTGGTCGGCCTGCCCGCCGAGGTCCGCGACCGCTACCCGCACCAGCTCTCGGGCGGCCAGCGCCAGCGGGTCGGGGTGGCCAGGGCCCTGGCCGTCGACCCGCCGATCATGCTCATGGACGAGCCGTTCGGGGCGGTCGACCCGATCGTGCGCAGCCGCCTCCAGGACGAGTTCCTCCGCCTCCAGCAGGAGGTCCGCAAGACGATCGTGTTCGTCACCCACGACATCGACGAGGCGATCAAGATGGGCGACCGCATCGCCATCTTCCGCCAGGGCGGCCACCTGGAGCAGTACGCGCCCCCCGACGAGCTGCTGGCCGAGCCGGCCACCGACTTCGTGGCCGACTTCCTCGGGGCCGAGCGCGGCCTCAAGCGCCTGGCCCTGATCCCGGTGTCGGCGGTCAAGGCCGAGTCGGGCCCGGTGGTCTCGCCCGACGACGACGGCCAGGCGGCCCTGGCCGCGGCCGAGGCCTACGGCAGCGACTGGGTGGTGGTGGTGGACGGCGACCGGCGGCTGCTCGGCTGGGCCCACGCCGGCGAGGCGGCCGAGCGGGGCCGGGTCGGCGACGCCGAGATCCGCCCCTTCCAGCTCCAGGTCCGGGCCGAGGACTCGCTGCGGGCCGCCCTCAACGCCATGGTCCAGTCGCGCACCGGGGTGGCCGTGCGGGTGAGCGACGGCGACCGCTACGAGGGCATCGTCACCCTGGAGCTGCTCTCCAAGGAGATCAGTTGAGCGACGGCCCCGCGCCGGTCCTGGCGGCCGAGCTGATCCGCTGGTCGTGGGTCGGCGACAACCTCGACGACATCCGCGACTACCTCGTCCAGCACGTCCAGCTCACCGTCCTGGCGCGTGCTGTTCGGGCTGCTGGTGGCCTTCCCGCTGGCCCTGATGGCGATCCGCTGGCCGCGGACCTACGGGCCGGTCCTGGGCTTCACCGGGGTCCTGTTCACCATCCCCTCGCTGGCCCTGTTCGTCCTGCTGATCCCGTTCACCGGGCTGTCCGTCAGCACCTCGCTGATCGGGCTGACCCTGTACACGCTGCTGATCCTGGTCCGCAACATCGTCGAGGGCCTGCGCGGGGTCGACCGCGACGTGCGCGAGGCCGCCCAGGCGATGGGCTACACCCGGGCCCGCCAGCTGTTCCGGGTCGAGCTGCCCGTGGCCCTGCCGGTGATCATGGCCGGCGTCCGCATCGCCACCGTCACCACCATCGGGCTGGTCACGATCACCGCCCTGATCGGCCAGGGCGGGCTGGGCCAGCTGTTCCTCGAAGGCTTCACCCGCAACTTCGCCACCCCTATCATCGTCGGGATCGTGCTCTCGGCCCTGCTCGCCTTCGCCGCCGACCTCGCCCTGGTCGGCCTGCAGCACCGGCTCACCCCCTGGGCCCGGAGCCGGGGGAGGTAGCCGCCGGTGAACGTGGTCAACGAGGTCATCGCCTGGTTCACCGACCCGGCCAACTGGAGCGGGCCGGACGGGATCCCGGTCCGCACCCTCCAGCACATCTGGTACTCGCTGCTGGCCACCGCCATCGCCGGCGCGATCGCCCTGCCCGTCGGCGTCTACATCGGGCACACGGGCCGGGGGGCGACGTTCGCCGTCAACCTGACCAACCTGGGCCGGGCGATCCCCACCCTCGGCATCATCATCCTGGTGTTCATCGTGGCCGGCTTCGGCTTCATCCCGGTCCTGGTGTCGCTGGTCGCCCTGGCCGTTCCCCCGATCGTGACCAACAGCTACATCGGCGTCCGCTCGGTCGACCCCGACGTCCGCCAGTCCGCCGAGGGCATGGGCATGCGCGGCCGGCAGGTGCTGTGGCAGGTCGAGCTGCCGATGGCCATGCCGCTGATCATGGCCGGCATCCGCACCTCGGCGGTGCAGGTGGTGGCCACCGCCACCCTGGCCGCCTACGTCGGCCTGGGCGGGCTCGGCCGCTACGTGATCGACGGGTTCAGCCAGCGCGACCTGGCCGAGGTGGTCGGCGGGGCCATCCTGGTCGCGGTGCTGTCGCTGCTCACCGAGCTGGTGCTCGGTCGCGTGCAGGCCATGGTGGTCTCCGAGGGCCTGGCCGAGCGGGGCGCGGATGCGGCCGTCCGCGCCAAGGTCGAGAAGGCCGCATAGTCCCGGGACGACAAGGTCCCAGTTCCCAAGGAAAGGAAGATCATCCATGCGAAGGATCCGGCTTGGTGGGGCCGCGGTCGCGGCCTGCCTGGCGCTGCTCCTGGCCGCCTGCGGCGGCGGGGACGACGCGCTCGAAGGGGGCACCCAGCCCAACGAGCAGTCGAGCGTGACCGTCGGCTCGACCAACTTCTCCGAGCAGCTCATCCTGGCCCAGATGTACGCCGCCGTGCTCGAGAAGGCCGGCGTCGACGTCACGGTCAGGCCGAACCTGGGCAACCGGGAGGTCGTGTTCCCGGCGCTGGAGAAGGGCGAGATCGACCTGCTGCCCGAGTACAACGGGTCGGTGCTGTCGTTCCTCAACCCCGACGCCACCGAGACCACCTCCGACGAGGTCAACACCGCCCTGGCGCCGCTGCTGGACGCCAAGGGCCTGGTCGCCCTGGAGCAGAGCCCGGCCGAGGACAAGGACGGCTGGGCCGTCACCAAGGAGACGGCCGACAAGTACGGCCTGGCCAAGGTGTCCGACCTCAAGGGCAAGGCGAGCCAGCTGGTCATCGGCGGGCCGCCGGAGCTGGAGACCCGCCCGGCCGGCATCCCCGGCCTCAAGAAGGTCTACGGCATCGAGGACTTCAAGGAGTTCAAGGCGCTGGACGCCGGCGGGCCCCTGACCACCTCGGCCCTGAACAAGGGCGACATCGACGTCGGCCGGGTGTTCACCACCCAGGGGGCCATCGCCGAGAACGGCTGGGTGGTGCTGGAGGAGGACAAGCCGCTCCAGCCGGCCCAGAACATCGTGCCCATCGGGCGCAAGGACGCCATGACCGACCAGGTCAAGCAGGCGCTGGACGCCATCTCGGCCAAGATCACCACCGAGCAGCTGACCGAGCTCAACAAGCTGGTCGACGTCGACAAGCAGGACCCCGAGAAGGTCGCCACCGAGTGGCTGACCCAGCAGGGCCTGATCTGACGCTGCGCTTCGTCGCTGGGCCGGACGTCGACGCCCTCGGCCTCACGCGGCCCGAGCTGCTGGCCGCGGTCGAGGGCGCCGTCCGGGCCCAGGGCGAAGGGCAGGTCGTGCTCGAGCCGCGTGTCCACCTGGCGCCCCCCAACGGGGGCGCCGGGCATTTCAACGTGCTCCGCGGCCACCTCGGCCCCGAGCACGTCAGCGGGGTCAAGGTGGTCGGCGACTTCGTCGGCAACTGGCGGCTCGGCCTGCCCAGCGAGCTGGCCCTGGTGCTGCTGCTCGACCCCGACACCGGGATGCCGCTGGGCATCGTCGACGCGACCCTGCTGACGGCGGCCCGCACCGGCGCGGTGACCGCCCTCGGCGCCAGGCACCTGGCCAGGCCGGACTCGCGGGTGCTGGGCCACCTCGGCGCCCGCGGGTCGGCCTGGTGGAACGTGACCATGCTGGACGACCTGTTCGACTTCGACGAGATCCGGGTGACCAGCCGCCGGGCCTCCTCCAGGGAGGCGTTCGCGGCCCGGCTGGCCACCGAGCTGGGCAAGCCGGTCCGGGCGGTGGCCACCCCGGCCGAGGCGCTGGCCGGCGCCGACATCATGGTCGAGGCGACCCGGCTGACCGAGCCGGAGGTGCTGCTGGAGACCGGCTGGGTCACCCCGGGGACGACCGTGATCCCGTACGGGACGGTCAGCGCCGTCGACCTCGACCTGGTGGACGTGATGGACAAGGTGGTGGTCGACGACTGGGGCCAGGCCACCGTCGGGCCGCTGGGCGCGCTGCGCCGCCACGTCGACTCGGGCCGGCTGGGCCGCCACAACCTCCACGCCGAGCTGGGCCAGATCGTCGCCGGCAACCTGCCCGGGCGCGAGCGGCCCGAGGAGCGGGTCCTGTTCTGGCACCGCGGGCTGGCCACCACCGACCTGGCCGTGGCCCATCTGTTCCTCCGCCGGGCCGCCGACGCCGGCCTCGGCACCGTGCTGCGCTACCGCTGACCAGGAGGTTCCGGCTGGCAGGCTTTGCGCCGTCCGGGGCGTGATGGCAGACTTTGAGGTCGTCGCCACGGCGGCCGGGCGCCGCCCGGCAGAAGATCGGGGAATCACATGAGCTCCAAGGGACGCGCGGTACAGGGCGCCCGAACCCACTCCGGCTCCGGCAAGGGCGGCCAGAAGAGCTTCCCGGTCGGCCGCGTCTGTGGGCAGTGCGGCGACCCGTTGTCCCAGTACAACCCGGGCCCCAACTGCTGGAACCACACCGTCGAGTTCCCCTGGCGCGGCCCCACCGCCAAGCCCAAGCCCTAGCCCGGCGGCTCCGCCGGGCGGGTGGCCCCGGCGTAGCCGGCGGCGGCGCGCACGGCGTCGACCCGGACCGCGTCGAGCGACGGCCGCGCGGCGTCGCCGCGCACGGCCGATCGGTTCCATGCCAGGGTTGTCGACCTGCGCCAACCCCATCTTGACCGGCGGGGCGGCCTATCCTTGAGAGAGGAGCGACCGACAAGGAGCGCGACGTGACCGACCAGCACCCGACCGTGCCCACCTGGACCCCGGAGCCGCCACCGGCCAGCCGACGGCGGCTCGGCCCTGGGCTGCTGGCCGGCCTGATCGCGGTGCTGCTGTTGTTCGGCGGGGTCGGGCTGTACGCCGCCCGGCAGGTGGCCGGCACCGCCCAGGGCGCGTCCTCGCCCGAGGCGGCCGCCGCCGGGCTGCTCACCGCCCTCGGCAGCCAGGACCTGGAACGCGCCGCCGGCTACCTCGACGCCGAGGAGGCGCTGCTCCTCGACACCTACCGCGACCGGGTCACCGCGCTGCTGGCCGGCCGCATGACCGGCCCCACCGGCCAGCCGCTGTCCGGGCTCCAGCTGACCGCCCGCGACATCCGCTTCCAGCGCGTCGCCGGCCTCGGCGGCGCCGACGTCGCCGTGGTCGAGCTGGCCGGCGGGACCGTCGGGGGCAGCGCCGCCAACGGCGCCAAGCTGGAGCTGCCGGCCGCCGAGCTCAACCGCCGCCTCGCCGACCAGTCCAAGGGGGCCGTCAAGGCCCTGCGGGCCGTCGCCGTCCGGACCGACGACCGCTGGCGGGTGTCGCTGCTGGCCACCGCGGCCGAGCACGCCCGCCTGGCCGCCGGGGCCGGCGAGCCCGACTGGGACCAGCTGGCCGACTCCGGCCAGCCGGCCGCCCCCGGCGCCGCCTCGCCCGAGGCGGCCGTGCGCGAGCTGGCCGACGCCGCCGGCCGCGGCCAGCAGGCCGCCGTCGAGCGGCTGTCGCCGGCCGAGCGGCGCGTCATCGCCGCCTACGGGCCGCTGCTGGACCGCCACGGCGGGAAGCCGGCCGCCGGAGACGTCCGCGTCGAGGGCCTCGAGACCCGCAGCGAGCAGGTCGCCGACGGCGTGACCAGGGTCCATGCGACCGCCGGCCGGCTGGTCGGCGGCATGCTCAACGAGTCGCTGCCCCTCGACCGGGCCGCCGCCAAGGACCAGGCGCCCTATGTCGTCACCATCCAGCGGGACGGGACGTGGTATCCATCCCTGGTGTTCACCGTCACCGACTGGATGCTGCACCGAGCAGAACGGGAGCGCCCGTGATCGAGATCCTGCTGGTCGCCGACGACCCAGGCTTCCGCGACCGCCTCCGCCTGGCCCTGGAACGCCTGGAGGTCTCCGGCGAGGAGGTCTCGTTCCTCGAGGCCGCCAACGGCAACGACGCCCTGGTCGTCGCCGAGGCCCGCCTGCCCGACCTGGTGGTCGCCGACGTCTCGGTCACCCCCTACGGCGGCTTCGGCCTGACCCGTGACCTCAAGGCCAACCCGGAGACGGCCTGCCCGGTCATCCTCATCCTCGACCGCTTCCAGGACGAGTGGCTGGGCCGCTGGTCCGGCGCGGACGCGCTCGTCAACCGGCCCGTCGACCCGTTCGCCCTGGCCCAGGTGGCCCGCCAGCTCCTCGAGGAGGACGACGAGCAGGAGAGCGGGACGAGCAGGGCGAGGCCACGCTCGAAGGAGCGGCGCCGTGAGCATCCCCGCCCGCTGCGGGTCGTGCCGCCGCGAGCTCCTCCTCGACCAGCTCCTCCAGCCCAGCGACGGCTTCCGCTGCCCCTTCTGCGGCTTCGCGTTCGCCCCCTCCTACGCCACCCTGGCCCCAGGGGTCGCCGCCCGCATCCTGGACACCCACAGCGCGCTGGTCCGCGCCCTCGGCGAGCTCCAGTCGATGATCGACGGCCGCCTCCAGCTCGACCGCTCCGCGGTGGTCGCCCCGGTCTCCGACGCCCTCCCCACCGAGCCCCAGCCGGCCTGACGGCCGCCGCCCGGCCGGCTGGGAGCCCGGCGGTCCCGGGATGGCCGGGGGCGCGCGCCGTGACGGAGCCCACGCCGCGACGGCGCCCCCGGACCCCTCAACGGTCCTGCTCCTCCTCGTCCCCCTCCTCCGGCGGAAGGACCGCCCGGACCTTCCGGCGCAGCGTCGCCGCCTGCAGCAGGCACAGCTCGGCGAGCACGGCCAGGACCACCACCAGACCGACCAGGACCACCACGAACACCCGCACCGGCTCCAGCCTCCTCTGTCACGACCGCCTGGTATGTTCGACAGCACCTCGAACACTTCGGCCGACAAGCTGACGCCGCCCGGCCCGGGTGTCCAGAGGTTGGGACTCGAAGGAAATTCGAAAGAATCCTTCGAGTCGCGTTCGCACCGGAACGAGGCCGCCGATGTCGCACACCCGGACGCTCGACCCCGCCGTGTCCTCGGGGGTCTGCCTCGGCGCGACGCTCCGCCGGCTGCGGACCCTCCAGGGCCTCACCCAGGCCGGCCTGGGCCGCCTGGCCGGCTACGGCGGCTCCTACATCAGCGCCGTGGAGCGGGCCGCCGTCCGCCCCTCCCACGAGCTGGTCGAGCGCTGCGACCAGGTGCTCGAGGCCGACGGCGTCCTCCTGATGCTCTGGTCCCTCGCCGACGCCGGGCATGGCCCGCCGGCCACCGGCGGTACCGGGCCCGCTCCCGAGGTCGCGGCCGCGGACGGCTGGCCAGGTCCCGACCGGGCGGTGTTCGAGGCGATGGAGGTCGCCCGGCGCGCCGAGGCGTCCGGGCTGGGACCGGGGACCCTGTCCGGGGTCGAGCGGGCGGTGACCCGGCTCCGCGAGGCCGCCGCCGGCACCCCGCCGGAGGCGCTGATCCCGGCGGTGCGGGCCCAGCTCCGCTACGCCGGCCGCCTGCTGGAGCATCGGCCGACGCTCGGACAGCACCGGCGGCTGCTGGTCGCCGCCGGGTGGCTGTCGGTGCTGCTCGCCCAGCTCCTGTTCGACGCCGGGGACCGGGAGGCGGCCGAGGCCAGCCGCGACGCCGCGTTCCGCCTGGCCGGCCAGGCCGGGCACGCCGAGCTGGCCGCCTGGGCGGTCGAGGCGCTGGCCCTGTGGGCGCTGGCCGACGGCCGGTACCGGGACGCCCTGGAGCTGGCCCAGGCCGGCCAGGACCTGGCCCCGCCGGCCAGCGCGGCCGCCGTCCAGCTCGCCCTCGACGAGGCCCAGGCCTGGACGTCCCTGGGTGACCGGGGCCAGGCCGACGGCGCCCGGCGCCAGGCCGCCCTGACCAGGGCCATGCTCCCCGCGGCGGTCTCCTAGGCGCCGCCGGTCCCGCTCCGGCCCCGACCCGGCCGCGGCCGGGTGCGCCCGGTATTGCGCGGGTCGATTAGGCTTGGCGCCGACAGCATCGATGTTGACCCGGGAGCTCGCCGTGTCCGACCTGTTCGCCTGGCCCACCGTGCTCGGGCCCCTGCTGCGCCGCGAGGATCTCAGCGAGGAGCAGGCCGGCACCGCCATGGGCTCGATCCTGTCCGGGGAGGCCACCCCGGCCCAGATCGCCGCGTTCGCCACCGGCCTGCGCATCAAGGGGGAGACCGCGGCCGAGGTGACCGGCCTGGTCAAGGCCATGCTGGCCGCGGCCGCGCCGCTGGAGGTGCCCGGGCCGCTGCTCGACACCTGCGGCACCGGCGGGGACCGGGCGGGCACCTTCAACGTCTCCACCCTGGCCGCGCTGGTCGCGGTCGGCGCCGGCCAGCGGGTGGCCAAGCACGGCAACCGGGCCGCCTCCGGCCGCTGCGGCAGCGCCGACCTGCTGGAGGCGCTCGGGGTGGCCATCGCCCTGCCGCCCGACGGGGTCGCGGCCACCATCGGCGAGGTGAACATCGGCTTCTGCTTCGCCCCGGTCTTCCACCCGTCGTTCCGCCACGCCGCCGTGCCCCGCCGCGAGCTGGGCGTGCCGACCGTCTTCAACTTCCTCGGGCCCCTGACCAACCCGGCCAGGGCCGGCCACCAGGCGCTGGGCGTGGCCGACCCGCGGATGGCCCCGGTCATGGCCGAGGTCCTGCGCCGCACCGGCATCCACCACGCCCTGGTCTTCTACGGGCACGACGGCCTCGACGAGCTGACCACCACCACCACCTCGACCCTGCTGGACGTCAGCGCCGACGGGGTCCGCGAGCTGGTGGTCGACCCGGTCGAGCTGGGCCTCGGGGCCGCCGAGCGAGGGGACCTGGTCGGCGGCGACGTCGACCGCAACGTCGCCATCGCCAAGGAGGTCCTGGCCGGCCAGGGCGGCCCGGCCCGCGACATGGTGCTGCTGAACACGGCGGCCGCCCTGGTCGCCGCCGACGCCGCCCTCAGCCTGCCCGACGGGCTGGAGGCCGCCGCCCGCTCGATCGACGGCGGCCACGCCCGGGACACCCTCGACGCCTGGGTCGAGAGCTCCCGCCGCCTCGCCGCCGACGCCTGACCGACCGCAACCGTCTCGGCGGCTACCTGCGGGTGATGGTGATGCGTTGGCCCGGGATCTGGACCTGAGGTCACGTCCTGGCCGGCGGCGTCTCGCCGCGGACGAGCCAGGCGCTGGCCTGGCCGGCCGCGCTTGAACCGCGGTCGCCGAAGGTGGTGACCTCGGCCCGGCAGGCCTGGGTGGTGCCGTCGCAGACCTCGATCTGGACGAGCCGAACCCGCGACCCCGCCCTGGCGGACGGTGAGGTCGATGGTCCCGCCGCCGCCGGCCACGTCCAGGTCGAGCGGGGCAGGTGTAGGTGCCGCGGACCACCACGGTGTGGCGGTCGGCGGCCAGCCTGGCCCTGTCGATGGTGAACGGGAGCGTCCCTCCTGGGCCCAGGCGGCCGGGGCGACGGCGACGGTCGCCGCCACGACCGCCAGGACCACGCGCCGGAGCGACCTCGTCCTCATGCCTACCTCCTGCTCCCCGGCCTCGCCGGATGTCCGCGCCGGCGGCTACGGCGCCCGGGCGAGCGCCGTCCATCCCGGCCGTGGTCGCGGCCAGGCCAGATCGGCCGGTCGCTGCGGAGCAGGCTCGAACAGCGAGCGGTGGTCTGGCGATCGCCGCCCGAGGCGGTCGGGCCGTTCTCGCGGAGGCGGCCCTCGAGCTGGAACCCGCACTTCTCCGCGACCCGGGCCGAGGCCAGGTTGCCGCTCTCGCAGTGCCAGGTGAGCTTGTGGAACGGCCAGTCGGCGTCGGCCCAGTCGACCATGGCCCGCAGCACCCGGGTGCCGAGGCCCCGGCCTGCCTCGTCGGCCCGCACCCACATGCCGATCTCTCCGACGCCGTGCTCCAGCGGCCGCCCGCGGATCATGAACCCGGAGCCGGCGACCAGCCGTCCGCCGCGCCACACCCCGATGTCCCACTGCTCGCCGAGCAGCCAGCGGGCCCGGCTCTGGCGGACGTACCCCTCGGAGTCCTCAACGGTCGCGTCCGGGCTGGGCCAGGCCATGAACCGCCGCAGGTGCTCGTAGGAGGCGACGGTGGCCCGGTTGAGCTCCTCGCCGTCGCCCGGCCGCCAGGGCCGGAGCAGCAGCTCGCCGGCGCGGTGCTCCTCGGGGGCGAAGAAGGGCACGGCCCGGGTGGTCAGTCCGGCTGGCCGGCCTCGAAGCCGACCGAGAACATCTGGTCCAGGTCGTGGCGGGAGTAGGTGCGGAAGGCGATCAGGGTGCGGGTCGAGGCCACGCCGTGGACCTTGCGGATGTGCTCGGTCACGGTGGCGGCCAGGTCGTCGTGGTCGCCCACCCGGACCACCGCGACCAGGTCCCAGTCGCCGGCCACCGAGTAGACCTCGCTGACCCCCTCGAGGTCGGCCAGCGCCTGGGCGGTCTCGGGGGTCTGGTCGACCTCGCAGGTGACCAGCACGATGGCGGTGACCAACTCCCGACCCTCCCACCTCGGCGACCAGAGCGGGACCGTAACAGCCCTGCGGCGGCCCGCGCAATCGGCCGCTCAGGGACGGGGCCGGAGCCAGAGCGTCGCCGTGGTGGGCTGCATGGTCTGGCCGGCGACGGCCAGCAGCTCGGCCGACAGGGTGTCCAGGTCGACCTGCTCGCGCAGCCGGGCGCTGAAGGCGGCGATGGTGCGGGCGGCGTCGTAGCGGCGGCGGTTGAAGCGGCGGTCGACCGCCGCCTGGACCCGGCGGCGGGCCGGCTGGAAGGTGGCGGCCACGGCCAGGGTGGCCCCGGCCACGGCCAGGCTGGAGTCGCGGCCCAGCAGCTGGCCGAGGGCAAGGGCGACGGCGGCGTAGCCGAGGCCGAGCAGCACCGTCAGCAGGGCGTAGGCCAGGGTGCGGCTGATGATGCGGTCCAGGTCGTACAGCCGGTAGCGCAGGATCGACGCGCCGGTGGCCAGCGGCAGGGCGACGAGGTAGGCCCCGGTCACCCATTCCCACAGCGGCTGGGCCGCGCTCCCGATCGTCGCCCAGGTGACCAGGATGACCGCCACCGCCAGGCCGGCCAGGGCGGCGGCCATGGTCACCCAGCGCAGCTGGAGGCGCTCGACCCCGCGGGCGCGGCGGAACCGCACCACCAGCGACCCGGCCGCGACCAGCAGGCCGACGAGGGTGATGACGGTGCCCAGCGTGGCCACGATGGCCAGCGGCCCGTCCGGGACCAGGAACTGGACGGCCACCGCCTGGTACGGCGGGTCCAGCGGCTGGGTGTCGAGCACCACCGCCGCGACCGCCGCGGCCACGACCAGCCCCGCCCACCAGCGCCAGCGGGGCGAAGGCAGCGACCCGGTGGGCGTGAGCAGGAGCACGAACCCGAGCAGGGTCGACAGCACGACCCAGCTCTCGTTCACGTAGACGGCCGCCCAGGCGGCGCCGGGCAGCGACCCCGGTCGCGCCAGCAGCCCGTAGGCGGCATAGGCGTCGCAGATCCCGAGCACGATCACCGACATGGCGATCGCCAGCAGCAGCCAGCCGACCGGGTGGCGGGGCCGGCGGCTGGCCAGCACCGCGCCAACCGTGCCCGCGCTGACCATGGCCAGCAGGTAGGGGACGGCGTCGCCGCCGATCGACACCAGGTCGGGCCGGCCGGCCCGGCGCAGCAGCTCGTCCATCCAGACGGCCACCAGGAGCCCGACCAGGATCAGCCCCAGGAGCGTCCAGGCGAGCGCCGCCCAGCGCCTGGCGGTGCGGTCGGTCGCGGGGTCACCGGCGTGACCGGGTCGGTCCCGCCGGCTGGTCATCGTCCTGGTCGGCACGCGCAGCCCTCCACCCGCCATGGTCGTGGTGCGGCCAGTGTCGCCGCCGCCCGTGACGGGCCCGTTACGGCGTCAGGCGTCGACCCGCTCGATGGCGACGGCCATGCCCTGGCCGCCGGAGATGCACAGGGTGGCCAGGCCGCGCCGGGCGTGGCCGCGCTGGAGCTGGTGGACGGCGGTGCCGACGATGCGGGCGCCGGTCATGCCGATGGGGTGGCCGAGGGCGATGGCGCCGCCGTTGACGTTGGTCCGTTCCCAGTCGAACCCGAGCTCGCGGTCGCAGGCGAGGACCTGGGCCGCGAACGCCTCGTTGACCTCGACCACGTCGACCTCGGGGAGGGCCCAGCCGAGCCTGCCCAGCAGCTTCCGGGTGGCCGGGACCACGCCCCAGCCCATGAAGCGCGGGTCGACCCCGGCGCTGGCCCAGCCGGCGATCCTGGCCAGCGGCCGGATGCCGCGGGAGCGGGCCGTCTCCTCGGCCATCACGACCAGGGCGGCGGCGCCGTCGCAGATCCCCGAGGAGTTGCCGGCGGTGACCGTGCCCGGGTTGCGGAACACCGGCTCGAGCTTGGCCAGCGCCTCCAGGGTGGTCCCGGGCCGAAGGTGCTCGTCGCGCTCGACGGTGACCGTGCGCCGCCTGGCGTCGAAGGTGTCGACCGGGACGACCTCCTCGGCGAACACGCCGGCCTCCCAGGCGGCGGCGGCGCGGCGCTGGGACCGGAGGGCGAAGCTGTCCTGCTCCTCGCGGGTCACGGCGTGGCGCTCGGCCAGGTTCTCGGCGGTCTCGCCCATGGCCTGGCCGGCCAGGGGGTCCATGAAGCCGTCGGAGGACATGGCGTCCTCGGCCACCGCCGGGCCCATCCGGTAGCCGCCGCGCATGCCCCGCAGCAGGTACGGGGTGCGGGTCATGTTCTCCATGCCGACGACCAGGGCCACGTCGAGCTCGCCGAGGATGACCGAGCCGGCGGCCAGGGTGAGGGCCTTGGCGCTCGACCCGCAGGCCTTGTTGACCGTGTAGGCGGGGACCGTCTCGGGCACCCCGGCGCGGACCGACACCTGCCGGGCCGGGTTGGGGCCGTTGCCGGCCTGGCGGCCGTGGCCGGCGACCGTCTCGGAGACCTCGCCCGGGTCGAGCCCGGCGGCGTCCAGCGCCGCCCGGGCGGCCGCGATCCCGAGGTCGACCGCGGGCACGTCGGCGAACGCCCCCATGAACCGGCCGATCGGGGTCCGCTTGGCGGCGACGATGACGACCGAACGCTGCTCCATGGCTCCTCCCGACCCCGCCGGCAGCCCGGCGCCCCCAGGCGGCCCATTGTAGGTGCGGGTCGGGAGGGGGCCGGGAGCTGGGTCCGAGGGAGCTGGGCTCCCGGCTACCTAGGGCCGGCCCTTGCCCTCCTTGGCGGTGGGCTTGGGGGAGCGGGGGCCGTTGCCGCCGTTCTCGGTGGTGCCGACGGCGTCCAGGCGCTGGGTGGCGTCCTGGTCGCCGGGCTGGCCCTCGCCGTTGGCGGTCCCCGACGACCCATCCTCGGCGAGCGGCTGGACGGCCTCGGTCCTGTCGTCGGGCTGGATGGTCTCGGTGGTGGCGTCGCCCAGGACCGGCTGGGTGGCCTCGACGTCCCCGGACGGCGAGTCGCCGGCGGCGTCGGACAGCGCCGGCTGCTGGGGGCGGTCGTCGGCCACGGCGGGAAGGGACCCGACCTCGGGCGTCGCCGCCGCGGTGTCGGGCGCCGGGGTGCCGGGCCGGGTGGCCGACAGCACGGCGCCGCCAGCGGCGTGGTCGCGGTGCTCGATGTCGCGGGCGCTGGGGAACCGGGGGCTCTCCTCGGGCGAGCTCGCCGGAGGCTCCACCCCGAGCCGCGCCGCGGCGGCGGCGGTCGCCTCGTCCAGGTCCTCCTGCTCCTCCTCGACCCGGCCGATGCCGGCGCGGACCTCGTCCAGCACCGACTCCAGGTGCCCGTAGACCCGTCCGAGCTGCTCCAGCGACCGGTGCCGGAGGGTCTCCAGCCGGATGGTCTCGGCCTCGACCGCGATCCGCTCGCGCTCGGCCTCCTGCCAGATCATGTCGGTGGCGTCGCGGGCCTCCTCCAGCACCGCCCTGGCGTCCTGCTCGGCCTGGGCCCGCATCTCCTCGGCCGCCTGCAGGGCGTCCTCCTCGACCTGCGCCCCCTCGGCCCTGGCCTGCTCGAGGGTCCGCTGGGCCTCGCCCTCGATCTCGCCGGCCCGGTGCTCGGCCGCCTTGATGATCTCGGCGGCCTCCTCCTCGGCGGCGTCGATCGCCTCCTGGGCCCGCTCGGCCGCGTCGGCCAGCATCTTCTCGGAGGACCGGCCGGCCTCCTCGAGGATGCTGGCCACATGGGTGCCGAGATGGCTGAAGGACGGCGCGCCCTTGTCCTCGATCTGCACGCGGTAGGCGCGCTTCTCGGCCTCGTCGGCCCGGAGCCGCTCCTGCTCGATCTGGGCGGCCACCTCGGCGGCCCACATCTCCACCTGGCGGCGGTCGAATCCCCGGAGGACGACCATGAAGTCGGGCATGTCGACCTTGGGCTCGGTCGTCTGTGGTTCGAACGCGCTCACGGGGGAGACCTCCCTTTCCGCGGGTGGGGGACCGGGGGCGAATCCTATCTCGCCGGACGACCCGCCCGGACGCGCGATAGCCTACCGCTCCTTCCACGGACAACCGAATTCGGCAATATCCGGCCAATCGCGCACGGGCTTCACCGGGGGGCGGTGGCGAACGAGCCGGCGTGGTGGCGGCGGGTCGGGCGGCGGGAGGGGCGGGCCTCGGGGCGGCCGCGGGCTTCGCCGGGGGGCCAGGCGTGGCGGTGGCGGCCGGGGTCGTAGCGGAGCTGGAGCAGGGCGCCCCCGATGGCCGGGCTGGCCAGGCGGCCCCGGACGCCGAGGAGCTCGGCCTTGCCGGCGGCGCCCTCCAGCCAGCGGGTGACCAGGTTGACCTCGTCGGCCAGGTGGCGTGGTGGCGGGCCGTCGAACAGCTCCGGCGGCGCGGCCGCCTCCAGGAGCCGCTCGACGCCCGCCTGGTCGCCGGCGGCGACCAGGCCCACGGCGGCGAGCTGGCCCCGCCGGACCACCGTCACCACGCGCCCGTCGGGGTGGGGGAGGCCGAGCACGATCTCGTCGGCGCCGGCCAGGGCGGCGCCCCGGCGCGCCTCGGCCAGGGCGCGGGTGAGCGCCTCCAGCCGGTCCCGGGCGCCGGCCGCCTGCTCGTAGCGCTGCTCGGCCGCGTAGGCGGCCATGCGCCGGCGCAGCGGGCCGAGCACGGGCTCGGGGTCGCCGTCCAGGGCGGCCTCGAGGGTGGCCACCAGCGCGGCGTAGCCCTCCTGGCCGACGGCGCCCGTGCACGGCCCCAGGCAGCGGCCCAGCTCCAGCAGGGCGCAGGCCGACCCGCCGCCACGCGCCCCCAGGCGCCTGGTGCAGCGCCGCAGCGGCAGGGCGTCCTCGATCGCCGTCTTGACCAGCTCGGCCTGGCCGGCCGAGGAGAACGGGCCCAGGTAGCGGGCGCCGTCGGCCAGGACCCGGCGGACCACCGAGAGCCGCGGGAACCGCTCCCGGGTCAGCTTGAGGTAGCAGTAGCGCTCGGGGTTGCGGCCGCGGCGGTTGTAGCGGGGACGGTGGTGCTGGATCAGCCGGACCTCGCGGACGCTGGCCTCCAGCTCGGTCGCGCACGGCTGGTGGTCGATGGCGGCGAGCTCGCGCAGCAGGTCGGCGATCTTGACCCGCCCGTCGCCGGAGAAGTAGCTGCGCACCCGGGTCCGGAGGTCCTTGGCCTTGCCGACGTACAGGACCCGCCCGGCCGCGTCGCGGAACAGGTACACGCCGGGGCAGCGCGGCAGCCGGTCGGCCAGGTGGACCTTCTTGAAGCTGGCCCCGGCCTTGGCCGAGGGGAACTCGATCAGGTCCTCGAGGGCCAGGACCCCGTAGGAGCCGGCCCGCTCCAGCAGGCCGTGGAACACGTCGACGGTCGCCTGGGCGTCGGTCAGCGCCCGGTGGCAGGGGGCAACCGTCGCCCCGAGGTAGCTGGCCAGGGTGGCCAGGCGGACGTTGGGCACCTCGTCGCGGGGGAGCAGCTTGCGGGCGAGCCGGGCCGTGCAGACGACCCGGTTGGCGATGCGCTGGTAGCCGTGCCGCTCCAGGTTGGCCTGGACGAAGCGCCGGTCGAAGGAGGCGTTGTGGGCGACCAGCACGGCGCCGCCGAGGAACTCGAGCAGGCAGGGGAGCACGACCTCGATCGGCTCGGCCTCGGCCACCATCCCGTCGGTGATGCCGGTCAGGGCGCTGATCAGCGGCGGGATCGAGACCTCGGGGTTGACCAGGGTGTGGAAGGTGCCGAGGACCTCGCCGCCGCGGATCTTGACGGCGCCGACCTCGGTGATCCGGTCGTTGGCGGGCGACCCGCCGGTGGTCTCCAGGTCAAGGACGACGAACTCGACGTCGAGCAGCGGCGTGCCGAGGTCGTCGAGGCGACCCTGGATGGCGACGGATGCGGCGGGCATCCCGGCGGTTCCTTTCGTCCGCTCTGGGCTGTCGTCGCCAGACGCTAGACGAACACGTGTTCGAGGTCAAGCACCGCGGAAGATCAGCCGCGTCTGGCCAGCACGGCCATGCCGAGGCCGAGGGCCAGGAACCCGAGGGCGACCAGCGCGGCCAGCCGCTCGGGCACGGCCACGGCCAGCACGGTGGCGGCGGCCAGGCAGGCGAAGAACAGCGGCCCGGCCGCGGTCCGGACCACCACGTCGGGGAGGGCCGGGGCCGGCAGGCCGCCCCGGCGCATGGCCCGGCGGACGGCCAGGGCGATGTCCAGGCGGCCGGCCGCCGCCGCCTCGACCACCAGCCGGCGCCAGAACACCGCCGGTCCCGACGCCCGGTCCAGCCCGTCGAGCAGGGCGCGCACCTCGGCCAGGTCGCCGAGCCGGAGCAGGGCGGTGGCCCGGATGGCCAGGGCCTCGCCGCCGCCGGCCCGGCCGGCGCGGCCGGCCAGCTCCTCGGCCAGCGACGGGTCGCCGGCGCTGAGGGCCACGGCGGCGCAGCGGGCCAGGTGCTCGCCGCCGATGGCCGGGTGGCTGGCGGCGCGGTGGGCGTGGGCCAGGGCCAGCTCGGGGGCGAGCGAGCCCGGCAGCAGGTAGGCGGCGGCGAGCAGGCTCAGCGCCTCGGCGCCGCGTTCGGGGTCGTCGGCGGCGCGCTTGAAGCAGGCCATCGCCTCGCGGACCCTGCCGGTGGCCACGTGCTGGCGACCAGCTTCGACCAGCTCGTGCGCTCGCACGGCGCACCTCCCACCTGTCGGCCACCGCGAGGGCCGCGGTGATCGCAATCGTAAGCGAAAGGTGGTCGCCCGCGGCAGGGGGACAAACCGGACGCGAAGGCCGTACGGCTCGACTTCAGGGCAGGCGGGTCGGAGGCTGTGGATGGCGGGCCGCCAATGCCCCGGGGCTACCTCCCGACCGGGGCCTCGGCGAGGGCGAGGTCCGGCTGCGGGCGGCCTCGGCGAGGGCGCGGACCTCGTCGGGGGTGGCGGCGATCGAGACCACGGCGCGGGGGTCGATGCGGCGGATCAGGCCCTCCAGGACCTTGCCCGGGCCGAGCTCGACGTAGCTGGTGGTGCCGAGCTCGCGGAGGCGCTCGACGCAGCTGGTCCACTGGACCGGGTTGGTGAGCTGGCGGGCCAGCAGCCGGCCGGCCCGGCGGCCGCTGCGGACCACCCTGGCCTTGGCGTTGGAGACCAGCGGGACCTCGAGCCGGGTCAGGTCGATCCGGTCCAGCGCATCCTTGAAGGGCCGCTTGGCCGCGTGCATCAGGGGCGTGTGGAAGCCGCCGCCGATGGGCAGGGCGAGCACCCGCTTGGCCCCGGCGGCCAGGGCCCGCCTGGCCGTCTCCTCGACCGCCTCCGACTCGCCCGAGATGACCACCTGGCCGGGGGCGTTGGAGTTGGCCAGGAACACCTTGCCGACCTGGCGCCGGACGTTGCGGCAGAGCTGGCCGACGGTCTTGTCGGGCAGGCCGAGCACGACCCGCATGACGCCGGCCCCGCCGGCCTGGTGGGCCAGCTCGGCCCGGCGCACGACCAGCTCGAGGCCCTGCTCGTAGCTGACCCCGCCGGCCGCGAACAGGGCGGCGTACTCGCCAAGGGAGTGGCCGGCGACCAGGTCGGGGCGCAGCCCCTCCTCGCGGGCCAGCAGATGGCAGGCGGCCGAGTGGACATAGATCGCCGGCTGGGCCTTGCGGGTGTCGGACAGGGCGGCGTCGCCGGACTCCAGGACCTCGATCACGTCCCAGCCGAGGATCTCGGACGCGCGGACGAACGGCCAGCCGGCAGGGTCGTCGGCCCAGGGAGCGCCGCTGTTCTTGGCGATCCGGCCCTGGCCAGGGAAGGTGAAGGCGATCTTTTCCACAGGGCAAGCATCCTACGTGAGCGGGGTCGCAAACAAATAGCTGATGGTTCGACCCTTTGAGGGCCGCCCCGGTTACCCTTGACGGCAACCTTGGCCCCAGGCTCGTCCCAGGAGGACGCGTGCTCGACCACCTTCCCGGAAGCGGCGAGCGGCTGCGCTGCGCCGCCTGCGGCAACCTGACCCGCTTCGACGTGGTCGCCAACCGGCGCACGACCGCCTTCTGGCACTACACCGTGGCCGGCGAGCTCAACGTGGAGGAGGAGCGCGACCTGGCCGTCCAGGCCGAGGAGGTGCGCTGCCGCTGGTGCGGGTCGGCGGGCGACGTCGAGATCGTCCCGGTGATCGGCGACCCGACCTCGGCCGAGCGGTGAGCGGGGTGCACCCGGACGGTGGGCGCGCCCGGCCGGCGCCGGCGGCCCAGGCCGAGCCCGGCGCGGCCGGCGGGTCGGCGACCCGGGGCGCTGGGCGGGCCGGGTCTGCCTGATCTGCCCGAGGCGCTGCTGACCGGGTACCTGGACGCGGCCCTGGCCACCCTGCGGGCCGCCGACCAGGGGGAGCTGCCGGGGCCGCTGCGCCAGTACCAGACCTGGACGCCCAAGCGGCTCCGGCACCCGCGGGTCCTCGCCCTGGTCCGGCGAACCCTCGACCTCGACCAGAGCTTCAGGAAGGCTGTGGACGAGCGGGTGCTCGGCGAGGAGGAGGCGCTGGCCCGCCTGGTCAGGGCCGGGCGTCACGCCGAGGCGCTGGCCAGCGGCGAGACCCCGGAGGCGGTGGCCAGGGTGGGGCTGGCCCTGGGTGCCGAGGGGGAGGCGGCGGTGCAGGCGGCGGTGGCCGCGGCCGCGACCAGCCAGGCGAGGGCCGAGGCGGCGGCCGTGCGCTCGGCCCTGGCCGGGGCCGAGAGCGAGCTGGACGCGGCCAGGGAGCGTGCCGAGGCCGAGGCCGCCGAGGCCAGGGCGGGGCGGGAGGAGCTGCGGGCGGCCCGGGAGGAGGTGCGGCGGGTCGAGCGGGAGCGGCGGGCGCTGGCCGACCGGGTGGAAGCGCTGGAGCGCGAGCTCGCCCAGTCGGCGGCGGCGCTGCGCGCGGCCAGGGACGAGGCCGCGGCCGAGCAGCGCCGCCTGGGTGGCCGGGTGAACGAGCTGCAGGCCCGGCTGGCCGAGTCGCAGCGCAACTACCGGGCCCTGCGCCGCTCCGCCGGGCAGGTCGACCCGGTGGTGGCCGAGGCCGTCGGGGCGCTGGAGCGCGACCTCGACGCGCTGCGGCGGGCCACCGGGCTGGCGGGGGAGGGCGGCAAGGGCCGGGCCGGGACGGGACCACCGGGAGCGGCCCCCGGGGCGGTCCGCCGGCCGGAACGGCGCAGCCCCCTGCCGGTTCCGGGGGGGCGGGGAGCCGACGACCCGGAGACGCTGGCCGCGTGGATGGGCGCGGACGGGGTGCTGGTGCTGGTCGACGGCTACAACGTCACCAAGCACCCGATGGGGTTCCCGGACCGGAGCCTCGAGGACCAGCGCACCCTGCTGCTCGACCTGTGCCGTCGCCTGGCCCGCCGGTTCGGGGCCGAGCTGACGGTGGTGTTCGACGGCGGCACGGTGGGCCCGATCCCGACCCGCCTGCCCCTCGGCCCGGTCGAGGTCGTGTTCACCGACGCCGGCCGCACCGCCGACGACGAGATCGTCGCCCGCGCCAACGCCGCCCCATCCGATCGTCCCGTCGTCGTCGTCACCTCCGACAACGAGCTCCGCGCCCGCGTCACCGCCCTCGGCGCCACCATCGCCCGCTCCCCAGCCCTCCTGGGCCTCGCCACCCCCCGCTGACCGCGGCGACCTCAGGAGGCGCGGGCGGTGCCGTTGCGGCGGTGGGCGACGACCTGGGGGTGGAGGCCGTGGGTGGTGAGGGTGTCGAAGGCAGCCTGGAGGTCGGGGTCGAGGTCGGCGGTGGGGCGGGCGGGGTCGGCGCCGAGGCGGACGACCCGGGCGTTGCGCTCGCCCAGGAAGAACTCGACCAGGCAGTCCCGGCACTCGTTCCCGCCGGGGCAGTCGTCGCAGCTGATCCGCAGTGGCTCCTCGCGTCCCATGGTGTTCCCTCTCTGGTTGCCGTCGGGGTCCGGCCAGGTCGAGAGGACCCTATCCGGGGGGTGTGACAACGGTTCGGCCGTCCACCCGGTGACCAGTTTGGCCGGTGTGAAGAACTTGCACGGCCGATTCCACTTCGCTACGGTGCGGCGGCCGCGTCCCCTGTTGCGACGGCAACTACCTGATCGAAGGTCCTGCGGGATCGACCGGAGCGACGCCGCGGGGGCCGGCCGCCCCTCGGTTGCTCCGGCCGAAGGCTACGGCCCCCGCTTCCCCCGGGTGGGGGCCGTAGCCGCCTCTCGCCGGTCGGGTGCCCGGCACCCGTCCAAATCCCCGGTCCCGCCGGTTACCATGGGAATTCATGGAGCCCACCGACCCAGGCGGCCGGCCGCCCGAGCCCGAACGACCCACGCCGCCCCGGCCCGCCTGGCCGCCGCCGCCCCCGGCCGCGTCCTGGCCGGGCCAGCCGCCCGGGTCGGCACCGCCCGGCCAGCAGGGCTGGGCACCGCCCCCCGCCCCCCAGGGCTGGCCGCCGCCCCCGGCGCCCGGCCCCTCAGGCTGGGGGCAGCCCCCCGGCCCGCAGGGCCCGCCGGGCTGGGGCATGCCGACCCCGCCCCCGCCGCCGCGGAGGCGGCGGGCCGGGTGGGTCGTGGCCTCGGTGGTCGGGCTGCTGGTGCTCGCCGTGGTCGCCGCCGTGCTGGTGGCGCGGCCCGAGGTCCAGGTCGGGTCGGCCCCGCGGGCGATCGGCCAGCGGCCCGCGGCCAAGCTCCCGCCCGACCCGCGCACCGACCTGCCGAAGCTGCTGGCCAAGCGGGCCGAGGCCATCGTCGACGACGACCGGGCGGCCTTCCTGGCCACCGTCGACAAGCGCCAGAAGGCAGTACTACAAGCAGCAGGCGACCCTGTTCGCCCGCATGCGGACGGTGCCGTTCTCGAGCTTCGCCTACCGCCTCGACGGCGCCCTGCGTCCCCGCGGGTCGCTGAAGCGCCGCTACGACGCCGAGCAGGTGTACCAGGCCCGGGTCGAGGCCAGATACCAGTTCCGGGGCCAGGACGCCAGCCCGGTGCTGGCCCGCGAGTCCTTCACCTTCGCGCTGTCCGGCTCCCGCTGGCGCATCGCCGGGCCCGGCGACCGCCAGATGCAGCGCCGCGACGACGTCGAGATCTGGGACAGCGGCCAGGTGCGGACCGTGCGCAGCGCCCGCACCCTGATCGTCCACCATCCCGGGCAGGAGGAGCTGGCGGGGAGGCTGCTGCGGGTCGCCGACCGCGCCTACGCGCAGGTCGGCGCCGCCTGGACCGGCCGCTGGGAGCGCAAGGCGGTGATCCTGGTCCCCCGCGACCAGGACGAGGCCGAGAAGCTGGTCGGCGCCCGCGACCTGTCGCGGGTGGCCGCCGTGGCCTCCTCCTCGGTCGAGTCGGGCAGCACCGAGAGGGTGCTGGGCAACCGGATCGTGGTCAACACCAGCAACGTGGACGGCTACGACGGCCTCAACCTCCAGGTCCTCATCACCCACGAGATGACCCACGTCGCCACCCGGAGCCTCGGCGACGGGGTGCCGCTGCTGCTGGTCGAGGGGTTCGCCGACTGGGCCGCCCTGAAGCCGGTCGGGCTTCCGTTCTCCGCGACCCGCCCGGCCCTGAGCACGCGGGTGAGGAGCGGGCGCTTCGACGGCGCCCTGCCCACCGACCGCGAGTTCCGCGGCGGCGACGCCGCGGTCGCCTACGACGAGGGATCGGCGTTCTGCCTGTGGGTGGCCGAGACCTTCGGCGCCCGCAAGCTCCAGGCCCTCTACCGCCAGTTCGCCGGGCCCGACCCGCCGAACCCGGCCCAGCTCGACCGCGGCTTCCGGCGCGCCCTCGGCGTCTCCCGCCGCGACCGCCGAGCGCCGCTGGGCGGCGTGGGTCCGCGACCGGCCGTGATCGCCGTGCCCCGGCCACCGGCGGCCGACCCGCTGGAGGCCTTCACCGAGGACGAGGTGCGGGCCTGCGTCGCCTACGCCAAGCCCCGCCAGCGCTGGGGGCTGGCCGGCTACGGGGCCGACCTGGCCGTGCTCGCCGTCCTCGCCCTCACCGGTCCCGGCCGGGCCGTGATCCGGGCGGCGGCCGGGCTGGCCGGGGCCTGGGCGCCGGGGCGGGTGGCGCTGGCCACCGTGGCCGTCCTGGCCGTGCGGGCCGGGGTCGGGCTGCCGTTCTCGATACGGGCCTTCCGCCAGGACGCCCGGGCCGGGCTGGCCACCCAGGGTCTCGGCGGGTTCCTGCGCGACTGGGCCAAGGGCCGGGGGGTCGGCCTGGTCCTGACCGTCCTGCCGCTCAGCGCCCTGGTGCTGGGGGCCCGCTGGCAGCCGCCCGGCTGGCCGCTGGTGGCCGCGGCCGCCGCCGCCCTGCTGGTCGTCGCCCTGTCCGTGGCCGGGCCGGTGCTGATCGAGCCGCTGTTCAACCGGTTCAGCTCGCTCGGGCCGGGGCCGCTGCGGGACCGGCTGCTGGCGCTGGCCGAGACCATGCGGGTCCCGGTGCGCGACGTGCTCGTGGCCGACGCCAGCCGGCGCACCACCAGGGTCAACGCCTACGTGTCGGGCCTCGGCCGGACCCGCCGGGTGGTCGTCTACGACACCCTGCTGGCCGCGGCCGGGTCCGGGCCGCCGGACGGGGCCGGCGCCGGGTCGGCGAGCGGGACCGACGAGGTGGTGCTGGTCGTCGCCCACGAGCTGGCCCACGTCCGCCACCGCGACGTGCTCTGGGGGACGGTGGGGGCGGCCGCCCTGGCGGCGGTGTCGGTGCTGGCCGCCGTCGCCCTGTTCGACCTCGGCCCGGTCCAGCGGGCCCTCGGGGTGAGCGGGCTGGGCGACCCGCTGGCCGCGCCCGGCCTGCTGCTCCTGGCCGCCCTCGGCGGGCTGGTGGCGGCGCCGGTGGCGAGCGCGATCAGCCGCTGGGCGGAGGCCCGGGCCGACTGGGTGTCGCTGGAGGTCACCCGCGACCCGGTCACCGCGGTCGCCGTCGAGCGCCG
Source organism: uncultured Actinomycetota bacterium (assembly GCA_963733175.1). Lineage (GTDB taxonomy): Bacteria > Actinomycetota > CALGFH01 > CALGFH01 > CALGFH01 > CALGFH01. The sequence goes on from CAVTCL010000001.1 coordinate 74,701, forward strand.
CCTCGCCCTGGAGAACCGGGCCGACCTGCAACCCAGCCGCCTGCTCATGGTCATGTTCGCCAGCCACCCGAGCACCATGGCGAGGATCGCCCAGGCGTGGCTGTGGGCCGAACGCCACTAGAATGCCCGGGCCGTGAACCTGCTGCTCGTCACCAACGACTTCCCGCCCCGGTCCGGGGGAATCCAGCAGTACTGCCACAACCTGGTCAGCCGGCTGCCGGCGGACCGGGTGGTGGTGTACGCCCCGGCCTGGCCGGGCGCGGCGGCCTTCGACGCCGCCCAGCCGTTCCGGGTCGTGCGCCACCCGGGCAGGACGATGCTGCCCGTCCCCGACGTCCTGCGGCGGACGGTCGCCCTGGCCAGGGAGGTCCGGCCGGACGTGATCTGCTTCGGGGCCGCCTTCCCGCTGGGGCTGCTGGCCGGGCGGCTCACCCGGGCCACCGGGGTCCCCTGCGTCGGCTTCACCCACGGGGTCGAGGTCGCCGTCGGGCGGGTGCCGCTGGCGAGCCGGCTGCTGGTCCGGGTGGCCGGCGACCTGCGCCTGGTCACGGCGGTGAGCCGCTGGTCGGCGGCCCGGGTGACCCGGGCGGTGCGCGGCCGCTGCCCGGTCGAGCTGCTCCCGGCCGGGGTCGACGCCGACACCTACCACCCGGCGGTCGACGGGCGGCGGGTGCGCGAGCGGCACGGGCTCGGCTCGGCGCCGGTGTGCGTGTGCATCTCCCGGCTGGTGCCCCGCAAGGGCCAGGACCGGCTCGTCCAGGCCTGGCCGCGGGTGGTGGCCAGGGTGCCGGAGGCGCGGCTGCTGCTGGTCGGCGGGGGGCCCTACGAGCGGCGGCTGCGCCGGCTGGCCGCCGCCAGCCCGGTCGCCGACCGGATCCACCTGGCCGGCGAGGTCGCCTGGGAGGAGCTGCCGGACCACTACGCCGCCGGCGACGTGTTCGCCATGCCCTGCCGGACCCGCTGGCTGGGCCTGGACCTGGAGGCCCTCGGGGTGGTGTTCCTGGAGGCGGCCGCGACCGGCCTGCCGGTGGTGGCCGGGCGCTCGGGCGGCGCCCCCGAGACGGTGGCCGAGGGGGAGACCGGGACGGTGGTCGACGGGCGCCGGGCCGGGGCGGTCGCCGACGCGGTCGCCGGCCTGCTCGCCGACCCGGCCCGGTCGCGGGCCATGGGCGCGGCCGGCCGGCGCCGGGTCGAGGCCGAGTTCTCCTGGCCGGCGGTGGTCACGCGCCTGGAGGAGCTGCTGGCCGCCGCGGCCACCGGGGCCCCCCGGTGAGGACCTCGTGGGCGCGGGCGCCGCTGCGGATCAGCTTCGCGGGCGGGGGGACCGACGTCCCGCCCTACCCGCAGACCCACGGCGGGGCGGTCCTGTCGGTCACCATCGACCGCTGCGCCACCGCCGACCTGCGTCCCCGGCGCGACGGCGACTACCACGTGGAGTCGCGCGACCTCAGGGCGCGGGCCGCCTTCGCCCCCGACCAGCTCGGCTTCAACGGCCACCTCGACCTGGTCAAGGCGGTCCTGCGCGACCTGGCGGTGCGCCGGCCGGGGCGCGGGCTCGACCTCACCCTGGCCACCGACGCCCCGCCCGGGTCGGGGCTCGGGTCGTCCTCGGCGCTGGTGGTGGCCATGCTGGCCGCCGTCGGGGCGGCCACCGGCCGGCGCTGGTCCCCGGCCGAGCTTGCCCGCACCGCCTACCAGGTGGAGCGGATCGACCTCAAGATCGAGGGCGGCATGCAGGACCAGTACGCCGCCGCCTACGGCGGGCTCAACTTCATCGAGTTCGCCGGCGACGACCAGGTCGAGGTCCGCCCGCTGGCGGTCGCCGGCGAGGTCATGGAGGCGCTGGAGCGCTCGCTGCTGCTCGCCTGGTCGGGGGACAGCCGCATCGACGACGGCATCCTGCGCCGCCAGGTCGACGGGGTCCTGCTCGGCTCCGAACGCAGCCTGGCCAGCCTGGGGGCGCTCAAGGCGCTGGCCGAGGCGATGCGCGACGCCCTGCTCGGCGGCGACCTGGCCACCTTCGCCGAGGGCCTGCGCCAGGGCTGGGAGCACAAGCGCCAGCTGGCCACCGGGATCGCCACCCCCCGGCTGGAGGAGCTGTACGAGGTCGGCCGGGCCGCCGGGGCGGCCGGCGGCAAGGTGCTCGGCGCCGGCGGCGGGGGGTTCATGCTGTTCGCGGGGCCGCCGGAGCGGCGGGCGCGGATGGTGGCCGCGCTCGAAGCCGCCGGTGCCCCCTGCTCGCCGGTCTGCTTCGACCTGCGCGGCGCCCGCGCCGCCCAGCGGCGGGCCCGGAGATGAGACGGAACATCGGGAGCTACCTGGCCAGCTCGGCCGCGGTGGCCGCCGCCCTGGCCGAGCGGCCGGGCGTTGCCGCCGTCGAGCGGGCCGCCCGGCTGGTCGCCGACGCCCTGGCCGGCGGCGGCCAGGTGCTGTTCTGCGGCAACGGCGGCAGCGCGGCCGACGCCCAGCACCTGGCCGCCGAGCTGGTCGGGCGCTACCTGCTCGACCGGCCGGCCTGGCGGGCGGTCGCCCTCACCACCGACACCTCGGTGCTGACCGCCGTCGGCAACGACCTCGGCTACGCCGACGTGTTCGCCCGCCAGGTCGAGGGCCTCGGCCGGCCCGGGGACGTGCTGGTCGTCCTCTCGACCAGCGGCCGCTCCGAGAACGCGCTCCGGGCGGCGGCCGCCGCCAAGGCCGCGGGCATGGTCGTGGTGGCGTTCCTCGGCCCGGCCGCCTCGCCGCTGGACGGCACCGCCGACCTCGCCCTGCACGTCGACGGCGACTCGGCCGGGCTGGTCCAGCAGGGCCACATCACCATCGGCCACGCCCTCTGCGGATGGGTCGAGCAGCGGCTGGCGCACGGATGAGGGCGGTGTTCCTGGACCGCGACGGCACCCTGGTCGAGGAGGTCCCGTACCTGCACGACCCGGAGCGGGTGGTGCTGCTGCCCGGGGCCGGCGCCCTCGCCGGGCTGGCCGCGGCCGGCTACGCCCTGGTGGTGGTGACCAACCAGGCCGGGGTGGCCCGCGGCCGCTACGGCGAGGCGGCGGTCGAGGCCGTCCACCGCCGCCTGGCCGAGCTGCTGGCCGGGGTCGGGGTGCGGCTCGACGCCGTCCTGTACTGCCCGCACCACCCGGAGGGGACGGTGCCCGGCTACGCCCGCGCCTGCCGCTGCCGCAAGCCCGGCCCGGGGATGCTGGAGGCGGCCGCCGACGCGTCTCGGCCTCGACCTGGCCGCGTCCTTCATGATCGGCAACCACCCGACCGACGTCGGCGCGGCCGTCGCCGCCGGGGTGACGCCGCTGTTCGTGACCACCGGGCGCGCGGCCGGCCGGCCGCCACCGCCCGGCGTGGCCAGCTTCTCCGGCCTGGAGGCCGCGACCGCCGCGGTGCTGACCGGCCGAGAGGCCGCCCGTGGACGGGCCGTGGATGGCGGAGGGGAGGGCGTGCAGAAGGCCAGGCCCGCTCCGGCCGTGACGGGGCGGGCCTGGCCAGGGATGCCGGTTGGTCGCGGGCGACCGCGCCCCTGACCGGCACCTCCAGCGGCGGGTTCGGACCCCCCCGAGTCCCGGAGCACACCCCCGCGGTCCCCGGACCCCCCCGAACACCGATCCTTCCGCTGCTCTGTCCCTGTCCTCCTGCCGGTTCCGGCGGGCTCCTCCTGTGTCTCCGCCGGTACCTCTCTGAAGGACGAGCTGAGCGTAGCCGCCGGCCCCGGGGCGCCGTCGGTGCCGTGGGTCACCGGGTCCCGGTGATCTCCGTCACAACCCGGCTCAGGTGAGCCGTTGGAGGGCGTCGGGGTTGCGCAGGCGGATCGACTCCGAGTCGTAGTCGATGAAGCCGCGCTTGCGGAACGCCCCCAGGGCCCTGCTGACGTTCTCGCGGCTGGCCCCGACCATGCCGGCCAGGTCGCGGTGGGTCAGGTGCAGCGAGATCCTGGTGCCGCCGCCGGGGTCGGGCTGGCCGTGGTCGGCGGCCAGTCCGAGCAGGACCTTGGCCAGCCGGCTCTTCACGTCCAGCGAGAGCAGGTCGTCGATCAGGGCCTCCCGGTCGGCCAGGCGGGCGGCCACCTGGCGCAGCAGCGCCGAGGAGGCCGCCGGGTTGGCCTCCAGGAAGCCCCAGAACGGGTCGCGGCCGATGGCCCAGGCGGTGGTGGGCGAGGTCGCCCGCACCCCGGCGGTCCGCCGGCCGTCGTTCAGCAGGGCGAGCTCGCCGATCAGGTGGCCGGCCCGGATGATCGTGTGGACCAGCTCGCCGCCGCCGCGGACGGGGGAGACGATCGCCACCTCGCCGGCGGTCAGCACCAGCACGTGGTCGGCCGGTTCGCCCTGGCGCATCAGGAAGCTGCCCACCGGGTAGTCGAACGGAACCGCCTGGGCGGCCAGGTGGGTCAGGGCCTCCGGCCGCCCGTGGCGGAAGATCGGGCTCTGGCCGAGCACCTGGAGCAGCGCCGCCTCGTCGGCCTGGGACCGCCGTCGGGTCATCTCCCAACCCCCTCTGCCTGGGTGAGGTGGCGGACCAGGGCGTGGGCGCCCATGGTGGTGGCCCGGTCGAGGGCCCGCTCGGCGACGGTGCCGGCCTCCTCGGCCCGGCCGACCCGGCGCAGCGCCGGCGCCAGCTCGACCAGCGAGCGGAGCTGGTCGAGGCGGTGGCCGGTCCCCTCCAGCTCGGCCAGGGAGCGTTCCAGCAGCGCCACCGCTGCCGCCGGGTCGCCCGACGTCGAGGCCAGCCTGGCCTCGGTCCGCTGCAGCCTGGCCCGGGAGAACACGTCGACCTCCTGGAGCACCGCCCGGGCGCGGGCAATGGCCGCGGCCGCCCCGGCCGGGTCGGCGCCGGCCAGGCAGGCCTCGGCCAGGTGCAGCTCGGCCTCGACGTCGGCGGTGCCGTCCGGCTGGGTGGTGAGCGCGATCGCCTCCTGGGCCAGGCGCCGGGCCGCCTCCGGCTGGTCCCGGGCGATCGCGACCTGGGACAGCGCGAGCAGCGACCACAGCCGCTTGCGGGTGAAGCCGACCTCGAGGCTCAGGCGGTTGCCCTCGGAGAGGTGGTGCTCGGCGGCGTCGAGGTCGTCCTGGAGCCAGGCCGCCTCGCCCAGGGTGACCTGGGCCGTCGCCTCGGCGCTGCGCCGCCCGGCCGAACGGGCGTCCTCGACCAGGCCGAGGGCCTCCTGACGCAGCTCGTCCAGCGGGGTGCCCAGGTACATGAGCATCGGCAGCAGGGTGGCCCGCAGCTCGATGACCAGCTTGGCCTGGCCGGCCAGGCGGGCCTGGACGAGCGCCTGGTCGAGCAGCTCCCCGGCCCCTGACAGGTCCCCGGCCAGGTAGGGGACATACGCCTTGACCCGGGTCGCCTGGGCGATGAGCGCCGGGTCGCCGGCCTCGGCCGCCTCGGCGATGGCCCGGTCGGCGGCGGCCGCCGACTCCCCGAACTGCCCGAGCATGCCGTGCACGTTGGACAGCTCGGTCCAGGCCCGGGCCCGGACCGCCGAGCGCCGGGCCCCGGTCGCCGGCCCGAGGTCGTCCAGGGCCCCCGGCAGGTCGCCGGTGGCGCCCCGGATCGTCCCCCGGTCCAGGCGCAGCTCGGCCAGCTCCTCGGCGCCGGTCCCGGCCAGCTCGGCCAGCCCGACGGCGTCGTCGAGCATCAGGACGGCCGCGGCCATGGCCTCCTGGTCGCGCAGGCGCCGCGCCGCCCGCTGGCAGGCGGCCACGGCGCGGGCGGCCAGCTCGCGGTCGTCGGCGGTCGGGGCCCGCACCTCGCCGGCCAGCCGGACCGCCTGGACCAGGTGGTAGGCGACGACCTCGGGCAGGCTCGGCTCCTCCCCGGGCGCGCCGGCGAGCCAGTCGGCCAGCCGGCGGTGGAGCTCGGACCGGCCGGCCTTGGGCAGCATGCCGTAGGCGACGTCCCGGAACAGGGCGTGATGGAAGGCGAAGCGCTCCTGGCCGCCGGCCAGGCGCTCGGGCAGCCGCTCGATCAGGCCCGCCCTGACCAGCCGGTCCAGGTCGGCTGTCGAGGGGACCGTCGCCCGGCTGGGCCATCGCCGCCAGGGCGGCGTACGAGAACCACTTCCCGACCACCGCCGCCCGGCACAGGACGCGCTTGGACGACAGCGTCAGCCGGTCGAGCCTGGCCGCGACCAGCGCCTGGAGGGAGTCGGGGATGGGCAGCGACGGCTGCTCGGGGTCGGTCCGGCCGGCCTCCCTGAGGGCCAGGGCCAGCTCCTTGACGAACAGGGGGTTGCCCTTGCTGTGGTCGAAGACCCGGCCGGCCAGCTCCGGCTCGGGGTCGGCGCCGAGGACCGAGACGAGCAGCTCGGCCGCCGGCCGCTCGCCCAGCGGCTCGAGGTCGATCCGCTCGGTCCCGGTCCGGACCAGCCACCCCGGCAGGCCGGGCAGCTCGGGCCGGCTGATGCCCAGGTAGGCGAGCTGGCCCTTGGACCGGCAGCCGTCGGTGACCAGGGTCGAGGCCACCTCGAGCAGGTCGGCGGTGGCCCAGTGCAGGTCCTCGAGGACGACCAGGACCCGCTCGTTCCTGGCCAGCCCGCACAGCACCCCGGCGAGGGCGGCGGCCAGCTCGCGGGTGCTGCCCGGCCCGGGCTGGGCAGCCGGGCCGGGCTCGTCCGGGTCGAGGCCGGCCAGCCGGCACAGGGCCTCGGCGGTGGCCGGGGCGGCCAGCGGGTCCGGCCAGGTGTCGGCCACGAGCCGGCCGATCGAGGCGGTGAGCACCCCGGCCGGCTCGGTGGCGGCCATCCCGGCGGCCGCGGCCAGCACCTCGCGCACCGGCCAGAAGGGCAGGCTCTGCCAGTCGGGCAGGCACCGTCCCCAGAGCACGTGGACCCGGTCGCCGATCTCGGCCGTTGCCGCCCGGACCAGGGTCGACTTGCCGACCCCGGCGTCGCCGACCAGCAGCACCAGCCGGTTGTGGTGGGCGGCGTGGTCGAGGGCGCCGATCAGCCTCGGCAGGTCGGACTCGCGGCCGACCATCGGCTCGGAGGCGGGCTCGACGGGGGACAGCCCGAGCGCCTCCACCACCTCGACCGGCTGGCGCTGGCCGCGGAGGCTGAACAGCTCGGCCGGGCCGACCTCGACCATGTCGCGGGCCGCCCGCAGGGTCCGGGTCGACAGGAGGATCTGGTCGGGCTCGGCCGTCTGCTGGATCCGGGCCGCGGTGTGCACCGCCGGGCCGGTCACCCGCAGGTCGCCCGACCAGGGGCCGGTCGCGACCTCGCCGGTGTCCAGCCCGATGCGCAGGTGCAGGGGGACGTCGCCGAGGGCGGTCTCGGCCGTCTTGACGATGTCGCGCATGGCCAGCGCCGCCCGCACCGCCCGGGCGGCGTCGTCGTCGTGCCCGGTGGGGAAGCCGAACACGGCCAGGATGGCGTCGCCGATGTACTTCTCCAGGGTCCCGCCGAAGCGGCGGACCTCGGCGGCCAGCCGCCGGAAGGTCTCGTTGAGCAGGTCGCGGGCCGCCTCCGGGTCGAGCGACTCGACCAGGCTGGTCGAGCCGACCAGGTCGGCGAAGAGCACGGTCACGACCCGCCGCTCCTCGAACCCGCCCGCCAGGCGCTCGCCGCAGGCGGGGCAGAAGCGCGCCGCGGCCGGCGTGGCGACCCCGCAGGCGGGGCAGGTCATGCCGGCCGGGACGGCTCCGAGTGGGGTCACGGCCTCCACCTAGGCTGCGGCGCCGGAGCGCCGGTGGGATCAGGAGTCGGTGCTGTCGTCCGAGTCGGCGTCGTCCGAGTCGGTGTCTTCCCGCTCGACGCGTTCCCAGCGGGGGCCGTCGGCCCGTTTGCCCTCGTCGGGCTCCATGGTGCTCATGGGTCCCTCCCTGTCGGGATGGAGGATGGATCGCTCAAGGAGTGTATATGGCGAGGCCAGCCGATTGATCACTTCCCGCCCATGCCGAACGATTGCCGCGTCAGAGCCGGTGGCCGAACTCCGGCGGCAGGCGGTACTCGTCCCCGACGATCGGGTCGCCCTCGGCGAACCGGCCGAGGCGGAACGGGTGGAGGTCGACGGTGGTGGCCTTGCCCTCGGTGACCAGCTCGGCCATGCAGGCGCCGACGGCCGGGGACTTCTTGAACCCGGTGCCCGAGAAGCCGCCGGCGACGAACAGCCCGTCCACCCCGGGGGCGGCGTCGAGCACGGCCCGGCTGTCGGCCGAGGTGTCGTAGACGCCGCGGTGGCCGCGGGCGAAGGGCGCCCCGGCGAACGACGGCACCCGCCCGGCCAGGCGCCCCAGGGCCGGGGCGACCACCGCGTGGTCGTAGCCCTCGACCTCGCGGTCGATCGCCTCCACCTCGATGTGGTGGCCGGCCTCCACCCCGAGCAGCGACAGCTCGCCGCCGTGGGGGCGGAAGTAGGTGCCGAGCACCCCGTCGATCACCACCGGGTGGCGGCGGGCGGCCCCGGGCCGGCGGAAGAAGGCGATCTGGGAGCGCTCGGGGGTGATGCCGAGCTCGAACCCGGCCGTGCGGGCCAGCGGGTCGACCCAGGGCCCGCAGGCCAGCACCACCGCGTCCGCCCCGACCCGGCCGTCGGCGGTGTCGACCCCGACCACCCGGTCGCCGGCAACGGCCAGCCCGCGCACGGCCACCCCCTGGCCGATCCGCGCCCCCAGGTCGACGGCCCGGGAGGCGAAGGCGAAGGTGGTGGCCACCGGGTCGGCGTAGCCGGAGCCCGGCTCGACCGCGGCCATCTCGACCCCGGCCAGGTCGAGCTCGGGATGCTCGGCGGCCAGGTCGGCCGGGGCCACGGCCTCGGTGTCGACCCCGACCCGGCGCAGCATGGCCACGTTGCGCCGCAGCCGCTCGCCCTCCCCGGGCCCGACCAGGACGGCCGCCCCGGTGACGGTGAACCCGCACCAGCCCCCGACCCGCTCCTTCCAGTCCTGGAAGTAGCCGAGGCCGGTCAGGGCCATCCGGGCCTCCGGCTCGTTGGTGTAGTGCATCCGCACCAGCGCCCCCGACCTGGCCGTCATGCCCGAGCAGACCGTGCCCCGCTCCAGCACCAGCACGTCGGCGCCCCGCTCGGCCAGATGGAAGGCGATCGAGCAGCCCATGACCCCGCCCCCGACCACCACAACGCTCGCACCCGCAGCCATGGTGGTAAGTGTCGCGCAGAACCATGACCATGGCACAGGCGCTCTTGGGGGGCGGTGGGGGGAGCGAGCTCCCCCACATGCATCGGGAACTGCGAAGCAGGCGCGCCGGTAGCATGGGTCGGCATGCGGATCAAGCTCGTCTCCGACATCCACGGCGCCGCCGACGCGCTGGCCCGGGAGGCCGCCGGGGCGGACGCGCTGCTGGTCTGCGGCGACCTGGTGAACCTGATCGACTACCGGACCATGGAGGGGATCGCGGCCGACGTGTTCGGGCCGGAGGCGACCCGCGACTTCGTCCGGCACCGCACCGCCGGGCGGTTCGAGGAGGCCGGGCGGGTGCTGCGCAGCGCCTCCGAGGGCCGCGAGGAGCAGATCCGCGACCAGGTCCGGACGGCGGTCAGGGCCCAGTACGAGGCCGTGTTCGCCGCCTTCCCCGAGCCCACCTACCTGACCCACGGCAACGTCGACCGTCCCGACCAGTTCCAGGACCTGCTCCGGCCCGGGGTCCGCCACCTGGACGGGGAGACGGTCGAGCTGGACGGGCTCCGGGTCGGGTTCGTGGGCGGCGGGCTGCCCCGGGGCAGCCGCCCCCACCTGTCGGAGGTCAGCCACGAGGCGTTCGCGGCCAAGGTGGCCGCCCTCGGCCCGGTCGACGTGGTCTGCTCGCACATGCCGCCGGCCGTGGACGACCTGCGCTTCGACGTGGTCGCCGGCCGGCCCGAGCCGGGCAGCCAGGCCCTGCTCGACTACGTCGAGGAGCACCAGCCCGAGTACCTGTACTTCGGCCACGTCCACCAGCCGCGGCGCACCCGCCTGCGCGTCGGCCGGACCTGGCTGGTCAACCTCGGCTACTTCCGGGCCACCGGCCGCCTGCTGGAGCACCCCGCGTAATACCATCCAGGCATGGCCGAGCACGCCGAAGGGTCCACCGAGGTCTTCGCCACTCCCGCCGAAGTGATGGCGGTGGTGGCCGACTTCGAGGCCTACCCCGACTGGGTCGGGAACCTCGAGGAGGTCGAGGTCCTGGCCCGCGACCGCCGGGGCCGGGGGACCAGGGTCGCCTTCCGCCTCGGCACCCCGCTGGGGCGACCAGGCCTACACCCTCGCCTACCGTACGAGCCGCGGGACGCGGGCATGTCCTGGACGTACGTGGAGGGGTCGCTGGAGGACCTGGCCGGCTCCTACGCCCTGGAGCCGGCCGGCGACGGGACGACCAGGGTCACCTACCGGCTCGAGGTCGCCCTCGGCGTCCCCCTCCCCGGGCCTGGTCAAGCGGCAGGCGGCCAAGCAGATCGTGCGCTCGGCCCTGAGCGACCTGAAGCGCCGCGTGGAGTCCATGTAGGCTGCCAGCACCGTGCGCATCCTCCTGTTCACCGGCAAGGGCGGCGTGGGCAAGACCACCGTTGCCGCGGCCACCGCGGCCCGGGCGGCGGCCCTCGGGCACCGCACCCTGGTGATGTCCACCGACCCGGCCCACTCCCTGGCCGACTCCTTCGACGTCGAGCTGGGCGCCCAGCCGCGCCAGGTCGCCGACCGGCTCTGGGCCGAGCAGATCGACAGCCAGGCCCGGCTGGAGGCCAACTGGCGCGAGATCCAGGAGTACGTGGTCAACCTGCTCAACTGGGGCGGGGTCGACGCCGTCGAGGCCGAGGAGCTGTCGGTCATCCCCGGCCTGGACGAGCTGTTCAGCCTCATCGACATCAACCGCTACCACCAGGCCGGCGACTACGACCTGCTGGTGGTGGACTGCGCCCCGACCGCCGAGACGCTGCGGCTGCTGTCGCTGCCCGAGGCCCTCGGCTGGTACATCGACCGGCTGTTCCCCTCCTCGCGCCGGATCGCGACCGTGGCCCGGCCGCTGCTGGGCCGGCTCGGGAACCTGCCCCCGATCGCCTCGGACGCCGTGTTCGGGGCCGTGGAGCGGCTGTACCGCAACCTGGAGCGGGTCCGGGTGCTGCTGGCCGAGCCCGAGACCTCGTCCGTCCGCCTGGTCCTCAACCCCGAGAAGATGGTGGTCGCCGAGGCCAGGCGCACCTACACCTACCTGTCGCTGTTCGGCTACCGGGTGGACGCGGTGGTGGTGAACCGGCTGCTGCCCGACGACGTCACCGACCCCTACTTCGGCAAGTGGAAGGAGATCCAGGCCGACCACTTCCGCACCATCACCGAGTCGTTCGCGCCCCTGCCCATCCTGACCTGCCGGCTGTTCGACGACGAGATGGTCGGGCTGGAGCGGCTGTCGGCGGTGGCGGCCGAGGTCTACGCCCAGCGCGACCCGGCCGGTGTCCTGGCCGAGACGCGGCCGCTGCGGGTCACCAAGCAGCGCGGCGGCGGCTACGCGCTGCGCATGGACCTGCCGTTCGCCGAGCGGGGCGACCTGGACGTCCACCGCAAGGGGGACGAGCTGCTGATCAAGGTGGCCGGCTACAAGCGCAACGTGCTGCTGCCCCAGGCCCTGCAGCCGCTGGAGATCTCCGCCGCCAACCTGCGCGGCGGCACCCTGGTGGTGCGCTTCGACGCCCGCGAGGGGCCGTCCGCCGGCGCCAAGGGCGCCTGATGCCGCCGACCCGAGGAGCGCCCATGCCCGAGAACGACCCCGGAGCGGCCGGGCCGGCCCCCGAGTGCCAGATCTGTCCCATCTGCGCCGGCCTGGCCGCGCTCCGGGAGGCCAGGCCGGAGGCGGTCGAGCACCTCGTCAAGGCGGGCGCCGAGCTGCTGCTGGCCGCCAAGGCCCTGCTCGACGGCGCAACCGAGCCCACCGGGACGCCGGCCCCCGGGCGGCGCCGCCCCCGCCCGCCCGGACCCGGCGGGGCGGCCGGCAACGGCCTCCAGCGCATCGACATCGGCTAGCCGACGGTGACGCCATCCGCCAAGGCCGAGCCGCTGGCCGTCGGCGTGGACATCGGCGGGACCAAGATCGCCGGCGGCGTGGTCACCGGGGACGGTCGGGTGCTGGACCGGACCAAGGTCCCGACCCCGCCCCACGACCAGCAGGCCACCCTGGCGGCGCTGCTGGCGGTCACCGACGAGCTGCTGGCCCGCAACCCCGGGGTGGAGGCGATCGGGCTCGGCGCGGCCGGCATGGTCGAGTGGCCGGGCGGCCAGGCCCGCTGGGCCCCCCACAACACCTACCGGCGCATGGAGCTGCGCCGCCTGCTGCACGAGCGGACCGGCCTGCCGACCATCGTGGACAACGACGCCAACGTCGCCGCCTGGGCCGAGGCCCGCTTCGGGGGCGGGGCCGTCACCGACGACCTGGTGCTGGTCACCGTCGGCACCGGGATCGGCGGCGGGCTGGTGCTGGACGGCCGCCTCTACCACGGCGAGCACGGGTTCGCGGGCGAGCTCGGGCACCTGATCGTCGACCCCGACGGCGACCGCTGCGCCTGCGGCAACCGTGGCTGCCTGGAGGCGATGGCGTCGGGCTCGACCCTGGGGCGGCTGGGCCGGGAGGCGGCCGCCGCCGACCCCGGCGGCCGGCTGGCCGCCCTGGCCGCGCCGACCGGCGGCCCGGTCACCGGCGAGATCGTGTTCGCCGCGGCCAGCGAGGGCGACAAGGCGGCCCTGGCCCTGTTCGAGCGGGTGGGGCACTGGCTGGGGGTCGGCATCGCCTCGCTGGTCACCATCTTCGACCCCGACCTGGTCGTGGTCGGCGGCGGGGTCGCCGCCACCGGTGAGCTGCTCCTGGCCCCGGCCCGGACCAGCTTCGAGCGCTACGTCCACGGCCGCGCCCACCGCGACCTCCCCCCGGTGGTCCTCACCCGCCTCGGCGCCGACGCCGGCCTGGTCGGCGCCGCCACCCTGGCCCTGGCCCGCGGCTGATGGGGGTTGGGGTGGGCGCTGTCGAGGGGGCGGGGCTGCCCTGCTGGCGGTCACGCTGCCGCAGTTCACCGGCGACCCGGGCCCGGCGCTGGACGCCTGCGTGGACGCTCGACGGGTCGGGTTCGGGGGGGCGTTCGTGTTCGACCACTTCTGGCCGCTCGGCGGGCCCCGCACGCGGCCGGCGCTGGAGTGCTGGACGCTGCTGGCCGCCGTGGCCGCCGAGGCCGGTCGTCAGCCGGACGGCGGGTTTCGGGTGGGGACGCTGGTGACCAGGGCTGGGCTTCGGGCGCCGGCGGTGGTGGCGCGGATGGCCGCGACGGTGGGGGAGGTGGCCGGGGTCCCGCCGATCGTGGGGGTGGGTCGGGGCGATGTGGCCAACCGGGCCGAGAACCTCGCCTTCGGGCTGCCGTTCGGGGACGCCGCCGAGCGGGCCAGGGCCGTGGAGGACACCGTCGCCGCCCTGCGCGGTCCCCTGGCCGCGGGCCGACGCGCCGGGGCGGCACCCCCGGAACCCGCCGAGCTGCCCGAGGTGTGGGTGGGTGGCAACGGGGCCGGGGCGCGGGAGCTGGCCGGGCGGGTGGGGGACGCCTGGAACGGGTGGGGGCTCACGCCGGAGGAGCTGGCCGCGGGGCTGGCCGGGGTGCGGGAGGCGGCCGAGGGGGCCGGTCGGGACCCGGGCGACGTCGGCGGCTCCTGGGGCGGGCAGGTGCTGGTGGCGGACGGGCGGCGGGAGGCCGAGGCCCGGCTGGCCCGCTGGGGGGAGGGCCGGCCGCCGGCGGAGCTGGCCCGGGTGGTCGCCGGCGACCCGGACACGGTCCTGGCCCGGCTGCGCGCCCTTGGCGACGCCGGCGCGGCCTGGTGCGTGCTGGCCACCGTGGGCGGGCCCGGGGCCGAGGCGCGGGCCCTGCTCGCCGACGCCGCCGGCCTGCCCGGGCGCCCGCGAATTGGTTGAACGTGAAAGCAAATTCGGACGGGCGGGCGAAACGTGGGGAATTACCCGCCCGCGCCGCCAAGATCGGGAGTCCTAGTTACCGTATCCTACAGATCAATAGTCTCGTTTAGCCCGGTAGGAGCATTGCACGGAGGCACATGGCGCGCGCAGAATCTATGCCGTTGACTCGCCCATCGCCGCTACGCGCAACCCCGCCACCCCCAAGGCGGAAGCGTAAGGGAGAGGAATCGCCATGTACCCGCGTGTTGCCACTGTCCCTGCAACCCGTGCCCCGGCACGGTCCCGGCCCGGCCGGGAATCCACCACCTGGTCCCGGACCCGGAACGGGCCGTCGACCACCTGGTCGTAGGCTGCCGATGGCGGTGACGAGGTGAGCGAGCCAGCGGCGCTCCCCCAGAGCGTCCGCACCTCGCTCCCTCGTACCGCCTGGCTGTTCGTCCTGGCGGTCGTGGCCGCGGCCACGGTCGTCGTCGCCCTCTACGCCCCCGCCGCCGTCCGCCACCTGGTGGACGGCGGCTGGCGGGCTGCCTGGCAGCCGCTGCTGTATGCGGCCGGCCTGGTCGTGGCCGAGCGGTTCGTGGTCAAGGTGCCGCTGCGCAACCACCGCTTCTCGGTGGGCGTGACCGACATGGTGATCGTGCTCGGGGTGGTCTTCCTCGACCCGCCCGTGCTGGTCATCGCCACCGGCGTCGGGATCGCCGTCAGCCAGGCGCTGTTCGAGCGCCAGCCGGTCAAGCGGCTGTTCAACGTCCCCCAGTACATCCTCTCGGTCGCCGTGGCCGCCGCCTCCGCGGCCGCCCTGGTCGACCTGCTGCAACGCTACGACCTGCTCGGCGGCCAGCCAGGGACGGGCGTGTTCCGGCCGGCCCTTGCCGTGGTCTGGGTGGTCGCCATGGCCGCCTTCTTCCTGGTCAACCACTCCCTGGTCAGCATCGTGGTCAGCCTCTCCACCGGCCAGGGGTTCGTGCAGAGCTGGCTGCGGGCGGCGCCGGTGGCGGCCGCCGACTGGGCCGCCAGCATCGCCTACGGCCTGATCATCGCCGCCCTGCTGGTCCACGACCAGGCGCTGCTGCCCCTGCTGGTCGTGCCCATCGGCCTGACCTTCCTGGGCAACCGGGCCTGGGCCCGCAGCCTGGCCCAGGGCCAGCGGATGCACTCGCTGTACGCGGCCGGCCGGGCCCTGTCCAACCGGCTGGGCGACACCCGCGCCTGGGAGGTCTTCGCCCGCCAGGTGGCCGACGTGCTCAACTGCGAGGGGGCCGCGGTCTTCCTGGGCCGCGACGAGGACGGCCTGCTCGACGTCGTCTCCACCGGCGGCACCGACCGGCTGACCGTGCCCCCCTCGCCCAGCGCCTGGGAGCAGGCGGCCAAGGGCTGGGCGACCCGCGCCGGCTGGCCCCGCTACACCATGGTCCCGATGGAGGCCGACGGCCAGGTGGTCGGGTTCGCCGCCGCCTACGGCCCCCGGGTCGACGCCGACTTCACCGGCGACGACACCGAGACCCTGCTCACCCTGGCCAACCAGGGGGCGGCGGCGCTGGTCAACGAGGAGCTGTACCGGGCCGCCGAGAACGAGCGGGCCCAGCTCCGCGACATCGTCGGCCACTCCTCCGACGGCATCTACACCGTCGGGCCCGACCGCACGGTCAAGTCCTGGAACGCGGCCATGGTGGCCCTCACCGGCTACCAGGAGGACGAGGCGGTGGGGCAGAAGTGCTTCAACCTGCTCCGGGCCCGCGACGGCGACGGCGTCGACATGTGCGCCGCCGACTGCCCGATCCTGGCCGCGGCCGCCTCCCGCCACGAGGAGGTCCGCGACGCCTCGGTGCTGAACAAGGAGGGCCTGGCCCGCTGGATCCGCTACGCCCACGCCCCGATCATCGCCGCCGACGGCGACATGGACGCCGACGTGGTGGTGGTCCGGGACGTCACCCGCGAGCGCCAGACCGACGAGCTCAAGGCCGACTTCGTGGCCAGCGTCTCCCACGAGCTGCGCAGCCCCCTCACCCCCATCAAGGGCTTCCTGATGACGCTGCTGCGCGAGGACCGCGACTTCGCCCAGGACCGGCGGCGCGAGTACTACAAGCTGATGCTGATGCAGTCCCAGCGCCTGGAGCGCCTCATCGAGGACCTGCTGGAGGTGACCCGGCTGGAGGCCGGGGCCGGGCTGGTCGACGCCACCGCGATCGACGCCGTCGACCTGGTCCGCCAGGTCGTCGACCGCTTCACCAGCGAGGACCCCGACCGCACGGTGCATGTGGTCGCCCCCGACCACGCCGTCTACTGCCGCGGCGACTGGATGCGGACCGACCAGGTGCTCGGCAACCTGCTCTCCAACGCCCTGCGCTACGCCCCGCCGCACGAGCCGGTGGAGGTCCGCCTCGTCCCCCAGGGCCGCGAGGTCATCTTCGAGGTCCGCGACTGGGGCCCGGGCATCCCCATCGACGAGCAGTCGCGCATCTTCGAGCGCTTCCACCGCGTCGGCCACTACATGACCCGGGAGCCGGGCGGCGCCGGCCTCGGCCTGTACCTGGCCAAGCGCCTGGTCGAGGCCATGGGCGGCCGCATCTGGGTGTCGAGCCGCCTCGGCCACGGCTCGGTCTTCTCCTTCGCCCTCCCGGCCGAGCCCAGCCTCAACGCCGTCGCCTCCCGCGACCGCCACACCGGCTAACGGCCGCCGGGTCGGTATCCTCTTGCTGCTGCCGTGCCGCCCATCGGCTGGCACACGGACGCAAGGAGGCGTGCTTGCAGCGACGGGTGATCATCATGGGGGCCGCCGGGCGGGACTTCCACAACTTCAACAGCGCGTTCCGTGGCGACCCGGCCACCACGGTGGTGGCGTTCACCGCCACCCAGATCCCCTACATCGACGACCGCACCTACCCGGCCGCCCTGGCCGGACCCGCCTACCCCGAGGGGATCCCGATCGTCCCCGAGGAGCGGCTCGAGGACCTGATCGCCGCCGAGGCCGTCGACGAGGTGGTGTTCAGCTACTCCGACGTCCGCCACGTCGACGTGATGCACGTCGCCTCGAAGGTGATCGCGGCCGGGGCCGACTTCCGGCTGCTCGGCCCCAGGCAGACCGAGCTGGTGGCGGCGGTGCCGGTGGTGGCGGTGTGCGCGGTCCGCACCGGGTCGGGCAAGTCCCAGACGACCAGGCGGGTGGCCGAGATCCTGCGGGCCGCCGGGCGCAAGGTGGTGGCCGTCCGCCACCCCATGCCCTACGGCGACCTGGCCAGCCAGGCCGTGCAGCGCTTCACCAGCGTCGACGACCTGGTCGCGGCCCGCGCCACCATCGAGGAGCGCGAGGAGTACGAGCCCCACCTGGCCGCGGGCACGGTCGTGTACGCCGGCGTCGACTACCACGCCATCCTGGAACGCGCCCAGGCCGAGGCCGACGTGCTGGTCTGGGACGGCGGCAACAACGACCTGCCCTTCTACCGTCCCGACCTGCACATCGTGGTCGCCGACCCGCTGCGGGCCGGGCACGAGTCCAGCTACCACCCCGGCGAGGCCAACGCCAGGGCCGCCGACGTGCTGGTCATCAACAAGGTCGACGAGGCCACCCCCGAGCAGGTCGCCGCCCTGGAGGAGCAGCTCAAGCAGCTCAACGCCGACGCGGTGGTGGTCAAGGCGGCCAGCCCGGTCCGGGTCGAGGACCCCGAGCTGGTCACCGGCAAGCGGGTGCTGGTGATCGAGGACGGGCCGACCCTGACCCACGGCGAGATGAGCTACGGGGCCGGGGTGGTCGCCGCCCGCCGCCTCGGCGCCGCCGAGATCGTCGACCCCCGCCCCTTCCTGGTCGGCTCCCTGGCCGAGGTGTACGAGCGCTACCCGCACATCGGCGCCCTCGTCCCGGCCATGGGCTACTCCGACGAGCAGGTCCGGGAGCTGGAGACCGTGATCAACCAGGCCCCGGTGGACACGGTGGTCATCGGCACCCCGATCGACCTGCGCGGCATCGCCGACATCGCCCACCCGGCCACCCGGGTCCGCTACGACCTGGTCGAGCAGGGCCAGCCCGACCTGGCCACCGTCCTCGACCCCATCATCCGCGCCAGCGCCAACCCGACCGACCCCGCCGCCACCAAGGAGCCGCACCGATGACCTACGACTCAATCAGTTCCGACGCCCAGACCGGCGACTACCGCAGCTTCCTCGAAGCCCAGCCCGTGCCCGTCCTGCGCGACTGGGCCCTGGAGCTGGCCAAGGACAAGCACGACGTCGGCTTCTACTGGGACGTGGCCAAGCACCTGCCGTCCACCGAGGAGGCCAACCTCGACTGGGCCACCTACGACCCGATCGACGCCATCCGCGAGCTCGGCCACCTGTTCAAGCACTTCCGCGAGGAGGCCGCCGACCCCGAGGTCGCCGACCTGCTCCGCATCCGCTACGTCGACTACCTGGTCGAGCACGCCGACGACCGGAGGTTCGACCGACGGACTGGCTCCAGTCACCCGACGACTGGCTGAACCGCCTCCTCCTGCAGCGGGGGCTGGCCGCCGTCTACCTGGTCGCGTTCCTGGTCACGGCCAACCAGTTCCGCCCGCTGCTGGGGGAGCGGGGCCTCCAGCCGGCGCCAGGGTTCCTGGCCGCCGTCCCCTTCGCCCGGGCGCCGAGCCTGTTCCACCTCCACTACTCGGACCGGTTCCTGTCGCTGGTCGCCTGGGTGGGGGCCGGGCTGGCCGGCGCCGCCGTGGCTGGGCTGCCCGACCACGGGCCGGCCTGGGTGTCGGCCGCCGCCTTCTTCGCCCTGTGGGCCCTGTACCTGTCGGTGGTCAACGTCGGCCAGACCTTCTACGGCTTCGGCTGGGAGACCCTGCTGCTGGAAGCCGGCTTCCTGGCGGTGTTCCTCGGCCCGGCCGGGACCGCCCCGCCCACCCTGGTGCTGTGGCTGTACCGGTGGCTGCTGTTCCGGGTCGAGTTCGGGGCCGGGCTGATCAAGCTGCGCGGCGACCGCTGCTGGCGTGACCTCACCTGCCTCGACTACCACCACGAGACCCAGCCGCTGCCTGGCCCCCTCAGCTGGTTCTTCCACCACCTGCCGCGGCCGCTGCACCGGGCCGAGGTGGTGGCCAACCACGCCACCCAGCTGGTGGTGCCGTTCGGGCTGTTCGCCCCCCAGCCGGTCGCCGGCGTGGCCGCGCTGGCCATCGTCGTCACCCAGGCGTGGCTGCTGGCCAGCGGCAACTTCTCCTGGCTGAACCTGATCACCATCGTGCTGGCCGCGGCCGCCCTCGACGACCGCCTGCTGGCCGCGTTGTGGCCGGTCGACCCGCCGGCCGTCCTGGCCGAGATGGCCGGCTGGGAGCAGGCGGCCGTGGCCGCCCTGGCCGTCCTGGTCGCGGCGCTGAGCGTCCGGGTGGTGGCCAACCTGGCCGGCCGCCGCCAGCTCATGAACGCCAGCTTCGACCCGCTGCGGCTGGTCAACACCTACGGCGCCTTCGGGGCCGTCACCCGGGTCCGCCGCGAGATCGTGCTCGAAGGGACCGACGAGGCCGCCCCCGGCCCGGCCACCATCTGGAAGGAGTACCAGTTCAAGGCCAAGCCGGGCGACCCGCGCCGCCGCCCCCGCCAGGTCGCCCCCTACCACCTGCGGCTCGACTGGCTGCTGTGGTTCGCGGCCATGTCGCCGCCCCCGGCCCACCCCTGGATGGCCACCCTGGTCACCCGGCTGCTCGAGCACGACCAGGCCACCGTGGCGCTGCTCGGCCCCAACCCGTTCCCCGACCGGCCGCCCACCTTCGTCCGGGCCCGGCTGTACCGCTACCGCTTCACCACCCCGGCCGAGCGCCGCCAGACCGGCGCCTGGTGGTCCCGCGACCTGGTCGGGGAGTACCTGCCGCCGCTCCGCCTCGACCCGCTCAGCGGGGCGCCAGCTCGTCGGCCAGGGCGCCCAGGAACAGCCCCACGTCGGTGACCACCCCGGTGGCCTGGGCCGAGCCGCGGTCGGCGAGCTTGGTCACGGTCGCGGGATTGATGTCGACGCAGACCAGCGGGACCGAGGCCGGCAGCAGGTTGCCGGTGGCGATCGAGTGGAGCATGGAGGCCACCATCAGCGAGTAGCCGACCCCGCCGAGCAGGGAGCGCATCTGGCGCTGGGCCTCGACCACGTCGGTGACGGTGTCGGGCAGGGGCCCGTCGTCGCGGACCGAGCCGCCGAGGACGAAGTCGACCCCGTGCACCACGCAGGCGTGCATGATCCCGGAGGTGAGCACGCCCTGCTCGACCGCCTTGGCGATCGAGCCGCAGCGGCGGACGGTGTTGAGGGCCCGGATGTGGTGCTCGTGGCCGTGCTCGACCCCGGTCCCCTCGTCCAGGTTGACCCCGAGCGAGGTGCCGTACAGGGCGCCCTCGATGTCGTGGGTGGCCAGGGCGTTGCCGGCGAACAGCACGTCCATGTAGCCGGCCTCGATCAGCCGGACCACCGACGGGCCGGCGCCGGTGTGGACCACCGCCGGGCCGCCGACCCACAGGATCTTCTCGCCCCGTTCCTTGGTCGCCCGCATCGCCCCGGCGACCCGGCGCACGATCAGCCCCTGGGGCTTCTCGCTGGACACCTGGGAGGACATGAACTCGAAGACCTCGCCGGAGCGGCCCCGGTCCAGCGGCTGGACCCGGATGCCCTGGCTGCCCACCACCACCTGCTCGCCCTTGAGCACGTCGGACATGGGCACGGTGCGGGCCCGCCGGTCGCGGACGACGATCGCGCAGTCCATCTCCGGGTTGTCGACCCGGACCCAGGCGCCGGCCACCCGGACCTCGGTCTCCAGATTGGTCGAGGAGTAGAAGCCGTCGGGCAGCACCCCGTCCATCTCGGCCGCGACCAGGGTCGCGTCGCCCGTCTCCAGGCGCTGCATGCCGAGGCCCATGAGCGACTGGACCAGCTCCTCGAGCCGCTCGGGGTCGTCGGTGCAGATCTTGAGGCGCGCGTACGAGGGGTCGACCGGGGTGCGGCCGACGTCGAAGCGCTCGATCTCGTAGCTGCCGTGCGCCTCCAGGACCTGGTCCAGGATGCGGGTGAACAGCATCGAGTCGATGATGTGGCCGCGGATCTCCAGGGTGTCGTTGTGGGGCAGCGGCGTGGAGGCCATGGCTCCTCGGTGCGGGTCGCGGTTGCTGGCGGACGGACGATTGTCGCACGCCCGCGCGTAGACTGGCCGCGATGATCGACCTCCGCTCCGACACCTTCACCAGGCCCACCCCGGCCATGCGCAGGGCCATGGCCGACGCCGAGGTCGGCGACGACGTCTGGGGCGAGGACCCGACCATCAAGCGGCTGGAGGCGGCGGTGGCCGAGCGCCTCGGCCACGAGGCCGCCCTGTACGTCCCCTCGGGGACCATGGGCAACCAGATCTGCCTGCGCCTGGCCGCCCCGCCCGGGACCGAGGTCCTGGCCAACGAGGACAACCACATCCTCTGGTACGAGGCCGCGGCCGCCCCGGTGCTCTCCGGCGTCCAGCTCCACCCCGTGCCCGGGGCGCGCGGGGTGCTGGACCCGGCCGCCGCCAGGGCCCGGGTCCGCAGCGCCCGCTACGGGGTCCCGACCAGCGCCATCGCCGTGGAGAACACCCACAACCGGGCCGGCGGGGCCATCCAGCCGCTGGAGGTCCTCCAGGGGCTGCGGGCGCTGGCCGACGAGGCCGGGCTGCACCTGCACTGCGACGGGGCCCGGATCTGGAACGCCTCGGTCGCCACCGGCATCCCGCTCGAGGGCTACGGGGGCCTGTTCGACAGCCTGTCGGTCTGCTTCTCCAAGGCCCTGGGCGCGCCCGTCGGGTCGGCGGTGGTCGGCGGCCGCGACCTGGTCGACCGGGCCCGCGAGGTCCGCCACCTGTACGGCGGGGCCATGCGCCAGGCCGGGGTGCTGGCCGCCGCCGCCCTGGTCGCCCTGGAGGAGATGGTCGACCGCCTGGCCGACGACCACGCCAACGCCCGCGCCCTGGCCGAGACGGTGGCCGCGGCCGTGCCCGGCAGCGTCGACCCCGCCGCCGTCCAGACCAACATGGTCCTGCTGGCCACCGGCCCCTTCGGCACCGACGGCCCCGGGCTGGTCGAGCGGCTGGCCGGCCTGGGGGTGCTGGCCGCCGACACCGACCCCGACCGGGTCCGGCTGGTCTTCAGCTACGAGGTCACCGCCGAGGAAGGCGAGCGGGCCGCCAAGGCGGTCGTCGCCGCCGCCGGATGAGCGAGGGATTCACCGGTGGGGCCGAACCCCCCCCGGACCCCCCAACCGGCCGTTCGCCCTGGCCGACGTGGAGCGGGCGGCCGCCCGGATCGCCGGCCACATCCACCGCACCCCCGTCGTCACCTCCCGGCTGCTGGACCGGGAGCTCGGCTGCCAGCTGGTGGCCAAGGCCGAGCACCTGCAGCGGGTCGGGGCGTTCAAGGCCAGGGGGGCGTTCAACGCCCTGCTCGCCCTCGACCCGGACCGGCGGGCGGCCGGGGTGCTGGCGGTCTCCTCCGGCAACCACGGCCAGGCGGTCGCCCTGGCCGCGGCCGAGACGGGCGGCCGGGCGGTGGTGGTGATGCCGGCCGGCTCCAACCCGGCCAAGGTGGCCGCCACCCGCGCCTACGGCGCCGAGGTGGTCACCGCCGGGGTGACCGGCGAGAACCGCGAGAGCTTCGCCGCCGAGCTGGCCGCCGACCGCGGGCTGCACCTGGTCCACCCCTTCGACGACCACGACGTGATGGCCGGGCAGGGCACGGCCGCCCTGGAGCTGCTCGCCGACGCCCCCGACCTGGACCTGGTGCTGGTCCCGGTGGGCGGGGGCGGGCTGATCGCCGGGACCGCCGCCGCCGTCAAGGGCCGCTCGCCGGCGACCCGGGTCGTCGGGGTCGAGCCGGCCGCCGCCGCCGACGCCCAGGCGTCGCTGCGCGCCGGGCGGCGCATCCCCCTTCCCGCCGCCCCGGCCACCATCGCCGACGGGGTCCGCAGCCTGTGCGTGGGGGAGCGGCCGTTCGCGGTCATCCGCTCGATGGTCGACGACATCGTCACCGTCACCGACGTCGAGCTCCTCGAGGCCCTGGCGCTGTGCTGGTCGCGGACCAAGCAGCTGGTCGAGCCGACCGCCGCCCTGCCCCTGGCCGCCCTGCGCACCGGCGCCGCCGCCGGCCGGCGGGTCGGCGTGATCCTCACCGGCGGCAACGTCGACGCCGCCACCCTGGCCGCCTGCCTGGCGGGTCCCCCCGGGTAGTCTCGTCATCACGAGCGGGGCGAAGGGAGGCGGCGATGCCGACGGCGACCAGGATCCGGGACCACTGCCTGGCCCCGGCCCGGGCGGTGGACGCGCCGGCGGCCGGCGGCTACCGGCGGCTGTTCCCCGAGCTGGACCCCCTCGACTGCGAGGACGACGCCCTCCATGCCCTCGGGCGCCCCGGTGGCGCCTGCGACGCGGCCGCGGCGGCCGCCGAATTCGGAGCGGGACAGGACGCCGAGGGGGCTGCCGGCTGGCCGGTGTTCGGGCAGTTCGTGGCCCATGACCTGACCGCCGACAGGTCGCCGTTGACCCACCGCGCCGAGCTGGCCGAGGTCCGCAACGCCCGCAGCCCCCGGGCCAACCTGGAGGTCGTCTACGGCGACGGCCCGGTCGGCATGCCGTTCCTGTATGACCGCGACGACCCCGCCAAGCTCCTGGTCGGCCGCAACGACGCCCGCCGGCCGGCCGACCTGCCCCGCAACCCCCAGGGCGTCGCCCTGCTCGGCGACCCCCGCAACGACGTCCACCTGCTGATGAGCCAGCTGCATGTGGCCATGCTCAGGCTCCACAACGCGCTGGTCGACCGGCTGCGCGACGACGGGGTGGCCGAGGCGGAGCTGTTCGCCGAGGCCCGCCGGGCCGCCACCTGGCACTACCAGTGGGTCCTGCTCACCGACTTCCTGCCCCGGCTGGCCGGGCCCGAGCTGGCCGCCGAGCTGCTGGCCGGCGGGGCCAGGCACTACCGCCCCGACCCGGGCGCGGCCTGGATCCCGCTCGAGTTCGCCGACGCCGCCTACCGCTACGGGCACAGCCAGATCCGCGAGCGTTACCAGGTCAACCGCCAAGCCGAGCCGGTGCCGCTCTTCCCCGACCTGCTCGGCTTCCGCCCGGTCCCGGCGGCCCTGGTGGTCGACTGGTCGTACCTGTTCGACCTGCCCGGGCCGGCCACCGGCCCAGCGGGCCAAGCGGATCGACGGCCGCCTCGCGACCAGCCTCATCCAGCTGCCGACGGCCATCTCCGGGGTCGAGGGCGGCGACGACTACGGCTCGCTGGCCGTCCGCGACCTGCAGCGCGGCCAGGGGGTCGGGCTGCCGTCGGGCGAGGCTGTGGCCCGCCGCCTCGGGGTCGAGCCGCTCACCCCCGAGCAGGTCGGCCTCGGCCAGGCGGGCTGGCGGCAGGAGACGCCGCTCTGGTTCTACCTGCTCAAGGAGGCCGAGCACCGCGGCGGGGGCGAGCGCCTGGGCCCGGTGGGCGGCCGCCTGGCCGGCGAGGTCCTGGTCGGCATCGTCGACGCCGACGGCGAGTCGTACCGGGCCGTGGACCCAGGCTGGCGTCCCACGCTCGCGGCCGCCCGGCCGGGCCGGTTCGGTCTGGCCGACCTGCTGGCCTTCACCACCGAGGTGGCGGAAGCGGCCGATTGAGTCGCGCCTGGGCTGGGCGGGGGTCCGGGGGACCGCCGGGGTGGTCCCCCGGTGGATCAGGGGTCCGGGGACCGCCGGGGTGGTCCCCCGGTGCATCGGGCTCGGGCACGGTAGCGTGCTCGGCATGGAGCGATCCGCAGCGCCGAGCACGCCCGACCGGGCGCCCCGGTGGGCGAGGTGGTTCGTCGGGGTCTACCTGGCCACCTTCGTGGTCTGCGGGGTGGCCGGGCTGGAGGCCTGGCCGCTCACCGGCTGGCGGCTGTTCGCCGACGCCCGCCAGGCCAGGCAGCCGGGGTTCCAGGCGGTGACGGTCGACCGGGCGGGGCGGGAGACGCCGATCCCGTTCGCCGACCTGCCGGCCGGCTACCGCGGGGACGTCCAGATCCTCAAGGGCTTCGCCGGCCTGGCTCCCGGACGGCAGGCGGCCGTCTGCCAGGCCTGGGCCGGGGCCGTCCGCGAACGGGGCGGCGAGGTCGCCGAGGTCCGCATCTACCAGACCGTGACCGACGTGTCGCGGCGGGCCGGGGACCGGGGGGCGCCGCCGGAACGGACCCTCCGCTTCACCTGCCGCCCCGGGAGCGCCGATGGCGGCGGCTGAGGCCCGGCGGCGGGTCGAGGGGTGGCTGTTCGCGCCGGGCGACCCGCGGCGGCTGGCCGCGGTCCGGATCGGGCTGGGCGCGCTGCTGGCGGCCCGGCTGGCCAGCGGGCCCTACCCGGAGCTGGCCACCCAGCCGGAGGCCCTGTTCCGGCCGATCTCGTTCCTGCGCCTGCTGGAGCGGATGCCCTCGCCCGAGGCCGTGGCCGTGCTCCAGTCGTTCGCCCTGGCCGCGGCCGTGCTGGCCACCGTCGGCCTGCTGACCAGGGTCACCCTGCCCCTGGCCTGGCTGGCCGCCCTGCCCCTGGTGGCGATGACCTCCAGCCTCGGCAAGGTCGTCCACAACGACGTGCTGCTGCTGCTCTGCCTGGTCCCGCTGCTCCCGTCGCGGGCCGGGGCGGCCTGGTCGCTGGACGCCCGCCTGCGCCCCGTGGCCCGCCCGGGGGCCGCGTTCGGCTGGCCGGTGCGGACGGCCATGGTGGTGGTGGCCGGGTCCTACTTCTTCTCCGGCCTGGCCAAGCTGCTGCACGCCGGGCCGGCCTGGGTGGCCAGCGGGAACCTCCGCTGGGTGCTGTACGCCTCCAGCGACAGCCAGCCCGAGCCCAACGGGTTCGCCCTGTTCGTCGCCGACCGGCCGGTGCTCGCCCACCTGGTCGCGGCGGCCACCGTGGCCGTCGAGCTCGGCTTCCCGCTGGTGCTGTGGCGGCCCCGGCTGGCCTGGCTGTTCGTCCCGGCGGTGGTGGCCATGCACGCCGGCATCGGGCTGGCCATGCACCTGGACTACTCGGCCATGGCCGCCACCGTCGTCGTCGTCATGGTCGACTGGCCCGCCCTGGCCGACCGCCTCCTGCCCAGCCCCGTCAACGTCGAGGAGCCGCCATGACCGCCGAGGCCGACCTGCTCATCGTCGGGGCGCCGGTGTACACCGCCGACCCGGCCCGGCCCTGGGCCGACGCCGTGGCCGTGCGCGCCGGCCGGGTCGCCGCCGCCGGCCCCGAGCGCGACCTGGCCGAGCTGCGCGGACCGTCGACCCGGGTGCTGCGCCTTGACGGCGGGCTGGTCCTGCCCGGGTTCCAGGACGCCCACGTCCACACCGCCGCCGGCGGCCTGGAGCTGGCCCAGTGCGACCTCCACGAGGTCGAGCCGGCGGCGTACGCGGCCACCGTGGCCCGCTACGCCGCCGACCACCCCGGCGACCCCTGGGTCCTCGGCGGCGGCTGGGTCATGGACGCCTTCGGCACCGCCGGCCCCCACCGGTCGGCGCTGGACGCGGTGGTCGCCGACCGGCCGGTGCTGCTGGAGTCCACCGACGGCCACAGCGCCTGGGTCAACGGCCTCGCCCTGGAGCTGGCCGGGATCACCCGCGTCACCCCCGACCCGCCGCGGGGCCGGATCGAGCGGGACGCCGCCGGCGAGCCGACCGGCGCCCTCCACGAGGCGGCCAAGGCCCTGGTCGGCGACCTCGCCCCCGAGCCCGGCCAGGCCGAGTGGGAGGCCGCCGTCGAGCGCGGCCAGGCCCACCTGCACCGCCTGGGCATCACCGCCTGGCAGGACGCCGCCGTCGAACCGGACATGCTGGCCGCCTACCGGGCGGTGGCCGAGCGGGGCCGGCTCACCGGCCGGGCCGTGGCCGCCCTGCGCTGGGAGGTCGAGGCCGGCGGGGCCCAGCTGGCCGACCTGGTCGAGCGGCGCCGCACCGGCACCGTCGGCCGGCTGCGGGCCAGCGCGGTCAAGATCTTCTCCGACGGGGTGTTCGAGAACCGCACCGCCGCCATGCTGGAGCCCTACCTGGACGCCGACGGCCGCCCGACCGGCAACCTGGGCATCGGCATGCTCGCCGCCGACGAGCTGGCCCGCGTGGTCACCGCCCTGGACGCCGAGGCCTTCGACGTGCACGTGCACGCCATCGGCGACCGGGCCGTCCGCGACACCCTGGACGCCTTCCAGGCCGCGGCCGCCGCCAACGGCCGCCGCGACGCCCGCCACCAGATCGCCCACCTCCAGTTCGTCCACCCCGACGACCGCCCCCGGTTCCGCCGCCTCGGGGTGGTCGCCAACGCCCAGCCGTTCTGGTCGTGCCTTGACGGCTACATGCGCGAGCTGACCCTGCCGTTCCTTGAGCCCGAGCGGGCCGGCTGGCAGTACCCGTGGGCCAGCCTGCGCCGCGCCGGGGCGGTGCTGGCCTTCGGCAGCGACTGGACCGTGTCGACCGCCAACCCGCTGGAGGAGATCGAGGTCGCCGTGCGCCGGGTCGCCCCCGGCGACCCCGACGGCGAGCCGTTCCTGCCCGACGAGCGGGTCGACCTGCCGGCCGCCCTTGACGCCTTCACCTCCGGCTCGGCCTACGCCCTGCGCCTGGAGGCCGAGACCGGCTCGGTCACCCCCGGCAAGCTGGCCGACCTGGCCGTCCTGGACCGCGACCCGTTCGACCCGGCGACCGGCCCCATCGCCGGCGCCCGGGTCCTGGCCACCCTGGTCGAGGGCGAGCCGGTCCACGCCGACCCGTCCCTCGACCTGGGCTGAGCTCGACGGTGGCACGCTCAGCGGGCGCCGGCCAGCGCCGCCCGAGGGCGGCCAAGGAACGCCGCCGGCTGCTCCATCGGCGGGTCGTCGCCCGCCCGGCCTTGGCGTCGCCCTCGGCCAGCAGGACGGCGCCTTTGGCGTGGGTGGCCGTGGCCCGCAGCAGGGGCGCATCCAGCTCGCCGGCGGCGGCGTCCAGCTCCTCGGCGGCCGCCCGGGCGGACGCCGAGGTCGCCGCCGGCAAGGGCGATCTCCACAAAGGCGGGCAGCAGCCGGCACCGGTCCGGCCGGTCGGTGGCCTCGTCCAGGACCCGGCGGATCGACGCCTGGGCCGCCGCGGCCTGCCCCTGGGCCAGCCGCAGCAGGGCCAGGCCGGGCTGGGGCTCCCGGCCCCAGCGGCTGGCCCGCCGGTAGGCCTCCTCGGCCTCGGTGGTCTCGCCCCGCAGCCGGTACAGCTCGGCCTGCTGGTAGGCGGCCGCGCCGGCCGCCGGGTGACCGGTCGGCTCGAGGAAGCGCGCCGCAGGCCCGCCGGGCCTCCTCCATGGCGTCCGGCCAGGCGCCGTGGAGAGGTCAGCAGCTCGGCCCGGTGCAGCAGGCACTGGCCCCGGTAGGGGACCAGGTCGGGCTGGCCGGCGCACCAGGCGGTCAGCACCGCCGTCCACTGCTGGGCCCGGCGCAGGTCGAACAGCTCCTGGCAGCCCTCGATCACGCTGCAGTAGAGGTCGCCGACCACGATCGGGGACAGCTCGCCGGCCTCGACGGCGGCCATGACCTCGTCCAGCAGGGCCACCCCGGCGCCGGTCTGGCCCAGCCTGATCAGCGCCCGGCCGACGCCGAGCCGGCTCATGGCGACCAGGTCGGGCTCGCCCCAGCGGTCGCCGATGACGGCCGCCTCCTCGAAGCCGGCCCGGGCGGCGGCGGTGTCGCCGTCGATGATGGCCTGGAACGCGACCAGCCACCGCAGGTAGCCGCGCTCGGCGCTGTCGGAGAGGCCCGATGCACCGGGACCGCCCGGCGGTCCCCGGACCCCCGCGCGGCCAGCACCCGCCGGGCCCGGGCCACCCAGCCGCCCCCTCGGGCCAGCTCGCCCCGGTTGAGCAGGCCGAAGGCCACCCAGAAGGCGCACCGGGCGGCCCGCTCGGTCTCGCCCCGGGCCAGCAGCTCCTGGTGGGCCCGCGCCCACGCCTCGGCGCTCTCCTCCTCCCGGCCGACCAGGAAGGCGGCGGTGGCCAGCCGCTCCAGGTCGTCGGGCTCCAGCGGCGCCGCCTGGTCGGCCGCCGACAGCCGCTGGTGGGCCTCCGCCCACGCCTGCCCGACAACGGCCGACCGGCCCTGGTCCAGCGCGTCGGCCATGAGTCCGCCTAGCCGGCCAGGGGCTGCAGGGCCGGCTGGTCGACGGTGAGGGTGCGGGCGTCGGCGTCCAGGGTGGCGGTCACCCCGAGGGGGAGGGTGGCCAGGTGCTTGGCGTGGCCGAGGGGCAGGCTGTACAGCACCGGGACCCCGAGCGGCTCCAGGTGCTCCTCCAGGACCTGCTCGAGCGACTTGGTCCGGGGCCACTCGGGGCGCTGCTCGCTCCATTCGCAGTCCTCCATGTCGCCGACCACCACCCCGACGACCCCGGCCAGCTTGCCGGCCTGCCCGAGCTGGGTGAGCATCCCGTCGACGTACCAGGGAGGCGCGTGGACGTCCTCGAAGAACAGGATCGCCCCCTCCAGCTCGACCTCCCATGGCGTGCCCATGGTCTGGAGCAGCAGCCACAGGTCGCCGCCGGCCAGCGGCCCGGTGGCCCGGCCGCCGCGCAGCGGGCGGACATAGGGGTCGTCGGGGTCGGAGGGCACCGGTCCGGTCCCGTCGCCGGCCAGCACCGCCAGCAGCCGGTTGCGGGTGAAGTCGCTGGCCTCGGTCCAGCCCATGGTCATCAGGTGGGGGCCGTAGAAGGTGGCCAGCCCGGCCCGCTGGCGCAGGGCGACGTGCAGGGCGGTGATGTCGGAGTAGCCACAGAAGGCCTTGGGGTGGTCGGCGATCAGCGCGAAGTCGAGGTGGGGGACCAGCTGCATCGACCCGAACCCGCCGGTCAGGCACTGCACCACGTCGACCTCGGGGTCGGCGAACATCGCCTCCAGGTCGCGGGCCCGCGTCCTGGGGTCGCCGGCGACATAGGCGTCGCGGGCCTCGATGCCGCCGGCCAGCTTCACCCGGTAGCCGCGGGCCTGCCACCACTCGACCCCACGCAGCAGGTCGGAGCGGTTCTCCCAGGGGCTGGCCGGCGCCGGCACGCCGATGCAGCCACCCTGAGGCAGCCGCCGGCCGAACCTGGTCGCCTGGATCACCTCGCGCATCGTCCCACACCGCCGGCCGACCGGGCAGCGGCGCCGCTGGGTGGTAGCTCCCGAATTGGCCCGCGTGGGCGGCTCCTCGATATGGTCCGCAGCTGGACCGGGACAGCCTCGAAGGACGGGAAGCGGGTCCAGATGGGCAGGAGCGCGGCGCGGCGGAGGAGCCGGGCCGGAACGAGCAGGTCGAGACCAGGTCGCGGCGGGGCTGGCTGGTGGCGGCCGCCGGGCTGGCGCTGGCCGGCACGGTGACCGCCGGCAGCATCGCCCTCGACCGCGACCCCGGGCCCGGCGGCGGCCCGGCGCCCGCGGCCGCCGTCTCCTCCTCCGCCACCACCGCCACCGTGCCGGTGGCCACCACCACCACGGCCCCGCCCCCTCCGGAGCTGCCAAGGGGCGGCCGCCAGCTGTTCCCCCGCTACCGGGTGGTCGGCTTCTACGGCATGCAGAACCTGGACGTGCTCGGGGCCGGCCCGCCCGACGTGGTCGCCCAGCGGCTGCTGAAGGTGGCCCGCCCCTATGCCACCCCCGGCCACCCGGTGATGCCGATGTTCGAGCTGATCGCCACCGTGGCCCACCCGTTCCCGACCCCGAGCGGCCTGTACCGGACCCACCAGGAGGACGCCATCGTGCGGTCGTTCCTGAAGGCGGTCCGCCGGATCGACGGGGTGCTGGTGCTGGACGTGCAGCCGGGCCGGGACGACTTCGTCAGCTCGCTGCGCCACTGGGAGCCGTACCTCCGCCAGCCCGACGTCGGCGTCGCCCTCGACCCGGAGTTCGCCATGGGCCCCGGGCAGGTGCCGGGCAGCCAGCTCGGCCGCACCGACGCCGCCGCCATCAACCGCGCCTCGGCGTACGTGGCCGGGATCGTCCGCCGGCACCGGCTGCCCCAGAAGCTGTTCATGGTCCACCAGTTCCGCGACAGCATGATCGCCGACAAGGCCAAGGTCGCCATCCGCCCCGGCCTGGCCATGACCTGGAACGCCGACGGGTTCGGGGTCCGCTCGGCCAAGCTGGAGGACTACCGGTCCTACACCCGCGACCGGCGCTTCCATCCCGGCCTGAAACTGTTCTACGAGAACGACGTCGACCTGATGCGCCCCCGCGAGGTCCTGAAGCTCAAGCCGGTCCCCAGAGTGATCAACTACCAGTAGCGGACATCCCACCACTATTCCGCATCGCATGGTAGAACCACCCGGCTCTCGCCGTACCCACCCCAACGGGCCATGGCGTGCCGGGAGGTGGTCGTCTGAAGGCTCGGTGGCTCGCTCCGCTGCTGATCGGGGCCGTGGTCGTCGGGCCCGCCACGCCCGTCCCGGACGCGGCCGCCGTCGCCAGGGCGGTCGAGCCGGTCCGGCCGGCTCCGGCCGCCCTGCCCGTCCTCCGCCTCGGCAGCCGGGGGACGGCGGTGCGCCGGGCGCAGTCGCTGCTCAACCGCCACGGCTACCAGCTGCCGGTGACCGGGTACTACGGGAGGTTGACGGCCCGCCAGGTCCGGCGGTTCCAGGCCGCCCACGGCATCCGCGGCACCGGGCAGGTCGGCCCGCTGACCTGGCCGAAGCTGCTCGGCGAGGGCGGCCGGCCGGCCGGGGTGGTGTACCTGACCTTCGACGACGGGCCGACACCCGCCTACACGCCGCCGATCCTGGCGCTGCTGGCCCGCTACCAGGCGCAGGCGACGTTCTTCGTCATCGGCCGCAACGCCGCCGCCTACCCGGAGCTGGTCCGCCAGGAGCACGCCGCCGGGCACGGGGTCGGCAACCACACCTGGAACCACCGGCGGCTGACCGACCTCGGGGGCGGGCGGCTCGGGGCCGAGGTGGACGCGACCAGCGCGGTCATCGGCCGGGCCACCGGGGCTCCGGTGCGCTGCCTGCGGCCACCGTACGCGACGGTCGACGGGGCCAGCGCCGACCGGGCCCGCGCGCGTGGCCTGCGCCTGGTCCTGTGGGACGTCGACTCCAACGACTGGCGCCGCCCCGGCGCCGCGGCGATCGCCGGCCGGGTCCTCGGCCGGGTGCGTTCCGGCGACGTCGTGCTCCTCCACGACGGCGGTGGGAACCGCACCCAGACGGTGGCCGCGCTCGAACAGGTGCTCGCCTCGCTGTCGGCTCGCGGGTTCCGGTTCAGCGCCCTGTGCCGGGACTGAGCCCGGTCGGGGGCCGCCGCTCGGGCAGCGGCTTCGCCAGCAGCTCGTCGACGTAGGCGACGCACTCGTCGACCGCCGCCGCCAGCAGGGCCTCGCCCTTGGCGGCGGTGCCGAGGGTGGCGTCGCCCTGGACCCCGGAGCGGCTGAACGACGACCACCAGGGCATCAGCTTCAGCGGCCCGTCCGACCAGTCCAGCCAGGCGTGCTCGCCCTCGGGGTAGGAGCGCTCGTCGACGGCCAGCTCCATGGCCACCGCCGCCGGGTCGATGGCCAGGTAGATCGAGGTCTCCAGCTCGCAGGCGTGGGCCATCCCGCCCCTGGTCGACTCCCGGACCCGGCCGATGACCTCGAAGGCGGCCGGGCTGGCCAGGTAGAAGGCGGCCGCGGCGAGCACCTCGGGCCGGTCGACCATGACCAGCCGGGCCGCCGTCTCGACCAGGTTCTGGTTGGAGCCGTGGCCGTTGAGGAACAGCATCCGCCGGAACCCGTGGTGGGCCAGGGACCGGCCGACGTCGGTGCAGTAGCGGACGAAGGTGTCCCAGCCGATGGTGATCGCGCCCGGGAAGTCCATGTGGTGGGGGTCGTAGCCGTGGGGGATGGCCGGCAGCAGCACGACCCGGTCGGCCGCCGCGGCCGCCGCCCGCTCGCAGATCTCCGACACGATCCGGAGATCGGTGTCGACCGGCAGGTGGGGCCCGTGGTCCTCCAGGGTGGCCACCGGGACCAGGGCGACCCGGTCCTCGCCGGCCGCCCGCCGCACCTCCGGCCAGGTGAGCCGCTCGTAGCGCAACGGTCCCGCGTCAGACCACACCGGCCAGGTCCACCTCCTCGTATGCGGTGACGCACGGGCTGCCCGGCGCCACCCACATCCGTCCCAGGTCGAGGTCGCAGATCATCGAGAAGACGATCGCCGACGCCTCGTCGGCCGGGTCCTCGGTGCCGTGCTCGCAGATCGTCTGGGGCCCGTCGCCGCCGTGGTCGGCCAGGATCTCGCCGATGGCGGCCGGGGTGGCCGGGGACCGCTCCTCGACCAGGTCCTGGAGCCGGGCCAGGCGGGCCTGGCTGCCCGGGCTGGGCGGCGGGGCCCGGTCGGCCAGCTCCGGGTCGGTGTAGTGGTTGGTGTGGCTGCCCGGCTGGCCGTTGACCGCGAAGCGGTTGGCGCTGGTCTCGATGCTCATGGCGCTGCCGCTGCCGAAGGCGAAGCTGTGGCCGTAGCCGCCGGCCCGGCCGGGCAGGGTGGCCCGCCGCAGGGCGTCGGCGGGGGAGGAGGCGACCAGGGCGTGGCGGGAGACCAGCACCCTGGGGATGCCGACGCCGTCGTCGTTGGCGACCAGCGACTGGATGCCCTGGGCGACCCGGTACTCGTTCATGCCGACGGCCGGGAGGCAGCAGGCCAGGGTGGGGGAGACCAGGGCCGGGCCGTCGTCGGGCAGCTCCACCACCACGGCCACGTGCCCGAGGTCGCCGGCCAGCCACTGCTCGTTGTGGCCGAGCAGCGTGTACCCGGGCCCGGAGATGGTCACCGTCGAGCACCGCTCCCCAGGCGTCCCGCCCGCCCCGCCGGCGGCCGCGCGCCCGCCCCGCGGCTCCAGCAGCGGCTCCAGCTCCTCGAAGGCGTTGACGCAGAACAGCTCCCAGAACGACACCCCGGCGCCCTCGGCCATCCCGGTGACCAGCTCGACCAGGTCGGGCAGCTCCCGCTCGGCCGCGGCCAGGTACGGGGCGAGCAGCCCCGACAGCTCGCCCGCCCCGACCCCGCGGCGGACCAGGTAGCGCCAGTAGAACTCCAGCGAGGAGCGGATCAGGTCGGCCAGCTCCCAGCCGACGGTGCGGCCGCGCTCCAGCGGGTCGCCCCTGGCGACCACCACCCGGAGGGGGCTCACTGGCGCGCCCTGTCGCCCGCTGGCGCCTCTGGTGCGCCCGCCGTGGCTGCCTGGGGCAGGTCCGCGTAGGCGAGCAGGAAGGCGGCGGCGCCGACGATGTGCTCCTGGAGGCCGGCCAGGGTGGCGTACTCGTCGGGCCCGTGGGCGCCGGCGGCGTGGCCGACCCCGCCCGACGCCCAGGGCAGCCCGAGGATGCGGTCGAACACGAAGTACGGGGCGCACCAGGGGGCCAGCGGGTAGGGCAGGGTGGTCCGGCCCATCGCCTGGTAGGAGGCGCGCATGGCCAGCTCGGAGCGGTTGCCCGGGGGCGCCTTGGCCCACGGGTAGGCGTCCAGCAGGTTGACCTGGACGTGGCCGAAGCCGTGGTCGCCCAGGTGGCGGCGGACGGCGGCCGCGGCCGCCTCCGGGTCGCCCCCCACCAGGCGGATGTCGACCCTGGCCACGGCCCGGCTGGGCACGATCGTCTTGCCGCCGGGGCCGACGTAGCCGGCGGCCAGCCCCGAGATGTTCATGGTCGGGCGGAACAGCAGCGCCTCCAGCAGCTCGGCCGGCCCGCCGGCCAGCCGGTAGCGGGCGGCGTTGGCCTCGCGCAGGTGCTCGGCCGGGTCGAAGCCGGCGGCCAGCTCGGCCAGCAGCCGCCGGTCGCCGTCGCCGGGCCCGGGGCCGCCGTCGAGGCCGGCCACCCGGATCTCCTCGTCGGGGCCGGTCAGGGTGGCCAGGGCCTGGACCAGGGCCCACACCGGCGAGGCGATCCAGGCCTGCTCGCTGGAGTGCAGGTCGATGGCGGGTCCGCCCCAGTCGCCGGCCTCGGCCACCAGCTCCAGGTCGCACAGCCCCTTGCAGCCGAGGATCAGCGCCGGCTGGCCGTCCAGCCCGGCGGTCAGGTCGAGGTCGAAGGCGCCCTCGGCGGTCAGGTCGCCGGCCCTGGCCCTGACCGCGGCGGCCAGGTTGGGGCTGCCCAGCTCCTCCTCGCCCTCGATCATCAGCGCGACGGTCAGCGGCATGGCGTCCAGCTCCCGCAGGACCTCGACGGCCAGGAAGAAGCAGGCCAGGCAGCTCTTGGAGTTGGCGCTGCCCCTGGCCACCACCGCCGGGCCGACCCCGGGCAGGTCGCGCACCTCGGCCGCGAACGGCGGCGAGGTCCACTCCGGCTCCTGGGCGGGCTGCACGTCGTACATCCCGTAGCGCAGCAGCCGGGGGGCGCCCGCCGGGCCGGGCAGCTCGCCGAGGACCAGCGGGTGGCCGGGCGTGGCGACCAGCTCGAAGGACCCGCCGGCGCCCTCGATCCAGGCCCCGGTGGCCTCGGCCACGGCCCCGATCCCCTCGCCGGTGGCGCTCACCGACGGCATCCGCAGATAGCCGCGGATCCGCTCCAGGTCGGCCGGGAAGCGCTCGGCCACCCGGGCGGCGACCCGGGCCAGCGTGTCGTCCATCCCCGTATTCTCTATAGCCAGCCCTTCCGCTTGAAATAGATGTAGAGGCCGCCCGCGCACACCACCATCAGCCCGACCGCCCAACCGTAGCCGAAGCGCCAGCCCAGCTCGGGCATGTGCTGGAAGTTCATCCCGTAGATGCCGCTGATCATCGTGACCACGGCGAAGATGGCGGCGTAGGCGGCCAGGTTGCGGGCCACGGTGTTGACCCGGTTGGAGGCCATGGTGGCGTTGGCGTCCAGGGTGCCGGCCATCACGTCCTGGTAGTCCTCGACGCTCTCCGACAGCCGGATCAGGTGGTCGTAGACGTCCTGGAGGTAGCGCTGGGTCTCGTGGCTGATGATGCCGAGGTCGCGGCGGAGCAGCACCACCATGGCGTCGCGCATCGGCCCGATCACCCGCCGGACCGTGATCAGCTCCTTGCGGATCGCGAAGATCCGGGCCTGGATGTCGGTGTCGCCGGCCAGCACCGCCTCCTCCAGGCTCGACGACCCGCTCGCCGATGGCGTCCAGGGCGGGGAAGAAGGTGTCGACCAGCTCGTCGAGGGCCACGTACAGCAGATACCCGGCGCCCTCGCTGGCCAGCTCGGGGCGGGCCTTGACCCGGCGGGCGACCGGTCCGTGGTCGACCGGCGCGCCCCCGTGGAAGGTGAGCAGGTACTTCGGCCCGGCGACCAGGTCGACCTCGAACACCCGGGTCGGGTGCTCGCCGGTGCCGGTCAAGGCGCCGTAGGCGACCAGCAGGATCTGGTCCTGATACTGCTCGACCTTGGGCCGCTGGCGCTCGCCGACCTGGAGGTCCTCGAGGGCGACCTCGTGGATGCCGAACTCCTCGCCCAGGGTGGCCAGCTCCTCCGGGCTCGGCGAGACCACCTCGACCCAGACGAGGGTTCCCTGCCGGGCGCGGACCGCCGGCAGGTCCGCCATCGCGACGTCCTCGACCTGCTGCCCGTCGAGCAGCGCGCGCACCTTGATCATGGCCGGATCATGGCTGGCCTCCGTCGGTCCGGGGCCGCCCGGGGGCGGCGGGCTGCCGGCCGCCCAGCTCGGCGACCAGCATCCCGGCCAGGATCAGGCCGGCGCCGAGCCAGCCCCGCCCCCGTCACGGCCACCGGCCGGGCGGCTGGCGGAGCAGGGCCAGCTCCCACCGGTAGGCGCCGACCCCCGCCGGGTGGTGACCACGACGACCTCCTCCTGGACCGGACACGACCCGAAGATCCTACGACCGGCCGCGGTCAGCCCGGCGGCCGGCTGTGGCGTCGGCGAGAATGGGGCCGTGGACGGCGGGGACGTGCTCGAGGCGGCCGGCGAGTGCCGGGCGCTGCTCGGCGCTGCCGTCGACCGGGACTGGACCAAGCCGATCCCGGAGCTGGACTGGACGGTCGCCCAGGCCGTCATCCACACTTCGCCGACCGTGCTCGTCTGGGTGATCGCCACCGACCTGGCCGCCGGCTGTGCGAGCGGCTGGCACCCGCACGGGCTGGCCGACGCCTCCGGGTTCGCGGCCATGGCCTGCGACGAGCTGCTGGCACACCGACGACCTCGCCCGGGGCTCGGCGTCCCCTTCGCCCCGCCGGCCCTCTTGGCCAGGGCGACCCTGGAGCGGCTGTTCCCCTGGGCGCTGGCCGGCGCCGACCGTGGCCGGCCCTGCTCTGGGCCAACGGCCGCGTCGCCCTCCCGGACATCCGCGCCAGGCCCGCTGGCGCTGGCACTGCTCCCCTCTCGAGGAGTGGGACGGCGTCAACCCGGCCGACCGCCGCTGACCCGCTCCCGCCACTCGTCCTCCAGCACCGCGTACACCAGCTCGTCGCCCCAGGCCCCCTTGAAGATCTCGCTGTGCACGAAGTGGGCCTCGCGGCGCATCCCGAGCCGCTCCATCAGTCGCGCCGAGGGGAGGTTCAGGGCGTCGCAGCGCCCGATCAGCCGGTGCAGCCCGAGCCCCTCGAACCCGAGCCGCAACGTCAGCTCGGTCGCCTCGGTGGCCAG
This sequence comes from uncultured Actinomycetota bacterium, assembly GCA_963733175.1. GTDB lineage: Bacteria > Actinomycetota > CALGFH01 > CALGFH01 > CALGFH01 > CALGFH01. The sequence goes on from CAVTCL010000001.1 coordinate 112,095, forward strand.
GCCCCGCCCCTGGTAGCCGGGATGGAACACGAACCCGATCTCCCCCTGCCGGTGCCGGCGGCTCAGCCACTGCAGGTTGACCTCGCCCACCACCTGCCCGACCTCCCGCAACACCACGGCAAGGGCCAGAACCTGCCCCTCCTCCTCAAGCACCGTCTGGCCCAGCTTGGCCTCGAGGACCTCCCGCACCTGCTCCCGGCTGCGCGCCTCCCAGTACAGGAACCGCGCCACCTCCGGCAGCGACTGGAACGCGAACAGCGCCTCCAGATCTTCCGGCACGAATGGCCGCAGCACCAGCCGCGCCGTCTCCAGCGGATACGCGGGTCGCAACACCCCGGGATCCTACCGCCGCTGGTGTAGGTAGCTGGAAGGCAGGGGGAGGAAGGCTGAAGGGCGCAGAGCTAGGCGACGAGCATCCCGGACAGGATAAGGAAGGCACGGAGAGAGATAGAAAGGAAAGGCGCTAGAAGGCAAGCAGGAACGAGAACAGGAAGGCGAACAACGGCTACATGGTGAGGATGACGGCGGTGCGGGTAGGGGACAACTGGCGCTGGGAAAGGGTCTGGATCAGGAACGCAAAGGCCGAGGCGGACACGGAGGTGATGAACAGGGCGACAAAGAACTAGGAGGAGAAGGGGACGACGAGGTCGAAGGCGACGAAGGCAAAGGACAGGGCGAGCAGAAAGGAGGTGAAGAGCTGGACGACGGCCAGCGGGTAGGTGGAGAAGCGGGGGGCGGAGCGGCAGAGCAGCAGGATGTGGGCGGCGAAGGCGACAGCGCAGCGGAGCACCAGGGCGTAGCAAAGGCGGACCTCCAGAGAAAGCAGCGACAGGAACGCGAGCGAGACGGCGGCCAGCAGCGGAAGTCACCGGCCACCGACCGGGCGGCTGGCGCAGCAGCAGGCCCGCGAACAGGGGAGTGAGCACCACAGAAAGACCGGTGATGAAGACGGCGTTGGACGCGGTGGTGTACTGGAGCCCGACCGTCTGAAGCCGTGGGCGAACAGGGCCAGCCCCACGCCGCCCCCGCGGCCAGCGAGGCCCTGCTGGCCCCGGCGGCCGAGCCGCGCCGGAGGCCGCGAGCAGCAGGGAAGAGGCCAGGAACGGGTAGGCGACGAAAGGTGAACGGAGGGATCTGGGCGACCGCGTCGCGGACGAGCACGAAGGTCGACCCCGCAGACGAGCGGGACCGCCACCAGCGAGCGCGCCACCGGTGGGCGCCGACCGCGCGGCGGGTGGTGAACAGCCGGGTGGGGCGGAGGCGGTTGAGGCGGGTGAGGTCGGCGGCCATCTGGGCGGGGTCGCCGGTGGTCTCGGTGATGACGGGGAGGGTGGCCAGGCCGGGGTGGGCGAGGATGGCGGCGAAGCCCTGGTCGCCGATGGTGCCGGTGCCGATGGGGCAGTGGCGGTCGCGGCCGGCGCCGACCGGGTCGCGGGAGTCGTTGGCGTGGACCAGCACGACCCGGTCGCCGAGGGTGGCGAACAGCTCGTCGAGGGCCTTGACGGCGCCGGCCGGATCGCCAAGGTCGTAGCCTGCCGCCTGGGCGTGGCAGGTGTCCATGCAGACCTTGAGGCGGGGATGGTGGCCGCAGGCGGCCAGCAGCTCGGCCATCTCCTCGAACCGCGCCGCCAACGCCCCCCGGGTCCCGGCGGTCAGCTCCAGCACCAGGTCGGGGCCGGTGGTGGAGCCCGTGGGGCCGGCCAGGCGGGCGGCGGCGTCGGCCAGCGGCAGCAGCGCCTCGCGGGTGGTGGCCAGGCCGGCGGCGCGGCCGGCGGCCAGGGCCTGGCCGGCGTGGACGACCACCCCGGCGGCCCCGGTGGCGGCCGCCTTGGCCAGGGTCGCGGCGACCACGTCCCGGGACCGCTCCCTGGTCACCGGGCTGGCGCTGGCGAAGTTGACCAGGTAGGGGGCGTGGACGAACAGCGGGCCGAGCCCGGCCTCGGCCAGGTCGGCCCGGAAGCGCTCGTCGGCGGGCGGGTCGAGGAGGGGATGGGCCCACCCGCGGGCGTTGGACACGAACACCTGCAGCGACTCGCAGCCGGCGTCCCGCGCGTTCCCGACCGCCCGGCCCAGCCCGCCGGCGACCGACACGTGCGCCCCGATGCGCACGTCAGAACAGGTTGAGCAGGAGACGGACGTCGCTGCCGCGCTTGGCCTTCTCGCCCGGGCCCGGGCTCTGCTGGACGACCCGGCTGCCCACCGGGAGCACGAAGCGGGCCTTGAGGCCGGCGGCCCGCAGGCGTTGATCGGCCTCCTGCTTGGAGAGGCCGACCACGTCGGGCACCTCGACCAGGTCGGGGCCCTTGCTGACGCGCAGGACGACCGTCGAGCCCCATGGCGCCTGGGAACCGGCGCCGGGATCGGTGCCGACCGCCTGTCCCCTTGGCCGGTCGTCGAAGACGCGCTCGACCCGGGCCCGGAGGTTGGCGGCGGCCAGGGCTTCCTTGGCGGCCTCGACGGGCTGCCCGGCCACGTCGGGGACCTGGACCTTGGGCTTGCCGGCGCTGACCACCACGGTCACCACCCGGTCGGGCTTGAGCACCGTGCCGGCGTCCGGCCGGGTCGCGATGACGGCGCCCCTGGCGACCGTGATGCTGGTCCTGGACTGCTCGCGGTACCGGATGTCCAGCTCCTTCAGCCGGCCGGTGGCGGCGCCGGCCGGCCGCCGGGTCAGGTCGGGCAGGGTGATCCCCAGCGACGGCTGCAGCACCACGGTGTCGCGGCGCCGGGCCTGCTCACCGCCGGCGACCGACTGGGTGGCCACCAGGCCCTCGTGGACGTGGTCGGAGGCGACCGGCTCGCCCACCTTGACGTCGAGGCCCCGGGACCGGAGGTCCTGGGTCGCCTCGGCGACCGAGAGGCCGACCACCTCGGGCACCCGGACCGACCCGCCGAGCAGGCCGCCGGCGCGGGTGAGCAGCCCGGCGGCCAGCAGGGCGACCACCAGCAGCGCGGCCAGCAGCCGGCCCTTCCCGCCCTTCCGCCGGGCGCGGGTCTTGGGCACCCGCCCGGTGGTCGGCCGGGGCCGCAGCGCCGCCGCCCGGGCGGCGGCCCCCGCCCCGCCCGGCCCGCTCCGCGCGGCCCACCCGTCGAGGCTCCGGGTCGCGGCGGCGTGCGCCTGCCCGCCCCAGCCCTGGGTCGCCCCCCCGGCCCCTCGACCGGCAGGCCGG
>CAVTCL010000002.1:0-82848 GCA_963733175.1 uncultured Actinomycetota bacterium
TCAGAACTGGACCAGGGCCTCCCCGGTGAGCTGGTCGAACACGAAGTTGACGAAGAAGAACCCGAAGAACAGGAAGTTGAGCACCAGGACCACGTTCACCCAGGGCCGGGGCCTGGCCGTCTTGGGCAGCTTGGAGTTCAGGTACATCAGCACGAACGGGAAGATGAGGGCGCCGAAGTTCGACATGTTGGCCGAGATCAGCACCAGGGTCGCCGGCTGGAAGAACTGCAGGAACAGGCCGATGACGGCCGTCAGCACGATCATGAAGCCGTAGTAGAAGCGGCGCGGGTCGCCGGCGATGGCCTGCCGGAGCCGCGGGCTGGTGTTGACCGCGTCGGTCATGTTGCGGACCAGGGCCTCGAAGATGCCGAGCTGGGTGTCGAACAGGATCAGGAAGCCGATGAACAGGGCGATGTAGAACAGCCAGCGCCCGTACTCCTGGCCGAGGGCGTCGGCCACGAAGGTGGGCACGTTCGCCTGGGTCGGCTTCTCGCCGGTCAGCAGGACCATCTGGCGCATGAGGATGATCGGCAGGTACATGCCGATCATGGCCCCGCCGAAGAAGACCACCCACATGTCGAGCTTGAGGAAGCCCATCCAGCGCTTCCACAGGGCGGCGTTCTTCTCGTCGTCGGGGAAGGTCAGCCCGACCGGCCGGACCTCCTGGCTCTCGCCGCGCAGCCCGGAGAGGTAGCCGACCCGCGAGCCCATGCCGTAGCCCTTGTCCCGGTAGTGGTTCATCACGTACCAGTTCAGCCCGGACGCCAGGGCCGTGAACCCGGCCAGGCCGCCGAGCAGGGTGGCGTCGCTGCCCTCGGGCGGCAGGGCCGGGGTGAGCAGCCCGCGCAGCCCGTCCCACCAGACGCTGAAGGGGACCACGAACAGGTCGATGGCGAGCAGGAAGAGGAGCTGGATGCTGATCGCGGTCAGGTTGGCCAGCTCCAGGCCGCGGGTGATCTTGCGCGAGACCATGGTGATGCCCATCACCACCAGCAGCAGCAGGATGGCCAGCAGGGTCACCGTGGTCGTGTCCGCGGCCGTCGGGACCTGGCCGTAGAGCAGCGCGTACAGCCCCTGGGCGGCCGCCTTGGCCCAGCCGCCCCAGATGAAGGCGAAGAACAGCGCGATCAGCGAGAACGGGATCCACAGCCAGGCACCCGGCGGTATCCGGCCGAAGCCGACGATGGGCACCTCGCCGGTGGCGAGCACGTAACGCGAGAACTCGAGGTTGTAGAAGACCTGGAGCAGGGCCGAGACGGTGATGATCCAGCCGACGCCGACGAACCCGAGGGTGCCGACGTTGAGGGGCCCGAGCAGCCACTCGCCGCTGCCGATCGAGATCCCGAGCGCGATCAGGCTCGGGCCCAGGACGAACTTCACCACCTCCTTGCGGCCGAGGTGCGGGACGCCGAAGACCTCCTCGGGCTCCGGCAGGTCGACCACCGGCAAGGGCTCGCCGACGCCGAGGGGATGGGGGTGGTGGTGGTCTGGTCGGGCGGTGGGGACGTGGCGCTGTCCATTGCGACACCTCCTGCGGCGACACTCCAAAAAGGAGGTTGTGCCCGGTATGGCGGGAAACAAACGGAGCCGGCGAGCGTCACGGCCGCGGATCACACTAGTGTAGTTACAAAGTTGTAGTTATACTGAAGCCTTACCTTGCCAAGCCTCACGCGCGTACGGGCCGAGCAGGGGAGTGCCAGTGCAGCAGCCGGTCGCCGGACGCGGCGACGACATACCACGAGGGCCGCAGCCGGTCGGGGCCGCCCTCGGCGCCGCCATGGTCGAGCTGCTCGCCAGGTCCGACCCCGACGCCCGGCGTCTGCTCGGCCGGGTCGAGCGCCCCCTGGCCCGCCTGTGGCTGGCCGCCTGGCTGCCCGACGCCCCCAAGGGCACCCTGGTCGAGCCCCTCTGCAAGATCGGCCCCTACCGGGTCGACTTCCTGGTCCTGCCCCGGTTGGTGGTCGAGATCGACGGCGAGGGGCCGGTCCGGGCCAGCTCCGACCAGGTCGTCCGCGAGCGCCGCCGCGACCGCTACCTGGTCGCCCAGGGCTACGCCGTCCTCCGCTTCGCCGGCGACGAGGTCTTCACCAACCCCTGGCGCTGCGCCGAGGAGGTCCGCGACTACCTCCTCGGCCGCCGGGTCGAGCTGGAGGGCGCCTGAGGGTCCGGGGTCAGCTGGACTTCCTGGCGCTGGCCTTGCCGCCCTTGCGCCCGGCGGCGGCCTTCTGGGCCTTGGTGCCGCCCTGGCTCTTGGTGTCGCGCTTCTTCCCCGAGCCGGAGGCCTTGCCGCCCTTGCTGGACGCGTCGGGGGTGTTGGCGATCTTGGCCGCGCGTTCCTTGCTCATGCCTTTCTTGCGCAGGCCCTCGTACTGCTTGTCGTCCTTGACGCTGGGCCCGTGGTCCTTGGCCATCGTGTCCCCTCCTCGCTGCGGTGGTCGCGGAGTGCTATCCACCGAGGGGCGAGGGCAATCAGAGCCCGGAGGTGGAGCGGGGGTAGGCGACCTCGGGGTCGGTGGCCACGTTGACCAGGTAGGGGACGCCGGCGTCGAAGGCCCGGCGCAGGGCCGGGCCCAGCTCGGCCGGGGTGGTGACCAGCTCGCCGGCGGCGCCGAGGGCCTCGGCGACCAGGTCGTAGCGGCACTGGGGCTGGAGGTCGGCGACGACGTCGTAGCCGTACAGCATCCGCATCGGGTGCTTCTCCAGGCCCCAGATGCCGTTGTTGCCGCAGACGATCACCACCGGCAGGTGGTGGCGGACCAGGGTGTCGACGTCCATCAGGGAGAACCCGGCCGCGCCGTCGCCCAGCAGCAGCACGACCTGGGCCGAGGGGCGGGCCAGGCGGGCGGCCACGGCGTAGCCGAGGCCGGTGCCGAGGCAGCCGTAGGGCCCGGGGTCGAGCCAGTTGCCCGGCCGGGCCGGCTCCACGAACCGGCCGGCGAACGAGACGAAGTCGCCGCCGTCGCCGATCACCACCGCGTCGTCGGCCAGCACCCGCAGGAGCTCGCCGTAGACCCGGGCCGGGTGGATCGGGTCGGCGTCGCTGTCCAGCAGCTCCCGGTCGCCGGCGACCGCCGCCATGGCCTGGTCGCGCAGGCGCCGGCGCCAGGGTCCGGTGTCGGGCCGGCGGCCGGGGAGGGCGGCCACCGCCTCGGCCAGGCCGTCAAGGACCAGGCCGAGGTCGCCGGCCACGCTCCCGGCCAGCTCCAGGTGCCCGGCCACCTGGCCGGGGGCGTCGACCAGGTGCACCACCCTGGCCGGGGGCCCGCCGTCGCGGCCGCCGAAGCTGCCGTAGCCGAGCCGGAAGTCCAGCGGGGCTCCGGCCACCACCACCAGGTCGGCGGCCCCGAAGGCGAGCGAGCGGGCCCGGGTGACGAGCAGCCCGTCGCCGCCCGGGGCCAGGATGCCGCGGCCCTGCCCGTTGGCCACCACCGGCAGGGCCAGCGCCTCGGCGCAGCGCCGGGCCGCGTCCTCGGCCCGGTCGGCCCAGACGTCGGACCCGAGCACCAGCACCGGCCGCTCGGCCTCCCCGAGCAGCCGGGCCACCCCGGCCAGCGCGTCCGGGTCGGGCTGGCGCGCGGGCGGTGGGTCGGGGTCGGGCAGCTCGGCGTCGGCCTGGGAGAACAGCGCCTCCAGGGCGAAGTCGAGGAACACCGGGCCGCGGTGCGGCTCGGCGGCCAGCCGCAGCGCCCGGTCGACCCGGGCGGGGATGTCGGCGACGTCGCCGACGGTGCCGGCGTGCTTGGTCACGGTCGCGACCAGCGGCGGATGGTCGAGCTCCTGGAGGCTCCCGGCCCCCCAGCGGCCGCTCGGGGCCCTGCCCCCGAGGACCAGCACCGGCGACCCGTTGAAGTGGGCGGTGGTGATCGCGCTCACCCCGTTGGTCACCCCGGGCCCGGCGGTCAGCACCGCCACCCCGGGTCGCCGCAGCAGCTTGGCCGTCGCCTCGGCCGCGAACACCGCCGTCTGCTCGTGCCGGACGTCGACCAGCCGCACCGGCGGGTCCGCCTTCACCGCCCCGTCATACAGCGGAAAGACATGCCCCCCGGACAGCGTGAACAGCTCCTCCACCCCATGCCGCCGCGCCGCCGCCACCGCCAGCGCCCCACCATGCCCTTCCAGGGTCGTCCCACCCACCATCACACCTCCACGCCGCCGCCAGCCGCCCGATGCTACCGGCCACCCGCACCGAGGCGCGACGAGTCCCCGAGTCGCCCAGCATCCGAGACCGCGGTGGTCCCCGCGGTCCGCCGCCGAGGATCGCGTGGACCTCGCCCATCCACCCGAACCTGCCGATTGGGCACCACGGGCCGCCTCTGGCACCCTGCTGCCCGTGACCCGACCCATCCCACGTAACCCGGTGCCGCCCGCCGCGACGGCGGCGGGTCGCGCCCGCACGGCGGCGGGTTCTGCTGGCTGTGGCTGCCGCACTGACCGCGGTCCCTGTGGTCGCCGCCCTGATCGCGACCCCGGTGGCGACCGCCCTGAGCCAGCGGGCCGCCGCCCTGAGCCGCCCGGCCGCCGCCTGAACCGCCCGGTCACCGCGGTTCCGCACCCGGGCGCGCCTTACAGTGCCCGGTGCCGAGTTCGGGCCCCCGGTGGGGGAGCGTACCGGACCCGAAGCTGCGGCGTTCCCGCGGTTGTCCACAGGGGGGTCACCGAACGGGGGCGGCCGCCCGAGGCGGCGATCGTGTGGCGGCGGTCGCGGGCGCTCGGGCGACCCGACCGGGGGCGGTTGGCCGGGGGGGTCGAGCTGCCGGCCGCGGGGACCCACTTCGTCACCGTCGACCCGGTCACCGGGACCGGCCCGAACCGGGCCTGGCGCCGGCACGGGACCGACCGGTTGGTCGAGGTGCTGCTGCGGGTCGCCGGGGAGCACGCCGCCGCCCACCCTGACGCCCCTCGCCTGGTCGTCGGGGACCTGAGCCGCCCCCGCGGCGGCAAGTTCGGGAAGGAGTACGGGGGCGACGGCCACCGCTCCCACCAGAACGGCCTGGACGCCGACGTGTACTACCCGCGCCGGGACGGACGGGAGCGGATCCCGACCCGGGTCGCCCAGATCGACCGGCGGCTGGCCCAGGAGCTGGTGGACCGGTTCGTGCGAGCCGGGGCGCAGTACGTGTTCGTCGGCCCCGGCACCGGCCTGCACGGCCCCTCCAAGGTGGTCATGACCCTCGGCAACCACGACGACCATCTCCACGTGCGCATCCGCCCCGGCGCCGGGACCCGCCGATGACCCCACAGGACCCCGGCCCCTACCGTCCGGTGACCCGCCGGGAGGCGCTCCTGGCCGGGGTCGTCCCCCTGCTGGCGGCGGTGGCCGGCTGCGACGGCCAGGACGCCGACCGGGCCTTCGGTCGAAGCGCCGGCACCGGCCGTCCGCCCCCCGGCGGGCCCGGTCCGCTCGGGCCTGGTGGCCTTCGGCGACTTCGGCGGGGGACCGGCCCAGCCGGCGGTGGCCGGGGCCATGGAGCGCTGGGCGGCCGCACACCGGGTCGACGCGCTGGTGACCACCGGCGACAACGTCTACGAGCGGGGCGAACCGGAGCTGTTCGCCGCCCAGCTCGACGAGCCCTACCAGGAGCTGCGGCGCAGCCGGCCCCTGTGGGTGACACTGGGCAACCACGACGTCGCCGGCGGCCACGGCGCCGGGCAGCTCCGCCATCTGGGCCTGCCCGACCTCCCCTATGCGAAGTCCCTTCCCGGCCTGCGGCTGCTGTTCCTGGACGCCAACCGGGTCGACGAGGCCCAGACGGCCTGGCTGGAGGCGCGCCTCGGCGACCCCGGACCGGAGCCGCGGGCGGTGGTGTTCCACCACCCGGCCTGGTCGTGCAGCCGCCACGACGCCCACGAGAAGGTGGGCCGGTTCTGGGTGCCGGTCCTCGAACGCCACCGGGTCGCGCTGGTGCTCAACGGCCACGACCACAACTACCAGCGCTTCGTCTCCGCCGGCGGGGTCACCTACGTCGTCACCGGCGGCGGCGGGCGCCAGCTCTACCCGCTGGACGGCTGCGCCACCGGCTCCCCCGAGCGGGTCGCCGGCCAGGTCCGCCACCACTTCACCGCCGTCGAGGTCCACGACGGCGCGCTGGCCGTCACCGTGGTCGCCGAGGACGACACCGTCCTCGACCGGGCGGTCATCCGCCGCTGAGGTCGACCTCGAACCAGATCGTCCGCCCGGCCGAGCTCTCGCGCACCCCCCAGCGGCTGGCCAGGGCGCAGACCAGCTCGAGACCCCGGCCGCGGATGGGCCGGACGGCGTGGATGCGCCGCCGCAGCCGCGCCGGCCCGCCGTCGTCGGACACCTCGACCCGGAGCCGCCGGCCGACCAGCGCGTAGCCGACCTCCAGGGTGCCGCTCCCCCCGGCCGGCGCCGACTGGTCGAGGGCGCTGGTCACGGTCTCGGAGACGAGCAGCTGGGCGGTCTCCCAGGCATCGGAGCCGCGGGTCAGCCCACCCCGGACGAAGCGACGGGCGGCCGCGACCTCCTCGGGACGGCGGTCGAAGCGCCTGCGGGTCAACGCTGCCTTGGTCAGTTCCGTTCGCACGGGTGCTCCTCGGCATCGACGGCAGGATGGGGGGACCGTCTCGTCCGATTCCTCCCCAGGGACGGCCGGGGCAAACCTCGCCTGGTCGGCTCAGCCGCGCAGGCCGCCGACGCCGTCGAGGAAGGTCCGCAGCTCGGCCAGGAGCCGGGGGCCGGCGAGCAGCTCGTCGTCGTTGTGGTCGGCGCCGTCCAGCACGACCAGCCGCTTGGGCTGCGGCGCGGCCTCGAACAGGCGCCGGCTGTGGCTGGCCGGGACGATCTGGTCGCGGCCGCCGGCGACGACCAGCAGGGGCGCGTCCAGCCGCCCGGCCAGGGCGGCCGAGTCGTACCGGTCGCGCAGCAGCAGCGACACCGGCAGCACCGGGTAGTGCCGCCGCCCGACCTCGGCCAGGGACGCGAACGGCGACCGCAGCACCAGCGCCGCCGGCGGCCGCTCGGTGGCCAGCCGCAGGGCCACGGCCGCCCCCAGCGACTCCCCGAAGTAGATCACCCGCTCCGGGTCGACCTCGGGCCGCCCCGCCAGGTACCCGAGCGCCGCCCGGGCGTCGGCCGCCAGCCCCTCCTCCGTGGGATGGCCCGGGTTCCCCCCGTACCCCCGGTAGTCGAACAGCAGCACCGCCAGCCCCATCCGGGCCAGCGCGGCCGCCAACGACGCCCGCATCGAGCGGTCCCCACCATTGCCGTTGCACACCAGCACCGCCGGCCGCACCCGACCCACCCGGTCCGCCGGGTCCCCTGGTGTGGCGGGAACGAACCACCCGGCGAGGCGGAGGCCGTCGGTGGTCTCGAAGGTGACGTCCTCGGCGCCGGGGAGGACCGAGGCGGCTGGGGGGACCGGGCCTGGGGTCGGGAAGTAGAGCAGGCGGCGCTGGAACAGCCAGAGCAGGGCCAGCGGGGCCGCCAGCACGGCCACCACGACCAGGAGGGTGATCCCGACTCGCATCCCTGACCCGTACCATGATCCCGCTCGGTCGCACCAGATCTGAACCAGAGCCGGGGAGGAGCGGGCATGGAGGTCGGGGTCGGGCTGCCAACCACCACGCCGGGTGCCGACGGCCGCCGCCTGCTCGAGTGGGCCAGGCGGGCCGAGGACGGGCCGTTCGCCAGCCTGGGGGTGCTGGACCGGATGCTGTACCGCAGCGTCGAGCCGTTCGCGGCCCTGGCGGCGGCGGCCGCGGTCACGACCCGGGTCCGGCTGGTGACCATGGTGGTGATCGGGCCGCTGCGCAACACCGTGCTCCTGGCCAAGCAGGCCGCCTCCCTCGACCTGCTGTCGGGCGGCCGGCTCACCCTGGGCCTGGCCATCGGGGCCAGGGCCGACGACTACCAGGCGCTCGGGGTCGACCAGGCCGGCCGCGGCCGGCGCCTGGGCGAGCAGCTGGCCGAGCTGCGCTCGATCTGGGAGAAGGCCGAGGTCGGGCCCGAGCCGGTCCAGCCGGGCGGCCCGCCGCTGCTGGCCGGCGGGATGTCGGGGGAGGCGTTCGCCCGCATGGCCCGGAGCGCCGACGGCTATGTCCACGGCGGCGGCCCGCCGCGGGCGTTCGCCGGGGCCGCCGCCAGAGGCGTGGGCGGCCTGGCGGGACCTGGAGCGGCCGGGCCGGCCCCAGCTGTGGGGCCAGGGCTACTTCGCCCTCGGCGACGACGACGCCGGCGGCGGCTACCTGCGCGACTACTACGCCTTCACCGGCCCCTTCGCCGAGAAGATCGCCGCCGGCAACCTCACCAGCGGCCGGGCCGTCAAGGACTTCGTCCGCGGCTACGAGGAGGCCGGCTGCGACCACCTGGTCCTGCTGCCCACCGTCTCCGACCCGGCCCAGCTCGACCGCCTGGCCGACGTGCTCGCCTGAGGAGGCCGGGATGCGGATCGGGGTCCTGGGCGGTGGTCCCGCCGGCCTGTACTTCGCGCTGCTGGCCAAGCGGGCCGACCCCGCCCACGAGATCACCGTGGTCGAGCGCAACGCCCCCGACGCCACCTTCGGCTGGGGGGTGGTGTTCTCCGAGGAGACCCTGGGGGCGCTGCGCGACGCCGACTACCCAAGCTACGTGGAGATCACCGACACCTTCGCCCGCTGGAGCGCCATCGACGTGGTCTACGGCGGCCGGACCGTCCGCTCCGGCGGCCACGTGTTCTCGGCCATCGCCCGCAAGCGGCTGCTGGAGATCCTCCAGCGGCGCTGCCGCGAGGTCGGGGTCGAGCTGGCCTTCCAGCGGGAGGCGCCCGACCTGGAGGAGTTCGCCGACCGCGACCTGGTGGTCGCCGCCGACGGGGTCAACTCCACCGCCCGGCGGCTGCTGGAGGCCCAGCTGCGCCCGACCCTGGACGTGCACCGCTCCAAGTTCATCTGGTTCGGCACCGACCTGCCCCTGGACGCCTTCACCTTCATCTTCCGCACGACCGACCACGGCATGTTCCAGGTCCACGCCTACCCCTTCGACGCCGACACCAGCACCTTCATCGTGGAGTGCACCGAGGAGACCTGGCGGGCGGCCGGGCTCGACCAGGCCAGCGAGTCCGAGAGCATCGCCGCCTGCCAGGACCTGTTCGCCCCCGAGCTGGACGGCCACAAGCTGCTGTCCAACCGGTCGCTGTGGATCAGCTTCGTCACCGTCCGCTGCCAGAGCTGGCACCACGGCAACGTGGTGCTGCTCGGCGACGCCGCCCACACCGCCCACTTCACCATCGGGTCGGGCACCAAGCTGGCCATGGAGGACGCGGTCGCGCTCGGCCAGGCTCTCCAGCGCCACCCGGCCTCGCTGGAGGCGGCCTTCACCGACTACGAGCTGGAGCGCCAGCCGGTGGTCGAGCGGTTCCAGGAGGCGGCCCGCGACAGCGCCACCTGGTTCGAGAACGTCCGCCGCTACGACGGCTTCGACCCCGTCCAGTTCGCCTGCAACCTGCTGACCCGCTCGGGCCGGATCGGCCACCTGGAGCTGACCCGGCGCGACCCCGCCTTCGCGGCCACCGTCGACCGCTTCTTCGCCGGCCGGCCCGAGCTGCTCGTGGCCCCGCCGCCGCTGTTCGCCCCGCTGGGCCAGCGGGCGGTGGCCCTGGCCAACCGGGTCGCCCTGGCCGTCGGCGCCGAGGACGACGCCGACGACGGCCGGCTGGCCCCGGCGGCCGCCGGGCGCCTGGCCGAGGCGGCCAGGTCGGGGGCCGGGGTGGTGGTCACCGAACTGGTCGCGGTCGCCCCCGACGGCCGCATCACCCCCGGCACCCCCGGCCTCTGGGCCGACGGCCACGCCGGCCCGTGGGCGGCGCTGGCCGCGGAGGTGGCCGGGCGCGGCTCGGCCCTGGCCCTGCGGCTCGGCCACGCCGGCCGCCGCGGCGCCACCCGGCCCCGCCGCCACGGGGTCGACCGACCCCTGCCCGGCGGCGGCTGGCCGCTGCTGGCCGCCTCGGCCATCCCCTACACCCCGGCGAGCCCGGTCCCGGCGGCGATGGACCCCGGCGACCTGGAACGGGTCGCCGGCGAGTTCGCGGCCGCCGCGCGGCGGGCCGCCGGCGCCGGGGTGCAGGTGCTGCTGCTCGACCTGGCCCACGGCTACCTGCTCGGCGGCTTCCTGTCCCCCTTGGCCAACCGCCGCGACGACCAGTTCGGCGGGCCGCTGGAGGGGCGGCTGCGCTTCCCGCTCCAGGTGGTCGACGCCGTCCGGGCCGCCTGGCCCGCCGACCGGCCCCTGTGGGCGGCGCTGACCGTCACCGACTGGGCGGCCGGCGGCCTGGCGCCGGCCGAGGCCGTCGAGGCCGCCCGGGCCCTGGCCGCCCACGGCTGCGACCTGCTCCAGGTGACCGCCGGCCAGACCACCGCCACCACCCGCCCCGACTACGGCCGGTTCCACCTGGTCGGCTGGAGCGACCTGGTCCGCAACTCGGCCGCCGTCCCCACCATGGTCGGCGGCAACCTCACCACCGCCGACGAGCTCAACACCGTGCTCGCGGCCGGCCGGGCCGACCTGTGCCTGCTCGACCCGCGCACCTACCGCTGGGCCGGGCCCGCACGGTTCCCCCGCCTGGTAGTGTCGGATTCGTACCGCACCGGTAGCGGCCTCCTGCCCCTCGCGCCAACGGCGCCGTCGTCGTGGAGGTTCGCCATGTCCGAGGTCCAGGTGCGACCGTTCCGCCGGTCCGACCGCGAACAGCTCACCGCGCTGGTCAACGCCCATATCCAGGCCGTCGTGCCCGGTGTCTCGGTGTCGGTCAACACGGTCATGAGCCAGCTGGAGCGCGACCCCGGCGAGTTCATCGTCGACCCCTGGGTCGCCGAGCGGAGCACGCTCGTGGCCGAGCAGCGCGGGCGGGTGGTGGCCGCCGCCCACCTGCTGCGGTACGGGGCCGGCGCAGGAGGTCGGCGAGGCCTACCGCGGCACCGCCGAGATCAACTGGCTGCTGTACTGGCCGGAGGCGACGCACTGGCCCGACTCGGCGGAGGCGGCCGGCTCCCTCATGGACGCCTGCCTGGTCCGGCTGGGGTCCTGGGGGGTGGAGCATCGGCACGCCGACGGCGCCCTGCCCGCCCCCGGCGTGTACGGCGTGCCCGAGCAGTGGCCGCACGTGCGCGAGCTGTACCAGCGGAGCGGGTTCGTCCACGACGGCCATGTCGAGATCGTGCTGCTGGCCAGGGTGGACGAGCTTCCTCGGCCGTCCGCGCCGCCGGTGCCCGGGCACCGGGTGGCGCGGTCGGTCGGGGCGGTCGGCACCCGGCTGTCGGCCCGCGTCGGCGACGAGGCTGATCGGGTTCATCGAGGTCGAGACCAACCTGGCCGAGGGCGGGCGCCTGGCCCACCTGGGCGGCTGGGCGGACGTCGGCAACCTGCACGTGGTCGAGGCCTACCGGCGGCGCGGCGTCGCCACCTGGCTGGTCGGGCAGGCGGCGGACTGGCTGCGCCTGGCCCGGGTGGAGCGCCTGCTCGAGTACGCCTGGCCCGAGGAGCAGGACCTCCTGGGGCTGCTGGGCCGCCTCGGCTTCCGCGAGCTGACCCGCACCGCCCGCGGCTGGCACCACCGCGCCGACACCGGCCCCCATGCCTGCGGCCCACACGGCGAGGCGGGGGCCGGAATCAGCCGGGGCGCTCGCGCTCCAGGCGGGCCTCCTCCACGTCCAGGTCGTGGGCCAGGCGGCGGGCCACCTCGGGGGTGACGCCACCGCGCTCGCGCAGGCGGCGCAGCTCCTCCCGCTGGGCTCCCAGCAGGTCGGACACCAGGTCGGCGTAGGCCCGGGTGTCGTCGGGCTGGCCGTCCTCGCCCTGCCGGCCCAGGTGGGCCAGGCGGGTCCGGTAGCGCTCGCGGAGCCGCTCGACCAGCTCGGCCGGGACCCCGTCGATCTCGGGGTCGACCGCGTCCAGGTGGTCGAGGGCGACCTCGGACAGCCGCGCCAGGGCCTGGCGCCCGTCACCGGCCGGGCCGTCGTCGTCGGCCGTCAGCCCCAGCCGGCGGATCAGCAGCGGCAGCGTCAGGCCCTCCCCGACCAGGGAGACCACGATCACCGAGAAGGCCAGGAACACCACCAGGTTGCGGTCCGGGAACGGCCCGCCCCCCTCGACCTCGGTCGGGATGGCCAGGGCGAGGGCCAGGGTGACCACCCCGCGCATGCCCGCCCAGCCGATCACCGTGAGGTACCGCCAGCCCGGGTACGGGTCGCGCTCCCGCAGCCTGGCCGACAGGCGCGGCAGCCAGCTCGCCGGGAACACCAGGACCATCCGCACGGCGATGACCACCAGGTTGACGGCGGCGGCGGCCAGCGCCAGGTCGGCCAGGGAGCGCCCCTCGATCCCGTCGACCACGGTGCGCAGCTGGACGCCGACGAGCACGAACGACAGCCCCTCCAGGACGAACACCAGCCAGTCCCAGAGCTGGCGGGCCTGGAGCCGGGCCCCCGACGAGATCGAGCTCCAGTGGCGGGCCATCAGCAGCCCGCAGGCCAGCACGGCCAGCACCCCGGAGGCGTGCAGCCGCTCGGCGGCCAGCCAGGCCACGTACGGCAGCAGCAGCTTGACCGTGTTCTCGACCGGCGCCTCGGACACGCGGCGAAGGACGCGGCTGCCGATGAAGCCGACGGCCAGCCCGACCGCCGTCCCCCCGACGGCCGAGACGGCCAGCTCGACCCCGGCCTCGCCGATCGAGAAGGTGCCGGACACGGCCGCGGCCACCGCCACCCGGTACAGCACCAGCGCGGTGGCGTCGTTGAGCAGCCCCTCGCCCTCCAGGATGGAGACCATCCGCCGGGGGAGCCCGAGGCGGCCCGCGACCGCCGTCGCGGCCACCGGGTCGGGCGGGGACACGATCGCCCCCAGCACCACCGCCACCGCCCACGGCATCCCGAGCACCGAGTGGGCCAGCAGCGCCACCGCGGCCGTGGTGACCAGCACCAGCCCCACCGCCAGCAGACCGATCGGCCGCAGGTTGGCGCGGAGCTGCCGGAGGTCGATGTGCAGCGCCGCCCAGTACAGCAGCGGCGGCAGGAACAGGGCCAGGGTCAGCTCCGGGTCGAGCTCGACCTCGGGCAGCCCCGGGATCAGGGCGACGGCCAGCCCGGCCAGCAGCAGCAGCACCGGCTCGGGGATGGCGGTGCGCCCGGCCAGCCTGACCACCACCGCGACGGCGGCGAGCAGGCCGATCAGCAGCTCAAGGGTCTCCATCTAGACTCGCGCGAAGGCATCGTCAACTCGAGCGATGGGAATCCGCGCTCCCTCCCCTCACTGTCCGAGCGTAGGTGCATACTCCTAGCGGACGCGATGAGACGTACATTCAGATACCTGCTGCGGCCGACCGCCCGCCAGTCGGCCGCGCTGGCCGCGATGCTCGATGACCACCGAGAGCTGTACAACGCCGCCCTGCAGGAGCGGCGCGATGCTTGGCGGATGCGTCAGGTCTCGGTGCGCTACGGCGAGCAGTCCGCTCAGCTTCGCGACATCCGCCGAGCCGATCCGGACGGACAGGGCCGCTGGTCGTTCTCCTCCCAGCAAGCCACCCTCCGTCGGCTAGGTCGGGCGTTTGACGCGTTCTTCCGACGTGTCCAAGCCGGGCGGACTCCGGGATTCCCACGGTTCAAGGGAGCGGGCTGGTTCGACACCGTGGAGTGGCCCTCGGATCGGGATGGCTGCCGGTGGGACTCGACCGTCGGCGAGCATCGGTTGTACCTGCAAGGCGTGGGGCACATCCGAGTCCACCAGCACCGTGAGGTGCGCGGTCGGGTTAAGACAATCTCGGTCAAACGAGATAACCAGCGCTGGTACGTGCTGCTCTCCTGCGACGACGTTCCCACTGAACCGCTGGAGCGCACCGGTTCAGTGGTCGGCATCGACCTCGGCGTGAAGTCGTTCCTGACTACCTCCGATGGCGTGCACGTTCCCAACCCTCGCCACCTCGCACACAGCGCCAACAGGGTTGCCGCCGCACAGCGGGCTCTCTCCCGGTGTAGGCGGGGCAGTACTCGGCGTCAGAGGGCACATGCTCAAGTTGCTCGACTGCACTGCAAGGTGCGCCGCCAGCGGCTTGACCACGCGCACAAGGTCGCGCTTGACCTGGTGCGTCGGCACGACGTGATCTGCCACGAAGCGCTACGGATCGGGAACATGTCTCGGTCGGCGCGCGGCACCATGGCCGAGCCGGGCCGTAACGTTTGTAGGAAGTCCAGCCTGAACCGGTCGATTCTTGACGCGGGTTGGGGGGTGTTCCTGCGCATCCTCGCGAGTAAGGCTGAAAGCGCCGACCGGGAGTTGATCGCAGTCGACCCCCGCAACACCTCCATCACCTGCCCCGCCTGTGGTTACGCGGTGGCGGAGAACCGCGTCACCCAGGCCAAGTTCCAGTGCGTCCGGTGCGCCCACGAGGCGCACGCCGACGTAGTGGGCGCGCTCAACGTGTTGCGGACAGGGCTTGTCCGTCGCGATGCCGCCACGGCGGCCTAGCGAGAAGCCGCCGCCTTCGGGCGGTGGAGGAGTCACGACGCGGCAACGGTGGCATGAGCCGGCCGCGGCCGCCACCCGTGGCCCACCGGGCGTTTCGGCCGGAGCCGCACGTGGAACAGCCAGGACATGGACGACCAGAACCACCCGCACGAGCGGGAGTGGACCGGGACCCTGCCCGAGGTCGACGAGGCGACCTTCCTGGCCGTGCTCGGCGACGCCATCCGGGTGGCCGGCGCCACCGGCCTGCCCCATGCCTTCATGGGCGGGATCGCCTCGACCGCGCTCGGGCGGACCCGCTGGACCCACGACATCGACCTGTGCGTGCGTCCCCAGGACGCCCGGACCATGCTGGCCGCGTTCGCCGACGCCGGCTACCAGACCGAGGAGACCGACCAGACCTGGCTCTACAAGGCGACCCGGGACGGCGTCCTGGTCGACCTGATCTTCGAGAGCACCGGCGGGATCGTGCTCGACGACGAGATGCTCTCGCGGGTCCGCCAGGGCAGCTTCGGGAACCTCCGGCTCAACGTCCTCGGCCCCGAGGACCTGCTGGTGATCAAGGCGATCGTCCACCGCGAGCACCGCCAGCGGCACTGGTTCGACGCCCTCGCCCTGGTCGAGACGGGCGAGCTCGACTGGCCCTACCTGCTGCGGCGGGCCGCCCCGGGGCCGCGCCGGGTGGCCAGCCTGCTGCTGTACGCCCAGACCGACGGCCTGCGGGTGCCCGACTGGGTGATCGAGGCGCTGCTGGAGCAGGCCCGCGAGCAGGAGGCGGGCGCCGGAGTGCCCGACGAGTACCTGGTCGCCCACGCCGGCGAGGCCCTGGCCGCCGACCCCCGCACCGCCGAGCTGGAGCTCGACGTCAACCTCGACGGCCGCGAGGCGATCGTCACCGGCACCGTGGCCACCCCCGAACGGCAGGCCGCCGTCGGCGAGGTCGTGGCCAGGGCCCTGCCCGGCCGCGAGGTCCGCAACCTGACCGCGGTCGAGGACGAGGAGGCCGAGCCGTTCGTGGAGACGCTGCCGTGATCCGGGTCGCGGCCGTGGGCGACGTCCACGTCGGGATCGACTCGGCCGGCCGGCTGGCCCCCCGCCTGGCCGGGCTGGCCGACCACGCCGACGTGTTCCTGCTGGCCGGCGACCTCACCCACCGGGGCCGGCCCGAGGAGGCCAAGGTCCTGGCCGAGGAGCTGCGCGGGGTGCGGATCCCCACCATCGCGGTGCTCGGCAACCACGACTACCACTCCGACGAGCAGGACGGGGTCACCGAGGTCCTGGAGCAGGCGGGGATCCGGGTCCTGGAGGGCGACGCGGTGGTGCTGGAGATCGGCGGCCGCCGGGTCGGGATCGCCGGCAGCAAGGGCTTTGGCGGCGGCTTCGCCGGGGCCAGCGCCAGCGACTTCGGCGAGCCGGAGATGAAGGCGTTCGTCGGCCACACCAAGGCCCTGGCCGGCCGCCTGGAACGGGCCCTTGGCGGGCTGCGCACCGACCGGAGGATCGTCCTGCTCCACTACTCGCCGGTGGCCGAGACCCTGGCCGGGGAGCCGCGCGAGATCCACGCCTTCCTCGGCAGCTACCTGCTCGCCGAGGCGGTCGACCGGGTCGGGGCCGACCTGGTCCTGCACGGCCACGCCCACCGGGGCAGCCGCGACGGCATCACCCCCGGCGGGGTGCCGGTCCGCAACGTCGCCGCCCCGGTGATCGGCCGCGCCTACGAGGTGTTCCGCTTCGACGCCGAGGACGCCTCCGCCTGATCAGCCGCCCAGCCGCAGGGCGGTGATCTGGCCGGCCCGGAGCTCCGCCTCGGCACGGCCCCTGACCGGCGCGCGCCGGGCCGTCCCGGTGGGCCCGCACCGTCCAGGTGACCCGGTCGCGGGCCACCTGCTTGCGGGTCGGGTCGACGTGCAGGTCGGCGGTCAGGTGCTCGCGCACGAACCGGCCGATCCGCCGCCGGCCGCGGAGGCTGCCCCGGTCGGGGAACGGCGGTGCCGAGACCAGCTCGGCGTCGTCGGCGAAGCAGGCCAGCACCGCCTCGGGGTCGCGGCGCCGCCAGGCGCCCTCGAAGGCCAGCGCGGCCAGGAACTCCGCGGCCCTGGCCTCGCCGTGGGCGATCAGCTCGCGGAGGAAGCCGGGGTCGCGGTTGAGCTTGGAGGCGGTGCCGAGCGACCGCGACAGCCGCGGCCGCGACAGCTCGATCAGCCGCACCACGATCTGCTTGTACCGGCCGTCGGCGGCCAGCCGGCCCTCCTCCAGCAGCTGGTCGATCTTCTCGATGAACCCGAGCTCCTGGTGGAGCGAGAGGTTGCCGGCGAGCTCGTTGCGCCGGTCGGCGATCTCGACCATCGTCCTCGGCTCGCCGTCCCACCGCTTGGGGTTGATCTGGATCACCCACAGCTCGTCCGGGCGGGTGTCGACCAGCTCCCGCACCGGCGGGTTCTGGGAGAACAGGCCGTCCCAGTAGGTGCCGCCGTCGACCTTGACCGAGCGGAACAGGTTGGGGATGGCCGCCGAGGCCAGGATCATGTCGGCGGTGATCGCCTCGCGCCGGCTGTTGAACGCCTTGAACTCCCCGGAGAGCACGTCGACGGCCCCGACCAGCAGCATCGGCTCCGAGCCGTCGGCCTGGACGGCGAAGCGGCCGAAGTCGACCCGCCGTTCCAGCATCCGGCGGAAGTCGGCCAGCGCGGCCAGCGACGTGGGGGTGTCGTACGGGCTGACGGCCGGCAGGACGACCAGGTTCTCCAGCCTGGCCGCCCACAGGACCCAGGCGTTGACCAGCTGCTCCAGCGGGGTGGTGGCCGAGTTGTCGGCCCAGAAGTCCTCCAGCAGCTTGCCGGCGGCCGCCGGGTCGCCGTCGAGCAGGGCCGACCAGGCGAGCAGGGCGCAGACCGCCCCGCCGGAGGTGCCGCTCAGGCCGACGACCTCGAACCCGGCCAGCTCCTCGGCGCCGAGCAGGCGCTTGAGCACCCCGGCGGTGAAGGCGGTGTGGCTGCCGCCGCCCTGGCAGGCGATCGCCACCCTGATTCGTCCCGTATCGGTCATCCGCCCCACTGTACGGGAGCGGCTGTTGCTCCGCTCCTCGCGGGAATAGGAGCACGCAGGCGAGGCGGCCGGGAGGTGGAAGAGGGCGCGCGGGGCCCCGGCCTAGCCGCCCAGGCGGGCCAGGGCGGCCGCGACCAGGTCCTCCATCCGCTGGAGCCAGGGCTCAGGAGGTCCAGGCGTGTGCAGCTCGGGGACGCAGTCGACCGCCGAGGCCACGTCCCAGTACGGGTGGTGGTCGAAGCCGGTCAGGGCCCGGTGGGCGGCCAGGAACCGGTCGGCGGCCTCCAGCCCGAGGTCCCAGGCGAGGTTGAGCCGCATGTGGCCGAGGTCGACCGAGGGCGGCCCCCACGACCCGCCGGTCCAGTCGACCACCCCGACCAGGCGGCCGTCCGCCCACAGGGTGTTGGCCGGGTGGTAGTCGCGGTGGATGAAGCAGGCGTGGTCGTCCGGCGGCGGCCCGGCGGCCACCTCGAACGCCCGCCGCCACAGCCCGGGCCGGGCCGACCAGGCCGGCGGGGCCAGCCGCCCGGGCTCGTAGAAGCGGCGGTAGGCGGGCACCACCCGGGCGCCGGGCCCGGCGACGGCGTGGATGGGCGGGAGGGCCTCGGCCAGGCCCTCGAGCAGGCGGCCGGGGTCGGCCCCGAGGTCGGGAGGGCCGCCGGGAAGGCGGCCGAGCAGCAGGGCGGGCACGTCGCAGACGGCGGCGCCGGGGTCGGCCGCGACCAGCGCCGGCGCCGGCACCGGGGTGGGGGCGAGCAGCTCCAGGATGGCCGCCTCGCGGGCGGCGGTGAAGTCCGGCGTCCTCGAAGTCCCAGCCGGGCCGGGCCCAGCGGCGCAGGACCACCCGGTGGACGGCCCCGGCCGCGTCGGCCACGTCGACGGCGTGGTTGGCCAGCCAGGCCGAGGACAGCGGCCGCACCGCCACCACCCGGCTCCCGGGACCGAAGGCGGCCGCCGCCCAGCGCAGGGCGGCCGCCGGCGGGCGCCGGCGCAGCAGCCGGCGGACCTGGTCGGTTTCGGGCGGCTCGATCGTGGCCATTGCGGCTAGCATCATGCACCTCCCCGAACCGAAGGAGCCGCCGTGGACCGGGTCCCCTCCCTGCTGCCGCCCCTGCCCCCACCCGCCCGGGCGGTGCTGCTCGGGTTCGTCGCCGGGATCCGCTCCCAGATCCCGGTCGCCCTGCTGGCGGTCGAGGCCCAGCAGGGCCGCTTCGACCCGGGTGCGGGGCGGCTGGCCCGCCGCTTCGCCTCGCCGGAGGCGATGCGGGCCGCGCTGGTGGCCGCCGCCGGCGAGGTGGTCGCCGACAAGCTGCCGGCGACCCCGGCCCGGACGACCTGGGGCCCGTTCGGCCAGCGGCTGGCCACCGGCGCCACCATCGGGGCGGCCGTCAACTACGACGCCGGTCAGCCCCGCCCCCTCGGCGCCCTCCTCGGCGCGGCCGGGGCTGGTGCCGGCGCCTTCGCCGGCACCAGGGCGCGGGCGTTCGCGGCCGAGCGCACCCAGCTCCCCGGGCCCCTGCTCGGCGCCCTGGAGGACCTGTTCGCGGTCGCCTTGGCCGTGGCCGTGGTCACCGCCGGCCGCGAGTCGCGTTCCTAGGGTCGCGCGGCCCGGTCAGTCCAGGGCGACGCTGGCGCCGCCGCTGAGGGCGGCGTCGTGGAGCTCGACCCGGGCCAGGGTCGATCTCGTCGGGGACGTCGTAGACCAGCGTGCCCGCCAGCCGCTGGCCCGGGTTGAGGTGGGTGGAGACCAGCCGGCCGTCGCCGTGGCGCACGGTCGCGTCCAGGTCCGGGTCGTGGCGGTTGCCGGCGCCGTCGAACAGGAACTGCTGCCCGCCCCCGAAGGTGCGGCCCTCGGTGCCGGTGTTCTCGACCTCCAGCTCCACCAGGCAGAACTGCTCCAGCGCCTGCTTGCGCCCGAAGCCTTCGCCGACCGACCGGGCCCCGCAGTCCACCGAGCCGACCACGAACTCGAACTGGCCGTCCCGGACCGGGTCGCCCAGCCCGGCCGGACCCGCGCCGCCCCGCCGGTCGGCCTCCCCGAGGTTGCTGGCCACCGCCAGCAGCGCCAGCACCCCGGCGGCCACCAGCAGCCGCCGCCCCCAGCGCCGCCGCCGCGGGGGAGCGGTCCAGCCAGGGAGCTGCTCGCGGCCACGCCGCCGGGGGCGCGCCGCCGGTCGTGGCTCCCCCCAGCCGGGCGGGGGAGCGGGGGCGGCCATGACCTCGGTCGGCGCCCCAGGGTTCGGCGGGCAGGTGGGCGGTCCCGGCCATGGGCCGGGTCGGGAGCGGCGTCGGGCGGTTCGGTCCGGGCGGGATCGGGGTGGTCGGGCTGGCCGGGGCGGTGGTCGGGTCGGGGGTGGCGCGGGCCAGTGGTTCCAGCATGCGGCGGAGGACCGCCGCCGGAGGGCGGCGGGCCGGGTCCTTGACCAGCAGGGCGAGCAGGACCGGTTCGAGCGGCCCGGCCCGGGTCGGGCGGCCGGGCGGGTCGTGGAGGATGGCGCCGAGGGTGGCGGCCGGCCCGCCCCGCTCGAACGGGGCCGAGCCCTCGACCGCGAACCACAGCGTCGCCCCCAGCGCCCACAGGTCGGCGGCCGGCCCGGCCCGCTGGCCGCTGGCCTGTTCGGGGGCCACGTACGGCAGCGACCCGAAGGCGGCCGTCATGGTCCGGTCGGCCTCCCGTCCCGCCGCGGCGACCCCGGTGAGGGTCCGCTGGGTGTCGTCCTGGAGCGAGGCGATGCCGAAGTCGGCCAGCTTGGTCCGGCCGTCGGCGGTGACCATGACGTTCGCCGGCTTGACGTCGTGGTGGACGATCCCGGCCCGGTGGGCCGCGTCCAGCGCGTCCACCAGCTCCAGCCCGACCCGCGCCGCCGCCGCCCGCCCCACCGGCCCCGACCCGTCCACCAGGTCGCGCAGGGTCGGGGCCTCGACCAGCTCCATGACCAGGAACAGCCGGTCGTCGGCCTCGACCACGTCGTGAAGGGTGACGACCCCCGGGTGGTTGAGCCGGGCCGCGGCCCTGGCCTCGCGCAGCGCCCGCTCACGCAACGCGACCCGGTCGGCCCCAGGCGGCCCGACCGGCAGCTCGACCTCCTTCACCGCCACCGCCCGGCCGAGCAGGACGTCGTCGGCCCGCCACACCGTGCCCATCCCGCCCCGGCCCAGCGGCCCCCCGAGGACATAGCGGCCCGCGACCAGCCGGCGGTCGGCGCTCGCTCCCATGACGCGCGCCAGTATGTCAGGTCGCCCCCCGCCCGCAGGACCGGGCACACCGGACGGCCAGCACCACGGTTGGGGCTGTGGAAACCCGCGCGCACCTCACCCTCCGGTCGGCTACGCTCCCCTCCGGGGCGGCCAAGCCAGCCACCTGGCGGTGAAGGGCGTCGCACGCGGAGGAGGGGAGTGATGGGGGAGCCGGGCGGGGCGGTGGTGGTCGCGGTCGAGGTGCGGTCGGGCGTCGAGGAGGCGTTCGGGGTGTTCACCGCCGGGATCGGCGACTGGTGGCCGGTGGCGGCCTACTCGGTCGAGCCGGGCCGGGTCGAGGCGGTGGTGCTGGAGGGACGGGCCGGGGGGCGGCTGTACGAGCGGTGGGTCGGCGGCGGCGAGGCGGACTGGGGGCAGGTGCTGGCCTGGGAGCCTCCGGCGCGGGTGCTGGTGGCCTGGTCGCCCAGCCCGGAGCGGCCGGCCCCGACCGCGGTGGAGGTCCGCTTCACCGCGGTCGACCCCGAGCGCACCCGGGTCGAGCTGGAGCACCGGGGATGGGAACGCCTCGGCGACCAGGGCGGCCAGGTCCGGGCCGGCTACGAGGACGGCTGGCCGCGGGTGCTGGACGCCTTCGCGGGCGCGGCCATGGGCGTCCACCACCGGTGGTTCGCCCGGTCGCTGAACGGCCTGGTCTGGCGGCTGCTGGCCAGGCCCGGCCGGACCCGGAGGACGATGCCCGGATGGTCGACGCCGCCCATGCCTCCCAGTACCACTGGCGCGAGGTCGGCGGCCCGCCGGAGACCCGGGGCGAGTGGCTGGTCTCCCATGTCTACGCCGTCCTGGGCCGGCCCGAACCGGCCCTGCACCATGCCCGCCGCTGCCTTGAGCTCGCCGACGGCGAGCCGGGCGTGGCCGACTTCGACCACGCCTACGCCGCCGAGGCGATGGCCCGGGCGCTGGCCTGCGCCGGCGACCTCGACCAGTCCGCCGCCTGGCACTCGCGGGCCACCGCCGCCGGCGCCACCGTCGCCGACGACGAGGACCGCCAGATCTTCACCGACGACCTCGCCACCGGCCCCTGGTTCGGCCTGAACCGGCGCTGAGGTAGCCGCGGCCGCCGTGCTCAGGCCGACCGGCCCCCGGCGGCGGACCTCGGCTCCCCGGCCTCGCCGGCCCCGGCGACCACCAGGGCGTCGACGGCGGCGCAGCCGGCCGGGCCGGCGACCAGCGGGTTGACGTCCACGGCGGCGAGCCGGTCGCCGAGGTCGAGGGCCAGGACCGAGAGGTTGGCGACCGCGTCGGCGACCGCGTCCAGGTCGGCCGGGGGGGCGCCGCGGACGCCGTCGAGCAGGGGCCGGACGGCGAGCCGGTCGAGCATGGCCATGGCCTGGCGGCGGTCGACGGGGGGGAGGGCGAAGCGGCGGTCGCGCAGGACCTCGACCAGCACCCCGCCGGCGGCCACCATCACCAGGGGCCCGAACTGCGGGTCGACCACCACCCCGAGGGCCAGCTCCACCCCCGGGCCGGCCATGGCGGCGACCAGCACCCGCGGCCCAAGCCGGGCGGCCAGGTCGGCGTAGGCGGCGGCCAGCCGGTCGGGCCCGTCCACGCCCAGCACCACCCCGCCCACGTCCGACTTGTGGGCGACCCCGGGCGCGGCCGTCTTCAGCGCCACCGGCCACCCGACCCGCCCCGCCGCCGCCAGCGCCTCCTCCAGGCTGGCCGCCACCTCGGCCGCCACCACCGGCACCCCCCAGTCGCCCAGCATGGCCAGGCCCTCGGCCTCGTCCAGCGGCCGGTCAGGCTCGCCCAGCCGCCTCCACCACCGCGCCCGCTCGCGATCGAACCCGACCCGGGCAGCCTCCAGCGACCCGGCTCCGGGCTCGGACCCCCGGTGGGGGAGCGTAGCCGACCCGGCGGTGGGGTGCCCGGGGTTGTCCACAGTCCCCCCTGGCGGCCGGCGGGCGAGAAAGTCGCGGTAGGCGAGGAGGTGGCGCAGGGCGGTCAGGCCGGAGGCGGTGCCTTCGAGGACGGGGACCCCGGCGGCGCGGAGGGTGGCGGCCTGGATGGGGTCGGCGGCGGAGGTGAGGGTGGCGACCACGGCCACGGGCTTGGCGGTGGTGGCGGCGGCGTCGATGGCCAGGCCGGTGTAGCTGGTCTCGGGGGTCGGCTCGGTGGTCAGGTCGAGGTTCAGGGCCAGGGCGGCGGTGGCGGGGTCGTCGAGGAGGGCCTGGATGCAGGTGGCGAAGATCTGGTCGGCGTCGTTGCCGGTGCCCCAGGCGTCCAGCGGGTTGGTGGCGGGCAGGCCCGGCTCCAGCACCGCCGCCAGCCGCTCCCGGGTCGCCTCGGAGATGCCGGCCAGCGGCACCCGGAGCTGCTCGGCCAGGTCGAGCAGGTGGGCCCGTTCGCCCCCCGAGTCGTGGATGGCGGCCAGCCCGCCGGGGTGGGCCCGGCGCCCGGCCAGCAGCTCGCAGGTGTCGGCCAGCTCGTCGAGGGTGGCCACCTGGGCGACCCCGAAGGCGTCGAACAGGGCCTGGTAGGCGCCGTCGTCGCCGGCCAGGGCGCCGGAGTGGGCGGCCACCATCGCCCGGGCCGCCTGGCCGCGCCCGACCTTGAGGGCGACCACCGGGATGGCCCGGTCGGCCGCCTTGGCCAGCGCGGCCCGGAAGGCGGCCGGCTCCCGCACCGTCTCCAGGAACAGGGCCGCCACCCGGGTGCTGGGCAGCTCGAGGGCATGGTCGAGGTAGGCGGCGGCGGTGGTGACGAGCTCGTTGCCGGCCGAGACGACCAGGTTGAAGCGGAGGTCGCGCTGGTTGTGGAGCAGGGCCGAGAACACCGACCCGGAGTGGCTGACCACCGCGACCGGGCCGGCGGCCAGGTCGGACGGCTCGGGGTAGCCACAAACCCTCAAGCTGTGCTCGAGGTTGAAGAACCCCATGCCGTTGCCGCCGCAGACCGCCATCCCGGCCCCGGCCGCGATCCCCCGCAGCCGCTCGGCCAGCGTCGGTCGGGGCGCCTGCCCCCCCGATGCATCCCCCTCCGCCTCCACGCAGCTGGCGAAGATCACCGCCGCCGGGACCCCGTGGGCGGCCGCCGCCTGGAGCTGAGCCTCGAGGGCGGCGTTGGGAACCGCCAGCACGGCCAGGTCGACCGGGCCGGGCAGGTCGGCCAGGGAGGGGAGGCAGGGGAGCCCGGCCACCTCCCGGTAGCGGGGGTTGACCAGGTGGACCGGTCCCCGGAACCCGCCACCGAGCAGCTGGGCGACCAGGGTGTCCCCGAACGACCCGGGCCGGGCGCTGGCCCCCACCACCGCCACCGACCGGGGCTCGAGCAGGGCCGTGAGCGGGAGGCGGCCGCCGGGACGCCCGGGGGCCGCGGCGAGCGGCGCCAGGCGGCCCACCGGGTCCTCCCCGCTCACCGGCGGCGCTTGGCCCGCCTGCGGTCGGCCAGGATGGCCTGGACGGCCTGCCAGCCGGGGATGCCGCAGACCCCGCCGCCGCCGTGGGTGGCCGAGCTGGCCTGGTAGAGGCCGGCGATCGGGCTGCGGTAGTCGGCGTAGCCGGGGGCCGGGCGCATGTGGAACAGCTGGTCGGCCGAGAGCTCGCCGTGGAAGATGTTGCCCCCGACCAGGCCCCACTCCTGCTCCATCTGCCAGGGCCCGATGACCTCGCGGTGCAGGATGGCGCCCTTGAGGTTGGGGGCCAGCTCCGCGTAGCAGTCGACCATCCGGTCGGCGTAGGCCTCCAGCTCGTCGGTGTGGGGGGCCTCGGACCACTCGTGCGGGCACCACTGGGTGAACAGCGACATGACGTGGATGCCCTCGGGGGCCAGGGTCTTGTCGAACACCGTGGGGATGCAGCCGTCCGAGAACGGCCGGGCCGCCCCCCGGCCCCGCTTGGCGTCCTGGAACGCCTGCTCGATGTAGTCGACCGACAGGGCCATCTCGACCGACGCCGGTGTGGTGCTCGCCGACCTCGGTGCCGGGGTCGGCGGTGAAGTCGGGCAGCTCGGCCAGGGCCAGGTTGATCTTGACCACGCCGCTGCGCGACTTCCAGCGCTGGATGTCGGTCACGAAGTCGGCCGGCAGCTCGGCCCGGTCGACCTGCTCCAGGAAGGTGGTCCTGGGGTGGATGGCGGTGACCACCACCGGGGCGCGGAGCTCCTCGCCGCCGGCCAGCGCCACCCCGGTGGCCCGGCCCCCCGAGACCAGCACCCGCTCGACCCGGGCGCCGGTCCGGACGGTCGCGCCGAGGGACAGCGCCGAGCGGTGGATGGCGTCCGAGACCGCCCCCATGCCGCCCTCGGGGAAGCCCCAGCTCCCCAGGTGCCCGTCGCCGACGTCGCCGATGGAGTGGTGGGCCATCACATAGGCGGTGCCCGGCGAGTCGGGCCCGGCCCAGGTGCCGATCACCCCGTTGATGGCCAGGCTCGCCTTGACCTGCTCGGACTCGAACCAGTCGTCCAGCAGGTCGCTGACGCTCATGGTCATCAGCCGGGTCACGTCGCCGACGGTGCGCACGTCGAGGCCCCGGTAGCGCCAGGCCAGCCGGAGCAGGTCGGCCAGGTCCGAGGGCCGGCGCGAGCCGATCCGGGGCGGGGTCTGGGTGAGCAGCGGCCCCAGCACCGCCGCCAGGCCCTCCAGCCAGGCGTCCCAGCGGGGCATGGCGTCGGCGTCCCTCTTGGAGAACTTGGAGATCTGCTCGTGGTTGCGGCGGGCGTCGTCGTCGTAGATGGTCAGCGAACGGCCGTCCGGCCAGGCCTGGTAGGCCGGGCCCATGGGGAACAGCTTGTAGCCGTGGCGCTCCAGGTCGAGCTCGCGGACGATCCGGGGCGGCATCAGGCTCATCACGTACGACAGCCGGGTCACCTTGATCTCGGGCGCCTCGGGCCAGGGGGCGTCGGTGGCGGCCGCGCCCCCGACCTTGGACCTGGCCTCCAGGACGACGACCCGGGCCCCCGCCCTGGCCAGGTAGGCGCCCGCCACCAGCCCGTTGTGGCCGCCCCCGATGACGATCGCATCCCAGGTCGACATTGCGCCTCCAGGCCCGATCGACCGGGGCACCCCTTGGGTCCCCGGACCCAACCCTTTCTTTGACTGAACGTTCAGTCTAAGATGTGGGGGAGCACCCGACAAGCCCGAACGGCCATACTGCACCGCGACGCCGACATCCTTGGAGCAGGCATGAGCCCACGACGCAAGCTTTCCGACGCACGGCGGCGGCAGATCCTCAAGGCGGCCGTGCAGGTGATCGCCGAGAAAGGCCTCTGCGACACCGGCATCAAGGACGTGGCCGACCAGGCCGGCACCAGCCCGGCCCTGGTCATCTACTACTTCGGCAAGAAGGACATCCTGCTCGCCGAGGCGCTGTCCTTCGCCGACGAGCAGTTCTACGCCCAGACCGCCGACGCGGTGGCCGAGATGACCAGCGCCCGCGACCGGCTGGTGGAGCTGGTGCGCTGCTCGTGCTCGGTGGGGGAGGCCGAGGACGACTTCGACGAGTGGGTGCTGTGGCTGGACCTGTGGGCCAGGGCGCCGCGCGACCCCGACGTGGCCAGGGACCGCCAGGCCCTGGACCGGCGCTGGCGGACCACCATCACCGAGATCGTGCGCGAGGGTCAGGCGGCGGGCGAGTTCGCCCGGGTCGACGCCGAGACGTTCGCCCTGCGGCTGGCGGCCCTGATCGACGGGCTGGCCATCCTGGTCGTGCTCCAGGACCCGGAGGTGGACCGCGAGCGCATGTTCGACCTGTGCATGGACACCTGCTCCCGGGAGCTCGGCTTCTCCTGGACCCGGGAGGACCGGGCGGCCGTCACCCACCCACTCCGGCGCAAGGCCCCCGCTCGCAGGGCCCCTGATGGGAGGGTAGCCGGGTAGCGGGTGGGGTGCGACCCGCCGTCCACAGCCCCAGCGTCCAGAGGACCTAGGCGGGTGACTCCGCGAGGACCCGGAGGGCGTCGGCGGGCAGGTGGACGGCGATGGCCGTGCCCTGGCTCCAGGAGAGGGGCTGGCCCTGGTTCTGGACCAGGGCCTGGAGCGACTCGCCGTTGGCCAGGCGGATCACCAGCTGGGTGGCCGGGCCCTGGTAGACCAGCCGTTCGACCATGCCGGGGACCCGGTTGGGGCCGGTCGACCCGTACTCCTCCAGCCGCACCCGCTCGGGCCGGATGACCACCCGGACCTCGCCGGTGGCGGCGGTGTCGCCGCCGGCCGCCTCCAGCTCGAACTCGCCCAGCCGCAGCCGGCAGCGGCCACCGCCGTCGGACAGCGCGGCCGTGGCCGAGAACAGGTTCGCCACCCCCAGGAACCCGGCCACATAGGTGGTGGCCGGCGCCTCGTACAGCTCGGTCGGGGGGCCGACCTGCTCGATGCGGCCGCCGGCCATCACGGCCAGGCGGTCCGACATGGTGAGGGCCTCCTCCTGGTCGTGGGTCACGTACACGAAGGTGATCCCGACCGCCTCCTGGAGCGCCTTCAGCTCGACCTGGAGGGTCTTGCGCAGCTTGGCGTCCAGCGCGCCCAGCGGCTCGTCCAGCAGCAGCACCGACGGGTTGAGGACCAGCGCCCTGGCCAGCGCGACCCGCTGCTGCTGGCCGCCCGACAGCTGGGCCGGCCGCCGCCGCTCCAGGCCCTGGAGCTGGACCAGGGCCAGCGCCTCGGCGACCCGCCGCCTGGCCTCGGCCTTGTCCACGTCCTGGAAGCGCAGCCCGAAGGCGACGTTGTCGGCCACGCTGAGGAACGGGAACAGCGCGTAGCTCTGGAAGACGGTGTTGACCTTGCGCTTGTGGGGCGGGGTGCGGGCCATGTCGACCCCGTCGAGCAGGATGCGCCCGTCGGTGGGCTGCTCGAACCCGGCGACCAGCCGCAGGGTGGTCGTCTTGCCGCAGCCCGAGGGGCCGAGCAGGGCGAAGAACTCGCCCCCGGGCACGTCCAGGTCGATGCCGTCCACGGCGGTGACGTCCTCGAACCGCTTGACCAGCCCGACCAGCCGGATCTCGCCTCCGCCCATGCGACGACCCCTTTCAGCCACGCTCCGCTGCCGGCATCGTACCCCCCATCAGAAGACCTGCCGAGGGGCCCTACGTCGTTCCGCCGACGGCGTCGGCGAAGGCGGCGAAGTTGGCCACGAACCGGTCGGCGTCCTCGTCGGTGTGCTGGGCCGACAGCAGCCACTGCTCGGCCTTGCCCCATGGGGGCAGGAAGACGCCGCCGTTGTGCTGGTAGAGCCAGTGGCAGTGGCTCCAGCGGTCGTCGATGGCCAGGAAGTCGCGGTAGTTGCGGACCGGGGTGGGGGAGAAGGTGACGCAGCCCTTGGCCCCGACCGCGACCACGTGGGCGGGCAGGCCGGTCCGGTCGAGGACCTCCTCGACCCCCTCGACCATCCGCTGCTGGAGCTTGCCGACCCGCTGGTAGGTGTCCGGGGTCAGCACCTCGGTGAGGGCGGCCGCGGCCGCGGCCATGGCCAGCGGGTTGCCGTTGAAGGTCCCCACCTGGTCGTAGTGGCCGCTGGTGATGTGGTCCATGACCTCCTGGGTGCCGCCGATGGCGGCGGTGGACAGCCCACCGCCGATCGCCTTGGCCAGGCAGACGATGTCGGGGGTGACCCCGTAGCGCTCGATCGCCCCGCCGGGGGCGGCGGTCACGCCCGTCTTGACCTCGTCGAAGGCCAGCAGGGCGCCGTGGCGCCTGGTGAGCTCGGCCAGGCCCTCCAGGTAGCCGGGCTCCGGGAGGATGATGCCGGCGTTCATCATCACCGGCTCCAGCAGCATCCCGGCGATCTCGCCGGGGTGCTCGGCGAACAGCCGCTCGGTGGCCTCCAGGTCGTTGTAGGGCACGATCGAGGTCAGCCGGACGATCTCGGCCGGGATGCCGCTGGAGGCGACCGCGCTGGCCGGGCCGTGGGCCGGGCCCAGCTCCTCCAGCGGCTGGGCCACCGACACCTGCACCGAGTCGTGGTGGCCGTGGTAGCAGCCCTCGACCTTGACGATCCGGGAGCGCCCGGTGATCGCCCGCATCAGGTGGACGGCGTCCATGGTCGCCTCGGTGCCGGAGTTGGCGAAGCGCCACAGGGGCAGGCCGAAGCGCCTGGCCAGCTCCTCGGCGACGACGATGGCCTCGGCGGTCGGCTGGGCGAAGTGGGTGCCCTTGGCGACCCGGTCGGCCACCGCCGCCACCACCGCCGGGTGGGCGTGGCCGACCGCGGTCACGCCGTAGCCGCCGTGCAGGTCGACGTACTCGTTGCCGTCGGCGTCCCAGACGCGGGAGCCGAGGCCGTGGCTGATCCAGACGGCCTGGGGGCGGGAGATCTGCCAGCTCGAGGTGACCCCGCCGGCCAGGGACCCGGCGGCCCGCTCCAGCAGCTCCCGGGAGCGGGGCTGGCGGTCCATGAACCGCTGCTCCTGGACGGCGATCAGCTCGTCAAGGCGGGTCCCGACCGACACCGACACCGTCATGGCCGTCTCCTATCCGGTGAGCCGGCCGACGCCGCGCTTGGCGAGCTGGCCGGCGATGATCGCCCGCTGGATCTCCGAGGTGCCCTCCCAGATCCTGTCCACCCGCAGCTCCCGGTAGAAGCGCTCGGCCACGTTCTCGCGCATGTAGCCGCGGCCCCCGAAGATCTGCACCGCCCGGTCGGCCACCCGGCCGGCCATCTCGGAGGCGTACAGCTTGGCCATCGAGCACTGGGCGTGCTGGACCTTGACGTCGATGTCGGCGTCGATGCCGTGGGCGGTCTGGTAGGTCATCAGCCGGGCCGCCCACAGCTCGGTCAGCGAGTCGGCCAGCATGAACTGGATCGCCTGGTAGCCGAAGATCGGCTGGCCGTAGGCGTGCCGCTCGCCGGCGAAGGCCGTCGCCTCCTCGATCAGCCGCTCGGCCGCGCCCAGCGCCCTGGCCGCGATCATCAGCCGCTCGTAGCGGAACCACTCGTAGGCGAACAGCCATGCCGTCGCCCTCGGCGCCGATGAGCTGGCCGGCGGGGACGCGGACGTCCTCGAAGGCGACCACCGGGTGGTGGTAGGGGTAGGTGTGGGCGTAGGCGGGCGTGCGCACCACCCGGATGCCGGGGGTGTCCAGGTCGAGCACGAACATGGCGTGGGCGCCGGCGTTGGCCCCGCCGGCCAGCTTGCCCTGGAAGAACACGTGGTCGGCGTGGTTGAAGGAGGTCACGTGCCACTTGACGCCGTTGAGCAGGTAGCCGTCGCCGTCGCGGGTGGCCGTGGCCTGGATGGCGTCGACGTCGGAGCCGGCGCCCTCCTCGGTGATGGCGTAGCACTCGCGGCGCTCGCCGCGGATGGTGGGCACGACCCAGCGCTCCAGCTGCTCGGCGGTGGCCACCTTGGGCAGCCAGGAGGCCGGGGTGTGCACCACCCAGCCCAGCGCGTTGGTCACCCGGCCGATCTGCTCCTGGACCAGCACCTGCTGGAAGGCGGTGAAGCCGCCGCCGCCGAGCTCCTTGGGCATGTTGATGGCCTCGAAGCCGAGCTCGGCGACCCGGCGCCGGTGGGCCTCCAGCAGCCCGTCGGGCAGCTCGCCGCCGGCCAGCTCGGCCTCGACCTCGTGGGGGAGGAGCTCGTCGGCCAGGGCCCTGGCGGCCGCCTGGATCTCCCGGTCTGCCTCCGACATCGGATAGCTTTGGCCCACGAAACGGACTCCCCGGAACGGCTCCCGGAACATTGACTGAACGTTCAGTTTATTGTAGTTTCCGACCCATCTGCAAGGTCAGGAGGCAGCCATGGCCAGGATGAGCCGCCGAGCCTTCCTCTCCCGCTCCGCCGCCACGGCTCTGGCCGTCTCCGGCGGGGTCCTGCTGTCGGCGTGCGGCCAGCGCGACCCCACCGGGGCCGCCCCCGGCGCCGGCGGCCCCCAGCTGGCCAGCCCCGACAACCCGGTCACCTGGCCGGTCCCGGCCGAGGCCGGGCCGCATCGCCGACGGCATGGCCCCCGAGCAGGGCGCCACCCTGCGGGTCTACAACTGGAGCGAGTACATCTACAAGAAGGTCGTCACCGACTTCGAGAAGAAGTACAAGAAGTACGACGTCAAGGTGCAGGTCTCCACCTACGGCAACATGGACGAGGCGGTGGCCAAGCTCCGCGCCGGCCAGGTCGCCTTCGACGTGCTGTTCCCCACCTACGACTACCTCGGCAAGCTGGTCCAGGGGAACTTCCTGCGCCCCCTCAACCACTCCTACCTCCCCAACATCGAGCAGGTCTGGCCGGCCTTCCAGAACCCCTGGTACGACCAGGGCTGGAACTACTCGGTGCCCTACACGATCTACACCACCGGCATCGCCTGGCGGGTCGACAAGGTCACCGACGACATCGCCAAGCTGCCCAACCCCTACGAGGCCCTCTGGGACGAGCGGTACCGCGGCAAGGTCGGCATCCTCGACGACTACCGCGAGGCCATCGGCATGACCCTGCTCAAGAACGGCATCACCGACCTCAACACCGCCAACCAGGACCACCTCAACCTGGCCAGGGACCAGCTGGTCGCCCTGGCCCAGGCGGTCCGGCCCCGGGTCAACACCAACGACTACATCGACCTGCCCGAGTCCAAGACCTGGATCACCCAGGCCTGGTCGGGCGACATGGTCAACGCCCAGTACTACATGCCCAAGGGCGAGAGCGCCGACGTCATGCGCTACTGGTTCCCGACCGACGGCAAGGGCCCGGTCAACAGCGACCTGATCGTGCTGCTGCGCACGGGCAAGAACCCGGTGCTGGGCCACCTGTTCATGGACCACCTGCTCGACTACGACGTGGCCGTCGAGAACATGAGCTGGAACGGCTACCAGCCGCCCCAGAACAAGATCAACCCAGGCCGAGCTGGTGAGCCAGGAGCTGCTGCCCAAGAACCTCGAGACCGCGACCGTGCTGCCCGCCTACTTCGAGTCGGGCTACCGCTACCTGGAGCTGCCCGGCGAGGTCGACGACCGCTGGCACGCGGTCTGGCAGGAGTTCAAGGCCGGGGCCTAGCCGGTGGCGACCAGGCAGGCCCCGGCGACGGCCCCCGAGCCCGGCGACGCCGGGCCGAAGCTGCCGCGCGGGCGGGGTGCGCGTCGCGCCTCCGCCCGCGTCGGCGCCTGGCGTCCCCGCTGGTTCTGGCCGGCGTTCGCCGCCCCGGGGATGGTCTGGCTGGTCGTCCTGTTCCTGCTGCCGTTCTATGTGGTCCTGTCGATCGCCTTCGGCGCCGTCGACCCGCTGTTCCGGACCCCGGTGCCGGTCTGGAACCCGGTCCAGTGGAACCCGTTCCAGTTCCAGCTGCTGTACGACCGCATCTTCGGCGCCGGCGGCTTCCTCGGCCCGGCGTTCGTGCGGACCTTCACGTACGTGGCCGCGGCCAGCGCGCTCTGCCTGCTGCTGGCCTACCCGGTCGCCTACTACGTGACCCGCTACGCCGGCCGCCGCAAGGGGCTGCTGCTGGTGGCGCTGCTGGCCCCGTTCTGGGTCAGCTACATGATGCGCATGCTGGCCTGGGTGAACCTCCTGGAGAGCGAGGGCATGGTCAACCGCCTGCTGGTCAACGTCGGCCTGCTGGCCGAGCCGTTCCCCTGGCTGGCCGGCCAGCCGGTCACCGTCACCCTTGGGCTGGTCTACGGCTACATCCCCTACATGGTCCTGGCCCTGTACGCCGGGCTGGACCGGGTCGACCAGCGGCTGCTGGAGGCGGCCCGGGACCTGGGGGCGAGCCGGCGCCGGACCTTCGTGCATGGTCACCCTGCCCCTGTCCCGCCAGGCCATCCTGGCCGGGCTGGTGATCACCGCCCTGCCCATGTTCGGCGACTACTTCACCAACGACCTGCTGTCGGGGTCGCCCCGGACCTCGATGGTCGGCAACCTGGTCAACGACGCCATCGGCAGCCCCGGCCAGGGCGGCCAGGCGGCCGCCCTCGTGCTGGTCATGATGGCCCTGCTGGCGCTGCCGATGGTCCTCTACATCCGGGCCACCGCCCGCGCCTCCCGGGAGGCCGGCAGGTGAGCGTGCGGCGGTGGCTGACCGACCCGTGGCGCAAGCCGCGGCTGCTGGAGGCGCTGGTCTGGGGATACCTGGCCTGGTCGGTGCTGCCGGTGGCGATCGCGGTCTGGTTCTCCTTCAACTCCGGCCGCTCCCGGTCCAGCTGGCAGGGCTTCTCGCTGCGCTGGTACTGGGAGGACCCGGTGCTGTCGGTCTGGCACGACCCCGACCTCCAGCGGGCCCTGCTGCACAGCCTGCGCCTGGCCGTGCTCACCACCCTGGTCGCGGTGCCCCTCGGGGTCGCCTTCGCCATCGGCCTGGACCGCTGGCGGGGCCGGCTGGCCGCCGGCTTCAACTTCCAGATGCTGCTGTCGTTCGTGCTCCCCGAGATCCTCCTGGCCGTGGCCCTGCTGTTCCTGTTCACCAACCTGCTCAAGGCGGTCCAGCTCGGCACCTACGCCCAGCTCCTCGGCCTGGTCACCTTCCAGCTCTCCTACCCGGTGATCATCTGCCGGGCCCGACTGCTCTCGATCGGCAGCGAGTACGAGGAGGCGGCCATGGACCTGGGCGCCTCCCCGGTCAAGGCGCTGCGCCACGTCCTGCTGCCGCTGCTGTCCCCGGCCATCTTCGCCAGCGCCGTGCTCGTCTTCGCCGACGTGATCGACGACTTCGTGCTGGTCCGCTACCTGTCGGCCGACGCCGCCTCCGAGCCGATGTCGGTCAAGATCTACAACAGCGCCCGCGCCAGCCCCACCCCGGCCCTCAACGCCCTGGCCACCATCATGCTGGCCTCCTCCCTGCTGGCCGTCGCCCTGGGGTTCCTGGTCTACCGCCGCCTCACCCGCGGCGAGCGCCACCAGGAGTCCACCGTCGAGGGGTTCGCCGCCCAGGTCTGAGCCTGTCCGGGCCGGTCGGTATGATCGCCTGCCTCAGACAAGGAGACGGGCATGGCGGAGCTTCA
This sequence comes from uncultured Actinomycetota bacterium, assembly GCA_963733175.1. Lineage (GTDB taxonomy): Bacteria > Actinomycetota > CALGFH01 > CALGFH01 > CALGFH01 > CALGFH01. The sequence goes on from CAVTCL010000002.1 coordinate 33,608, forward strand.
GCAGGACGTGCAGGAGGCCATCGACAAGCTGGTCGGGTCCGGGACCGAGCGCGGCATCCAGGTCGCCGTCTACCGGGACGGCCGGCAGGTGGTCGACGCCGTCGCCGGGGTCGCCGACCCGGCCACCGGGCGGCCGGTCGACGCCGGCACCGTGTTCTACAACTACTCGATCGGCAAGGGGGCGACCTCCACGGTGGTCCACGTCCTGGCCGAGCGCGGCCTGTTCGGCTACGACACCCCGGTGGCCGAGCTGTGGCCCGAGTTCGCCGCCAACGGCAAGCAGGCGGTGACCGTCCGCCAGGTCCTGGACCACACCGCCGGGGTGCCGGGCATCCCGCTGGACACCACGATCGAGGACCTGTGCGACTGGGACAAGATGTGCGCGGCCATCGCCGCCGCCGAGCTGTGGTGGGAGCCGGGGACCAAGGTCGGCTACCACGCCTACACCTTCGGCTACATCCTCGGGGAGGTCGTGCGCCGCGCCACCGGCAAGCCGATCTCCCAGGTCCTGGCCGAGGAGGTCGCCGGCCCCCTCGGCGTCGCCGACGAGCTCTGGTTCGGCATGCCCGCCTCCGAGCAGCACCGGCTGGCCCCGCTGGAGGACGAGCCGGGCGCCGCCGAGGCGGCCGAGCAGTGGCTGGCCTCGCTGCCGCCCGACCTCCCGATGTTCAAGGCCGGGCCGATGTCGACGTTCCCCAACGCCGAGTTCGGCAACCGCCCCGACACCCTGGCCGCCGACATCCCCGCCGGCGGCAAGACCTCGGCCCGGGCCATCGCCCGCATGTACGCCGCCCTGCTCGGCGAGGTGGACGGCGTCCGGCTGCTGACGCCCGAGCGGCTGCGCGAGGTCACCGCCGTCTCCTCCAGCGGCCTCGACGAGGTGTTCGGGATGCCGACCACCTGGGGGCTGGGCTACGGCATCGGCGGTCCCGGCGGCAGCGCCCGGGAGAGCCCCGACGGTGTTCGGCTCGGCGGCGTCGGCGGCAGCTTCGCCTGCGGCGACACCGCCAGCGGGGTCGCCTGGGCGGTGACCAAGAACCGGGTCAGCAACGACTTCACCACCGCCACCCAGCTCGGCGAGCTGATCGCCGCACGCGCCTGATCAGCCGCCCGCGCCCTGCTGGAGCTGGAAGGTGTCGTTGGTGAGCCAGCCCGGCAGCAGGTTGACGTAGAAGGGGGTGCCGGGGACGCCGCTGGTGCCGCCGGGGAGGCTCGAGGAGGCCCGGACGTCGCCGGGGGCCCGGGGCTCGCTGACGTAGCGGTTGGCCGGGCCGCCGCCGAAGCCGAACTCGCCGGCGGCGTCGGCGCGGGCGTCGTGGGCCGAGGCGTCGACCGTCTCGAAGCCGCCGTCGGTGGGGATCCCGGGCAGGTCGGCCAGGGGCGGCGGGAAGGCGCCGAAGGCCGGCGGGATGTTGAACGGCCCGCCGAGGGGATGGTCCATGGTGACCCGGTGCAGGCGGCCCCAGCGGTAGTCGCCCTGGTTGGTCGACCCGCCGAAGGCGGCCTGGAAGTCGGGGCCGGCCAGCTTGCCCAGGGCGGCCTGCACCGCCCGCAGCAGGGTCACGTCGCGGCGGTCGGCGGCGTCGGCGACCCCGTCGACGGCGAAGAAGTCGATGCCCGAGGCGCCGACGCCCTGGCTGTCGGCGAAGGTCTCCAGCAGGTGCTTGAGGGCGGTCAGGGACCGCTCGCCGTCGGGCACCGGCACCCCGAAGGGGGCCAGCCGGGCGTCGATGGCGCCCTTGATGACCTGGCTGCGCCAGACCGCGTAGATGGTGGCGGCCGCGCTGTTGGCCTGCTCCAGGCGGGTCGGGGGCTGGCGCTGGCCATCGGTGTCGGCGGCGTCGTAGCCCTCGGCGATGCCGGTCGGGGTGCGCCGGTTCCAGAGGGCCAGGCGGCCGACCGCCTCGGCCACGGCCGGGTCGCGGGCCAGCCCGCGCAGGGTCGGGTCGCTGTCCACCGCCCCCCTGGCCAGCGCCCGGACCAGGTGGGGGACGAAGAACTGGGCGTCGACCAGGGCCGTGTCGGCCTGGATGCGCTGCATGTCGGCGAACGACACCTTGCCGGCGCCGGCCAGCTCGGCCCGGATGAGCGCGGTGATGCGCCCGCCGCGGATGCCGGCGTAGCCGTTGTTGAGGTAGTAGATGCCGCCGCCGGGCCGCGCCTGGTTCAGCGGGTCGTTGTCCAGGGTGGTCCCGGCCGGGTCGTTGTTGGCGTTGACGAAGAAGCCGGCCGGCGGGTTGAGGAGCTGCGGCATCTCGGAGTAGGGGAGGATCTCGTACGGGATGGCCTGGCCGGGCTGGGGGTGCTGGACCGGCAGCCACTCGTTGCCGCCGGTGCCGTTGCGGATGAAGAACGGCGGCAGGCCGTTCACGGCGCCGGCCTGGAGGTCCTCGCGCAGCGGCAGCTCGGCGCTGGTGAAGTAGGCGATGTTGCCCTCGACGTCGGCATAGGCCCAGTTCTGGCCGCCGACGTCGAACAGCTCCAGGCCCCGGCGGAAGTCGTCCAGGTTGCGGGCGTCGTCCCAGATCAGGAAGGTGTCGAGCTCCCTGGTGGCGCTGAAGCCGGTGTACTGGACGCTGAGGGCGGTCCCCGCGGCCTGGTCGAGCTGGATGATGGGGCCGTTGTTGCGCCGGGGCACGATCAGCGTCGCCGGCGGGATCGACCCGCCCGGCGGGACCACGGTGAGGTTGTCGGGGGTGCCGGAGCCCGGGTTGTTCTGCCGGAAGGTCTCGGGGATGGGGATGACCGGCTCGAGCCGGCCCTGGTACACGGTGGCCAGGCCGCTCGGCGAGGACGGGTCGGGCCGGAGCTGCTCGGCGTAGGTGTCGGTCACGTCCATCGGGTTGACGGTGGCGCCCCAGGAGATGAACCGGTTGTTGCCGACGATCACCCCCGGCGTCCCGGCGAAGCCGCTGCCGATGGCGTCGGTCTCCCCGGCCTGGAGGTGGACCGGGTAGAAGGTCGAGGGCGAGTCCAGCGCCAGGTGGGGGTCGTTGGCCAGCAGCGGGTGGCCGCCGGCGGCCTCCCGGCCCGAGACCGCCCACTGGTTGGAGCCGGTCTGGCCGCGGTCCTGGGCGAGGGCCTGGCGCAGCAGCGGCACCTTGGCGGCGACGGCGGCGTACCGCTCGGCCAGCCGGCCGGCGGCGCGCAGCCGCTCGCCCGCCGGTCCGGCGGCCAGGGCGGCCGCGGCCCGGCCGCCGGCCGCCGTCGCGGCGGCGCCGGCGCCCTGGCCGGCGTCGGGGACGGTCGAGGCGTCGGTGAACGGCTCGGAGCGCCACAGGTCCTGGAAGAACAGGGCGGTGCCGTCGAAGCCGGCCGCCTGCCCGGCCTGCTGGTAGCCGAGCAGGGCGGTGGTGAGCTCGATGTCGAGGTCGAACGAGAGCCCGAACGCCTGGAGCTTGCCCACGGCGACGCTGTCCAGGGCGGTCCAGGGCCGGACCGAGGTCAGGCTGAGGGCCCCGTACTCCGGCGGCAGCGGGTGGTCGGCCACCCAGGCGTTGACGCCGTCGGCGTAGGCGGCCAGCACCGCCCTGGCGTCACCGGACAGCGCCGGCAGGGACCGGGCGGCCGCGCGGTGCAGGCCGATGGTGCGCAGCTGCACGTCGGTCGGGAGGGCGGCCGGCCCGAGCAGCTCGGCCAGGGTGCCGTCGGCCTGGCGGCGCCGCACGTCCATCTGGAACAGCCGGTCCTGGGCGTGCACCCACCCCTGGAGGAAGAACAGGTCGTGGCGGGTCCCGGCCCGGATGTGGGCGATCCCGTTGCCGTCCCGGTCGACCCTGGCCGGCCCCTCCAGCCCGGGCACGTCCACCGGGTCGGCGGCGGCCCCCCGCGCCAGCAGGCCGACCGGGAGCAGCAGGGCGAGCGTGAGCACGACGATGATGGCGCGCCGCATCGGGGCAACCTCTCCTGGGACGGCTCCCACACCCGAGGCGACCGCTGCCCCGGCGTCGTCCGAACCCGGCGAAGCCTACCAAAGCGGTGCGTCCGTTCAAGTTCTGGACGAACCGTCCCCCGTGGCTGTGGACAGCCGAGAGCATGCCCCATCGCGGTCGGCTCCGCTCCCCCTCCGGGGGCCCGCGTACACTCGGGTCGCGATGACTCGTTTGCGCCTTCCCGGGGGGCCGCGGCCGGTGGTGCCGCTGGTCATGGCCGCCGTGGTCGTCGTCGCGCTGGTCGCCGGCGGCCTGTTCGCGCTGGGCCGGGGAGGCGGGCGGCGATGGTGGGCTGCCGGGTGGGCAACGCGCGGGGGCGGGGGAGGGGACCCGGAAGCCGGCGCCGGTGCGGGTCACCGTGACCCCGCGGGACCGGGCGACCCGGGTCGCGCTCGACGCCCGGGCGCGGGTCGTGGCCGAGAGCGGGCGGCTGCGGGCGGTCCGGGTCACCGGGTCCGGTGGCCGGCGGCTGGCCGGCAGCCTGGAGGACGGCGGCCGCGGCTGGGTCAGCACCGGGCCCCTGGCCCCGGCGACCCGCTACCGGGTGGTGGCCGTGGCCGTCGACGACGCCGGCACCCCGACCCGCCGCGCCAGCACCTTCACCACCCTGCGGCCCCGGGCGGAGCTGCGGGCGGCGATCATGCCCCTGGACGGCGAGACGGTCGGGGTCGGCCTGCCCATCGGCGTCTGGTTCAGCCAGCCGGTGGCCGACCGGGCCGCGGTCGAGCGCCGGCTCCAGGTGACCTCGTCCAAGCCGGTCACCGGCGCCTGGCACTGGTTCGCCGACAACGAGGTCCACTACCGCCCCCGGAGCTACTGGCCGAGCGGGTCAAGGGTCACCCTCCGGGCCCGCCTGGCCGGCACCGACGCCGGCCGCGGGGTCTGGGGCGTGGCCGACCGCACCATCCGTTTCCGCATCGGCGAGCGCCGGGTCAGCGTGGTCGACGTCCGGACCCACCGCATGAAGGTCGTCTCCGGCGGCCGGACCCTCCGGGTCCTGCCGGTGAGCACGGGCCGCGAGCGCTACCCGACCACCAACGGGGTCCATTTCGTGCTCGAGAAGACGCCGGTGAAGCTCATGGACTCCTCGACCGTCGGCATCCCCAGGAACTCCCCTGGCGGCTACTACCAGCGGGTCGCCTGGTCGGTCCGGATCTCCAACTCGGGCGAGTTCGTCCACGCCGCCCCCTGGTCGACCGGGTCCCAGGGCCGGGCCAACGTCTCCCACGGCTGCGTCAACCTCTCCACCGCCAACGCCGCCTGGTTCTACCGCCTGACCCGCCGCGGCGACGTGGTCGAGGTCAGGGGCTCGCCCAAGCGCCCGGGGACCAGCTTCGGCGTCGCCGACTGGAACATGTCCTGGCGCAGGTGGCTCGCCGGCAGCGCCGTCCCGCGCTGACCGCGGCCCGGACGGATCAGGAGCTGCGGAGCTGGCAGCGGTCGACGACCCTGCGGTAGTCGGCCAGGGCCACGTCGAACTTGGCCGACTCGGCGGAGCCCGCGATCAGCGACGGGGTGCCGGTCCGGAGGGCTGTGTCCGCGCTGATCTTGCCGTTGAGCAGGTCGTTCATGATCGCGGTGTGCTCGCGCAGGGCGGCCGACAGCCGGACGGCGTGGCTGATGGACTGGTTGGCCCGCTCCACCGCCTCGGCGCACTCGGGCGAGGCGGTGGGGGCGGGGGCGCTGGTCGCGGTGGCGCCGGCGGCCGCCGAGGTGGGGTCGCGGCCGGGGTCGCCGCGGCCGCCGATGGCGATGCCGGCACCCAGGGACACGGCCATGAGCAGGAGGGTGACCAGCAGCCACGGCCAGGCGACCCGTCGCCGCCCCTCCCGTTCCCGGTGTCTGGGCGACGTCGTCCTGGCGGCGGACGTCGAGGTCGGACACGTAGCGGCGCAGCGCGGCGAGTTGGCGGTCGCGGTTGTCGTCCTGCTCTGGAGGCATGGCTTCCCCCCCTCCCGGCGTGTCATACCAGAAAACGGGTGCGCCAGCCTATCCGGGCGCTCCGGATCTCCGGGGGCCGCCGTCGGCGAAGTCCCAGACGCCGCCCTGCTCGAACGCGCGCAGGACCCGGCGGCTCACCACCATGCGGTGGACCTCGTCGGGGCCGTCGTAGAACCGGGCCGCCCTGGCGTCGGCGTACATCCGGGCCAGCGGGGTCTGGTCGGTCAGGCCGAGGGCCCCGTGGGTCTGGACCGCCCGGTCGATCACGTCGTGCAGCACCCGGGCGGCGTAGAACTTGACCGCCGAGATCTCGACCCTGGCCTCGTCCCCCTGGTCGATGCGGGCGGCCGCGTCCAGGGTGAGCAGCCGGCAGGCCTGGATCTCGGCCGCCGAGTCGGCCACCCAGTTCTGCACCGTCTGCTTGCCGGCCAGCGGCCCCCCGAACGCCTGGCGGCCCAGCGCGTAGCCGCACATCAGCTCGAAGGCGCGCTGCATCTGCCCGAGCCAGCGCATCACGTGGTGGATGCGGCCGGGACCGAGCCGCTTCTGGGCGATGCGGAAGCCGTCCCCGGGCTCGCCGATGGTGTTGGCCACCGGGACCCGCACGCCGTGGTAGCGGACCTCGCAGTGGGTGCTCCAGCCGCGGCCGCGGTGGCCCATGACCGGGATCGCCCGGACCAGCTCGACCCCCTGGGTGGTCGCCGGGACGATGATCTGGCTCATGCGCCGGTGGGGCTCGGCGCCGGGGTCGGTCACGGCCATGACGATCCCGAAGGCCGCCCCCTCGGCCCCGGAGCTGAACCACTTGTGGCCGTCGATCACCCAGTCGTCGCCGTCGCGCACGGCGGTGGTCCGCAGCCCGGTCGGGTCCGACCCCGAGACCTCCGGCTCGGTCATCGAGAAGAACGAGCGGATGTCGCCGGCGACCAGCGGCCGCAGCCACCGCTCGCGCTGGTCGGGCGTGCCGAACAGATGGAGGATCTCGGCGTTGCCGGCGTCGGGCGCCTGGCAGCCGAACACCAGCGGCGCCCAGGCGCTGCGGCCGATCAGCTCGTTCAGGAAGGCGTAGGCGACGAACCCGCGGCCGCTGCCGCCCGCCTCGGGGCCGATGTGGGGCGCCCACAGCCCGGCCGCCCTGACCTCGGCCCGCAGCTCCTTGACCAGCGCCTCGGCCTCGTCGTCCTCGCGGTCCAGCAGCGCCTCGTTGGGGTAGACGAGCCGGTCCATGAGACCGCGGGCCCGCTCGCGCAGCTCCCGGACCTCCGGTGTCATCGCCAGCACGGCCATCGGGTGCCTCCTTCGGGCGCGGCGCCAGGACGATACGGTAGGCCCTCAACGGTCCGAGCGGCGAGCGGCGGACTGTCGACCCGGGAGAAGGCACCTTGTCGACAAGGCGACGGATCTACCTGCTGCGCCACGCCGAGGTCGCCTACTTCGACGAGCACGGCCAGCCGGTGGAGCCCGACGAGGTGCCGCTGACCCCGACCGGCCGCCGCCAGGCGCGGCGGGCCGGCGCCGCCCTGGCCGGGGTGCGGTTCGACCGGGTCCTGACCAGCGGCCTGCCCCGCACGGTCGAGACGGCCCGGCTGGTCGCGCCCTCGGCCCCGGTCGAGCAGTGGCCGGAGCTGCGCGAACTGGTGCCGGGGCGGCTGGCCGAGCTGGCGCCCGAGGAGCTGGAGGCGGCGATCCTGGGGGCGTTGCGGGGGGTGCTGCCCGGGCCGACCCGGTTCCTGGGCGGGGAGACGATCGACGCCCTGTTCGACCGGGTCCTGCCCGCCCTGGAGCGGCTGCTGGCCGACCCGGGCTGGGACACCGCCCTGGCCGTGCTCCACGGCGGGGTGAACCGGGCCCTGCTGTCGTTCGCCCTCAGCGGGCAGCGGCTGTTCCTCGGCACCATCGAGCAGGCCCCGGCCTGCATCAACGTCCTCGACGTCGACCAGGCGGGCACGTTCGTGGTCAGGGCGGTCAACGCCACCCCCTGGGACCCCGCCTACCTGGCCGGGCGCTCGACCACGATGGAGGAGCTGTGGGCCCAGTTCCGCGGGCCGCAACCGGCTTGACAGGCGGTGGCCGCCGCCGTGAGGGTGACCGGCAGCCGGCGGCCAGCAGCGGGCCGCCCTGCCGGGAAGGATGGTCGTCATGGCCGAAAGCGTCTACAGGGTCACCGAGCTGGTCGGGACCAGCTCCGAGTCCTGGGAGAAGGCGGCGGCGTCCGCGGTCGAGACGGCGTCCCAGACGCTCAGGGATCTGCGGGTCGCCGAGGTCAGGGAGCTCGACCTGGTGATCGAGGACGGCCGGGTCCGGGCCTACCGGGCCCGGGTCAAGGTCTCGTTCAAGTACGACCGGGGCGACGTCTCCTAGGCACGACGGGGGCCGTCGGGGCGGCGGCCCTCCACCTCTTGACAACGCAAGCAGCCGGGTGCGTAATGACGTAACGGTGTTCGACATGATCGAACACTAGGCGGGCCGCCCGGCCGCGCGTGGAACAGGGTCAGGAGGTGGAGGGCCCGTGAGCGTGGGCCTGGTGGTCGTGTCCCACTCGGCCAGGATCGCCGAAGGCGTGGTCGAGCTGGCCGGGCAGATGGCCCGCGGGGTCCGCATCCATGCCGCGGGCGGCACCGACGACGGCGGCATCGGCACCGACGCCACCCTGATCGCCGAGGCCATCGCCGCCGCCGACGAGGGCGACGGGGTGCTGCTCCTGGTCGACCTCGGGTCGGCCGTGCTCTCGGCCCAGCTGGCCATCGACGAGCTGGTCGACGAGGAGGTCCGCGGCCGGGTCCGCATCGCCGAGGCCCCGGTCGTCGAGGGCGCCGTGGTCGCCGCCATCCAGGCCAGCACCGGCTCCAGCCTCGACGAGGTCGACGAGGCGGCCAGGGGCGCGGCCACCATGTCGAAGGTCAACGCGTCCGGGCGCTGAGGATGGACGCCGCCGTCGCAGTACCATGGGGGCGTTCGTTGCCGGAACCTCGACGGAAGGCAGCCAGGATCGTGGACGCGTCCTGCGTGCGGGTCTGGCTGGGGGAGGTCGCCGCCAGCCTTGAGGCCGAGCGCGACTTCCTGACCCAGCTCGACGCCGCCATCGGCGACGCCGACCACGGCGTCAACATGCACCGCGGGTTCACCGCGGTCATGGCCAGGATCACCGGCCGTCGGGGAGGCCACGCCCGGCCAGCTCCTCAAGGTCGCCGGCCGGACCTTCGTCTCCACCGTCGGCGGCGCCGCCGGGCCCCTCTACGGCACCGCGTTCCTGCAGGCCGGCGAGGCGCTCGGCGACCACGAGACCTTCGGCCCGCGGCTGCTGGGGGACGCCCTGCGGGCCTCGCTCGAAGGGGTCCAGCGGGTCGGCGCCGCCTCGGTCGGCGACAAGACCATGGTCGACGCCCTCACCCCGGCGCTCAGCGCCTACGAGCTGGAGCTGCGCATGGGCGGCTCGCTGGAGACGGCGGCCAGCGGCGCCCGGGAGGCGGCCGCCGAGGGGATGCGGGGCACCATCCCGCTCCAGGCCCGCAAGGGCCGCGCCTCCTACCTGGGCCCGCGCAGCGTCGGCCACCAGGACCCGGGCGCGACCTCGACCGCGCTGATGTTCGCCGCCCTCGAACAGGCCGTGCTCGCCGACCGCTCCCAGCGGTTCGCCGGCGGGGCCCGGCGCCCGGTGAGCGGGTCGTGATCCAGTCGGTCGGGCGGGCGGCCCGGATCCTGAAGGCCCTCGGGTCGGAGTCGGCCCGGCTGGGCGTGACCGAGCTGGCCGAGCGCCTCGGCCTGGCCAAGGCGACCGTCCACGGCCTGCTGCGGACCCTGGAGGCCCACCAGCTCGTCGAGCAGGACCTCGAGACCGGGAAGTACCGGCTGGGCCCGGCCCTGCTCCAGCTCGGCAACGCCTTCCTCGACAACAACGAGCTGCGCGCCCGCTCGCTGCTGTGGGCCGAGACCCTGGCCGGCCGGGCCCGCGAGGCGGTCCACGTCGGGGTCCTCTACGGCCCCAACGTGCTGCTCGTCCACCACGTGTTCCGGCCCGACAACTCGCTCCAGATCCTCCAGGTGGGGGCGTCGATCCCCTGGCACGCCTGCGCCCTCGGCAAGGCGTCGGTCGCCTACCTGGAGCCGCAGGCGCAGGCCGAGCTGCTGGCCGGCCCGCTGTCCCGGCTGACCGGGCGGACCCTGACCGTCAAGGCGGCCCTCCAGGCGGAGCTGGAGGCCGTGGTCGACACCGGCGTGGCCGTCGAGGACCAGGAGGCCATCGTCGGCGAGGGCGGCATCGCGGCCGCGTTGTTCGACAACCGCGGCGCCGTGGTCGGCGCCATCGGCCTGGCCGGCCCGGTCGAGCGCCTGCTGCCCGACGGCCCGGCGGCCGCCGCGGTGGCCGCGGTCAAGGAGGCGGCCCGCGGGCTCTCCCGCGAGCTCGGCGCCGGCCGCCCGGCCCTCCCCGGCACCGGCGCTTGAGTCGCGCGGCGGTGCATCCCGCCCCTACGATGGTTCCATGACCTCAAAGGAGGACCCCGGGCCCGCCCCACCCCGGGGATCCGACGCAGGCCCTCCGTCCGGGGCGGACGTCCCCCGACTGTTCAGCCGGGTCGTCGACCTCGGCGACGGGATCGACCCGCTCGACCTGGCCGGCGAGGACGGCTTCGTGTGGCACTCCCCGGGCGGCGCCCTGGTCGGCATCGGCCAGGCCGCCCGCGTCCCGGTCGGCACCGGCCCGGGACGGATCGAACGCGCCGCCGAGGCCGTCGCCGCCCTCCTCGACGCCGTCGAGGTCGACGACCCCGGCGGCAGGGGCCTTGGCCCGGCCGCGGTCGGCGCCCTCCCGTTCCACCCGGCGACCCCGGGGGAGCTGGTCGTTCCGGCGCTGCTGCTGCGCACCGACCCCGACGGCCGGACCTGGGCGGTCGTCACCGGACCAGCCCCGTTCGCCCCACCCGGGGCGGCCGACCTGCTCACCCGGCTCCGCGCCACGGCCTCCCACGGCCACCCCTGGCCAGCCGCCCGCCGCCTGGACGGCCGGGGCCTGGCGCCCACCGGCGTGGGCCTGTGGACAGCCGGCTCCCCGCAACGCTCCGGTGAGGTAGCCTCCCCCACCGGGGGACCTGGCGCGGAGCCGGGAGGTTCCGGGCTGGCTTCCGGGCGTGGAGTGGTGGCGGGGGGCGGTGCGGGCGGCGCTGGCGGCGATCGGGGCGGGGCGGCTGGACAAGGTGGTGCTGGCCCGGGAGGCGATGGTGGAGGCGGACCGGCCGTTCCCTCGGGCGGAGTTGCTGCGGCGGCTGCGGGGGCGGCCGGGTGGGTCGACCTACCTGTACGCGAGCGGCGGCTTCGTCGGCGCCAGCCCCGAGCTGCTGGTCAGGCGCCAGGGCCGGGTGGCCGTGTCCCGGCCGATGGCCGGGACCGTTCCCCGGGGGGACAGCGCCTCGGCCGAGGCCGACGGGCTGGCCCGGCTCACCGGCTCCCCCAAGGAGGCGGTCGAGCACCGGCTGGTGGTCGACGCGGTGGCCGAGGGCCTGGCCAAGGTCGCCGACCGGGTCGAGGTGGGCCGGCCCGAGGTCGTCCGGCTGTCCACCGTCGCCCACCTGGCCACCGAGATCACCGCCGACCTCACCGGGCCGCTGCCCTCCGCCCTGGAGCTGGCCGCCCTGCTCCACCCGACCCCGGCCGTCGGCGGCTCGCCGAGGGACGCCGCCCTGGCCGCCATCGCCACCCTGGAGCCGTTCGACCGGGGCTGCTACGCCGGCCCCGTCGGCTGGGTCGACCGCGCCGGCGACGGCGAGTGGGCGGTGGCCATCCGCTGCGCCACCCTGGCCGGCCGCCGCGCCCACCTGATCGCCGGCGCCGGCGTCGTTCCCGGCTCCGACCCCGACGCCGAATGGGCCGAGACCGAGCACAAGCTCCGGGCCATGCTCGAGGTGCTGCTCACCCCCTGAGGAAGTCGAGCAGGGCGGCCAGCGTCTCGGCCGGGGACTCCTCGGGGAGGAAGTGGCCGCCGGGCACGCCCTGGCCGCGGAGGTCGTCGCACCAGGGACGCCAGGAGGCGAGCGGGTCCTCGGCCCGGCGGGCGATCCCGTCGGTGCCCCACAGGACCAGCACCGGGCAGGCGATGCGCCGCCGGCCCAGGTCGGCGGCGTCGAGCCGGTCGTCGACGCCCGCCCCGGCCCGGTAGTCCTCGCAGGAGGCGTGGACGGCCGCCGGGTCGGCGAAGCAGCGCACGTACTCCTCCAGCGCCTCGGGCGCGAACGCCTCGGGGTCGCCGGCCCAGCGGCGCAGCTTCTCCCGCACCCACCAGGCCGGGTCGGCCCCGATCAGGGTCTCGGGAAGGCCGTCGGGCTGGGCCAGGAACAGCCAGTGGTAGGTCGCCATGGCCAGCTCCCGGTCCATCCGCTGCCACATCACGTGGGTCGGGACGATGTCGAGCACGGCCAGCCGGGTCACCACCGCGGGGTGGTCGAGGGCCATGCGGTAGCCGACCCGCCCGCCCCGGTCGTGGCCGGCGACGGCGAAGGCGCCGAAGCCGAGCTCGGCCATGACCTGGACCATGTCGAGGGCCATGACCCGCTTGGAGTAGGCGAGGTGGTCGGGGTCCGACGGCGGCTTGGAGGAGCGGCCGTAGCCGCGCAGGTCGGCCGCGACCACGGTGAACCGCTCGGCAAGGCCGGGCGCGACCCGGTGCCACATGGCCGAGGTCTGCGGGTAGCCGTGCAGCAGCAGCAGCGGCGGCCCGTCGCCGCCGAGGCGCAGGTGGATCTCGGCCCCCTCGGCGGCCACCGTCCGGGTGCCGAACCCCTCGAACAGCGCCATGGCGGTCAGCCTACCCGCCGACCGCGACGGCGACGGCCTCGGCCAGCGCCCGGTGGCGGGCCAGGTTGGCCGCCCGGTCGCTGCGCACCAGGACCAGCTCGCTGCCGCCGCCGGCCAGGGCGGCGTCGAGGGCCGGGACCAGGTCGGCGGCCTTCTCGACCACGCGGGCCGGGACCCGCGCGGCGGCCGCCAGCGCCGTCAGGTCCAGCCCGTGCGGGGTGCCGAACAGCGGCTCGAACAGGTCGCCGGGCAGCTCGGCCTGGGGGAGGAAGCTGAAGATCCCGCCGCCGTCGTTGTCGCACACGACCAGGACCGCCCCTCGTGGCCGGCCGGCCGCGCCGAGCAGGCTGGAGGCGTCGTGCAGCAGGGCCAGGTCGCCGCAGAGGGCCGCCACCGGCTCGTCGGTGGCCGCCGCGACACCCAGCGCGGTGGCCACGAACCCGTCGATTCCCGACAGCCCCCGGTTGGCCACGAACCGCAGCCCCTCCCGCGGCCGGGCGAACGCGTCCACGTCCCGGACCGGCATGCTGGAGCCGACCACCAGCGTCCCCCCGGCCGGCATCCAGCCGACCAGGTCGCGGGCCACCCGCCCCTCGAACGGCTCGGCCCACTCGTCCAGCAGCCCGTCGATCGCCTCCCTGGCCGCCCGTTCCGCCTCCAGCCACTCCCGCAACCAGGGTCCGGGAGGAAGGGACCCGGGGGCCGGGCCTTGGGTGCCGCGCCGGGAGCGGGGCCCTGGGCGGCGAGGAGGGCGGCGGTGGCGGCGAGGAGGGCGGAGGGGTCGGCGGTGAGGCGGAGGGTGGCGGTGCGGCCCGGGTCGAGCCAGCCGGCGGAGGGGTCGACCACGACCTGGCCGATGGACTCGTCCAGCCAGGCGGTCAGGGCCTTGCTGGTGGGGGCGGCGCCGACCCGGACGGCCATGGTGGGGCGGTGGGCGGCGGCGAACCGGGGGGCGCGGACCAGGCCGTCGTAGGTGGAGACGGCGGCCGGGCCCCGGCGCGACCCGGACAGCGGGTCGGCCAGGACCGGCCAGCCGCTGGCGGCGGCGAAGGCGTCGACCGCCCCGGGGTCCAGGTCCGAGCCCCAGCCGGCGACCAGCACGCCCCGCGGGTTGGCCCGGACCGCCTCGGCCAGGGCGGCCACGTCACCGGGGGCCGCCGCCCGCACCCCGGATGGCGCCGCCGTCCACGGCGCCCCCCCGGGCCGGCCCGGCGCCGGCGCCCCGCCCAGGCGCGGCCAGCTCCCGGCGGCCGGCCGCGGGCGGGCCGGTCGGGACCAGCGGGTCGGCGAAGGCGAGGTTGAGGTGGACCGGGCCGGCCGGGGGACCGGTCGCCTCGGCCCAGGCCCGGCTGGCCAGCGAGCGCCAGTAGCGGCCGGCGGCCGGGTCGTCGCCGGGCACGCCGACCTCGCAGAACCAGCGGACCGCCTGGCCGTACAGCTTGAGCTGGTCGGTGGCCTGGTTGGCGCCCGTGCCGCGCAGCTCCGGCGGCCGGTCCGCGGTCAGCACCAGCAGCGGCGTCCGGGCATGGTCGGCCTCCAGCACCGCCGGGTGGAGGTTGGCCGCCGCCGTTCCCGAGGTGCACAGCACCACCGCCGGCCGGCCCGACCGCTTGGCCGCCCCGAGGGCGAAGAACGCCGCCGAGCGCTCGTCCAGGTGCACATGCACCGCAATCCCCGGATGCTCGGCCAGGGCCAGCGCCACCGGCGCCGACCGCGACCCCGGCGCCAGACAGGCGTCGGTCACCCCCGCCCTGGCCAGCTCGTCCACCAGCGTCAGCGCGAACCGCCGCCCCGCCCCGCTCACGCTAGTCTCCCGCCATGACCACGACCACCCCGGGCCCCCCGGACCCCTGCACCATGTCGTCGAGGGCCCGCCCGGCCCACCTGATCCGGACCCGCCCGGTGCCTGCGGCCCACGCCGTGCCGGACCCGACCCGTCCGGTGCCGGGTCCCCCGGTGGGGGAGCGTAGCCCAGGCGAGGGTGGGGCGCTTGCGGCTGTCCACAACCCCTCCACCCACGACCCCACCACCCACGACCCCACCACCCACGACCCCTCCACCCGCCGCCCAGGGTCGGGAGCCCTCGGGGGACGGGTGGTGCTGGTGCACGGGTTCACCCAGACGCTGCGGTCGTGGGAACCGGTGGCGGCGCGGTTGGCCGCCCGGTGGCAGGTGGTCAGGGTGGACCTGCCCGGCCACGGTGGGTCGGGCGGGGTCAGGGTCGGGTTCGCCGAGGCGGCGCGGCTGGTGGGGGAGGCTGGCGGGGTGGGTGCCTACGTCGGGTACTCGCTGGGGGGGCGGCTGTGCCTGCGGCTGGCCCTGGACCGGCCCGACCTGGTCAGGGGGCTGGTGCTGATCGGGGCGTCGCCGGGGATCGCCGACCCGGCCGGCCGGGCGGCGCGGCGGGCCGACGACGAGGCGCTGGCCGGGCGGATCGAGCGGGAGGGGGTGGCGGCGTTCCTGGAACGGTGGCTGGCCGGGCCGCTGTTCGCCACCCTGCCGGCGGAGGCGGCCGGGCGGGACGAGCGGCTCGCCAACACCCCGGAGGGGCTGGCCTCGGCGCTGCGGCGGCTGGGGACCGGCGTCCAGGAGCCCCTGTGGGACCGGCTGGCCACCCTGGCGCCGCCCACCCTGCTGGTCGCGGGGGCGCTCGACGCCAAGTTCGCCGCCATCGCCGGCGAGATGGCCGCCGCCATCGGCCCGGCGGCGCGGGTGGTGCTCGTCCCCGGGGCCGGGCACGCCGTCCACCTGGAGCGCCCGGCCGAGCTGGCCGGCCTGGTCGAGGAGTTCCTGACCGCGACCCTCGGCGGCCCGCCCGCCGACCGCTAGGCGGGCGCGTCCCCGACCCGGCTGGTGCCTCATGACAGCCACAGCCCGGCGGCCAGCAGCACGCTCACCGCCAGCTGGAGCCGGGCGGTGGCCCCGAGGGCGGCGATCAGGCCGGGGCCGTCGCTGCGGGTCCGGACCAGGCGGACCGGGGCGACGGCCAGGGGCAGGGCGGCCAGGGTGACCAGCACGGGGGGGCGGGCCAGCCCCAGCAGGGCGGCGCAGGCGAAGATGGCCGCGACCACGGCGGTGAACAGGTCGCGGGACCGGTCCCGGCCGAGGCGGACGGCCAGGGTGCGCTTGCCGGCCAGCCGGTCGCCGTCGATGTCGCGGACGTTGTTGGCCAGCAGGATCGCGACCGCGCCGAGGCCGACCGGGAGGGAGGCGGCCGCGGCCACCGCCGGGACCCGCTCGAGCTGCACATAGGCCGACCCGCAGGTCGCCACCACGCCGAAGAAGGCGAGCACGGCCAGCTCGCCGAAGCCGGCGTAGCCGTACGGCCGCGGCCCGCCGGTGTAGAGCACGGCGGCGGCGACGGCGGCCACCCCGACCAGCAGCAATCGGAGGTCGACGGCCACGGCCAGGGCCAGCCCGGCCACGGCGGCGACGGCGAAGGCGACCCCTGCCGCCCGCCGGACGGCGGCCGGGGCGGCCAGGCCGGCGGCGGTCAGCCGGGCCGGGCCCAGCCGGGCCGGGGTGTCGGTGCCGCGCAGCCCGTCGGAGTAGTCGTTGGCGTAGTTGACCCCGACCTGCAGGGCCACCGCCACGACCAGGGCGGCCGCCGCCCGCCAGGCCACCAGCGGCCCCTCGGCGGCGGCCGCGGCCGTCCCCACCAGCACCGGGCACACGGCCGCGACCAGCGTCCTCGGCCGAGCCCCCTGGACCCAGACGTTCATCGGGCCCCGGGTCCTAGGGCCGCTTGGGGAACTTGGCGAAGTCCGGCCGGCGCTTCTCGCGGAAGGCGTTGCGGCCCTCCTGGGCCTCCTCGGTCATGTAGTAGAGGAGGGTGGCGTCGCCGGCCAGCTGCTGGACCCCGGCCAGGCCGTCGGTGTCGGCGTTGAGGCCGGCCTTGAGCAGGCGCAGGGCGAGCGGGCTGTGCTCCAGGATGCGGCGGCACCACTCGACCGTGACCCGTTCCAGGTCGGCCAGGGGCACCACCGTGTTGACCAGGCCCATCTCCAGGGCCTCGTTCGCGTCGTACTGGCGGCACAGCAGCCAGATCTCGGTCGCCTTCTTGCGCCCGACGGTGCGGGCCAGCATGCCCATGCCGTAGCCGCCGTCGAAGGACCCGACCCGCGGCCCGGTCTGGCCGAAGCGGGCGTTGTCGGCGGCGATGGTCAGGTCGCAGACCAGGTGGAGCACGTGGCCGCCGCCGATCGCGTAGCCGGCCACCATGGCGATCACCGGCTTGGGCAGCCGCCGGATCTGGATCTGGAGGTCGAGCACGTTCAGCCGGCCGATGCCGTGCTCGTCGACATAGCCGTCGTCGCCGCGGATCCGCTGGTCGCCGCCGGAGCAGAAGGCGTCGGGGCCCTCGCCGGTGAGCACGATCACCCCGATGGCCGGGTCGTCGCGGGCCACCTCGAAGGCGTCGTGGAGCTCGAACAGGGTCTTGGGCCGGAAGGCGTTGCGGACCTCCGGCCGGCGGATGGTGATCTTGGCGATCCCCTCCGCGGTCTCGTAGCCGATATCGGTCCAGGTGCCCTGCTGCTGCCACTCCACTGGCGTTCGCGCTCCTCGACGGCTTCTCGGTGCGACGGCCCTGCTAGCCTACCTGCCCATGTCGGAGTCCGTTGCCCTGGTCGCCATCGCCCTGCCCCGTCCGGCCGCCGCCCGGGCGGTGGTGGCCGCCTGGGAGGCGGGGGAGGCGGTCCTGCCGCTCGACCCCGACGCCCCGGCGCCCGAGCTCAAGGGCACCCTGGCCGCCGCCCGCCCGACCCACCTGCTCGACGGCGAGGGGCGCCGGCGCCTGCCCGGGGGCGAGCCGGCCGAGGCGGGCCTGGCCGCGGTGCTGGCCACCTCGGGCACCAGCGGCACCCCCAAGGTGGTCGAGCTGGGCGCCGACGCCGTCCGCTGGTCGGCCCTGGCCACCTCGCGGGCGCTGGCCGCCGGCCCCGGCGACCGCTGGCTGTGCTGCCTGCCCCTGCACCGGGTGGCCGGGCTGGCCGTGGTCGCCCGCGCCTGGCACACCGGCCTGCCCGTCGAGGTCCACGAGCGCTTCGACCCCGCGCGCGGTCCGGGCCGCCGCCGGCCAGGCCACCCTGGTCTCGCTGGTCCCGGCCATGCTGCGGCGGCTGCTGGCCGCCGGCGACGAGGCGGCCCGGTTCCGCCGGGTGCTGCTGGGCGGCGGGCCCGTCCCGGCCGACCTGGTCGCGGAGGCGGCCCGCCGGGGGGTCGGCCTGGTCCGGACCTACGGCCTCACCGAGACCTTCGGCGGCATGGTCCACGACGGCCACCCCCTCGACGGCGCGGAGGTGCGGGTCGGCGACCCCGAGGGCGAGGTCCTGGTGCGGGGGCCGATGCTGTTCCGGCGCTACCGGGGGGACCCGGACCGGACCGCCGCCGCGCTCGGTGGGGGCTGGCTGCGCACCGGCGACCTCGGGCGGCTCGATCCCGGGGGGCGGCTGGTCGTGCTCGGCCGGTCCGACGACCTGGTGATCAGCGGCGGGGTCAACGTCCACCCGGACGAGGTCGAGGCGGTGCTGGCCACCCACCCGGGTGTGGCCGAGGCGGCCGTGGCCGGGCGGCCCGACCCCGAGTGGGGTCAGCGGGTGGCCGCGTTCGTGGTCCCCCGCGACCCGGCCCACCCGCCCACCCTGGCCGAGCTGCGCGCCTTCGCCCGGGAGCGGCTGGCCCCGGCCAAGGCCCCCCGCGAGCTCGTGCTCGTCGCCGCCCTACCGCGGAGCCCCTCGGGCAAGCTGCTGCGCCGGCTCCTCCCCGACGGCGAAGCCCACATAGACGCTGGCCCCGGGCGTGACCTTGTGTAGCCGGCCGAGCACGACCATGCCCCCCAAAGGTGTCGTCGGTGCGGGACCCGATTCTTCCACATGGGCGATACGAGGGGAACGGGAGGATCGAAGATCTCACGGTTTGGCGGCCCCAGTTACCATAGGATCTACGGGACCTGCAATTGCAGGTGCCGGGTGACCTTGGACAGTGAGGTGCCAGTGGGCTTCGAGGTCGACCGTGCCGTGCCGGACACCGCCCAGGTGCCCGAGACCCGGCCGGCCGCCCCACAGCGGCCGCTCGGCCGCCGCGTGCGCGCGCTCGCCGCCCGCTCGATGCATCCCTTCAGCCACGGCCAGGGCGCCGAGACCCCGCTGGAGGCGCTGGTCGCCGCCCACCGGGCCGCCCATCCCAAGGCCGACCTGCGCCTGCTGCACCAGGCCTACGAGGTGGCCGAGCGGGAGCACCGGGGCCAGCAGCGGACCAGCGGCGACCCGTTCATCACCCATCCGGTGGCGGTGGCCCTGCATCCTGGCCGAGCTCGGCATGGACACCACCACCCTGGTCGCGGCCCTGCTCCACGACACCGTGGAGGACACCGGCTACACCCTGGAGCAGACCAGGGCCGACTTCGGCGACGAGGTCACCCACCTGGTCGACGGGGTGACCAAGCTGGACAAGATGGAGTTCGGCCACGCCGCCGAGGCCGAGACCATCCGCAAGATGATCGTGGCCATGGCCCTCGACCTCCGGGTGCTGATCATCAAGCTGGCCGACCGGCTCCACAACATGCGCACCCTGCGGTTCCAGCCGACCCACAAGCAGCAGCGCACGGCCAGGGCGACCCTGGAGGTGCTGGCCCCCCTGGCCAACCGGCTCGGGCTCCAGGTGATCCGCCGCGACCTGGAGGACCTGGCCTTCGCGACCCTGCACCCGGCCGAGCACGACGAGATCGTTCAAGTCATCGACTCCCGCGACCCCGGCCGCCGCGAGCACGTGGCCATGCTGGTCCGCCAGGTCGCGGCGGATCTACGATCGGCCAAGACCAAGGCCACCGTGACCCCCCACCCCCGCCACTACTACTCGATCTACCAGACGATGCTGGAGCGGGGCAGCCGCGAGATCCACGACCCCGACCGCATCCTGGTCGTGGTCGCCGGCGCGCCCAGCGACTGCTACATCGCCCTGGGGGCCGTCCACGGGCGCTGGCACCCGGTGCCGGGCCGGTTCAAGGACTTCATCGCCGCCCCCAAGCTGAACGGCTACCAGTCGCTGCACACCACCGTGATCGGCCCCGGCGAGGAGCCGGTCGAGGTCCACATCCGCACCGAGGCCATGCACCACACCGCCGAGTACGGGGTCATCGCCCAGGCCAGGGAGGCGACCCACAGCCGCCGGGCCAACGGCCAGGCCGACCCGACCGGCGGCGCCGACGACCTGACCTGGCTGCACCGGCTGCTGGACTGGCAGCGGGCCGTCTCGGACCCGGGGGAGTTCCTGGAGTCGCTCCGCTCCGACCTGTCCGACCACGAGGTGCTGGTGTTCACCCCCAAGGGCGACGCCCTCACCCTGCCGGCCGGGGCCACCCCGGTGGACATGGCCTACGCGCTCCGGACCGAGCTGGGCCACCACTGCATCGGCGCCCGCGTCAACGGCCAGCTCGTCCCCCTGGCCAGCGTGGTCGCCGACGGGGACGTGGTCGAGATCCTGACCTCGACCGCCGAGTACCCGGGCCCGTCCAAGGAGTGGCTCGGCTTCGTCAAGAGCCCCCAGGCGCACGTCAAGATCCGCCAGTGGCTGGCCTCCCAGCGCCGCGACGACGCCGCCGAGGCCGGCCAGCAGGCGATCGACCAGGTCCTGGCCGAGCAGGGCTGGTCGCTCCAGCGGGCCATGGAGGACGGCTCCCTGGCCATGCTCGACCCCTCCGACCTGGAGGCGATGTACCGCGCCGTCGGCCAGGAGCAGCTCTCGGCCCAGTCGGTCGCCCAGTGGCTGGTCACCGTGCTCGGCGACCAGCCGGAGGGCGACGGCAGCTAGCCCTCGAAGATGTCGAGGGGGAGGAAGGCTGAGACCACGAAGCTGGGCACGTCGACCACCTCGCGAGACCTTGAGGTCGACGGCCACGCTGCAGATGGCGTAGGCCTGCTGGCGGGTCCAGCCGCCGTGGTCCTGCAGGTGGTCGATCATGTTGAGCAGGGCGTTGCGGGCGGCCAGGGTGAGGTCCTCGGGGCGGTTCTCGCCGTCGCGGGTGACCGACAGGCCGGTGGTGGCGAAGAACCGGCGGGGGGCGGCGAACTCGGGCGGCAGGTAGTAGTCGTCGCGGGCGAACTGGAGGTCCTGGATGCCGCGGGCGGCGGCCCGGCCCTTGTGGACGGCGAAGCGGACGGTCAGGGTCGAGCGCATCTCGATGGCGGTGCCACAGGTCTCGTAGTCGCCCTGGGCGAAGTGGGCGTCGCCGGCCGAGAACAGCCCGCCCTGGGCGTACACCGGGATGTAGAGCCTGGCGCCCTTGCCGAGCTGCTTGATGTCGACGTTGCCGGCGGTCTCCCGGGGCGGGATGGTGCGCAGGGCCTCGGCGGCGATGGCCGCATCCGCGGGGACGGCGTCGGTCGGGTCGGGCGGGAGCACGAACCCGCCCCGGTCGATGGCGGCCTGCTCGCGGGCGGTGGTCCGCTCCATCAGGGCCCGGTCGGGCGACAGCCCGATGGTGCCCATGAACGGCGACCCGGGGATGCGCAGCCCCGGCAGGTCCTCGGAGGTGGCCCAGCCGCCCTCGATGCGCCAGCGGGCCATGTACGGGTCGGGGAACACGTCGCGCAGGAACCCGAAGCCGGGCACCTGCACGGTGTAGCCGTAGCGGTCCGGCTCGACCTCCAGGATCTCGACCTCGAGCAGGTCGCCCGGCTCGGCCCCGTTGACGTACACCGGCCCGGTGAGGGGGTGGACCACGTTCAGGTTGGGCGCGGCCACGGTCTCCAGGGTCGCCTCCGGCCCCATCTGCCCGTCGAAGGCGTCGCGGGTGCCCAGCACCACCTCGTCGCCGGGGTCGCAGACGACCACCGGCGCGATGTCCGGGTGCCAGCGGTTGTGGCCGGTCTCCGGCTCCTCGGCCAGGGACTTCGCGTAGTCGACCCGCACCTCGTGCGTTGCCATGGCCACCCTCCTGGTCACCGACTCGGCGCCGCAGATCATCGCCGTTCGCGACCGGCAGGAAGGGGCTCATCACCTCTAAGGCGGGCCGGCCGGAAGCTGAGGTAGGCGGGGCCGGAACCTAAGGCAGCCGTCCGATCCGGGGCCGGGGGTCTTAGCCGTAGCGTGATGATCGAGAAACCGGAACCGACCAGCGAGGTGCACGATGCAGCAGCACCACACCATCCACGACGTCATCGCCCGCGACCACGTCGACATCCTCCGGCGCGAGGCCCGGCAGGCCCGGCTGGCCGCCAAGGTCCGCCGCGGCATCGTCCGGACCCCCCGCACGGACCGCTAGGAGGAACCACCCGTGACCGTGGTCACCAACGACAGGCAGCGACGAGCCGGCGGACCCGCCGGCTCGTTCGCTTCCGGGGCCGGCGGGGCCATACTCGTGGGCATGACGGCGACGCTCACCAGCCCGACCTTCGTCGGCCGGACCGAGGAGCTGGCCCGGCTGGCCGCGGCCGGCGAGCGGGCCGCCGGCGACGTCCCCACGTCGGTGCTGATCGGCGGCGAGGCCGGGGTCGGCAAGACCCGGCTGGTCGGCGAGGTGGTGGCCGCCGCCCGGGCCGCCGGGGTGACCGTCCTGCACGGCGGCTGCGTGGAGCTGGGCGGCGAGGGGGTGCCGTTCGCCCCGCTGGTCGAGGCCCTGCGCGCGTTCGTGCGCGACCTGGACGAGCCCGCGCTGGCCAGGATGGTCCCCGGGCGGTCCAGGGTCGAGCTGGCCCGCCTCCTGCCCGAGCTGGGACCGCCGGCCGGGCCCGGCGCCGGGGACCGTGCCGCCTTCGGCGGCGACCCGGGCCCCTGGTCGGAGCAGGGGCGGCTGTTCGAGCTGCTGCTGGGGCTGCTGGAACGCCTCGGCTCCGAACGCCCGGCCCTCCTGGTCGTCGAGGACCTGCACTGGGCCGACCGCTCCACCCGCGACCTGCTCGCCTTCCTGGTCCGCAACCTGCGCCACGGCCGCCTGCTGCTGGTGATGACCTACCGCAGCGACGAGCTGCACCGCCGCCACCCGCTGCGGCCGTTCCTGGCCGAGCTGGACCGCGGCCGCCGGGTCGAGCGCCTGGAGCTGGCCCGCTTCGGCCCGGCCGAGGTGGCCGCCCAGCTCGCCGGGATCCGTGGTGCGCCGCCGCCGGCCGAGCTGGCCGAGCGGATCCACGCCCGCTCGGGCGGCAACGCCTTCTTCGTCGAGGAGCTGGCCGCGACCGCCGCCACCGACGGCGAGCTGTCCCCGAGCCTGCGCGACACCCTGCTGGCCCGGATCGAGCTGCTGGGCGAGCCGACCCAGCAGGTGCTGCGGGTCCTGGCCGTGGCCGCGGCCGCCGTGCCCGACCCACTGCTGGCCGAGGTGGCCGGCCTGGGCGAGGCCGAGCTGCTGGCCGGGCTGCGCGAGGCCGTCTCGGCCCACGTGCTGCTGGTCGACGCGGGCGACGGCGCCTACGGGTTCCGGCACGCCCTGGTCAAGGAGGCGGTCTACGCCGAGCTGCTGCCGGGGGAGCGGACCCGCCTGCACGCCCGGTTCGCGGCCGCCCTGGCCGGCCGCGACGGCGGGGGCGAGCCCGGGATGGCCGCCGAGCTGGCCTGGCACTGGTACGCCGCCCACGACCTGGAGCGGGCCCTCCCGGCGGCGGTCGAGGCCGGGGTGGCCGCCGAGCGCGCCTACGCCTTCGCCGAGGCCCAGCGCCAGTTCGAGCGCGCCCTGGAGCTGTGGGAGCGGGCCGGCCCGCCGCGCCAGCAGCCCGGCGGCGCCCTCGACAAGACCGAGCTGCTGGCCCGGGCGGGCGAGGCGGCCGCCAACGCCGGGGCCGCCGACCGGGCGGTGGCCCTTCGTCGCGCCGCCCTGGCCGAGGTCGACCCGGCCGCCGACCCGCTGCTGGCCGCCCAGCTCACCGAGCGCCTCGCCTTCCACCTGCGGGTCGCCGGCCGGCCGGGGGCGTTCGAGGCCTACCAGGAGGCGGTCCGCCTGGTCCCCCCGGAGCCGTCGGCGGCCCGGGCCCGGGTCCTGGCCGGCCTCGGGCAGGCGCTGATGCTCCGGGCCCGCTTCACCGAGGCGGCGGAGGTCTGCGAGGAGGCGATCGCGGTGGCCAGGGAGGTCGGCGCCCCGGTGGTCGAGGCCCACGCCATGAACAGCCTCGGCACCGCCATCGCCCGCCTGGGCGAGACCGACCGCGGCCTGGCCTACCTGGAGGAGGCCCGCCGCCGGGGGGCCGAGCTGGGGGCGGCCAAGGACGAGGCGCGGGCCTGCGTCAACCTGTCCGACCTGCTCGACGACCTGGGCCGGCTGGAGGAGTCGGTGGCCGTGGCCACCGAGGGGATCGAGGTGGCCACGGCCGCGGGCCTGCGGCGGACCTTCGGCGCCTTCCTGGCCGGCAACGCCGCCGCCTCCCTGTACCACCTGGGCCGCTGGGACGAGACGGTCGAGCTCACCGACGACTTCCTGGAGCTGGGCGACGACGAGAACCTCAACACGGTCACCCTGCGCCAGTCCCGGGCGGTGCTGGACGCCGGCCGGGGCGACTTCGAGGGCGCCCTGGCCCACGTCCGGGCGGCCAAGCGCCTGAGCGGGGACATGTTCATCGCCGTGCAGTACCCGCCGGTGCTGGCCGCCGCCGAGGCCGAGGTGGCGGCCTGGCAGGGCCGGCTGGAGGACGCCGCGGCCGCGGTGGCCGAGCGGGCTGGCCGCCCTGCAGGGCCCGCTCCAGGACCTGCGGGCCTGCATGCTGCTCGCCTCGGGCTGCGGGTCGAGGGTGACCGGGCCGGGCTGGCCACCGCCCGCCACGACCACGGCACCGTGGCCGACGCCCGGCTGGTCGCCGGCGAGCTGCTGCGCTGGGCCAGGACCACCCTGGACGAGCCGGAGGTGGCCTCGCGGCGGGCCCTGCTGGCCACCTGCGAGGCCGAGTACGCCCGGGTCCAGGGCGAGCTCGACCCGGAGGGCTGGCTGGCCGCGGTGGCCGCCTGGGAGGAGGCCGGCCACCCCTACCAGCTGGCCATGGCCCGCTGGCGGGCGGCCGAGGCGCTGCTGGCCAGGCGGGGCGACCGCGACCTGGCCGCCGGCCTGCTCCGCCAGGGCCACGCCGCGGCCACGGCCCTGGGCGCCGCGCCGCTCCGCCGCGAGCTGGAGCGGCTGGCCAGGCTGGGCCGGGTGGAGCTGGACCGTGACCGCCCCGGCGGCGACGACGACACGCCGGACGGCGACACGCCGCCCGCGGCGGCGGCCGTCGAGTCGCTCGGCCTGACCGCCCGCGAGCTCGAGGTGCTGGCCCTGGTGGCCGAGGGCCGCAGCAACCGCCAGGTCGCCGACGCCCTGTTCATCAGCGCCAAGACGGCCAGCGTGCACGTGTCCAACATCCTGGCCAAGCTGGGCGTGGCCAGCCGGGTCGAGGCGGCGGCGGTCGCCCACCGCCTCGACCTGCTCGACGGGCGGCCGGGGCCGTGACGCCCCGACCGCCGTCCTCGGCCTACTGGGCCGCGCCGTCCACCCGGGTCGGCGCCGGCAGGTAGCCGTAGCCACCACCGCCGCTGCCGCCCCCGTCGTCCTTGCGGCAGCCGGTCAGGGCCAGGCCGAGCACGAGCAGCAGAACGGCGACGGCCACTGTCATCTTCGTGAAGGTACCCATCTGGCATCGCCTCCGACGGGGGAACCCGGCCGGGGCGGGGCCGATTCCCACTGGTGGGGTGGTTGTGCCGAACGTCACCGGCGCCCGGTGACGATGGATACCGACCGGGACGGCCGCGAGGGGCCACACTGCCCGGGTCGGGCGAGCGCCGCCTGCCCGACCCGCTTGGAAGGGAAGCACCATGAACCAGATCACCGCCTGCCCCGAGCCGGGGTGCGACGTCGCCGCCGAGGTCGTCTCCCGCTGGGTGTGGCCGTCCACCGACGGCCCGGTCGAGCACGTCAAGGTCTTCTGCCTGCACGGCCACGCCCGGACGCTGCTGACCGCCTGGCTGGTCACGCCGGCCCGCTCGGCCAAGGTCGTGTACCCCTCGACCCGCTGGAACTAAGGCCGCGCCGCGCCGGCGGGGCCGGGTCGGGGTAGCCTGCCGCCCATGGACGGCCAGGCACCCGGCGCCCTGGAGCGGTGGCGCGCGCAACTCGACGGCTGGGCGATCCCCGAGGAGATCCTGGCCTCGGCGCCCGAGTCGCCGTGGGGGTTCCCGGTGGGGCTGTTCCGGTCGCGGGCCGCGCGGGCCGGGTCGCGCCCGGCGACCCCGTCGAACCTGGAGGCGGCCCGGTTCCTGCCCGCCGGCGGCACCGTCCTGGACGTCGGCGCCGGCGGGGGGGCGGCCAGCCTGCCCCTGGCCGGGACGGCCGGGCGGCTGGTGGGGGTGGACGAGTCGCCGGCCATGGTCGCGTCCTTCCTGGCCGCCGCCGGGCAGCGCGGGGTGCCGGCCGAGGGGGTCGAGGGCCGCTGGCCGGAGGTGGCCGGCCGGGTCGGCCCGGCCGACGTGGTCGTCTGCCACCACGTCCTCTACAACGTGGCCGACCTGGCCCCGTTCGCCGAGGCCCTGACCGGCCACGCCCGCCGCCGGGTGGTGGCCGAGCTGACCGAGCGGCACCCGCTGGCCGGCCTGGCCCCGCTGTGGCGGCGCTTCCACGGCCTCGAGCGCCCGACCGGCCCGGGGGCCGGCGACGCCGTGGCCGCCCTGGCCGCCGCCGGGCTGGAGGTGGACCGCCAGGACTGGGAGCATCAGGACCGGTTCGGCTTCGACGACTTCGACGAGCTGGTGGCCTTCACCCGCCGGCGGCTGTGCCTGCCGGCCGGGCGCGACCCCGAGGTCGCCCAGGCGCTGCTGGAGCAGGGCACCCACCAGGTCGACGGGGTGTGGGTGAGCGGCCAGCCGCGCCGGGTGACCACCCTGTCCTGGCCCGGGCCGGCACCGCTGACCGAGCGACAAGAGAGGAGCCCATGGTGGACCGGCAAGCCTGGCTGCGGGAGCGGCGGCAGACGGCCGAGGAGCGGCACGACACCATCCACGCCTTCACCTACGACGACCAGTACGGGGAGATCGGCCCCGAGCACCGCCGCTTCGTCGCCGACCTGCTGGAGCGCTGTGCGCCCGGCGGGACCGTCCTGGACGCGGCCTGCGGCACCGGCAAGTACTTCGCCATGGTGCTGGACGCCGGCCGCCGGGTCGTCGGCACCGACCAGTCGACCGGGATGCTGGCCCGGGCGCGGGCGCGGTTCCCGGAGGTCCCGCTGGAGCGGGTCGGCCTCCAGGAGCTGGCCTTCGACGCCGAGTTCGACGCGGTCATGTGCATCGACGCCATGGAGAACATCCCGCCCGAGGACTGGCCGCGGGTGGTGGCCAACCTGCGCCGGGCGCTGCGGCCCGGCGGCCACCTGTACCTGACCGTCGAGCAGGTCGACGACGAGGAGCTGGACCGGGAGCTCGCCGAGGCGACCGCGCGCGGGCTGCCGGTCGTCCGGGGCGAGGAGTCCCGCGACGGCTACCACTACTACCCGTCGCGCGAGCAGGTGGGGTACTGGCTGGAGGAGGGCATGCTGGTCGTGGTGGCCGAGGACTACAGCCCCGGGGACGGCTACGGCTACCTGCACCTGCTGGCCCGGGCCGGTTAGGCGAGGCGTTCCAGCACGGTGCCGTCGCCGGCGACCCGGAAGGCGGCCGGGACCACGGCCACGTGGTAGCGGCGGGCCAGGTCGGGCCGGCGCGACACGTCGACGGTGTGGAGCGGCTGCGGCCCGGCGCCCAGGCGCTCCTCCAGCTCGTGGCAGTCGCTGCAGAGCGGGTGGGTGAACTGGACCACCGCCGGCCGCCCGGGGTCGCCGCCGACCTCGGCCAGGTCGAGGGCGCCGACGGCGCCCGGGCGCACCCCGCGCAGCCGCGCCGCCAGCTTGTACAGCTCGCAGCCAACGCACAGCCCGGTGGCCGCGGCCACCAGGGCCAGCACCGCGACCAGCGCCCCCAGCGCCGTGCCGGCCGCGTCCAGGCCGGCCAGGTGGGCGGCGAAGGCCAGGCCGAGGACCGAGGCCCCGATCTTGTTGGCGAACCGCGGCGGCCGGGCGTCCTCGACCCGGCCCTCGCCCAGCCGCGGCTGGACGAACGCGAAGTAGGCAACGCACGGCAGGCACCAGCGCCGGCCGAGGACGAGGCCGGCGACCAGCTGGAGCGAGAGCAGCCCGTACAGCCACCACCAGCCGGTCAGCAGGGCGGCGACGGCGCCGGCGCCGACGGTCGCCTGGAGGAACCGGGGGGCGCGGGCGTCGACGACGTCGGTGTCGGCATAGGGGTCGGCGGTCGGGGCACGGCGGGCTGTGGCGGAGGGCATCGCTGGACCATCCTGGGTGCGCGGGGGTGGCGGGGGAGGCGGCCCGGCGGTCAGGTGGTCGCGGCGAGGTGCGCGCGCGCCGACCGGCGGGCCCGGCGACAGGCGCAGGAGCACACCCGCCCATGGTCCAGGGCGAGGTTCCTGGTCAGCCGCACACGCACGATGGCCATACCGGCACGGTGCCGGACCGGCCCGCGGCTGTCAACCGGTGGTCTCCGGGCCGCCGGCGAGCAGCCGGTCGCGCAGCCGGTCCAGGTCGGCCCGGGTGACGCCGGCCTCCAGCAGGTAGGGCTCGACCCCGCCGTGGCGCCGGTCCAGCTGGTGGAGGACCTCCAGCATGACCTCGGCGGTGGGGGCGTACCTGGCCAGGATGGCCTCGCGCTGGGCCCGCTCGCCGGGGCCGTGCTCCAGCCACTCCTCGTCCCGGGGGCGCAGCAGCTCGGCGGTCAGGGCGTAGTCGGCGGCGATCGTCTCGGCCGGCACCCCCACGAGCCCCAGCAGCAGGGCCGAGATCAGCCCGGTGCGGTCCTTGCCGGCGGCGCAGTGGACCAGCACGGCGCCCTCGGGGGCCCGGGCCACGGCCGTCACGGCGTCGGCGACCAGGCCGCGGAACCGCTCCAGCGACCACAGGTAGTTCTCGGCCAGGGTGATGGTGTCGGGGGGGAAGCCGGCCCCGGGGTCGATGATGGAGACGTTGACGTAGGCGATGCCGTGGTCGCCGGGCCCGGCGAACGGGTTGGGGTAGTCGTCCAGCTCGGCCGGCAGGCGCAGGTCGACGATCGCCCGCACCCCGTACTCGGCCAGGGCCGCCCTCCCGGCCCCGGTCAGCGCGGCCGGGCTGTCGGACCGGACCACCGCCCCCCAGCGGGTCTCGCCCCCGTCCGCCGTCCCGTACCCGCCGAGGTCGCGGGCGTTGACGCACCCCTCCCAGTCCAGCCGCCGGCTCCACTGCCGCTGTTCGATCGTCACAGTCCCTCCCAATCGTGTCGTTCCAGCAGCCAGCCTACCGGCGGCCGGTGACGGTCACCCGGCCAGGTGGCGGCGACCGGTTGACGGCGGGGGCGGAGCGGACCAAGGTTGGAGGGTCGGGACGCCGAGGTCCTCGAGGTGGAGATGGGTGACGTCCGCACCGCTGCCGTGATGGAGGCGCTCGCCTCCGTGTACGACCCCTGCTGCCAGGAGAAGGGCCTGTCGGTGGTCGACATGGGCCTGGTCCGGCGGGTCGACCTGGACGGCGACCAGGCACGGGTCGAGCTGCTGCTGACCACCGGCTGGTGCCCGTTCGCGGCCAACCTGGTCGGTCAGATCTCCGAACGGGTGGCCGCCCTGCCCGGGATGGCCGGCTCGACGGTCGAGATCGTCTGGGACGAGCCGTGGACCACCGACCGGCTGTCCGACAAGGCCCGGCGCACGCTGCGCTTCCTGCCCCACCCCAAGGAGGTCGGCCCATGATCGGCAACGACGCGATCGTGTTCGACGGCGTGGCCCACGTCTTCAACTTCGAGAAGAAGAACGCCCTCGGGCCGGCGGGGGAGATGTTCATCAACCACCTGTACGCCTTCCACAACGCCCTGACCCCCGAGGGCCAGCCGCTCATGGCCGGCCGACGAGTTCCTGCGCCAGTGGACCGTCGACGACATCGACGAGATGGTCTACCGCCACAGCTCCACCGACATGCTGTGCGCCATGCCGCTGCCGCTGACCGACCTGTTCCGGGACGGCCTCTCGCCCTGGGAGGAGTGCGCCGAGCTGGCCAGCCGCCGCCCCGACCGGACGATGTTCTGGGGCTCGGTCAACCCGCTGGAGGGCCGCCGGGCCCTCGACCTGATGGAGCGGCAGGTCGGCGAGTTCGGGGCCAAGGCGTTCAAGTTCTACAACGTCCGCTACGACTACGGCCGGCCGTTCCCCTGGCGCATGGACGACCCCCAGGTCGCCTTCCCGGTGTTCGAGAAGGCCCAGGAGCTGGGCGTCAACCTGATCGGCGTCCACAAGGGCGTCCCCCTCGGCCCCCAGCCGATCGAGGCCACCCAGACCTGGGACATGGACGGGGCGGCGGCCAACTTCCCCGACATCAACTTCGTCATCTTCCACGTCGGGCTGCCGTTCATCGACGAGGTCTGCTGGCAGCTCATCCGCCACCCCAACCTGTACGCGTCGATCGCGGCCACCATCAACTTCGTCGTCCGGGCGCCCCGGCAGTTCGCCGAGACCCTGGGCAAGCTGCTGTTCTGGTGCGGCGAGGACAAGATCATCTACGGCAGCGAGGCGCCGATCTGGCAGCCGCAGTGGGCCCTGGAAGCGTTCTGGGACTTCCAGCTCCCCCAGGACCTGGTCGAGGGCTACGGCTACCCGCAGCTCACCGAGCAGGCCAAGCGCAAGATCCTGGGCGAGAACCTGCTGCGCCTGCACGGCATGGACGTCGAGGAGACCCGGGCCAGGCTGCGCGCCTGACGCAACCGACGGGGCCGGATGGCATGATCGCCGCATGAGCGGTCCTGCCCGCCTGTTCGAGGTCGCCCGCAACCCGGACGCGGGCTCGCGCCTGCCGTACCTGGTCCGCCTGCCCCTGGCCGGCGGCGACGTGGTCCTCAAGGCCCGCGAGCCGTGGCCGCGCACCGGCGCCGTCTACTGCCACCCGGCCGACGGCGAGTGGCCAACCGACGCCGAGCTGGTCGAGCGGGTCCCGGTCCGCTCCTGCCGGCGCCGCGGCGCCGCCATCGACCTGGTCCTCGACCGGCCCCGCGAGCACCGCTCCCAGCTGGTGTTCACCCGGGTCCGGGGCCGGGAGGTCATCTTCTGGCAGTCGCCCCGGACCGCCAGGGCGGCCCGGCCCGGGGTCCGGGTCCCCGGCCGGCGGGCGGCCGGGCTCGACCGGCTCACCATCCTGGTCGACACCCGCGAGCGCTACCCGTGGCGCTTCGCCCGCCAGCAGGCGGTGTCGACCGAGCGGCGGGCCCTGCCGGCCGGCGACTACGCCGTCGAGGTCCCCGGCGGGGACGGGCTGGCCGCGGTGGTGGAGCGCAAGACCCTGGCCGACCTGGCCGGCTCGCTGGTCGACGGCAGCCTGAACTACCTGCTGGCCGAGCTGGCCGCCCTGCCCCGGGCGGCGGTGGTGGTCGAGGACCGCTATGCCGGGGTGTTCAAGCTCGAGCACGTCCCGGCCGGGTTCGTGGCCGACCTGCTGGGCGCCCTGGCCGTGCGCTACCCGGCCGTGCCGGTGGTGTTCTGCGACACCCGCCCGCTGGCCCAGGAGTGGGCGTACCGGTTCCTGGGGGCGGCGGTGGCCGAGCTCAGTCCAGGGGCTCGGGGGTGAGGTCGAGGTCCTCCTCGTCGCCGAAGGCGATGCCGAGGCCGCGGGCGGTCCGGATCATCTCGTGGTCGACCGGGACGGTGTTGACCTTGCCGGCGCAGTCGGCCATGGAGACGGTCGAGATCTCGGCGCCCTTGCTGACCACGACCTCCCCGTAGCGGCCCTCGGCCAGCACCCGGACCGCGGCCGCGCCGAAGCGGGTGGCCAGGATCCGGTCGTACGGGGTCGGCATGCCGCCGCGCTGCACGTGGCCGAGCACCACCACCCGGGCGTCCTTGCCGGTGACCTTGCCGACCTGGGTGGCGACGTGGGCGCCGATGCCGCCCAGGGTGCCGGTCGTCTCCTGGTAGACCTGGCCGCCGCCGCGCTCCACGGCCCCCTCGGAGCAGATCACGATCGAGAAGCTGGAGCCGCGGTACTCGCGGGTCAGCACCTTGGAGGCGACCGCCTCGATGGTGAAGGGGATCTCGGGGATGAGGATCACGTCGGCCCCGCCGCCCAGGCCCGAGTGGAGCGCGATCCAGCCGGCGTCGCGGCCCATCACCTCCAGCACCATCACCCGGTCGTGGCTGGCCGCGGTGGTGTGGAGCCGGTCGAGGGCCTCGGTGGCCACGGTCAGGGCGGTGTCGAAGCCGAAGGTCTGGTCGCAGCCCCACAGGTCGTTGTCGATCGTCTTGGGCACCCCGACCGCCCGGACCCCGTAGCGGGACAGCTCGCTGGCGATCCCCTGGCTGCCCTCCCCGCCGATCACGACCAGGGCGTCGATGCCGAGCCGCTTGGTGTTGGCGGCCAGCTCCTTGTAGGGGGCCGGGTCGCGGACCCACTCGCCGTCGACCCGCATGGCCGAGAAGTGGCCCTTGTTGGTCGAGCCGAGGATGGTGCCGCCCTGCGGCAGCAGCCCGCTGACCGCCGAGGCGTCCAGGGTGCGGGTGCGGGGGCGGCCGATCAGCCCCTCGAAGCCGTGCTCGATGCCGAACACCGCCCAGCCGTGGTCGACCTCGGCCGAGCGGACCACCGCGCGGATGACCGCGTTCAGCCCGGGTGCGTCGCCGCCGCTGGTGAGCACCCCGATGCGTCGGATTGGCGCCGTCATGTCGGGTGCACCCCCAACTGCCGATGGGTAAGGGACCGCTCCGTCAGGGCAGGGTAGCGCGTGGCGGCGCCGGCCGCGCAAGTTTGCCGCCGCCCTCGACGCCAGCGGCGTGGCGGAGTCCCCGGCGGGCGGTACCTGGGTCGGACCGCTTGATTCCCGGCCGGCGGGGAATGCTCCCCCGGAAGGTCACCAACGCGAGCCGACCGGGAGCAGACGGATGAGCACAGCAGGGCAGCAGGCACGGCGGGCGGAGCGGACGGCCCAGCAGGCGGCCGAGAGCGGACCGGTCAAGACCCTCGGCCGGGTCGGCCTGATCGCCTACGGGGTCGTCCACCTGCTGGTCGCCTACCTGGCCGTCCGGGTCGCGCTCGGCGCCGGCGGCAAGGCCGACAAGACCGGCGCCCTGCAGACGATCGCCGAGCAGCCGGCGGGCCGGTTCTTCCTCTGGGTGCTGACCGTCGGCCTGGTCGCCCTGACCATCTGGCAGCTGGCCGAGGCCGGCTGGGGCCACGGCTACCGGCGCCCCCGGCGCAAGCGGACCATCCAGCGGCTGGTCAGCCTGGGCGAGGCCGGGGTCGCGGGGGCGCTGGCCTACAGCTCCTTCAAGGTCGCCTCGGGCAAGGGCGGCAAGTCCAAGGGGGAGAAGGCCGCCTTCGTGGACAAGGTCTTCGACTGGCCGGCGGGCGAGCTGCTGGTCGCGGTCATCGGCCTCGGGATCGTGGCCATCGCCCTGTACCTGGTCAACCGGGGGGTCAGGAAACGGTTCGTCGACGACCTCGACCTGGCCGGGGCCGAGCCGCACGCCCGGGACGCCGCCATCCGGTTCGGGCAGGTGGGCTGGCCGGCCCTCGGGGTCGCCTACGGGATCATCGGGCTGCTGCTGGTCTACTCGGCGGTCACCTACGACCCCGCGAAGGCCACCGGCATGGACACCGCCCTCAAGACCCTGGCCGGTCAGCCGTACGGCACCGTGCTGCTGCTCATCGTCGCGGCCGGGCTGGCGTGCTTCGGGGCGTACTGCCTGTTCGACGCCCGCTACCGCCGCGGCTGAGGGCGCGCCGCCGGGCGGCCACCACGGCCCCGGCGACCAGGGCGACCCCGCAGGCCGCCGGGACGAGGTCGCCGGTCCGGACATAGGGGGTCCGCTCCGCCGACAGGGGGACCTCGGCCACGCCCGCGCCCCGCCAGCTCCCCGGCGCCCAGGCCAGGCGGCGGCCGCGGGCGTCGAAGGCCGCCGAGGTCCCGCTGAGGGCGGCCTGGACCACCGGGCGGCCGGCCTCCACCGCCCGCACCGCCGACAGGCTGGCGTGCTGGTCCAGGCCCCAGCTGCCCTGGAAGGTGGTGTCGGCGGTCTGCACCACCACCAGGTCGGCGCCGGCGGCGGCCAGGTTCCTGGCCAGGTCGGGGAAGGCCGACTCGAAGCAGACCAGCGGGCCGACCGACAGGTCCCCGGCGGGAAGGACGGCCAGGCGGGCGCCGCGGTGGCGGTCGACGGCGGCGGCGTCGGTCAGCCGGGTCACCCAGCCGAACAGCGGCCGCAACGGCACGTACTCCCCGAACGGCACCAGCCGCATCTTGTCGTAGCTGCCCAGCACCCCCGCCGGGCCGACCAGCAGGGAGCTCTTGTAGATCCCGCCGCCCGCCTCCCGCTGGGCGTCGACGTTGGCCAGCAGCGGGGCGCCGGCGGCCCGGGCGGCCGCGGCCAGCCGGGCCATGTCGCCGGGGTTGGCCGCCGGGTCGCGGCCGACGCTGCTCTCGCCCCAGACCACCAGGTCGGGCCGGGCGCCGGCGGGCAGGGCGCGGGTGAGCCGCTCGCTGGCCCGGAACCGGTCCTCGACCGGGCCGACCACCCCCGGCTGGACGTAGGCGACCCTGGCCGTCCCGGCCGGCGCCGGGGCCGGCCGCAGCGCCCAGAAGGCCACCGCGGCCAGGGGGAGGGCGACCGCGGCCGCGGCGGCCGCCGCCCGGGTCGGGACCGGGACCCGCGGGCCGGCGGCGGCGGCGACGGCGACGTTGACCGCCACCAGCAGGAAGCTGACCCCCCAGACGCCGCCGAGGGCGGCCACCGACAGCAGCGCCGGGGCGTTCCACTGGCTGGCCCCGAGCAGGCCCCAGGGGCCGCCGAGGCCCTCCCAGGAGCGCACCGCCTCGCCGGCCACGAACGCGCTCGGCACCAGCACCAGGGCGGCGGCCAGCCGCGCCGGTCCGGGCCGGCCGCGGCCGCCGAGCAGCGACCAGGCCAGCCAGCCCAGCGGCAGCCAGAGCACGGCCACGAGCATGGCCAGCGGCACCATGAACGGCCCGACCTTGGGGACCAGGAAGGCGTTGACGGCCAGGAAGAACCCGGTCCCGCCGAGCCAGGACCGGACCGCCGCCTCGCGCCCGCCGGAGGCGGTCATGGCCAGCCACAGCACCGGCGCCAGCCCGACCAGGGCCAGCCACCACCAGCCGGGCCGCGGGAAGGCGAGCGCCAGCGCCGCCCCCGCGAGGAGCGCCCCCAGCCGGCCGCCCCACCTGCCCATCGGTTCAGAGGTTCATGGCGACGTACTTGGTCTCCAGGTACTCGGCGATCCCCTCGGGGCCGCCCTCGCGGCCGATGCCGGACTGCTTGACCCCGCCGAAGGGGGCGGCCGGGTTCGACACCAGCCCCTGGTTGAGGCCGACCATGCCCGTCTCCAGGCCCTCCACGACCCGGAAGGCCCGCCTCAGGTCGCGGGTGTAGACGTAGGCGACCAGCCCGAACTCGGTGTCGTTGGCGGCCGCGACCGCGGCCTCCTCGTCGTCGAAGCTGGCCACCGGGGCCACCGGCCCGAAGATCTCCTCCTTGAGCACCCGGGCGTCGGCGGGGACGTCGGCCAGCACCGTCGGCAGGTAGAAGTAGCCGCGGCCGTCGCCCGGCCGGGCCCCCACGACCGCCCGCGCCCCCTTGTCGAGGGCGTCGGCGACCAGCTCCGAGACCTTGTCGACGGCGTTCTTGTCGATCAGGGGGCCGACCTGGACGCCGTCCTCGGTGCCGCGGCCGACCTTCATGGCCCCCATCCGCTCGGCCAGCTTGCCGGCGAACGCGTCCGCCACCGGCTCGGCCACGTGGAAGCGGTTGGCGGCGGTGCAGGCCTCGCCGATGTTGCGCATCTTGGCGATCATCGCCCCCTCGACGGCGGCGTCCAGGTCGGCGTCGTCGAAGATCAGGAACGGCGCGTTGCCGCCCAGCTCCATCGAGACCCGGAGCACCTTGTCGGCCGCCTGGGCGATCAGGGAGCGGCCGACCTCGGTGGAGCCGGTGAACGACAGCTTGCGGGTCCGGCCGTCCTTGATCAGCGGCTCCATGACCGCCCCGGAGCGCTTGGTGGTGATGATGTTGCAGACCCCGGCGGGCAGGCCCACCTCCTCCAGGATCCCGCCGAGGGCCAGCATCGACAGGGGGGTGAGGGCGGCCGGCTTGATGACCATGGTGCAGCCCGCCGCCACCGCCGGGCCGATCTTGCGGGTCCCCATGGCCATGGGGAAGTTCCAGGGGGTGATGAGCACGCACGGGCCGACCGGCTGGCGCATGGTCAGCAGCCGGCCCTTGCCGTTGGGGGCGACGGCGAAGCGGCCGTCGATCCGGACCGCCTCCTCGGCGAACCAGCGGAAGAACTCGGCCGCGTAGGCGATCTCGGCCTTGGACTCGGCCACCGGCTTGCCCATCTCCAGGGTCATCAGCAGGGCCAGCTCGTCGGCCCGGTCGTTGAGGGCCTCGAACGCCCGGCGGAGGATCTCGCCCCGCTCCCGCGGCGGGTGGGCGGCCCACTCGGCCTGGGCGGCCACGGCCGCGTCCAGGGCGGCCATCCCGTCGGAGGGGGTGGCGTCGGCCACCTCGCACAGCACCTCGCCGGTGGAGGGGTCCTCCACCGGGAAACGGCCGCCGCCGCCGGCCTCGCGCCATTCGCCGCCGACGAACAGCCGCGGCGTGACCGAGCCGACGACCGCCTGCTCCGAAGTTGCGATGCTCATGCGCTCTGCCTCCTCTGGCGCCGCGACGCGGACGCCGTTAGCGTAGCGCGCCATGGGCAGGCTCCGGATGGCGGCTGGCGCGGCGGCGCTGCTGCTGGCCGCCTGCACCGCCGGCGACCCGGAGCCGCCCGCCCCCGCGACCTCGGCCCCGGCGGCCACCCGCGCCGGCGACCCGGCCTGGCGGACCCTGGCCCCGGCCCCGTCGGAGCGGACCGAGGTGGCCGCGGCCGCCGTCGGGAGGCGCATCTGGGTGCTCGGCGGCTACGCCCCCGACGGCGCCACCCTGGCCACCGTCGAGGTCTACGACACCGCGGCCGACACCTGGGCCCGCGGTCCCGACCTGCCGGTGGCCGTCAACCACGCCATGGCCGCAACCCTGGACGGGGCCCTGTATGTCGCCGGCGGCAACGACGGGGACGGTCCCAGCACCCAGCTGGCCCGCCTGGAGGGGGAGCGCTGGCGCCCCCTGGCCCCGCTGCCCCAGGGGCGGTCGGCCGGCGGCCTGGTCGCCCTGGACGGCCGGCTGTACCTGGTCGGCGGGGTCGTCGACGGCGGCCTGGCCGGCGACACCCAGGTGTACGACCCCGCCGCCGACCGCTGGAGCTCCGCGCCCGGGCTGCCGACTCCGCGCGAGCACCTGGGCGCCGCGGCCAGCGGCGGCAAGGTGTACGTGGTCGGGGGCCGGACCGGCGGCATCGGCAACAACCTGGCCGCGGCCGAGGCGTTCGACCCGGGCACCGGCCGCTGGAGCGCGGTGGCCGAGCTGCCGACGGCCCGGGGCGGCCTGGCCGCCACCGCCACCGCCGGGGGGCAGGTGGTGGCCGTCGGCGGCGAGGCCGCGGCCACCTTCCCGGAGGCGGAGGCGCTCGACACCGCCAGCGGCCGCTGGCGCTCCCTGCCGCCGCTGCCCACCCCCCGCCACGGCCTCGGGGTGGTCGCCGTCGGCGACGTCGTCTACGTCCTGGCCGGCGGCCCCCAGCCCGGCCTGCACACCTCCGCCGCCAACGAGGCCATCGACCTGGCACGCTGAGCCCCCCCTTGTCCTCGGACTTAGGGACGCCTAATATCTGGGCGTGTTCGTGTGCCACTGCCGGGCCGTCACCGACGGGGAGATCCGCGAGGCGATCTCGGCCGGAGCCTGCGACCTCGACGAGGTCGGGCGCCGCTGCGGCGCCGGGATCACCTGCGGGGGCTGCTGCCCGCTGATCCAGGAGCTGCTGGCCCAGCACACCGAGGAGCCGCTGGCCGCCTCGGCCTAGTCGCGGACCTGCTGGGCCAGGTAGAGCGACTCGCCGATCTGGTCGACGGTGACCAGCTGGGTCTCCCACCAGTCGACGTGCTGCTCCTCCTCGGCGATCATCGCCGCCAGGAACTCGCGGGTGCCCTGGTCGCCGACCTCGGTGCAGGTGGCCACATACCCGTTCAGGTTGGCCACCGCGGTCCGCTCCAGCTCCAGGGCCAGGCGGATCTGCTCGATCGCCGTCTCGCCGGTCCTGACCGTGCCCAGCCGCTGCAGGTTGGGGTGGCCGTCCAGGTAGAGGATCCGGTCGATCAGCTCCTCGGTGTCGCGCATCTCCTCCATGGCGATCTCGCGGTGGCGCTTGGCCAGACGTTCGTAGCCCCAGTTGGCGCACATCCGCGAGTTGAGGAAGTACTGG
The DNA here is from genome assembly GCA_963733175.1 of uncultured Actinomycetota bacterium. Lineage (GTDB taxonomy): Bacteria > Actinomycetota > CALGFH01 > CALGFH01 > CALGFH01 > CALGFH01. Next base: position 71,583 of record CAVTCL010000002.1, read on the forward strand.
TTGACGGCGGTCAGCTCGAAGGTCAGGTGCTGGTTGAGCAGCTCGAGGATGCGGGGGTCGCCCTGCACGGGCCCTCCTGGGGTCGGTTCCGGACGGTGACCCGGGTAGTCTGCCTCAACCGCGGCCGCGGTGCGCGGCCAGCGCCGGACCCCACCTGCGGTCGGGGTCAGGCACCGTGGCCCGCCCAGATCCCCACCGGCTGGAAGACCATGGGCACGTCGACCAGGATCAGCTCGGAGGGCGCCTCGGCGGCGACCCGCAGCGACGGCTGGTCGGTGACCTTGGCCGCGTCGCCGGTGGCCACCGGCTCGCCGTCGAAGCTGGCCCGGCCGGCGATCAGGTACACATAGGCGCCGCGGCCGGGGCCGATGGGGTGCTCGACCTGGTCGCCGGGCGCCAGCGAGGCCACGTGCACGCTGGCGTCCTGGTGGATCCGGACCACCTCCCCGCCCTCGGGGCCCATCACCCGCAGCAGCCGTCCGGCGCGGTCCTCGCGGGTGAACACCTTCTGCTCGACCTCCGGCGGCAGCCCGGCGGTGTCGGGCAGGATCCAGATCTGGATGAACCGCATCGGCTCGTCGGGGGAGGCGTTCTGCTCCGAGTGCAGCGCCCCCGACCCCAGCGTCATCCGCTGCACCGCCCCGGCCGGCAACGGCCCGGGGGCGCCCCCGACCGAGTCCTCGTGCCGGAAGCTGCCCTCGACGACGTAGGTGAGGCCCTCGACGTCCTGATGGGGGTGCATCGGCCAGATCGCCCCGGGCACCAGCAGGTCGTCGTTGAACACCCGCATGGCCCCGAAGTCGTCGTTGGCGGGGTCGCGGTAGTGGGCGAAGGAGAAGTGCCAGCGGGCCGTGAACCAGCCGCCCTCCTCGCGGTGGATCTCCTTGTCGCGCCGGATGGTCAGCATGGCCGCTCCTGGACGGGCCGCCCGGCGGTCAGCCGAGCGGCGGGATGTTCACCTGCTCGGGGAAGTACTTCTGGAACAGCTGGTCGAGCACGCCGTCGTCGCGGAGCTGGTCGATCACCTGCGACAGGGGCCTGGTGTTGCGGGAGCCCTTGGCGAGGACCGCCCCGTACTGCTCGTCGGTCTTGAACTGGCCGACCACGGCCAGCCCAGGGTACCTGCCGGCCGCGTCGACCACGATCGGGACGTCGGACATGACGGCCTCGACCTGGCCGGCCCGCAGGGCGGCGAACGCGGCCGTGGTCGTGGCGAACTCGCGGGCCGGCTCCACCGGCTTGAGGATGCGTTCCAGGTAGGCGGCCCCGGAGGTGGCCTCCTGGACGCCGAACTTGAGCTGGCGGGCGTCGGCCACCCCGGTGACGTCGGTGCCCTTGCGGACCAGCACGCCCTGGTTGGCGGTGAAGTAGGGGGAGGAGAAGTCGACCCGCTGGCGGCGGTCGGGCAGGATCGACACCCCGTTGACGGCGAAGTCGCACGGGCAGCGGGCCCCGGCGACCAGCTTGGTGAACGGGAAGCTGACCCACTGGACCCGCTCCACCCCGAGGCGCTTGGCGATCTCGTTGACCATGTCGACCTCGAACCCGCCTTCCAGGTGGTCCACGTCGTCGCCGAGCACGAACGGCGGGTTGGGCAGCTCGGTGGCCACGGTCAGCACCCCGGGGGTGCGGGTCCGGAACCCGGCCGCCGCGGGCGCGGTCCCGGCCCCGGCCGCCTCCCGGCCGTCGCCGCCGCCACAGGCGGCCAGCAGCAGGGCCAGCGCCAGCGCGACCAGCTTGCCCACGGCGGCTCCTCGTGGTTGCGGGCACAACGAACTCGAATGGGACGATACCAGGCGCGTTGATAGGCTGGGCCGGACCCGGGTCGACATCGGAGTGTGAGGAGGCGAGATGGTGGCGCAGGTTCCGGACCGGCGCACCGGCTGGCTGGCCGGGGCGGTCGGGATCGCCCTGCTCCTGGCCGGGCTGACGCTGCTGCTGGAGCCGGCGTCACGCCGCGCCGGGGCGGCGGCGCTGCTGGCCGTCGGCCTGGCCGCCGGCGTGGTCGTCGCCCTGCGCCTGCCCGCCTCGGGCCGCCTCCGGACCCCCATGGAGCGCCTCAACGACGGCGCCTTCCTGGTCGTGGTGGCCGCCATCTCCCTGGTCGCGGTCCGCCTGGCCCGCCCCTGGACCGCCGCCCTCCCCGGCCTCGTCGGCGGCATCCTGATCGGCCTCGCCCTCCGCCCCCACCCGACCCCCCTCAGCCCCCCACCCCCAGGCCCGGCCCCCGCCCCACGCCCAGGCCCCGAGGCCGGCCGGACCCCCACGCCCTGGTCACGACCCCGTTCCCGACCCGGGTCCCGACCCCGGCCGCGCCGGAACCCCACCGCCCGGTGCCGAGCCCCCCGGAGGGGGACAGTAGCCCATCGGCGGAACGGGTGACGCCGGCTGTCCACACCCCCACTGGCCCGGGCGGTCAGGTCCGCTCCAGGATCACCACCGGGATGTCGCGGCGGGTCTTGCGCTGGTAGCCCTCGTAGGAGGGCCAGATCGAGGTCATCAGCTCCCACAGGCGGGGCTTCTCCTCGGGACCGGCGGTCCGGGCGGTGGCGGTGAAGCGGTCGGGGCCGACCTGGACCTCGACCTGGGGGTGCTCGGTCAGGTTGAGGTACCAGGCGGGATGCCTGGCCGAGCCGCCGACCGAGGCCACCACCAGGTAGCGGTCGCCGTCGCGGCCGTAGATGAGGGCGGTCCGCCGCCAGGTGCCAGATCTACGCCCGCGGGTGGTGAGCAGCAGCGTGTACACGCCGGGCCGCCACTCGTGGCCCTTGGCGCCGTCGCTGTCGACATAGCGCCTGATGTGGCGGGCCACCCAGCCCTGCGGGCTGTCGGTGACCTGCTCGCCGGGGTCCATCAGCCGGTCGCCTCCTCGGGGCCGTCGTGGCCGAAGCGGCCGCCCGCCGATCAGGATAGGGCAGGCGCCCGTCAGTACCAGCCGTGGGAGAGCCAGAACGCCCTGGCGTTCTCGGCCGTGCCGTAGCGGTCGCGGACATAGCCGCGGAACGCCTGGAGCTGGAGGCCGCAGTCGATCGTGTCGGCGTTGGCGCCCAGGTAGTGGCGCCGCCCGTCGATCAGGAGCTGGCCCAGCCCGAAGGCGGTCGAGCGGGGGTTGTCGGCGGTCGGGTCGCCGCCCGACTCCTTCATGATGATGAAGTACTCGGCGTCGGAGGTGCCCGACAGGTCGCACTTGCCGCCGCCTCGGACCTGGCCGGCCTGGCGCTGCTGGCGCTGCTGGAGGGTGACCCGCAGCACCCCGGCCTCGCCCTCCAGCGCCCGGATCTTGTCGTCGAGGGCGTCCTTGGCCTGGACCCGGAGGTCGCGCAGCTCCAGGGCCTGGTCGATCTTGCGGCTGATCACGGCCCCGGCCTTGCGGGCGTCGACCTCGGCCTCGGCCAGGATGGAGCGGGCCAGCGTGTAGTCCTGCTGGGCGACGATCAGGTCGGCCAGCGAGTTGTTGCTCTCCTTGGCCAGGTGGTCGAGGATCGCGACCTGGCCCATGAGCTGGTCGGCGTTGCCGCTCTGGACCAGCGCGGCCAGCCCGGCCGGGTCGCCGGCGATGTAGATGCCACGGGCCCGGTCGCCCAGGATCCGGCGCAGCCGCTCGACCCGCTCGGTGGCGTCGGCCAGGGCGGCGGTGGCCCGCACCCCGCGGGCGTGGGCGTCGAGGCGCTGCTGCTCGGCCGCGGCGAGCTCGTTCTCGGCCTGGTCGAGGGCGTCGTTGGCCCGGTCGAGGGCGGCGGCCAGCTTCTTGGCGTCGGACTTGGCGTCGGCCAGGGTGGCCCGCACCTTCTTGAGCTGGCTGGGGACGTCGGTCCCTTCCTGGGCCCCCGCGTGCAGGGGCAGCAACGAGGCCACGGCGGCCGTGGCCGCGATCACGGCCAGCCACCGCAGCACCCGCGCACGTTGGTTGGGCGCCATCTCCTGAAAGCCGCTCCCTGAGGGGGTTCGGGAACCGGTACGCCCGCGGCTGGGGGACCGCAGACGGCGACGTTCTTACCACATCACCCTCCGTGAGTGGAAATCACACGCGGCCCGCCGGGTCGTGGCATGCTGCCGCCATGGCCGACCGGATGACCCGTCTCGTGGTCGACTCGCCCAGCCTGTTCTACCGGGCGTTCTTCGCCCTGCCCAAGTCGATCAAGGGCCCCGACGGGAACTCGGTCAACGCCGTCCGCGGCTACCTGGACATGGTGTCGCGGGTCCTGGTCGACCGGCGCCCGGAGGCGGTGGCCAACGTGTTCGACGCCGACTGGCGCCCCCAGTGGCGGGTCGACCTGTACCCCGGCTACAAGTCGACCAGGGCCGACGACCCGCCCGAGCTCCCCGGCCAGGTCCCGCTGCTGCTGGAGGTGCTGGACGCGGCCGGCCTGCCGGTGGCCGAGGCCGCCGGCTACGAGGCCGACGACGTCATCGGCACGATCGCGGCCGCGGCCGGGCCCGACGAGCGCCTGGCCGTCCTCACCGGCGACCGGGACCTGTTCCAGGTGGTCCGCGACCCGGTCGTGTGGGTGCTGTACCCGCTCAAGGGCACCTCGTCGCTGGCCACCATGGACGCGGCCGGGGTGGCCGCCAAGACCAGGGTCCCGCCCGAGCGCTACGTCGACCTGGCCATCCTCCGTGGCGATCCCTCCGACGGCCTCCCCGGGGTCGCGGGGGTGGGGGAGAAGACCGCCGCCAGCCTCCTCGCCGACCATCGGGACCTGGACGCCCTCCTGGCCGCGGCCGCCGAGGGCCGCCTCACCCCGCGGCTCAACGCCTCCATCACCGCCGCCGCCGACTACATCGAGGCGATGCGCAAGGTGGCCGCGGTCGCCATCGACGTCGACTACCGCATCAGCGACCCCCACCCGCCCGACCGCGACCGCCTGGCCGCCCTGGCCACCGCCAACGCCATCGAGGGCCGGTGGAGCGGATGCTGGCCGCATGGAGCAGGCCGGCCTGGCCGACCCGGCCTGAGCCGGACCCAGAGGCCGCTCCTAGAGCTGCTGGAGGCCGTGCAGGACCTGTTCGAGCAGGGCCACGTTGGGGCCGCCGGCGTGGCTGGGGGCGCGGTGGACGATGACCACACCGTGGGTGGCGAGGTCGCCGACGAGGACCCGGGTGACGCCGAGGGGGAGGTCGACCCGGGCGGCCAGCTCGGCCACCGACAGGGTCTCGTGGCAGGCCAGGGCGATCGAGCGGTGCTCGAGGCTGAGCCACCCGGGCGGGTCGGCGGCCGCCCCGACAGGTCCTCGATGGCCAGGTCGTGCCCGGTCGGCTCGGTCCGCCCCTCGGTCATGGCGTACGGGCGCAGGAACGGGCCAGGGTCGGCCTCGAGGGGCCGGTCATCGATCGGTCCCCCCTGGTCGCGCCCGCTGGCTATCCCGGTGGCCGCCTACAACGCCAAGGTCTCCGGCCAGGGCGGCGGCTTCCAGGTCGTCGGCGAGCAGATCGACCCCGGCCCCTACGGCATCGGCGTCCGCAAGGACGACGCCGACCTCCAGGCCGTCCTCCAGGAGGCCCTACGGGCCGTCATCGAGGACGGCAGCTACGACCGCGTCCTCACCAAGTGGAACGTGACCGACGGCGCCCTCAAGACGGCCAAGGTCACCGGCGCCCCGTAGGGGCGGGCCCGGCAGCATGCCCGGCCGGCGGTACGGGACCGTTACGGGTCCCGACCCGCGGCGTCGCGGTCGCATACGATGACGCCCATGACTGTCAGCGACCGCCTGGCCCGGTTCAACCGGCGGGTGCCCAACCGGATCATCGGGACGATCGCCGGGCGGCGGCTGTCCCCGGTGGCCTTCATGGTCCACCAGGGGCGGAAGTCGGGCCGGCGCTACCGGACCCCGGTGATGCCCCTGCCCGTGGGTGACGGCTTCCTGGTGTCGCTGCCGTACGGCCAGGAGCGCGACTGGGTGCGCAACGTCCTGGCCGCCGGCCGCTGCACCCTGCTGCGGGGAGGGCGGCGCTTCGAGCTGGCCGACCCGCGCCTGCTGGATGCCGCCGGCGCGGCCCCGCTGCTGCCGGCGGCGCTGCGCCCGGCCCTGCGGGCGGTCCCCGGCATCCGGTTCCTGCGCCTGTCCCCGGCGCTGTGACACCGAGGCGGTAGTGTTCGACCGACCCGACCAGAGAGGAGCACCATGCTCGCGAACTCCGAGGCCTTCAGCGGCTTCGCCGTGCCCGACCTGGCCAAGGCCAAGCAGTTCTACGGCGAGACCCTCGGCCTGAACGTGTCCGGCCAGCCGGAGGACGGCGCCTTGACCCTCGAGCTCGCCGGGGGACGCAACGTGCTCGTCTACATCAAGCCGGACCACACCCCGGCGACCTACACCATCCTCAACTTCCCGGTCGAGGACGTGGAGGGGACCGTCGACGCCCTCGCCGCACGCGGCGTGGAGTTCGAGAAGTATGAGGGCTTCGAGCAGGACGAGAAGGGGATCTTCCGCGGCGAGGGCCCGCTGATCGCCTGGTTCCGGGACCCGGCCGGCAACATCCTGTCCATCATCGAGCGCTCCTGAGCCATGCCGGCCCGGGAGTCTGGTCCCGGCGCCGGGGGCGCCGGCCATGTGCTGCGACCCGCCGGCCGCTGACCGGCTGCCGCCCCAGGTGGCGGCCATGCTCGAGGCCTACCGGGCCCTGGCCGCCGAGCGGCCCGGCAACTGGGGCGGCGAGCTCGGCCTCGGCCTCGAGCACGCCCAGCCCTATGGCCGCTGGCTCGGCAACCGGCTCCTGGCGGCGGCGTTCTCCGGCGACCTCGACGACTGGCCCGCGACCGTGCGGGCCTGCCTGACCGACCCGCTGCCCGCCGGCCTGGTGGTGGCGTCCCTGGACGGCGGAGGGATCGGGCTGCGGGCCGGGCCGGTCCCCTACGTGCTCGAGGGCGGCGCCGCCGAGGTCGCCGTCCTGCTCGACTCCCACCTGGAGGAGGCGACCCGGGTCGAGGTCGGCGGCACCCCGGTGCGGGTCGGGGCCGGCGGGGTCGAGCTGGCCGTCCGCACCGTGACCGGGACCGGGCCGCTGCCGGTCGGCGGGGCCGGGGCGCCGGCCGGCGAGCCCGCCGCCCGGGCCCGGCTGCGGCTGCGGGCCCGGGGGCCGAGCCGCTGGTCGGTGGTGGACGACCGCGGCGGCGCCTGGTTCCCCGAGGGGCGGCTGCCCAAGTGGGACTTCCACGACCGGCCCCTGTTCCACGGCCACGACCTGGAGCTGGAGGTCCCCGCCGTCCCCCTCACCGTCACCTGCGCCAGGGGCATGGAGTTCGCCACCGCCGAGGCGACCCTCACCCCCCGGGCCGGGGCCACGACCGAGGTCGAGCTGGAGCCCGAGCGGCTGTACGAGACCGCGGCCCGCGGCTGGTACGGCGGCGACCTGCACGTCCACATGAACTACTCGGGCGACCTGGTCTGCGGCCCCGACGACGCCGCCTGCATGCAGCTCGGGGAGGGCCTGCACCTGATGAGCCTGGTCGCCGGCAACCTCGGCCAGACCCGGGTGTACGACCGGGAGGCGTTCGAGGCCACCGTCGGGCGACGACCTTCCCTGGACGACGGCCGAGCGGGTGGCCCGCTTCGCCGTCGAGTACCGCAACGACCTGCTCGGCCATTTCCACGCCCTCGGCCCCAGCGGCCGGCCGGCCCGCTACCACAGCGGCCACGAGGGGTCGGACGAGCCGTTCGACTGGCCGGCCAACGCGACCGCCTGCCAGGAGTTCCGGGGGCTGGGGGCCACCGTCGGCTACACCCACCCGGTGTTCTCGCCCCTGGCCGACGGCTCGCCCGCCGGGGCGTTCGCCTATCCCCGCTCGGTCGAGGCCCGCGAGCTGGTCGCCGACGCCGCCCTGGGGCTGGTCGACTCGGTCGACCTGATCGGCCCCAGCGACGTCGAGGGCACGGCCGTCCTCTACCACCACCTGCTCAGCTGCGGGCTGCGGCTGGCCGCGACCGTCGGCACCGACGTGTGGCTCTCCTACTCCCGGGGCCCGCTGTTCTCCAACCCGCCGGGGTGGGGGCGGGTCTACGCCGACCTGCGGGGCCAGCCCCTCTCGGTCGCCGCCTTCGCCGACGCCATCCGGGCCGGGCGCACGCTGGCCACCAACGGGCCCTGGGTGGAGCTGGCGGTCGACGGCCACGGGCCGGGCGACCCGGTCCCGGCCGCCCACGGGCCGGCGGCTGGCGGTGACGGTCCGGGTCGAGGGGCTGGGGGTCGAGCGCCTGGAGCTGGTCGGGCCCGACGGCGTCCTCGCCAGCGCCGAGGCCGAGGCCGGCGGGGGAGCGGCCCCGGCGATCGACACCGAGCTGGAGGTCGACGGCCCGGCCTGGCTCTGCGCGGTCGCCCGCGGCCCCGGCCACCCGTCGGTGCTGGGGCCGGTGGTGTTCGCCCACACCAGCCCCGTCTGGGTCGAGGTCGACGGCCGGCCGGTCCGCCGCCCGGCCAGCGCCCGCTGGCTGCTGGACTGGCTGGAACGCTTCGAGACGCTGCTGGGCGAGCACGGCCGCTTCGCCGACGACGCCCAGCGGGCCGAGGTGGTGGCCGTGATCGAGCGGGCCCGCCGCTGGTACCGGGCGATCGCCGCCGACCCCGGCTGAGCCGCCCGCGGCCGTCTGTTAGGCTGGCCTAACTCTGAGTCCCGGATCGCTGGAGGGCCGTGCCGTGCTGACCGCGCTGCTGATCATGCTCCGCGAGGGCTTCGAGGCCGCGCTGGTCGTGGCCATCGTCTACGCCTACATCCGGCGGATCGGCCGCCGCGACCTGGTGGCGCCGATGTGGCAGGGCATGGCCGCGGCGGCGGCGCTGTCGGTCGCCGCCGGGGTCGGCGTCCACCTCACCGTCGAGAACCTCCAGGGCGAGCCCCGGCTGCTCGCCTTCGCGGCCGTGTCGCTGCTGGCGGTGGGCGTGCTCACCTGGATGATCTTCTGGATGCGCCGCCAGGCGCACCGCATCAAGGGCGAGCTCGAGGACAGCGTCGACCAGGCCATCGCCGGGCGCGGCGACGCCCGCCTGGCCGTGATGACGGTCGCGTTCCTGGCCGTGGCCCGGGAGGGCCTGGAGGCGGCCCTGTTCCTGATCGCGGCCGCCACCACCGAGGACGGCTGGGCGGTGCTGGCCGGCGGCCTGATCGGCCTGGCCGCCGCCTCGGTCCTCGGCGCCCTGGTCGTGCTCGGCGGCCGGCGCCTGCCCATGCGCCAGTTCTTCACCGTCACCGGGCTGATCCTGATCGTGTTCGCGGCCGGCCTGGTGTCGCGGACCGTCCTGTGGCTCCAGGCCGCCGGCGAGCTGGGCACGGTCTGGAACAACGTCTACGACCTGACCGCCTACCGGTGGCTGACCGTCGGCACCGAGTCCGGCCGCTTCCTCGGCGCCATGTTCGGCTGGGACCCCCGCCCCTCGATCGAGCAGGTCGCCGCCTACCTGCTGTTCCTGGTCACCGTCGCCTGGCTGTTCCTCCGCGCCCCGAGGAGCGCCCGCGGCTAGGCTCTGGACCGCACCACCAGGGTGCCCCGCTCGGTCGTGCCAGCCTGCCCCGCTCTCGGCGCCCTTCGGCGCTTTGTCACATGGTCGACAGGGCGCTAGATCGCCTTGAGCCCCTCGGGCCCGGCCGGAGCCACAACGAGGAGCGGGTCGGCTGCATGGTCTGGTCGACCACCGCCAGGAGCTCGCCGGTCAGGGTGTCCAGCTCGACCTGGTCCCGCAGCCGGGCCCCGAAGGCGGCGATGGTCTGGGCGGCGTCGTGGCGGCGCCGGTTGAAGCGGCGGTCCACGGCCTGCTGGACCCGCCGCCGGGCCGGCTGGAAGGTGGCGGCCACGGCCAGGGTCGCCCCGGCCACGGCCAGGCTGGAGTCGCGGCCCAGCAGCTGGCCGAGGACCAGGGCGACGGCGGCGTAGCCGCCGCCCAGCAGCACCGTCAGCAGCCCGTAGGCCAGGGTGCGGCTGACGATCCGGTCGATGTCGTACAGCCGGTAGCGCAGGATGGCCGCCCCGGTGGCCAGGGGCAGCAGGGCCAGGCAGAACCCCAGGGCCAGCTGGAACACGTCGTCGCCGGTCGGGGTCTGCAACGCCACCACCGCGACCAGGAGCGCCACCGCGGTCAGCCCGGCCCCGAAGGCCAGCCAGCGCAGCTGCTGGCGCTCGACCCCGCGGGCGCGGCGGAAGCGCCCGACCAGCGACCCGGCCCCGGTCAGCAGCCCGACCACGGTGAGCAGCGCGCTCGCCCCGATGGCGATCCCCAGCGGCGCCTCCAGGGCCGGGACGGACAGCGGGTTCTCGAAGGCCGGGTACTCCGGCTCCAACGGCCGCGGATAGCACGCCGCCGCCACGAAGCCGAGGGCCCCGGCGCCGGCCACGATCCTGGCCCACCACCGCCAGCGGGGCGACGGCAGCGACCCGGTGGGGGTGAGCAGCAGGACGAAGGCCGCGCAGGTGAGGTAGAGGAAGAGGGTGCCGAGGAAGAACCCGGCAAGGTAGCTGGCCCCGGGCAGCGCCCCCGGCCGCGCCACCAGCCCATAGCGCGAGTACGACGAGCCGAACGCCTGGTAGGTCAGCCCGAGCCCCAGGCCCAGCAGCAGCCAGCCCACCGGGTGGCGGGGCCGGCGGCCGGCGATCACCGCCCCCACCGTCGCCGCGCTCAGCGCCGCCACCACCCCCGCCCAGGGCGCCCCCGCGGACCAGGCGGCCTCCGGCATCCCGGCCTCCCGCAGCAGCCCATCGAGCCAGGCGGTCCCCACCCACCCCAGCACCACCAGCCCCCACAGCCCCCAGGCCACCCCAGCCGCCCACGACCGCGCCGCCGAGGCACGCGACCGCACCTCCACCGCCGCCGGCATCGCACCCCCTCCGCTCCGGGCAACCACCTCGACCTGCAGCCTGCCCACCCTCCGTCCCGGCAGCGTTACGAACTCGTGGGGAGCAGGCCGGCGGCGGACCCGGCGACCGCGCCGGCCGCCACCAGGCGGCGAACGGCAGCGCGGAGCGCGGGCGTGACGGGCCCAGGCGGGCGCTACTGGGGCTCGGCGACCTTGGCCGGCTCGGCCGGGGCGTCGGCGGCCTTGGGGTCCGCTCCGGGGGCGGCCTTCGGGTTGGCCAGGCTCCCGATGGGCAGGGCCTGGTCGCGTTGCTTGCGGGTCCGGTCCAGCAGGCCGCTGATCTCGCCGTGCACCCGGCTGAGGTCGTCCAGCAGCCCGTCGCGGAAGTCGCGCACCTGCTCGGTCTCGCTGAACAGGGCCGCCCGCTCCTCCTCCACCTCGCGGCGGATGTGGTCGGCGACCTCGCGGGCCTGCTCCAGCGCCTTCTGC
>CAVTCL010000003.1:0-120565 GCA_963733175.1 uncultured Actinomycetota bacterium
CGCCGGTCACCTCCGCGCCGAACGCCTTGGCGACCTGTACCGCGAAGGTGCCGACGCCGCCCGACGCCCCGTTGATCAGGACCCGCTGCCCCGGCCGGATGCCGCCCTTGTCACGGAGCCCCTGGAGGGCGGTGAGGCCGGCCACGGGGACGGCGGCGGCCTGCTCGAACGACAGGTTGGCCGGCTTGGCCACCAGCGCATCCTCGGGAACCGCCGCATACTCGGCCAGGGTCCCGCTGCCCGCGCCGAACACCTCGTCGCCCGCCTTGAAGCGTGTCACCCGCTCGCCGACGGCCACCACCTCGCCCGCGACGTCCAGGCCCAGCCTGGCCCTCGGCGTCCGCAGCCCCATCTGGGGGCGTGCGACGTAGGGGAACCCGGCCATGCCGTACCAGTCCGCCGGGTTCACCGACGCCGCGCGGACCCGCACCAGCACCTCGTCGTCGCCGGCCTCTGGCTGGTCGACCTCCCGGAGCTCGAGCACGTCCGGTTTGCCGAACCGGTCCTGGACGATCGCCTGCATCAGGCGCTCCCCGGCGGCGGCGCCGTGCTAGCCGGCATCGAGGGTCTCGCGAACCGCGGTGGCGACCCGGTCGGCGGTGGGGGTGACGGCCTGCTCCAGGTTGGCGGCGAAGGGGAGGGGGACGCAGGCGCCGGCGACCCGGCGGATGGGGGCGTCGAGGTCGTAGAAGCCCTCCTCGGCGACGATGGAGGCCACGGTGCCGCCCCAGCCGCCCTGGTAGGGGTTCTCCTCGACGATCACCAGGCGGCTGGTCCGGGCGACCGAGTCGAGCACGGTGCGGGCGTCCAGGGGGACCAGGCAGCGCAGGTCGATCACCTCGGCGTCGACCCCGTCGGCGGCCAGCGCCTCGGCCGCGGCCATGGCGGTGGGGACGGTCGAGGCCAGGGCGACCAGGGTGACGTCGCCGCCGGGGCGGCGGACCTCGGCGGCGCCGAGGGGCAGCACGTGGTCGCCGGAGGGGGGCGGGTCGCCCTTGGTGGCGAACAGCGACTTGTGCTCGAACACCAGCACCGGGTCGTCGCTGCGGATGGCCGCGGCCATCAGCCCGACCATGTCGGACGGGGTCGAGGGGGCGGCGATCTTGAGGCCGGGGACGGCGAAGGCCCAGTTCTCGACCGCCTGGGAGTGCTGGGCGCCGAAGCCGAGGCCGCCGCCGTTGGCGGTGCGCACGACCAGGGGGACGGTGACCTGGCCGCCGGTCATGTAGCGCATCTTGGGGATCTCGTTGGCCACATAGTCCCAGCAGCAGGCCAGGAAGTCGGAGAACATGATCTCGGCCACCGGGCGCAGGCCGGTCATGGCCGCGCCCATGGCCGCCCCGACGATCGCCTGCTCGCTGATCGGGGTGTCCCAGACCCGTTCGGGGCCGAACTCGGCGAACAGCCCGGCCGCGGTCTTGAACACGCCCTCGGCGGCGCCGATGTCCTCGCCGAGGCAGACGACGGTCTGGTCGCGCCGCATCTCCTGGGCGATCCCGGCCGCCACCGCCTCCCGGTAGGTGATCAGGTCCGCCATTGCGCACCTCCGTCCGCCCACACGTCGGTGAAGGCGCTCGCTTCCTCCGGCGGCGGGGCCGCCTTGGCCGCCTCCACGGCGGCGGCGACCTGGTCGCGGGCGCGGGTGTCGAGGGCGTCGATGGCCGGCTGGTCGACCCCGCGGTCGCGCAGCCGCTCGGCCAGGACCAGCAGCGGGTCGCGCTTGAGCCAGGCCTCGACCTCCTCCTTGGGCCGGTACTTGCCCGGGTCGGTGCGCGAGTGCCCGTGGTGGCGGTAGGTGAGGGCCTCGATCACCGTCGGGCCGTCCCCGGCCCGGGCCCGGGCGGCGGCGGCGGCCACGGCCTGGCGCACGGCGACCACGTCGTTGCCGTCGATCACCTCGGCCGGGAGCTGGTAGGCGGGGGCCCGGCCGGCGGCCGGCTGGGCGACCGCGGTCACCGTCTTGATCGAGGTGTACTCCATGTACAGGTTGTTCTCGCAGACGAACAGCACCGGCAGCCGCCACACCGCGGCCAGGTTGAGGGCCTCGTGGAAGGCGCCGATGTTGGTCGCGCCGTCGCCGAAGAAGGCCACCGCGACCTGGCCGGTGCCCCGGAGCTTGGCCGACCAGGCGGCCCCGCAGGCGATCGGCAGGTGCGCCCCGACGATGGCGTACGACCCGAGCATGTTGTGGTCGGCCACGGTCAGGTGCATGGAGCCGCCCTTGGCGCCGCACAGGCCGGTGGCCCGGCTCATCAGCTCGGCCAGGCAGCCCTCGGGGCTGGCCCCCCTGGCGATGGCGTGGTGGTGGCCGCGGTAGGTGGCGAACACGTAGTCGTCCGGCTCCAGGGCGGCGCTGGCCCCGACGGCCACCGCCTCCTGGCCGTTGGCCAGATGGGTGGTCCCCTTGACCAGCCCGGCCATGAACAGGTCGAAGGCGGCCTTCTCGGTGGCCCGGATCAGGGCCATCCGCTCGTACAGCTCCAGCAGCTCCTCGACCCGGGGCTCCTCGGACACGACCGTCATGGGGTCACCCGCCGGTTGCGGTGGGACTCGGCCTCGCGGGTGGCCGGCAGGGGCCCGTCCACGGCCCAGTAGCGCTGGCCGGCGACCAGCAGCTCCTCGGCCGGGAACTTGGTGATCACCTCGCAGCCGTCGGCGGTGACCACCACCTCCTCCTCGATCCGGGCCGCCGACCAGCCGTCGGACGCCGGCCAGTAGGTCTCGAGCGCGAACAGCATGCCCTCCTCCAGCACCTCGGGGTGGTCCAGGGAGACCAGCCGGCTGAAGATCGGCTTCTCCCAGATGGACAGGCCGACCCCGTGCCCGTACTGGAGGGCGAAGGCGGCCTCCTCGTCCGGGAAGCCGAACTCGGTGGCCGTCGGCCACACCGAGACGATGTCGGCGGTGGTCGCCCCCGGCTTCACCAGGGCGATGGCCTCGTCCATGTAGTCGCGGCAGCGGACGTAGGCGTCGCGCATGGCCGGCGACGCGCTGCCGACCGCGAAGCAGCGGTAGTAGCAGGTCCGGTAGCCGTTGTAGCTGTGCAGGATGTCGAAGAAGGCCGGGTCGCCGGGGCGCAGGATGCGGTCGGAGTAGACGTGGGGATGGGGCGAGCAGCGCTCCCCGGAGATGGCGTTGACCCCCTCGACGTGCTCGGAGCCGAGGTCGTACAGGACCTTGGCGACCAGGCCGACGCACTCGTTCTCCCTGACCCCGGGGCGCAGGAACCGGTACAGCTCGTCGTAGGCGGCGTCGACCAGGGTGGCCGCGGTGGTCAGCAGGGTGATCTCGTCGGGGGTCTTGAGCCGGCGGGCGTCCAGGAACACCTGCTGGCCGTCGACCACCTCGAGGCCGGCCGCCTCCAGGGCGGCCAGCACCGGCAGCTCGGCCAGGTCCACCCCGACCGGCTCGCCGGCCAGCCCGTGCGCCTCCAGCTCCCGCCGGATCTTGGCCGCGACCCCGGCGGCGATGCCGGCGTCGGGGTTGAAGGCGCCGCGCAGGGTGGAGATCCCGGCCCGGGCCCGGCCCTGCTCGGGGTCGGCGGGCCGGCCGTCCAGCCACGGGTTGTAGAGCTGGTGGTGGCGGGCGGCGGAGCCGAAGTCCCAGATCACCGGCTCGCCGCCCCGGGGCAGCAGGGCGAAGCGGATCAGCTTGTCCATCGCCCAGGTGCCGATGTGGGTCGAGGTCATGTAGCGGATGTTGTGGAAGTCGAAGCTGAGCAGGGCGCCCAGCTCCGAGCGGTCCAGCGCCTCCCTCAGCCGCGCCAGCCGCTCGGTGCGGAGCCGGTCGAAGTCGACCCGCTCCTCCCAGTCGACGGCGTTCGGCCCGTACGTGCGGATGCCCATGGCCTTCCCCCTGGACGAACCGTCAAGTGCTGCTAAACATTGGCATGGCGGCCGAGGATGCACCAGATGGCGCGGGCCGGTTCGTCGCCGTCGTTGCTGAGCCGGTGCGGGGTGGTCGCGGGGAAGCTGATCGAGTCGCCGGGGCCCAGCTCGTGGCGGTCGAAGCCGACGTCGACCCGCAGCCGGCCCGACGTCAGGTAGCCGAACTCCTGGCCGGCGTGGCGCATGAACGTGCCCTCGCGCGACGAGCAGGCGCCGGGCTGATACTCGACGTGGAGGAACTCGACCCCGGGGTAGGAGCCGGCGGTGAGCCGGCTCCAGTGCACGCCCGACTCCAGCTCCAGCGTCTCGTGGTCGCCCGCGCGCTGGAGGGAGAAGAACCCCTCCTGGCCTCGGGTGACGACCACCTGCGGCCCGTCGTCGCCTGCCAGCAGCCCGTCGACCGAGACCCCGAGCAGGTTGACGATGTCGAACAGCTTGCTCACCGACGGCTGGGCCTTGCCGGTCTCGATCTGGGACAGGGCGCTGGCGCTGATCCCCAGGCGCCGGGCCATCTCGCGCAGCCCGATCCCCTGGCCCAGCCGCTCGGCCCGGAGCCGGCCGCCGAGGTCGAGGGCGGGCGCGTCGGCCGGGGCCGGCTGCCCGGCCGCCTCGTCGCCGGTCGCGGTCATGCCAGGCAGTGTACAGAGCGGCGCCTACTGTTCAGCGCCACTGGACACGCGTTATGCTCCCGCCCGACACGGGTTGCTCTTCGTCGAGGAGGAGTACATGGCCGACCGGCTCCTGCTGCGTGGCGGCACCGTCCTGACCGTCGACCCCGACCTCGGCGACCTGCCGACGGGCGACGTCCTCATCGAGGGGGACACGATCGCCCAGGTCGCCCCCCAGATCGACGCCGACGCCGAGGTGGTCGACGCCAGCGGCAAGATCGTCATCCCCGGCTTCGTCGACACCCACCGCCACACCTGGGAGGCGGCCATCCGTGGCTGCGCCCCCAACGCCACCCTCGGCACCTACTTCGTGGAGGTGCTCGACTCCTTCGCCCCCCACTACCGGCCCGAGGACGTCTACGCCAGCAACCTGGCCGGGGCGCTGGAGTGCGTCAACGCCGGCATCACGACGCTGGTCGACTGGTCCCACATCAACAACTCCCCCGAGCATCCCGACGCCGGCATCCGCGGGCTCCAGGAGGCCGGCATCCGGGCCCAGTACGCCTACGGCAGCGCCAACACCTCGCTGAACGACTACTGGAACAACAGCAGCATCGCGATCCCCGCCGACGACGTCAGGCGGGTCCGCAGCACCTACTTCTCCTCCGACGACGGCCTGCTGACCATGGCCCTGGCCACCCGGGGGCCGACCTACTGCAACGACGACGTGGTCAAGGCCGAGTGGGCCCTGGCCCGCGAGGTCGGCATCCCCATCACCATCCACGTGGCCATGCACTCGGCCGGCCGCTTCGGCATGGTCAAGCAGATCGGCGACCTGGGCCTGCTCGGCCCGGACACCACCTACATCCACTGCTGCTACCTCACCGACGAGGAGTGGCGGCTGCTGGCCGACAGCGGCGGCACCGTCTCGATCGCCCCCCAGATCGAGGCCCAGATGGG
Organism: uncultured Actinomycetota bacterium; assembly: GCA_963733175.1. Classification (GTDB taxonomy): domain Bacteria; phylum Actinomycetota; class CALGFH01; order CALGFH01; family CALGFH01; genus CALGFH01. The sequence continues at coordinate 5,456 of CAVTCL010000003.1, forward strand.
GCACGGCTGGCCGCCGGTGCTCAAGTCGCTGGAGTACGGGCTGCGGCCCAGCTTCTCGATCGACGTCGTCACCACCGCCCCCGGCGACATGTTCACCCAGATCCGGGCCGCCTTCGCCTGCGACCGGGCCCGGGTCAACGCGGCCGGCTGGGAGGCGGGGGCCGAGGGCGAGGTCTCCGACGACATGCTCACGGCCCGCCAGATGCTGGAGATGGCCACCCGCAACGGGGCCCACGTGGCCGGGCTCGAGGACCGGACCGGCTCGCTCACCCCGGGCAAGCAGGCCGACGTGGTCGTGCTGGACGCGACCGCCCTCAACGTCGCCCCGGTGATCGACCCGGTGGCCGCGGTCACCCTCTGCGCCGACGTGTCCAACGTCGAGACGGTGCTCATCGGCGGCCAGGTCCGCAAGCGCGACGGCAAGCTGCTGGCCGACGTCGACACGGCCCGCCGGCAGGTCGAGGCCTCGCGCGACTACCTGGTGCAGGCGATGGAGCGCACACGGGCCGCCAAGCAGCAGGCATGACCGCCAGGTACCTGGTGGCCCGGGCCGGCGAGGCCGACCCGGTGCGTGCCCGGGCCGTTCGCCGGCCACAGCGCCGGGTTCCGCCGCTGGGCGGTGGTCGGCGAGGCCGCCGCCGCCCACACCGGCTTCGGGATCTGCGACCTGGAGCCGGGCGGGCGGGTGGACGCCCACGTCCACTCCTTCGAGGAGAGCGTGTTCGTGCTCGAGGGCCGGCTGGTGCTCGACACCGCCGAGGGCTCGGTGGCCCTCGGCCCCGGCGACTACGGCTTCGTCCCCGTCGGGATGGCCCATGCCGCCCGCAACCCGGGGCCGGAGCCGGCCCGCTGGGCCGACATGCTGGCCCCCCAGCCCCGGGCCCGGTTCGCCGACGACACCTTCTTCGTGCCGCCGCTGGCCGCCACCGACCCGGTCCCGGTCGACGTCCGCGACCCGCGGACGCGGTCCTTCGGCCACATCGACCCGGCCAACATGGACCCCGGCCGCCAGACCCAGGACCAGCTCGCCGTCTCGGCCAGCATGCGCACCGCCCTGCTCGTCTACAGCGGCATCACCGTCAAGATGATGGTCGACAGCGACCTCGGGGCCCAGCTCCAGACCATGTTCATGGTCCAGTACGAGCCGGGCGGGCGGGCCGGCACCCACGACCACCCGCTGGAGGAGACCTACCTGGTGCTGGAGGGCGAGGTCGACGCCAGCTTCGACGGCGACAGCGTCCGCCTGGGACCCGGCGACGTCGCCTGGGCCGGGGTCGGCTGCGTCCATGGCTTCTCCAACCCGGCCGACCGGCCCGTGCGCTGGCTGGAGACCCAGGCCCCGCAGCCGCCGGCCCGCCACTCCTACCGGTTCACCCGCGACTGGGACTACCTGCGCGACGCGCTCGCCTGAAAGGACCAAGCCATGCCGGAGCCGGGATCGGTCGTCGTGGTCGGCGGGACCTCGGGGCTGGGCCTCGAGGTGGCCCGCCACTACGCCTCCCAGGGCCGCGAGGTCGTGCTGTCCGGCCGCGACCGGCAGCGGGCCGAGGCGGCCGCGGCCGGGCTGGGCGGCACGGCCAGGGGCATCGCCCTCGACCTGGCCGAGCCCGGCCAGCTGGCCGACCGGCTGGCCGGCATCGAGCGGGTCGGGTACCTGGTCCTGGCCGCGATCGAGCGGGACGAGAACAAGGTCCGCTCCTTCGACCTGGAGGGCGCGACCCGCCTGGCCACCCTCAAGCTGGTCGGCTACGCCGAGACGATCCACCAGCTGGCCCCGCGGCTCGACCCCGAGGGGTCGGTGGTGCTGTTCGGGGGGCGGGCCAAGGACCGGCCCTACCCGGGCTCGACCATGGTGTCGACCGTGAACGGCGGCGTCACCGGCCTGGTGCACTCCCTGGCCGTCGAGCTGGCCCCGGTCCGCTGCAACGCCATCCACCCCGGCATCGTCGGCGACAGCCCCTACTGGAGCGCCAAGGGCGAGCCGGCCCTGGAGCCGGTCCGCAAGCGGACCCCGTCGCGGCGGCTGGTGACGATGGAGGATATCGTCGGCGCGGTGGTGTTCCTGCTCGAGAACCGGTCCGTGAACGGCGAGAACCTGCACGTCGACGGCGGCTGGCTGCTGCTGTAGAGGGGAGAGGTCGATGGACGGCGGGCCGACGGTGGCGGTCGTCGGGGCCGGGCGGATGGGCGGGGCCATGGTCGGCACCCTCCGCCGGGCCGGCGTCGAGGTGCTGGTGTTCAACCGGACCCGGGCCAAGGCCGAGGCGGTCGCCGAGGCCACCGGGGCCAGGGTGGCCGCCACCGCCCGCGAGGCCGCCGCCGGCGCCCAGGTGGTGCTCAGCTCCCTGCCCGACGACGCCGCCGTCGGGGCCGCCTACACCGGCGGCGACGGGATCGTGGCCGGGCTCCAGCCGGACACGGTCGTCTGCGAGTCCAGCACCATCGACCCGGGCACCGTGCACCGCCTGCGGCCCCTGGTCGAAGACCGCGGGGCCTTCCTGCTCGACACGCCCGTCTCCGGCAGCGTGCCCGCGGTCGAGGCCGGCCAGCTCACCATCATGGCCGGCGGCGACGCGGCCGTCCTGGAGCGGGTCCGGCCGGTGCTCGACCCCCTGGCCAAGCAGGTCTTCCACGTCGGCGACCTCGGGTCGGGGGCGGCGATGAAGCTGGCCGTGAACGCCATCCTGCACGGCCTCAACCTGGCCCTGTCCGAGAGCCTGGTCCTGGCCGAGCGGGCCGGGGTGGCCCGCGAGGCCGCCTACGAGGTGTTCGCCGCCAGCGCCATCGCCGCCCCGTTCGTCCACTACAAGCGCGAGGCCTTCGAGCACCCCGGCCGGCCCCCGGTCGCCTTCAGCCTCGACCTGGCCGGCAAGGACCTCGACCTCATCCTCGACCTCGCCGACCAGTCCGGCGCCTCCATGGAGCAGGCCGCCACCAACCGCCAGGTCGTCAAGGCCGCCATCGCCGCCGGCCTCGGCCCCCACGACCTCAGCGAGCTGGCCACCTACCTGCGCTCGGACCCTGACGGCGCCTGACGTCGCCGCCGTGCGACCATCGTGGCCATGAGCGAGCCGATCCTGTTCCTGGTCGACGACCGGCCGCGGGTGCTGGAGGCGCTGGCCCGCGACCTGGGGCGGCGGTTCGGGGGGGACCACCGGGTCGTGGCCGAGGGGTCGCCGTCGGCGGCGGTGGAGGCGCTGGAGGGGCTGGCCCGGCGGGGCGAGGAGGTGGCGCTGGTGGTGGCCGGCCAGCAGATGGCCGAGCTGCCGGGGGTGCTGCTCCTGCTCAAGGCCCACGAGCTGCACCCGGGGGCCAAGCGGGTGCTGCTGGTCGGGCGGCGGGAGTGGACGCCCGCCAACCCGGCCGTGCGGGCCATGACCCTTGGGCAGATCGACACCTACCTGTTCGAGCCGTGGCTGCCGGTCGCGCGCTTCCTGTACCTGCCGGTCAGCCAGGTGCTGGCCGACTGGACGCCGACGCGGGGACCGTCGTTCGAGGGGATCCGGATCGTCGGGCCGCGCTGGGCGACGCGCTCGCACGAGCTGCGCGACATGCTGACCCGCATGGGGATCCCCCACGGCTGGTACCAGGCCGGCTCGGCGGCCGGGCGGCGGCTGCTGGAGGAGGCCGGCGAGGACGGCTCGACCCTCCCGGTGGTGGTGTTCCACAGCGGCCAGGTGTTCGTCGACCCCTCCGACGCCGAGCTGGCCGAGGCGCTGGGGTTCGGGACCACGCCCGGGGCCGGGTCCTATGACCTGATCATCGTCGGGGCCGGGCCGGCCGGGCTGGCCGCCGCCGTCTACGCCGCCTCCGAGGGCCTGGACACCCTGGTGGTGGAGCCGCAGGTGGCCGGCGGGCAGGCCGGCACCTCGGCCATGATCCGCAACTACCTGGGCTTCCCGCGCGGGATCGGCGGCGGCGACCTGGCCAACCGGGCCCTGGAGCAGGCGTGGCTGTTCGGGGCCAACCTGGTCCTGGCCCAGCGGGCCACCGGGCTGCGCGCCGACGGCGCCAAGCGCCTGGTCCAGCTCTCGGACGGGGACGAGGTGGCGGCCGAGGCGGTGGTGGTGGCCTCGGGGGTGTCGTGGCGGCGCCTCGGGGTGCCGCGGCTGGAGGCGCTGGTCGGGGCTGGGGTGTTCTACGGCGCGGCCGGGGCCGAGGCCAGGGCCATGGAGGGCCAGGAGGTGTTCGTGGTCGGGGCCGGCAACTCGGCCGGCCAGGCGGCGTTGCATCTGGCCAGGTACGCCGCCTCGGTGACGGTGCTGGTCCGCGGGCCCGACCTGGCCTCCAGCATGTCCGACTACCTGGTCCAGGAGCTCGAGCAGGCCCGCAACGTGGCCGTCCGCCTCCGGACCAGGGTGGTCGACGGGCTGGGCGACCACCGCCTGGAAGGCCTCCGGCTCCGGCGCGGGGGCGACGGGGCGACCGAGGAGGTGCCGGCGGCCGCCCTGTTCGTGATGATCGGCGGCGAGCCCCGCACCGACTGGCTGGCCGGGGTGGAACGCGACGACCGCGGCTACATCCTGACCGGCCACGACCTGCTCGGCCCCGACGGCCGGCCGGCCGGCTGGCCCCTGCGGCGGCCCCCGCTGCTGCTGGAGACCAGCATCCCCGGGGTGTTCGCCGCCGGCGACGTGCGCCACCGGTCGGTCAAGCGGGTCGCGTCGGCGGTGGGCGAGGGCGCCGTCGCCGTCCAGCTCGTCCACCAGTACCTGGGCCGGACGTGAGCGACCGGGCCGCGTGGTGGGGCGCGGCCCGGTCGCTGGTCGAGCTGGGTCAGGGCTGCTCGGGCGGGTCGTGGTAGACGCCGACCGTCTGCTCGGCGGTGCCGCCCGGGCCGACGGCCTTGACGGTCAGGTGGCCGAGGATGGGCTCGTTCGGGTAGTGCCAGTTGAACAGCCAGCCGTCGCGGCCGTTGCTGTCCTGGCCGATCCGGCGGGCGAGGTCGGCGGTGCCGGTGCCGGTCGGGGTGAGCCAGAACTCGACCCTGGTGGCGTGCTGGGCGTCGAGCACGAAGGTGACGAGGCCGGCGCCGGGCGACAGCCGCCAGAACGCGCCTTCCTTGGGCAGGACCGGCTCGCTGCCGAACCCGGCAATGCGCGGCCGGGGGGCAGGCTTGGTGGTGCCGGACGGCGGTGAGCCGTCAGGGATGGTCACGACCCCGGTGTCCGGGTCGGGAGCGGGGGCCGGGGCGGCCAAGGGCTCGTTCTGGGCGGCCGTGGTCGCGGTGGCGTCGTCGTCGGGCCCCGAGTACGCGCCGCGGGCGCCGAGGGCCCAGCCGGTGAGGCCGACCGCGATGACCGCGATGGCCACGAGCAGGATTCGGACGGGTCGCATGGTGACTACCTTCTTCTGATTGCTGGTGTCGCCACCATGCTGCGCTCCGGCGCCGGCGCGGCAGTGCCGCACCGCACCGCCCCGCTGTGCCGTCGCGTCACAACTGCATGACCACGGCCTTGGCCTCGGTGAAGAACTCGCGGCTCCAGCCGCCGCCCTCGCGGCCGATGCCGGAGTCCTTGTAGCCCCCGAACGGGGCCCGCAGGTCGCGGACGAAGAAGCAGTTGACCCAGATCGTCCCCGCCCGGACCTCGGCCGCGACCTGGTGGGCGCGGCGCAGGCTCTCGGTGAACACCATGGCGTTGAGGCCGTAGGCCGAGTCGTTGGCCAGGGCCACCGCCTCCTCGTCGGTGTCGAAGGGCTGGACGACGACCACCGGGCCGAAGATCTCCTCGCGGCAGACCGCCATGTCCTGGCGGACGTCGACCAGCACGGTGGGCCGCACCCACCAGCCGTCTGGTGCGGCCCGCCGGTGCGGACCTTGGCGCCCTCGGCGGCGGCCAGGTCGAGGTAGCCGGTGACCTTGCGCCAGTGCTCGTGGGAGGCGAGCGGCCCGACCTCGGTGGCCTCGTCCAGCGGGTCGCCGAGGCGCATGGCCTCGGCGCCGGCCACGAAACGCTCGAGGAACTCGTCGTAGACGGGCCGCTGCACGTACAGCCGGGAGCCGGACAGGCAGACCTGGCCGGCGTTGAGGAAGACCGCCCGCAGCGACCACTCGACCGCGTTGGCCAGGTCGGCGTCGGCGAAGACGAGGTTGGCGCCCTTGCCGCCGAGCTCGAAGCTGACCCGCTTGAGGGTCGGGGCGCCGGCGGCCAGGATGGCCCGGCCGGTGGCCGACTCGCCGGTGAAGGTGATCAGGTCGACCCCCGGGTCCTCGGTCAGGGCCTGGCCGGCCTCGCCCGGCCCGAACCCCTGGACGACGTTGAGCGTCCCCGGCGGCAGGCCGGCCTGGCCGGCCAGCAGGCCGAGGCGGTGGCAGGACGCCGGCGACTGCTCGGCCGGCTTGAGCACGACGGTGTTGCCGAAGGCCAGGGCGGGGGCGACCTTCCAGCTGGCCAGCATGAGGGGGAAGTTCCAGGGCGAGATGGCCGCGGCCACGCCGACCGGCTCGTGCCGGGTGTAGACGTGGTGGCCGGTCGGCGAGGGCAGCGCCTCGTCGGTGGCCAGGGCGGCGTAGTCGGCGAAGAAGCGGAAGTTCAGGGCCGCCCGGTGGGCGTCGTTGTCGCGGGCCTGGCGGATCGGCTTGCCCATGTCGGTCGAGTCCAGCCGGCCGAGGGCGCCGGCCTGCTCCTCGATCAGGTCGGCCAGCCGGTGCAGGGCCGCCCCGCGCTCGGCCGGGGCCATCCGCGGCCAGGGCCCGGCGTCGAAGGCGCGCCGGGCGGCGGCAACGGCCGCCGCCGCGTCCTCGGCCGACCCGCGGGCCACCCGGGCCCAGGCCGCCTCGGTGGCCGGGTTGACCGACTCGAAGGTGCGGCCGTCGGCCGCCGGCCGCTCCTCCCCGTCGATCAGGTGCGGGATGTCGACCAGCTCGCTCATGGGGTCCCTCCGTCGTCGGACGCCAGGCCGAGGGCGTGGCGGACCTTCCGGTAGCTGTCGTCGGGCCGGGTGACGTCGAACCAGACGGCCGCCATGCCGGCGGCGGCGGCGCCGGCGGCGTTGGCCGGCTGGTCGTCGACGAACACCGCCTGGTCGGGGGCGACCCCGAGGCGGTCAAGGACCAGCCGGTAGGCGGCCGGCTCCGGCTTGCGGGTCCCGTGCCGGGAGGCGTCGACCACGCAGCCGACCTCGGCCAGGACCCGGATCCTGTCGATCCATGCCTGGTCGTGGAAGTCGTAGAGGTCGTTGGTGAGCACCGCCGTCTCCAGGCCGCGCCGCCGGGCGGCGGCGACCAGGTCGCGGGCCTGGGGGCGGACCAGCTCGGCCTCGGGCCCGTCGAACAGCCGGGCCATCATGGCCGGGACCCCGTCGGTGCCCGAGACCGCCGCCACCTCGGCGGCCCGGGCCGCCCAGTAGTCCCGCTCGCCCAGCTCCCCCGCCTGCATGGCCCGCCACAGCGGGTCGGCGGCCGGGTCGAACGGCCCCCGCCAGGCGAAGGTGCCCGGCGGCACCCGCAGCGACCGCTCCATGGCGGCCACCCGCTCGAACGGGGTCACCAGCACCGGCCCGCCGAAGTCGAGCACCACCGCCTTCACCGGTCGCCGCCCCGGGCCGGGATCCCCTCGCGGGCGTGGTCGAGGAGGAGCTCGCGCCAGGAGCGGGGCGGCGGGGCGGGCGGGACCGTGACCCGGACCTCGCCGTCGACCACCCGGACCGGGTAGCTGGCCACCGCCAGGCCCGGCTGGCCGAGCCGCCGGCCGCTGCGGACGTCGTAGCGCCACCAGTGCAGCGGGCAGACCAGCACCTCGCCGTCCAGGTAGCCGCAGGCCAGGGACCCGCCGCGGTGCAGGCAGGTGTCGTCGAGGGCGAACAGCTCCCCGCCGGCGTTGCCGACGGCCACCCGCCGCCCGGCCGCCTCCAGCAGCCGCACCGACCCGGCGGGGAGCTCCTCGACCCGTCCCGCCGCCACCTCGACCGGCTCCGGCGAGGTCCGGTCATGCGTCGCCCTCGGACGGGCCGGGGTCGACCGGGCCCCTGGCCACCGAGTAGGGGACGCCGCCGATGCCCCACAGGTCCGGGTCGACCTCGTTGACCAGCACCCGGACCCGGTCGATGGGCGTGTCCAGGGTGCGGGCGACGACCTGCGACACCTCCTCGACCAGCCGGATCAGCACCGCCTTGTCGCGGCCGCGGACCAGGTCGATGCGGACGAGGGGCATGGGTCCTCCTTGGGTCGGGTCAGCGGACGGCCAGCTCCACGGTCCCCAGCCGGCCCAGGCGGGCCACGACCACGTCGCCTGGCGCCACCGGCACCGCCTCGGTGAGCCCGCCCGACAGGACCACGTCCCCGGCGGCCAGGCCGCGCCCCCGGCGGTGGAGGGCCCGGACCAGCCAGGCCACGGCCGCGGCGGGGTGGCCGAGGGAGGCCGCCCCGGCGGCGGTCGCCCTGACCTGCCCGCCCAGCTCCAGGACGCAGCCGACCAGGCGCAGGTCGATGCCGTCGACGGCCTGGCGGACACCCCCGAGGACCAGGCGGGCGGCCGAGGCGTTGTCGGCGACCACGTCGGGCAGGGTGAAGGCGTAGCCGGCGTAGCGGGAGTCGATCACCTCGATCGCCGGGGCCACGGCGGCGGTGGCGGCCAGCACCTGGGCGGCCCCGACGCGCTCCCCGGCCAGGTCGGTGCCGAGCAGGAAGGCGATCTCGGGCTCGACCCGGGGCTGGATGAGCCGGCCGGTGTCCAGCGGCTCGCCGACGTCGAGCAGCATGGCGTCGGTCAGCTCGCCGTAGAGCGGCTCGGCCACCCCCATCTGGGCCTGCTTGGCCCGGCTGGTCAGCCCGATCTTGTAGCCGGCCGGGCGCTCCCCCGCCGCCACCAGCAGCCGCACCCCGGCCTCCTGGACGGCGTAGGCCCCCTCGAGGTCGAGCCCGGGATGCTCGGCGGTCAGGCCGGTCCCGGCGGTGCGGCCTTCCCGCAGCCCGGCCAGCTGCCGGGCCAGGGCCTCCGGGTCGACGCCGGGGTGGCTCACGCCGGCTGCTCCCGCGCGGCCGGCTGGCCCGCCGGGGTTGCCTTGCGGGCCAGCTCCAGGGCGACGTCGAGGATCATGTCCTCCTGGCCGCCGACGATGCGGCGGCGGCCGAGCTCGAGCACGATCTCGCCGACGTCGACCCCGTAGCGGGCCGCGGCCCGCTGGGCGTGGAGCAGGAACGACCCGTACACCCCGGCGTAGCCGAGCAGCAGGCCGGCCCGGTCGATCACCCCCATCTCGGGCCGCAGCGGGCGCACCAGGTCCTCGGCCACCCCCATCGCCTCCAGCGGGTCGACCCCGGTGGTCAGGCCCAGCTTGTCGCAGGTGGCCACCAGCACCTCGGTCGGGCAGTTGCCGGCGCCGGCGCCGAGGCCGGCGCAGCAGCCGTCGAGCTGGTCGGCGCCCACCTCCAGGGCGGCCAGCGAGTTGGCCACGGCCAGCGACAGGTTGTTGTGGGCGTGGTGGCCGACCTGGCAGCCGAGCCCCTCGGCGAGCGTCCCCACCCGGGCCCGGGCGTCGGCGGTGGTCATGGCCCCGGCCGAGTCGACCACGTACACGCAGTCGGCCCCGTAGGACTCCATCAGCCGGGCCTGCTCCAGCAGCGCCGCGGGCTCGGCCATGTGGGCCATCATCAGGAACCCGACCGCCTCCATGCCGAGCCGCTTGGCCAGGCGGATGTGCTGGGCGGAGATGTCGGCCTCGGTGCAGTGGGTGGCGATCCGGGCCACCTGGACGCCGCGGTCGGCCATGTCGCGCAGGTCGTCGGCGACGCCGATCCCGGGCAGCAGCAGCACCGCGATCCGGGCGGTGGTGGCGGCGGCGACCGCGGCCGAGACCAGGTCGCGCTCGTCGGTGCCGGAGAAGCCGTAGTTGAACGAGGAGCCGCCCAGCCCGTCGCCGTGGCTGACCTCGATCACCGGCACCCCGGCGGCGTCCAGGCCGCGCACGATCGAGGTCACCTGCTCGGTGGTGTAGCGGTGCGACAGGGCGTGGGAGCCGTCGCGCAGGGTCGAGTCGGTCAGCCGGAAGGCGGCGCTCATACCGGCACCTCCCGGTCGGCCCGCGCCTCGGCGATGGCCTCGCCGACCCGGACGGCGGCCGAGGTCATGATGTCGAGGTTGCCGGCGTACGGGGGCAGGTAGTCGCCGGCGCCCTCGACCTCCAGGAGGGCCACCACCCGGGCGGCGGCCGGCCCGCCCGGGGTCGCGTACGGCCCCTCCTCGAACACCGGTGGGCGCTTGAGCCGGTAGCCGGGCACGTACCTGGCGACCCGGGCCACCATGTCCTCGACCGCCTCGGCGACCGCCGCCTCGTCGTAGCCGTCGGGCAGGGCGCAGAACACGGTGTTGCGCATCAGGATCGGCGGGTCGGCGGGGTTGAGGATGATGATCGCCTTGCCGTGGCCGGCCCCGCCGACCTCCTCCAGGGAGCGGGCGGTGGTCCGGGTGAACTCGTCGATGTTCTGTCGGGTGCCCGGCCCGGCCGAGCGCGAGGCGACGGTGGAGACGATCTCGGCGTACGGCACCGGGCTGGCCGAGGCCACCGCGGCCACGATCGGCGCCGTGGCCTGGCCGCCGCAGGTGATCAGGTTCATGTTCGGCGCGTCCAGGTGCTCGGTCAGGTTGACGCCTGGCACGACCGGCGGGCCCAGCCTGGCCGGGGTCAGGTCGACGGCGGTGATGCCGGCGGCGGCCAGCCGGGGCGCGTTGGCGGCGTGCACCCGGGCGCTGGTCGCCTCGAAGGCCAGGTCGATCTCGCCGGCATGGTCCTCGACCCAGTCGATCCCGGAGGCGGTCGCCTCCACGCCCAGCTCCCGGGCCCGGGCCAGGCCGTCGGACGCCGGGTCGATGCCGACCAGGGCCCGCAGCTCCAGCGACGGCGAGCGCAGCAGCTTGTGCACCAGGTCGGTGCCGATGTTGCCGGACCCGATGACCACGCACGACAGCGTCACGAGCTTCCTCCCCGGTGGACGACCAGGCCGACCGGGCCCAGCCAGTCGAACTCGGCCCGGAACACGTCGCCGTCGGCCAGCGGGACGGCGGCGTGGAGGGCGCCGGTCATGACCACGTGGCCGGCCTCCAGCGTCGCCCCGAGCGGGTGCAGGGTGTTGGCCAGCCAGGCGACCGCGTGCAGCGGGTCGCCGAGGGCGGCCGCGCCGGCGCCGGTGCCGACCAGCTCGCCGTTGCGGGTGACGGCCACCCCGGCCAGCCCCGGGTCGACCTGGTCGAGGGGGACCAGGCGGCTGGACAGGGCGATGGCGGAGCTGGAGGCGAGGTCGGCGATGGTGTCGGCCAGCCGGATGCGCCAGTCGGCGATCCGGGAGTCGATGATCTCCATGGCGGCCACCGCCCCGGCGGCCGCCCGGCGGACGTCCAGGGCGGTGCAGTGGGGGCCGGCCAGCGGGGCCGCCAGGACGATGGCGATCTCGGCCTCGACCTTGGGCTGGATCAGCCGGTCGAGGTCGACCCGGACGCCGTCGGGATGGACCCCGCCGGCCAGCACCGGGCCGTAGTCGGGCTCGTCGATGCCGAGCTGCTCCTGCATGGCCCGGCTGGTCAGGCCGAGCTTGTAGCCGACGACCTCGCCCTGGCCGTCGGCCTGGAGCAGCTCGACCAGGCGGCGCTGGACGGCGTAGGCCTCGGCGGCGGTCATCTCCGGCCGCTCCGCCGGTCAGCGGCGGGACCGGGACCCGGTCGCGCCGGGCCCGGTACAGGGCCTGGGCAAGGTCCTCCACGGGCACCCCGGGCGCGGTCACGAGGCCCCTCGCACCCTGGAGCGCCAGCCGAGCTGGTCGGAGATGGCGTCGGCGGCCTCCATGACCGAGGCCCGGAAGAAGCGGCGCAGGGTGTCGCCGTTGACCCGCATCACCGGGCCGGCCACGCTGACGGCGGCGATCACCTCGCCGCGGGCGTTGCGGACCGGGGCGGCGACGCTGGCCACGCCGACCTCGCTCTCGCCGATGTTCTCGGCCCAGCCCTGGGCCCGGACCCGGTCCAGCTCGGCCCGGAGCTGGTCGAGGACCCAGATGGTGGCGTCGGTCTTGCGCTCGGGCCGCCACCCCTCCAGCAGCGCCGCCAGGCGCCGCTCCGGGATGTTGGCCAGCAGCACCTTGCCGGTGCTGGTGCAGTGGGCCCAGTTGCGGTGGCCGACCCGGCCGAAGAGCCGCAGCGTGTGCGGGCTCTCCAGGCGCTCGACGTAGACCACCTCGCGGCCGTCCAGCACCGCCACCTGGACCGTCTCCTTGGTGGCGTTGCGCAGCTCCTCGAGCACGGTGGTGGCGGCGTCGTGCAGGACCCGGTGCACCGACACCCTGGCCCCCAGCTCCCACATCATCAGCCCCAGCCGGTAGGTGCCGGTGGCCGGGTCGTGCTCCAGGATCCGCTCGGCGGTCAGGGTGGCCAGCAGCCGGTGCACGGTCGACTTGCCCAGCCCCAGCCGCCGGGCCAGCTCGGTCACCCCCAGCGACCCGTCGGCCGTGCCGAACTCCTTGAGCAGCCGCGCCGCGTTCTGCACCGACGTGAGCGTCGCCCCGTCCCGCCGCGCGCGATTCACCCTGACCCACCTGGTTCTGGGGCCCCTGAACGGGAGGGTAGCCCACTCGGGTGGGAGGTGCCCTCGGTTGTCCCCAGGGCCTTGACCAGGGCGGCCCGGATGGCGGCGGGGTCGGTGGCGGCGGCGACGGCCTGGTCGCCGGGGGCGAGCTCGCGGGCCAGGAGGGCCTGGGCGCGGACCAGGCCGGCGGTGGTGGCCCCGGCGAGCTCGTCGACCAGCTCCTGGCGGCCCGGGGCGCGGGCCCGGATCGTCTCCAGCTCGCGGGCGGCGGTGGCGTGGGCGCTGGCCAGGCCGGTGCCGGCGTGGGTGGCGTGGTGCGGGGTGAGCTGGGAGCCGGGCTCGACCACCAGGTGGTACAGGTAGGTCCCGACCCCGAGCACGCGGCGGACCTCCTCGGGGGCGGGCCCGTCGGTCTCGGCGACCAGGCCGAGCACGGGCAGCACCACCGGGTCGAAGAAGCGCAGCCGCCAGGCGAGCCCGTCGGCCTCCCCGGCCACCTCGACCTCCTGGCCGGCCGGGGCCGGGAACCGCTCGCCGGTCCCGATCACGTGCAGGTTGCGGGCCCCGGCGGCGGCCACCGTCAGCCGCGAGGCCGCCAGCAGCGGCAGCCGGGCCTGCTCGGCCGGTGGCAGCAGCCGGGCCTGGGCCAGGTAGGCCTCGTGCACGGCGGCCACGAAGTCGGCCATGGCCTGGCGCATCTGCTCCGGGCCGGCCGTCGCGGCCGGCGCCTGGGGCGGGAGGTCTGGCTGGGGCATGGTCTGGCGACCATAGCCCACGTTCCTCCATGCGGGAAGGGACGCTATCCCGCGGAGCGGGACGCCCGTACCTTCTTCCAAGCCGCCCGGACAAGGAGCGCGCATGGGGATCCTCCGCCTGTCGCACGTGGACGTGCGCGTGCCCGACCTCGACCTCGCCAGCGCCTACTACACCGAGGTCATGGGCCTGCTCGAGGTCGAGCGGACGGCCACCGAGGTGTTCCTCAAGTGCTGGGACGAGACCGACCACCACTCGGTCAAGCTGAGCTACGCCCCCCGGGTCGGCCTGGACCTGATCAGCTTCAAGGTCGAGGCCGACGAGGACCTGGCCGACCCTGGAGTCGCGGGTCGAGCGCTACGGCTTCCCGGTGCGCCGGGTCTCCCGCGGCGAGTCGGTCGGCCAGGGCGAGTCGATCCGCTTCGAGACCCCGTCGGGCCAGATGATGGAGCTGGTCCGCGAGGTCGAGCGGGTCGGCGGGCTGCTGCCCAAGCTCAACCCGCCCCCGTTCCCGCCCCAGGACCTGCGCGGCATCGCCCCGCCCCGCATCGACCACGTCCTGGTCACCGCCGAGGAGGTCGGCGAGGCCACCCGCTTCTACATGGAGGTGCTGGGGTTCCGGCTGACCGAGCAGCTGCTGGACGGCAACGGCCACCAGATCGGCGTCTGGATGGAGCGGTCCCACTCCCCCCACGACCTGGCCGTGGTCACCGGGGCCAACGGCGGGCTGCACCACTTCGCGTTCTGGCTGGACGACTGGGACCACGTGCGCAAGGCGGCCGACATCCTGGCCTACAACGGCGTCCAGATCGACGTCGGCCCGACCCGCCACGGCATCACCCGCGGCAACACCATCTACTTCTTCGACCCCCTGGGGACCCGCAACGAGGTGTTCACCGGCGGCTACCGGCCCGACCCGGACTTCCCCACCATCACCTGGACCGAGGACAACATCGGCCGGGCGATCTTCTACTACGAGGGCGACCTGAACGAGCGGTTCATGAAGGTCCACACCTGAGATGGGGATCCTGCGCCTGTCGCACGTCGAGGTCCGGGTGCCGGACCTGGAGCTGGCCACCGCCTACTACACCGAGGTGCTGGGGCTGCTGGAGACGGGCCGGGACGCCGAGCGGGTGTTCCTCAAGTGCTGGGACGAGCACGAGCACCACTCGGTGATCCTGCGCTATGCCGCCACCTACGGCCTGGAGCACATGGGCTTCAAGGTCGAGCACCCCGACGACCTGGAGCACTTCGAGCAGCGGGTCGAGAAGGACGGCGGCCAGGTGACCCGCCACGCCCGCGGCGAGCTCGCCCCCGGGCACGGCGAGGCCATCCGCTTCCAGACCCCGACCGGGCACCGCTGCGAGCTGGTCTGGGGGATGGAGAAGGTCGGCAACCTCCTCCCCCGCACCAACCCGCCGCCGCGGCCGCTGGGGCTGGTCGGGATCGCCCCGCCGCGCCTCGACCACATCTTCGTCACCGCCGAGGACGTCGACGAGGGGACCCGGTTCTTCCGCGAGGTGCTGGGGTTCCGGCTGACCGAGCAGATCCTGGCCGACGACGGCCACCAGCTCGCCACCTGGCTGGAGGTCTCCCACACCCCCCACGACATCGCCCTGGTCACCGGGCCCAACGGGGGCCTGCACCACTTCGCCTTCTGGCTCGACGACTGGAACGAGGTCCGCACCGCCGCCGACACCCTGGCCTACCACGGGGTGCCGATCGACGTCGGCCCGACCCGCCATGGGGCCACCCGCGGGTTCGCCGTCTACTTCTTCGACGCCGCCGGCAACCGCAACGAGGTGTTCACCGGCGGCTACTGGGTCGACCCCGACCACGAGCCCGTCACCTGGACCGAGGCCGAGATGGGGCGGGCCATCTTCTACTACGAGGGCGCCGTCAACCAGCGGTTCCTGACCGTGCACAGCTGACAGGGAGGGGAGGCGAGATGGCCGAGGACCCGCCGCTGCCGCGGACCGAGCGGCCCGACGCGCCCCTGTACCTGGCCAGCTACCTGCGGCGGCGGGCCAGGGCGGCCGCTCCCGAGCCCGGCGGCGAGCCGGCACCGGCCGAGGCCGGGGCCGACGCGGCCACGCCGCTGTACCTGCGCCGGTTCCGGGAGCGGCGGGCCGACCCGGACGCCCCCGACGCCCCCCCGCCGGTCTGGAACGGCGAGCCGCTGGAGGTGACCAGGGCCTGGGCCGAGATCACCCGGACCAAGGAGATCGTCCCCGAGACCGGGCGCCGGCGCCTTCCGGGTGGCCGCCCAGGTCCACATCATCCGCCACGGCGAGACCCAGGGGTACTCGACCGAGAGCGGCCTCACCCCCCTCGGCGGCTGGCAGGCCCACCGGCGCGGCTTCGACCTGTCCAAGGGCATCCGCGACGGCGAGCAGGTCCGGATCGTCTGCGCCGACACCAACCGGGCCCGCCAGACGGCCGAGCACCTCCACCGGGGCCTGCTCGACGGCCTCGACCTGTGGCGCCGCGACGCCAAGGTGGCCGAGCCGCGGCCCATGGCCGAGTTCCGCAACTTCCAGGTCGCCACCCCCGACGGCCTGCGCGACGTGACCAGCGCCTTCCGCATGTACCACGCGCTGGCCGAGCGGTACGAGCGGGTCGCCCTCGGGGACCGGCCGATGTGGCTGGTCGAGGTGGACCGGTTCTGGAACGTCCAGCAGGGCGGGGCCGACCCCATCCACCACTGGATGACCATCCCCATGCTCCACTTCGAGCCGCCGGCGAGCTGCGTGCGCCGCTTCTGGGCCGGCTTCCAGCGCCTGGTCGACGAGGCCCCCGGGGCCCGGATCCTCTGCGCCACCCACTCCGGCCCCATCCGCGCGTTCGCCGCCTGGGCGGTCGGCTACGATCCCGGCGAGCCCTACAACACCGAGGAAGTGCTGGTGAAGCTGAAGGAGGGCGGCGGCGAGGCCCTGGTCGCCTACCGCAACCGGGTCCAGGAGGTCCAGGTCCCGCCCACCGGCGAGCGGCCCGACTGGTGGGAGGGCATCCGGTGAGCTTCGTGCGCTGGCTGGACGGCTACGACCCGGCCGAGCGGGCCCGCCTGGGGGGCAAGAACGCCAGCCTGGGGGAGCTGCTGGCGGCCGGGCTGCCGGTGCCGCCCGGGTTCGCGGTCACCGTCGACGCCTACCACACCGTCCGCGGCCACCCCGAGGTCCGCCGGGCCGTCACCGGGCTGCTGGGCGAGGTCGACCTGGCCGACCCGGCCGCCCTGGAGGAGCTGAGCGCCGCCATCCGCCGCCGCATCGAGGAGGTCCCCCTGCACGACGGCGTGGCCGCCGAGGTCCGCGCCGCCTACCAGGAGCTGTGCGAGCGCTGCGCCGGCGAGGCGGTGCCGGTGGCGGTGCGCTCCTCGGCCACCTCCGAGGACCTGCCCGACGCCAGCTTCGCCGGCGAGCACGACACCTACCTGTGGGTCCGCGGCCCCGACGACGTGCTCGCCCACCTCACCCGCTGCTGGTCGAGCCTGTTCACCGCCAGGGCGATCGCCTACCGGCGCGAGCGGGGCTACGACCACGACGTGGTCGCCATGTCGGTCGGGGTCCAGAAGATGGTCCGCCCCACCGCCTCGGGGGTGGCCTTCACCCTCAACCCCCGCGACGGCGACCGCTCCCAGGTCGCGGTCGAGTCCGCCTGGGGCTTCGGCGAGGGCATCGTGTCCGGCGAGGTCACCCCCGACAGCTTCCTGGTCGACAAGGTCCTTGGCGAGATCGTGCAGCGCACCATCTCCGACAAGGCGGTCGAGTACCGGCTGGGCGACGGCGACCGGGTCGAGCGGGCGCCGGTCGACCAGGACCAGGCGGACCGCCCCCAGCCTCACCGACGACCAGGTCAAGGCGGTGGCCCGCCTGGCCCGCCAGGCCGAGCGGCACTACCGCCGCCCCCAGGACGTGGAGTGGGCGCTGGACGGCGACCTGCCCGCCGGGCAGGCCGTGACCCTGCTCCAGGCCCGGCCGGAGACGGTCTGGAGCCGCAAGGCGGCCACGCCGGTCGCCACCGCCGCCGACCCGATGGCCAGCATCGTGGCCACCCTCGTGTCGCCGCTGCACGCACGTGAAGCTTCGGACCAGCCCGGGCCCTGACCCGGGCATCGACGGAAAGGACACGGCCATGGCGGACCGGTTCCCGAGCCCCTTCGAGATCGAGACCCCGGCGGGGGCCGAGGGGTGGCAGGAGCTGTACACCTACTCGCTGCCGTTCTCGACCGACCGGCGCGAGTACGAGGACTCGATGTTCTGGTTCCAGGACGGGGTCCACTGGCCGGCGGTCATGAGCCCCTGGGACGCCACCTTCTACGAGTTCGCCCTGGCCTCGCTGTCGCAGTACAACACCCGCCACTACCTGATCCCGCCGGCCCTCGGGGTCGACTTCCGGGTGCTCAACGGCTACGCCTACCTGTCCCCGGTCGGGGTCGCCGACCCGGCCGAGATCGAGGCCAGGGTCCCCCACTTCCTGGAGCGGGCCGGCTTCTACTTCCAGAACTGGGCGACGCTGTACGAGCAGTGGATGGGCAAGATCCGCGGGCTGATCGGCGAGATGGAGGCGCTCAGCTTCGAGCCGCTGCCCGACAAGGAGGACCTGGCCGTGGTCACCGAGGGCCGCGGCATGGGCTCGGGGTTCGAGCTCCAGCGCAGCTACCACCGGCTGGTCGACCTGGCCCTGCAGCTGTGGCAGTACCACTTCGAGTTCCTCAACCTCGGCTACGCCGCCTACCTGGACTTCTTCGGCTTCTGCAAGCAGGCCTTCCCCAGCATCCCCGACCTGGCCATCGCCAAGATGGTCGCCGGGGTCGAGGTCGACCTGTTCCAGCCCGACGAGGAGCTGAAGAAGCTGGCCCGCCTGGCCGTCGACTCCGGCGTCGGCGACGCCTTCGACCGGCCCTCGGCCGCCGAGGTGATCGAGGCCCTGCGGGCCAGCGACGCCGGGCAGGCGTGGCTGTCGCAGTGGGAGGCGTCGGCCCAGCCGTGGTTCAACTTCTCGGCCGGCAGCGGCTTCTACCACACCGACGAGGTGTGGCTGGAGCACCTGGAGATCCCGTTCGGGTTCGTGCGCGACTACATCGCCAAGCTCCGCGACGGGGTCGACATCAGCCGTCCCATCGACGCCATCCGGGCCGAGCGCGACCGGATCGTCGGCGAGTACGGCGAGCTGCTGGCCACCGACGAGGACCGGGCCGCCTTCGAGCAGAAGCTCGGCCTGGCCCGGGTGGTGTTCCCCTATGTCGAGAACCACAACTTCTACGTCGAGCACTGGAGCCACTCGGTGCTGTGGCGCAAGATGCGCCAGCTCGGCGGCGTCCTGGCCAAGGAGGGCTTCTTCGGCGGCGAGGACGACATCTTCCTGCTCAAGCGGGACGAGGTCCCCGAGGCGCTGTGGGACTACTACAGCGCCTGGGCGGTCGGGACCCAGCCGCGCGGCCCGGCCTACTGGGGCCGGGAGCTGGAGCGGCGCCGGGGCATCCTGACCGCGCTGCGGTCCTGGTCGCCCCCGCCCGCCCTCGGCCGGCCGCCCGAGGTCGTGACCGAGCCGTTCACCATCATGCTCTGGGGCATCACCGGCGAGAGCGTCAAGCAGTGGCTGGGGGCCGGCGACGGCGCCGGCGACGGCACCCTCAAGGGCTTCGCCGCCTCCCCGGGGGTGGCCGAGGGGCCGGCCCGGGTGATCTTCTCGGCCGACCAGATCGGCGAGATCCAGGCGGGCGAGATCCTGGTCGCCCCCCTGACCGCGCCCGAGCTGGGCGCCCATCTTCGGCAAGATCGGGGCCACCGTGACCGACGTCGGCGGGATGATGGCCCATGCCGCCATCGTCTGCCGCGAGTACGGGCTGCCGGCGGTGACCGGCACCGCCTTCGGGACCAAGACGATCAAGACCGGCCAGCGCATCCGCGTGGACGGCAACCAGGGCACCGTCACCATCCTGGAACCGTAAGGAGGCCGTTGCATGCTGACCGCCGAGCAGAACGCCGAGCTGACCCGGGTCGGGCCGGGGACGCCCATGGGCGAGCTCCTGCGCCGCTACTGGTACCCGGTGGCCTTCACCCGCCAGCTCGAGGAGTTCCCGGTGAAGCGGGTGCGGCTGCTCGGCGAGGACTGGGCCCTGTACAAGACCCCGGACGGGTCCTACGGGGTGGTCGAGGAGCACTGCCCCCACCGGCGGGCGTCGCTGGCCTACGGGGTGGTCGAGCCCGAGGGCCTGCGCTGCGGCTACCACGGCTGGCTGTTCGGCCGCGACGGGACCTGCCTGGACCAGCCGGCCGAGCTCGACAAGACCTCGTTCAAGGACCGGGTCCGGGCCCGGGCGGGCCGGGCCCAGGAGCTGGGCGGCATGGTCTGGGTGTACGTGGGCCCGGAGCCGGCGCCGCTGCTGCCCCGCTACGACGTGTACGTGATGGACGGGGTGCGCGACTTCGGCCACGCCCTGCTGCCCTGCAACTGGCTGCAGATCATGGAGAACGCCGTCGACCCCCACCATGTCGAGTGGCTGCACGGCCGCTACTTCGAGTTCCTCGGCAACCGGATGGGGTTCGAGGCCCCCAAGTCGTTCCAGCGCCGCCACGTCAAGGTCGCCTTCGACGAGTTCGACCACGGCATCATCAAGCGCCGGCTGCTGGAGGGCCACAGCGAGGACGACGACGACTGGGCCATCGGCCACCCGATGGTGTTCCCCTACTGCATGCGGGTCGGGGGCGCCGGCATCGAGCAGATGCAGATCCGGGTGCCGGTCGACGACACCACCACCTGGTTCGTGCTCTACACGGTCCACGCCCCCGAGGGGGCACCTGCCCCCGACCAGGCCGCCATCCCCGACTACGAGCTGCCCTGGCGCGACGAGCAGGGCAACCACATCGTCGACTACGTCGAGGGCCAGGACATCATGGCCTGGGTCACCCAGGGCCCGATCACCGACCGGACGGTCGAGCACCTCGGCAAGTCGGACGTGGGCATCGCCATGCTCCGCAAGCAGTTCAAGCAGCAGCTGGCCGCGGTGGCGGCCGGCCGCGACCCGATCGCCGTGGTCCGCGACCCGGCGGCCAACGCCCGCATCGACCTGCCGTGCGAGAAGAACAAGTTCGGCGCCGGAGCCGACTTCGCCCTCCAGTGGATGAACCTCGGCTTCACCCGGTACTCGCCGCAGCTCCAGGACCTGCTGCGCCTCCACACCGAGGCGGCCGAGGTCCGGGCCGATGCCTGAGGCGGACCTGCTGCCGGAGGACCCGCACCCCCTGCCGCCGCCCACCGCCTGGTTCGCCCGCGACGCCGAGCGCCACCTGCTGGACGCCCCCCGCCACTGCCCCCGCTGCGGCGCCGCCATCGGCGGTCCCGACGGCCTGGTGGTCGAGTACTGGGCGGCCGACGACCGCGTCTTCTACTGCTGGTGCCGCTCCTGCGACTGGACCGGCACCGTGGTCCAGGTCGACCGCCACATCGGCCACGAGGCGGCCGACTAGGGAGCGGGTCGGGTATCCGGGTTGAGGGGACTTGGATGGCCGGCGTCGGGTAGGGCCGGGGGCCGTCGGGTCCGGTGCGGGTGGAGCTGGGCAGCGGTCGGGTCGGGACTGGCACGGTCGGGCCCCATGCAGTTGCCTGGCACGGGGGTTGGCCTCGACCCGGCGGGCACGCTGCGACGACCCGGCTCGGTGGGAGAAGTTGTCCCCAGATGTGGTTGTGGTGCTTGCCTTGGAGTGAGGGGCTGATAGGTTGCTCCCATGGACTCGAACACACATTCGACCAGCCAGCCGACCGGGACACCAGCGGGGTTGTCGGCGCTGGTCGCCGAGCTCCAAGAGCTGGCCGACCAGGACCCGGACCGGCTGGCCGACGGCGCCCGGGCCGAGCGGGTCATGGTGTTGCGACAGCTGGTCGAGCGCCTGGAAGGCCACTGGCTGGCCGAACTGGCCGCCTGGACGCCCGCGGGGCCGCCGGCGCCGAGCAGGGCGTCCAGGCCGGCTCCACCGCCGGCTGGCTGCGCCACCGGCTGCGCATGAGCGCCGGCACCGCCGCCAGCTTGCGTCCGGACCGCCCGGGCGCTGTACCGCGGCCCCCTGACCCGGCACCGGCCAGGCCCTGGCCGACGGGGAGCCATCTCCCCGGCCCACGCCCAGGTGCTGGCCGCCGGCACCCAGGATCTGCCCGACCAGGTCACCGCCGAGGCCGAACCGGTCCTGCTGGAGGCGGCCCGGCGGCTGGACCCACCCCGGCTGCGACGAGCCATCGCCCACCTGCGCCTGGTGGCCGACCCCGACGGCGCCGACGCACCAGGCCGAACGGCGCCACAGCAGCGGGGGCTGTGGCTGTCGCCGACCTGGGAGGGCATGGTCGCCGTCAACGGGCTGCTGGACCCCGAGGCCGGCCAGACCCTGCTGGCCGCCCTGGAGCCGTTGGCCCGCCCCACCAACGCCGACGACACCCGCAGCGGGTGGCCAGCGCCGGGCCGATGCCCTCACCGAGCTGGCCCGCCGCACCCTGGAAGCCGGCCAGCTCCCCCAGAGCGGTGGGGTCCGGCCCCAGCTGCTGGTGACCGTGGACCTGGACAGCCTCCTCGGCCACCCCGGACTGGGCTGGGCGGGGAGGCCGGCGGGCCCTGGCCGCTGGACCCCGAGACCTGCCGGCGGCTGGCCTGCGACGGCGCCGTCACCCGGGTGCTGGTCACCCGCCACCGGACCCACCACCACCAGGACCCCGGCGGCGATGGGCAGCCTGGCCGGCCGGCTCCAGGCGGCGGCGACCCGGCTCCCCCCGGCCCTTGGCGGCGCCCCCACCCAACCGCTGGAGGTCGGCCGCACCAGCCGGGTCGTCACCGCCGCCCAACGGGCCGCCCTGGTCGTCCGCGACGGCGGCTGTGCGGTGCCCGGCTGCGACCGGCCCCCGGCCTGGTGCGAAGCCCACCATCTCCGCCACTGGCTCCATGGCGGCCCCACCGACCTGGCCAACCTGGCCTTGCTGTGCCGGGCCCACCATCGCGCGGTCCACGAGGGCGGCTGGCGGCTCACCCGCGGCCCGGACGGCCGGCTGGCCGCCACCCCACCGCATCGAAAACACCGTGCCGCGGCCTGACCCGGCGACCCGACAACCGCACCTGACCCGCGACCCCGCCCATGACCGAACTCCGGCCCTAGCGGGGGTCGCGCCGGAGTCGCCGGCGGGTGACGAACACGTACTCCCGGCTGTCGTCGGCGAACGGCTCGCGGGCGAAGCCGCCGTACAGCGCCTCCAGCTCCAGGCCGGCGATGTCGATGAGCCCGAGCCACTCGTTCCTGGTCGCCCACCACAGCGAACTCCTCGCGCCGTCGTCGCGGACGATGTCGACCCGGTTGTCCCCGACCGCGTAGCGGATCGTGTGCGGTACCGGCTCGTCCTGGTGCTCGCCGTCCAGGCGGGCCGCGATCCGGTGGTCGAAGGCGAAGGCGTTCCAGGCGAACCGCCCGCCCGGCCGGAGGCAGGCGGCGACCCGCTCGAAGGTGCGGCGGCGGTCGGCCCAGGTCGGCAGGTGCAGGAGCGCCCGGAACGGGCAGTAGATCAGCGCCGCCGGCTCGTCCAGGGCGAGGTCGCGCATGTCGCCCTCGCGCAGGTCGAGCTCCACGCCCGCCTCGGCCGCGCGGGCCCGGGCCTGGGCGAGCATCGCCGGCGAGGAGTCGATGCCGATGACCCGCCGGCCGGTCGCCTGCGCGACCGGGATCGCGACCCGCCCGTTCCCGATCGCCAGCTCGACCAGCGGCCCGTCCGCCTCGCGGGCCAGCTCGACGTAGAAGCCGACGTCGGCCGTCATGTGCGCCGACCATTCCTCGTAGTGGTTCGCGAACGCCTCGTCCCAGCTCATCGGCCCATGTTCCCATGCGCGACCGGCGGGCGGTCGCGGCGGGCGCCGCACCCGTTGACTGGTGACGGGGCGAGGGGCAGATTACGGCCGACATGGCGGTCATCGATCCAGGTGCCCTGCGCGCGCTCCGGCGTCGGTTCGGAGGGCGGGTCCTGGGTCCCGACGACCCCGGGTATCGCGACGCGCGCCGCGTCTGGAACGCGATGGTGGACCGGCGTCCGGCGGTCATCGCCAGGTGCGGCAGCCGGGAGGACGTGGTCGCGGCCATCTCCTTCGCCCGCCAGACCGGGCTCGAGGTGGCGGTGCGCAGCGGCGGTCACAGCGTCTCGGGCCACTCCTCCACCGACGGCGGCATCGTCATCGACTTGACCGAGATGCGCACCGTCACGGTGGACCCCGAGGCGCGCGTCGCCAGGGTGGACGGGGGTGCGCTCCTGTGCCACCTGGACGCCGGGACCCAGCGGTTCGGGCTGGCCACCACCGGGGGATGGTGTCCCACACCGGCGTCGGCGGGCTGACCCTCGGCGGCGGGTACGGCTACCTGTCCCGGCGGTTCGGGCTGGCCTGCGACAACCTGCTCGCCGCCGAGGTGGTGCTGGCCGACGGGACGGTCACCGTGGCCAGCGACTCCAGCGAGCCCGACCTGTTCTGGGGGCTCCGGGGCGGCGGGGGCAACTTCGGGGTCGTCACCCGCTTCGAGTTCCGCCTGCACCCCGTCGGGCCGGCCGTCTTCTCCGCCGACCTCACCTTCGCGGCCGACGACGGCCCGGCGGTCCTGCGCGCCTTCCGCGACCTCGCCCTCGGGCGGCAGGACATCGTCAGCGGCGCCTACGCCGGCGCGGTGTCCCGGTCCTGGGCCGGGTTCGACGACCTGGTCGGGCGGCCGATCGTGAGCGTGGACTTCACGGTGACGGGGCCGGACCCCGGCGAGGGCGCGGCCGTCGTGGCGTCGCTGCGGAGCGTCGCCACCCCGCTCGCCGAGACCGTCGAGTCCCTGTCCTATGTCGAGCTCCAGTCCGCCGCCGGGGCGTCCTGGCGGCCGGGCACGTCGCGCTGCTACTGGAAGTCCTCGGTCTTCTCCGAGCTCCCCGACGGGCTGCTGGACGCCTTCGTCGAGCGTGGGGTGGCGTCGGCCGCCGTCTCCGAGGGCTGCGGCCTGGAGCTGGTCGCCGCCTTCGGTGGCGCCGTCTCGGAGGTGGGAGAGGACGACACCGCGTTCAGCCACCGCCACGCCCAGGTCGACTTCCTCGCCCTCGGGCGGTGGGACGACCCGGCCGACGACGAGCTCCACATCGAGCTGTGCCGCCGGAACTGGGCGGCGCTGGCCCGGTTCTCCGACGCCGGCGTGTACGTCAACAACCTGGGGCAGGAGGACCGGGTGCGCGAGGCCTACGGCGAGGCGAAGTACCGGCGGCTGGTCGCCCTCAAGGACCGGTTCGACCCGGACAACCTGTTCCACCTCAACGCGAACATCCGGCCGTCCGCGGGCGCTCGCGGCTAGCGTCGGCGGTCGCGCCGGACCACCAGCTCCAGCTCGACCGCGAACCCGAGCGGGAGGGCGGCCACCCCGACCGCCGAGCGGGCATGGCGGCCGCGGTCGCCGAACAGCTCCACCAGCAGGGCCGAGGCGCCGTCGACCACGGCCGGGACGGCGGTGAAGCCGGGGGTGCAGGCGACGAAGCCGACCAGCTTGACGACCTGGCCCACCTGGTCCAGGTCGCCGAGGGCGTCGCGGGTCTGGGCGAGCAGGTTCAGCGCGCAGTCGCGGGCGGCCTTCTGGCCCTGCTCGACGGTGAGGTCGGCCCCGAGGCGGCCGACCCAGCCGTCGGCGCCCTGGCCGGACAGGAACAGCAGGTCGCCGGCTGACACCCAGCCCTCGTACAGCCCGGCCCTTGGCCGCAGCGCCGGCAGCTCCAGGCCCAGCTCGGCCAGCCGCCGTTCCGGGCCGGGTCCCTCCGGTGGCCGGCCGCGGGGTGGGACGGCGAACACCCGGCCCGGGCTCATCGGACGCTGAACACCCGGCCGGGCCCGGGCGGCGGCGGGTCGGGGTCGAGCCCGAGACGGGCGAGCAGGGCGGCGATCGAGCCGGCGGGGTCGCGGACCTCGAACAGCAGCGTCTGCATCCCGACGGCGGCGGCACCTTCCAGGTTGACCGCCAGGTCGTCCACGAACAGGCAGCGCCCGGGGGCCTCGCCGATCTCGGCCGCGGCCAGCCGGAACGCCTCCGGGTCGGGCTTGAGCACCCCCAGGCGGGCCGCCTCCACCACCTGGTCGAACCCGCCCAGCTCCGGGAACCGCCCCGGCCAGTCAGGCCCGAACCAGTGCGCCATGTCGTTGGTGAACGCCACCAGCCGGACCCGCCCGGCCAGCGCATCCACCGCCGCCCGGACCTCGCCCCGCACCCGCGAGCAGGCCCGCCACAGCGCCCCCACGTCCAGGTCGGGCCGCCGCTCGCCCAGCCGGGCCCAGTAGTCCCGCTCGGCCAGCTCCCCCCGCTCCACGGCCGCGTACTCGGCCTCCCCCCGGAACGGCCCCCCGGGAAACCCCGCCACCGCCACCGACTCGAACAGGGTCGGGATCACCACCCCACCCATGTCCAGCAGCACCGCCGCCGGCGCCCGCCCCGCCCTCCCGGCCCGGCCCCCGGCCCTGGCCCCGGCGGCCCGCCACAGCGCCCGCCGCCGCCGCACCGCCCAGTCGTCCAGGTCCACCGGAGCCCCAGCCCGCGCGGCCCCGGGGTCGACCGCGCAGAGGTCACCCGAGGGTGCACCTGGGGGCCATGCACCCAGAAGGTGCACCCACCGCTCCTCGGATTGCCGCCGCTACCCCCCCAAGGGGGAGCGTAGACGACCCCGGATCTGGGTCCGGGTGCTCGTCCACAGCCCCCTGGGGTCCTGGCGACCCCGGACCCGGGTCCCGTTGCCTGTCCACGGGCCCATCGGGTCCCCGGGTTCTCCTGGGCCCTCCGGGTCCCTCGGCAGCGACCATCGATCCGGTCCGCGGCCTACCCGAGCACCGTGACGACGCCTTCGCTGCCGTCGACCCGGATGCGCTGGCCGGTCTTGATGGTGGCGACCGCCTTGCCGGTGCCGATCACCGCCGGGAGGCCGTACTCGCGGCAGATGATGGCGGTGTGGCTCATGATCCCGCCGACGTCGGAGACGGTGGCGGCGATCCGGGAGAACACCGGCGACCACGACGGCGAGGTGGCCGGGCAGACCAGGATCTCGCCCTCCTGGACCTGGTCCAGCTCGGTGACGTGGCGCACGACCCGGGCCGGGCCCTCGACCACCCCGGGCGACCCGGCCACCCCGCGCAGGGTCGCCTGGCCGTCGCCGTCGCCCTCGCCTTCCCGGAGCCATTCGCCGACCGTGTCGGTGGTGATGCCCCAGAGCATGACCGTGAACGGCTCGCTCACCTCGGCCGGCGGCGGCCCGAGGGCGGGGACGGCGTCGGCCGCCGACAGCGCCGCGTGGATGCGGCGCCGCTCGGTCACGATCGGCCGCCAGTAGTCGGCCCCCCGGGCCCTGCTCCCCACCGACCAGGCGGCCACGGCGTCGTACAGCGCCTCCATGACCTCGTAGCGGCGCAGGAAGAACATGTCCTCGGGGTCGTCGAAGATGCCCATGGCCTGGAGGGCCCGCGACAGCTCCTTGGACTTGCCCCAGAAGGTGGCCCACAGCCAGTGCTCGATGTAGAGCACGTGCTCCTCGATGTAGACGAACACCTTGCGGGCCAGGGCGACCATCTCGTCGAAGGCGGCCTGGTCGCCTTCGGCCAGCAGCGCCCGGTACTCGGCGGTGATCCGGTCGCGCTCGGCCAGGACCTGCTCGGTCGGGCGGTCGAGGGCCTCGCCGGCCCGCAGCCGGCGCACGTACTCCTTGACCGAGGCCAGCGGGATGCCGGGGTCGTCCAGCCAGGTGTCGTAGTAGTGGTAGCCGCCCGGGTGCCCGGGGTCGGTGTTGAACAGGAACCACGGGTCCGAGGTCCGCTCCCAGTCGGCCACCCACTCGCGGCCGCCCTCGCTCCCCTTGAGCTCCTCGAACAGCGAGCCCGGGTCGCCGGCGCCAAGGACGGCCTCGCCGACCCCGAGGCGCTCGGCCTCCTTGGCCAGGCGCTTGAGCTCGTCGTCGGGCCGGTACAGGTCGACGTGGAGGCCGCCCACCATGCGCGAGATCGACTGGTCGGTGATGTCACCGAACGCCTGCTTGGCGAACATGAAGAAGGTCAGGTAGGCGGCGTAGCCGACGTTGAGCAGCTCGAAGTGGTACTGGTAGGTCTTGTACATGGTCAGGACGAGGTTGGAGAAGTCCTCGATCATCCGGTACCCGGACGAGTAGCCGACGTGGTCGAAGACCACCGACTCGTCCTCCAGCTCGGGCAGGGGCTCGAACCGGATCGCCTTGATCTCCTCCAGGTGGGCGGTGACCTTGTCCTTCCACTCGGCGTAGATCTGGTCCCAGTGCTCGTAGTAGTGGCCGCCGCGGCGGCCGAACAGCTCGGCCCGCGCGGGCACGCTCTCGGGCGGCGCCGGGACCGGGGTCACGTACAGGTAGCCGTTGAGGATCCGCTGGTCCACCCCGAAGGCGGGCGGCATGGCGAAGATGCGGGTGTTGAACGCCCCCAGGGCCTGCCACCAGCACTCGCACTGGATCTCGTCGTAGGGGTGGAGCACGCCCGGGTGGTGCAGCCGGTCCTGGAACCAGAACCGCTGCTCGTCCAGGTCGCGGCGGTCGTCGCCGAACAGGTGGTACCAGTTGTACATCTGCTCCCAGCCCTCGGCCCCCTCGGGCGTCGGCACCTCGAACGGGCTGGGGAAGCGGTCCTGGCTCAAGGGCTGGTCCTTTCCGCTCGGCGTTCCGCTCGGCGGGGCTTGGGGGAGGTGGGCGGGGTCGGGAGCCGGTCGGCGCCCGCGACCAGGGCGACCACGGCCGCGTCGACGGCCGCCCCGCCGGTGGCGGTCTGGGCGGCGTCGTCGGTGACGACCAGCACGGTGTTGCCGGCGGCCACGTCGACCAGGTCGACGGCCACGTGCGCGGCCGAGGTGGACAGGTCCCGGACCAGCACCATGCGGCGGCCGTCCAGGTCGGGCACCTGGCGCTCGGACCAGACCCGGCCGAGGACCTCGGCCAGCAGCATCAGGCGCTCCCGCGGGACTTCTTGCCGGACTCGATCGCCCGGCCCGAGAGCTGCTCGGCGGTGCCGTTGGCCAGCAGCGCCGAGGCGACCTCGTGCGGCTTGGGGTAGATCTGGGCCGAGCGCAGGTCGCCGTAGCGGCGGACCGCCTCGGCGCCGGCGTCCATGGCCTGGCGGACGGCGGCGATGCTGCCCTGGATGGCGGCGGCGAAGTAGCCGCTGGACACCCGCTCGACGGCGACGCACTCCACGTCGGCGGTCTTCATCATGGCTTCGATCCCGGCCGTGAGCCCGACCACCCCGCGGGTCTCGAACAGGCCGATGGCACGCTCCGACGGCATCTGGGCCTCCTATCCGTCCAGCAGCCGCGGGTTGCCGGCGATGGCCGCGACCGGCCGGCTCGGGCTGGCGAAGATGATCGACTTGACCTTGCCCCGGGAGACGGCCCTGGCCGTCTCCTCCCCGATCTCCACCGCCTCCTCGACGGTGGCCAGGTCGCCCCCGAGGGCGACCGCGACCAGTCCCCCGCCCAGGCGCATCACCCCGTTCACCCGCACCTCGGTCGCCTTCACCATCGCGTCGATGGCGTCGAAGATGGGGACGAACCCTTCGGCCTCGATGAACCCGGCCGCCTCGTTGGCCATGCCGCTCCTCCCTCTCGTGCGTGTCAGGTGCCGTCCAGCCAGGTGACCACGGCCGCCCCGGTCCCCCAGACCGGGCCGTACTCGAGCACCCGGGCCTGGCCGTCGCAGGCGCCGCTGCCGGCCAGGAAGGCCAGCGCCCGGAACTGGCTGTCCGCCTGCGCCTCGCGGGCGTACTGCTCGCGCAGGGCCAGCGACCTCGTCGGTCCGGCCGGCGGCGAGCAGGTCGAGCACGCGGCGGTTCCAGGCGTCGTGGCCGGCGTCCTCGAAGCGGTCCTCGGCCGGCTCGATCCAGCGCTGGATGAGGCCCGAGGACAGGCCCGAGATGGCCACGAAGGCGACCCGCCGGCCGAGCTCGCCGGCCGCCCGGGCCGCCGCCTCGGCGATCCGGCCGAGGTCGCCGGCGGCGGCGTACAGGTTGCAGGAGACCAGCGCGATCGGGCGCGAGCGGTCGGGGTCGACCAGCCGGCCGGCGACCACCGTGCCGGTGTCGACCGGGAAGCCGTCGTAGCGGGTGCGCCTGGCCTGGAAGCCCATGTCCTCGGCCTGGCAGGCCCAGGCCTCGGCCAGCTCCACGTCGACCCGGAGGTCGTAGTCGAGGGTGCCGTAGTCGTAGGCGTACCAGTTCTCGTCGACGTGGTGGCCGCGGGGGTTGGGGTCGACCTGGAACTGGTGGCCGAGCACGGTGAACCACTGGGTCGAGAGGACCACGAACGCGTCCGGGCCGGCCGCCAGGAGGTCCCGGCCGGCCTGCCGGGCCGCGTCGGCCAGCAGCTTCCAGCTCGGCGCCGGCTCGGCCGCCAGCAGGTGCGGCATCCCCGGGACGAGGGCCGCCCCGACGACCGCCTTCATCGGGCACCCCGCTCACGAACGGGCTCCGGTCATCGGGGCGGGGCCGGCCGGCGTCGTCGGGGCCGGGGGCCCAGCCCGGCGGGGCGGGATGGGCCAGGGCCGGGCTGGCCGGGTCCCATTCGATCACCGCGTTGCCGGTGCCGATGATGGTCCCGTAGCCGAGCACGTCCCCCGGGATCTCCGGCCAGCCGAGGGCCGACAGCAGCCACGACAGGCTGCCCGCCTTGACCTCGGCCGCGGTGGCCTCGATGTGGCGGGGCAGGAACGCCCGCAGCTCCCGGGTCCTGCCCGCCCGGACCAGGGTGAGGAGATCCATGTCCCAGCGGTACTGGTGGTCGTCGTAGGGGTGCTCGGCGGCCATGTCCTCCGGCACCTCCGGCTCCCGGTCCCAGTGGAGGTGGGAAAGCGAGTTCGACCCGGCCAGCACGGCCCGCCGCCCGGTCTGCTCGACGGCCCGGCGGGTGGCCGCGCCGAGGCGTTCCATCTGCTCCAGGTCGGCGTCGGAGTAGAAGTAGGGGTTGTTGTTGGCCGACAGCGACACCACCGGGACGTCCCAGTCCGGGTTGAGCAGGTGCAGGGCGCCGATGGTGGCGTAGTCGACCCGCACCCCCGGGTTGGTCATCTTGCGGGTGACCAGGCCGGCGTCGGCGGCGCAGTCGGCGATCGCCTCGGCCAGCTCGACGTCGGTGCGGAAGTCGTACCGGTAGCGCAGCAGGTGCGGGAAGATCGGCTCGACCGACAGGCCGCGGGGGTTGGGCACGCAGTTCACGTGGTGGCCGACCATGGTGATCCAGTGGGGGGCGTGGACCACGATCACGTCGGGCCGGTGCCGCTCCCGCAGCCGCCGCCTGGCCTCCTGATAGGCCCAGCGCAGCAGCTCCCAGCCACCCCGGGAGCGGGGCTCGTTCTGGGGCGGGTTCTCGGCGTAGATCAGATGCGGCGGGTGCGGCGCCAGGTACCCGGCCACGATCCCCGGCATGCGGTCGTCGCCGTCCGGGCCCGGTCCGGCCGCCGGGACGGCCGCCGGAGGCTGGGCCGTCCGCGGCGCCCGCCGCCGGTCCCCCACGGTGACGTGGAAGACACGCGACATGCCCGGACGCTAGCCACCGGCTCGCCCGTTGCCTACGCTTGTGTCCGGTATCACCGGACACCTGGCGGTAGGGCTGGGATGACGAACAACGTCGCCCGGGTGGGCTCGGTCACCAAGGCGGCGCGGGTGCTGCAGGCGTTCACGCCGTTGGTGACCTTGCTCAGTGTGCGGCAGGTGGCCGAGCGGACCGGGATCCCGCGGAGCACCGCGCATGCGCTGTGCGTGACCCTGTGCGATGCCGGGCTGCTGGAGGAGGCGGCGGGCCGGGGATACCGGCTGGGGCCGGCCCTGGTCGGGCTCGGCGGGCAGGTGATCGAGCGGACCGGGCTGGTCGACGCCGCCGAGGGGGTGCTGGACCGCCTGGGTCCCGGGGACGGGCTCGAGATCCACCTGGGCCAGCTCGTCGGGGGGTGGGTCGTGTACCTGGACCGGGCCAGCGGGCCGGTGCGGGCGCCGATGCACAACCGGGTCGGGCTGCGGGCCCCGGCCCACCTGACCGGGTGCGGCAAGGCCGCCCTGGCGCTGCTGCCGCCGGCCGAGGTGGCGGCCCGGGTCGAGGCGGTGTGCGCGGCCGAGTCGCGCCAGCTCCCCGACCTGCGCGCCCTGGCCGGGGAGCTGGCCGCCGCCCGGCGGGCCGGGTTCGTGGTCAGCGACACCTTCCAGGCCGGCCGCACCTCGGTGGCCGCCCCCGTCCCCGACCCGGCCGGCCAGCCGGCCGGCGGCATCTCGGTCGCCGGCCCGACCCCGCTGCTGGCCGGCGCCCGCCTCGACCGGATCCGGGACCAGGTGGTGGCGGCGGCCAGCCTGATCGGCCAGCGCCTGGCCGGCCCCGGCCGCTGAGCGGCCAGGGCATCCGCACGTCCGTCAGGCCCGGTCCGGGGACGGGGACCTGACGGCCCCGGCGATCTGGCCGGCGATCCGCTCGGCGTCCCGGCCGACCCCGCCGAGCAGCGAGGAGGTGAACCCGCTCAGGAACCACAGGCCGATGAAGTACAGGCCGGGCTGGGACGCGACCACGCCGCGGTCGTGCCGCGGGAGGCCGTCCTGGTCGAAGACCGGCAGGTCGACCCAGCCGAAGTCGGGCCGCGACCCGGTGCACCAGATGAGGTTGGCCACCTCCATGACGCGGCCGTCCTCCAGCACCGGGAGGCCGTCGCGCACCCCGACCGTCCGCGGCACCCGCTCGACCCCGGCGGCGGCCAGCTCCTTGGGCCGCACCCGCTCCAGCGGCGCGGGGGTGATGCAGGGCCTTGGGCCGGACCTTGCGGCCGACGGGGGTGTCGACGGTCAGCACGCGCGAGGCGAACCACCAGAACGGCGGGGTGAGCAGCCGGTCCCAGCGGCCGCCGGCGCGCACCGGGATGTGGCCGGTGTCGGGGCCCGACAGCCAGGTCGGGTGGGCGCGCGAGACCTCCCAGGCGATCTCGGCCCCGGAGTTGCCGGCCCCCACCACCAGCACCCCGCCGGGCGCGCAGCTGGGAGGGGTTCCGGTAGCGGCTGGTGTCGAGCTGGACGATGCCCGGGTCGAGCTCGGCGGCGAAGGCGGGCACCCGGGGGCGCTGGTAGGCGCCGCTGGCCACCACCACCTGGTCGGCCTCCCAGCGGCGGTCGCCGGCCGCCACCAGGAAGCGGCCGCGCTGCCCAGGCGAGCCGGTCGACGCGGACGCCGTGGCGCACCGGGAGCTCGAACCGGGCGGCGTAGGCCTCCAGGTAGTCGGCGACCTCGTCCCTGGTCGGGGAACGACCAGGCCGGCGCGGGGAAGGGCAGGCCGGGCAGCCCCGAGTAGCGCGCCGGGGTGAACAGGCGCAGCGAGTCCCAGCGCCGCCGCCAGGCGTCCCCGGTCCGCTGGTCGGCGTCGAGGATCACGAACGGCCGGTCCCGCCTGGCCAGGTGGTAGCCGACGGCCAGGCCGGCCTGCCCGCCGCCGACGATCACGGTCTCGATCCGCTCCCCCGCCCGGCGGGGCCCTGGCCGGGCCGCAGGCACGTCCTGCTGGTTGCCCATGGCCGCCTCCATCAGGACGCTCCCGAGCGCGGCCCGCAGCGCCTGCAGGAACGCCTCGGGCTGCTCGACGGCGGGGTCGTCGGCGGCCCGCTCGACCACGTGCAGGGGCCAGCCGTAGCGGGCGCTGGCCGCCTCGGCGAGGCCGAGCCGCACCTGCCGGTCGTGGCGCCCCCAGATCAGGGTGGTGGGGGCGGCGATCCGGGCCAGCTCGGCCGGCGGGATCGCCGGCACCCCGAGCTGCGGCATCAGGTGCTTGAGGGCCTTGTTCACCCCGGGCGCGCGGGCCCGGTCGAGCGCGTACGCCTCCACCAGCTCGCCGCGCTCCCCCAGCCGCTCGCGCAGCCCGTCGAGGTCGAAGACGCACTGGCGGAACAGCCGCTCCTGGGTGCCCTCGGTCGGGCGGGCGGCGTAGGCGACCATGGCCAGGGCGTAGCGCGGCGTCGGCCAGAACCGGCCGAGGCCATAGGTGTCGACCAGCACCAGCCGGCCGAGCCGGTCCGGGTGGTCGATGGCGAAGCGGGCGGCGATCGCGCCGCCGAGCAGGTGGCCCGACCAGCGCCGGCGGCGACGGGCAGGTGCGCTCGACCAGCTCGCCCAGCCAGGCGAGTCACCCCCGCGGTGTCCAGCGGCGCGCCGGCGAGTCCCGAGGCGCCGTGGCCGGGCAGGTCGGGGGCGATCACCCGGTGGGTCCGGACCAGCTCGGGGATCACCTGCAGCCAGCAGGCGGCGAACTCCCCGGGGCCGTGCAGCAGCACGACCGGCGGGCCGTCGCCGCCCTCCAGCACCGCGGTCGGGTGGCCGGCCAGGGTCAGCCGTCGCTCGCGCACGGGAGCGCCGGCGAGCAGGCGTTCGCGGATGCCCTCCCCGGCCCGCTGGCGGGCCTGCAACCTCGGCATCGGAACTGGTCATGGCGGACTCCTCCTGGTCGTTCGGTGACCCTGCCCGGCCAGGATGGGACCGGACGGGCGGGCCACGCATCGGCCGAACCCGCCAGCTCGACCGGACGGCCGGCATGGGTGATTGCCGCCAGGACGCTCAGATGAGGCCGTGCTGGTAGGCGTGGGCGGTGGCCGCGGCCCGCGAGGAGACGCCCAGCTTGGCGAGGATGTTGCTCATGTGCCGGTCCACGGTCCGCTCGCTGACGAACAGGTCGGCGGCGATGGCCCTGTTGGTCTCGCCGGCCGCCACCAGGCGCAGCACCTCCAGCTCGCGCGGGGTCAGCCCGCCCGCCCCGGCGGCCGCCCCACCGGAGAGCGCCTCCACCCGGGCCAGGTCGGGGGCGGCCGCCAGCTCGCGGAAGACCAGGCGGGCGGCCGCCAGCTCCAGCTCGGCGCAGTCCCGGTCTCCCAGCTCCCGGCAGGCCAGCCCGATCAGGGCCCTGACCCGCCCCGCCTCGTACGGCACCTCCAGCTCCTGCCAGGCCGTCCAGGCGGCGGCGCAGGGCGCCCAGCGCGGCCCGCGGGTCGCCCTGGGCGAGCAGGACCGCCCCGTTGGCGTGGGCGGCCACCGCGGTCAGGTAGGGCGCGCCGAGGTCGTCGGCGAGCCGGGTCAGCTCGTCGGCGGCGGCGCCGCGCCGCCTCCACCTCGCCGGCGGCCAGCAGGATCTCGACCTGCGCCGGGAGCAGCCGTGAGCGGGACACGCGGTCGGCCGCCTCGTCCACCACCCGGCGGATCGCGGCCGCGGCGGTGTCGACCTGGCCCTGGGCCAGCCGCAGCAGGGCCAGGCCGGGCTGGGGGTCGCGGCCCCACTGGCTGGCCTGGCGGTAGGCCTCCTCGGCTCTGGCGAACTCGCCGCGCAGCCGGTGGAGCTCGCCCTGCTGGTAGTAGGCCAGCCCGGCCGCCGGATGGCCAGGCGGGTCCGAGAGCCGCTCGGCGGCCCGCTCGGCCTCCTCCATGGCGTCCGGCCAGGCGCCGTGGAGGGCCATGATCTCGGAGCGGTGGACCAGGCACTGGCCCCGGAAGGGGACCAGCTCCGGCTGGGCGGCGCACCAGCGGGTCAGCGCCGCCGTCCACTGCTGGGCCCGGCCCAGGTCGTAGATCTCCTGGCAGGCTTCGATCACGGCGCAGTAGACGATCCCGGCCACCATCGGCGACACCTCGTCGGCCTCGACGGCGACCATGGCCTCGTCCAACAGGGCCACGCCCGCCACCGTCTCCCCCTCCAGCAGCCGCGCCCCGCCCAGGCCGAGGCGACCCAGCGCCATCAGGTCCGGGTCGCCGAAGCGGGCGCCGATCCTGGCCACCTGGTCGAAGTCGGCCCCGGCGGCCGTGGCGTCGCCCTCGACCAGGGCCTGGAGCGCCCCCGGGAACAGCAGGTAGCCCCGCTCGACGCAGTCGAGCTGGCCGTCGTCGAGCAGCCGGCGGGCCCGGGCCATCCAGCCCCCACCCCGGGCATGGTCGCCCCGGTTGAGGTACGCGTAGGCCAGCCAGAACGCGCCCCGCACGGCGCGCTCCACCTCGCCCCGGTGCAGGAACGCGTGATGGGCGCGCGTCCCGAACTCGGCGCCGTCGTCGTCCCGGCCCACCAGGTAGGCGGCGGTGGCCAGCAGCTCCAGGTCCTCCGGGCCCAGCGGGGCCTGGCGGTCGGCGGCCGACAGCTGGGCGAAGGCTCCCGCCCATGCCCGCCGCGCGAAGGCCCGCCGACCCTCCTCGAGAGCATCAGCGCCTGCCATTTCCGGCACCTTACCGGTCCGGCCGGCCGGCGGACAGCCCCGGGGCCGCCCTCGTCAGCGGCCCGGGTCGACCGGGGTCCGCTGGTCGGGGACGGCGGTCGGGTCGAGGACCCAGTGCTGGCTGACGGTGGCCCGGTAGAGGCGGTACAGGGAGGGCGCCAGGACGTCGGCGGGGGTCTTGCTGCGGGCCCCGGCGCGCAGGCCGGCCTCGCCCGGGTAGACCTGGAGGCCGCGCTCCAGGTCGGGGCCGGACAGCTCGGCGGCCGTGGCCGCCATGTAGACGGCCTGGCCGGTGCCGACGGGGGCCTGGGAGTCGAACACGACGATGCTGAGCTCGGGTCGGGCGGCCAGGTTCCGCGAGTGGGTCGCCTCCGGGGAGGAGATCCAGTAGAGGTCGCGGTAGTCGTCGGCGGCGAAGAACACCGGCGACACCCAGGGGTTGCCGGCGGCGTCGGCGGTGCCGAGGGTCATGTAGTGGTTGGCGTCGAGGATGGCCCTGGCGACGGCGTCCAGGTCGGGCTGCTGCTGGGTCACGTGAACCTCCCGAGTCGGCGGGTGACCTCGGCCCAGGCGGGCGAGGCGGGGTCGATCACGGCCATGTGGTCGACGCCGGCCAGCTCGACCAGCTCGACGGGGTCGCCGGCGGCGGCCGCGGCCGCGGCGTGGGCCCGGCTCTGCTCCACCGGCACCCGGTCGTCGGCGTCGCCGTGGACCAGGAGCTGGGCGACGCCCAGGGGCAGCCGGGCCAGGGGGGAGGCGAGCCGGTAGCGCTCGGGGTCCTGGTCAGGGGTGGCGCCGAGGAACTCGGCGACGGCGCCCTCCCCGATGCCGCCGGCCGCTCCGGCGTGCAGGTCGCACACGCCGGCCAGGCTCACCACCAGGCGCGGGGCGACCAGCGGCCCCGCCCCGGGGGCGCCGGCCGGCAGCCCCGCCCGGGCGGCCGACCACAGCGCGAGGTGGCCGCCGGCCGAGTGCCCGGCCACGACCAGCCGGTCCAGGTCCAGCGGTTCCCGCCCGGCCAGCCGGGCCAGATGGTCCAGGCCGGCGGCCACGTCCTCGCAGGTGCCCGGCCAGCCGCCGCCGGGCTGGCCGACCCGCCGGTACTCCAGGTTCCAGGCCGCGAACCCCCGGCCGGCCAGGTCGGCGGCGAGCGGCCGCATCAGCTCCAGGGTCCGCTGGGCCCGCCAGAACCCGCCGTGCAGCAGCACCACCACCGGCCAGGGCCCGTCGCCGGCGGGCCGCCACAGCTCCCCGAACCGGTCCGCCCCCGGACCGTAGGCCTCGACCGTCACAGCCCGAGCCGGCGCCGGACCCGGGCGAAGGACCCGGCCGGGTCGGCGATGTCGAAGTGGACCCCGGACATGCCGGCGGCGGTGGCGCCGGCCACGTTGGCCGGGTCGTCGTCGACGAACACGATCGCCGGCGGGTCCAGGCCCATCGCCGCCGCGGCCTGGTCGTAGGCCCGAGGGTCGGGCTTGGCCACGCCGGTCTCGCTCTCGTCCAGGAGCACGTCGAAGGAGCTGAGGAAGTCGCTGCGCTCGACCACCTCCCGGCTCAGGAACGCCACCAGCTTGCTGGTGAGCAGGCCGGTGCGCCGCCCGGCGGCGCGGGCGTCGGCGACCAGGGCACGACCCTCCGGCCGCACGGCCAGCCCGGCCGGCGTCTCGAACATCGCCCTGGTCACCTCCGGCCAGCTCACGGGCCGGCCGAGCAGCGCGCTGATCTCGGCCGCCCGCCGGTCGAAGTAGCCGGCGGAGGCCAGCTCGCCGGCCCGGACCGAGCGCCACAGCGGGTCGGTGGCCGGGTCGAGCGGGCCCCGCCAGGGCAGGGTCCCTGGCGGCCAGCCGTTGCGGGCCTCGAACTCCTCCAGCAGCTCCCACGGGGTGGGGAGCAGGACCCCGCCCACGTCGAGCAGGACCCCCTTGCCGTCGGCACCCGCCATTCAGCCGGGCCCGGCCTGGCCGGGTGCGCCGGGTCGGCCCAGGTAGGCGAGCATCCGGTCCATGGCCGAGGTCCCAGGGGGGACAACGGCCTGGCGGGGCCGGCGGCTCCACACCGTCTCCGGCCGGGCCTGGAGCAGCCACAGCTCGCGCCCGCCCGCCGCTCCGGGGGCCGCGCCCGCCGCCGTCGTTCCCGGTGCGGCCGGCGGCCCGACCGCCCACTCGACGTCCTGGGGCACGCCCAGCGCCTGCTCGACGCGCTTGCCCAGCCTGGCCAGCTCGGCCACCTCGGCGTCGTCCAGGCACGGCCGCGCCCGGTCGGCGGCCGGCACCTCGACCCGGGCGACCCGCCCGGCGGCCGGGTCGAACCGGTAGGCGAACGCCTTCTCGCCGACCGAGCGGGAGCGCAGCTCCAGGGTGACCTTGTCGACGGCGAACCGGTCGGGGGTGACCTCCCCCTCGACCACCGCGGTGCCGAGCCCGTAGGCGGCCTCGATGGTGACCTGGGAGCGGTCGCCGGTCAGCGGGTCGAGGGTGAGCAGCACCCCGGCGGCCTCGGCCGGGACCATGGCCTGGACGACCACGCCCATGGCGACCTCGTCGTCACCGATGCCCAGCCGGGCCCGGTAGGCGACCGCGCGGTCGGTGAACAGGCTCGCCCAGCAGCGGGCGACGTTGGCCAGCACGGCATCGGCGCCCCGGACCCACAGGTAGGTGTCCTGCTGGCCGGCGAAGGAGGCCTCGGCGGTGTCCTCGGCGGTGGCGCTGGAGCGGACCGCCACCGGCGGGTCCCGGTCCCCGGCCCGGCCGAGGCGCCGGTAGGCGGCGACGAGCTCGGCGGCCAGGCGGTCGCCGACCGTCGCCGGCCGGCCGCCGGCGGCCAGCGCCTCCCGGTAGGCGGCGGTGGTGACGGCGAACCCGGGCGGCACCCGGTGGCCCTGGCGGACCAGGTGGCCGAGCCCGACCGCCTTCCCCCCGACCAGCGGCGCGGCGTCGGCGCCGCACGCCTCCAGCGGGAGGACATGGCTGGCCGGGTCGCGCACCTGGGCACCTCCAGAGTTCGGGCGGCACCCTCACCGTAACAGCCCCAGGGCGTCGTGGCTGGCGCGGCGCCTAGCCCTTGACCGCGCCCATGGTGAAGCCGGAGATGAAGCGGTCCAGGAACAGGTTGAACACCAGGGCGATCGGGACCGCGACCAGGATCGCCGCCGCCTGCAGCGACTGCCAGAAGAAC
Organism: uncultured Actinomycetota bacterium; assembly: GCA_963733175.1. Classification (GTDB taxonomy): domain Bacteria; phylum Actinomycetota; class CALGFH01; order CALGFH01; family CALGFH01; genus CALGFH01. The sequence continues at coordinate 44,130 of CAVTCL010000003.1, forward strand.
ACGTCGCCGCGGATCAGCTCGGTGGGGACGCCGGTGGAGACGACCTTCTCGGTGGTGGGTGAGACAAAGGCCAGGGCGTAGATGAACTCGCTGGCGGTGAGGGTGAAGGCGAACACCACCACGGCCACGATGCCGGGGAAGGCCAGCGGGAGGACGACCCGGACGAACGCGGCCAGGCGGCTGTAGCCGTCGACCATGGCCTGCTCCTCGACGTCCCTGGGGATGGCCTTGAGGAACCCGATCAGCAGCCAGATCGAGACCGGGATGGTGATGGTCGGGTAGACCAGCACCAGCGACCAGGTGGAGTCCTGCAGGCCGGTGGCCACGACCAGCCGCGACAGCGACAGGAACAGCAGGGTCGGCGGGACCAGGTAGACGAAGAAGATGGCGATGGCCATCGGGCCCGACCAGGGCCGGTCCAGCCGGGCCAGCGAGTAGGCGGCGGGCAGCCCCAGCACCAGGGTGATGGCCACCACCAGCAGCCCCACCCACAGGGTGTTCCAGATGAAGGTGAGGAAGGCGGTGTCGCGCAGCAGGTACAGCAGGTGGTCGGGGGTGGCGGCCAGGTTGAAGAAGAACGGGCTGTTCTCGGGGTTGTAGAGGTCGCGGTTCTGCTTGAACGCGGTGACCAGGCTCCACAGGAACGGGGCGGCGCAGATGAAGGCGGCCAGCACCGCCGCCACGTAGAGGCCGACCCGGGCCATGACATGGCGGCGCCGGTAGTGCCGCCGCAGCCGCTCGGCCGCGACGCCCTTGGGCACCTCGGCGGTGGCGACCACCTACAGCACCTCCATGCGCCGGACCGCCCGCAGGATGGCGATGGCCGCGGCCAGCAGCAGCGGGAACAGGAACAGCGCCACCGCCGCCCCCTGGGCGACGTCGCCGCCCTCGATGCCGCGGATGAACGCCCAGCTGGCCAGCACCTGGGTGGAGTTGGTGGGGCCGCCGCGGGTGAGCACGTACACCACCGTCATGTCGGTGAAGGTCAGGATGGCCCCGAACAGGGCCGCGACCGCGACCACGGGCAGGGTCAGGGGGATGGTCACCTCGAGCATGCGCCGCCAGAAGCCGGCCCCGTCGACCCGGGCCGCCTCCTCGATGTCCTTGGGGATGGCGACCAGGCCGGCCAGGATGATGACCGCCGACAGCGGGACCAGCCGCCACACGTGGACGGCGATCACCGACGCCATGGCCAGGTGCGGCCGGCCCAGCCAGTAGACGTTGCTGTCGATCAGGCCCAGGTTGCGCAGCACCCAGTCGATCGGGCTGAAGACCGAGTCCAGCATCCACAGCCAGGCCACCGCCGACAGGGCCACCGGGGTCGTCCAGGGCAGCAGGACCAGGAACCGGACCAGCCACTTGCCGCGGAAGTCGGCCACCAGGATGTTGGCCAGGACCTTGCCGAGGACCACGATCAGGGCCATCGAGACCACGGTGAAGACGAAGGTGTTGCGCAGCGAGCGCCAGAACACCGGGTCGTCGAGGGCGCGCTGGAAGGTCTGCAGGCCGGCCCACTGGAAGCTGGGGTCGCCGGCGGTCACGTCGCTGAAGGCGAACCCGATGGCCAGGAAGAACGGCACCGCCACGAGCGCGACCACGTACAGGATCGACGGCAGCAGGAACCAGATCGCCATCTGGCGCTCGTTGTCGGCGAAGTGCCGGGCCGGCCTCCTCCCGGCGCGGACGCCGGGGCGCTCGGTGGTGGCCGCGTCCATGGCCTCAGCCCCCGACCGGGACGGGGTCGGCCCGGTGCCCGCTTTCGGCGTCGAAGAACCGCAGCCGGTCGGGGTGCACGGCGAACTCGTACGTCTCGCCGGCGGCGATCGGGGTCGCGACCGTGGCCGGCAGCCGGGCGATGACCCGGGTCTCCTCGCCGATGCGCGTGGCCGTGCCGTACACGTGCCGGTCGCCGGAGAGGTACTCGATCCGGTCCACCTTGAACGGCACCAGCGTTCGCTCGGGCCCTCCGACGTGCTCGGCCGGCAGCAGGTGCTCGGGGCGGAACCCGACGAAGCGGCCGTCGCGGGGCACCAGGTTCATCGGCGGGGAGCCGATGAAGGTGGCCACGAAGGTGTCGGCCGGGTCGTCGTAGACCTCGACCGGCCGGCCGAGCTGGCGCACGCGGCCGTGGTCCATGACCGCGATCCGGTCGCCCAGGCCCATGGCCTCGGCCTGGTCGTGGGTCACGTAGATGGTGGTCGTCCCGACCCGCTGCTGGAAGCGCTTGAGCTCGTCGCGGGCGCTGGTGCGCAGCTTGGCGTCCAGGTTGGAGAGCGGCTCGTCCAGCAGGAACACGTGGGGCTCGCGGACCATCGCCCGGGCCAGGGCGACCCGCTGGCGCTCGCCGCCCGACAGCTGGCGGGGCCGGCGGTCCAGCAGCTGGTCGATGCCGAGCAGCTCGGCCGCCCAGCGGGCCTTGCGGACCTGCTCGTCCTTGTCCATCCGCTCGGCCTTGAGCGGGAAGACGATGTTCTGGAGGACGTTCTTGTGCGGGTACAGGGCGTAGCTCTGGAAGACCATGGCGATCTTGCGGGCCCGCGGCGGCAGGTCGTTGACGACCTGCCCGTCGATGCGGACCTCCCCCTCGCTCGGCTGCTCCAGCCCGGCGATGGTGCGCAGCAGGGTGGTCTTGCCGCACCCCGAGGGGCCGAGGAGGACGAGGTACTCGCCCTCCTCGGTGGCCAGGTCGATGCCGTCCACGGCGTGGACCCGCCCGCCCTCGAACTGCTTGACGAGCCCCCGGACCTCGACGACCTTTGTCACGGCCGGCCGCCGATCACGTGCCGCCGACCAGGCCGCGCTTGCGCCACTTCTCGAAGATCGGCTTGATCTGGGCCTCGGCCTGGGCCACGGCCTCCTTGGGCGAGGCCTCGCCGCGGGCCGCGCTGGCGAACATGTTCGGGATCACGAAGGTCCCGAACACCTCGCCGATGGCGGTGTTGGACGGCCCCGGGTAGCCGATGTTGGTGCTCCAGTCGGTGGCGTCCTTGAGGAAGGCCAGCTTGTCGGCCGGGTTGGCCCCGTAGGGGTCCTTGGCCAGCCAGCCGTCGAGCTGGGGCACCCGCTCGGCCCAGGCCGGGAAGTCGTACAGCTTGGAGTGCCAGGTGGCCGAGGCGAAGTTCTCGGTGTAGTAGAGCAGGAACTCCTTGGCCGCGTCGGCGTTGGCCGCGTGCTTGGGGATGATCCAGTTGTAGAGCACGTGCTGGGCGGCGCGGGCGTCGGCGGGCCCGCGCAGCGCCGGGACGAAGCCGACGTCGTTGGCCACGTCGGGGTTGGCCCCCTGGGCGGTCCGCCAGGCCGAGATCGAGTTGAGGATGTAGGAGAGCTTGCCCGGCGACCAGGCCCTGGTTGTTGGAGGCGGCGTTCCAGGAGAAGACCTCGTCGGTCATGGCCTGCTTGAACAGCTTGGTCATGAACTCGACGGCGGCCACGGTCTCCTCGGAGTTGATCACCACCTGCTCGTTCTCGTCCTGGACCGAGGCGCCGTAGGACCACATCAGGGCCCGGCCGGCCATGTTGGAGTCGATCTCCTGGGACATGCCGATGCCGAGCTGGGTCCCCTTGCTCTTCTTGATCTCGGCGCCGCCCTGCAGGAGCTCGTCCCAGGTGGTGGGGCCCTTGGGCAGGCCCACAGCCGTCCACAGCGAGGTCCGGTAGTCGCCGGGGTCGGGCACCCAGCCAGGCGAGTAGGAGTAGAAGCGGCCGGTGGCCGGGTTGAAGCTGGACTGCTTGCTCAGCTCCAGCTGCTGGCCCCAGCGCTTGGTGGCCTCGTCGGTGATGTCCTTGAGGTCGAGGACGCTGGGCTCGAACTGCGACAGCGGGGCGATGTACTGGATCACGTCATGACCCTGGCCGGCCTGGATCTCGGCCGCGATCCGGGTCGGGATCTGGGCGTTGTCGATGTGGTCGACGGTCACGTTGACCCCGACCTTCTTGCCCCAGTCCTGGGCGAAGGGACGGAACCACTGGTCGTGGCTGGGCACGAAGTGGCTCCAGAGCAGGATCTTGAGGTCACCCGAGAGCTTGGTCCTCGGCTCGGTGAAGCTGACCGACGGCGCCTGGCCGGCCGCCTCCTCTCCGCCGCCGGGGCCGCCGCCGCCCGGTTCGCTGGTGCAGGCGGCGATGGCCGCCCCCATGCCCGCGACCCCCACCGCCCGCAGGAACTGTCGTCGGTCGGGTGTCCACAACGAGTGTGATCGGGATCCGCTGTCGGCCATGTGGGAGCCTCCCTTGACCCACCCAAGGGCGTCGTTCGCGCCCCGACGTCCAAAGGGCCGCTTTACCCAGGTTCAGCGCGCTTATGCCTCGGAGTTCGGTTCCCAGGTCCCGGCGGGGATGGCCGGCGGCAGGACCAGCACGCTCAGGCCGAGGCCGCTGAGCGACGCCATGCCGAGCACGCCGGCCCACAGCTCCGGCGGCCAGGCGATCCCGTAGGCGAGGGCGTAGGCGGCCATCCAGGCGCCCCAGAGCAGCACCGGGGCCAGGGCGGCGACGGCCCGGAACGCGCCAGGGCGGTCGGGGCCGGGCCGCAGCCGGGCGATCAGGAGGTCGGTGGCCAGCCCGCCGGCCAGCATGGCCGGGACCAGCGCCCCCAGGACGAACTCGCGCAGCGAGGTGAGCCCGACCGCGCCGACGCCGGCCAGCAGGGTCACGGTGCCGAAGGGCAGCCGCCAGCGGCGGGCCAGCAGCAGCACCGGCGCGACCACGATCAGGTTGGTGACCAGCACGCTGGCCACCCCGACGATGGTGGTGAGGAGCCCGGCCGGGCCGTCGGCCTCGGCCATGGACGGGGCGCGGCTGACGAACGCCGACAGGTACTGGAAGAAGAACAGCACCACGGCGGTGGTCAGGGCGGTCGCCCACAGGGCGGGCAGCAGGGACCGGGCCGGGGAGCGGGCGGGCAGGTCGGGCGACGACCAGGCCGAGCGGACCGGGCTGGTCACCATCAGCAGGCCGCCGCCGAGCAGCAGCAGGTGGGAGGGGCTGAGCAGCGCGGCCACGCCCGTCTCGACCCCGAACATGGTGTGCCAGGCGCCGTCGGCGACCCCGCCGGCCACGAACAGCACCACCCCGACCAGCCCGAGGCCGTAGCCGGCCGGCACCAGGGCGGGGTCGAAGCGGCCGCGCTGGTGGCGGGCGACGAGCCGGGCCAGCACCACCGTCGAGACCGCGAAGCCCAGGTAGAACACGGCGTGCCAGGGACTGAAGAAGGTCTCGAGGCCGGGCTGGTTGAGGTGCGCCCAGCCGTCGAGGAACAGCCCCCCGACCACCCAGGTGCCGAGCAGGGCCGCGGCCAGGTCGTCGCCCCAGCCGGCCCGCGGCCGCCCGGGGGTGGTGGCCGCGCCCGCCGGCGGGGTCGTCCTGACGCTCGCCATGGGTCGCCTCCTGCTGTTGCCCGCTCCCAGCATTGATGCGCGCCCGGGGCCGGACGGTCAACCGGTGGGGGTGGCGGGTCGGATTCCGGCGTGGCCGGGATCAGGAGGCGAGGACGTGGCGGTTGCGGCCCTCGGCCTTGGACGGTCAAGATGCCTCCTCGAGGCTGTGGGCCAGGCCGTTGCCGCGGGTCAGGGCGTAGACGGCGATCCCGACGACATGCAGCCACAGCAGCCAGACGATCCCGCGGTGGCGGCGCGCCCAGACCTCGGGCGTGAGGAGCTGGCCGGAGGGCAGCAGTCCCCTGCGGGTCCGTCCCACCTTGGCCGCGGCACCGGTGATCCCGCTCATGCCACCATGTCGGCAACTTCCAGGCCGACCTTAGCCGCGGGGGCACGATGGCCAAGCGCAGCGCGGGGATCCTGCTCTACCGGCGACGGGGCGATGGCGTGGAGCTGCTGCTGGTGCATCCGGGCGGGCCGTTGTGGGCCAGGAGGGACGCCGGCGCCTGGTCGATCCCCAAGGGCGAGTACGGCGACGGCGAGGACCCGCTGGCGGTCGCCCTGCGGGAGTTCGAGGAGGAGACGGGCCACCGCCTCCCGGAGGGTGGGCTGGTGGCGCTGGGCGAGGTCCGCCAGCGCGGCGGCAAGGTCGTCAGCGCCTGGGCCGCGGCCGGCGACGTCGACCCGGACGCGATCACCAGCAACACCTTCACCCTGGAGTGGCCGCCCCGCTCCGGGACCCGGCGGGAGTTCCCCGAGGTCGACCGGGCCGGCTGGTTCGACCCGGCCACGGCCAGGGAGAAGCTGCTGGCCGCCCAGGCCGAGCTGGTCGACCGGCTCCTGGCCGTCCTCGGCGAGGGCTGAGCCGTCAGAGGTTGAGTCCGCGGCCTGGCATCGGCGCCGCGGACCAGCGGCGCCAGCGGGTCCCCCGGCGCGGGCCCGCTGCGTAGGTCCGCACCACCGGCCCGCGTCGTCCGCCACGACCAGGAGACACACCACGATCGCGCCGGGTCGCCGCCCCGCAACGTAGTCGACTCCGACCCCGGCGGTCGGCCGGGGTCGGCCGCCTCGGCCGGCGCGACCGAGGCCGTCCCGGACGCGGTGCAGCGCGGCAACGGTCCCCCGAGCCCACCGGATGGGCGGCCTTGCGCCCAGCGGTGTGCGCCTGCCACCGCTCGACGTCGGCTCCCCTGCCGGTGATCGGCACCTGGCCGCCCCACGCCTGAGCGATGCAGGCAGGTACGGGGGGTGGTACGACGCCCGCGCACCCCGACCCGGTGATCGGCTACGCTCCGGACCACCGGGAGCGAGAGGGTTCGCACGGCGGCGGGAGGATGCAATGGACGAGGTGACGGTCGGGCTCGCGGCCCTTGAGCGGATGCCCCTGTTCGCGGGGCTCGACCGCGAGCACCTCGAGGCCGTCCTGGCGGTGGGACGCCGGGCGTCGTACGAGGCCGGGCAGGCGATCGTGGAGCGGGGCGACCCGGGCGACGCCATGTACATCGTGCTCGGCGGGGCCGCCGAGGTGGACGTGGGCGGCCGCTTCCACCGGCTGGAGCGGGGCGACTTCTTCGGCGAGATGGCCGTGCTGGCGGGTAGGCCGCGGGAGGCGACCGTCCGGGCGGTCGAGCCGCTGGAGGCGCTGCGGATCCCGGCCGACGAGTTCCAGGCGTTCCTGGCCGGCAACCCCCAGGTCGCCGTGGGCATGCTCAAGAGCCTGGTCGAGCGCCTCCGGGAGGTGCAGGACCGGCTCGACACCTGGATCGGCGGGGTCTGGTAGCGGCCGGCGTCACTTGGCGTCGGCGTAGCAGTCGACCACGGCCACGCTCAGGGGGAACCGGACGGTGGTGTCGCCGAACACCAGGCGGCGGCTCTCCTCGGCGGCGTCGCCCACCGCGGCCGCCACCCGGTCGGCGTCCTGGCGCTGGCAGTGCACCACCACCTCGTCGTGCTGGAAGAACACCAGGTGCGGACCGGTGGGCCGGTCGGGCGGGCCGAGCCCCTCGGGCCGGTCGGCCAGGCGGCGGCGGACGGCGGCCAGCAGCACCAGCGCCCAGTCGGCGGCGCTTGCCTGGACCACGAAGTTCCGGGTGAACCGCCCCCGGTCCCTGGCCGCCCGCCGCCGCGCCCCGGCCTCGGCATCGGCCTCGGCGGCGGGCTCGGGCGCGGCTGGCCTGGAGGTGGCGGTCAGCCAGGCGGTGGAGGGGGGTGGGCAGGTCCTGCCCAGGCGCGAGCGGACCAGGGCGCCCTCCTCGCCGGCCCTGGCCGCCGCCTCCACGTAGCCGACGGCGGCCGGGAAGCGCCGCCGCAGCACCGTCATCAGGGAGCCGACGTCGCCGCCGTACATGGCGGCCAGCAGGGCGGTCTTGGCCCGCGCCCGGTCGCCCGCGAAGGCGTCGGCGGCCAGGGCGGCGTAGAGGTCGCCGCCGGCCGCCGCCCGGGCCAGCCCGTCGTCGCCGGACAGGGCGGCCAGCACCCGCGGCTCGAGCTGGCTGGCGTCGGCGACCACGAAGGTCCAGCCCGGGTCGGCCACCACCGCCCGGCGCAGGGCGTGGGGGATCTGGAGGGCGCCGCCGCCGCGCGTCGCCCAGCGGCCCGACACGACCCCGCCGGGCACGTACTCGGGCCGGAACCGGCCGCCCGCGACCCAGGCGTCCAGCCAGGTCCAGCCGTGGGCGGCGTGCAGCCGCGACAGCTCCTTGTAGGCCAGCAGCAGCGGCACGGCCGGGTGGTCGACGGCGCGCAGGACATGGGACCGGGTCGAGGGCAGCGGCGTCCCGGCGTTGGCGAAGGCCCGCAGCACCTGGGCGGGCGAGTCGGGGTTGAGCGGCTGGCCGCCGAAGGCGGCGCCGATCTGGGCGGCCAGCTCGCCCAGCCGCCGCGGCGCGGTCCCGGCCCGGGGCCGGGGTCCGAGCAGCTCGCTGAGGATGGCGTCGTGCACCTCCGGCCGCCAGGGCAGCCCGGCCGCCCCCATCTCCCCCGCGGCCAGCGCCCCCGCCGACTCGGCCGCCACCAGCAGCTCAAGCCCCCGACGCTCCGGGGGACCGCCCGGCGGTCCCCCGGACCCTCCGGACTCTCCGGGGGACCACCCCGGCGGTCCCCCGGACCCCCCCGGGCCAGGCGGCGTTGCTGGTCGGCGTGGACGGCCACCACCCCCTCCAGCAGCTCGGCGGGGTCGGGCAGCCCGAGCAGGTGGTGGTCGAACAGGGCCGGCTGGCCGGCCGCCGGGCCCCAGCCGTCGGGGGCCGGCCGCCGGAGCCCCTGGCGGTGTCGTCGGGGACCGGCAGGCCGCGCAGGCGGGCCCAGGCGGCCGGGAACGAGCGCGGCTCGCCCCAGCGGCCGTCGGCGGCCAGGAGGATCCCCTCGGCCAGGGCCAGGTCGTGGCAGCGCTCGACCCGGACCCCGGCCCGCAGCAGCCCCGGGTACACCTCGGCGGTCGCCGCCCAGACCCAGCGTGGCCGCCCCGCCCGCTCCCGCTCGGCCACGGCCGCGGCCAGGTCCCGGACCGGCTCCGGCGGCCCCTGGGGCGTGCCGTCGTCGGCGACGGCCTGCAGCAGTCCCCCACCGTCCGCATCCACCACCACGGCGACCCGCATCGCGCCAGTCTGCCCGGACCCAGCGACAGCGGTCAGCGCTTGAGGATGACGAGCACCTGGCCGGGGACGATCTCGTCGGGGTCGGGGACGATGTCGCGGTTGAGCCGGGCGATCTCGGGCCAGCGGTTGGCGTCGCCCAGCTTCTTGGCGGCGATCCCCGACAGGGTGTCGCCCTTCTTGACCTTGTAGAGTCCGGTCGGCGGCTTGATCGGCGCGGCCCCGGGCCAGGGCCTCGTGGCCGAGGACATGGCGGTTGTCCAGGTCGATCAGGGGCTGGAAGACCGGCTGCACGGCCCGCTCGTCCAGGACCCGGCGGAAGTCCTCCACCGTCGTCGGGGAGGGGTGGGAGACTCCAGGCGTCGTCATGGTGGTCTGATCGACCACCGGCGAGCCGAGGTTGAGCGACCCGACCACAAGGAGCGCGCGATGAGCTTCGTCACCGAGCAACCAGCCGGACGGCACCCCGACCTGGATCGACCTCGGCGTCCCCGACCTGGAGCGGGCGATGGCCTTCTACGGGGCCGTGTTCGGCTGGGAGTTCGAGGTCGGGACGCCCGAGACGATGCGCTACACCCAGTGCCTGCTGGGCGGGCGGCGGGTGGCGGGCCTGGCCGAGAACCCCGACCCGTCGGCCACCGCGTTCTGGTGGACCGTGTACCTGGCCACCGCCGACTGCGAGGCCACCGCCCGGCGGGTCACCGACGCCGGCGGCACCATCGTCATGGACCCGATGCAGGTCATGGACCAGGGCAGCATGGCGATCGCCAAGGACCCCGTCGGGGCCCAGTTCGGCCTCTGGCAGGGCGGCGCCCACATCGGCTGCGAGGTCGTGAACGAGCCCGGTTCGCTGCTCCGCAACGACCTGGTCACCTCCGACCCCGAGCCCGCCCGGGCGTTCTACGCGGCCGTGTTCGACTTCACCCTCGACGGCAACCCGGACCTGCCCGACTTCGACTTCACCTTCCTGCGCCGGCCCGACGGCCACGAGATCGGCGGGATCATGGGCGTCCCCGGCGTGCCGTCGGGCTGGACGACCCTGTTCGAGGTCGCCGACGCCGACGAGGCGGTCGCCAAGGCCGCCGAGGCCGGGGGCACCGCCGGCACCCCCGAGGACTTCGTCTACGGCCGCATGGCGACCATCACCGACCCCTTCGGGGCCGAGTTCTCGGTGGGCTCCCGCCCGGCGGCTCAGCGGGGCTGAGCGTCCCGGGCGACCAGGAACCAGGTGACCAGCTCGCCCTTGCCCTTGACCTGGACCGGTCCCCGCCGCTCGAAGCGGTAGCCGTCCCGCAGCCGCCGGTAGGTCCGCTCGGTCACCTGGATGCAGCCGACCACCCCGCGCGACTCCATGCGGCTGGCCGTGTTCACGGTGTCGCCCCACAGGTCGTAGCTGAACTTGGTGGTGCCGATCACCCCGGCCACCACCGGGCCGGTGTCGATGCCGATGCGCACGGCCAGGGGCTGGCCGGCCGGGTCGAGGTGGCGGGGGACCTCCTCGCGCACGGCCAGGGCCATCTCGGCCACCGCCTCGGCATGGTCGGGCCGGGGCTCGGGCAGCCCACCGACGGCCATGTAGGCATCCCCGATGGTCTTGATCTTCTCCAGCCCGTGGCGCTCGGCCAGCCGGTCGAGGGCCGAGAACAGGCCGTCGAGGACCTGCACCACCTGCTCCGGCGTGGTCTCCTGGCTGCGCCGGGTGAAGTCCACCAGGTCGGCGAAGAGCACGGTGACCTCCGGAGAACCCGTCGGCGATGACCGCCTCGCCCTGCTTGAGCCGGGCCGCGATCGGGGACGGCAGGACGTTCAGCAGCAGCCGCTCGGAGCGGTGCTGCTCGGCCAGCAGCAGGCGGCGGCCGCGCACCGCCTCCCCGAACAGCAGCACGGCGGCGAACATGGCGGCGCTCTGCATGGTCCCGCTGACCAGCGGCGCCAGCGGCTCGTCCCCCTCCCAGAGCTGGTAGAGGAGGTAGACGAGCGGCGCGAGCACGAACCAGACGACGATCGCCAGGGTCCAGCGCCGGTAGCCGGCGATCCAGGCGGTGGCCACCGCCACCGACAGCGGCACCGCGGGGAGGATGCCGGGATAGTTGGTCAGGCCGTAGAGCTGGAGGGCCGCCGCCGAGGCCAGCAGCACGGCCAGGGGCCAGCGCCGCCGGAACAGCACCAGGGCGGCGACGGTCAGCCCCAGGGTGTAGGCGCCGGGGGCGCGCCCGTCGCCGCGGGTCGAGGCCACGTCGATCGCGGCCGTCACCGCCACGGCAAGGGCCAGGGCCAGCCCCGCGTCCACCACCGGCGCGGGCACCTGGCGCAGCCGCGACCACCAGGATGTCCCAGCCATCTTCCCCGGTACGGTACCCCCGATGGGCGCGGCGGAGCCCGGGGCGGCGCCCTACAGCAGCGGGTAGGGGTCCCAGGCCGGGCCGGGGGCTGGGGCGCCCTCCTCGACCACGACGGCCTCGATCAGGCCGTAGGGGCGGTCGTCGGCGTGGAAGACCTCGTTGTCATTGGCCAGCCCGAAGGGCGACAGGTCGACCACGAAGTGGTGCTTGTTCGGCATCGACATGCGCACCTCGACCACCTCGGGGCGGGTGGTGATGGCCGCGGTGGCCATGGCGTACAGGCTCTGCTGGAGCGACAGGCTGTGGGTGGTGGCGAAGGCCTCCAGCATGAGCTGGCGGGTGTCGGCGAAGGACTTGGCCCAGTCGACGTCCAGGGTGCCGTGGCGCCACTGGGCGGTGACCGCGGTGGCCAGGATGCGGTCGGTGGTCTCCTTGAGGGTGGTGTAGCGGTCCTTGATGTAGCCGGTGAACTCCGACCCGGTCGACTTGAGGACCACCAGGTCGCCGAGGCCGGAGACGACCCAGGCCCGGCCCTCCTCGGCCACCACCGTTGCCGTGCGCCGCTCGGCGCTGGACCGCAGGAAGGCGTGGTCGTGGGGGGCGCCGCCGACCTCGATCCTGGCCCACGGGTACTCCTCCAGGTGCACCCGGGCCCGGGTGATGGTCTCGAAGTCGTCCACGAAGTGGCGGGCCAGCCGCAGCCCGAACTCCTCGATCTCACCGACCGGCGCCTCCTTGGCGAAGGCGTAGACGGTGTTCTTCTGGGTGTCGGTCGGGACCACGTTGGCGTTGTCGCCGGTCAGGTGCACGTCGGCCATGTCGCCGGACAGGGTGACGCCGACGTTGAGGTCCTTGAGCTCGTGGCGGTCGCCGTCCCTGGTGACGCGGACCATGCGCGTCTCCGCCTTGCCATACTGGTTGTGTCCGAGCGCGACGGCCATCCCGTTCCCCTCCGTTCTCGTCTTCCACAGGGCGAGAAGGGTATTCTGTCATACGGGAGAAGGCCGGCCTAGGGTACTGTTCATGTGCATGGCCTCACAAAGCGGGGTGACGTGGCCAGGTCCAGCCAGCCAGCAGGTGCGCCACAGCGCGGCAACGACGGGGTCCAGTCGGTGGAGCGCGCCCTCGAGCTGCTGGAGGCGCTGGCCGACCCGGGGGAGGCCCGCGGCGTCAGCGAGCTGGGGCGGGCCACCGGCCTGCCCGTGGCCACCATCCACCGCCTGCTCGCCACCATGGCCACCCGCGGCTACGTGCGCCAGGACCCGGCGTCGCACAAGTACACGCTCGGCTCCCACCTGATCAAGCTGGGCGAGGCGGCCACCCGGCACTTCGGCCGGTTCGCCCGCCCCTACCTGGCCGAGCTGATGGAGGCCAGCGGCGAGACGGCCAACCTGGCCGTGCTCGAGGACGGCCAGGTCGCCTACGTCGCCCAGGTGCCGTCGCGCCAGCACCGGGTGCGGATGTTCACCGAGGTCGGCCGGCGCGTCCTCCCCCACTCCAGCGCCGTCGGCAAGGTCGTGCTCGCCTTCCGGCCCCGGGCCGAGGTGGAGGCGATGCTGACCCGGATGGGGCTGCCCCGGCGCACCCCGCGGACCATCACCGACCTGGGCCGGTTCCTGGCCGAGCTGGACACGGTGGCCAGCCAGGGCTACGCGATCGACAGCGGCGAGGAGGAGGTCGGGGTCCGCTGCCTGGCCGTGCCGGTGTTCGGCGTCGGCGAGTCGGTCGCGGCCATGTCGGTGTCGGCCCCCGAGGGCCGCCTGGAACCCAAGGACATCGAGCGCATCCTCCCCGAGATGCTGCGCATCTCGGCCGCCCTGACCGGCGCGTTCATCTCCGCGACGGCCCAGCCGGCGCAGGGTACAGCCGCACCGTGAAGCTCGCCGGGGCCGGGTCGAGGCGGTAGGCGGGCAGGACCCCGGGGCCGCAGGAGGCCGAGCCGATGCCCTGCTGGGCCAGGTCGAGGTTGACCCAGACGCGGTCGCCGGGGCGCAGGTCGGTGGGGTGGCGGGCCGCGTCGAGCTGCTCGCTCGTCCAGGGCCGGGCGGTCAGCTCGAAGGTCGGCTCGCCCTCGACCCTGATCCCGTTCCCGTCGCCGTCGGTCAGGGTGGCCCAGCGCACGCCGGCCCGGTTGCCGTTCTCCTGCGGGTAGAGGTACGGGGTCTGGAGCTCCTCCACGGTGGCCGCGAAGCGGCCGACCCGGGCCGCCCGGCCGGTGTCGGCGTAGGCCTCGCCGGGCCCGCGACCGAACCACTCGACCCGGCGGAGCCCGGCCGGCACGGCCATGCGCAGGCCGAGCCGGGGCAGCGGGCAGGGCCACTCCCCCTCGGGGACGACCCCGACCTCCAGCCGCAGCCCGCCGGGCACCGCGGACCAGCGGTAGGTCGCGGCCACCCCCAGGTCGGTGCCGGCGGGCGCGACCCGGGCCCGCACCACCAGCGCGCCGTCCTCGACGGCGACCTCGTCGACCCGGTGCTGGAGACGGTCCAGCCCGACCCGCCGCCACAGCGGCTCCACGGCCTCGCCGTGGTGCCCGCGGTCGTTGTCGGTCGGCGCCCGCCACAGATCCACCCGCGGCCCGTCGACCCGAGGTCGCCGAGCCGGATCAGCCGCCCGGTGGCCGGGTCGAAGCTCCCAGGCCCAAGGGTGATGGGGAGCGGACCCCGGGGGCTGTGGACAACCGGACCCGCCCCCTCCCCCGCTTGGGCTACGCTCCCCCACCGGGGGACCTGGCCCGGGACCGGGTGGGTGCTGCGCGGCTCCGGTCGGGGTCGGCCGGTCGGGGGTGCGGTCCGGCTCCGGGGGGGTCGGGGGGATGGGCAGTTGGCCCCAGGCGACCTCGTGGCCGGCGGGGGCCCAGGGGTGGTCGGTGGCCAGGACCGCCCGGACGGTGAGCCAGGACTCGGCGGTGGTGGGCGGCAGGGGCGGGAGGTCGACGGTGGCGGCCGATCCCGGGGCGAGGGCCGGGACCTCGAGGGGGCCGGAGGCCACCGGCAGGCCCTCCTCCTCCAGGTGCCATTCGAAGGCCAGGTGGGACAGGTCGCGGACGTCGTGCAGGTTGGCGACCCGGATCCCGCCGGCCGGGTCGGCGGTGATGCGGACCGGTTCGACCACCTTCTTGAGCTCGGCCAGGCCGGGCGAGGGCGTCCGGTCGGGGAACAGCAGCCCGTCGGCCACGAAGTTGCCGTCGTGCACGGGCTCGCCGAAGTCGCCGCCGTAGGCGAAGAACTCGGCGCCGTCGCCGGTGTGGGCGCGCAGGCCGTGGTCGATCCACTCCCAGACGAACCCGCCCTGGCAGCGCGGGTGGCGCTCGAACAGGTCCTGGTACTCCCAGAGGCCGCCGGGGCCGTTGCCCATGGCGTGGGCGTACTCGCAGAGGATGAACGGCATCGCCCGGCGCCGGGCGTCCAGCCCGGGGTCGTCCAGCGGCGCCTCCTCGCGGCGGCCGATCCGATCGACCTCGGCGTGGGTCGGGTACATGCGGCTGTAGACGTCGACGTCCGCGCACGACCGGTCGCCCTCGTAGTGCAGCGGCCGCGACGGGTCGCGCTCCCGCGCCCAGGCGGCCATCGCGGCCAGGTTGGCGCCGGTGCCGCTCTCGTTGCCGAGCGACCACATGACCACGCTGGGACGGTTCTTGTCCCGCTCGACCATGCGCCGCATCCGGTCCACCAGGGCGTCGCGCCAGCGGGGGTCGTCGGCCGGGTTGCCCCGCCAGCCGACCGGCTCGAACCCGTGGGTCTCCAGGTCGCACTCGTCGATGACGTACAGCCCGTAGCTGTCGCACAGCTCCAGGAACCGGGGGTGGGGCGGGTAGTGGCTGGTCCGGACGGCGTTGAGGTTGTGGCGCTTCATCAGCAGCACGTCGGCGAGCATGACGTCCTCGCCGACGGCCCGGCCCAGGTCGGGATGGAACTCGTGGCGGTTGGCCCCCCGGAACAGGACCCGGCGGCCGTTGACGGTGAGCAGCCCGTCGCGGACGGCGACGGTGCGGAAGCCGATCCGCAGCGCCACCCGCTCGCCGGCCGAGGCGAGCTGGCCGTCGTACAGCCGGGGCGACTCGGCCGACCAGGGCTCGACCGCCGGGAGCCGGGCGGTGTCGCCCGCGGCCACGTCCACCCCCAGCTCGGGCACGGTGAGGCGGGCCGGGACGCTGGCCTCGACCCGCAGGGTGCCGGCGCCGGTCTCGTGGTCGTAGCCGGCGTGCACGAACCAGTCGTCGATCGCCCCGGCCGGGCGGGCCAGCAGCCGGACCTCGCGGAAGATCCCGGACAGCCACCACATGTCCTGGTCCTCCAGGTAGCTGGCGGCCGACCACTGCCGCACCCGCACCGCCAGCAGGTTGTCCCCGCCGGGAGGCGCCAGGGCCGCGGTGGCGTCGAACTCGGCCGGCAGCCGGCTCCCGGTCGAGCCGCCCAGCTCCCGGCCGTTGAGCCACACCCGGAACGCCGAGTCGACCCCCTCGAACCGCAGCAGGGTCCGCTCGGCCGCCCAGTCCCCCGGCAGCCGGAACCCGACCCGGTAGTCGCCGGTCGGGTTGTCGGTGGGGACGTGCGGCGGGTCGACCGGGAACGGGTAGACGACGTTGGTGTAGGCGGGGGCGCCGTAGCCGTGGAGCTGCCAGTGCGACGGCACCGGCAGGGTCGCCCAGCCGGCGTCGTCGAACCCGGGGTCGGCGAAGGCGTCGTCGGCGTCGGCCCGGGGCGACAGCCGGAAGCGCCAGCTCCCCGACAGGTCGAGCGCCTGGGCGTCCGAGGCCGGCCAGGCCCTCGGGGGGCCGGCCCCGGCGCCGAGGCCCAGCCGGTCGCCGGGGCCCGGGCTCATCGGGCGCCCCCGCTGGTCTCGGTGGCCTCCGGGTTCATGCGCCCTGCACGTGGAGCAGCAGCGCCTGCTCGGGCCGGAGCACGGGCAGGGGCAGGCCGACCTCGGCCAGGGCCCGGCCGCCAAGGGTGACCCCGCCGGCCTCCAGCCAGGCCGGGGCCAGCGCCTGCTTGGTCTCGGGCTCGCCGGCGACCGCCACCGGCTCGACCCGGTAGGCGCGGTCGGGGTCCAGCCCGGGCAGCCGGGCCAGGCCGGGCGTCTCGAACGCCGAGGCGGTGAGCTGCACGTAGGCGAACAGCGCCTCGGCGCGGTCGGCGGCCACCACCCCGTGGAGGTAGGCGGCCGGGTCGGGGTGGTCGGCCCGCACCACCTGCCCGCCGTGGAGCAGCGGCCGCATCCGCCGGTAGAAGGCGATCGCCTCGGCCAGCGCCTCCTGCTCGGCGGCCGAGGCCGAGGCGATGTCCCACTCGATGCCGAAGTGGCCGAACAGCGCCGTGGCGACCCGGAAGGCGAGGCCGTGGACGCGGCCGGTGGTGTGGGACCGGGGCGGGCCGACGTGGCTGCCGACCAGCTCGGGCGGGACCAGCAGCTGGGTCCAGCGCTGGATGGGCTGGCGCTCCAGGGCGTCGTTGGTGTCGCTGGCCCAGACCCGGTCGGTCCGGGCCAGGATCCCCAGGTCGACCCGGCCGCCGCCCGACGCGCAGCTCTCGATCTCGACCCCCGGGTGGCGGTCGCGCAGCTCGTCCAGGAGCCGGTAGACGGCCAGGGTCTGGGCGTGCACCCCGGGCCGCCCGGCGTGGCCGGCCTCGATCAGGTCGCGGTTGTGGTCCCATTTCAGGAAGGCGATGTCGTGGTCGCTGAGCAGGGCGTCCAGCCGGTCGCGGATGAAGGCGTAGCAGTCGGGGTTGGCCAGGTCGAGGACCTGCTGGTGGCGCCAGGCCTCGGGCAGCCGGCCGGGCCCGCCCGACCCCGACAGCACCCAGTCGGGGTGGGCCCGGAACAGGTCGGAGTCGGGGTTGACCATCTCGGGCTCGACCCAGAGCCCGAACTCCATGCCCAGCGCGCGGACGTGGGAGATCAGCGGGCCGAGACCGTCGGGCCAGACGTCGACGGCGACGTGCCAGTCCCCCAGCCCGGCGGTGTCGTTGCGCCGGTTGCCGAACCAGCCGTCGTCGAGCACGAACCGCTCGACGCCCAGCCGGGCGGCGACGTCGGCCAGCTCGGTGAGCCGTTCCAGGCGGTGGTCGAAGTAGACGGCCTCCCAGGTGTTGAGCACGACCGGCCGGGGCGTGCGCGGGTGGCCGGGCCGGTCGCGCACGAACCGGTGGTAGGCGGCGCTGAGCCCGTCCAGGCCCTCGGCGCTGTAGGCGGCCAGCACCGGCGGGGTGGCGTAGGCCTCGCCGGGGTCGAGGGCCACCTCCGAGGGGCCCAGCAGCTCGGCCGCGCCCAGCCCGGCGTGGCCGTCGGCGTTGCGCTCGGCCCAGTGGACCGCGTCCCCGCTCCAGCCGAGGTGCAGGCCCCAGACCTCGCCGGAGCGGAACCCGAAGCCGGGGGTGCCGGCGGCCAGGACCAGGGTGGCGTCGTGGCCGGTGCGCCCGTGGCGGCCCTCGCGCACCCAGGCGCCCTGGGGCAGCGGGTGCCGCTGGGGGATCCGTTCGCGGCACCAGCGCCCGGTCAGGTCGAGCAGCTCGACCGCCCTGGCCGGCAGGGGCAGGGTGACCGCGAGCCGCGACACCAGGTACGGGCGCATCCCCCAGGTTGCGCAGGGTGTGGCCGGCCTCCAGCACCCCCGAGGGGTGCAGCCGCAGCACCGTCCGGAGGTCCAGCCCGGCCTCGTCGTCGCCGGCCTCGACGGCCAGGCAGCGCCCGTCGGAGGCCAGGTCGACCGACCGGACCAGGAACCGCGGCGACCAGCCGCCGCCGTCCGGCCCGGGCGCCGGCCAGGCCGGGCCGCAGCCGCCAGCCGTCGGCCGGCATCGGCAGCAGCCGCCGCCGCACCGGCCGGTCGGCGGCCGACTGGGCCGCCGGGGGGACCAGCGCCTCGGCCAGGGCGTCGACGTCCGGCGCGTCGCCCAGGTCCGGGCCCCAGTGGAGCACCACCGGCAGGGGCGACCCCGCCCCGGCCCGCGCGTCCAGCACCAGCGAGACCCCGCCGGCGCGCAGCTGGAGCACTCCCGGTGGGCTCACCCCTTGGTCGCGCCCAGGGTCAGGCCGGCCACGAACTGCTTCTGGAGCAGGAAGAACACCACCAGGACGGGGATGGCGACGACGACCGACCCGGCCGAGAGCAGGTTGTAGTCGGTGAAGAACTGGCCCCGGAGGTTGGTGAGGGAGCTGGTGATGGGGAACTTGTCGCCGGACTGCATCAGCACCGTGGCCCAGTAGAACTCGTTGTAGATCCAGGTCACCTGGAGGGTGGCCAGCGCGGCCAGGGCCGGCCGGCACAGGGGCAGGGTGATGCGGAAGAACTGGGTGGGGACGCCGGCCCCGTCGACCCGGGCCGCCTCGAACATCTCGTGCGGCAGGGCCTTCATGTAGTTGCTGAGCACGAAGGTGCAGAAGCCCGTCTGGAAGGCGACGTTGACCAGGATCAGCCCCCAGAAGCTGTCCAGCAGCTGCCCCGAGTCGCTCATCCACAGCGGCAGCGGGACCTCGCGGTAGAGCCGGAACAGCGGGATCAGCAGCGCCTGCTGGGGCAGCAGGTTGGCCGCGGTGAACAGCCCGAGCAGGACCAGGTTGAACCGGAAGCTGAAGCGGGCCACCACGAAGGCCACGCAGGAGGCGAGGAACAGCGTGATCAGCACCGCGGGCACGGTGATGATACAGCGAGTTGAGGAAGTGGCGGGTGAACTCGCCCTGCTCCCAGGCGTTCAGGTAGTTCTGGAAGGTGAACCCGCCCAGGGACACGTAGCCGTTGCTCCGAGGTGTAGTCGTAGTCGCGGAAGGAGTTGAGCACCGCCCACACCACCGGGAACAGCCAGGCCAGGGCGGTCAGCGATGAGGAAGACGTGAGCACGACCCGCCCGGCGGCGAGGCGGCCGCCGCCTGGCCTCGGCGGCGGTCGCTCCGGGTCGCGTGGCGCCGCGGGTGACGGTGGCGCTGGTCATCGCCGCTCCCCCCGCATGACGGTGGACAGGAAGATGGTGATGAACACCAGCGAGATCACCAGCATGATGGTGGCCAGCGCCGAGCCGAAGCCGATCCGGCTCGCCTCGCCGACGACGTTGGCGGTGACCAGGGTCGAGATCAGCTCCAGGCCGTTGGTGCCCTTGTTGATCACCCAGACGATGTCGAAGGCCCGCAGCGCCTCGATCACCGTGACCACGAGGACGATGATGTTGATGGGGCGCATCACCGGGAACACGACCGAGAAGAAGGTCCTGGCCTGGCTGGCGCCGTCCACCGCGGCCGCCTCCCGCAGCGAGGGGTCGACGCCCTTCAGCCCGGCCAGGTACAGCAGCATGATGTAGCCGGCGTGCTTCCAGCCGGCGGCCACCAGCACCGCCCAGAGGTTGACGTTGGAGTCGCCGTACCAGTCGATCTGGGTGCCGAGCACGGCGTTGAGCAGCCCCTGGTCGCGCGAGTAGATGAGCTGCCAGATGAACCCGACCAGGGCCAGCGACAGCACCACCGGCAGGAAGAGCGCCGTCTGGTAGAAGCGGGTCCCGCGCAGCTCCCGGTCCAGCAGCACGGCCAGGAAGATCCCGAGCAGGGTGGGGATGACGAACAGGAACACCAGCCAGATCAGGTTGTGCTGGAGGGCCGGCTCGAACGGCGGGTAGATGGTGAAGACGTTGACGTAGTTCTCGGTCCCGATCCACTCGATGGTGTCCAGGCCGCCGACGCCGGTCCAGCTGGCGAACGACAGCACCACCGAGGCGATCGCGGGCAGCCAGACCAGGCCCACGACCAGGGCCGTGGGGATGGCCACCATCAGGACCAGGAAGATCCGGTCGGTGCCGGTCGCCTGGACGCGGCGGCCGCGCCGCGGCCGGGCCGGCGGCGCGGCGCCGCCTCGGCGGGCGCGGCCGGGACGGTCGGCAGGTCGGTCATCGGCGCCTCCTTCCCGGTCTCAGGAGGTGAAGATCGACTTCTTCTGGCTCTCCAGGCTCTTGGTCAGGCCGTCGACGTCGTCGGGGTTCTTGAGGAAGGTCTGGAGGCCGGGGATCATGACCGTCGAGGCGAAGTCGGGCCGGGTGTCGCGGTCCAGGAACTGGGCGATCGACTCGGCCGAGCCGATGAACTCGACCGCCTTCTTCTGCAGCCCGGTGTAGGCGCTGGTGTCGGCCTCGCTGCTGGCCCCGATGACGGTGGGGTCGGCCTTGAGGAGCGATGTTCTCGGCCTCGGCGGTGCCGAGGTACTTGAGGAGCTGCCTTGGCGCCCTCCTCGTTCTTGGGCTCGGCGCGCATCATGAAGCCGTCGATCGGGGCCTCGATCGCGCCCGTGCCGATGGCCGGGTCGATCTCGGGGAAGGCGAAGAAGTCGAGGTCGTCCTGCTCGGCGCCTCTCGGGGAACTGCTGGCCGACGAACATGCCCAGCAGGTACATGCCCGACTCCTTCTTCTGCAGCGACTGGGCCGCCTCCTGCCACTCGCGCCCCAGGGCGTCCTCCTGGTGGTAGGGCAGCAGCCCCCGCCAGGTGTCGAACACCTTCTTGACCTGCGGCGAGTCCCAGGCCTCCTTGCCGGCCATCAGGTCGACGTGGAACTGGTAGCCGTTGATGCGCAGGTTGAGCTGGTCGAAGGTGCCCATCGCCGGCCAGCCGTCCTTGTCGGCGAAGGCGATCGGGACCAGGCCGTCCTTCTGCATCTGCTTGGACAGGGTGACCAGCTCGTCGAGGGTCGTCGGGGGGCTCGTAGCCCTTCTCCTCCCAGACCGACTTGCGGTAGAACAGCGCCCACGGGTAGGTGGTCAGGGGCACGAAGTACTGCTTGCCGTCGTCGCCGGTGGAGGCCTGCCTTCAGCGCCTCGCTCATGCCGGAGATGCCGCCCCAGACGTCGCTGATGTCGCCGGCCAGGCCCTGGGCGGCGAAGAACCGCATCCGGTAGCCGGCGAACCAGGTGAACACGTCGTCGGGGTTGCCCTGCAGGTAGTTGTTGATGTTCTCCTGGAAGGTCTCGTGGTCGACGGTGTTGACCTTCACGGTCAGCCCCGAGGCCGCCAGCATGTCGGCGTAGGCCTTCTTGGGCACCTCGTCGGACTGGTTGGAGCCGAAGGTCACCTCCTGGGAGGCGCTGCCGCCACCACCGCCGCCGTCGTCGCCGCCACCGCAGGCCGCGAGCAGGCTGGAGAGCGACAGGGCCGCCCCGGCGCCCAGGGTGCCCTTGAGGAAGCCGCGACGGCTGAGGCCGGCCGCCGCCACCGACGGCGGGATGAGACGGGCCAGGTACTCGGACTCCGACCGGGGACGGGACATGTCGCCTCCTAGCGTGGCGCTCGGGCGCCGTGGTCGTGGACCGGGGACGGTGGTGCGGTCGTTCGGGCCTCGCCGGCGTACTCCACCTGGCAGCCGGCGGCGGCGATCTCGGCCACCACCTCGGGGTCGGCGGTGGGGTCGGTGATCAGAAGGCTCACCTCCTCGATGTCGCACACCTTGGCCAGCTCGACCTCGCCGATCTTGGAGCCGTCGGCGACGATCACCCGGCGCCGGGCGGCCAGCAGCATGGCACGTTTGACCTCCGCCTCGGGCAGGTTGACGTTGGTGATCCCGACCTCGGGGTCGACGCCGTTGCAGCCGACGAAGGCCACCGCGGCGTGCAGGCGCTCCAGCAGGGTCGTGCCCAGCGGGTTGACCAGCGAGTGCTGGAGGGGGCGCAGGGTGCCGCCGGTGACCACCACGCTGATGCGGGGGGTGGCCCGCTCCAGCTCGAGGGCGATGTTCAGCCCGTTGGTGACGACGGTGACGTCGTGCAGCTCGGTCCGGAGCACCAGCGCGCGGGCGATGGCGGTGGTGGTCGTGCCCACGTCCAGGATCACGGTGTCGCCGGCGGCGATCATCCCGGCGGCGTGCACACCGATGCTGGACTTCTGCAGCGGCGCCTCCCACTGCGACGATTCGAAGGGCCGCTCCCCCAGCAGCCCCGACGGCGGCACCGCCCCGCCGCGGACCCGCCGGACCCGCGCCCTGGCCTCCAGCGCGGTCAGGTCGGCCCGGACCGTGACCGCCGACACCCCGAACCGGCCGGCCAGGTCGGTGACCCGCGCGAACCCCTCGTCCCAGATGATCCCGGCCATGCGCGCCTGGCGCACCTCCGCGAGCGGGTTCAGCTCGGAGACGCCATCGCCTGGCCGGTCGCCCACCTCTGCCCTCCCACCGGGGACAGTCCACCTGTCCGCCCATTGCGAACGCTTACGCGAGGTATGTCAAGTCTTCGCTGTCGTTCGCATTCCGCAAGTGCGGTGGCGGGTCAGGCGGGCCCGGGGGCCGGGGGGATGTTCTGGTTGCGGCGGAACAGGTTGCCCGGGTCGTAGCGGCGCTTGACCTCGACCAGCCGGTCCCAGGTGGGGCCGGGGTAGGCCTCGCGGACCCGCTCGGGCCCCTCGTCGCTGAGGAAGTTGACGTAGACGCCGGGGCGGCTGTCCCGGCGCAGCGCCGCCGCGAAGCCGTCGGCCCAGGCATGGTGGACGGGCCGGTCGGCGGCGTGCTCGTAGATGCAGCCGACCGCGGCCATGAACCTCCGGTCGCGGTGGGCGAAGGCGGTCGCCTCGGCCGGCACCCGGGCCATGGCCCCGCCGAGCACCCGCAGCTGGGCCACGGCCATGGGGGCGGTCGAGGCCCGCAGGTGCTCGACCACGGCCTCGGCGGCGGCGCGGTCGAAGCGGTCCAGGAACAGCGACCGGGCCGACTCCTCGACCACCTCGATCTCCTCGGCGGGCTCGAACAGGCCGGCGTACGGCATGGGCTGGACCATGTCGGCGATCGGCTCGGCCAGGGCCCGGAACGGGGCCAGCGCCCGCTCCCCGGCCTCGGCCTCGCCGGCATAGGCCAGCAGGGCCATCACCACCAGCTGGCCGTGGGCCTGCTCCGGCACGGACGGCATCGGCGGGGCGACCATGACGTTGGCGATGCCCGACAGCTCCTCGGGCGCCGCCTCGGCCGCGGCCACCAGCCCCTCGATCACCTCGGGGCTGCCCGGCAGCAGCAGCATCCCGCCCACGATCGAGGGCAGCTCGTGCAGCCGGAACCTGAGCCGGGTGGCCACCCCGAAGTTCCCCCCACCACCCCGGATCGCCCAGAACAGCTCCGGGTGCTGGTCGTCATCGACCGCCAGGACCTGGCCGTCGGCGGTCACCAGCTCGGCCGCGAGCAGGCTGTCGATGGTCAGCCCGTGCTTGCGGACCAGGAACCCGATCCCGCCGCCCAGGGTGAGCCCGCCGATCCCGACCGAGCCGGTGTCGCCGAACCCGGTGGCCAGCCCGTGGGCGCCGACGGCGGCGGTGTAGGCGCCGGCGGTCAGCCCGCCCTGGGCCCAGGCGGTGCGTCCCTCCAGGTCGATGTCCAGGGCCGTCATCGCCGACAGGTCGAGCACGATCCCACCCTCGCTGGTGCTGTGCCCGGCCAGGCTGTGGCCGCCGCCGCGCACCGCCAGCTCCACCCCGGTGTCGGCGGCCAGCGCCACGACCCGCGCCACCTCGGTCGGCGTCTGGACGGCCGCACCACGGCCGCCGGCCGCCGGTCGAACTTGCCGTAGAAGACCTTGCGGGCCTGGTCGTAGCCGGGGTCGCCGGGGGCGACCACCCGCCCGTCGAAGCGGTCGCGGAGCCGGGGGATCGAGATGGAGGTGGTGGACGAGAAGGACAAGAGAGCACTCCCTGTTGCGCGTGGCTCGCTGATCTCCAACAGAAAACGGTACCCGCCCCCCACGACAGCCGCGCCCGCTCCGCCGCCGACGGTTAGGATCGGGCCGAACTCAGCCAACGTCGCATCCTGTGACCGGCTGGGCGGTTGACGACGACCACGACGGGCCGATCACCGTCGCGCTGTACCTCGACGGGCGGTTCTGGCGGCGGGTCACCGCCGACCTGGAACGGCCCGACCTGGAGGGCCAGGGAGCGGGGCGGCACGGGTTCTCGGTCCCCCACGCCCTGGAACCCGCCAGCAGGTCACGGCGCTGGCGCTCGGGGTGCGCTCGGACGGCTCCCGCGAACGGCACCACGTGCCGCTGGCCGGATCGCCGGGCACCACCCCGGACGGCTACCTGGCTCCGGGCGTGGTCCACCTGGCGACCACCGACCCGAGCGGGCCGTTCGCCATCAACGTGGTCACCGTCGACCTGGCCGCCTCCTCGAAGATCGACGTCGCCCTGGCCCTTGACGTGCTCCCGGGCCAGGAGACGACCTCGTCGATGGCCAGGCGCCGGGGGGCGACGGTGGCCGTCAACGGCGACTACGTCCACCCGACCGGCGCCCCCGACCTGGCCGCGCTCGAGCCGGGCGACCAGGTCACCGTGGCCTGGTCCTTCGCCGCCTGGCCGGGGATCCTCGAGACCAGCGGCGGCAACCCCACCCTGGTCCGGAACGGCCGGGTCCTGAGCGGCAACGTCGACGGGACCACCCCCTTCCACCGCCGCAACCCCCGGACCGCCGTCGGGGCCACCGCCGACGGGCGGCTGCTGATCGTGACCGTCGACGGCCGCCAGCCCGGCCACAGCGTCGGCATGAGCCTGCGGGAGCTGGCCGAGTTGTTCGTGCGCCTTGGCGCCCGGTCGGCCATCAACCTGGACGGCGGCGGGTCGACCACCATGGTGATCGACGGCACGATCGTCAACCGGATCTCCGACCCGCAGGAGCGTCGGGTGCCGACGGCCCTGCTGGTCATGCGTGCGCCCGCTCCAGCGGTCCCGCCGGTCGAGGCCGCCCTGGCCCCCGAGGCGGAGGCGGCCGGCCAGCGGGCCGATCTCGACGCAGCCGCCGCCGACCCGGGCTCGACCGGGGGGCTGCTCCGGTGGCTGGCCGCGCGGGACCCCGGCTGACCCCGGGCCGCCGGGTCAGCCGGGGCCGGCGAGGAAGGCGAGCAGCTCGGCGGCCAGGGCGTCGGGGGCTTCCTCGGCCATGTGGTGGCCGGAGGGGAAGGGGCGGCCACGCAGGTCGGCCGCCCAGGGACGCCAGACGCCGAGGACGTCGCCGTACAGGTCGGGCAGGTCGTCGCCGGTGGCCCACAGGACCAGGGTGGGGCAGGCGACCTGGCGGCCGGCGCGCCGGTCCTCGTCGTCGTGGCGGCGGTCGGGACCGAGGCCGGCCCGGTAGTCCTCCATCATGGCGTGGACGGTGGCCGGGTCGTGGATGGCCCGCCGGTAGTCGGCGTAGGCCTCCTCCCCCATGGCCTCCGGCCCAAAGGCGTACCAGCCCTCGGGGTCGGCGCTGATCACCCGCTCGGCCCGCTTGGCCGTCTGGCCGTAGAAGAACCAGTGCCACCAGCTGGCGGCGAAGCGGGCGTCGCAGCGGGCCAGCGCCTCCCCGATGGGGACGGCGTCCAGCACGGCCAGGGCGGTCACCGCCGACGGATGGTCGAGCGCGGTCCGCAGGGCCACGTACGCGCCGCGGTCGTGGCCGACCACGGCGAAGCGCCGGTGCCCGAGGGCGCCCATGAGGGCCAGGCAGTCGGCGGCCATGGCCCGCTTGGCGTAGGGCTCGTGGCCGGGGGTGGTCGGCGGCTTGGACGACTCGCCGTAGCCCCGCAGGTCGGGGCAGACCACGGTGTGCGACCGGGCCAGCAGCGGCGCCACCCGGTGCCAGGTGGCGTGGGTCCGCGGGTGGCCGTGCAGCAGCAGCACGGCCGGCCCGGCCCCGCCGTGGCGGACCCGCAGGACCGCCTCGCCCACGTCGACCCGCTCCAGGGTGAAGCCGTCGAACACCGGGCCTCCTCAGCCGACGGGGCGGGAGTTGACGCGGAACTCGGCCGGGGTGGTGCCGTCGCCGTCCTCCAGGCCCCAGCTGACGATGTGGGTGGGGCGGATGCGGAGGAACTCCTCGGCGAAGTTGGGGAAGCGCGGGTTGATGGTGCCGCCGCCGCTGGCCAGGGCCTCGGCCCGACCGCGGACCTCGAGCGCCCGGGCCCGGCGGGGGTCGCGCAGGACGTCGTCGAGCAGGAGGGTCACCTTCGGGTTGCGGCGGGCGTCCCGCCACTTCTTGGACTTGCCGAAGTTCACCCCGCCGACGTCGATCGCGTCCTCCTCGGCGTTGAAGGTGAAGGTCAGCGGGACCAGGTGCGGCTGGCCGTCAGGGCCGACGGTGGCCAGCCGGGCCAGGCCCTGGCTGTTGAGGTAGTCGATCTCGGTCGGCGTGAAGGCGCTCATCGGGCTCCTCTCGTTCGGTTCCCGGTAGCCTACGACCGGGGCGGCGGCGGAGGAGGAGGGCGGCCGCCGGGAGGCCGGGGGCGAAGCCGTAGCCGGCGCCGTAGCCCGACCACGCTCAACCGCGGGTGAGGGCGAGGAGGAACTCGATCTCGCCGCTGTCCTCGGTGGTGACCGGGCCGAAGCTCGGGCTGGCGATGCCGTAGTCGGCGAAGGTGACGGGGATCGAGCCGCTGGCCTGGACGGTGTCGCCGCTTCGCTGGACGGTGACGTCGACCGTCACCTGCCTGGTGGTGCCGTGCAGGGTGAGCGCGCCGGTGGCGCTGGCCGTGACCGTCCCGCCGTCGGCGGGGAGCGACGCCAGGGTGATCGGCTCGGCCAGCTCGAAGGTGGCGGTCGGGTAGCTGGCGGTCTCCATGATGCGGCCCTGGAACTGGCTGTCGCGCCGCTCCTCGTCGCTGGTCACCTGGGTCAGGTCGACGGTGAAGGAGCCGCTGGAGACCTCGCTGCCGGACAGGGTGAGCTCGCCGGTGACGGCGCTGGTGCGGCCGACGGCCTCGGTGTCCTGGCCGAACAGGACCTCCTTGACCCGGTAGCCGGCCTGCGAGCCGGTGGCCGCGGTCCAGGTGCCGTCCAGCGGGGCCGCGGCGTCGGCCGTGGCCCCGCCGGTGGTCGCCGTCGCCGCCAGCCGTTCGGGGGCGTCACCCTGGAGGTAGTTGATGTAGACGAACGGCCCGCCGACGGCCAGCACCACCGCCACCACGGCGGCCGCCACCAGCATGCGCCTTGGGCCCCTGGACCTTGACTGCTGCACGACATCCTCCCTGTCACTGGCTGAGATGGGGCAAGTGTGGGCGCCCAACCTTGGAGTTCCCTGAAAGAACCCTGTGAGGGTGGTGGACGGCCGCCCGGTCGCGGCCGGGAAGATAGGGAACGGGCGGCCCGAAGATAGGGACCCCCTCCGGATGTGGCCCGGTGGGGGCTGTTCGACACTCCTGGCCAGCCGGACCTTCCGGCGCGCACACGACAGGAGGCGAGCATGCCCCGTTACGTGGTCGAGCGCACCTTCGCCGACGGCCTGCGGATCCCGGCCGACGAGCAGGGCGCCAAGGCCTGCATGGCCGTGGTCGAGGTCAACGCCAGCGAAGGCGTCACCTGGGTCCACTCCTACGTCACCGACGACCGGAACAAGACCTTCTGCGTCTACGACGGCCCCAACCCCGAGGCGATCCGCGGCGCCGCCGAGCGCAACGGCCTGCCCGTCGACCGGATCTCCGAGGTGCGGGTCCTCGACCCGTACTTCCACCGTTGAGCAGAGGAGGAACGATGCGACGGATCCTGATCGCCACGCTCGGCGTGGCGCTGCTCACCGGCACCGTGCTGGCGGTCCGGGGCGCGGCCGCCGGTCCCGCGGCGCCGCCGGCCCAGGCCGCCGAGGCGGCGGCCGCGGCGGGCCACCAGCACCCGGCGGCCGCGACCAGCGGCGGGGGCGGCAAGGGGCTGGCCAACCAGCTCGCCAAGGCCCGCCTGGCCACCGCCAGGTACGCCACCAGCCTGAAGGCCGCCAAGGCCGACGGCTACGGGATCATCACCCGCATGATCCCCGACATGGGCTACCACTTCCTCAACCCGACCATCCAGGGCTTCGACGTCACCAAGCCGCACATCCTGGTCTACGAGCGCCGCGGCGGCGCCTGGACCCTCGGCGCCCTCGAGTGGGTGTTCCCCTCGACGCCGACCACCCCGCCGCTGCCCGGGGCGACCTACGGCTCCTTCGGCGCCGCCTGCCACTACAAGGACGGCACCTTCGTGTTCGCGTCCGCCCAGGACCAGTGCGCCAGGCGCAGCCCCCAGACCGGCGCCGCCTTCAATTTCTGGCACCCGGACCTGGTGACCCTGCACGTGTGGCTCTGGTACCACAACCCCGACGGCCTCTACAGCGGCACCAACCCCCTGGTCCAACCCTTCAACCGGGGGTAGGCACAGCGGGTCGCGCCGGCGGCGACCAACCGGTCGGCCTCGGCGTCGACCCGCTCCCGGCGGTCGCCATGGCCCGAGCCTACATGGCCGGTGTGTCAGCCCGGGTTACCCTGATGGGCCATGCGCGTCTTCCTGGTCGACGGCACCTACGAGCTGTTCCGCCACTACTACGGGGTGCCGCCGCACCGCACCGCCGAGGGTGCCGAGGTGGCGGCCACCCGCGGGGTCCTCTGGTCGGTGCTGCGCCTGGTCGAGCAGGGCGTGACCCACCTGGGGGTGGCCACCGACCACGTCATCGAGTCGTTCCGCAACGACCTGTGGCCGAGCTACAAGTCGTCGGCCGGGCTCGACCCCCGGCTGCTGGGCCAGTTCGGGCTGCTGGAGGTGGCCCTCGAGGCCATGGGGGTGGTCGTGTGGCCGATGGTCGAGCTGGAGGCCGACGACGCCCTGGCCAGCGCGGCCGCCGTCGCCGACGACGACCCCAGGGTCGAGCAGGTGGTGATCTGCACCCCCGACAAGGACCTCGGCCAGTGCGTCCGCGGCGGCCGGGTGGTCCAGCTCGACCGGCGCAACCAGGTCGTCTACGACGAGGCCAGGGTGACGGCGAAGTTCGGCGTCGGCCCCCCGTCGATCCCCGACTACCTGGCCCTGGTCGGCGACTCGGCCGACGGCTTCCCCGGCCTGCCCGGGTGGGGGGCCAAGTCGGCCGCCACCGTGCTCGCCCACTACCACCACATCGAGCAGATCCCCGACACCCCGGGCCAGTGGGCGGTGGCGGTCCGCGGCCGGCCCGCCCTGGCCGCCACCCTGCGGGAGCTGCGCCGCGACGCCATGCTGTTCAAGGACCTGGCCACCCTCCGGGTCGACCGCTCCCTGCTCGCCGACGTCGACGAGCTGCGCTGGACCGGCCCCACCCCGGTGTTCGCCGACGTGTGCGAGCGCATCGACGCCCGCTCCCTGGCCACCCAGGCGGCCAGGGTCGCCGGTCAGCGGGTACGCCCGGATTGACAGGGCGCCGACCGTCGGTGCAGCGTGCCATCATGCAAAGCAGGCAGCAGCGGCCCCTGCCGGGCCTGGCCGGCGCCGACCAGTTCCGGCTGCTGGTCGAGGCCGTCAAGGATTACGCGATCTTCCTGCTCGACCCCGACGGCCGGGTGGTCAGCTGGAACGCGGGCGCGGAACGGATCAAGGGGTACACGGCCGACGAGATCCTCGGCCAGGAGTTCACCCAGTTCTACGAGCCGGACGACGTCGCCGCCGGCCTCCCGGCCACCATGCTCGCCCGGGCGGCCAAGGAGGGCCGCGCCCAGGATCGGGGCTGGCGGGTCGGCAAGGACGGCCGCCGCTTCTACGCCCAGGTCACCATCACCGCCCTGTTCGACGCCCAGGGCCGGCTCATCGGGTACGCCAAGATCACCCAGGACGTGACCGCCGAGCTGGAGGCCGAGCAGGCCCGCCGCGAACGGGAGTACCAGCTCGCCGAGGCCCAGCGGGTCGCCAAGCTGGGCAGCTTCGAATGGGCGCTGGCCAGCGGCCAGGTGACCTGGAGCGCGGAGCTGTGCCGGATCCTCGGCCTCGACCCCGAGGCGTGCCGGGGCACCATCGACGGGCTGCTGCACCGGATCCACCCCGACGACCGCCCGGAGGCGGCCGCGACCCTGCGCCGGGCGGCCACCGACGGGACCTCGTTCCGCATGCAGGCCCGGATCCTGCGGCCCACCGGCGAGCAGCGGGTCCTGTCCGGCTGGGGCGACGTCACCCGCGACGAGCAGGGCCGGCCGTCACGGATGCTCGGGGTCTGCCAGGACGTCACCGACTGGCGCCAGCGCGAGGAGCAGCTCGTCGACGCCCAGGCCCAGGCCGAGCTGTCGCGGCGGCTGCAGAGCGGGCTGCTGCCCAGCCTGTCGCTGCCCGACCCGGCGCTGGAGCTGCGCACCCGGTACCGGCCGGGGCACGAGCGGGCGCTGCTGGGCGCGGACTTCTTCGACGCCCTGCCGCTGGCCGACGGCACCGTCGCCCTGCTGATCGGCGACGTCGCCGGGCATGGCCCGGCCGAGGCCGCGGTCGGGGTCGCGCTGCGGTCCGCCTGGCGCGCGCTGGTGCTGACCGGCCACGAGCCCGACGACCTGCTCGACGGGCTGGACAAGGTGCTGGTCTGCAACCGTCAGTCGGAGGAGCTGTTCGCCACCGTCTGCTGCTGCTGGGTCGGCCCCGGCCACGACCGGATCACCGTCGCCCTGGCCGGCCATCCCCCGCCGCTGCTCGCCCGGGCCGGCCGGGTGGAGGTGGTCGAGGTCCCGGGCGGGCCCGCCCTCGGCATCCTCGACCAGCCCCACCCCTGGGAGGCGGGCGTGCTCGAGGTCAGCGACGGCTGGACCCTGCTGTGCTACACCGACGGGCTGGTCGAGGGCCGCGGCGCGCCCGGCGCGGTGGAGCGGTTCGGGATCGAGGCCCTGGTCGAGCAGGCCACCGGGCTGCTGGCGGGCGCCGCCGGGCTCGACGACGTGCTCGACCGGCTGCTCGACGTCGTCCACGAGGCCAACGGCGGCGACCTGTCGGACGACGTCGCCATCCTCTGCCTGTCCCGGGCCACCGCCGATCCCCCGACCCCGGAGCGCCCCCCGGATGCCTGACCCGCCGACCCGCTCCATGCGACGGCCGGAGGCCGCCCGGATCGCGCTCCCCCGCAGCCCGTCCAGCGTCGCCGCGGCCCGCCGCTTCATCGAGGCCAGGGCCGCGGCCTGGTCGTTCCCGGAGCGGGCCAGCGAGCAGCTCGTCCTGATCGGCTCGGAGCTGGTCACCAACGCCGTGCTGCACGCCCGGACCGAGCTCACCCTCACCCTGGAGCTCCGCGAGGACCGGGTCCGCATCAGCGTCAAGGACCGGTCGCAGGCCCCGGCGACCCTGCGCCACTACCGGACCGACGCCCTCACCGGCCGGGGCCTCGGGGTGGTGGCCGCCCTCAGCGACACCTGGGGGGTCAGCGCGGCCGCCGACGGCAAGGTCGTCTGGGCGGAGCTGGGCGCCAACGGCGACGAGCCGACGGCCCCCCGGCCGCCCGACCTGCGCGACGCCCCCTCCACCCCGTCGACCGGCACCCCCGGGGCCCGCCCGGTCCGCTTCGTCGGCGTCCCGGTGGACGGCTACCTGGAGCTCCAGGCCCACAACGACGCGCTGTTCCGCGAGCTGGAGCTGATCAGCATCGAGCTCGAGCACGACGACGGCGCCCAGGTCGCGGCGCCCCTGGCCGACCTGGTCGATCAGCTCTACCGGCGCTTCCGCGGCCAGCGCGACAGCTACCGCGACGTCGTCGCCGCCGCCAAGGCAAGGGGCGAGGCCACGGTCGAGCTGCACACGACCGCGACCCCGGCCGCCGCCAGCGCCGCCCGAGGCTACCTGGCCCTCCTCGAACAGGCCGACGCCCTCTGCCGCGACGGCACCCTCCTCACCCCCGAACCCCCCGCCAGCGTCAAGTCGCTGCGCCGCTGGTTCGTGGAGGAGATGGCCGCCCAGGTCGAGGGCGCCGCCCCGACCCCGCCCGGCTAGAATCCCCGCCATGGCTACCTACACGGTCAACAAGCAGGCGGTGGCCCGCGCCCGCCAGCTCATCGACGCCCGCCAGTACGTCCTCGAGAGCAGCTGGGGCGACGTCCAGCCCAACGCCGAGGCCGAGAACGCCTTCCTGGAGTCCCACTCCTGGGAGGAGTACGCCCAATGGCACCTCGCCCTCACCGACGGCGCCACCGACGAGACCAAGGCCAGGTACGCCTTCGTCTACGGCGACTTCCGCCGCGTCCACCGCATGGGCCTGATCGCCTGCCAGTACCGCGCCGCCGAATGGCGCCACAAGCAGGTCGAGCTGGCCGCCCACGAGCTGCTCCAGCACCTCGACAAGGTCAGCGGCTGAGCTCCACCCGGTCGGCGTAGGCGTACCAGCGCACGTCGCAGTCCGGGCAGGACCAGTGCATGGGACGCTCGACCTCGTTGCGGGTCGCGGGCTGGAGCGGGACCTCATCGCCGCACGACCAGCACAGGGCGGAACACCGCCAGGCCCTCACGATCGGGATCACGGTCCGCGGCCTCCTCACACTCTGCGTTCCACTCCACAGCCCAGGCACTCGCTGCAACCCCCTCTGGCAACGAGGATGGGCGCTGCCGCGCCCGCGCGCAGTGCCGCCGGGCACCGTGCCGGCGTGCCACACGTCACCCGGGACCGGCTCCGGACCGTACACTTGGGCCCATGCCGACCTGCTCCTCCTGTGGTGCCGACGTCCCGGGAGGGTTTGCGTTCTGTGGCCGGTGCGGGGCCGCGGTCGCCTCCGGGTCCGGGCTGGAGGAGCGGCGGGTGGTCACGGTGCTGTTCTGCGACCTGGCCGGGTTCACGGCGCGGTCGGACCGGGCCGACCCCGAGGACGTGTGGGCGCTGCTGCGGCCCTACCATGCCCGCCTGCGGCGGGAGATCGAGCGGTTCGGGGGGACCCTGGACAAGTTCATCGGCGACGGGGTGATGGCCGTGTTCGGGGCGCCCTCGACCCACGAGGACGACCCCGAGCGGGCGGTCCGCTGCGGCCTGGCCATCCTGGAGGCCATGAAGGAGCTGGCCCTCGACGTCCGCGTCGGCGTCAACACCGGGGAGGCGGTGGTGGCCGCCGACCGGCACCACAGCGAGGTCGTGGTCGGCGACGTGGTCAACACCGCCGCCCGGCTGGAGGGGGTTGCGCCGGTCGGGAGCGTGCTGGTCGGCGAGGCGACCTTCCGGGCGACCCGGAGGCTGTTCGACTACGAGCCGCTGGCCCCGGTCCGGGTCAAGGGCAAGGCCGCTCCGCTGCCGGTGTGGCTGGCCGCCTCCGCCCGCGGCCGGCCCGGGGTCGCCGTCGACCAGGCGCCGGCCACGCCGTTCCTGGGCCGGGAGGGCGAGCTGGACCGGCTGCGGCGCGCCTACGCCAGCGCCCGGGACGAGGCCGCGGTGCGGCTGGTCACCGTCACCGGCGAGCCCGGGGTGGGCAAGAGCCGGCTGGTCCGGGAGCTCCGCGCGTTCGTGGACGCCCAGCCCGAGCTGGTCGCCTGGCGCCAGGGCCACTGCCTGCCCTACGGGGAGGGCATCAGCTTCTGGGCGCTCGGGGAGGTGCTCAAGGCCCAGGCCGGCATCCTCGAGTTCGACGGCCCGGCGACGGTCGCGGCCAAGCTGGCCGACGTCGTCGCCGCCGCGGTCGAGGAGCCGGCCGAGCGCCAGTGGCTGGAGACGCGGCTGGCGCCGCTGCTCGGCCTGGCCGGCGACATGGCCGCCAGGACGGGCACCCCGGAGCAGGACGAGATCTTCACCGCCTGGCGCCGCTTCCTGGAGGCGGTGGCGGCCAGGCGGCCGCTGGTGGTCGTGCTCGAGGACCTGCACTGGGCCGACGACGCCCTGCTCGCCTTCGTCCGGCACCTGGTCGGGGAGGCGAGCGGCGTCCCCCTGCTGGTCGTGGCCACGGCCCGGCCCGAGCTGGCCGACCGGAGCCCGGACTGGGGACGGAGCCCACCGGACCGGACGGCCACCGTCACCCTGGCCCCGCTGTCGGACGACGACACCGCCCGCCTGCTCGCCGCCCTGCTCGGGCGGGCCGTCGACCAGGACGAGGCCCACGCCACCCTGCTGGGGCGCATCGGCGGCAACCCGCTCTACGCCGAGCAGGTCTGCCGCATGCTCGACGACCGGGGCCTGCTGGAGCGCGACGGGGCCACGGTGCGGCTCACGGCCGCCGACACGGTCCTTCCCGACTCGATCCACACCCTGATCGCCGCCCGGCTGGACACCCTCACCCCCGAGGGCCGGGCGCTGCTGCAGGACGCCGCGGTGGTCGGCACGGTGTTCTGGTCGGGGGCGCTGTTCGCGATCGGCGGGCGGGACCAGGCCGGCACCGAGGCCAACCTCGAGGAGCTGGCCCGCCGGGCGTTCATCCGCGCCGCCAGCGGCTCCTCGGTCGCCGGCGAGGGCGAGTACGCCTTCTGGCACAACCTCACCCGCGAGGTGGCCTACGGCCAGCTCCCGAGGACGGCCAGGATCGCCAAGCACCGGGCGGTCGCCGCCTGGATCGAGCAGGTCGCCGGCGACCGGATCGCCGACCATGCCGAGCTGCTCGCCCACCACTACCTGACGGCGCTGGAGCTGGCCAGGGCGGCGCGGGCCGGCGACGAGACCGCCGCCCTGCACGGCCCCGCCCGCCGCTTCCTGGTCCTGGCCGGCGACCGGGCCATGACCCTGGACGTCGCCAGGGCCGACGTCCACTACCAGCGGGCCCTGGCGCTGCTGGACGGCGACCGTCCCGAGCGGGCCTCGGTCCTGGAGAAGGCCGCGGAGGCCGCCCAGCAGGCCGGCCGGGCCGTCCAGGCCGAGGAGCTGCTGGCCGAGGCCATCGCCGGCTTCCAGGCCAGAGGCGACCACCTCGGCGCCGGGGAGGCGATGGCCCGCCAGGCCAGGGTGCGCTGGTACCGGGGCGAGACGGCCGAGGCCCGCCGGCTGGTCGTCGACGCCATCGCGCTGCTGGAGCGGGAGCCGCCGGGGGCCGGGCTGGCCGACGCCTACCTGGAGATGGGCAAGGAGGTCTGGACGTCCGGGCGGCCCGCCGAGGCGCTCGACTGGCTGCAGCGGGCGATGGACCTGGCCGGGCAGGTGGGGGCCGACGACATCCGGCAACGGGCCCTGCAGTACCGCGGCTGCGCCCGCAACGAGCTCGGCGACCTCGGCGGCCTCGACGACGTCCGGGAGTCGGTCGACCTCGGCCTGCGGCTCGGCCTTGGCCGGGGGACGGCGCTGGCCTACGGCAACCTCGGCGCCGAGCTGTTCGAGCTGGAGGGCCCGGCCGCCGGCATGCGGGCGATGCGGGCCGGGCTGGAGTTCTGCGGGCAGCGGGGCATCGGCGAGGTGGCCCACTGGCTGTCGGTGTCGGTGGTGGAGTGCCTGTTCGACCTGGGCCGGTGGGACGAGGCCCTTGGGCTCGCCGACCAGCTGCTGGAGCGGCACCGGGACCTGGCCGAGTCCTACGAGGGCGTGAGCCTCACCGCCCGCAAGGCCCACATCCTGGCCTGCCGGGGCGAGGTCGGGGAGGCGGTCGCGCTCAAGGCCCGGTTCCTGCCCCGCGCCCGCGACATCGGCGATCCCCAGGTCGTCTCCAACGTGTTCGCCATCGCCGCCTTCATCGAGCACGCCGACGGCGACCCCGGGGCGGCGCTGCGGCTGGTGGAGGAGCTGGAGCGCGCCACCCGCGACGGCCCCGGCTGCTACCGGGCCGACCCCCTGCCCATCGTGGCCCGCATCTGCCGGGCGGCCGGCGAGCCCGGGCTCGCCGAGCGCTTCCTGCAAGGGGCCGACGCCCCGGCCGCCCGCTACCGGAACTGCCTGGCCACCGCCCGGGCGGTCCTGGCCGAGACGCGGGGCGACCTGCCCGAGGCGGCCAGCCGCTACGACGACGCGAGTGGCCGGTGGCGCTCCTTCGGGGTGGTCCTCGAGCACGGCCAGGCCCTGCTGGGCCTCGGCCGCTGCGCCACCCGGCTGGGCCGGCCCCCCGCCCGCGAACCCCTCCTCCAGGCCCGCGAGATCTTCGCCCGGCTCGGCGCCCGCGGCCTGGTCGCCGAGACCGACCACTGGCTCGACGGCCCGTGAGGCCCCGGGGGTATGGTGGGCCGGCCATGACCTACACCGCCGACCCGCGCGTCGACGCCTACATCGACGCCCTGCCCGACTGGCAGCAGGCCATCTGCCGCGAGGTCCGCGAGCTGGTCCATGCCGCCGACCCCGAGGTCACCGAGACGATCAAGTTCACCAACCGCCCCTACTTCGTGCTCGAGGGCAACATCTGCGCCCTGCTGGCGGCCAGGGACCACGTCAACGTGTTCCTCTACGACGGCGCCATCGTCCCCGACCCCGAGGGGATCATCACCGGCGGCCACGACAACCAGACCGCCCGCACCGTGGCCGTCCGCCAGGGCGAGGCGGTCAACGCGCCCGCCCTCTCGGCCATGTTCCGGCAGATCATCGCCAACAACCGCGCCGGCGGCTGGCGCAAGCTCAAGCGGGAGCGCTGAGCCCGGGCCCGGGCTTGACTTCGGTACCTCGGTACAGGGTTAGGGTGCCGGTGCGGCCCCGGTCCCGGCGGCCGACGGCAGCGACCATGGAGGCACCATGTCCGAGGCGACCCTCCCCATCCACCAGCCGGCGCCGGCGCCGGACGGGCCGATCGCCTGCACCCTGTCCCCCAACGACTACGCCGGGCGCCTGGCCGACTTCCGGCGGTCGGTGTTCACCCACCTGGTCGGGCTGGAGCGGCCCGAGCCGACCCGGCTGCGGCTGCTGCTGGCCGCCGGCGCCGACCCCGACGCCGTGCGCGAGCTGCTGGTCCGCGAGCAGGGATGCTGCGCCTTCCTCGGCTTCACCGTCGCCGGCGGCGACGGGCGGCTGGTGGCCGACCTGGAGGTGCCCGCCGAGGCCGCGTCCACCCTTGACGCCATCGCCGCCCTGGCCGAGCTGTCCGCCCCCTGGGTGGCGCGATGACCGGCACCGGCCGGGGGTTGCGGACCGGGGAGCTGGCCGAGCGGGCCGGGGTGAACGTCCAGACCCTGCGCTACTACGAGCGCCGCGGCCCGCTCCCCGACCCGGCGGCGCCCCGTCAGCCCGGCCAGGACGCGCCGGTGGCGTTGAGGTAGACGGCGTAGACCGAGCGGCTGGCGGTCATGAACAGCCGGTTGCCGGCCGCGCCCCCGAAGCACAGGTTGGCGCAGCTCTCGGGCAGCACGACCTGCCCGATCCGGGTCCCGTCGGGGGCGAACACATGGACGCCGTCGTAGCCGTCGCCGCCGCCGCCGACGGCGGCCCACAGGTTCCCGTCGGCGTCGCAGCGGATGCCGTCCGCGCCGCCGGGGCTGGTGTCCACGAAGCGCCGCCCGCGCCCGACCCGGCCCCCGGCGACGTCGTAGACGTGGATGCCGCCGGGCGTCGACCCCGAGTCGACCACATACAGGCGGGTCTCGTCGGGCGCGAAGCAGAGGCCGTTGGGACGTTCCAGGTCCCGGATGACCGGCTCGGCCCCGCCCCGCTCGGGGTCGAGGCGGTAGACGGCGGTGGGCAGCTCCAGCGGCGCCCTGCGGCCCTCGTAGTCGGACAGGATCCCGTAGCCCGGGTCGGTGAACCACACCATGCCGTCCGAGGCCACCACGACGTCGTTGGGCGCGTTCAGGGGCCGGCCGTCGAAGCGGTCGGCGAGCACGGTGATGGCGCCGTCGTGCTCGGTCCTGGTCACCCGCCGGGTGCGGTGCTCGCAGGACACCAGGCGGCCCTGCCGGTCGCGGGTGTGGCCGTTGGCGTTGTCCGACGGGCTCCGGAACACGCCGACCTCGCCGCTGGCCTCGTCCCAGCGCAGCATCCGGTTGCTGGGGATGTCGCTCCAGAGCAGGCAGCGGTGGTCGCCGAACCACACCGGCCCCTCGGCCCACCGGTAGCCGGTGGCGATCCGCTCGACGGCCGCGTTGTGGAGCCGGTAGCGCTCGAACCGGGGGTCGAGGACCCGGATGGCCGGGTCGGGGTAGCGCACGGGCGCATCCGGCCAGCGGTCCGGCGGCAGTGGCGGATACTCCATGGCCACATGCTTCCACACCACGAGGCAGGGAGGATCGATGGCCGACCACTCGCCAAGGATCGGGGTCGTCACCGGCGCCGGGAGCGGCATCGGGGCGGCGGTCGCGCACGCCCTGGCCGGCCAGGGCTGGACGGTGGTCCTGGCCGGCCGCCGGCGCGACGCCCTCGAACAGGTCGCGGCGGGGGGTGGCGGGCTGCCCGGGGTGCTCGACCCGGTCCCGGCCGACGTCACCGACGAGGCGTCGGTGCGGGCCCTGTTCGACCGGACGGTCGAACGGCACGGCCGCGTCGACCTGCTGTTCAACAACGCCGGCACCTTCCCGCCGGCCCGCGACCTCGACACGGTCCCCCTCGAGGAGTGGAACGCCGCGGTCGCGGTCAACCTCACCGGGGCGTTCCTCTGCACCCGGGAGGCGTTCCGGGTGATGCGCGGCCAGCAGCCCCGCGGCGGCCGGATCATCAACAACGGCTCCATCTCCGCCCACGCGCCCCGGCCCCGCTCGGTCGCCTACACCGCCACCAAGCACGCCATCACCGGGCTGACCAGGTCGACCTCGCTCGACGGGCGCGCCTACGACATCGCCTGCGGCCAGATCGACATCGGCAACGCCGCCACCGACATGACCCAGGCCATGGCGGCCGGTGTCCCCCAGGCCGACGGCGGCGTCCGCCCCGAGCCGCGGATGGACGTCGCCGACGTGGCCCGCGCGGTGCTGTACATGGCCGGCCTGCCCCTGGAGGCCAACGTGGCCACGATGACCGTGATGGCCACCACGATGCCGTTCGTGGGTCGCGGCTAAGGATTGCCGAATAGGGCGGGGTGCGGGGTGCGTGGGGCGGCCGTGTGGCGGCGGCGGGTGTGGGGCTGTGCGGTGGTCGTAGGGTGTGGGGTTGGCGACTCCGGCCTGAGGTTGGATCACACGCCTCGACTGGGTTGAGCTCTGGGGCGGGTGGGTAGATGCTCGACCACCAGCGAGCTACGCTGGCTGGTGATGAATGCGCGCATTGGGCGGCTACAGTGGGAGGGCAGCTCGTCCCACAGCGGGTTGCTTCTGCCCGCCGGGAAACGGCGTAGCTGGCTGAGCACGTCGATCAGCTGGTGTTGTAGCTGCGCGGCTGGAGATGGAACGCCAGCCGAGCGCGACGGCCGTCGGGCCGATAGCAGCACATCGCCGCCATCGACAACCGCGCCGTGGCGCTGGCGGTGCGCAGGATCGGGGTGTGGTCCGCGGCGCCAGGTACGCTGCACCGGTGGTGTGAAGCCAACCCCGCTCATCCAGGAACACCAGCCACGCGCTCCGCGACGCGCGTTTTTGGCGATCCGGGCGAGTCCTGGGTGACTCAGCGGGCGATGGCGTCCTCGTCGCGCCGGCAGCGTGCAGCTCGGGCCGCTGCAGGGTCCAGCCCATCGCCAGCGGAGCGCCAGGCGTGGGAGCGGTGATGACGCACGCGGTGAGGCGTTCGATCACGATCACCACGCGCGCAGGTCCACAGGTCGCTGTCGAACCCGTGCGCGAGCGCGCCTTGCAGCAGGGCCCGCTCGACCTTGCGGCGCGCGCGGGTGTCCAGCTTGGGCATGCGGCCGGCGCGGCCAGCGGCGCGCAGGGCCGCGCGGCCGCCGCGCTGCCATTTGCGATACCACCGGTGGGCGTTGAGGCGGTAGGTGTGAAGCCGTCGGGCGATCTCGGCCTGACTGGTGCCGTGCTCGAACATGCGGGCGGCGCGCAGCCGGGTGCGTTCCATGCCTTGGAAGTCGCGGCGTTGGCCGATTGGTGGGCGTGGTGGCGTTGTGGCCATAGGCCCTCCCCACAACCTGGGCTGCTGAGGGGATTATGGCCTACGAGCACGTCGCCCTATTCGGAGAACCTCCATAGCCCGGCCCTTCCAGCGGGGCTGCGGCCTTGCGGTCCTCGGCGCTGGCGGGGATCACCACCACCGGGCAGCGGGCGTGGAGCACGACCTGGTGGCTGACCGACCCCAGCAGCAGGCTGGTGAACCCGCCGCGGCCCCGGGAGCCGACGGCCAGCAGGTCGGCGTCGGCCGACAGCTCGAGCAGCGCCTCGGCCGGGTTCCGGTCCTCCACCACGCTGCGCTGCACGTCGATCCCCTCGACGGTGTCGCCCAGCTCGCCGAGCAGCTCCTCCAGCAGGTCCTCGGCCTGGCGGCGGACCCCTTCCTGGAACTGGGCCCGCTGCTCGAGGGTCTCGGCCGCCTCCTCCTCGGGCGGCCTCGCGCCGGCGGCGGCGGCCTGGCCGGGCAGGGCCTCCATGGAGGGGAAGTACAGCGGCGCGGCCAGCGCCTGCGCGTGGTAGGCGTGCACCACCTGCAGCGACGCCAGCCGCAGCCGGGCCTCGTCGGCCGCCCAGGCCAGCGCCCGCAGCGCCCCGGGCGACGCGTCCACCCCGACCACGATCCTGGCCACCGGCCCCACCTCCAGCTCCGAGACGACGAGGGGGAGATCACACCAAGGCAACGTTTGCCCTGTTGATGATGGTTTTGAGTCGCTGATCGTGGGTGTTGCGGTTTCGCCAAGCGATGTAGCGGCGAATCATGTTCGCCTGCTCGGCATGTGACCGATGATCGGTGCCGTCCAAGGTGAAGCAGCGCAACGCGGTGAACTGGGCCTCGATCCGGTTCAGATGACTGGC
This sequence comes from uncultured Actinomycetota bacterium, assembly GCA_963733175.1. GTDB lineage: Bacteria > Actinomycetota > CALGFH01 > CALGFH01 > CALGFH01 > CALGFH01. The sequence continues at coordinate 84,793 of CAVTCL010000003.1, forward strand.
GTTGGTTGGTGTATCGGCAAGCTCGACGTTGTTGGCCGCAGCCCAGCGCCCCACCCGCCGGTCAGTCCTGGTCGACAGGTGCGGCGAGTAGTTGTCCAGCACGACCGCGATCCGTATCGCCGGGGGGTACAGGCTGCGCACATAGCACAGGAACACCAGGAACTCACCACGGCGCAGGCGGGGCTTGATATGCCCGTACAGCTTGTCCCGCGACAGGTCGTAAGCGGCCAGCCGATGGCGCACCCCATGTGGACGCTTGTAGGTCGCCCGCCGCCTGCGCCGCGGAGTCGGGCCGCCACCACCAGCCAGCGCTCCTGGCGGCCGGGGTGGGGTTGCAGGTTGAGCGGGCCGAACTCGTCCACGCAGATCACCACATCCGGGTCGCCATCGAGCACGTCGACGGTGCCGTCCATCAGCCCCTACAGGTGCAGGATCCGATTCTTCTTGGGCTCGTCGTCGGGGTCGCGGGAGGTCTTCCAGGTCTTCAGGGGTTGAAACGACACGCCCTCCTCGCGGAGCAGGACCCCAAGCCCCTCGTGGCAGGTGATCGTCGACCACCCCCTCAGCGACCAGGAAGTCGGCCAACTTCGACAGGCTCCAGGAAGAGAACGGCAGCTCGTGATCTTGCGGACGCGACAGCGCCAGCCTCTTGATCTCGCGTCGCTGCGCCAGCGTGAAGGTGGGCGGCCGGCCACCGTGATAGCGCGGATACAGCGCGTCGAAGCCGTCGAGGTTGCAGGTTGTGGATCACCTCACGGACCCGGTCGGCACTGGTGAAGGTCACCTCGGCGATCCGCGCTGCGGGCATGCCCTGGGCTGACAGCAAGATCATCTGCGCCCGCCGCCAGGTCACCACCGACCCGCTGGAGCGACGCAGGATCCGCAGCAGCCGATTACCTTCCGCATTGGTGATCTCCCGCACCTGGACCCGCTCGGCCACCCGTCCTCCCGACCCAACGACAGCTGTGAGCGGGAGTGTGGCCCAACAGGGCAAACGTTGCCGGGATCGGCACTAGCCCGGCCCTCCCAGGGCGGGGGCCGCGGCCTTGCGGTCCTCGGCGCTGGCGGGGATCACCACCACCGGGCAGCGGGCGTGGAGCACGACCTGGTGGCTGACCGACCCCAGCAGCAGGCTGGTGAACCCGCCGCGGCCCCGGGAGCCGACGGCCAGCAGGTCGGCGTCGGCCGACAGCCCGATCAGCGCCTCGGCCGGGTTCCGGTCCTCCACCACGCTACGCCGCACGTCGATCCCCTCGACGGTCTCGCCCAGCTCGCCGCGCAGCTCCTCCAGCAGGTCTTCGGCCTGGCGGCGGACCGACGCCTGGAACTGGGCCCGCTGCTCGAGGGTCTCGGCCGCCTCCTCCTCGGGCGGCCTGGCGCCGGCGGCGGCGGCCTGGCCGGGCAGGGCCTCCATGGAGGGGAAGTACAGCGGCGCGGCCAGCGCCTGCGCGTGGTAGGCGTGCACCACCTGCAGCGACGCCAGCCGCAGCCGGGCCTCGTCGGCCGCCCAGGCCAGCGCCCGCAGCGCCCCAGGCGACGCGTCCACCCCGACAACGATCCTGGCCACCGGCCCCACCTCCAGCTCCGAGACGACGAGGGGGAGATCAGACCACGCGTGCCGCCGGCTGGCGAGGGCCACGGCCGGTCGGACCGGCCGTGGCCAGCTATCGGCCAGGGTCGCGCCGGCCGAGCTCAACTCGGCGCCGCCTCCGGCAGCGGGCGGGCCCGGATGACCCGGCCGCTGTCGCGGTCGAAGAAGTGGAACCGGGCCGGGTTGACCGACAGCCGCACCGTGTCCCCGGTCCGGGCGGCGCACCGGGCGTCCACGGCCGCGGTGAACACGCTGGTCCCCTCGGCGGCGACCAGCGGGATGGGCGTCGCCGGCCTCGGGGTCCTCGTCCACGCCCTCGACCTGCACCGGCGGGGCCTCGACGCCGAACAGCACGTGGGCCTCGGAGCCGAGGTCCTCGACCACCTCGGCGGTCACCTCGATGACCGGCAGCCGCTCGTCGCGCCAGACGCCGGCGTCCTCGAAGTCCGAGGGGCGGATGCCGAGGATGACCTTGCGCCCGTTGTAGTCCTCCAGGCTGGTCCCGGGCGGGACGGGCAGGCGGTGGCCGCCGAACTCGAGCTTGTCGCCGGTCACGGTGGCCTCGACCAGGTTCATCGTCGGCGACCCGATGAACCCGGCCACGAACAGGTTGGCCGGGTGGTGGAACAGCATCTGGGGCGTGTCGACCTGCTGGAGCAGGCCGTCGCGGACCACCGCCACCCGGGTGCCCAGCGTCATCGCCTCGACCTGGTCGTGGGTGACGTACACGATCGTGGTGCCGAGCTGCTTGTGGAGCCGGGCCAGCTCGGCCCGCATCTGCACCCGCAGCTTGGCGTCGAGGTTGGACAGGGGCTCGTCCATCAGGAAGGCCTGCGGCTCGCGCACCATGGCCCGCCCGATGGCCACCCGCTGGCGCTGGCCGCCGGACAGGTCGGCCGGCTTGCGGGCCAGGTAGTCGAGCAGGGCCAGGATCTCCGCGGCCCCGTTGACGCGCTGGCTGACCAGCGGCTTGGGGGTCCGGCGCAGGCGCATGCCGAAGCCGATGTTCTGCTCGACGGTCATGTGGGGGTACAGGGCGTAGTTCTGGAACACCATGGCGATGTCGCGGTCCTTGGGCTTGTCGTCGGTGACCACCCGGTCGCCGATGGTGATCTCGCCGTTGGTGACCTCGTCCAGGCCGGCGATCATGCGCAGGATCGTGGTCTTGCCGCAGCCCGACGGGCCGACCAGGACCATGAACTCGCCGTTCTCGATCTCCAGCGACACCTCGCGCACGGCCTGCACGCCGCCGGGGAACTCCTTGCTCACCTGCTCGAGGACGATCCTGCCCATCTCTGCCTCCTCAGCGGTTCGAGGCCGCGACCGGTCGGAGTGCGCCTAGACGATCATGGGTGAGGGTGGCACGGAGGCGCTCGGCGGCTCCAGCGGGGGCGCCGAGCCGGTCCAGGCCGAGCAGGGCCGCCCCGACCACCGGCGGGGCGCTGACCTGGGTGAGCCGGGCCGCCGGGGCCAGCGCGGCGATCCCCGACCGGATCTGGGAGAGGAAGGCCGGGGCGTCGCGGTGGAACAGGCCGCCGCCCAGGACCACGTCGACGTCGGTGCCGGCCAGGCCGAGGCGTCCGATCGCCGCCCCGGCCACGGCCACCACCTCGTCCACCTGCCGGGCGACGATCCCGGCAGCGACCGGGTCGCCGGCGTCGGCCTCGGCGAACACCAGCGGGACCAGCTCCAGCACCCGCCGCCGGTCGACCCGGCCCAGGAACAGCGCCTCGACCAGGGCCAGGGCGCTGGGCTGGCCGAACCAGCCGGGGACCAGGCGGGTCAGGGTCGTCGGCCGCCCGCGGCCGTCCTCGCCGCGCAGGGCGGCGCCGACGGCGGCCACGCCGATGTCGCGGCCGCCGCCCCAGTCCCCCGACAGCTCCCCGATGGCCGGGAAGCGCACCTCGCGGCCGTCGGGGGCGACCCCGACGCAGTTCATGCCGGCGCCGACCACCACCCCGACCCCCCAGGTGCGGTCGCTCCCGGCCCGCCGGACCGCGAACACGTCGTTGTGCAGCAGCGCCTCGCGGGCCCAGCGCCGGCCGGCGACCGCCGGTCCCAGCGCCTCGTCGTCGGCCGGGAAGTCGAGGCCGGCCAGGCACCAGACCCCGACCTCGGCCAGCGGGCGCCCGGTGGCCGGGAGGCCGGCGTCCTGGCAGGCGGCCGCGACCAGCTCCTCGAGCGCCTCCATGGCGGCCGGGACCCCGAGGTGGTGGTGCGAGGTCCCGGGCCCGCGGGCGGCCCCGAGCACGCCGCCGGCCGCGTCGACCAGGGCCACCTCGGTCTTGGAGTTGCCCCCGTCGACGGCCAGCACCGCCGCGGCGGTAGAGTAAGCAAACTTTCCTAACCTACTCATGATGGCTGCACCATAACAGCCAACCGAGCGCGAGAGAAAGGGGCCGGCATGGGCCTGAAGATCGCGGTCGTCGGGGGCGGCAGCACCTACACCCCGGAGCTGGTCGAGGGCCTGGCCACCCGGTCCGACCGGCTCCCGGTCGACGAGCTGGTGCTGTTCGACGTCGACCCCGAGCGCCTCGAGGTGGTGGGCGGCCTGGCCGGGCGCATGCTGGCCCGGGCCGGCTGGGGCGGCAGCCTGCGCCGGACCGGCCGGCGCGAGGACGCCATCGACGGCGCCGACTTCGTGGTCGTGCAGCTGCGCGTCGGCGGCCAGGCCATGCGGCTGGTGGACGAGACCCTGCCCCTGGAGTTCGGCTGCGTCGGCCAGGAGACGACCGGGCCGGGCGGCTTCGCCAAGGCCCTGCGCACCGTCCCGGTGGTGCTCGAGCTGGCCGATGAGACCGCCCGCCGCGCCGCCCCCGGCGCCTGGTTCGTCGACTTCACCAACCCGGTCGGCATCGTCACCCAGGCCCTGCTCGACCACGGCCACCGCGCCATCGGGCTGTGCAACTCGGCCATCGGCTTCCAGCGCCGCTTCGCCGCCCTGCTGGGCGTGGCCCCCGGCCGGGTCGAGCTGGAGCACGTCGGCCTCAACCACCTGACCTGGGAGCGGGCCGTCCGGGTCGACGGGACCGACCGGCTGGGAGCGCTGCTGGAGCGCCACGGCGGCGAGCTGGCCGCCGACCTGGGCCTGCCGGTGGCGCTGCTGGAGGACCTCCGGGCCGTCCCCTCGACCTACCTGCGCTACTACTACGCCACCGCCGAGGTGCTCGACGAGCAGCGGCGCGGCCCCTCGCGGGCCGAGCAGGTGGCCGGGATCGAGCGGGGGCTGCTGGAGCTGTACCGCGACCCGGCCCTCGACACCAAGCCGGAGCTGCTGGAGCGGCGCGGCGGGGCCTTCTACAGCGAGGCCGCGGCCGCCCTCATCGCCTCCCTCCACGCCGGCACCGGCGACACCCAGGTGGTCGACGTCCGCAACGACGGGGCCCTGCCCGGCCTGCCCGACGACGCGGTGGTCGAGGTCCCGGCCCGGGTCGACGCCGACGGCGCCCACCCGCTGCCCCTGGCCCCCCTCGCCCCCGAGCTCCTGGGCCTGGTGCAGCAGGCCAAGGCGTACGAGCGGCTGGCCGTGGAGGCGGCGGTCACCGGCGACCGGGCCGTGGCCCGCAAGGCCCTGCTGGCCAACCCCCTGGTCGGCTCCTACCGGGTCGCCGCCCCCCTGCTGGAGGCGCTGCTGGAGGCCAGCCGGCCCTACCTGCCGCGCTTCTTCCCCGGGCGACTGAGGCGGCTCAAGGAGGGCTGTAACCCGGGATCCGGCGTCTAGCCGGCCAGCTCGCCGGCGTGGCGCTGGACCTTGGCCAGGGCCTCGACGGCGTCCTCGATCCCGCGCCGCCCGGCCCGGAAGACGTTCTCGTCCAGGTACACCGTCCGCCGCAGCCCGGCGTCCTCGGCCACCGGGAACGACATCCGGGCCGGGTCGAGCCGGGCGGCGTGCTCGACCGCCACCGGCAGGCGCGACAGCCCCGGCTGGAACAGGTCGTAGCGGCTCATCGGCTCGTAGCCCTCCCAGGCCCCGACCCCCTCGGCCTCCAGCGCCTCGCAGACCCGCCGGTTGGTGGCCCCGGCGAAGGCCTCCGGCTCGATCAGCACGATGTAGCGGTAGAAGCTCCAGCGGGTGATGCGGGCGTCGGGCGGGAGCAGCCGGACGCCCTCGAGCCCCGCGGCCAGCTCCTGGAACCAGCCGGCGGCCTCGGCCCGCTCGGCCTGCTGGCCGGGGAGCCGCTCCAGGGCCGACAGGAGCAGGGCCGCGTGCAGCTCGCCCAGCCGGTAGTTGGCCCCGAAGGTGAACTCCTTCTCGTCGGGGTCCTTGGCCCGCCCGCAGTCGATCAGCGAGTGGGCCCGGCGGGCCAGGTCGGCGTCGTCGGTGAGCAGGCTGCCACCCTCCCCGGCGGTGAGGAGCTTGGTCGACTGGTGGCTGAAGGACCCGAACTCGCCGAAGGAGCCGGCCCCGCGGCCGCGCCAGCGCTGGCCGTGGGCGTGGGCGCAGTCCTCCACCAGGGCCAGCGAGTGGCGCCGGGCGATCTCGGCGACCCGGTCCATGTCGGCCATCTGGTGGCCGAGGTGGACCGGCATGATGGCCCGGGTCCGGGGGGTGACCGCCGCCTCGACCTGGTCGGGGTCGATGGTCAGGGTGCCGGGCAGGACGTCGCAGAAGACCGGCAGGGCGCCGGCCGCCATGGCCGCGTACGGCGTGGCCGCGAAGGTCAGGGCGGGGACGATGACCTCGTCGCCCCAGCCGATCCCGAGGGCCTTGAGGGCGACCTCCATGGTCACGGTGCCGTTGACCATCACCACCCCGTGCCGCGACCCCTGGTAGGCGGCGAAGCGCGCGGCGAAGGAGGCGGCCAGCGGGCCCGGCTCGGGGAAGCCGCCCCAGCGGCCGCCGCGGACGACCTCGGCCACCGCCTCGACGTCGCGCTCGTCGTGCACCGGCCAGGCCGGGTAGCCCTGCGGCCGGACCGGCGCCCCGCCGCGCAGGGCAAGCTCGGCCATGTCGTCCTCCTGTGGGCCGGGGTTGACTTCCCAGGGTCGCCGTCGATAATGAGCGGACGTGAGGAAGGTTTCCTAACTATAACAGGGAGACCCCGTGCCCGAGCGGCCGCCAACGGTGGGAACGCCCAGCCTGCTGCGGGCCATCAACGCCCGCACGATCCTGGAGCACATCCAGCACACCGGGCCGGTCTCCCGGGCCCAGGTGGCCAGGGACAGCGGCCTGTCCAAGCCGACCGTCTCGCTCGGCCTCACCGCCCTGCTCGACGCCGACCTGGTCCGGGAGGTCGGCCGCTCCAGCGGCCGGCCCGGGCCCAGCGCCGTGCTGTACGAGCTCAACCCCTCGGCCGGCTGGGTGGTCGGCATCGACGTCGGCCGCCGGCGGGTCCGCGCCGCCCTGGCCGACATCACCGGGACCGTGGTCGCCCGCCGCGACGAGCCGGCCCGCGCCTCCAGCGCCCGCACCCTGATCGGCCAGCTCGGCGCCATCGCCCACGGGCTGGCCGCCGAGGCCGGGATCGGCTGGGACCAGGTCCACCACGTCACCGTCGGCAGCCCGGGAGTGTTCGAGCCGACCCGCGGCGCCGTCACCCTGGCCCCGAACCTGCCCGGCTGGGGCCGCCAGGGGCTGCTGCTGCGGCTGCGCGACGAGCTCGGCAGCCGCATCGGGGTCGAGAACGACGTCAACCTGGCCGCCGAGGGCGAACGCTGGCGGGGCCTGGCCAGGGGCGTCCGCAACTTCGGCTTCCTCTCGGTCGGGACCGGCGTCGGCATGGGCCTGGTGCTGGACGGCAAGCTCTACCGGGGCGCCGGCGGCGCCGCCGGCGAGGTCGGCTACCTGCCCATCGGCGCCGACCCCTACGACCGCCAGGTGCGGCGCCGCGGCGCCTTCGAGGAGGCGGTCAACGGCACCGCCGTGGTCCGGGCCGCCAGGGCGGCCGGCATGGGCGGGTCGCTCACCGCCAAGAAGGTGTTCGGGCTGGCCCGCCGGGGCGACCCGCCGGCCGGACGGGTGGTCGAGGGCGAGGCGCGGCGCCTCGCCCTCGGCCTCGCCGTGGTCACCGCGGTGGTCGACCTGGAGCTGGTCATCCTCGGCGGCGGGGTCGGCGGCAACGCCGACCTGCTGCTCGGCCCGGTGGAGCGGGAGCTGCGCGCCCTCTCCCCCATGCGGCCCCGCCTGGCGGTGTCGGCGCTGGGCGAGGACGCCGTGCTCCAGGGGGCCGTCGCCACCGCCCTGGCCGTCGCCCAGCGCCACCTGTTCGATCCCGCGACCATGCTCGACCGGAAGGAGCTCGTGGTCTGAAGCCCAGCGAACGCCAGCACCGTCCGCCCTCCGGAAAGGGGTGTCCCATGCGACGACGGCTCATCGGTCTCCTGGCACTGGCACTGCTCGCCGCCGCCTGCACCGCCGGTGGTGGAGGCGACGACTCCACCCCGGCGGCCAGCATCGACCCCAACGCCCAGCACGACCCGCTCACGCTCACCGTCTGGAGCAACTTCTCCGGGCGCGAGTTCGACGTGACGACCGGCGTCCTCCAGTCGATCAAGCAGAAGTACCCGTGGATGACGGTCAAGCATGTCGGCGGCAAGGACGACGCCGCCATCCTGCGGGCCATCAACGGCGGCACCCCGCCGGACATGGCGATCTCGTTCACGCCGGCCAACTCGGCCCGCTACTGCAAGACGGGCGCGATGCAGGACCTGAACCCGTACCTGGCCAACGACAAGGTCGACAAGGCGGCGATGTGGCCGCCGGCGATCTTCAGCTACACCCAGTTCGAGAACGTCCAGTGCGTGCTGCCGATGCTGACCGACGCCTACGGCCTCTACTTCAACAAGGACCTGCTGGCCAAGGCGGGGATCACCGAGCCCCCCAAGACCCTCAGCGAGCTCACCGCCGCGGCCGAGAAGCTGACCGAGTACAACGCCGACGGCAGCATCAAGGTGGCCGGGTACATGCCGCTGCTCGGCTTCTACAGCGGCAACACCGTGAACGTCTACGGCCGCGGCTACGACGCCAAGTGGTACGACCAGTCCGGCCAGCCGTCGCTGGCCACCGACCCCAACTGGGCCAAGATGCTCCAGTGGCAGAAGTCGTTCGTCGACTCGATCGGCTACGACAAGCTGCAGAAGTTCGCCGCCAAGCTCGGCGGGGGCGACTCGGAGTGGTCGGCCGCCCACGGGTTCGAGCAGGGCAAGATCGCCATGATGATCGACGGCGAGTGGCGGACGGCCTTCATCGCCGCCGACAAGTCCAAGGTCAACTACGCCACCGCGCCGCCCCCGACCGCCGACGACCGCACCGACCTGTACGGGTCCGGGCAGGTCGGCGGCACCATCATCGGCATCCCCAAGGGCGTCAAGCACGCGGCCGAGTCCTGGCTGCTGGTCAAGTACATGTCGACCGACTCGGGGGCGCTGACCAAGCTGGCCGACGGGCTCAGGAACGTCCCCTCGACCAACGACGCCCTGGCCACCTCGGAGCTGGCCTCCGACCCGCACTTCAAGACCTTCATGGACATCTTCAAGCACCCCAAGTCGACCTACAAGACGCTCACCCCGATCGGCCAGGTCGACGAGGACCTGTTCGGCACCTTCGGCCAGAAGTGGCAGGCCGGCAAGGTCCCCGACCTCCAGAGCGGCCTCGAGCAGCTCGACACCCAGATCGCCAAGCAGCTCCAGCTGGGCTAGGAGCGACCGATGGCCACCGTCGCGGAGCGGCCCCCGGCCGCCTCCGAGCAGGCCCGCGCCGCCGAGCGCCGCCGCCGCCGGCGGCGCTCGGCCCGGCACCGCCAGCTGGTCGCGCTGGCCTTCCTGTCACCGTGGATCGTCGGGTTCAGCCTCTTCTACGTCTACCCGATGGCGGCCAGCCTGTACTTCTCCTTCACCCAGTACGACATCCTCAGCGACCCCGTCTGGGTCGGCCTCGACAACTACCGGTTCATGTTCACCGGCGACGCCCAGTTCTGGCCGGCGGTGCGCAACACCATCTGGATCATCGTCTTCCTGGTCCCGCTCCAGGTCGTCTTCGCCATCGGGGCGGCCACCGTGCTGACCAGGGTCAGGCGGGGCCTGTCGGTCTACCGGACGATCTTCTTCCTGCCCACCATGGTCCCGCTGGTCGCGGCCGCCGTCGCCTGGGTGTTCCTGCTCAACCCGGGCGGGCCGGTCAACCGCATCCTCGGCTTCCTGCACCTGCCCGAGCCGCTGTGGTTCTACGACCCGGCCTGGACCAAGCCGGGGCTGCTGCTGCTCGGCCTGTGGATGGTCGGGCAGACCATGATCCTGTTCCTGGCCGCGCTCCTGGACGTGCCCACGCAACTCTACGAGGCGGCCGAGCTCGAGGGGGCCGGCCCCTGGCAGCGGTTCCGGCACGTCACCCTGCCGATGATCTCCCCGGTGATCTTCTTCGCCGTCGTCATCGGCGTGATCCGCGGCTTCCAGTACTTCACCGAGGCCTTCGTGGTGTCCCAGTCCGGCGACGCCACCGGCCTGGACAACCCCATCGGCTACCCGCAGGACTCGCTGCTGTTCTACACCAGCTACCTCTACCAGCAGGGCTTCGAGGGCTTCCACATGGGCTACGCCGCCGCCCTGTCCTGGGTCATGTTCCTGGTCATCATGGCCTGCACCCTGGTGCTGATCCGCAGCTCCCGGCGCTGGGTGCACTACCAAGGGGGGTTCAAATAGCCGCGATCCCCGCCCCCACCGCGGCCGGCGCCGCGGCCGCACGCCGGCCGGTGCCGCCCGCGATCCGCCGCCGCCGCCTCCTGCTGTCGATCGCCAACCACTCGGTGGCCATCGTGCTGTCGATCGCGTTCCTGGTCCCGTTCGTGTTCATCCTGGCCACCGCGCTCATGACCAACCAGCAGGCGCTGACGGCCACCCTCTGGCCCGACCCGTTCCAGTGGTCGAACTTCACCGAGGTGTTCCGGGCCTTCCCGTTCGTGCGCTACACCTTCAACACCCTCACCTACGCCGTGCTGGCCACGGTCGGGGTGATCCTGTCGAGCATCCCCGTCGCCTACGCCCTGTCCCGCCTGCGCTGGCGCGGCCGCCAGACCGCCTTCCTGCTCGTCCTGGCCACCCTGATGCTGCCCCCGCAGGTCACGGTCGTCCCGCTGTACGTGATCTTCGTGCGGCTGGGATGGGTGGGCTCGCTCAAGCCGCTCATCATCCCGCTGTTCTTCGGCGACGCGTTCTCGATCTTCCTGCTGCGCCAGTTCTTCATGACCATCCCCCAGGAGCTGTCGGACGCCGCCCGCGTCGACGGGGCCAGCGACCTCCAGATCCTGACCAGGGTGATCGTGCCGCTGGCCAAGCCGGCGATCGCCGCGGTGGCGCTGTTCCAGTTCCTCTACTCCTGGAACGACTTCTTCAACCCGCTGCTGTACGCGGGCAACAGCCCCGAGAGCTGGACGCTGGCGGTGGCCCTGACCCAGCTGACGACCCTGTCGCGCGGGGTGCTGTGGAACCTCCAGATGGCCGGCGCCCTGCTGTTCACCATCCCGGTGATCATCGTCTTCTTCTTCGCCCAGAAGGTGTTCGTCGAAGGGGTCACGCTCACCGGGGTCAAGGGTTGACGGCCGCCGGACAGGAACGCCTCGGGATCGCGCTGCTCGGGACCGGCTGGGTCATGGACTTCCACGCCCGGGCGGTGCTCGAGCACCCGGGCGCCGAGCTGGTGGCGGCGGCCAACTGGCGCGAGCCGTCCCTGCACCGGCTGGCCGAGCGCCACGGCATCCCCAGGGTCACCACCGACTGGCGGGCCCTGGCCGCCGACCCCGAGGTCGACGCGGTCGTGATCGCCACCCCCAACGCCCTCCACGCCGCCCAGGCCGTCGCCTTCCTGGAGGCGGGCCGGCACGTGCTGGTCGAGAAGCCGATGGCCCGCACCCTGGCCGAGGCCGACGCGATGGTCGCGGCCGCCCGCGGCGGCGGCGCGTGGCTGATGGTGGCCCACTGCTGGCGGTTCCATCCCGACGTCCGGGCGCTGCGGGCCAGGGTCGAGGCCGGCGAGCTGGGCGAGGTCGTCAAGACCCGGAGCTACGGGGTGCACGCCGGCTGGGGCCCGTCCGGGTGGTTCACCGACCCCGAGCTGGCCGGCGGCGGCGCCCTCCAGGACATGGGCGTGCACGCCATCGACACCACCCGCTACCTGCTGGGCGACCCGCGACCGGTGCGGGTCTGCGCCGTGGTCGGCACCCGCTACGGCGGCTACCGGGTGGACGACGACGCCGTGCTCCTGGTGACCTGGTCCAACGACACCAACTCGGTGGTCGAGTCCGGCTGGTGGCAGCCCCACCTGGGCGGCCTGGAGGCCGACACCGAGCTGTACGGCACCGGCGGCTACGCCCGCGTCTGGGAGATGACCGAGCCGCCGCCCGGCTACGAGCACTGCACCCAGCCGATGTACTCGGCCCAGCTGGCCGAGTTCGTGGAGGCGGTCGCCGCCGGCCGCCAGCCCCGCCCCAGCGGGGAGGACGGCCGGGTCGTCGTGCAGGTCGTGGAGCAGGCCTACGCCTCGGCCAGGGGACGGGCGGGGTGAGGCTGGTCCTGGGGGTCGACGGCGGGGGGTCCAAGACCCACGCCCTGGTGGCCGACGAACGCGGGGAGGTGCTCGGGTTCGCCTCCAGCGGCCGCTCCAACTGGGAGGACACCGGGCTGGAGGCGGCCGGGGCCGCCCTCACCGAGGCGGTCAGCGGCGCCCTGGCCGTCGCCCAGGTGGGGCCGGACGACCTGGCCGCCAGCGCCTTCGGCCTGGCCGGGCTGGACTGGGACTCGGACCGGCCGATCCTGGGCGGCCTGCTCGACCCCCTCGGGCTGGCCGGGCCGAGGACGCTCGACAACGACTCGTTCATCGCCCTCCGCGCCGGGGCCAGCCGGCCGGTCGGGGTGGTGGTGATCGCGGGGACCGGCCATGTCGCCGCCGGCCGCGACGCCGCCGGGCGCACCTTCCGCACCTTCGGGCTCGGCCCCATGTACGGCGACTTCGGCAGCGCGACCGACGTCGCCGAGGAGGCCGTCCGCGCGGTCGCCGACGCCCTGACCGGCCGGGGGCCGAAGACCACGCTGTCCCGGTTGCTGCCCCCGCTCGCCGGCTGCGCCTCCCCCGAGGAGCTGCTGCAGGGGCTGAGCCGCGGGCTGGTCCCGCTGCCCGCCGCGGCGCCGCTGGTGCTCCAGGAGGCCGAGTCGGGCGACGGGGCCTGCCGGTCGATCGTGCTCCGGGCCGGGGTGGCCCTGGGCGAGTCGGCCGCCGTGGTCGCCAACCGGCTCGGCCTGCACCGCGAGGCCTTCGAGGTGGTGCTGGCCGGTGGCCTGTTCCAGGGCAGGAACCACCTGCTGGAGACGACCCTGACCGACGTCCTCCACCAGGTGGCCCCGCGGGCGACGCCGGTCCACCTGACCTGCAAGCCGGTGGTCGGCGCGGCCCTGGAGGCCCTGGAGCTGGCCGGGGTCCGCCCCGGCCCGGCGGTCCGGGACCGCCTGGTCGCCTCCTCCCAGGGCCTGACCGTCTCCGGCTAGGGAGCCGGTCGGGTATCCGGGTTGAGGGGACTTGGATGGCCGGCGTCGGGTCGGGCCGGGGTGCCGTCGGGTCCGGTGCGGGGAGCTGGCATGGTGGTCTCGGGTGTCGGGCCCCATGCAGTTGCCTGGCGCGGGGGTTGGCCTGGACCCGGTGGGCACGCTGCGGCGACCCGGTTCGGTGGGAGAAGTTGTCCCCAGATGTGGTGGTGGTGCTTGCGCTCTGGAGTGCGGGGCTGATAGGTTGCCGCCATGGACTCGAACACACATTCGACCAGGCAGCCGGCCGGGAAAACGGCTGGGTTGCGGCGCTGGTCGCCGAGCTCCAGGACCTGGCCGCCCAGGACCCGGACCGGCTGAGCCGACGCCACCCGGGCCGAGCGGGTCCTGGTGTTTCGGGGGCTCATGGACCGCCTGGAAGGCCACTGGCTGGCCGAACTGGCGGGCCTGGACGCCCGGGGGGCCGCCGGGGCCGAGGAGGGCGTCCAGGCCGGCTCCACCGCTGGGTGGCTGCGGCGCCGGCTGCGCATGAGTGCCGGCGCGGCCGCCAGCTGTGTGCGGACCGCTCGGGCGCTGTACCGCGGCCCCCTGACCGCAGACCGGCCAGGCCCTGACCGAGGGGAGCCATCTCCCCGGCCCACGCCCAGCGTGCTCGCCCACGGCACCCAGGATCTACCCGACCACTGTCGCCGCCGAGGCCGAACCGGTGCTGGTGGAGGCGGCCCGCCGGCTGGACCCGCCCCGGCTGCGACGGGTGGTTGCCCATCTGCGGCTGGTCGCCGACCCTGACGGTGCCGACGCCCAGGCCGAGCGGCGCCATCAGCGGCGGGGGCTGTGGCTGTCGCCGACCTGGGAGGGCATGGTCGCCATCAACGGGCTGCTGGACCCCGAGGCCGGCCAGACCCTGCTGGCCGCCTTGGAGCCGTTGGCCCGCCCCACCAGACGCCGCACGATGCGCGCAGCGGTGGCCAGCGTCGGGCCGATGCCCTGACCGAGCTGGCCCGCCGCACCCTCGAGAGCGGCCAGCTCCCCCAGAGCGGTGGGGTCCGGCCCCAGCTGCTGGTCACCGTGGACCTGGACAGCCTCCTCGGCCACCCGATGGGCTGGGCGGGGAGGCCGGCGGGCCCTGGCCGCTGGACCCCGAGACCTGCCGGCGGCTGGCCTGCGACGGCGCCGTCACCCGGGTCCTGGTCACCCGCCACCGGACCACACCACCCATCCACGGACGCCACGGCGACGATGGCAGCCTGGCGGGCTGGCTGCCGGACAGCGGCGACCCGGCTCCCCCCGACCCTGGGCGGCGCCCCCACCCAACCACTGGAGGTCGGCCGGACCAGCCGGGTCGTCACCCCCGCCCAACGCGCCGCCCTGGTCGTCCGCGACGGCGGCTGTGCGGTGGCCGGCTGCGACCGGCCCCCGGCCTGGTGCGAAGCCCACCATCTCCGCCATTGGCTCCACGGCGGCCCCACCGACCTGGCCAACCTGGCCCTGCTGTGCCGGGCCCACCATCGGGCGGTCCATGAGGGCGGCTGGCGGCTGACCCGCGACCCCGATGGCCGGCTGGCCGCCACCCCACCGCATCGAAAACACGCGTGCCGCCGCCTGACCCGGCGACCCCACCAACCGCAACCCCGACCGGTCGACCCCATGACGGGCCGGCCGGGTGTGTCCCGGGCGCCGCTCGCCCCACGCCCACCACGAACGGGCTCCGAGCTGGCTGCAGACCGCTGCGGGGGCTGGACCTTGCCGCCTGGGGCAAACGGCATCGTGACGCTGTTGGGGCAGGTGAGCACGCCCTGGTCGAAGTCCAGCCGGAACGCGGGCTTGGCGAACCGGCCAGCGGCGGTGTAGACCGGGAAGGCCTTGCAGCACACCTGCGGGTCGGAGTCACGGTCACGGACAAGGCTGCTGGGACAGGTGGGCCCAGACCAGGCAGGACGCCAACCATCCCCCGAGCAAGTGGCAACCCACCTGAACCGGCTACCAGACCGGTCCCCTAGTACTGCGGCCGTGGATCGTGATGTTCATGGTTGCTGGGTGGCTTGTCGCTGGAAGACCTAGGGAAGGTTCTCACAGAGCGGGAACCCAGGGACCCAGTACTCGACGAACGGCTGGTCGCGTTGCACTGGTCGCCAGGACCTCAGAGTCGGTACAGAGCGAAGGGGGCGTCCGGGTGCACGCCGGTCCGGCCCTCGACGAGTCCCTCACGTCGGATGATGCCCGCCGGTCGCATCCCGAGCCGCTCCATGACCGCCCGCGAGGCACGGTTGTGCACCTCTGTGAACGCCGCCACCGTCAGGTCGGGCTGGTGCTCTACGGCCCAGGCGAGCGCCGCCCGGCCAAGCTCGGTCGCATAGCCGCGGCCCGTGCGGGCGTCGCGCACCGCCCAGCCGAGCTCGAGCACCGTCTCGCCGTCGAGGTCGAAACGGGTGAAGCCACCGCGCCCGACGAGCGACCCGTCCGATCGGTCGCGCGCCATCCATTTGCCGACCCCGTCCGCCGTCCACCGGGCCGCCATGTCCGCGGCCCATGCCTCCACAGCCACGCGGGTCCAGGGGCCGGTCCAATAGGCGACTTCCGGATCGCTGTACAAGAGGAGCAGGTCGTTGACATCGTCGGGACCGACCGGCGTCAGGACGAGCCGCGGCGTCAGAACCGGGTCCGTCGGTGCCTCGGCCGGGCGCTTCGCGTGCATCTACTCAGTAAACAGCGTCGCGACACCACAGCGCAGGCTCGAGTCTCCTCAGCCCACGTCCTTACGCTCGTAGCTGGAGGGGTCAACGCAAGCCGTCACGCCGGGGCCAGCGTAGCTAGTCGATGGCCCGGCGCAGGAACAGCCGGATGCCGATGACCGTGAACGCGGCCAGGGCGGCGGTCAGGACCAGCACCGAGATCCAGGGTTGGATGTGGGGGACGGAGGGTTCCAGGGCGGCCCGCATGCCTTCGCTGACATAGGTGAGGGGGTTGAGGGCGGTCACGACCTGGAACCAGCGGAGCTGGTCGAGCGAGGTCCACGGGTACTGGCTGGCCCCGGTGAACAGCAGCGGGGTGAGGATCAGGGCGAACATGACGTTGATCCGGTTGACCGGCACGGCCGTGCCCAGGATCAGGCCGAGGGCCGCCCCGACCAGGGAGCCGAGCAGCAGGATGGTGACGAGCAGGGGCACGCCGCTGGCCCGCCAGGGGATGGAGCCCAGGACCAGGATGCCGATCGGGAACATGATGGTGGCCGCCACCAGCGCGCGCATGGCCGCGAACACGATCTTCTCCACCCCCACCATGCCGACCGGCATGGGCGCGAGCAGGCGGTCCTCGATCTCCTTGGTGAAGCTGAAGTCGATCACCAGCGGGAAGGCGGTGCTCTGGAGCGCGGTGAGCACGGCGGTCATGGCCACGATGCCGGGGAACAGCACCTCGGTGTAGCCGGGCTGGGTGAAGCCGAGATCGGCCAGCACCCGGCCGAACACGAACAGCAGGAACAGCGGCTGGAGGACCACCTGGGCCAGGAACACCGGCAGCTCCCGCCAGGTGACATACAGGTCGCGGCGCAACACCGCCCCGAACACCTTGGCCTTGCTGGCCGCGACCGGCTCGGCGGTGGTGGGAAGCTCGACGGTCGCGCTCATCGCAGCGCCCTCCCGGTGAGGTGGATGAAGACGTCCTCGAGGCTGGGGGTCCCGATGGAGACCTCGGTCAGCTCGGCCTTCCGGCCGGCCACCAGGCCGGCGACCGGGGCGACCATGAGGGGGGCGTCGCCGGCCACGTACAGCCGGGCCCGCAGCTCCCGGGGCCCGCCGGCGCCGTCCGGCGGTCCGGCGCCCGGCGGCGGGCCGGGCGGGCCGCCCATCCCTGGCGGGCCGCCGGCGAAGGCGGCCGGCCCGCCCTGGGCGGCCGCCACCCGCTCGACCCGTTCGACCCCCTCCAAGGCGCCCAGGGCGGCCAGCAGCTCCTCGGCGGGGGTGCCATCCAGGGTCACCGCCACCTCCAGGGTGGTCCGGCCGGGCAGCCCGCGGGTCAGGGCCTCCGGGCTGTCGAGGGCGAGCAGCTTGCCGTGGTCCATGATCCCCACCCGGTCGGCCAGGGTGGCCGCCTCGTCCATGTCGTGGGTGGTGAGCACGATGGTCACCCCCCGCGACTTCAGATCAGCGACCCGGTCCCACACGAACAGCCGCGCCGCCGGGTCCAGCCCGGTGGTCGGCTCGTCCATGAACAGCACCCTGGGCGCGTGCATGAGCGCCCTGGCCACCATGACCCGCTGGGCCTGGCCGCCGGAGAACATGTCGGGCTTGTCGTCGGCCCGTTCGGCCAGCCCGAACTCGGCCAGCAGCGCGTCGGCCCGGCGGGCCCGCTCGTCGGTCGGCACGCCGTGGTAGGCGGCGTGGAACAGGAGGTTCTGGCGGATCGACAGGGACCGGTCGAGGTTGTTGCGCTGGGGCACGACCGCGACCAGGCGCCGGGCCCGCACCGGGTCGGCGGCCACGTCGACCCCGGCCACCCAGGCCACCCCGCCGGTGGGCCGCACCCGGGTCGTGAGGACACCGACGGTGGTCGTCTTGCCGGCCCCGTTCGGCCCCAGCAGCCCGAACACCTCGCCCGGGGTGACGGCGAACGACACGCCGTCCACGGCGTTCACCCGCCCCTTGGGGTAGCGCTTCACCAGGTCGCGCACCTCGACCGCCGGGGCGGTCCCGGCATCCCCGTGTTCCCCGTGCTCCACAGGCACCTCCGCACTCGTCATGCTCACGTCCACCATAGGATCGACGATGATGGACCGCCCGCCCGGGGAGGCGCCCATGGAGCTCCAGGC
Organism: uncultured Actinomycetota bacterium; assembly: GCA_963733175.1. Lineage (GTDB taxonomy): Bacteria > Actinomycetota > CALGFH01 > CALGFH01 > CALGFH01 > CALGFH01. The sequence goes on from CAVTCL010000003.1 coordinate 102,660, forward strand.
CATGCGGCCGGACGACTGGCCGGCGGTGCGCGCGATCTACCAGGCCGGGATCGCCACCGGCGACGCCACCTTCGAGACCGCGGCGCCCGGCTGGGAGGCGTGGGACGCCGGCCACCTGGCCGAGCACCGGCTGGTGGCCAGGATCGAGGGCCGGGTGGTGGGCTGGACCGCCCTGGCCCCGGTGTCGGACCGCTGCGCCTACGCCGGCGTGGCCGAGGACAGCATCTACGTGGCCCCCGACGGCCAGGGCCGAGGGGTCGGCCGGGCCCTGCTGACCGCGGTGGTCGCCTCGGCCGAGCGGGGCGGCATCTGGACCGTCCAGACCGGGATCTTCCCCGAGAACCAGCCCAGCATCCGGCTGCACCAGGCCTGCGGCTTCCGGGTGGTCGGCCGCCGCGAACGCCTGGGCCGGCTCAACGGCCGCTGGCGCGACGTGCTGCTGCTGGAACGCCGCAGCCCGGTCATACATGATCAGACGTCGATCTGTGGTGCAGCATCGCATCGACGTCTGTCGATATGAGGAGAACCCTCGGATGACGACGCCACCACGGCGTGTTGCGCGCCTCTGGGCTCGCCGTCGCTCTCGGACGCCGAGGCCGCGGCGACCGCCAAGCTGTTCAAGGCCCTGGCCGACCCGCACCGGGTCAGGATCGTCAACCTGCTGGCGACCAGCCCCGACCCGGTCTGTGCGTGCGAGTTCACCGGCCCGCTCGGGCTCGGCCAGCCAACGGTCAGCCACCACCTCAAGAAGCTCGTCCAGGCCGGGCTGCTGGAACGCGAGCAGCGCGGTATCTGGGCCTACTACTCGCTCGACCGCGACACCCTCGGCCGCCTGGCCGCCGCCGTCGACCTCCAGGGAGCCGGCCGATGACCACCTCCCAGACCGACCCCGACACCGTGCGCGAGCAGGTCCGTTCCCGCTACGCGGCCGCCGCCCGGGTCGCCGGCGGCCAGGACGGCTGCGGCTGTGGCCAGCCGGCCGACTGCGGCTGCGGCAGCGGCTGCTGCGGCGCCACCACCTCCGAGGCGCCCGGGTTCGGCGCCCGGCTGTACACCGCCGCCGACCGCGACACCCTGCCCGGCGCGGCCGTGCTGGCCAGCCTGGGCTGCGGCAACCCCACCGCCGTGGCCGAGCTGCGCGAGGGCGAGACGGTCCTGGACCTGGGCTCGGGCGGCGGGATCGACGTGCTGCTGTCCGCCCGGCGGGTCGGGCCCACCGGCAGGGCCTACGGGCTGGACATGACCGAGGAGATGCTCGCCCTGGCCCGCCGCAACGCCGCCGAGGCCGGTGCCACCAACGTCGAGTGGCTCAAGGGCCAGATCGAGGCCATCCCCCTGCCGGCCGGGACGGTGGACGTGGTCATCTCCAACTGCGTGGTCAACCTGTCGGTCGACAAGGCGGCGGTGTTCGCCGAGACCTACCGGGTCCTCAAGCCCGGCGGCCGCATCGGCCTCACCGACGTCGTCGCCGACGACGCCCTGACGCCCGAGGACCGGGCTGAGCGGGGCGCCTGGGTCGGCTGCGTCGCCGGGGCGCTGTCCAAGGCCGAGTACGAGTCGGGCCTGGCCTCGGCCGGCTTCACCGAGGTCTCGGTGAGCTTCACCCACCAGGTCGGCGACGGCCTCCACTCGGCCGTCGTGCGGGCCCGGAGGCCGGCCGACGCCTGATCGGCCGGAGCCGCCTGGCGCCTGACCGCGACCGCGCCGTTGGACGAGCCGGACACGATGCTCGTAAGTTACGGCAAATGCGGCGAAGCATCGTGGTGTTCGAGCTCAACGAGGTCCCCTGGGAGATCCTCGACGACTACGTCGTGGCCCGGCCGGCCTCGGCTCTGGCCCGGGTGCTGGCGGGTTCGCACTGCTACACGTCGATGACCGCCGACCGGGGCCACCTGTCGCCGTGGACGACCTGGCCGACGCTGCACCGTGGCGTCAACGACGAGCAGCACATGATCGCCAGCTTCGGCCAGGACCGCAGCGTCGCCGACCGGCGGTTCCCGCCGATCTGGTCGCTGCTGCACGACGCCGGGGTCAGCGTCGGGGTCTGCGGGACGCTCCACAGCTACCCGGCCCCCGACGACCTGGACGCCTACGCCTTCTACCTGCCGGACGCCTTCGCCTCCGAGCCGGTGGCCCACCCGCCGGAGCTGGTCGACTTCCAGCGCTTCAACCTGGCCATGTCCCGGGAGTCGGCCCGCAACGTCGACACCGGCATCGCCAAGAAGGACGCCCTGGAGGTGGTGCGGCACAGCCGCCGGCTCGGGATCCGCCCGGCCACCTACGCCGCCCTGGGCAGGCAGCTGCTGGCCGAGCGGCGCCGGCCGGCCATGACCAACCGCCGCCGGACCTTCCAGTCGGTGCTCCTGTTCGACATCTTCGCCCACCAGCTGCGGCGGTCACGGCCGCGGTTCAGCACCTTCTTCACCAACCATGTGGCCTCGGCGATGCACCGCTACTGGGCGGCCTAGCGCCCCGGGGACTACGAGCGGCTCGGGCTGGGCGAGGACTGGGTCGAGACGTTCCGCGACGAGGTCATGTGGGCCACCGGCCAGGCCGCCGACATGATCGGGCGGCTCGCCGACCAGGTCGACGCCAACCCCGGCGCCCAGCTGTGGATCGCCTCCAGCATGGGGCAGCGGGCGACCATGGCCGAGACCCTGGAGACCCAGGTGTACCTCACCCACCCGGCCCCGTTCCTCGAGGCCATGGGCCTGCCCGGCGAGGGCGCCTGGCAGCGGCGGCCGGCCATGCTGCCCCAGTTCAACCTGGTCGTCGATGCCGCCTACGCCGACCCGTTCCACGCCGCCCTGGACACCGTCCGGGTGGGCGGCCAGCCCCTCACCTTCAAGCGGTCCGACAACGGCTTCTTCTCCCTCGACTTCGGCCAGCCGAACCTGCACGACCAGCCGGACGCGGTGACCATCGCCGGCGAGCCCCGCCCGCTCGCCTCTCTGGGCCTGGAGACCGTCGAGATCGAGGACCGCTCGGGCACCACCGCCTACCACGTCCCCGAGGGGATCCTGGCCGTCTACGACCCGACCCGCCCGCCGCCTGCCAACACCACCCGTCCCGAGGTGTCCGTCCTCGAGGTCGCCCCCACCCTCCTCCAGACCCTGGGCGTCGACCCCCCGGCCTACATGACCCGGCCCAAGCTGCTCGCCGACCTGCTGCCCGTCTGACCAACCGGCGTCGGGCGGACGGCGGCTGCTCAGCCCGATTCGCAGCCCCAGCCGTCGCCCTCCCGGTCCAGGTCGAACGGGTCGGGGGGACGCACCCGGACCGGACCGTCGACGTACTCGGGCCCGTTCCCCGAGCCCCCCGCGCAGTCGTAGTCCGCGGCGTCGGGGTCGAGGCAGACATCGGGGTAGGACGGATCGCAGTCCCGTTCCGGCGTGGTCGTCGGCGGCGGTGGCGCGGTGGTCGGCGGTGCGGTGGTCGGCGGAGCGGTCGTCGCTGGCGGCGCCTTGGCGACCACCAGGGTGATCCTGCTGCCCGGGAGGACCCCGGCTCCGGACCTGCGCGACTGGGCGATCACGGTGCCGGCAGGAGACCGGTCGGTGGACCGGTACCTGACCGTTGCCCTGAGTCCCCGGTCGGCGAGCGCGCCCTTCGCGCTCGCCAGCTCCATGCCGGCCATGTCCGGGACCTCGACCTTCTGAACGGTCGTCGGCGGAGCCGTCGAGGTGGTCGGCACGGAGCTCGTGGTGGTCGAGGAGGTTGCCGGCCGATCGGCCGGGCCGCCGGCGTCCCCGTCGTCGCTGAACGCGACCACGCCCAGGAGGGTGATCAGGGCCGCGGCCAGCACGTACCAGCGGCGCCACCAGGGACCGCCAGGGGATGGCCGACCTGGTGTTGTTGGTGGCGTTGTTGGTGGTGGTGGTGGACCCCAACCATGAGGATTGACCCAACGATCCGGCATTGCCCCCCCGCCTTGTGCGTCGACACTCCATGGTTACAAGCGTCTGACACGCCCCGATCGGTACGGCCGAGGTTGGCCGAGCAGCTGGAGGAGGCGGCTGACCTCGGCGGCCATGGCGGTCCGGGCGTTGCCGAGGTACCGGCGGGTGTCGACGACCGACGGGTCCGCCGCGAGGCTGGCGCGGACGGCGGCGGTGAACACGCTGTTGAGGTGGGTGGCGATGTTGACCTTGGTCATGCCGGCGGCGATGGCGCGGGCCAGGTCGGCGTCGGGGACGCCGGAGGAGCCGTGGAGGACGAGGGGGACGGCGACGCGGGCGTGGAGGCGGCGGATGAGGTCGAGGTCGAGCTTGGCGTCGCGGGTGCGCATGGCGTGGGAGGTGCCGACGGCCACGGCGAGGGCGTCGACCGTTGTCGCCGACACGAAGCTGGCCGCCTGGTCGGGGTCGGTGCGGGCGCCCGGGCGGTGGGCGCCGTCCTTGCCGCCGACCTCGCCCAGCTCCGCTTCGACCCAGACGGCGCGGGCGTGGCAGTGGGCGGCGACCTGCGCCGTGGCGGCGACGTTGGCCTCGTAGGGAAGCCGGGACGCGTCGAACATCACCGAGGTGAAGCCGAGCCGCACCGCCTCGTGGACCAGCCCTGGCGACTCGGCATGGTCGAGGTGGACCGCGACCGGCACCTCGGCGTGCCTGGCCACGGCCAGGGTCGCGAGGGCGACCGGCTCGAGCCCGCCGTGGTACCGCACCGTGTTCTCGCTGACCTGGAGGATCACCGGAGCCTGCGCCTCGGCGGCGCCGGCGACGATGGCTTCCGCCTGTTCGAGCTGGACCACGTTGAAGGCGCCGACACCGCGACCGTCGCGCCGCGCCGCCGCGACGATGTCAGCCGTCGAGCTCAGGGGCATGGTGCTCCTCCACGTGGACCTGGTGGACGAACCGGCGGTAGAGGGCCGGGTCGAAGCCGCCGGCCGTCGGCTGGGCCACGGCCGCGGCCGAGAGGGCGACGGCGTCGCGCAGCCGATCGGGCCACGGGGTGCCGGCGACCGCTCCGGCGACGAGGGCCGCCGCGGCGGCGTCGCCGGCGCCGGTGGGGTTGCCGGCGACCCGGGCCGGCGGGGCGGCCCGCCACGACCCGTCCTGGGTGAACGCGGTCATCCCGTCGGGACCCAGCGACACCACCACGGCGTCGGCCCCGCGCCGCCTGAGCTCGCCCGCGCCGGCGGCGATGCCGGAGCGACCGGTGGTGGCGAGCAGCTCGTCGCACGTTCGGCTTCAGGATGTCGGCGCCGGCCGCGGCGGCCCGGAGGAGGGCCTCCCCGGCGGTGTCGACCAGGACCGCGACCCGCCGGGCGGCGGCCAGGCGCACGATCCGGGCGCACGCGTCGTCGCCGGCGCCGGGCGGCAGGCTTCCCGCGACCACCAGCCCCTCGGCGTCCCGGAGCCTCGCGGCCAGCAGCGCCTCGAGGCGGTCCCAGCTCGAGGCGGGCACCGGAGGACCCGGCTCGTTGAACAACGTCGCCTCGCCGTGGCCGGCGTCCACCACGGCCACGGACCGCCTTGTTGGGCCCTCGACCGCGATGAGCTCCTGGGCCAGCCCGGCCCGGGCGAGGTCGGCGGTGATGGCGGCGGCCGCCGCGCCACCCACGAACCCCAGGACCATGGTGTCGTGGCCAAGGGCGTGCAGGACCCTGGCGACGTTGACGCCCTTGCCACCGGCCCGTTCCTCCACCACCCGCACCCGGTGGCTGGAACCGGGGATGAGCCGGTCGACCTGGTAGGTGAGGTCGAGGGCGACGTTGGGGGTGACGGTGAGGATCATGGTGCCGCTCCCGCCCTCCCCAGGGCCTCCCAGGCCAGGAGGGCGGCGCCGAGGCAGCCGGCCTCGTCACCCAGCCCGGCGGGAACCAGCCGGGGCGGCGGGACCACGCCCAGATGGCCGGCCAGGGCCTGGCGGACCGGCTCGAAGAGCAGGTCGCCGGATCGGGCCAGCCCCCCGCCGAGGACGATCGCCTGCGGCGCCAGCACGGCCGTCGTCCAGGCCAGGGCCAGGGCCAGCGCCTGGGTGGCGTCCGCCCAGACCTGGCGTGCCGCCGGGTCGCCGGCGACCATCCGCTCCGCCACCTCCCTGGCGCCGGCGACCGGCCGCCCGGTCATGCCCGTGTACCGGCGGGCCACGGCGGCGGCGGAGGCGACGGCCTCGACACAGCCTCGCCCTCCGCAGGCGCACCGTTCCCCGTGGCCCACGTCGACGTGGCCGATCTCGCCGGCGTTCCCGCCGCCGGCGACGAGCCTCCCCTGGACGATGACGCCGGCGGAGACACCCGCCCCGACCGGGACGAAGACCAGGTCCTCCAGGCCGCGGCCGGCGCCGAGGCGCCACTCGGCCAGGGCGCCGGCCCGGACGTCGTGGCCGAAGCCGACCGGCAGCCCGGTGGCCTGCTCGACAAGGGACCGGACGGGCACGTCCCGCCAGCCGACGTTCTCCGAGTGGACGGCGATCCCCCGCCGCTCGTCGACGATGCCGGTGACCGCCAGCCCGACCCCGCGGACGCCGGCGCCCGGCGGCGCCGCCGCCGCGAGCTCGTCGACCGCGGCCAGGATCGCGGCCAGGACCTCGTCCGGCGCGGTGTCGCGGGGCGGCGTCGGCCGGCGCAGCCGGGACAGGACCGTGACGTCACGGTCGACCACCGCCCCCTTGATGGTCGTCCCGCCCACATCCAGGGCGACCACGCAGCCGGTCATGGACGGCACCCCGCCTAGCCCGGCGGCTGCGGGAGGACCACCGACCGGCTGAGGTTGCGTGGCCGGTCCGGGTCGAGGCCCTTGGCCGCGGCCAGGGCGACACCCAGCCGCTGCACCCGCACCAGCTCCGCCATGGGGTCACCGGTGGGCGCCACCACCAGGGCGCCGGTGGCCGCGATCTCCTCCGGCAACGACGCCGGCGGGCGGGCGAGGAACCACACCGCGCTGCGGGCGTCGGCGATGCCGATGGGGCCGTGCCGGTACTCCATGGCCGGATACGACTCCGACCAGGCCAGGCAGGCCTCGCGCAGCTTGAGGGCCGCCTCGTTGGCCAGGCCGACCGAGAACCCCGAGCCCAGGAACGTGAACTGGGTCCGCTCGAGCAGGCCGGCGGGCACCTCGGCCGCCGCGGCCTCCTCGGCCTGGGCGATGACGGGCCCGAGGTCCTCGCCGAGGCTGGCCCGGAGCAGGGCGAGGGTGGTGGTGGCGAAGCGGGTCTGCACGACCGACCGTTCGTCGGCGAAGTCGAGCACCAGCGCCTGGTCGGCGGCGCCGACCACCGGCGAGGCGGGGTCGCCGGTGATGGCCAGCGTCGGCTGCCGCCCCCGCACCTGCCCGAGCAGGGTGAGGACCTCGGTCGTGGTCCCGGACCGGGTGATGGCCACCAGCCGGTCGTAGCGGCGCCCGCGCGGCGGCTCGGAGGCGGCGAAGGCGTCCGTCTCACCGTGGCCGGTGGACTCCCGCAGCGACGCATAGGCCTGGGCCATGAACCAGGACGTCCCGCAGCCGACGACCGCGACCCGCTCCCCCACCCGGGGCAGCAGCGCCTGGGAGCTGGCGGCGACCTCGACCGCCCGCCGCCAGCAGCGCGGCTGCGAGCCGATCTCGCCGTGGATGAAGGGTTCGCGCTCCATGGGCACCGGGCTACTTGAGCGTGGCGCTGGTCAGGCCGGTCTGGACCTGCCGGTAGAAGAGCAGGTAGACGACCACCACGGGGACCATGGCGATGGTGAGGGCGGCGAACAGCGCCCCCCAGTCGCCCTCGTAGCGCTGGCTGGCCAGCAGGGTGGCGATGCCCTGGGCGAGCACCGGCTTCTCGGGAGACAGGAACGACGGCAGGACGAACTGGTTGAACTGGCCGATGACGTTGAAGATGCCGATGCTGAGCAGGCCGGGCTTGGCCATCGGCAGCATCACCCGGAAGAAGACGCCGGCGTGCGAGCAGCCGTCGATGAACGCGGCCTCGGCGACCGCCGTCGGCAGCGTCCTGAAGAACGCGTGCATGAAGAACACGGTGAACGGCAGGGAGTAGGCGACGTAGACCAGGATCAGGCCCTGGTAGGTGGAGAGCATGCCCAGGTTCCGCACGACGAAGAACAGCGGCACGATGGCCAGGAAGACCGGGAACATCATCCCGGCGGCGAACAGGTAGAAGAGCGGCCGGTTGCCGGGGAACCGGTACCTGGCCAGCACGTAGGCCGCCATCGAGCCGAGCAGCATGGTCAGCACCACGCCGCCGGTGACGACGATGACGCTGTTCAGCAGGTACTGGCCGACGCCCTTGTCCCAGGCCTGGGCGAAGTTCGACCACTGGGGGCTCTCGGGCAGGGACCACGGCGAGCCGAAGATCTCCCCCGAGGTCTTGACGGAGGAGAGCAGGGCCCACGCGAACGGGACCAGCACCATCACCGACCAGCCGATCAGGACGACGTGGGAGAACACGTTGACCGCGGCGTCGCCGCCGCCCGGGCGGCCGCCGCCGGTCCGCCGGGTCGGGGTCGGCGCCGGGGTGTCCTTCCGGCCGGTGGCGCGTGGTCACAGCCATGGCGGCCTCAGTACTCGATCCGCTCGCGCCGGGTGGCGCGCAGCATGACGGCGGCGATGGTCAGCGTGAGGAAGAACAGGACGACGCCCATCGCCGACGCGTAGCCGGCCCGGCCGAACTGGAAGCCGTTCTGGGCGATCTGCAGCGACATCACCTGGGTGGAGTTGGCGGGCCCGCCCGGGCCGGCGGTCATCACCGCGACCAGCGCGTACACGTCGAGGGCGAGGATCGCCAGGTACACCCACGAGGTCTGGATCGTGTCCCACAGCAGCGGCACGGTGACCCGGAAGAAGGTGGCGACCCGCCCCGCCCCGTCGATCACCGCCGCCTCGAAGATGTCCCTGGGGATCGAGGACATCGCCGCGTTGAACAGCACCAGGTAGAACCCGACGCTGCCCCACACCAGCACCCACAGCACGCAGTACAGGGCCAGGTTGGGGTCGGCCAGCCAGCCGGCGGGCCCCAGCCCGACGCGCGACAGCACGCTGTTGACCAGGCCCGTCGGGGTCGGGTCGAACATGACGGCCCAGATCACCGCGATGACCGGGACCGACAGCACCTGCGGCAGGAAGAAGGCCAGCTTGTAGAAGCCGCCCCCGCGCACCCCCTTGACGCCGACCCCCGATCCCCGCCCGCCGACGTTCAGCAGGAAGGCGTAGAACAGGGCCAGCAGGATCACCGCCAGCGGCATCACGGCCAGCAGGACGGCGTTGTTGCGCAACGCCCGCAGGAACAGCGAGTCGTGCGTCAGGGTCCGGAAGTTCTGCAGCCCGATGAAGTCGAACTGCGGCGACACGCCGGTCCAGTTGGTCAGCGAGTAGTAGAAGGCCTGGACGAAGGGCGAGATCACGAAGACCGCGTACAACGCCAGGGGCAGGACCAGGAACCCCACGATGAACCGGGTCTGACCGTGTCGCATCGCACTCCTTCTCCGCGCCGGGCGGCGGACCTCGCCGGCTAGCTGCGCGTGCGCTTCTTGGTCTGCGGGTCCTTGGCGGTCTCGTCGGCCGCTTTCTGGCACGCGGCGCAGAACTCGTCGGCGGTGACGCGGCCGGCGGCCAGCTCACCGAAGGCCGTCTCGATCTTGGGCCGCATCGGCGAGTACCAGACGAAGAAGTAGTAGTTCCAGTTGTTGTCGCCGCCGGCCTTCACGAGCTCGGTGGCGGAGGCCGCGGCCGGGGTGAGGTCGATGCCCTCGCCGGCGCCGTTGACGACGGTGGGGGCGGCGGTGAGCTCGGTGAACTTCGACGCCCCCTCCTTCGACAGCATGATGCGCAGGTACTCCTGGCCGCCGGGGATGTTCTTGGCCTTGGCGGGCACGATGAACGCCTCGGCCGCGCTGACCCGGGTGGACTGGAACGGCAGCTTGGAACCGTCCATCAGGGGGGTCGGCGCGACCGTGGTGGCGAAGCCCTCGGGCGCGACCTTCTTCTGCTCGTTCTCCAGCCACGAGCCCGAGGGGATGAAGGCCGCCTTGCCCTCGTTCCAGCGGGTCTGGGACTGGATGTGGTCCAGGCCCTCGGTGCCCTCGAGCATGTAGCCCTTGGACTTGATCTCCAGCAGCGCCTCGGCGGCCAGCTTGACCGACTGATGCTTCCAGGCGTTCGGCTCGAGGCTGTCGATCGCGGTGACGACCTCCAGGCCGCCGTGCTTGACGGCCATGTCCATCAGTCACCTGCTGGATGTAGTACGGGTACTTGCCCTGGTGGGCCATGGGCGCGATCCCGGCGCCCTTGATCTCCTCGGCCAGGGCGAGGAAGTCCGCCCAGGTCTCGGCCGGCTGCCAGCCCTTCTCGTCGAACAGCGTCTTGTCGTACCAGAGGCCGTAGACCTCCAGGGCGTAGTTCAGCACCAGGATCTTGCCGCCGTAGTCGCCGGCCTCGATCGCCACCGGGTTCAGGGTGTCCCTGATGGTGCCGCCGTCGATCGACTCGGCGTCGAACAGCGGGGTCAGGTCGGCCAGCTGGCCGGTGTCGGCGAGGGTGGCCAGCGGCAGCTGCTCGGCGCCCGAGTTGTCGATCACGTCCGGGGGGTTGCCGCTGTTGAAGCGGGGCTGCAGCTGCTGGCGGATGTCGGTGATGCCGGCGTGCTTGATCTGGGCGCCGCTGAACTTCTTCTTGTACAGCTCCTCGTGGAACTTGGCGTAGTCGTCGCCGTAGCCGCCCTTGAAGATGACCACGTCCAGCGGGGCGTCCGCCGCCACCCCGAACGGGTTCTCGGCGCTGGTGGCGCCGCCGGTGCCGGTGCCGGTGTCGTCGCCGCCGCTGGCGCAGGCGGCCAGGACCGAGCTGCCGCCGGCCGCCACCGAGGCCAGCATGGCCTGCTGCAGGAACCGCCGCCGCGAGTACTGGTTCGGGGTGGTCATGGGCTGTCGCTCCTTTGCGGTCGACTCGGGGGAGTCAGGCGGTGCGCCGGATGCGTCCGGCGTACCGGGCTTCCAGGACGCGGTTGTGCTCGTCCCCGCCGGGGACGTTGGCCGACAGGTAGACGGGGGGTGCCTCGCCGTCCCCGGCCAGCCGGCGGACGACCTCGGCCACCACCAGCTGGGCGAGCAGCGCGCCGGTGATGGACGACACCGCGCAGACGGTGCCGCCGCCGGGCAGGGGGAGCAGCGCGTCGCCGTACGGCGCGCCGTTGTCGAGGGCGACGTCGGCGTGGTCGATCAGCTTGGTGCCGGACGGGTGCCGCGAGTCCACCGCCGCCGTCTGCGCGAACGAGGTGATCGCGACCAGCCGGTGCCCGCGCTGCTTGACCAGCTGGGCGAGCTCGACGACCGAGCCGTTGACGCCCGAGTTCGAGCCGACCACGAAGACGTCGGCCGCCGATGGCGCGGCCAGGTCGTACAGCCGCCGGGCGACCGACGGGTCGCGCTCGAGCTTGGGGTCGGCGAGCACCTCGGGCGGCTCGCCGCCGAAGACGACCAGGTCGCGGAGGGCGATCCGGTTGGTCGGCACCAACCCGCCCGCGCGGCCGGCGAACTCCATGGCCAGGGCCTCGGAATGCCCGGACCCGAACGCCTGGACGACCCCGCCGGCCCGGAGCGAGGCCACCACCAGGTCGGCCGCCTCCCCCACCGGTCCCCCGGCCTGCTCGCCGACGCCGGCCAGGATCGGCGCCAGCGCGTCGAGGTAGGCGCGGGCGCTGACGGCGCCCCCAGGACCAGCGATCCCGCCGTCGGCTCTGATCGCACCCACCATCGAGCGTTGGCCTCCCTGTCGAGATCCCTCGGCGGGACCCAGGTTGGATCACCGACCGGTCATACCCGGGTCGATGCGACAATATACGGACCCCCCCGAGATTGGAGCGGCATGCCCATGGAGTCGCTGGTCCTCGGGGGCGACCTCGGGGGCACCTCCACGCGCATCCTGGTGGTGGGGACCGACGGGCGCGAACGCGGCCTGAGCACCAGCGACGGCGGCAACCCGATCAGCCGCCCCGCCGGGGCGGCCGCCGCCCTCGGCGACGCGCTGCGCCGGGCGCTGGCCGGGGTCGACCCCGGCCAGGTCCAGGCGTCGGTGATCGGCGTCGCCGGCTGGTCGGCGCTGCGCACCCCGGTGGTGGCCGCCCGGTTCGCCGAGGTGTGGGCGGACGCGGGCCTGACCTGCGACCCGGGGTACCGGTCGGACCTGGAGGTCGCGTTCGCGGCCGGCACACCCGAACCGGACGGCACCGTGCTGGTCGCCGGCACCGGCGCCACCGCCGGGTCGGTGACCGGCCACCGGTTGACGCGGACGGCCGACGGCCACGGCTGGCTGCTCGGCGACGACGGCTCGGGGTTCTGGCTCGGGCGTGAGGCCGTCCGCGCCGCCCTGCGCAGCCTCGACGCCGGGGAGCCCCAGGGCCGCCTCGCCGGCTCGGTGCTGGCCGCCCTCGACGCGGCCGGGACGGCGGACGAGGTCCCGGCGGGGCCGTCCCGGTCCGGGATCGACCGGGTGATCCAGGCGGTGTACTCGCGCCCCCCTGTCCAGCTGGCGGCGCTCGCCCCCCTGGTCAGCGCCGCCTACGACGACGGCGACCCGCAGGCGCGGTCGATCGTCGAGCGCGCCGCGGCCGCGCTGGCTGGCCACCGTCGGCCGGGTCCGGGCGGAGGGCGAGGGCACGCCGATCGTCCTCGCCGGGAGCCTGACCCGGGACACCCCCGTGGGGGCCGCCCTGCGGACGCTGCTCGCGGCCCGGTTCTCCGGCCCGATCCGGCCGGCCGCGCACCGGCGTGGGCGGCGCCGCCTGGCTGGCCCTGGCCGCGCTCGACCCCGCCCTCGCCACCCCCGCGACCCACAGCCGGCTCTGCCGCTGAGTACCTTTTGTTCCCACCGTTTTGGTGCGAGACTGCTGCCTGTGAAGCCGATCCGGCTGGCCGCCAACCGGTTCCCCCGCTTCTACCGTGGCGGGTCGGCCATCGACGAGCTGCGCGGTACCACGCCCGGGACCGGCGGGGACTTCCTCCCCGAGGACTGGGTGGGCTCGGCCACGTCCGCGTTCGGGTCGGCCGCCGACGGCCTGACCCGCCTGGAGGACGGGTCGACGCTGCGCCAGGCGATCGAGGCCGACCCGGAAGGCTTCCTCGGCCGCGACCACGCCGACGCCTACGGCGCCAGCCCCGCCCTGCTGGTCAAGCTGCTGCACGCCGGCGAGCGCCTGCCCGTCCACTGCCATCCCGACCGCGACTTCGCCCGCCGGCACCTCGGCTGCCGCTGGGGCAAGACCGAGGCCTGGGTCATCGCCGGCACCGAGGTCCCCGAGCCGGTGGTCCACCTGGGCTTCCGCGAGGCCATGGACGCCGGGCGGCTGGCCGAGCTGGTCGCCGGCCAGCGGGTCGAGCCGCTGCTGGCCAGCCTCAACACCGTCCCGGTGGCCGTCGGCGACACCGTGCTCGTCCCGGCCGGCCTGCCCCACGCCATCGGCCAGGGGGTGCTGCTGGTCGAGCTCCAGGAGCCGACCGACCTGTCGGTGCTGCTGGAATGGGAGGGCTTCGCGATCGACGGCCGCGCCCTGGGCCATCTCGGGCTCGGCTTCGAGCTGGCGCTGGGCTGTGTCGACCGCTCCGGCTGGGACCCGGCCCGGCTGGCCGGGCTGCGCGGCGGACGCGGCCCGGCCCGCGAGGGGGTCGAGCGGCTGTTCCCGGCCGCCGCCGACCCGTTCTTCCGGGCCGAGCGGCTGCGCCCGGAGCCGGTGGCCGCGCTCGAGGCCGCCTTCTCGGTCCTGGTCGTGACCGGCGGGTCGGGCCGGCTGGAGACGCGCGGCGGCGCCCTGGAGCTGGCCCGCGGCGACACCGTGCTGGTGCCGTTCGCCGCCGGGCCGGGCCAGGTCCGCGGCCGGCTGACCGCGGTCCGCTGCCTGCCCCCGGCCCCCGCGGCCGGTCCGAGCCGAGCGAGGCGCCCCGTGAGCGGCGACGAGCTGCTGGTCGGCATCGACGTCGGCACGACCCTGTGCAAGGCCGCGGTGGTCCGCGCCGCCGACGGGGTCGAGCTGGCCCACGGCAGCGCCCCGACGCCCTGGACCCCGGTGCCGACCGGGGCCGAGCTGGCCCCGGAGCGGCTGCTGGAGGCGGCCGTGGCCGCGACCGCGGCCGCCCTGGAGCACGCCCCCGGCGGCCCCGTGGCCGGGGTCGGGGTGACCAGCATGGCCGAGACCGGGGTGCTGCTGGACGGCCACGGCCGGCCGGTGGCGCCGGCGATCGCCTGGCACGACGGCCGGGGGGCGGCCGAGGCGGCCCGGCTCGGCGCCGACCTCGGCGCCGAGCGGTTCTCGGCCCGCACCGGCCTGCCCGTCCGCCCCCTGTGGTCGATCGCCAAGTACGCCTGGCTCAGGGCCAACCACCCGGAGGTCGCCGGGGCGGTGCGCTGGCTCGGGGTGGCCGAGTGGGTGGTCCACGGCCTGGGTGGCGAGCAGGTCGCCGAGCTGTCGCTGGCCTCCCGGACCGGCCTGCTCGACCTGGAGCGGCGGGCATGGTGGGACGAGGCCCGGACCTGGGCCGGGGCGCCGCCCGGGCTGCTGGCCGACCTGGTCCAGGCGGGCAGCCCGGCCGGCCGGGTCGCCGGCGGGCGGCTCGGCCGCCTGGCCGGGGCCACCCTGACCGTGGCCGGCCACGACCACCTCGGCGCCTCGGTCGGGGCCGGCGCCACCCGGCCCGGTGACCTGTTCGACTCCTGCGGCACCGCCGAGGCGCTCATCCGCGCGGTGCCGCCCCCGGTCGCGCCCGAGGACGTCAGCCGGCTGGTCGCCGCCAACGTCACCGTCGGCTGGCACGTCCTGCCCGGCCGCAACGCCCTGCTGGGATCCTCGAGGGCCGGGCTCGCCCTCCGGCGGTTCCTCGGCCTGCTCGGGGTCGACGACGACCAGGGACGCGACGAGCTCGACCGGGCCGCGGCGGCCACCCCGCCGGGCAGCGGGGGCCTGGCCGTGCGGGACGTGTTCGGCGACCGCTCCGCGCTCGAGGGGATCGGCGGCCGACCCCAGCCCCGCGCTGGTGTGGCGGGCGGCCCTGGAGGCGGTGGCCGAACGGGCGGCCGAGCTGCGGGCCCACATCGAGTCGGTCGCCGGGCCGAGCCGGCGGCTGGTCCTGGCCGGCGGGTGGGCCCGCAGCCCGGCGGTCCGCTCGGTGAAGCGGGCCGTGCTCGGGCCCTACGACTGGCCCGAGGTCACCGAGGCCGGCGCCCGCGGGGCGGCGTTGCTGGCCGGCGTCGCCGCCGGCCGCTTCGCCGGGATCGACGACCTGCCCGACCCGGCCCCCGGAGGGGTCCGGGGAACCCCGAGGGGTGCCCCGGTCGACAGACTCCAAGGGGGTGCCCGGTCGGTCGGACGCCCGGCGGCCGGGAGCCTCGAACCGGAGAGGAGCCCGCGGTGAGCGAACCGCTGCTGGAGGCGAGCGGCATCGTCAAGAGCTTCGCCGGCGTCCGGGCCCTCCGGGGCGTCGACTTCGCCGCCCACCCGGGCGAGGTGGCCGCCCTGGTCGGCGACAACGGCGCCGGCAAGAGCACCCTGGTCAAGATCCTCTCGGGCACGCTGGCCCCCGACGGCGGCGAGATCCGGTTCGAGGGCCGCCGGGTCGCCATCTCCAACCCGGTCGCGGCCCGCGAGCTCGGCATCGAGACCGTCTACCAGGACCTCGCCCTCGCCCCCGAGCTCGACCCGGCGGCCAACCTGTTCCTCGGCCGCGAGCTGGTCCGCCCGGGCCCGCTCGGCAAGCTCGGGTTCCTCGACAAGGCGGCCATGCGCCGCCGGACCAACAAGGCCTTCGCCGACCTCGGGATCGGGCTGCAGGACACCGGGGCCATGGTGGCCAACCTGTCGGGCGGCCAGCGCCAGAGCGTCGCCGTCAGCCGGGCCGCCACCTGGGTCAGCAAGGTCGTGTTCATGGACGAGCCCACCGCGGCCCTGGGCGTGGTCCAGTCCGCCCATGTGCGCGACCTGATCCGCCGGGTCCGCGACTCGGGCATCGCGGTCGTGCTCATCAGCCACAACATGCCCGAGGTCATGGAGCTGGCCGACCGCATCGAGGTGCTCCGGCTCGGCGTCCGGGTGGCCCGCTACCGCGCCGCCGACACCACCATGGAGCAGGTCATCGCGGCCATGACCGGCGCGCTCGGGAACGAGGAGGTGGCATGAGCCCAGGAGGGGTTTGGGGAACCCCAGAGGGGTGCCCCAATGAGTGAGACCCGCGAGGTGCCGCCGGCCGAGACCCGGGACGACGGGGCGCAGGCGCCGGCCCGCGACGGCCTCAGGGGCGTGCTCCGCCGCCGGCTGACCGAGACCACCACCTGGACGTTCCTGATCCTGCTCGGCATCGTGGCCGGGTTCGCGGCGCTGCGCTTCCAGCAGTTCGCCACCGTGTTCAACTTCCGCAACATCGCCGCCGACGCCTCCGGGCTGCTGATCATCGCCGTCGGCATGACCTTCGTGATCATCACCGCCGGGATCGACCTCTCGGTCGGGTCGGTGCTGGTGTTCTCCGGGGTCATCGCGGCCAAGGTGATGCTCGCCGTCGGCGGCGGGGGCTGGGGCGCCATCGCGGTCGGGCTGGTCGCCGGGCTGGTCGCCGGCACCTCCTGGGGGGTGGTCAACGGCGTGCTGATCACCAAGGCCAGGGTGCCGCCGCTGATCGTCACCCTCGGGACCCTGGGGATGGCCCTCGGGTCGGCGCTGCTGATCACCGGCGGGATCGACGTGCGCGGGGTGCCGCTCCGGCTGACCACCACCATCGGCATCGGCCAGCTCGCCGGCGTGCCCTATGTCGTCATCATCGCGGTGGTGGTGACCGCCGTCGGCGCCGTCACCCTGTCCATGACCCGGTTCGGGCGCTACACCTACGCGATCGGGTCCAACGCCGAGGCGGCCCGGCGCGCCGGCATCAACGTCGACCGGCACCTGATCAAGGTGTACGGCCTGTCGGGGTTCCTGGCCGGCATGGCCGGGATGGTCTCCCTGGCCCGCTTCGCCACCACCACCATCGGCGGGCACTCGACCGACAACCTGGCCGCCATCGCCGCCGTCGTCCTCGGCGGCACCAGCCTGTTCGGCGGCATCGGGACGGTGCTGGGCACCGTCGTCGGGGTCTTCATCCCCGCCATCCTCCAGAACGGCTTCGTGATCCTGGGGGTGCAGCCGTTCTGGCAGCAGGTCGCCGTCGGGGCGGTCCTGATCGTCGCGGTCTACATCGACCAGCTCAAGCGCCGCGCGCAGGAGCGCGGCGAGAGGAGGTAGCACCATGCGCAAACGTCTGCTCGTCGGACTGGTCGCGCTCGCGCTCACGCTGGCGGCGTGCGGCGGCGACGACGAAGGCGGCGCCACGGGCGGCGCCGAGCAGCAGCAGTACAGCCTGACCCTGATCCAGGGGGTCAAGGGCGACCAGTTCTACGTCACCATGGAGTGCGGGGCCCGGGAGGCGGCCCAGGCCGCCGGGGCCACCCTCGACGTCGCCGCCCCGGACGAGTTCGACGCCTCCCTCCAGACCCCGGTGGTCAACGCCGTGGTGGCCAAGAAGCCCGACGCGATCCTGGTCGCCCCCACCGACACCCAGGCCATGATCCCGCCCCTCACCCAGGCCAAGGCGGCCGGGATCAAGCTGGTGTTCGTCGACACCACCACCGAGAACGGCGCCGAGCTGGCCGAGTCGGAGATCGCCTCCGACAACGAGGAGGGCGGCCGCGAGGCGGCCCGGACCCTGGCCGAGCTGACCGGCGGCAAGGGCTCGGTGCTGGTCATCAACGTCAAGCCGGGCATCTCCACCACCGACGCCCGGGCCAAGGGGTTCGAGGAGGAGATCAAGAAGACGCCCGGGCCTCAAGTACATCGGCCAGGAGTACTCCAACGACAAGCCGGAGGTCGCCGCCGCCAAGACGACCGCCGCCCTGGCCGCCAACCCCGACCTGGTGGGCATCTTCGGCACCAACCTGTTCTCGGCCGAGGGCGCCGCCACCGGGCTG
>CAVTCL010000004.1:0-187395 GCA_963733175.1 uncultured Actinomycetota bacterium
ACAAGGAACCGCGCCACGCGTGCGCCGATCCGGCCTGGAGGGGTCGCTCCTTCCGCTGTACCCGATGGCTGCATCGTGGAAGGCGACCCGACCCCCGTCTGGAACAGAAACTGGACTAGCCCGGGGGTCCGGCGGCTGGGACACTCCGGGCATGAGGACCTACGGCCAGTACTGCCCGATCGCCCGGTTCCAGTTCCAGTTCCCCGGCCTGCCCAGGAAGGGCGGCGAGCTCTGGATCATCTTCGACGGGGAGCGGTCGGAGGTCTGCCGCAAGGACCCGGGCTTCGAGGTCGAGCTCGACGTCCAGGCCGAGCCGGCCGCCCTCGCCGAGGCGCTGTCGACCTGGAACCGCCGCAGCCCCGCCGCCTGGGCACGGCAAGCATGATGCGGGTGGTGTCCCGCGACGGGACCGAGGTCGCCTACTGGACCAGCGGCGAGGGGCCGCCGCTGGTGGTCGTGCACGGCACGCCGGCCGACCACACCCGCTGGCGGCCGCTGCTGCCCTACCTGGAGCCGCACGCCACCGTCCACGCCATGGACCGGCGAGGCCGCGGCGCCAGCGGCGACGCACCCGACTACGAGCTGGCGCGCGAGTACGAGGATGTCGCCGCCGTGGTGGACGCGGCCGCGGAAGCCTCCGGAGCTCCGGTCGACCTGTACGGCCACTCCCACGGCGGCATCGTGGCGTTCGGCGCCGCAACGCTGACGCTCCAAGGTCCGCAGGCTCGTGCTCTATGAGGGATGGCCGGTCCCGGACCCCGAGATGTACGCCTTGCCACCCGGGCTCGAGGACCGCATGGAGGCGCTGCTGGCCGCTGGCGACCGCGACGCGGTCGTCGAGACCCTCTTCCGGGAGCTCGAGCTGATGTCGGACGAGGACATGCACGCCTTCAAGGCCGCCCCGTCCTGGCCCGGACGCGTCGCCGCCGCGCACACCATCGCCCGCGAGGTCCGCGCCGAGACCGGGGCACGGCTCGATCCCGAGCTGGCGGGGAGGATCACCGTGCCGGTGCTGCTGCTGACCGGCGAACACAGCTCCGACCCCTCCACGGCGGACATCGAGGCGGTGGCGGCGGCACTGCCCGACGCGCGCATCGTCGTCCTGGAGGGCCAGGAGCATGTCGCGGACGTCCTCGTCCCCGAGGTCTTCGCCGGCCACGTCCTCGGGTTCCTGCGCGACCGGCGCTGAACGGGCCAGCGTCGGTCTCGGCCCGCTTGCGCCGGGATGCTGTTGCGGGACCAAGCTCAGGTTGGCGTGTCGGGCTCGGGCAGCTCGCGGATGAGGCAGAACTCGTTGCCGAAGGGGTCAGCCAGCACCGCCCACTCCAGCACCGGGTCGGGGTTACCCGGTTCCCGGAAGAAGCCTGGCTCCCTGACCACGCTGCCGCCCAGGTCGAGCACCTGCGCCACCGCCGCGGCGACATCTTCGACCAGGAAGTCCAGGTGCGCCCGGTTCTTGAGGGCGGTCTTCGGTTCCGGCACCAGCTGCAGCATGATCGAACCCGGCGGGGCCCCCAGGCGGGAGATCTTCCCGGTCCAGCCCGAGTACTTGAGCGGCAGGCCCGACACCGCGGCCCAGAACCGTTCGGCCACCGCGAGGTCGTTGACGTCGACCACGAATGCATCCAGTGTGCCGATGGCCACGGGCACTTCCCTCCGAGCGGTATGCAGCTCGCGCTTGCCTTGCTACTCGAGGTAGTCGCGGAGCTTCTGGCTGCGGGAGGGGTGGCGCAGCTTGGAGAGGGTCTTGGACTCGATCTGGCGGATGCGCTCGCGGGTGACGCCGAACTCGCGGCCGACCTCCTCCAGGGTGCGGGGGTGGCCGTCGGTGAGGCCGAAGCGGAGCTGGATGACCTTCTTCTCCCGCTCCGACAGGGTGTGGAGGACCGAGTCGAGCTGCTCCTGGAGCAGGATGAAGCTGGCCGCGTCGACGGGGACGACGGCGTCGGAGTCCTCGATGAAGTCGCCGAGGTGGGAGTCCTCCTCCTCGCCGATCGGGGTCTCCAGCGACACCGGCTCCTGCGACACCTTGAGGATCTCGCGGACCTTCTCGGGCGAGAACTCCATCTCGCGGCCGATCTCCTCGGGGGTGGGCTCGCGGCCCAGGTCCTGGAGGAGCTGGCGCTGGATGCGGATGAGCTTGTTGATCGTCTCGACCATGTGCACCGGGATGCGGATGGTGCGGGCCTGGTCGGCGATGGCCCGGGTGATGGCCTGGCGGATCCACCAGGTGGCGTAGGTGGAGAACTTGAAGCCCTTGTTGTAGTCGAACTTCTCCACGGCCCGGATGAGGCCGAGGTTGCCCTCCTGGATGAGGTCGAGGAACAGCATGCCGCGGCCCACGTACCGCTTGGCGATCGACACGACCAGGCGCAGGTTGGCCTCGATCAGCTTCTTCTTGGCCAGCTGGCCGTGGCGCTCGGTGCGCTGGAGCTCGCGCAGCCGGGTCGGGGTGAGCTTGCGGCCGTTGTCGGTGGCCTTGTCGATCTCGGCGGTGGCGGCCTCACCCTCGTCGATCGCCTTGGCCAGGATGACCTCCTGCTCCGCGGTCAGGAGCGGCACCTTGCCGATCTCCTTGAGGTACATGCGGACGGGGTCGTTGGTGGGGGCCTTGAGGGCCAGCTCCTCGTCGCGGGCCGAGCGGGCCTCGCGGGCGAACTCCTCGGCGTCGAGCTCGTCGACCATCTCGACGACCTCGATGTTCTCGTCCTGCAGGTGCTGCAGGATGTTGTCCATCTGCTCGGCCGAGACGTCGACCGGGGCGAGAGCCTCGATGACCTCCTCGTTGGTGAGGAAGCCGCGTTCCTTGCCCTTGGTGACAAGGTCGCGGACCTCGTCGATCTGCGCCTCTTTGGCGATGGCCATCTGCTCAGGTACCTCTCGTTCCGTACGGCGCCAGGTGGGAGCGCCGCGTTCCCACCTAGGCGGTGCGCTCGGGGAGATCCCCGTCGCCTCCGGGCCGCGGCTCCCGCAGGGCTCGCCGTCGCGCCTCGAGGGCGATGAGCTCTTCGAAGACTCGAGTGTACTCGTGCGGTCGCTCCACCGGGTTCATACGCTGCAGTGTCCCCTTGAGCTGGTCGATGACACGGGTGAGGCGGAGCTCCTCCAGCCGCCGGAATACCTCGTCAGCGTACCCCCGGTTTTCCTCGGCCGCGAACGCCTCCACGGCCAGGCCCCGCAGGAAGCGGCGGTCGGTCTCGGTGGCGGCGGCCTCCAGGACCGCCTCCAGCGGCTTGCCGGGCCCGCCGGCCTCGGTCAGGGCGGTGAAGGCGGCCAGGGTCCCGGGGGTGCTGAACCAGTCGGGGGCCCAGCGCTCGGCCGCCTCGGCGGTCCAGTCCGGGTGCTGGAGGGCGAACTTGAGCGCCTCGCACTCGACCCGGGCCTGGGGGCTGCGCGAGCGGGGCGGCGACTTGACCTCGACCCGGGGCCGGCCGGCCGGCTGGCCGCCGATGAGGGCCTGGTACTCGGGCCCGTACTCGTCCAGGCCGAGGCGCAGCACCACCGAGCGGGCATACGCGCGGCGCTGGGAGAAGTCGGGGACGCTGGTCATCACCGGGGCGACCTCGCGGACGGCCCGGGTCCGGCCCTCGGGCTGGCTGAGGTCGAAGGAGGCCAGCTTCCAGTCCAGCCACCAGCGGACCAGCGGCTGGGCGGCCTCGACCAGCTCCCGGAAGGCGTCGCCGCCGTACCTGCCGACGTACTCGGCCGGGTCGAGGCCGGCCGGCATGGTCAGCACGTGCGCCGACAGCGACGCCTCGGGGGCGGCGACCAGCTCGGCCACCCCCCGCCCGGCGGCCCGCCCGCCGGCGGCGTCGGCGTCGAAGGCGAGCACGATCCGGCCGGTGAAGCGGCCCAGCAGCTTGAAGTGGTCGGCCCGCAGGGCGGTGCCGCAGGTGGCGACGGCCTGGTCGACCCCGGCCTGGTGGCAGGCGAGCACGTCGGTGTAGCCCTCGACCACGACCGCGAAGCCGGCCTTGACGATCGCCGCCTTGGCCCAGTTGAGGGCGTACAGGGCCCGGCCCTTGTGCCAGATCGGGGTCTCGGCGGTGTTCACGTACTTGGGCCCTCGGCCCTCGTCGACGTCCAGCAGCCGCCCGCCGAAGGCGACCGGGTCGCCGGCCACGTCGAAGATCGGGAACAGCACGCGGGCGTGGAAGGCGTCGCGCAGCCCCCGGCTGCCGGTCCGGGCCAGCCCGGCGTCGGTCAGCTCCTCGGGCCGGAACCCCTTGCCGCGCAGGTGCCCGACCAGCGCGTCCCAGCTCCGCCCGGGCGCCCAGCCGAGCCGGAACCGCTCGGCCACCGCCCGGTCCATCCCCCGCGACGACAGGTACGCCCGGGCGGCGCGCCCGTCCGGCGAGTCGACCAGCGCCCGGTGGTAGAACTCGACCGCCTCGGCATGGGCGGCCACCAGCCGGCTCTTGCGCCCCATGCTCCCCCGCTCCCCCGCCGACCGTCCCTCGTAGCGCAGCTCGATCCCGGCCCGGTGGGCGAGCCGCTCCACCGCCTCGGTGAACGACAGGGTCTCCTGCTTCATCAGGAAGTCGATCGCGTCCCCACCTTGGCTGCAGCCGAAGCAGTGCCAGAGCCGACGGGAGGAGTCGACCGTGAACGAGGGGGTCTTCTCCTGGTGGAAGGGGCAGAGGCCCTTCATGCGGGTGCCGCCGCCGGGGCGGAGGGTCACGTACTCGCCGACCAGGGCGACGACGTCGGTCGCCTGGCGGAGCTCGGCGATCGATTCGTCACGGATGCGACCGGCCACGACGTCCTTCACCTCGACGCGTCACGAGAGAACCCTACCTGCCCAAAGGGGAAGGACCCGTCGGGTCACCGGGCATTGTACGCACGACCCCCGACGGTGGCTCAGCGGTCGCGCCCGCGGCGGCGGGCCCGGTCCGGGTCCTGGGGCCCGAAGAGGTTGAAGGCCTGCCAGCCGAGGAACAGGGCGAAGCCGAGGATGGGCCAGATGGGCCAGAAGTAGTCGCGGCCGCTCATCGCCCAGACGACGAGCAGCACCGCGCTGAGCAGGCCATACCAGATGAGCGAACGGTACAGGGCCGCCTTGGCCGCGGCCTGCCCGGCGGCCGGTGGGTGCGCAGGCGACGCCGGGCTGCCGGTGGCTGGTCCGGGTGGCACGGCGGCGGCCGGCGGCCGGACCGGCGGGAGGTCGGCGGCGAGCGTGTCCAGGTCGCCGAAGGTCCGGGCCGCATACGCCCGCTCGGTGCGGTCGGCCAGCTCCTCGGCGGTGAGGCGGCCCTCGGCGTGGTGCCGGCGCAGCGCCTCCACGAACTGCTCGCGGTCGGCATCGGAGGCGCGCAGCGACGCCCTCCGCTGGTCTCCCGGGTCCCGGTCCATGGCCGGGGCAATTGTACGGGTCTGGACCTACCCGGCGGAATCGTTCCCCTGGTCGGCTGCCGGCCGGTAGGCCAGCCGCACCACGCCAGAGCCGAACGTCGTCGCCCCGATCAGCTCCAGCCGGACCGGCCCGACGCCGTCGAAGATCCGGGGGCCGGCCGGCCACAGCGCCGGGCTCACCCAGAACCAGAACTCGTCGACCAGGCCCAAGGCGGTGAGGTTGTGGGTCAGCTCGCCGGCGCCGGAGACGAACAGGGTCCCGTCGTGCCGGTTCTTGAGGGCGGGCACGCTCTCGGCCAGGTCGCCTTTGAGCAGGGTGGCGTTCCACTCCAGGGGCTCGCGCAGGGTCCGGGACGCCACGTACTTGGGCATGCTGTTGATCCGGTCGGCGAGGACCCCCATGGCCGGGTCGTCGGCCAGCTGCGGCCAGACCGCGGCCAGGCCCTCGTAGGTCTTGCGCCCCAGCACCATCGCGTCGGCCACGTAGAGCTGGTCGAGCGCGACCTGGTTGCTGTCGGGGTCCAGCACCAGCCACCCATCGGGCGGCGGCGACGGCGCCTCGAAGGCGCCGTTGACCGTCATGGCGTTGTTGACGACGAGTCGTCCCACCGGGGGAACCTCCTAGATGGTCTCTGGGGCGAACGCCGCCTTCCAGGCGGCCAGGGCATAGCGGTCGGTCATGCCGGCGATGGCGTCGACGGCCTGCTGGGCGACCGGGTCGTCGGCCAGGCTGGCCCCCATGGGCATGGTGTCGGGATGCTCGAGGTAGTGGCCGTACAGGTCGGTGAGCAGGCGGGTCGCCCGCTCGGTCTGGCGCTCGGCCTCGGGGCGCAGGTAGACGTGCTCGAACATGAACGACCGCATGACCGACATGGCCTCGGCGCAGTCCTCGCCCTGGACGACCCGGGGGGCGCCCCGGGAGTGGCGGATCACGTCCTCGACCAGGACCCCGATCATGTCGGCGGGCTGCTCGCCCAGGACCCGGCGGACCTCGGCCGGGACCTGGGCGACGCCGCCAAGGACCCCGGCCCGCAGGGCGTCGGTGAGGTCGGCGGTCAGGTAGGCGATGCGGTCGGCCAGGCGGGCGCAGAGCCCCTCCAGGGTCGAGGGGGGCTCGTGCTTCCAGGAGTGGCGGGCGATGCCGTCGAGCACCTCGGCGGTGAGGTTGCGGGGTTCGAGCAGGGTGAGCAGCCGCGCCCCCTGGCGGGCGTGGTCGAAGCCGCCGGGGGCGACCTGCTGGAGGGCGGCCTCGCCGCCGTGGCCGAAGCAGGCGTGGCCGAGGTCGTGGCCGGTGGCGATGGCGCTGGCCAGGGGCACGTTCAGGGCCAGGGCCTGGGCGATGGTGGCCGCGATCCGGGCCGTCTGCTGCATGTGGGTGGCCCGGGTCACGTAATGGTCCCCGATGTACGGCCCGCCCTGGCGGCCGGCGGCCGGGCCCTCCCCGGAGAAGGCGGGGATGAACGACTGGGTCTTGCCGTGGGCGCGCAGCATGGCCCGGGAGAAGATGATCCGGTCCAGGTCGCGCATCCAGCAGGTCCGCACCGGGTCCTCGGGCTCGGGCTGGCCCCGCCCGGCCGAGGAGGCCGCCTTGGCCGCCCAGGGGGCCAGCGTGCGCGCCTCGGCCGCCTCCAGCTCGGCCCGCACCGTCCCCCGCTGCACCCAGTCGATGGTCGTCAACGCTCGCTCCCCTTGACCCGTTCGCTCCCTACCCGACAAGTGTCGCTCACACCTGTGACGGTCCGTCGTCGCGCAGCCGGCTGTAGAGGACCATGTCGTGGAACCCGCCGTCGCGGAACTGGGCGTGGCGCAGGACCCCCTCGCGGGTGAAGCCGGCCTGCTCCAGGGCCCGCTGCTCGGCCAGGTTGTCCACGTCGGTGCTGGCCTCCAGCCGCTCGACGGTGGTGTGGGCGAACAGGTAGGCGGCGAGCTGGCGCTGGGCCTCGGCGCCGTGGCCCTGGCCGCGGTGCTCGGGCACCAGGGCGATGCCGACGTTGAAGGCCCGCGAGCCCGGGTTGGGCCCGTGGTGGACGGCGTAGTAGCTGACGTCCCCGGCCAGGGTGCCGCCGTCCAGCTCGACCAGCAGGTTGCCGCGGTCCTCGCCGAGCAGGCCGTCCTGCTCGAACCGGCGCCGCAGCTGCCCGTCGGCCGAGAACCCGAACCAGTTGTGGTGGCCCTGCGCCTCCGGGTCGTTCCACCAGCGCTCCAGCGTGTCCAGGTCGGCGCGGCGGACCGGCCGGAGGCGCAGGGCCATGGCCGGCTACTTGGAGGCCGCGGTGGCTCCGCCGAGGGCGGCCTGCCCGGCGGCGAGGCGGGCGGTGGGGACCCGGAACGGTGAGCAGGACACATAGTCCAGCCCCAGGGTGTGGCAGAACCGGACCGAGTCGGGGTCGCCGCCGTGCTCGCCGCAGATCCCCAGCTTCAGGGCCGGGCGGGTCTGGCGGCCCTCCTGGCAGGCGATCTGCATCAGCCGGCCCACCCCGGGCTGGTCGATGGTCACGAACGGGTTGGCCGGGACCAGCTTGCGTTCCTCGTACAGGCCCAGGAACTTGCCGATGTCGTCGCGGGAGAACCCAAAGGCGGTCTGGGTGAGGTCGTTGGTGCCGAAGGAGAAGAACTCGGCCACCTCGGCGATCTCTGCGGCGACCAGGGCCGCCCGGGGCAGCTCGATCATCGTCCCCCACAGCACCTCCAGCTCCTGGCCGGCGTCGGTGAGGGTCTGGCGGGCGACGGGCTCCAGCTCCTCGCGCAGCTGGGCCAGCTCCTCGCGGGTCGCGGCCAGCGGGATCATGATCTCCACGATCGGGTTGCCGCCGTCGGCCTTGACCTTGGCCGCGGCCTCGACAGATGGCCCGGACCTGCATGGCGTACAGCCCCGGCTTGACGATCCCCAGGCGCACCCCGCGCAGCCCCAGCATCGGGTTGGTCTCGTGCAGGTCGTTGACCTTGGCCAGCATCTCGGCGGCCTGGTCCAGGGGCAGGGCCTCGTCGCCGCCGACCTCCACCGTCGTCTCGCCCTGCTGGGTGGCCAGGGCGACGGCCACGGCCAGCTCGACCTGGTCGGGCAGGAACTCGTGCAGCGGCGGGTCGAGCAGCCGCACCGTGACCGGCTTGCCGTCCATGGCCTGCGAAGATGCCGACAAAGTCGTCGCGCTGCAGCGGCAGCAGGGTGTCGTAGGCGGCCTGCTCCTCGGCGGCCGAGGAGGCGAAGATCATCGTCCGGACCGCGGCCACCCGCTCCTCGCCCAAGGAACATGTGCTCGGTGCGGCACAGCCCGATCCCCTCGGCGCCACGCTCGATGGCGTTGGCCGACTGGCCCGGGGTGTCGGCATTGGCCCGCACCTTGAGCCGGCGGACCTCATCGGCCCGGCGCATGAACCGCTCATAGGCCTGCCAGATCTTCTCCTTGCGGGCCTCGGGGTCGCCGGCGCGGGCCCGCTCGATCGGCGAGTCGGCCAGCTCCAGCTGGCCGGCATACACCTTGCCGGTGAAGCCGTCGATGGTCATCCAGTCGCCCTCGGCCACCGTCGGTGCCGCCCACGGTGAACCGCCTGGCCTGGCGGTCGACCCGGACCGCATCGGCGCCGCACACCGCCGGGATGCCCTCGCCCCGGGCGACCACCGCGGCGTGGCTGTTGGTCCCGCCGGCCGAGGTGAGGATGCCCTGCGAGCGGATCATGCCGTGGTAGTCATCAGGGGTGGTCTCGCGGCGGACCAGGATCACCGGCTCGCCCCGCTCGGCCCATTCCTGGGCGTCGTCGGCGCGAGAACACGACCTTGCCGACGGCCGCCCCCGGGGAGGCGTTCAGGCCCGTCGCGATCGCGGTCGGCCCCGCCCCCGTCGGCGATGACCTTCTTGAACAGCTCCTCCAGCCGGTCGGCGTCCAGGCGCAGCAGCGCCGTGTCGACGTCGATCAGGCCCTCGGCCTCCATGTCGTGGGCCATGATCCACTCGGCGAAGGCGGTCCGCTTGCCGATCCGGGTCTGGAGCAGCCACAGCTTGCCCTGCTCGACGGTGAACTCGATGTCGCACATGTCGCGGTAGTGGCGCCTCCAGGGTCCCCATGTGCTCCTGGAGCTCCTCCCAGGCCCGCGGCTGGACGTCGCCCATCTCCTCCAGCTTCATGGTGTTGCGGATCCCGGCCACCACGTCCTCGCCCTGGGCGTTGACCAGATAATCGCCATAGGGCCTGCGGTCGCCGTTGGCCGGGTTGCGGGTGAAGGCGACCCCGGTGCCCGAATCCTCGCCCTTGTTGCCGAACACCATGGCCTGGATGTTGACGGCGGTGCCGAGCGAGTCGTCGATCTTGTTCTTGCGCCGGTAGTCGACGGCCCGCTTGTTGTCCCAGGAGCCGAACACGGCCTCGATGCCGCCCGTGAGCTGCTCGGTGGGGTCCTGGGGGAACTCGCGCGCCGGTCTCGGCCGAGATGATGGCCTTGAACTCCTCGACCAGCCGCCCGCAGGTCGCCCGCGTCCAGCTCCACGTCGTTGCGGACGCCCTTGGCCTCCTTGGCGTGCTCCAGCGCCTCCTCGAACCGCTCGCCCTCCACCCCCATGACCGTCTTGCCGTACATCTGCAGCAGCCGCCGGTAGGAGTCCCACGCGAACCGCTCCGACCCGGTCTGGCTGGTCAGGCCCTCCACGCTCTCGTCATTCAGGCCCAGGTTCAGCACCGTGTCCATCATCCCCGGCATCGAGAACGGGGCCCCCGAACGGACCGAGACCAACAGCGGGTCGTCCGGGTCGCCCAGGCGGCGGCCCATCCCCTTCTCGAGCTGCTCCAGGTGCTCGGCGACCTCCTCCAGCATGCCGTCGGGGAACTGGCGCCCCGCCGCCCGGTAGGCGTTGCAGGCCGCACAGGTCACCGTGAACCCCAGCGGCACCGGCAGCCCCATGTTGGTCATCTCGGCCAGGTTGGCCCCCTTCCCACCCAGCAGGTTCTTCATGTCCTTGTTGCCCTCTTGGAAGTCATACACGTACTTGTCGGCCATGGCGGCGCAGCCTCCTCGCGTGGGTTGGGCACAGGGTAGCCGCATCGGGCCCCACAATGAATGGATGAGGTGTGGTCGGTGAGCCCGCGGCGGCGGGCGCTGGTCGCCGCGGTCGCGCTGGCCGTGGTGGTGGCGCTGGCCGGGGCCGTGGCGGCGGCCGGGTGGTGGCGCCGGTCCGGGCCCGAGCCGGCCCGGACCGCCGAGGTGCCGGTGCTGCTGGTGCCCGGCTACAACGGCACGCCCGGCCTCGCTGGGCACGCTGGCGGCGCGGCTGCGCGCGGCCGGCCGCGAGGTGGTGGTGGTCGGCCTGCCCGACCGGGGCACCGGCGACCTGCGCGCCGCGGCCAGGGTGCTGGCGGCGGCGGTCGACCGGACCGGGGCGGCCCGGGTCGACCTGGTCGGCTTCTCGGCCGGCGGGGTCGCGGTCCGGGTCCTGCTCGCCGACCCGGTCCGGGCGCCGCGGGCCCGCCGGGTGGTGCTGCTGGGCGCCCCCAACCACGGCACCGAGCTGGCCGGGGCGGCGGCCGCCCTCGACCCGGGCCTGTGCGCCGGCGCCTGCGCCCAGCTCGTCCCCGGGTCGGCGCTGCTGGCCGAGCTGAACCGGGGCGACGAGACGCCGCCGGGGCCGGAGTTCTTCAGCATCTGGACCGCCCTCGACCAGACGGTCACCCCGCCGGCGACCGCCCTGCTGGAGGGCGCGGCCAACATCCGGGTCCAGGACGTGTGCCCCTCGGCCCGCCTCGGCCACGGCGGCCTGGTCGCCGACCCGCTGGCCCTCGGGCTGGTCGTGGGGGCGCTGGCCGGGACGCTGCCCGACCCGCCGTCCTCCGGCGACTGCGCCGCCCTGCGGGCCGCGGGCGCGCCGACCCGTTGACGGGCTTGCTCTGCCGGCCTAGCGTGCTGCCAGACCGCCCGCCGCGGGGAAGGGGAAGCCCATGCGCGTTCTCGTCCAGTTCCGGTCGTCGCCGGCGGTGCACGCCGCCACCCTGCGCGGGGAGGCGATGCCGGAGTTCGCCGCCACCACCGCCGCCCCGATCCCCGGGCTGATCATCGACCCGGCCTACAACCCGGTGCAGGTGCCGACCCCGCAGGCGGCCGAGCCGGGCGCCAGCCCGTACCTGTACTCGCCCGCGGTCAGCTTCTCGATGGCCCCCGAGCGGGCCACCTACCTGGTCAGGGGGACGGTGCCCGACGACCCGGACCGCCAGCGGGCCGCCGTGGCCGAGGCCACCGCCCGGCCCGAGGTGGTCGGGGTGTTCTCCGACCCGGTGATCGAGACCTGCCTGGTCTGCCCGGGCGACCCGGCGGTCGGCGGCGACCAGGACGTGGCCGGCCTGCTCGGGGTCAAGGCCCTGGCCGACGCCGGCATGGACGGCTACCGGGTGTCGGTGGCGATCGTCGACACCGGCGTCAACCTGGCCCACCTCGAGTCCAAGGGCCGCGACCCCAAGTTCTCCAGCCGGCGCAGCTGGACCCCGGCCGGGGTGGCGACCAAGCCGGGCAAGCACCCGGTCGGCCACGGCACCATGTGCGCCTACGACGTCGGCATCGCCGCGCCCAAGGCGACCCTGCTCGACCACGCCCTGCTGCTGTCGGAGACCCCCGGCGAGACGGCCATGTCGGGGCTGCTGTCGGACGCCGTGCTGGCCTACTCCAAGCTGCTCGGGTCCATCCAGGCGATGGCGGCCAGCCGGCGGGCCCTGGTGGTCAACAACAGCTGGGGGATGTTCTCCCCCGACTGGGACTTCCCGGTCGGCCACCCCGGGAACTACTCCGACAACCCGGCCCACCCGTTCAACGTGATCGTGGCCAGCCTGGAGTCGGCCGGGGCCGACATCCTGTTCGCGGCCGGCAACTGCGGCCGCGACTGCCCCGACGGCCGCTGCCGGTTCGGGACGGGCCGGCCCATCTGCGGGGCCAACTCCCACCCGAGCGTCCTGTCGGTCGCCGGGGTCGACACCCGCAAGCGCCGGGTCGGCTACTCCTCCCAGGGCCCGGGCCGGCTCGCCCCCGACAAGCCGGACCTGTCCGCCTACACCCACTTCCGTGGCTCGGGCGTGTACCCGGCCGACGGCGGCACCTCGGCCGCCTGCCCGGTGGCGGCCGGGGTGGTGGCGGCGGTCCGCGAGAAGTACCCGTCCTCGGTGCTGTCCCCGGCCGAGCTGCGGGCGCTGCTGTTCAAGACGGCCGAGGACCTGGGCGGGACCGGCTTCGACCACGACTTCGGCTGGGGCGTGATCGACGGCACCGCCCTGGCCGCCACCCTCGCCGGGGTCAAGCGGTCCAGCCGGCGCCGCTCCGCGTCGTCGCGGCGGTGACATGGCCAGGGTGATGGTGACCCTGCGCCTCGACCCCGAGCAGGCGTCGCTGGACGAGGTGCGCCGGCTGCTCGGCCTCGCCCCCGAGGAGGTCGACCCCGGGTTCGGGGTGGTCAACATCAGCCCGGCCGAGCACCTCTACACCATCCTGGTCGAGGACACGGCCGCCGCCCGGGTCGCCGACGCCCCCCAGGTCGAGGGCGTCTTCAGCAACCCCCGGATCGAGCCGTTCGGCCCCCCCGAGGACGGACCAGACCGGCGGCGGAGGCTAGGGGCGGGCGGCGAGCCACTCCTCGACCAGGCGGTCGAGCTCGTAGTCGGCCCTGGCGATGCGCAGGCCGCCGCAGCGCATGGCCTCCCAGGCCGGGCCGACGGCGGCGGCCGCGTCGGCGCGGGCCTGGCGGGCGGACTCCAGGGCCCGCCAGTCGGTCCCGCCCCGCGCCGCCAGCAGCCCGTCGAGGGCGACCTTGGCCAGCTCGGTGGCGTGCATCAGGTCGAGCTCGGCCTGGGAGTTGGCGGTCCGGGCGTGCTCGATGGCGTCCCTGGCCTCGCTGATGCGCTTGGCGAAGGCCCGGTGGGCCGGCTCGTCGGGCTCGGCGCGGCCCGCCCCGGCCACGGCCGCCTCCAGCGCCCGGACCCGCTGCTCGGCCCGTTCCACGGCCAGCCGGCACTCGCGCACCCACTGCTCGTCGGCGCCGCGGCGCGCCTTGGCCGCGTCGGCCAGGCCGGGCGTGTCGCCGGGCGCCGGCTCGGCGTCCTCGTCCTGTTCGGCCTGCTCGCCGTCGGGCGTCTCGTCGTCGCCCTCGGCGGCGCGCTCCAGCTTCTCCTTGACGGTGGCGTCGGGCAGGGGGTTGACGTCGCGGACGTTGGCCATGGCCCTGGCCAGGCTGGCCTCGGCCGCCTGCAGGGTGGCCTTGGCCGCCTGGCGGTCGGCCCTGGCCAGCTTCAGCTCGGCTTTCCGCAGCTCGACGGGCAGCGCGTCCAGCCGCATCGAGGCCTCGACCAGGGCTTCCTCGTCGCTCGCCCTGGCCAGCTCGACCAGGCGGACCGCCAGCAGGGACCGCTCGTCCTTCAGCGCCTTGACGGCCGTCCTGGCCGCCTGGAGGCGCTCGTAGGGGTCAGGTGGCACCGGTACCGACCTCCCTGGGCGGCATGGGGGAAGGCCGCCCGCTCGCGTCCTTGATGCCTGCTCCGGGTGCGGATTGTCAAGCTGGGCCCGTCCCGGCCCGCCTTGACGTGCCACCGCGGCGCCGCTTTCATGCTCCCCATGAGCGACATCACCGTGCTCGGCCTGGACAACGTGCTGCTCGACGTCGGCGACCTCGAGGTCGCCAAGGGGTTCTACGCCGGCCGGCTCGGCCTCGGGGTGAAGTTCGACTTCCCCGACGCCGGGGTGGTCGGGTTCCGGCTCGGCGACGAGGAGGCCGGCCTGGTCGTGCGGGCCGGCGACGTGCCCCCGGGACCGCCCCGGTCCTCGCCGCGGCTGTGGCTGGAGGTGCCGGACGCCCGGGCCGCCGGCAAGGCCCTCGCCAAGGCCGGGGTGGCCCTGCTCGGCGAGGCGCGCGAGCTGCGCACCGGCTGGCTGGTCGAGGTGGCCGACCCCTGGGGCAACGTGGTCGGGCTGACCGACTACCTGCTGGCCCCCGAGCGGGCCCGCCAGCGCGAGGACGGGCAGCCGCCGCGTTGACAGGCCGGGCCCGCCCGGGCAGGCTGCGCCCGTGACCAGGACGCTGCTGACCGGCGGGCGGGTCTTCGACGGCACCGGCGCCCCGCCGGGCGAGGCCGACGTGCTCGTCGAGGACGGCCGCATCCTCCAGGTCGGGCCCGGGCTGGACGGCGACGAGGCCGTCGACGTCGGCGGCCGCCACCTGCTGCCGGGGCTGTTCGACTGCCACACCCACGTGACCCTGACCAACATCAACCTGCTCGGCATCCTCCAGGCGCCGTTCTCCTACCGGTTCTTCGAGACGGTCAAGAACCTGGCGGCGACCCTGGCCGCCGGGATCACCACGGTGCGGGACGCGGCCGGGGCCGACGCCGGCGTGAAGAAGGCCGTGGCCGACGGGCTCGTCCCCGGGCCGCGGCTGCAGATCTCGGTGACCCTGCTCAGCCAGACCGGGGGGCACGGGGACGGCTGGTTCCCGTCGGGGCAGGTGGTCGAGTTCTGGCCGCCCTACCCGGGCATGCCCGACGGCCTGGTCGACGGGCCCGAGGCGATGCGGCGCAAGGTCCGCGAGCTGATCAGGGCGGGCGCCGACGTGATCAAGGTGGCGACCAGCGGCGGGGTCCTGTCCCCCACCGACGACCCCCGCCACGCCCACTTCCGCGACGACGAGCTGACCGCCCTGGTCGCCGAGGCGGCCGCGGCCGGCCGCTGGGTGATGGCCCACGCCCAGGCCAGCGACGGCATCAAGGCGGCCGTCCGGGCCGGCATCCGGTCGATCGAGCACGGCATCTACCTGGACGACGAGGCGATCGAGCTGATGCTGGCGCGGGGCGCCTGGCTGGTCCCGACCCTGGTCGCGCCCCGCGGGGTGCTGGCCGCGGCCGAGGCCGGCGTGCCCATCCCGGACGCGGCCCGGCGCAAGGCGGTCGAGGTCTCCGAGGCCCACGCCGACTCGTTCCGGCGGGCCGTGGCCGCCGGGGTCAAGGTGGCCATGGGGACCGACAGCGGCGTCACCCCGCACGGCCGCAACCTGGCCGAGCTGGAGCTGATGGCCAAGGGCGGCATGGAACCGGCCCAGGCGCTGGCCGCCGCCACCTCCTCGGCGGCCGAGCTGCTGGGGGTGGCCGACGAGCTCGGCACCCTGGAACCGGGCAAGCGGGCCGACGTGGTGGTGGTCGACGGCGACCCGTTCGAGCTGGCCACCCTCGGCGACCGGATCGCCGCCGTGGTCAAGGACGGCCGGCTGGTCGCCGGGCACCTGTGAGCGGCCACGGGTCCGGCTGGCAGGAGGTCGGCGACCGCGTGTTCCGGTTCCGCTACCGGAGCTACGACCTGAACGTCGGGGCGGTCGTCGGCGACGACGAGGTGCTGGTGGTCGACACCCGCAGCTGGGTCGCCGAGGCCACCGAGCTGCTGGCCGACCTGCGCGGCCTGACCCGGCTGCCGTGCCGCCAGGCGGTCAACACCCACTGGCACTTCGACCACTGCTTCGGCAACGCGACCCTGCGCCCGGCCGCCATCTGGGGCCATGAGCGCTGCGCCGAGCGGCTGCGCGACGCCGGCGAGGAGCGCCGCCAGAAGCTCATGGCCGCCCACCCGGAGGTCGCCGAGGAGCTGGCCGGGGTGGTGCTCGACCCGCCCGACCGGCCGGTGGGCGACGCCGGGGCCGAGCTGGAGGTGGGCGGGCGCCGGGTCGAGCTGCGCTTCTGCGGCCGCGGCCACACCGACAACGACCTGGTCGTCCTCGTCCCCGACGCCGGGGTGGTGTTCGCCGGCGACCTGGTCGAGGAGGGCGCCCCGCCGCTCTACGGCGACGACGCGTTCCCCCTGGAGTGGCCGGCCACCCTTGACCGCCTCCTCGCCCTGGCCCCGCCGACGGTCGTCCCCGGCCACGGCGACGTGGTCGGCCACGCCTTCGTCGGCGGCCAGCGCGAGGAGCTGGCGGCCATGGCGGCGCTGTGCCGGCGGGTCGCCGCCGGCGAGCTGGCCGCGGACGAGGCCGTCCGGGCGGCGCCGTTCCCCAGCGAGTTCGCCCGCGACGCGCTGGCGCTCAGCGCCCGCGCAGCAGGGCCAGCAGGCGGAGCAGCTCCAGGTACAGCCAGACCAGGGTGACCAGCAGGCCGAAGGCGGCGTACCACTCCATGTAGGCGGGCGCGCCCGAGCGGGCCCCGCGGTCGATCAGGTCGAAGTCGAGCACCAGGTTGAGGGCGGCCACGGCGACGATGGCCAGGCTGATCAGGATGCCCAGGGGGCTGGCGTCGTTGAGGAACGGCACCTGGACCCCGAACAGGCCCAGCACCAGCGCCACCAGGTAGACCACGAAGATGGCCAGGGTGGCCCCGATCACGCCGGCCCGGAACCGCTGGGTGACCTTGATCACCCGGGTCCTGTAGAGCACCAGCATCACCCCGAGGACGCCGAAGGTGAGCGCCACCGCCTGGATGGCGATCCCCGGGTAGCGGGCCTCGAACCACATCGACACCAGCCCCAGGACCACGCCCTCGACCAGGGCGTAGATCGGCCCGGTGACCGGCGACCAGCGGGGCCGGACGATGGTGGCGATGGCCACCCCGAGCCCGGCCAGGCTGGCCACGATCGCCCAGCCGGCCACGCCCGGCCCCCCGCCGGTGCCCAGCACCCAGCTCGCGGTGGCCGTGGCCAGGGCCAGGATCAGCAGCAGGCCGGCCTTGTTGACCGTCCCCTGGACGGTCATGGTGCCGCCCCCGTCGGTCCGGGGGGCGGTGAAGACGTCTTCCCGCATGGCCGGGTTGCTGGTCCGCAGCGGCGGGCGGGTCGGGGTCGGGGTCGACATCGTCATCCCTCCTTGTCACCCGAGTATTTCAACTCTTGATGTCCTTGGTGGCGAAGTTGGCCCAGGCGGCGCCGAGGAACACCACGATGAAGACGGCCTGCACGGCGAAGCCGCGGCCGACGTCGCGCCAGAGCACGGGGGTGCGGAACAGGTCCACGAACGCCAGCCAGTAGTGGGTGGGCAGATACGGCTTGAGCGCCGCCGCCGCGTCCAGCAGGTCGAGCACCTGGGAGGTGACCAGCGCGGCCAGGGCGCCGAGGGCGGCGGCCAGGGGCGAGTCGGTGACGGTGGAGGCGAACAGGGCCACCGCCGCCACCCCGAGCATCGACCAGGCGACGTAGGCGACGGTGACGGCGGTCCGCCAGGTGGCGTCCTGGGCGGCGATGGTCTGGCCCGACACCGACGGCAGCGGCTCGACCCCGAACAGCCACGCCCCCACGGCGAAGGCCACCGCCGCCACCACCAGCACGGCCAGGAACACGAACACCACGGTGACGCCCAGCTTGGCGACCAGCAGCCGGGTCCGCCCCACCGGCCGGACGAGCAGGTAGCGCAGGGTCCCGGCGCTGGCCTCCCCGGCCACGGTGTCGCCGGCCAGCACCGCCACCGCCACCGGCAGGAACACCGGCAGCACCAGGGCCAGCGCCGCCGCCGGGAACAGCGCCCCGTTGCCCAGCACCTGGGCCAGGAACGCCGGCCCCTCCCCGGGTCGCGGCCCCACCCCGGTGACAGCCAGCAGCACCGCCACCAGCACCGGCAACCCGGCCAGCAGGCCGATGGTCACCCACGTCCTCGGCCGCCCGACCAGCTTGCGCAGCTCAACCCGGAACATGTGGCTCCCCGGTGGGGTCGGGCGGGGTGCCGGGGGACCGCGGGTCGCGGGCGGCCGGGGCGGCGAGGCTGCCGGTGAGGCGGAGGAAGACGTCCTCGAGGGTGGGGCGCTCGACGACCAGCTCCCGGACCCGGACGCCGCCGTCGACCAGCCGCCGGTTGAGCGCCTCGGGGGCGGTGCCGTCGAGGTGGACGGCCA
Source organism: uncultured Actinomycetota bacterium (assembly GCA_963733175.1). Classification (GTDB taxonomy): domain Bacteria; phylum Actinomycetota; class CALGFH01; order CALGFH01; family CALGFH01; genus CALGFH01. The sequence continues at coordinate 18,169 of CAVTCL010000004.1, forward strand.
GGCGGTCGGGCCGGCGCTCCCCCAGCCGCACCCCGGGCAGCGCCGCCGCCAGGTCGGCCGCGGCGCCGACGTCCGGGGTGGTGACCAGCACCCGGCCGGTCGGCCCGAGCAGCGCCTCCACCCGGTCCTGGGCGACCAGCCGGCCCCGGTCCACGATCGCCGCCCTGGTGCAGACGAGCTCGACCTCGGCCAGCAGGTGGCTGGACAGGAACACCGTGGTCCCGCCCCCGACCAGCTCCACCAGCAGGTCCCGGACCTCGCGCATGCCGTGCGGGTCGAGCCCGTTGGTCGGCTCGTCCAGCACCAGCAGCCGCGGCGCCCGCAGCAGCGCCGCGGCCAGCCCCAGCCGCTGGCGCATCCCGGTCGACCAGGCCTTGACCGGCCGCCGCCCCACCCCGTCCAGCCCCACCCGTTCCAGCGCCTCGTCCACCCGCCGCCGCCGGTCCCGGGACCGGCTGCCGGTCGGGGGCGGGCCGGCGGCGTCGAACAGGGCCAGGTTGGCCCGGCCCGACAGGTGGGGGTAGAACGCCGGGCCCTCGACCAGGGACCCGACCTGGGGCAGGACCTCGCGGGCGGCCTTCGGCATGGGCCGGCCGAGCAGCTCGATCCGGCCCGAGGTCGCGTAGACCAGGCCGAGGAGCATGCGCACGGTGGTGGTCTTGCCCGACCCGTTGGGCCCGAGGAACCCGAACAGGTCGCCCTCGCGCACGTCCAGGTCGAGGCCGTCGACGGCCACCAGCCCGCCGAAGCGCTTGGTCAGCCCCTGGGTGCGGATCACCGCACCGCCACCCCGCCGCGGGCCAGGTCGGCCGCCACCCGGTCCAGCACCGGCTGGGTCACCGTCCCGGCGAGGGCGTAGGCGACCCCGTCGCGCTCCAGCACCATGCCGTTGAGCAGCGGGGTCCCGATCACGCTGGCCCGTCCCCAGGGCCCGTCGCGGGTCGGCACCTTCTCCAGGAAGGCGCGGGTCCGGGGCGAGAACCGGGCCGGGAGGGCGAGCACGGCCACCAGCTCGAACCCGCGACCATAGGTCGAGGCGGCGCTGCCCACCTGGGTCCGGCGCGCCTGGCCGGCCAGCCGGTCGGGCAGCACGAACGGCGAGAAGCGGTCGATCGCCCTGGCCAGGTCGGGTGCCTGGTCGGTCTGGACGTCGGCGTCGGCCGGCACGGCGAAGCGGACGTGCTCGGGGGCGGGCGCCCCCAGCCGGAGGTCGAGGAAGGCCGTGGTCACGATCGGCTCGCCCTGGCCCCTGGCCGTCAGCTCGACCCGCACCGGCAGGCCGCTGGCCGGGTCGGCCCAGAGGTCGGCCCTGGCCACCGTGGTCCCCGACGACCGCGGCACCACCCGCAGCCCGAGGGCGTGCACCCCGGCGACCCGGCGCGCCCCCAGCCTGGTCACCTCGCCGGTCCCGGCGGCGGCCGCCACCCGCCGCCCCAGCTCGGGCGGGAGCAGGTCGGCCGGCCGGGCGAACCGGACCGCGGCCTCGCCCCTGGTGGCCACCGCCCGCCGCTCCCCCGAGTCCCACAGCCAGGTCCCCCACCCGTCGTGGTAGGTGTCGCGCTCCCCGATCGGGGTCAGCTCGTCCACCCGCCACACCCCGGGCCCGGCCACGAACGCCCGCATCCGGGTCGTCTCGCCCAGCAGCGCCACCACCCGCCCCGCCCGGGGCACGTCGGGCAGCCCGAGCCCGGCCCGCGCCTCCGCATACCCCTGGTAGGCCACCCGGTCCGACGCCAGCACCCTGGCCAGCAGCTCCCCCGCCGCCACCGGACGGTCCCTGGCCGGCACGGCCCCGACCAGCCCGGGCAGCGCCACCAGCACGGCCACCACCCCGCCGACGACCAGCCAGCGCCACCAAGCGGGCGCCCGTTCCCACCCCATCCCCCCACGGTACGACCCGCCGCCCGATCGCGCCGGGTCGCCGCGGCCCGCTCAGGCTCAGGCGGGAGTCGGTGGTGGCCAGGCGGCGGAGGGCGGCCTGGAGGTCGGCGGCGGCCGGGCCGGGGCGGGCGTCGGCGACGGGGGCGCCGTCGACCTCGACCACGGGCATGATCTCCCGGGTCGAGCTGGACAGGAAGGCCTCGTCGGCGGCGGCCAGGTCCTCGGCGGTGAAGACGCCTTCCAGGACCTTGAGGCCGAGGCCGGGGGCCAGCTCGCGCAGGACGGTCCGGGTGATGCCGGCCAGGATGCCGAGGTCGAGGGACGGGGTGTGGAGGGTGTGGCCGGTCCGCCACCAGAGGTTGGCCGTCGGCGCCTCCAGCAGCTCGCCGCCCAGCCCGACCAGGACGGCGTCGTCGGCGCCGCCGGCCCTGGCCGCCCGCTGGGCGGCCATGTTGACCGCGTAGCTGATGGTCTTGACCCCGGGCAGCAGCCACGGCGAGGCCGCCCGGACCAGCGGGTCGGTGGCGGTGGTGAGCAGCACCAGCCGGAGCCCCCGGCGCCGCTCCTCCTCGTACGACCCCGGGATGTCGGCGCAGATCGCGAACGCCGCCGGCCCGCCCTCCCCGGACCCCTCCCGATCCACCGGGGACACCCTCCCCGGACCCCTCCCGGCCCTTGGTGCAGATGAGGCGGAGGACGGCGTCGCCGCCGCCGGCGGCGGCGACCGCCCGGGTGGCCAGGTCCTCGAGGCCGCCGGGGAGGGGCAGGTCGATCGCCTCGGCCGAGCGGGCCAGGCGGTCCAGGTGGGCGCCGAGACGGAACGGGCGGCCGGCGTAGACGCGCAGGGCCTCGAACACGGCGTCGCCCCTGACCAGCGCGAGGTCGAGCGGGTCGAGGGCCGGGCGGCCCCCGCCCTCGACCACGCCCGGCCCGGTGGCGAGGACGGCGAGGACGGCCATCGCGGCTACCTGGGGAGCCGCTCCTCCAGGTAGGCGACGAGGCGGTCGACCCCGACCCGGTCCTGGGTCATGGTGTCGCGGTCCCGCACCGTGACCGCCCGGTCCTGGAGCGAGTCGAAGTCGACGGTCACGCAGAACGGCGTCCCGATCTCGTCCTGGCGGCGGTAGCGGCGGCCGATCGAGCGGGCGTCGTCGTAGTCGATCATCCAGCGCTCCCGCAGCGGGGCCGCGACCTCCCGGGCCATCGGGTTGAGCTGCTCGTTGCGCGACAGGGGCAGCACCGCCACCTTGATCGGGGCCAGGCGGGGGTCGAAGCGGAGCACGGTGCGCTTCTCGGTCCCGCCCGAGGCGGTGGGCGCCTCCTCCTCGCGGTAGGCGTCGACCAGGAAGGCCAGGGCCGAGCGGTCGGCACCGGCCGACGGCTCGACCACGTACGGGATGTAGCGGGTGTCGGTCTCCTGGTCGTGGTAGGAGAGGTCCTGGCCGGAGAACTTCTGGTGCTGGGACAGGTCGAAGTCGGCCCGGTTGGCGATCCCCTCCAGCTCCGACCAGCCGAACGGGAACTTGTACTCGATGTCGACGGCCCGCTTGGCGTAGTGGGCCAGCTCCTCGGGCCCGTGCTCGCGCAGGCGCACGTTCTCCTCGCGCAGCCCCAGGTCCAGGTACCAGTCCCGGCGCATGTCGACCCAGCGCTGGTGCCACTCCTGGTCGCTGCCCGGCTCGACGAAGAACTCGAGCTCCATCTGCTCGAACTCGCGGGTCCGGAAGATGAAGTTGCCCGGGGTGATCTCGTTGCGGAACGCCTTGCCGATCTGGGCGATCCCGAACGGGACCTTCTTGCGGCTGACCTGCTGGATGATCGGGAAGTCGACGAAGATCCCCTGGGCGGTCTCCGGCCGCAGCCAGACCACGGCCGAGGCGTCCTCGACCGGCCCCATGAAGGTCTTGAACATCAGGTTGAAGTTGCGCGGGTCGGTGAACGGCCCGCTGCCGCAGTTGGGGCACTTCACCTCGCCCTTGGCGGGGGCGCGGCCGTGCTTGGCCTCGAACGCCTCGATCAGGTGGTCCTCGCGGAAGCGCTGGTGGCAGTTGGTGCACTCGACCAGCGGGTCGGAGAACGACTCGAGGTGCCCGGAGGCCTCCCAGACCCGCGGGGCCATGATGATGGCGGCGTCCTGGCCGACCACGTCGTCGCGCAGCTGCACGATCGAGCGCCACCAGGCCCGCTTGATGTTGTTCTTCAGCTCGACCCCGAGCGGACCGTAGTCGTAGCTCGAGCGGATCCCGCCGTAGATCTCGCTCGACTGGAAGGCGAAGCCGCGGCGTTTGGCCAGGTTGACGATCGCGTCCATCGGGTCGCTTGGCACTGAGAGAGCCTCCCTGTCTGCCGCCGGCGATGGCTTCGCCGACGGTTCGGTGGGTGCCGGTGTCCCGCAATGCTACCCGGCGGCCGCCTTCCGGGTGACCCGAATTACGACACCTGGGGTGCGGGCGGAACCTACACCCCGACCGGGTGCCAGACCGTCTTGGTCTCCAGGAAGGCGGCGATCCAGTACGGGTCCTGGCCCTTGGCGTCCGACAGCCAGTCGCGGGCCGACAGCTTCACCGGGGGGACGACCCGCTTGACGTTCTCGGCCGCGGCCAGCTCGGCCTCCCGGTACAGGGCGAGGTCGAGCCCGGCCAGGTCGAGGGCGTTGACGTCCATGTGGGCGGCGAGCGGGCCGACCAGCTCGGCGGCGAACCCGGTGAGCAGGTTCACCACCCCGCCGGGCAGGTCGCTGGTGGCCAGGACCTCGGCCAGGGTGATGGCGGGCAGGGGCCGGGTCTCGGAGGCGACCACCACCGCGGTGTTGCCGGACACGATCACCGGGGCCAGCCGCGAGACCAGCCCGAGCAGCGACGAGCCGGCCGGCGCCACCACCCCGACCACCCCGGTCGGCTCGGGCACCGAGAAGTTGAAGTAGGGCCCGGCGACCGGGTTCGACGACCCGAACACCTGGGCCAGCTTGTCGGCCCACCCGGCGTACCAGACCCAGCGGTCGACCGCCTTGTCCACCGTCTCGGTGGCGGCCCGCCTGGTCAGCCCCTCCGACCGCGCCACCTGGTCGGCGAACTGCTCGCGCCGCCCCTCCAGCATCTCCGCCACCCGGTACAGGACCTGCCCGCGGTTGTAGGCGGTCGCCCCGCTCCAGGGGCCCACCGCCTTGCGGGCCGCCTGCACCGCGTCCCGCACGTCCTTGCGCGACCCCCGGCAGGCGTTCCCCAGCGGCTTGCCCTTGCTGTCGCTGACCAGGTAGGACCGCCCCGACTCGGTCCGCGGGAACTTGCCCCCGATGTACAGCTTGTAGGTCTTGCGCACGTCCAGCCGTTCGCCCTCGCCCACCTCGCCTCCCTCGGAGAGGTCGAGGTAGGCGGCCAGGCCGTGGCGGCCGCCCTCGCGGCCGAAGCCGGACTCGCGGTAGCCGCCGAAGGGCGAGGTGGGGTCGAAGCGGTTGAAGGTGTTGGCCCACACCACCCCGGCCCGCAGGCGGTTGGCCAGGTCCAGGATGCGGCTGCCCTTGTCGGTCCAGACCCCGGCCGACAGCCCGTAGGGGGTGTTGTTGGCCTTCTCCACCGCCTCGTCGGGGGTGCGGAAGGTCAGCACCGACAGCACCGGCCCGAAGATCTCCTCCTGGGCGATCCGGTACGACTGGGCGACGTGGGTGAACACCGTCGGCCGGAACCAGAAGCCCCGCTGGGGCAGCTCGCACGGCGCCTGCCAGGCCTGGGCGCCGTCGGCCTCCCCGGAGGCGACCAGCTCCTCGATCCTGTCCAGCTGGGCCCGGGAGTTGATGGCGCCGACGTCGGTGTTCTTGTCCAGCGGGTCGCCCACCCGCAGGGTCGCCATGCGCCGCTTGAGCTTGTCGACCAGCGGCTCGGCGATCGACTCCTGGACCAGCAGCCGCGACCCGGCGCAGCAGACGTGGCCCTGGTTGAAGTAGATGCCGTTGACGATCCCCTCGACCGCCTGGTCGAGGGGGGCGTCCTCGAACACGATGTTGGCCGCCTTGCCGCCCAGCTCCAGGGTGAGCTTCTTGCCCGACCCGGCCAGGGTGCGCTGGATCGCCTTGCCGACCTCGGTCGAGCCGGTGAAGGCGACCTTGTCCACGCCGGTGTGGCCGACCAGGGCCGCCCCGGTGGCCCCGGCGCCGGTGAGGATGTTGACCACGCCCTCGGGCAGCTCGGCCTCCTGGAGGACCTCGCCCAGGCGCAGGGCGGTCAGCGGGGTCGTCTCGGCCGGCTTGAGGACCACGGTGTTGCCGGCGGCCAGGGCCGGGGCGAGCTTCCAGGCGGCCATCAGCAGCGGGAAGTTCCAGGGGATCACCTGGGCGGCCACCCCGAGGGGGGCCGGGCGGCGGCCGGGGAAGGCGTAGTCCAGCTTGTCGGCCCAGCCGGCGTGGTAGAAGAAGTGGGCCGCGGCCAGGGGCACGTCGACGTCGCGGGACTCCTTGATCGGCTTGCCGCCGTTCATGGTCTCCAGCACGGCGAACTCCCGGGCCCGTTCCTGGAGGATGCGGGCGATCCGGTACAGGTACTTGGCCCGCTCGGCCCCGGGCATCCGCGACCACACCTTGGCGTAGGCGGCGCGGGCCGCCTTGACGGCCGCGTCGACGTCCTCCTCGCCGGCCTCGGCCACCTCGGCCAGGACCTCCTCGGTGGCCGGGTTGATGGTCTTGAAGGACTTCCCGGAGAGCGGCTCGACCCACCGCCCGCCGATCAGCAGCCCGTGGTCGGCCCGCAGCTTGACGTGGTCGGTCGCCTCCGGCGCGGGCGCGTAGTCCAGCCCCCCGAACCGCGCCGGCGCCCGCTCGGCCCGCCGTTCCAGCTGCTCTGCCATGAGGGTCAGTCCTTGGTGAAGTAGTCGCCGGACTGGTAGCGGCCGGTGCGTTCCTTGGCCAGCTGCATGAGGCAGTCGTTGAGGAGGCTGGAGGCGCCGAGGCGGAACCAGTCGGGGGTGAGCCAGTCGGGGCCGAGGGTCTCGTTGACCACCACCAGGTGCTGGATGGCCTGCTTGGCGGTGCGGACGCCGCCGGCGGGCTTCATGCCGACCATGCGGCCGGTGCGGTCGTGGAAGTCGCGGATCGCCTCCAGCATGACCAGGGCCACCGGGAGGGTGGCGGCCGGCTGGATCTTGCCGGTGGAGGTCTTGATGAAGTCGGCGCCGGCGGCCATGGCCAGGACGCTGGCCCGGCGGACGTTGTCGAGGGTGCCGAGCTCGCCGGTCTCGAGGATCACCTTCAGGTGGGCCTGGCCGCAGGCCTCCTTGACCACCACGATCTCCTCGAAGACCTCCTGGTGGCGGCCGGCCAGGAAGGCGCCGCGGTTGATCACCATGTCGATCTCGTCGGCGCCGGCCTCCACGGCCTCGGCCACGTCGGCCAGGCGGACGGCCAGCGACGCCTGGCCGCTGGGGAAGGCGGTGGCGACCGAGGCGACCTTGACCCCGGACCCGGCCAGGGCCTGCTTGGCGGTGGCGACCAGCGACGGGTAGACGCAGACGGCGGCCACCGGCGGGACCTCGGGGTCGGACGGGTCGGGCCGGCGGGCCTTGGAGCAGAGGGCCTCGACCTTGCCGACGGTGTCCGCGCCCTCCAGGGTGGTCAGGTCCATCACGGCCACGGCCAGCCGCAGGGCCGCGACCTTGGAGTCCTTCTTGATGCTCCGCTTGGCCAGGGCGGCCGCGCGCTCCTCGGCGCCCACCTGGTCGACCGCGAAGCGGCTGAGCAGCGGGCCCAGCGCGACCTGCTGGAGGAAGCCGCTGCCGGCCTCGGCGAGACGAACGGGCGTGGTGGCCATGGTCGCCCATTGTAGCCGCGGGGCTGGCACCATCTCGTGGACAGGGTGGAGCCCGGCGAGGAGGAGCCCGGATGCGGACCATGGCCAGGGCGGTCGTCCTGCTGCTGGTCGTGGCCTTCGTGGCCGGGGTCTGGGACGCCAGGTACGAGGACGAGCGCCGGCCGGCCGGCTCGACGGCGCCGTTCCGGACCGACCCGGTCGAGCGGAGCCGGAGGAGCCGGCCGGCGCCGGAGCTGGTCTCGGTCCAGACCGCGGAGCGGGAGGGGTACGACCGGGTGCTGTTCACCTTCGAGGGGTCGATGCCGGGCTACCAGGTCCGCTACGTGTCCCGGGTCGACGACGCGGCCGGCGAGCGGCTGGCCCTGCGCGGGCAGGCGTTCGTGGCGGTGGCCTTCGAGCCGGCCCGGGCGCACGACCCCGACGGCGAGGCGACCTTCCCGACCGCCACCCTCACCCCCGGCTACCCGGCCCTGCGCCAGGTGCGCTTCGCCGGCGACTTCGAGGGCCAGGTCTCGTTCGGGCTCGGCGTGGCCGACCGCGGCGGCTTCCGGGTCTCCGAGCTCCGCAACCCGACCCGGGTGGTGGTCGACGTCCGCTGACCCAAGCAGGACAGGGGTGGCCGGATCGAGTTGTTTGAGACAGCATAGAGTTCAGCACGCGAGCGGGGCGCGGCGACGGGGTGAGCGAGGGAGGCGGCGTGGGCCTTGACGTCTATGTTGGATCCCTGACCCGGTACCACCAGCTGCTCACCCCGGAGCTGTGGCTCCCCTGCCGGTTCGAGTTCACCGCCCGCACCCAGGACATCGCCGGCGAGGAGGTCGAGCTCGGCTCCAGCGTGGCCCTGCTCGACCAGCTCCAGCTGCTGTCGGCCCGCCACCGCCTGGACGGCCAGCCTCCGGGCCCGACGGCCGACGGGCACTCGCTGTCGGCCGCCGCCGGCAACGGCCTGGCCGTGCTCCTGCGCCTGGCCGAGCGGTCGGTCACCTACCGCATCCCCATGAAGCTCGACTTCTGAGGGGAGGTCGGGGTCAGCCCCAGAACAGGTTGTGGGCGGCGAACAGGGCCGCCGGGTCCCAGGCGACCCTGGGGCCGCGGTACATCCGGATCGTGCGGTAGCGCTCCTTGAAGCCGGCCGACTCGAGCCAGCCGACGGCGGCGGCGTTGGCGGCGGGCACCGAGATCGCGACCTCGTCCCCGGGCGCGACCCGCACGGCGTCCAGCAGGGCCAGCCCGGTCCCGGAGTCGGCGGCGATGGTGGCCCCACCCGGCCGCCAGGGCGACGCCAGGTGGTAGCCGAGTGGACTGGCCGTCAACGGCGGCGACCAGCCCGCCGGTCGGCCACAGGGCGGCCAGCAGCCGCCGCCGGTCCTCCCCGGTCGCCTCCCGGTCCAGGGCCAGCACCGCCTCCAGGTCGGCCGCCCGGCCCGCCCGCACCATCGCCCCGGTGGGCGCCCGGGGCAGGGTCGGGCCGCTGAGGGTGACGTAGGCGGTCTCGGGGACGAACCCGAGCCGCTCGTAGACCGGCCGCCCCAGGGCGGTGGCATGCAGCAGCACGGTGGCCACCCCCCGCCCCTCCAGGAACTCCACGATCGCCTCGGTGAGCGCCCCACCCAGCCCGGCCCGCCGATGCGCCGGCACCACCGCCACCCCCCCGACCCACCCGGTCCCACCGGTCCCACCGGTCCCGCCGGTCCTGCCGAAGACCGCCCCGGCGGCGACCCCGACCAGCTCACCGCCGGCCTCGGCCACCACCACCTCCCCGTCCAGCCGGGCCCTGGCGAACCCGACCACCCCGGCCAGCCGGGCCCCGAAGCCGGCCTGCTCGTACAGCGGCCCGAGCCGCGCCAGGTCCCCCGGCCCGGCCGGGCGGATCGCGGGCCGGCCGGTCCCGGTCACCGCGGCGACCGGCGACCGGCCCCGACGGCCCACTCAGACCCGGCAAGGGGGCTGTGGACAGCCGACCCACCCAACTCCGGCAATCGGCTACGCTCCCCCACCGGGGGACCCGGCGCGGAACCGGGTGGGTGGAGCGCGGCCCGACCCGGCTGCGGGCCTCGGTCGGGGACCCGGCGCGGACCCGGTGGCCGGCGTGGGACCCGGCCGGGTCGCCCGGGACCCGTGGACGGGTCGGGACCGGGGTCGCGGGATCGGCGACGGCGCCGAAGCGGCGGTGGCGGCCCTGGTAGATGCGGAGGGCTTCGAACAGTTCGTGGCGGTTGAAGTCGGGCCACAGGACCGGGGTGAAGTGGAGCTCGGCGTAGGCGATCTGCCAGAGCAGGAAGTTGGAGATCCGGTACTCGTTCGAGGTGCGGATGAGGAGGTCGACGTCGGGCATGTCGGGGGCGTACAGGTGCCTGGCGATGGCCCGTTCGTCGATGCGGCGGGGGCCGCGGCCCTCGCGGACCTCGGCCGCCAGGGCCTGGACGGCCCGGGCCAGCTCGTCGCGGCCGCCGTAGTCGAGGGCGACGGCCAGGGTCATGCGGGTGTCGGCGGCGGTCAGGTCCTCGGCCTCCTCGATCCGCCGGCGGACGTGCGGGGGGATGCGGTCGCGGCGGCCGATGAAGCGGATGCGGACCTCGCGCTCGTGCAGCTCGTGGGAGCGCCGCACCAGCAGCGACTCGTTGAAGTTCATCAGGAACCGGACCTCGGAGGCCGGCCGGCGCCAGTTCTCGGTGGAGAAGGCGTACACGGTCAGCCAGGACAGCCCGGCGTCCAGGCCCCCCTCGACGGTGTCGAACAGGGCCGCCTCCCCCGCCTCGTGGCCCTTGTTGCGGGGCAGCCCCTTGGCCCCGGCCCAGCGGCCGTTGCCGTCCATGACGATGGCCACGTGGTCGGGCACGCCCTTGGGGTCGAGGCCGGGCGGCAGCGCCCGCGGGTTGCGGCTCGGCATCAGCGGGCCACGAGGGGATAGGCGCGCAGCCGGCGGTCCAGGTGGTACTCGACATAGCCCTTGACCAGGGCGCCGGCCTCGCGCCGGGAGGCGGGGGCCGGCTCGGTGCCGGCGGTGGTGTCCAGGTCGTCGCCGAGCAGCGCGGCCAGCAGCGGCATGGTGCCGGCGTCCAGGATCGACTCCTGGCCGGTCCGGCAGCGCTCGCACAGGCCGCCCCCGCGGGCGATGGAGAAGCACCGCGGCTGCTGCTTGGCGCCGCAGCCGGCGCACTCGGCCAGCGCGGGCCGGTAGCCCTCCAGGGCCATCAGCTTCAGCAGGAAGGCGTCGAGCACCACCGACGGGTCGCGGGGACCGCCGTCCAGGGCCCGGAGGGCCCGGACCAGCAGGAGGTAGAGGCGGATGGCGGCCTCGCGCTCCTGGGCGACCTGGTCGACGGCCTCCAGCATGGCGGTGCCGGCGACCACGCGGTCGTAGTCCTCGCGCAGGGCCCGGAACGGGGTGATGACCTCGGCCTGGGTGACGATGTCGAGCTCGCGCCCCCGGTACAGCGACAGGTCGACGTGGCTGAACGGCTCCAGCCGGCCGCCGAAGCGCGACTTGGTCTTGCGCACCCCCTTGGCGACCGCCCTGACCTTGCCCTCCCCCTGGGTGAGCAGCACCACGATCCGGTCGGCCTCGCCCAGCTTCCAGGTGCGGAGCACCACGCCCTGCTCGCGGTAGAGGTTCATTCCGCTCAGTCTATCGGGGTGAGGCGACGGGCAGGGGTGCCTCGGCGACCTCGCCGTCGACGACCTCCAGGCGCCGGTCGAGGCGCAGGTTGGCCAGCAGCCGCCGGTCGTGGCTGACCACCACCAGGGTGCCGTCGTAGCCGTGGAGGGCCCGTTCCAGCTCCTCGATGGCGTCCAGGTCCAGGTGGTTGGTCGGCTCGTCCAGCAGCAGGAGGTTGGTGCCGCGGGCGACCAGCACCGCCAGGCCGGCCCGGGAACGCTCGCCCGGCGACAGGTCGGCCTCCCGCCTGGTCAGGTGCTCGGCCCCGAGGTCGAACTTGGCCAGCAGCGACCGCGCCTCCTCGACCGACAGCTCGGTCCGCTCCCTGACCGCGTCCAGCAGGGTGCCCGGGCCCGGGGTGCGGTCCTGGCCGAGGTGGCCGGCGACCACCCCCGACCCGAGGCGGACCGTGCCCGAGGCCGGGCGCAGCTCGCCGGTGAGCAGCCCCAGCAGGGTCGACTTGCCGGCGCCGTTCGGCCCGGTCAGGGCGAGGCGGTCGCGCCAGCGCAGCTCCAGGTCGACCGGGCCGAGCCGGAAGCTGCCCCGCTCCACGGTCGCCCCGGCCAGGCTGGCCACGACCTCGCCGCTGCGCCGGCCCGCCTGGAGCGAGAGGCGCAGGTCCCAGCCCTCCCAGGGCTTGTCCGGGTCGCCGAGGCGCTCCAGGCGCCGCTCGATCGCCTTGGCCCGGGTCGCGCCGGCGGTGGCCCGTTCCTTGCGCCGGCCGGCCAGGGCCTTGTCGTTGTCGGTGCGGCGCTCGCCCCGGCGGCTGACCGCCCAGTCGCGCTTCTGGCGGGCCGCCTCCTCCAGCCGGGCCCGCTCGGACCGTGCCTGGTCGTAGTCGGCGTAGGCCTGCTCGCGCCGGCGGCGGCGTTCCTCGGTGTAGGCGTCGTAGCCGCCGCCGTACTCGCTGAGCCGGCGGCTGTGCAGGTCGAGCTCGGCGATCCGGGTGGTGGTGGCGGACAGGAACGCCCGGTCGTGGCTGACCAGGACGACGGGCCGGTCCTCTCCGGCCAGGAACCGCTCCAGGCGGGCCAGGCCGTCGAAGTCGAGGTTGTTGGTCGGCTCGTCCAGCAGGAGCACGTCGAAGCGGGCGAGCAGGATGGCGGCCAGGCCGGCCTTGACCCGCTGGCCGCCCGACAGCCGGGCCATGGGGGCCTCGAGGACCCCGGGGTCGAGGCCGACGTCGGCCAGCACCCGGGGGGCGCGGGTGTCGTGGTCGTCGCCGCCGAGGGCGAGGAAGCGGGCCAGGGCGTCGTCGTAGGCTTCCAACTCTGACTTGGCCCGGGTGGTCGCCGACGGCGCGCAGGGCGGCCCGCATGGCCTCCTCGGCGACGGCCAGGCCGGCGCGGCGGCGCAGGTAGGCGGCGGTGGTCTCGCCCTCGAGGGGGTCGGGCTCCTGGGCCAGGTAGCCGACGTTGAGCCCGGGCGGCGAGCGCTCGACCGTCCCGGCCGTCGGCGCCTCCAGGCCGGCCAGGACGCGCAGCAGGGTCGACTTGCCGGCGCCGTTGCGGCCCAGCATCCCGATCCGGGCGGTCCCGTCGACGACCAGGTCGACGGAGTCGAGCACCACCTGGGCGCCCCGGACGACGGTGAGATCTCGGGCGGCGAGCATGCCCCAGCCTGGCACGGCGGCGCCCAGGCCCGCAGCCCCAATTCCGGCGCCGAGGGCGCCGGCGATCAGGTGGTCCGGACGACCAGGGCGCGGGCGCGGCGGAACAGGGTGCTGAGCCGGCGGCGCTGGGACCCGGCGGTGACCGGGGGGTCCGGCGGGGCGTCTTCGAGCTGGCGCTCGGGGACCATGGTGCCGTTGGCGGCGCGGGCCTCGTGGAGCAGGTGGGTGGAGATGAGGGCGTGGCGCACGGTGATCTCCTCGCTGGCGGTGACGCTCGACTGCTTGCCCGGTCAGGATGACCGGCGGCCCCGATCGCGGCCGTGCCGCCCGTCACCAGGCGGGTGTGACGTTCGGCACATGGCCTTCTGCAGCGACCCGGACCCTCCGCCTCGGGGCTTGCCTGCCTCCGCCGGTGGGGACAAGCTCGACCCCACCGCTCCCAAGGAGGGCAGCATGCAGGCCCAGCCAGAGCTCGCGGTGCTCGGGGTGCGCGACCCGGGGATGCTGGACCCCTATCTGGAGCGCCGCCGGTACGCCAGGGGCGAGCGGATCATGGCCCAGGGGACCGCCGGCACCGAGTGCTATCTGATCACCGGCGGCGAGGTCCGCCTCGAGGTGGAGCGGCCGGACTTCGACTCCGACGGGGTCATCGCCCACCTGGGGCCGGGCATGCTCTGCGGCGAGTTCAGCCTGCTCGACGGCCGGCCCCGCTCGGCCAGCGCCTACGCCCACACCGACGTGACCGCCCTGGTCCTGTCGGACGCCGGCCTCGACCGGCTGTGCCGCGACGACCCGCCGACCGGCCTGGCGGTGCTGCGGGCGCTGGGCCGCGACGCCGCCGCCAAGGCCCGGGAGCAACGCCGGCACCTGGAGGAGTACGAGTTCGCGGCCGACATCGACCCGGCGGTCGACGCGGCCGTGGAAGCGGCCGCCGCCGCCCAGGCCGACCTGGCCGGCTGGCCCGAGGACCGGGTGGAGGCGCTGCTGGACGACGTCGCCGGCGCCGTGGCCGGCCAGGCCGAGGAGCTGGCCGCGGCCACCGTGGCCGAGACCGGGATCGGCAACGTGGCCGACAAGACCTTCAAGAACCGCTTCGCCAGCCTGGAGGTGAACCGGACCCTCCAGGGCCGCCCCGGCATCGGCCCCCGCCCGCCGGACGACCGCGGGGTCACCGAGATCGCCAGCCCGGTCGGGGTGGTGCTCGGCCTGATCCCGATGACCAACCCGGTGGCCACCCTGGTGTTCAAGACCCTGATCTGCCTCAAGGCCCGCAACGCCCTGATCGTGAGCCACCACCCGGCCGCCGCCGGGGTGGGCGCCCGCACGGTCGCCCTCGTCGGGGACGTGCTGGCCGCCCACCGGGCCCCGGTGGCGCTGCTGCAGTCGGTCGAGCGGGCCAGCCGCACCAGGACGGCGATGTTCATGCGCCACCCGCGGGTGTCGCTGATCCTGGCCACCGGCGGCACCGCCATGGTCCGGGCCGCCTACAGCTCGGGCACCCCGGCCATCGGCGTTGGCTCCGGCAACGTGCCCGCCCTGGTCTGCGCCGACGCCGACCCGGTGGCGGTGGCCGGCGCCGTGGTCGAGAGCAAGGCCTTCGACCACGGCATCATCTGCGGCTCCGAGGACAACCTGGTGGTCGAGGCCGGCATCGGCGGGCCGTTCCTGGCCGCCCTGGAGGCGGCCGGCGCGGCGGTGTGCTCGGAGGAGGAGACGGCCAGGGTCGCCGCCGCCGCCTTCGACCCCGGCGACGGGCGCCTGCGGCGCGACGCGCTCGGCCAGAGCGCCCAGGCGATCGCCGCCGCGGCCGGGGTCCGGCGCGACCGGCCGATCCGGGTGCTGGTCCTGCCCCTGGCCCTCGACCAGGTCGACGGACCGCTGGGCCGGGAGAAGCTGGCCCCGCTGCTGTCGCTGTTCAGCGTGGGCGGCCCCGAGCAGGGGCTGGCCGTCTGCAAGCGGCTGCTGGCCCACCAGGGCGCCGGCCACACCGCCGTGATCCACACCGGCGACGAGTCGCTCCAGCAGCGCTTCGCCGAGGAGGTCCCGGCCAGCCGCATCCTGGTCAACGGCCCGGCCACCCAGGGGTGCATCGGCGTCGGCAACGGCCTGACCCCGTCGCTGACCCTGGGCTGCGGCACCTTCGGCGGCAACTCCACCACCGACAACGTCACCTACACCAACCTGCTCAACATCAAGCGGCTGGCCCGACCGACCGGCGAATCTGCCGGTCGGCTCCCTTGATCGTCGGCCGCAGGCCGACTCATTCATCTGATCCTTGCCCGGGTGTAACCCGAATGCAATGCGGACCGGGCAGGCTTGTGAACGTACGCACATGCGTCGACCGAACCATGGAGTGAACCCACCTGATGACGAGCAAGATCGAGAACTACCTGATGGACATGGACGGCGTCCTGGTCCACGAGGAACGCCTGATCCCCGGGGCCGACCTGTTCGTGAAGCGGCTCCAGCAGACCGGGCACCGGTTCCTGCTGCTCACCAACAACAGCATCTACACCCCCCGCGACCTGGCCGCCCGCCTGGCCCTGACCGGCCTTGAGGTGCCGGAGGAGGCGATCTGGACCTCGGCCCTGGCCACGGCCCGGTTCCTCGACACCCAGCGCCCCAACGGCAGCGCCTACGTGCTCGGCGAGGCCGGCCTGACCACCGCCCTGCACCAGGTCGGCTACGTGCTCACCGAGCGCGCGCCCGACTACGTGGTGATCGGCGAGACCAGGGAGTACAGCCAGCAGGCGATCACCAGGGCCATCCGCCTGATCGCCGCCGGGGCCCGCTTCATCGCCACCAACCCCGACCCGACGGGCCCGTCGCCGGCCGGCCCGCAGCCGGCCACCGGGGCCGTGGCCGCGCTGATCTCCAAGGCGACCGGGGTGAGCCCCTACTTCGTGGGCAAGCCCAACCCGCTGATGATGCGCGAGGCCCTGCGGTCCATCGAGGCCCACTCGGAGTCGACGGTGATGATCGGCGACCGCATGGACACCGACGTCGTCGCCGGGATCGAGGCCGGTCTCCAGACCATCCTGGTCCTGTCGGGCATCACCACCCGCGAGGAGGCCCAGCGGTTCCCGTTCCTGCCCTCGCGGATCGTGGAGTCGGTGGCCGACCTGGTCGACGAGGTCCCCGACCGCCGGGCCGGCCCGGCTCAGCGTGGTGTGACGGACCCCGGGTCGTAGGCGGGGGTGGGCGATCAGCCGGGCCGGTCGAGCCAGAACGGGCTGGTGTAGGCGATCGCCCGGCCCTGGCGGGCCCACTCGCCGGTGGCCCGGGGGTCGGGCGGCTCGGCCGGGTCGGTGACCCGCACCACCACCCAGTCGCCGCCCGCCGGGTCGAGGTCGAGCTCGAGGGAGGCGACCGGCTCCTCGGGGCCGGGCAGGGCGACCTCGAGGGTGGCGGCCAGGGTCGGGAGCCGCTCCCCCGGCCGCAGCACCTGGATCCCCAGCCGCCGGCCCCGCCAGGCCTCGCCCCGGTCCAGGTCGACCTCGAGGCGCACCGGGCCGCCGGGGTGGGCGACGGCGGTGCCCATCCGCGCCCGCGACCCGCCGGCGCCGGCCAGCGAGGTCAGGGCGGCGTCGACCCGCAGGCCCTTGATCCGGCTGGCGAAGAACCGCCTGGCGGCCAGCGCCTCCAGCACGCCCGCCCGGGTCAGCTCGCGCACCCACAGCCCGGCCCGCCCCTTGCCCTCGGGGTGGCCCCAGTCGGCGCCGTGCTCGTCGGTCACCCCGAGCAGGCCGACCCGCCAGCCGGCGTTGAGGCACTGGTTGAGCGGCGACTGCTTGCCCCGGTCGGTGCCCTTGAGCAGGTAGTCCTCGAGCTTGTTGAACAGCTCGAGGCTGACCAGCCGCCGGGCCATGGCCGGCCGGTAGCCGAAGCTGTCGAACCGCAGCCGGCCGGTGCCGGGATGGTTGAACCCGGCCAGGCCGTCGTCGCCGGCGCCCTCCAGCCAGCGCCAGAACCGGCCCATGGTGGGGGCGGTGCGCAGCGGGTCGGTGAAGCCCCCGCTGTTCCAGACGTTCATGTGGCCCTGGGCGTAGTGGGACCACTCGAAGCCGTGCAGGGCCACGAACTCCCCGTCGGCGTTGGCCGCCTCGGCCAGGGCGATGGTCTGCCGCCAGCCCCGGCCGTCCATCCCGGTCCAGCCGGGCGCCTTGAACCGGTCGAGGAACACCGACGCCCAGCGGCTGTGGTCGGTCAGGGCGGCCACGTCCAGCCCTGCCGCCCGCATCGACGCGAAGGCCAGCCGCGGGTCCCCGGCCCCGTCCGACAGCCGGGTGTGGTTGTGGAGGTCGGCGTGGGCCAGCCACCAGCCGGGGAACAGCCGCGACGCCCGGCTCGTCCCCCAGGCGTCGGGCAGCTCCAGGCGTTCGGATGGCGGCCGCATGACCGCGACGATATCGCGACCGGTGGTTGATCGGACGGGCGTTGCGCGGTGATCCGGTTCCGGTAGCCTGCCCGGATGCGCTCCTATGTGGTGACCGGCGGAGGCCGGGGGGTCGGCCGGGCGCTGGTCGAGCGGCTGCTCGGCGACGGTGGCGTGGTGGTCGCGATCGAGCTCGACCCGGCCGCCCTGGCCTGGGTCCACGGCCATCCGGCGGGCGACCGGGTGGCCGGGGTGGCCGGCGACGCCGCCGACGAGGCCGTAGACCGGGCGGGCCGCCGACCTGGCCGAGGCGGCGGCCCCGCTGGCCGGGCTGGGTGCCAACAACGCGGCGGTGTTCCGGGACGCCTCGTCTCCACGTCGACCCGCCCGCCGCCGTGCCTCGAGCTGATCGTGCGGAACCTCGCCCCGGCGGTGGTCGGGAGCACGACCGCGGTCCGCCGGTTCCTGGCCGCCGGGACCGGCGGGGCGATCGTCAACGTCTCGACTCCCACCAGGCCCGCCGGGCCGTCCCCGGCGCCCTCGACCTACGCCACCGCCGAAGGCGGCCGGTCGAGGGCCTCACCCGCGCCCTGGCCGTTGACTACGGCCCCCACGGCATCCGGGTCAACGCCGTCGCCCTCGGCTCGATCGACACCGAGCGCTACCAGGCGCTAGCGTCGCCGGCGCAGGAGCCGGCGGAGGCCGACCGCATCCGGGGCTGAGATGGGCCGGCTCCGACCGCACCTCGGCCGGGTCGGCCGCCCCGACGGTCGCGGCTACATGCCGCTGGTCGCCCACCTCCTCTCGGACGAGGCCGAGCTTCGTCACCGGCGCCCACCATCCCGGGTCGACGGCGGCCGCTCGGTCCAACGGCGACGACCTGGACCGGTTCCACGACGCCCTGTTCGACGGCCGCCTGCTGCCTCGGCGGCTGCTGGCCGAGATGCAGACCCCGGTCGACACCGGCGCCACCCGGCGTCGGCTACGGGCTGGGCCTGGAGATCTACACCGTGCCCTGCGGGGCCACCGCGGTCGGCCACACCGGCGCCCTGCCGCGGCTACAACTCGGGCTCGTTCCGGCTGCTCGGCGACGACAAGGACGCCCGCGTGGTGGCCAACATCCACCCGGCCCCGGCCGCGCTCGACTCGGCGTTCTTCGCCGCCATGGTCGAGCGGTTCTGCGGCATGACCCCGGCCCAGGCCACCGCCGCCGCCCGGGCCAGGCCCGGCACGGCCACCGAGATCCGCTTCCGGTAGCCTGCCCGGGGTGCGCTCCCATGTGGTGACCGGCGGCGGCCGCGGGGTCGGCCGGGCGATCGTCGAGCGGCTGCTGGGCGACGGGACGTGGTGGTCGCGATCGAGCTCGACCCGGCCGCCCTGGCCTGGGTCGACGGCCATCCGGCGGGCGACCGGGTGGCCGGGGTGGCCGGCGACGCCGCCGACGAGGCCGTGACCGGGCGGGCCGCCGACCTGGCCGAGGCGGCGGCCCCGCTGGCCGGGTGGGTCAACAACGCCGCCGTGTTCCGGGACGCCTCGCTCCACGCCGACCCGCCGGCCGCGGTGCTGGGCTGATCGTGCGGAACCTGGCCCCGGCGGTGGTCGGGGCGCGACCGCGGTCCGCCGGTTCCTGGCCGCCGGGACCGGCGGGGCGATCGTCAACGTCTCCTCCCACCAGGCCCGCCGGGCCGTCCCCGGCGCCCTCGCCTACGCCACCGCCAAGGCGGCCGTCGAGGGCCTGACCCGCGCCCTGGCCGTCGACTACGGCCCCAGCGGCATCCGGGTCAACGCCGTCGCCCTCGGCTCGATCGACACCGAGCGCTACCAGGCGCTGCTGGCCGGCCTGGAGCCGGCGGCGGCCGAGCGGGTCCGGGAGGAGATGGGCCGGCTCCACCCGGTGGGCCGGGTCGGGCGGCCCGACGAGGTCGCGGCCGTGGTCGCCCACCTGCTGTCGGACGAGGCCAGCTTCGTCAACGGCGCCACCGTCCCGGTCGACGGCGGGCGCGCGGGCGCGGCCACGACCCCGAGGCCCGCGACCCGGTCGGCTGCGCAAGGCGGCTACAGCAGGGAGACGCCCTGGGGGCGGAAGCGGGTGGCGTCGCCGCCGGCCTCGGCCCGGATGACGTGCACGACCGCGTTGATCAGGGCGAGGTGGGTGAAGGCCTGGGGGAAGTTGCCGAGGTGGCGGCCGCTGCGGGGGTCGAGCTCCTCGGCGTACAGCTGCGAGGGGGCTGGCATAGGACAGCAGCTTCTCGCAGAGCTGGCGGGCCCTGGCCACCTCGCCGATCTCCACCAGGGCCGACACCAGCCAGAACGAGCAGATGGTGAAGGTCCCCTCCTCGCCGTGGAAGCCGTCGTCGGTCTCCTCGACCTTGTAGCGGAGCACCAGCTCGTCGACGGTCAGCTCGTCGGCGATGGCGAGCACGGTGTCGCGGATCCGCGGGTCCTCGGCGGGCAGGAACCGCAGCAGCGGCATCAGCAGGACCGAGGCGTCCAGGGCGGTGGTGTCGTAGTGCTGCACGAACACGCCCCGCTGGTCGGTGCCGCGCTCGCAGATGTCGGCGTGGATCTCGTCGGCGGCCTTGCGCCAGGCGGCGGCCAGGTCCCGGTCGCCGTGCAGCTTGGCCAGCCGGGCGCCCCGGTCGCAGGCCACCCAGCACATCAGCTTGGAGGAGGTGAAATGCCGCGGCGGGCCCCGGACCTCCCAGATCCCCTGGTCGGGCTTGCTCCAGTTGGCGATCGCGCACTCGACGGCCCGCTTCAGCATCGGCCACACCCGCTCGGGCAGGTAGTCCCGCGACTTGGCGTGCAGGTAGACCGAGTCGAGCACGGCCCCCCAGACGTCGTGCTGGCGCTGGGTGGCGGCCGCGTTGCCGACCCGGACGGGCCGGGCGTCCTCGTAGCCGCTGAGGTGGTCCAGCTCCTGCTCGGGCAGCTCCTTCTCGCCCCCGACCCCGTACATGATCTGGAGCTCGTCCTCCTCGCCGTCGCAGACGTCGGCCACGAAGTAGAAGAAGTCGTTGGCCTCGCGCTCGAACCCGAGGGTGTACAGGCCCCAGAGCATGAAGGTGGCGTCGCGGATCCAGGTGTAGCGGTAGTCGTAGTTGCGGCTGCCGCCGGGGGTCTCGGGCAGCGAGGTGGTGGCCGCGGCCAGCAGCGCCCCGGTGGGGGCGTAGGTCAGGCCCTTGAGGGTGAGGGCGCTGCGCTGGAGGTGGCTCTGCCAGCGGTGCTCGGGGAACACGCCCTGGTTGATCCAGCCCCGCCAGTACTCGGCGGTGCGCTCCATGCGCTCGAAGGCCTCGTCGGTGGTGGCGGGGGGCGTCCGCTCGGCCCAGTACTCCTCCGATGACGACCACTGGGAGCGCGGCCAGCAGAGGGCGGCGAAGGCCCGGTCGCCCTCGCGCAGGGTGGTCCGGGCGTGGGCGCCGCGGCCCTCGAAGCCGACCCGGAGGTCGGTGACCAGCCGGAGCTGGACGTCGCCCTCGCCCCCGTGGGCGATCGCCTCCCCGTAGCCCTGGCTGGAGTACTCCCAGCGGGCCTCGGTGCGGCCGTAGTCGAACACCGGCTCGCAGTCCAGGCTGAGCTCGACATTGCCGATGATGCACTTCACCGTGCGCAGCAGGATGTGCTCGGCCTCGTAGTCGGTCGGCGGGCCGGCGGTGGGTCCCCGAGCGGCGCTGCTGGTGGTACCAGGGGCCGACGCACATCGCGTCGCGGACCACGACCCAGCCGCCCCGGGCCCGCCAGGTCGTCTCCAGCACCAGCGTGCCCGGCAGGTAGCGCCGCCCGGCCGGCACCATCACCCCGGTCGGCCCGAGCCGGAAGCTGCCCGCGGCCCGGTCCAGCATGGACGCGAACACGCTGCGGCCGTCGGGCCGGGGCGAGCACAGCCACTCGACGTTGCCGCTGGGCGCGACCAGGGCGTTGGTCTCGCAGTCGGACAGGAACGCGTACTCGGCGATGGGCGGGAACGGGCTCGGCGCCGTCGACGGCGTCGGGCTCGAACGGCAGTCTGCCGCCCGACGGACAGCTCGTCGCCGTCGCCGTCGCCGGTGGCGGGAGTGGTTCCTTTGGTCCTGGCCATCGTCCCTATGGTCTGCCCTGGTCAGGCGCTGGCAACCAGTCCCGCAGGGCCGCGTCGGTGGCCAGGGCTCGCCCGCCGGCCTCCGCGGCCGCCAGGGCGTCCGGGTCGAGCGCGGCCCGGACGGCCTGGCCGGCCAGCTCGGCCTCGACGGCCTCGGCGCCGACCGCGGCCACGCCGGCCCGCTCGCGCGCCGCCTCGGCCGCGGCCAGCAGCCGCGCCGCCTGCTCGGGGCGGTCGCGGCCGACCGCGACCAGGGCCGCGCCGACCAGGGCCAGGGCCGCGGTCGCCGGCTGGGGGGTGGCCAGGAGCAGGCCGGCCGCCTCCTCGAGGTGGGCCTCGGCGGCGTCGAGGTCGCCCAAGGCGGGCCTCGGCGCAGGCGAGCTGGGCCAGGGTGTGGGGGACGCTCCAGCCGACCAGCTGCCGGACCAGGACGAGGGCCTCCCGGTGGAGCTGGCGGGCGCGCTCCAGGTCGCCGCGGGCGCGGGCGATGGCGCCGATCTCGTTGTAGGCGTGGGCGAACGCGCGGCGCTCCCCGGTCCGGCGGGCCAGGACGGCCGCCTCGGCGTGGAGGGCCGGCCGCCCGGGCGTCCTCGCCCCGGGTGGCGACCACGGCGGCCAGCGAGACGAGCGAGGCCAGCTCGACCCAGAGGGGGCCGCCGTCGCGGGCGGCGGCCAGCGACGCCTCGAAGCCGGGCCGCCGCCGTCTCCAGGTCGCCGCGGGCCCGGGCGATCATCGCCAGGCTGACCAGCGCCACTGCGGCCACCCCCACTGGTCGTCGAGGGCGCGGAACCGCTCCAGGGCCCGCAGCCCCACCTCCTCGACCCGGTCCGGCGCCCCCGTGACGTAGGACTCGATGTTGGCCCGGTAGAACTCGGCGAAGGTCTCGCCCCACGGGTCGCCGAGCGGCGGCGAAGGTCGCCTCGGCCTCCTCGGCCAGCCGCACGGCGTCGGCGCTGGGGCCGCGCCGCTGCAGCTCGGCGCTGGCCAGCAGCAGCTTTGGAGAACGCGGCCCCCCGCTCGTCCCCGAACCGCTCGAACAGCTCCAGGCTGCGCGGGCGGCGTCGACGGTGGCCGCGGTCGGGGTGCGCTGCACCTCGATCATGGCCATCGCCTGGAGCGCCCTGGCCACCGCCGGGGTGGGTGGCCGGCCCGTCGGCCAGGGCGAGCGGCCCCGGCCAGCCGCTGGCGGCCCTCGTCGGACGCGGGCGGTTCACCCAGTACCAGCCGAGCGCCCCGGCCAGCCGCAGCGCGGTGTCCGGGTCGGGCGCGGCCGTCGCCCGGTCGAGGCACGGCCCGCAGGTTGTCGTAGTCGGCGTCGAGCCGCCGCAGCCAGCGGCGGGCGGTGCGGTGGGCGGCGGCCTGGCTCGGCCAGCTCCAGGAACCAGCCGGTGTGCCGGGCGGCCACCGCGCCGGCCTCGCCGGCCTCGGCCAGCCGCTCGGCCCCGTAGGCCCGCAGCGTCTCCAGCAGCCGGAACCGGGCCGGGTCCCCACCGCACCGCCACCACCAGCGACCGGTCGACCAGCCGGAACAGCCCCTCCAGGACCTCGGCCGGGTCCAGGCCGTCGCCGGCGCACACCGCCTCGGCGGCCGCCACCGTCCAGCCGCCCGAGAACACCGACAGCCGCCGCCAGCAGCCGCCGGTCCGCCTCCTCCAGCAGCTCCCAGCTCCAGTCGACCGTGGCCCGCAGGGTCTGCTGGCGGGCGTCGACCGTCCGCCCACCGCCGGCCAGCAGCCGGAACCGGTCGTCGAGCCGGGCCAGCGATCTCGGCCGGGGGCAGCGCCCGGACCCTGGCCGCGGCCAGCTCGATGGCCAGCGGCAGCCCGTCCAGGCGCCGGCACAGCTCGGCCACCACCGGCCGCGTTGGCCGCCGTCCAGGGCGAAGCCGGGGTCGGCGGCGGCCGCCCGCTCGCCGAACAGCCGCACCGCGTCGTAGCCGGCCAGCACCTCGGGCAGCCCCGCGCCTCGGCCGGCCCGGGCGGCCGGGTCGCCGCGGCGCGGGGACGGCCAGGGGCGGGACCGGCCAGACCGCCTCCCCGGGCACCCCGAGGACCTCGCGGCTGGTGGCCAGGACCCGGACCGCCGGGCCGGCCTCCAGCAGCCGCTGGACCAGCCCGGCGCACGCCCCGACCAGGTGCTCGCAGTTGTCCAGGACCAGCAGCAGCACCTTGTCGGCGACGAAGGCGGCCAGCCGGTCGGCCGGGGCCGGCCGGGCGGCGTCCGGCGGGCCGCCCTCCTCGCCCAGCCCCAGGGCGGCGACCACGACCTCGGCCAGCAGGGCCGGGTCGCCGAGCGCGGCCAGCTCGACCAGCCACACCCCGTCCGGGTAGCCGCCCACCAGCCGCCGGGCCAGCTCAGTGGCCACCGTCGTCTTGCCCGCCCCGCCCGGCCCGGTCACCGTGACCAGCCGGTGCAGCTCCACCAGCTTGGCCACCTCGGCGCAGCTCCTCCTCCCGCCCGACCAGGCTGGTCAGGCGCTCGGGCAGGTTGTGCCGGGAGCGGCCCCGGTCGGGCCTGGCCGCCTCCAGGGCCGGGTCCTGGACCAGGATCGCCTGGTGCAGGCCGCTGCAGCTCCGGCGACGGGTCGATCCCCAGCTCCTCGGCCAGCACCTCGCGGGTCTGCTGGTACAGCGCCAGCGCGTCGGCCTGGCGGCCCGACCGGTACAGGGCCACCATCAGCTGGCCCCGGAGCCGCTCCCGGGTCGGGTGGGCCGGCCACCAGCGCCTCCAGCTCCCCCACCAGCCCGGCGTGGCCGCCGGCGGCCAGGGCCAGCTCGGCCAGGGCCTCGCGGGCGGCCAGGCGCAGCTCCTCCAGCCGGGCCGCCTCGGCCTGGGCCCACGGCCGGTCGGCGAACTCGGCCAGCGCCGGCCCCCGCCACAGCCCCAGCGCCTCCTCCAGCAGCCGGGCCGCCCGCGGCCCGCTCCGCCGGGCGCCAGGGCGGCGGCCTCGGCGACCAGCCGCTCGAACCGGGCCGCGTCCACCCGCTCCGGGTCCGACCTCCAGCGCGGTAGCCGGGCGGGCTGGTGACCAGCCAGCCCCGACCCGGCCGGCCCCAGGGCCCGGCGCAGCGCCGACACCCGGCCCTGGAGGGTGTTGGCCGGGTTGCCCGGCGGGTCCTCGCCCCACAGGTCCTCGACCAGCCGGTCGGCCGACACCACCCGGCCGGCGTTGACCACCAGGTCGGCCAGCAGGGCCCGCTCCTTGGCCCCCGGCACCCGCACCAGGGCCGCCGCCGTCGCGGACCTCCAGCGGCCCCAGGATCCCGAACTCCATCTCCGCCTTCCCGCAGGGAACCCACAGCGCCACGTCAGCCGCCGGCCCATCGTGGCATCAGCACCTGCCAGCGACCAAGGAGGACGAGCAAGATGCAGGAGCACGAGGTGCGCGAGCTGTTCGAGCGGCTGCGTCGACGGCCATGGACCCGGCGACTGGAGTACGAGGCCCGCCACGAGGACTTCACCGTGGAGTTCCCCCAGTCGGGCGAGCGGCTGGACCGCGACGGCCTGCGCAAGCTCCAGGAGACCTTCCCGGGCGGAGGCCGCCCAAGATCCAGCTGCGCCGGCTGACCGGCGCCGGCGACGTCTGGATCGCCGAGACGCGTCATCCACTACCCCGACGGCAAGGTCTTCCACGGCGTCAGCACGTCGAGTTCCGCGACGGCAAGATCTGGCAGCGAGACCCGCTACTACGCCGAGCCGTTCGAGGTCCCGGCGTGGCGCGCCGAGTGGTCGGAGCGGTATCGAGGAGCCGGTGGCCGGCTGACCGGCTAGCCTGCCGCCAGGGCGCGGTCGTCGGCGCTGAAGTCGGCGTCCGCGTCCGGCGGCGGGTTGGCCAGGTGCCAGGCGACCGAGCGGGCCAGCGCCTCGTGGGGGTCGGTCTCGGTCCAGCCCAGCAGGTCGCGGGCCTTGGAGGAGTCGACCAGGAGGTGCTGGGGGACGGTGCCCAGCGCCTTGAGGTCGTCGGGGAGCAGGACGTCGGGGACCCGGGCCAGCTCGGCGTCGGAGCCGGCGGCCTCCAGGACGTGGCGGGCCCACAGGCCCATCGACCAGGTGCGGGCCTCGCCCAGGTTGAGGACCTCGGCCACGCAGGCGTCGGACTCCAGGGCCAGGCGGATGCCGGCGGCGACGTCGCGGACATACCCGCGGGTCCACAGCCAGCCGCCCGACCCGGCCGGGATGCGCGTCCGGCCGGCCCGGACCCGGCGCAGGATCGGCTCCTCGCGGCGCTGGTGGTCGCGCTCGCCGTAGACCATGGGCAGCCGGCACACGGTGGCCTCCCTGGCCAGGTAGGCGGCCTCCACGTCGAGCTTCTCGTAGGTGTCGGCGTCGGTCGAGGTGAGGGTCCGGCCCCGGTAGGGGTAGCGCTCGGGGCGGACCGGCGCGGTCTCGTCGACCGGCACCGGGTCGGTCTCGGTCCCGGCCAGCACCGCCCCGAAGGCCCGGTACACGTCCATGCTGGACACCACCAGCAGGCGCACGTCGCCGCCGACGGCGGCAAGGGCCGTCTCGGCGTCGGCGGCCGAGTAGGCGCAGTTGTCGACCACCGCCTCGGGGCCGAACTCGTCCACCGGGCCGCGCAGGTGGGGCAGGTCCTGGCGGTCGGCGTGCAGGTGGTCGACCTCGGGCAGGTCGTCCGGCTCGTGCTCGCCCCGGTGCACGACCAGCAGCTCGTGCCCGTTGGCGTGCAGCTCCTCGACGACGGCGGCCCCGATGAACCGGGTCCCGCCAAGCACCATCACCCGCATCCGCACGCTCCTTTGCGTTCAGAACACCACGTCAGAACCCGAGGCGGGAGAGCTGGCGGGGGTCGCGCTGCCACTCCTTGGCCAGCTTGACCCGCAGGTCGAGGTAGATCTGGGTGCCGAACAGGGCCTCCAGCTCGGCCCGGGCCCTGGTGCCGATCTCGCGCAGGACCGAGCCGCCGCGGCCCACGACGATCGGCTTCTGGCTGGCCCGCTCCACGAACAGGAACGCCCGGATGACCAGCAGGTCCTCCCGCTCGGGGTCGGGCCCCATCTCCTCGACCAGCACGGCCACCGAGTGGGGCAGCTCGTCGCGGACCAGGGCCAGCGCCTTCTCGCGGATCAGCTCGGCGACCAGGTGCTGCTCGGGCTCGTCGCTGGTGTGGCCCTCGGGGTACAGCGGCCGGCCCTCGGGCAGGTGGCGCAGGATCAGCTCGACCAGCAGGTCGAGCTGGGTGCCCTTGCGGGCCGAGACCGGCACCACCTCGGCGAAGTCGGCCAGCCCGGTGGCGGCCTGGAGGGCGGCGGCCACCTTGGCCCGGGAGGCGACGTCCATCTTGTTGACCACGCACAGCTTGGGCGTGGCCACCTTGGCGACCTCGGCGGCCAGGAAGCGGTCGCCGGCGCCGACCCCGGCGGCCGCGTCGACCAGCTGGAGGACCAGGTCGACCTCGGACAGGGTGCCCCGGACCAGGTCGTTGAGCCGCTGGCCGAGCAGGGTGCGGGGCTTGTGGAGGCCGGGCGTGTCGACCAGCACGATCTGGCCCTCTGGCCGGTGCAGCACCCCCCGCACCGCCGAGCGGGTGGTCTGCGGCTTGTCCGACACGATGGCCAGCTTCTGGCCGAGGAGGGCGTTGAGCAGGGTCGACTTGCCGACGTTGGGCCGTCCGACCAGCGCGACCAGCCCCGATCTTCATCGGCAGGCTCTCCGGCCCGAAGCTGTCGGGGAGCAGGGCGCCGAGGGTGGTGGTGACCAGCGCGTCCCCGGACTCGCCGGCGCACAGGACCTCCAGGTCGGCGCCCCTGGGGAACTCGCGCAGGACCTGGCGGCAGGCCCCGCAGGGGGTGACCGGGTCGGGGCCGTTGCCGGCGACGGCGATGGCCAGGAAGTCGCGGGAGCCGGCGGCCACGGCGGCCACCACCGCCGCCCGCTCGGCGCAGATGGCCAGGCCGTAGCTGGCGTTCTCGACGTTGGCGGCGGTGACCACGTCGCCCTGGGCGGTGAGCAGCGCCGCCCCGACCCGGAACCCGGAGTAGGGGGCGTAGGCGCGGTCGCGGGCGGCCCGTGCGGTGGCGACCAGCTCGGCGGCGGATGGCCGGTTCACTGCCGGCGGGCCTGGGCGGCGATGTCGGTGGCCGACTCCGGCGGGGGCAGCCGGTGGATGCGGACCCGGCCGATGCGCCGGCCCTGGACCCGCTCGGCCCGCAGCCGCAGCCCCTGGAACTCGACCTCCTGGCCCTCCCGCGGCACCCCGCCGACCAGGTTGAACAGCAGCCCGCCGATCGTGTCCCACTCGGTCGCGGGCAGCGTCGACGTCGAGCAGCTCGTTGACCTCGTCGATGCCGAGGCGGGCGTTGACCCGGTAGTCGCCGTCGGGCAGCGGCTCGATGTTGGGCTCCTCGCGGTCGTACTCGTCGGCGATCTCCCCGACGATCTCCTCCAGCAGGTCCTCCAGGGTGACCAGGCCGGAGGTGCCGCCGTACTCGTCGATCACGATCACCATGTGGCTCTTGCGCAGGCGCATCTCGCGCAGGCACTCGGCGGCCCGCATCGACTCGGGCATGTAGGGGGCCGGGCGCAGGATGTCGGCCAGGGGCTTGTCGGCCTGGCCGTCGTGGAGGCGCCGGAGCACGTCCTTGGCGTAGGCCAGGCCCACCACCTCGTCGATGGTGCCGTCGTAGACCGGGATGCGCGAGAAGCCGGTGCGCAGGATCAGCTCGAGCACCTGCTGGAGCGGGGTCTGGAGGGGCACGGCGACCATGTCGGGCCGGGGCACCATGACCTCGCGCAGGATGGTGTCGCCGAACTCGAAGATCGAGTGGATCATCTCCCGCTCTTCCTCTTCGATGACGTCGTCCCGCTCGGCCTCGTCGACCATGGCCTTGATCTCGTCCTCGGACACGAACGGGCCGCTCTTCAGGCCCTTGCCGGGGGTGACCACGTTGCCGATGGCGATCAGCAGCCGGGTGAGCTGCCCGAGGCCGGGGAGGCGGGTGAGGAAGTACACGAACGGGGCCACGAACAGCGCCGCCCGGTCGGTGTGCTGGACGGCGTAGGTCTTGGGCGCCACCTCGGCGCCGATGAAGGTGATCACGGTCATGACGGTGGCCGCGATGACCACCCCGAGCCCGCCGCCGACGAGCCGGTTCATCACCGAGGTGAACAGGGCGGTGGCGAAGAACTGGACCACCAGCACCAGCAGCAGGACCAGGTTGAGGAACCGGGCCGGCTGCTCGACCAGGGCCAGGAGCTGGGCGGAGCCGCGGCGCTGCTCCTCGCGCAGGTGCATGGCCCTGGCCCGGCTCATGCGGGTCAGGCCGGTCTCGGCCGCGGCCAGGAAGGCGGCGATCCCGGTCAGCACGGCCACCGCCAGCAGGCTCCAGATGTCGGTGGTGGTCAGCTGGTTCAGGTTCACGGCCGCTCACCGGCGCGCCAGGCCGCCAGCAGCTCGTTGGTGCGGGTCTGCATGGCCCGCTCCTCGTCGGGTTCGGCGTGGTCGAACCCGCACAGGTGGAGGATGCCGTGCACGGTCAGCAGCTCCAGCTCGGCGGTCAGGCTCTGGCCGTTGCGGGTCGCCTGCTCGGCCGCGTAGGCCGGGCAGAGCACGATGTCGCCGAGCAGCCAGGGCGCGTCGTCGTCCCCCTCGTCCTCCAGGGCGTCCTCGTCGTCGGCGTCGCCCAGCCGGTCGGCGGCGAACCCCCGCGGCCCGGTCGGCCCCTCGGGCGGCCCCGACGCCGGCGAGGGCCCGTCGATCGGGAACGCCAGCACGTCGGTGGGCTGGTCCTCGCCCATGTAGCGCTCGTTGAGGTCGGTCATCACCGACCGGTCCACCAGCAGCAGCGAGATCTCCGACTCCTCGACCCCTTCGGCGTCCATCACCAGCCGGGCCAGCCGGGTCAGGGCCGGCTCGTCCACCCGGTAGTCGGCCTGTTCGTTGGCCAGGAACACACTCATCCCCGGCCTCCCGGACCAAGGGGCCGCGCGCGGATGCGGGGGTTCGGGGGCCACTACGACCGGGCCTCGTCGTAGCGCCGGTAGGCCTCGACGATGTCCTGCACGATCTTGTGCCGGACCACGTCCCTGCTCGACAGGTACACGAACGACAGGTCGTCGATCCCGGTGAGGATCTCCCGCACCACGTTCAGCCCCGAATGCTGCCCCCCGGCAGGTCGATCTGGGTGATGTCCCCCGTCACCACCGCCTTGGAGTTGAACCCCAACCGCGTCAGGAACATCTTCATCTGCTCCGGCGTGGTGTTCTGCGCCTCGTCGAGCACGATGAACGAGTCATTAAGGGTTCTACCCCGCATATAGGCCAAAGGGGCCACTTCGATCGTGCCGCGTTCCATCATGCGGCCGATCTGCTCGGCGTCGATCATCTCGTAGAGGGCGTCGTAGAGGGGGCGCAGGTAGGGGTCGATCTTCTCGGAGAGGGTGCCGGGGAGGAAGCCGAGCTTCTCGCCGGCTTCGACGGCCGGGCGGGTGAGGATCAGGCGGTTGACCTGCTTGGCCATGAGGGCCTGGACGGCGACGGCCATGGCCAGGTAGGTCTTGCCGGTGCCGGCGGGGCCGATGCCGAAGACGACGGTGTGCTTGCGGATGGCGTCGACGTACTTCTTCTGGCCGACCGTCTTGGGCTTGATGGAGCGGCCGCGGCTGGTCAGGACCGAGTCGCCGAAGACCACCGAGGGGCGGGCGGTGCCGTCGCCGCGGATGATGTCGATGGACCGGCCGACGGTGTCGGCGGTGAGGGCGTCGCCCTGCTCCATCAGGGTGATGAGCTCCTCGAAGAGGCGGGCGACCCGTTCGGCGTCGGTCTGTTCGCCGGTGATGGTGATCTCGTTGCCGCGGACGAAGACGGTGCTCTCGAAGGCGGCCTCGATCAGCTTGAGCAGCTCGTCCCGGGTTCCGAGGAGGCTGACCATCGAGTGGTTCCCGGGGACCAGCACCTTGACCTGGACCTGTGTTGGTTGCCGCACGCTTGCCGTTCGCCCCTCCATGTGGGGATGGCGCCAGAGGCCGACCGCCGGTGGTCGGCAGGTTCCCGAGTATAGCGAGCCACGGGGCGACCGGTCGGGAGGCTCCTACAGGTGGGCGATCCGGACCGGTTCGACCGGGTCGGCCAGGTCGAAGCCGAACACCCGGCTGTAGAAGTAGAGCTCGGCCTCGAGGGCGCGGCGGATGTGGGCGGCCTGGCGGAGGCCGTGCTGCTCGCCGGGGAAGGGCAGGTAGGCGTGGGGGATGCCCTTGGCGTCGAGGGCGGCGGCCATCGCCTCGGCCTGGGCGGGCGGCACGACCTCGTCCTCCAGGCCCTGGAGCAGGATCACCGGGCACGACAGGCGCTCGGTGTGGTGGATCGGCGACCGCTCCCGGTACAGCGGCTCGGCCTCGGGCCAGGGGCCGATCAGGCGGTCCAGGTAGCGGGCCTCGAACTTGTGGGTGTCGCGGGCCAGGGCGGCGACGTCGGCCACCCCGTAGTAGCTGGCCCCGGCGGCGAAGTCGTCGCGGAAGGTGAGGGCGCACAGGGTGGTGTAGCCGCCGGCGCTGCCGCCGCGGATGGCCAGGCGGGCCGGGTCGACGTCGCCCCGCCCGGCCAGGTAGCGGGCGGCGGCCACGCAGTCGTCGACGTCGACGATCCCCCACTGGCCGTCCAGGCGCCGGCGGTAGGCGCGGCCGTAGCCGGTGGAGCCGCCGTAGTCGACGTCGACCACGGCGATGCCCCGGCTGGTGAAGAACTGGTAGCTGACGTGCAGGTCGCTGACCACCCCGGAGGTGGGGCCGCCGTGGCTGGCCACCACCAGCGGCGGCCGCTCCCCCGCCGGGCCCTGGAGGTCGCGGTTGGCCGGCGGGTAGTACAGGGCATGGGCGGTCCGGCCGCCCTCGGTGGGGAACTCGATCGGCTCGGGCACCGACAGGTAGCCGGGGTCGAGCGCCTCGTCCTTGCTGGACCGGAGCACCTCGCACGCCGCCGTCGGCCGGGTCGATCACCACCACCGCCGGGGCGTCGGTCGGGCTGCCGGCGATGCAGGCCACCCGGTCGCCGTACGCCCGCAGGTGCGGCGGGAAGAAGGAGGTGAAGGGCAGCTCCAGGTCGGTCAGGGAGCCGTCCGGGTGCAGGACGCCCAGGCGCTGCATGGGGCCGCGGCCGTGGATGCAGGCGATCCGGCCGCCGGGAAGGAACGCGTAGGTCGACATGCCGAAGACCCAGTGGGGGGCGCCGAACTCCTCCTCGGCCGGGGCCAGCGCCTCCAGGGTCCCGCCCCGACCCTCCGGCCTCACCCGGTACAGGTTCCACCAGCCGGTGCGGTCGCTGACCAGGTGCAGGACGCCGCCGGGGCTCCACTCGGGCTGGACCACCGACTCCTCCGGCCCGCCGGCGACGGTGACCGGGTCGCCGGCCAGGGCGCCGCCGGCCAGCTCGGCCAGCCGCAGCTCGGTCCCGTCCCAGGGCATGTTCGGGTGGTCCCACTCCAGCCAGGCCAGCCGGCGGCCGTCGGGGCTGACCCGGGGGCTGGCGTAGAAGTCGCGGCCCGGCGGCGAGCACGACCGGCTCGCCGCCGTCGGTGGGCACGGCGACCAGCTCGTTGACGACCTCGCCGTCGTGGTGGCGTTCGCGCACGCAGACCAGCAGGCGGCCGTCGGGGGTGGGGCAGGCGTCGGCGTAGCGGTGGGCGGCGGGGGCCGGCGGCTCGGGGGTGATCGGCCGGGGCATGGCCTGGCCGGGGTCCTGGCGGTACAGGCGCTGGTCGGCGTAGTTGGAGAAGAACAGGACGTCGCCGCCGAGGGCGTAGCTGCCGCCGCCGTACTCGTGGACCCGGGTGCGGGCGTTGACGCCCTCCCCGGTCACGTCCTCCACGCCCGCCGACCCCCGGTCCGGCGGAGCAGATCACCTGGCGGCCGCCCTCCAGGGGCCGGCCCTCGACCCAGTACACGCGCTCGCCGCCCACCCGGACCTCGTCGAGCGACACCCCGCCGGCGGCGACCAGCTCGGCGCTGATCGGCGACGCCCAGGCGCCGTAGGGGGCGGTGGCGGCCAAGCCGCTACCCGGGGGGCCAGGTGAAGCTTCGGCCGCCCAGCACGTGCAGGTGCAGGTGGTCGACGGACTGGCCGGCGGCGCGCCCGATGTTGGTGACCAGCCGGAACCCGCCGGCGACGCCGTCCTCGCGGGCGACCTCGTTGGCGGCCGAGACCAGGCTGGCCAGCAGGGTCGCGTGCCGGTCCTCGACCGCCTCCAGGCTGGCCAGGTGCTCCTTGGGGATGACCAGGACGTGGGTCGGGGCCTGGGGGTTGACGTCGCGGAAGGCGAGCACGTCGTCGCGGTCCAGCACCACCTGGGCCGGCACGTCCTTGCTGACGATCTTGCAGAACAGGCAGTCCCCGTCGCTCACGCGACCTCCCCTTCCATGGGCTCGGCTTCCATGCCTTCGGCGTCGGCGCGCAAGCCTCGCACGTCCACGACCCGGTCGACCAGCTCGGGACCGCCCGGGAAGCGGACCTTGATGTAGTTGTCGCTGGTCCCCTCGGCCAGGCCGTCGCCGGCCGACTCGACCAGCACCGAGATCGGCCGGCCGACGTGGTCCTCGTGGAAGCGGCGGCGCAGCTCGTTGCCGAGGGCGATCAGCTCGCGGGCCCGCGCCTTCTTCTCGGCGTCGTCGACCTGGCCGGCCATGGTCGCGGCCGGGGTGTCGGGCCGCTGGGAGTAGCGGAACACGTGCAGCTTGGAGAAGCCGACCCGCTCGACCACGGCCATGGTGGCGGCGAACTGCCCGCGGGTCTCCCCCGGGAAGCCGACGATCACGTCGGTGGACAGCCCGAGGCCGGGGATCTCGGCCTTGGCCTGCTCGACCCGGTCCAGGAACTCGGCGATGCGGTAGGGGCGGTGCATGGCCGCCAGGATCTCGTCGTCGCCGGCCTGGAGGGGGACGTGCAGGTGGCGGCAGACCTTGGGGTCGTCGCGGACCCTGGCCACCAGCGCCGGGGTCACCTGCACCGGCAGCACGCTGGACAGGCGCAGGCGCAGCAGCCCGTCGATCGCCGTCAGCCGGTCGACCAGCCGGGCCAGGGCGTCCTGCTCGCCCCGGTCGTCGCCGTACTTGCCCAGGTGGACGCCGGTGAGCACGACCTCGCGGACGCCCCGGCCGACCTGGCGGCGGACGTCGTCGAGGATCTGCTCGGAGGGGTAGGACCGCAGCGGGCCGCGGGTCCGGGGGATGATGCAGAAGGTGCACCACTCGTCGCAGCCGGTCTGGGCCTTGATCGCCACCCGGGTGCGCAGCCGCTCGGCCGGGGCCGGCCGCACCAGCAGCGGCAGCCGGCGGACCTTGGGCACGGCGGTGACCAGCTCGGCCAGCCGGTCCTTGCCGTCGTTGTCGACCACCAGGTCGACCCCGGGGATGGCCCGGACCTCCTCGGGCTCGGCGACCGCGTAGCAGCCGGTGACGACCACGGTGGCCTGCGGGTTGGCCTCGGCCGTCTTGCGGATCAGCCGGCGCGAGGAGGCGGTCGACTCCCGGGTCACGGTGCAGGTGTTGATCACCACCACGTCGGGGGTCTCGCCGGCGTGGGCCAGGTCGAAGCCGCGCGCCCCCAGCGCCTCCAGGGCCTGCTCGCTCTCGGCCTGGTTGAGCCGGCAGCCGAGGGTCTTGAAGGCGACCTTGGGCGCGGCGGGCGCGGCCGGCTCAGCCATTGCCGAACCCCTCCACCAGCGAGGTCTCCGGCGGGTCGCCGGGACGGGGGGCGGGGTGGACGCGGATGAACTGGGAGCGGGAGAACACCGACCGCCAGTTGTCCTGGTGGCCGAGCAGCCGGTACCAGACGTCGCCGGCCTGGGTGCGGTGCCGGCACAGGGCCCGCCAGGCCTGCTCGGCCACCGCGGAGGTGTCGACCGTGCAGGTGAACTGCTCGTCGGGGGTGCCCTTGGTCGCCGTAGGGGTCGTCCTCGCCGGGCAGCTCGTAGCCGCTGGCCCGGCCCAGCGCCCGCCAGCCGGCCATCTCGGAGACGGGCGCGCCCCAGTAGTAGAAGCGGGGCTCGCGCTCGCGGGCCGCGGCCAGGTACGCGCCGAAGGCGGCCTGGACGGCGGCCGACACGGCCATGTGGTCGGGGTGGGCGGTGACCCCGCCCGGCTCCATGGTGACGACCACGTCGGGCTGCTCGCGCTCCAGGAAGCGGTGGACGTCGGCGGTCAGGGCGTCCCGGTCGGCCGCCTCGACCTGGCCGTCGACCAGCTCGCCGAACTCGACCCGCTCGACCCCGACCACGGCCATGGCCGCCCGCTCCTCGGCCTCGCGGACCTCGGCCAGGGTCTCGCGGGTGGCGCCCGACCCCTCGGCGATCTCGCCGGCCTGGCCGCGGGTCGCGGTCCAGACCACCCCCCGCACCCCCTTGGGCACCAGCAGCGCGAACGAGCCGGCGAGCGACCAGGTCTCGTCGTCGGGATGGGCGAAGACTCCGGCCAGGGTCAAGGGACGGGCCACGGTCACCTCCTGCTGCGCCGGGCGCCGGCTGGCCGCCGGGCCGGGCTATCCAAACGACGGGCGGCGGAGGCCGAGGTCGTCCAGCCGCTCGATCAGGCCTCCAGGGGACTGGTCGAGGATAGCGGCTAGCACGCGCACGTCGTCGCGGCGGATGGTGAGCACCTTGCCGTTGAAGTCGCCCCGCTGGGTCTGGATCAGCGACAGGTAGCGGTTGAGGGTCTGGGCCTCGGGCTCGCTGCGGGACTCCAGCGCCTCCAGGTCGATGCAGACGGCCTCGTCGGCGGCACCGGTCATGGGCTCGGCCGCCTCCGGCCCCAGCCGGGGCAGCAGGTGGTCGACCGGGACGCCGTAGAAGATGGCCAGCCGCTGCAGCCGCGGCACCGAGATGCTGCGCTCGCCCCGCTCGTAGGCGCCGAGGACGCTGGCCTTGAACTCCTTGCCGGAGCGCTCCTCGACGTCGTGGAGGGAGAGGCCCTTCTGCAGGCGGATGTTGCGGAGCCGTTCGCCGACCTGCTCCGCGTAGCTGGCCATCCCGACCTCCTTCGCCGCAAGCCCGCGAGCGTGCGCGGACTCTAACATCGGCCCAACTGCCCAGCAACGATCGTCCGGGCAAAGTCCCCGCAGGTACCCATTGGCCTAGCCGACGCTGCGGGCCAGGGCGTGCTCGACCAGGGCGACCAGGGTGTCCATGCACGAGCGGGGCTCGCGGGCGTCCATCCGGACCAGCGGGCAGCCGGCGGGAAGGGCGAGGGCGTCGCGCACCGCCTGGTCGCCGAACACCTCGGTGCCGGGGAAGGCGTTGGCGGCGACCACGAACGGCAGCCGCCGGTCCTCGAAGTAGTCGATCGCCGGGAAGCAGTCGTCGATCCGGCGCAGGTCGACCAGGACCACCGCCCCGACGGCGCCCCTGGCCAGCTCGTCCCACATGAACCAGAAGCGCGACTGGCCCGGGGTGCCGAACAGGTACAGGATCAGCTGGTCGTCGACGGTGATGCGGCCGAAGTCCATGGCCACCGTGGTGGTCGTCTTGTCGGGCACCGCGGCGGTGTCGTCGATCCCCACCGACATGGCGGTCATGTGCTGTTCGGTGGTCAGCGGCGGGATCTCCGACACCGCCCCCACGAACGTGGTCTTGCCGGCGCCGAACCCGCCGGCGACCAGGAGCTTCAGCGGGATGAGCTCGCGGCTGGCCGGTGGCGGCGGCCGCCCGGCTGTCAACGCGAACGGAGTCCATCGAGCAGCCTTCCCAAGATGGCGTGACCGGGGCCGCCGTCGCCGTCGGCGGTTCTTGGCAGGTGGACCTCCAGGTGGCCGCCGTTGGCGAGGTCGCCGACGAGCACCCTGGCCACCCCGACCGGCACCCGCAGGGCGGCGCCGATCTCGGCCAGGGACTTGGGCCGGGCGCACATCTCGACGATGGCCCGCGACTCCATCCGGAGCGAGGCTCCCGCGGTGAGGGACAGCCCGGTGGCGGTGACCACCGCCTCCAGCGGGAGCTCCTGGCCGGCGGCGCGGGTCCGTCCGCCGGTGAAGGCGTAGACCGGCACCACCCGGTCGGCGTGGCCGCCCTCGTCCGGGGTCACCGTGGCATCCGATCGGGCGGCCCCGGGTGGGCGGAGCGGCGGCCCGGGGTGAGCATGTGGCCGACTCTGGCCGCGAGCAGCGTCATCTCGTAGGCGATCATGCCCATGTCGCAGGCCCGTTCGGCGAACACGGCCAGCATCGAGCCCTCGCTGATCGAGGTCACGAACAGGTAGCCGCCGGTCATCTCGACGATGGTCTGGCGCACCGGCCCGGCCCCGTACGACCGGGCGATCCCCTGGGCCAGGCTGAGCAGCCCCGAGGTGACCGCCGCCAGCTGGTCGCCGAGGGCCTCGTCGACGCCTTGGGACGCGGCCAGCCGCAGGCCGTCGGCGGAGACGACCAGGGCGTGGCGCGTCCCGGCGGTGCTGCGCACGAAGTCGACCAGCAGCCAGTCGAGCTGGCGCCCGTCGACGGTGCCGGCAGCGGTCACGACCATCCGCCGCCGGCGGGCGGGGGCTCGGGACCGGCCGCGCCGGGCCGGCCGTCGTCGGCTCCGCCGTCGTCGACCACCGCCTTCGCCGCCTGGCGGCTCGCCTGGTAGCGGGAGAGGGCGGCCCTGGCCTCGGCGGCGTCGGGCAGGGCGCCGTCGGGCCCGGCCGTTGCCCCCTCCGGCCCGTGGCGCCGCAGCTCGGGGGCCAGGTGGGCCTGGGGCACGCGCCGCGACAGCAGCGGCCCCTCCGGGCCGGCGTCGTCGGCCGCCACCGGGGCCGGGCGCAGCGGGTCGGGGTCGGGGGCTGTGGGTCTGGGGGCTGTGGGTCTGGGGGCTGTGGACAGCGGTGGGCACCCCTCCGGGCTGTCGGCTACCCTCCCGTTCGGGGGCCCCAGCACCCGGTGGGTGGGGTTCCCACGCGCCCGGGGCCGCGGCCTGGACGCGCTCGGACAGCGGCGGCCGGGCGGCGAGCGGGGACACCGGCTCGGCGCCCTCCGGGTCGCCCGGGGACGGCTCCCACCAGCCCGACCAGTCGGCCTCGTCGCCGGGCGGCCCGTCGGCGCCGTTGCCGGCCGGCCGCCGGTCGCCGTTGCCGGGGGGCCCGTCGCCGCCGTTCCAGCCGTTGCCGTTGCCGGCCGGCTCCTCGGTGAGGTCGACCCAGCGCTCGGCCGGCGCCCAGCTCGGCGGGACGGGCGGGGGCGGGAGGTCGGCGGCGGGCGTGACCGCGGCCGCCAGGGCGGCCGGGACCACCCGGTCCGGGACCTCGGCCTCGCCGGCGGAGCAGCTCGTCGGGCGTGGCGTCGGGGTCGGAGAACAGCGACGCCGGGAGGACCACGGCGGCGGTCACGCCGTTGCCGGGGGTCGGGGTGAGCGACGCCTCGATGCCGTGGCGCTGGGCGAGCCGGGCGACCACGTGCAGCCCGAGCCGCTGGGACACCGACAGGTCGACCTCCTGGGGGGCGGCCAGCACCTCGTTGGCGGCGGCCATGTCCTCGGCCCGCATGCCCACGCCCCAGTCCTCGACCGTGAGCACGTGCGCCCCCGGGGCCTGGAGATAGGGCCGGGTGCGGAGGATCACGCTGGCCTCGGGCGGCGAGAACTGGACCGCGTTCTCGACCAGCTCGGCCATCAGGTGGGTGAGGTCGGCCACGGCGTTGCCGAACACGGCCAGCCGCTCGTCGACCGCGAACACGACCCGGTCGAGGTCCTCGGTCTCGGCGATGGCCGCCCGGACGACGTCGACCAGGGGCACCGGCCGGCCCCAGGTCCGGGGCGGCTCCTCGCCCGACAGCACCAGCAGGCTCTCGGCGTTGCGCCGGATCCGGGTCGCCAGGTGGTCGAGCTGGAACAGGTCGGCCAGCGCGTCCGGGTCCTGCTCCTGGTCCTCGAGCTGGTTGATCAGGCCGAGCTGGCGGTACAGCAGGCTCTGGTTGCGCCTGGCCAGGTTGACCAGCAGGTCGGAGGTGAAGCGGCGGCGGGTGATCTCGGCGTCGGCCAGCTGCTTGGTCAGGGCCAGCGTCTTGCGCTGCTCGCGCTCGGTCGTCTCCCAGAAGATGACCACGCCGCAGCAGGCCGCCAGCACCGCCACCCCGTGGATGGCCGACCAGACCCACGGGCTGGTCTGCCCGGCCGGGTGGTTGAAGATCAGGTCGGTGCGCGACCGCCGAGCCGAAGCCGTGGCTCAGCACGGTGAACACCACGTTCCACAGGAACGGCACCCAGTCCTGGTAGAGGGCGATGAAGCCGATCATGATGAAGAAGTGGAAGTGGGCCTCGATCGAGCCGCCCGAGAAGCTCACCAGCACCGCCGAGCCGTAGGTGAGCCCGGCCGTGACCAGCACCGAGGCCGTCCGGCGATGCTGGATCAGGTGGCCGAGGACCAGGCAGGCGGCGGGGACGCTCAGCACGACCAGCGTTTCCCGGGCGCTGCGGCCCATGTAGATCCCGAACACGTACAGCACCAGCAGGTGGAGCAGCAGGAGTCGCCTGCAGGAACACGTGCCGTTTGTGCCAGGCCCTGTCGTCAAGGGTGTTGCCCCGCGGCAGGTACGCGAGCAGCCTGGTCAATCCGAGCCCCTCCCCCGGCTAGATCTGGTGGTGATGCAGCGGATCATGTAACGCTCGACGCCGAAGCCGCAAATCCTCTTTCACCAGGCGGGTCGCGCGAACCCTCTAGAATCTTCCTATTCGCCTCGAACGGCGTTTACCGTCCGGAGCGCTCCGCGTCCCGGGCGGCCATGCGGGCCCGCTGTGGCTCGACGATGTAGCGGGGGTCGCGGGCCGACTGGAACCCGGCCTTGTAGACCGCCCAGCGCTCGCAGGCCGAGCCGGCCAGGACCAGGGCGGCCCCGGCGGCGGCGACCCCGCGGCGGCGCCGGCCGCCCAGGGCGACCAGCCCGGCCCCGGCGGCCGTGCACGCCTTGGCCAGGCGGGCCAGGCGGCCGGCCGGGCCCTGGTGGTAGGGCTCGCCCAGCTCGCCAAGGCGCCGCTCCATGGCCTGGGCGGCGCCCAGCTCGAGCACGGCGCCGGCCACCAGCAGGCGCCGGGCCGGGCCGGCGTCGGCGGCCGGGGTCGACAGGACGGCGGCCGCCCCGGCGCTGGCGGCGGCGCTCCCGGCGAACACGAACGGCAGCTCGCGGCCGGCCTCGTGCCACACCGGCACGGCCGTGTCGGCCACCAGGGTGCCGGTGTAGGTGGCCAGGGCCGGGCCGAGCAGCCCGGCCACCGCCTCGGCGGCCCGCCCCAGCCGGGGGAAGATGCCGAGCCGGTCGCTGACGGCGGCGCCGGCGGCGGCCGGGCCCATGGCGGCCAGGATCCAGCTCCCCACGCTGAGCGGCGAGGTCACCTTGAACATGCGCAGCATGTAGGGGAAGCGCTCGGGGCGGCCGAGGTCGGAGACGAGCAGGGGCACGCTGGCCGTCACCGCGGCGCCCGAGACCGTCCAGGCGCTCCGGGCCAGCCGGTGGTTGGCCGCCAGCCGCGCCCCCAGCCCGAGCGAGGCCGAGGCCCCGGCCAGGCCGCCGGTGAAGAAGTACCAGGGGATCTCCCAGGTCCAGACCGGCTCCTTGATGATCGGCCGGCCGTAGTAGGAGCGGAACTCGGCCTCGGGCACCACCGACCCGCGGACCCGACCGCCGGGCCACCCGGCCGCCGTCGGCCGCCGCTCACCGGCGGCCGCCCGCGAACGCGACCGCCACCGCGGCCGCCAGCGTCCCGGCGGCGAGCGCGGCCGCCCGCCACAGGGTGGGCAGGTCGCGGGTGGTGGACACCGGGTCGGGGGGCAGGCCGTACACCTCGGGCTCGTCCAGCAGCAGGAAGAACGCGCCGGCGCCGCCGACGCCGTCGGTCTCGTCCTCCAGGTACAGCCGGGCGTCGGCGACCCCGGCCTCGTGCAGGGTGGCCACCCGCGCACTGGCCCGCTCGCGCAGCTCGCCCAGCTCGCCGAACTGGATCGAGTCGGTCGGGCAGGCGGTGGCGCAGGCCGGCTGGAGCCCGTCGCGCAGCCGGTCGTAGCAGAGGGTGCACTTGAAGGCCCGGCCGTCGTCCTCGCGCCGGTCGATCACCCCGAACGGGCAGGCGGGCACGCAGTAGCCGCAGCCGTTGCAGATGTCGGGCTGCACCACCACCGTGGAGAACTCGGTCCGGAACAGCGCCCCGGTCGGGCAGACCTCCAGGCACGCCGCCGAGCTGCAGTGCTTGCACACGTCCGAGCTCATCAGCCAGCGCAGCCCCTGGTCGTCGTGCTGCTGCTCCACGAAGGCGACGTGGCGCCAGGTGTTGGCGCCCAGGGCACCGGTGTTGTCGTAGGAGTCGCCGGTGAGCCGCAGCGGCCCGTCCTCGGGGACCAGGTTCCACTCCTTGCAGGCCACCTCGCAGGCCTTGCAGCCGATGCAGACCGAGGTGTCGGTGAAGAACCCCATCCGCGGCCCGGCGGTCATGTTCCCTCCTCCAGCGCCCTGGCCCGGTGGCCCTCGACCAGCTCGACCAGGGCCGGCCCGCGGGGCCGGCGGCCGGGGAGGACGTCGCAGGTGTTGGCCTTGGACTCCATGATGTGGACGTTGGGGTCGCCGACGATCGGCAGCAGGTCGTTGGCCCCGTCCCCGGTGGCCAGCCCGTTGGAGCCCCAGTGGTAGGGCAGGCCGACCTGGTGGACGACCTGGCCGGCGACCCGCAGGGGCCGTATCCGGTCGGTGACCAGCACCCGGGCCTCGATCGCGGCCCGGGAGGTGACGATCGTCGCCCAGCCGCCGTTGACCAGCCCCCGCAGGCGGGCCAGCTCCGGGCTGACCTCGCAGAACATCTCCGGCTGGAGCTCCGACAGGTACCCGAGGGTGCGGCTCATCCCCCCGGCGGTGTGGTGCTCGGTGAGCCGGTAGGTGGTGAACACGAACGGGTAGGCGTCGCTCCCAGGCGGGTTGAAGCGGTTGCCCGGCCGGTCGTAGGTCTCCATCAGCGGGTTGGTCTGGCGGCCGTACAGCGGGTTGGCGACCGGCGACTCGGGCGGCTCGTAGTGGGTGGGCAGCGGCCCGTCGTCCAGGCCGTTGGGCACGAACAGCCAGCCCTTGCCGTCGGCCTGCATCACGAACGGGCTCCTGCCGTCCAGGGCCCGCTCGGCCTCGGCGCCGTCGGGCGGGTCGTAGCCGGGGGCGGTGGTCGCCCCGACGTCGGGGTTGTCGTGCCCGGTCCAGCGGCCCAGCTCGGGGTCCCACCACACATAGCGCTTCCGCTCCGACCAGGGCCGGCCCTCGGGGTCGGCCGAGGCCCGGTTGTAGAGGACGCGCCGGTTGTAGGGCCAGGCCCAGCCCCACTCGGGGGCGACCCAGCTCTGCTCGGACCCGGGCTTGCGCCGGTCGGCCTGGTTGACCTCGTCGGCGTAGACCCCCGAGTAGATCCAGCAGCCGCAGGCGGTCGAGCCGTCGGCCTTCAGCTCCAGGTAGCCGGGGAGGGCCCGGCCGTCGGGGCCGACCCCGCCGATCTCGCGCAGCACCGCCGCCGCGCTCGGCTCGTCGTGGGGGCCCTCGGTCGGGTACTCCCAGGCCAGGTCGAGCACGGGGGCGTCCCTGGGGTCGGTGGAGCCGGCCAGCTTCTCCCGGATCCTGCGGCCCAGGTGGTAGTAGAACCACAGCTCCGAGCGGCAGTCCCCCACCGGCTCGACCGCCTTGCGGTGCCACTGGAGCAGCCGCTGGGTGTTGGTGAAGGTGCCGTCCTTCTCGGTGTGGGCGGCCGCCGGGAGCAGGAACACCTCGGTCCCGATGTCCTCGGTGCGCAGCTCGCCGGTCTCGATCTCGGGCGCGTTGTACCAGAACGACGCCGTCTCGGTCTCGACCAGCTCGCGCACCACCAGCCAGTCGAGCTTGGCCATGGCCTTGCGGTGGAGGCCGGCGTTGGGCGAGCCGACGGCCGGGTTCTCGCCGGGCACGAAGAACCCCTTGCAGGTGCCGTCCAGCATGGCCATGACGGTCGGGAAGATCGAGTGGTCGCCGGTCAGCTTGGGCAGGTGGTCGAAGCAGAAGTCGTTGGCGGCGGTGGCGCGGTCGCCGAACCAGGCCTTGAGCAGGCTGACCATGTAGGTGTCGGAGCGGCCCCAGAACCCGGCCGGCAGGCGGATGTCGTCCAGGTACCGGCCGAGGCTGTCGTGGACCCCGGCGATGGGCATGGGCAGGTAGCCGGGGAGCAGGTTGTACAGGGTGGGGATGTCGGTCGAGCCCTGGATGGAGGCGTGGCCGCGCAGGGCCATGATGCCGCCGCCGGGCCGGCCCATGTTGCCCAGCAGCAGCTGGACGATGGCGGCGGTGCGGATGAACTGGACGCCGTTGGCGTGGTGGGTCCAGCCCACGGCGTAGCAGAAGGCGCTGGTCCGCTCCCTGCCCGAGTTGGCGCACAGGGCCTCGGCGACCTCCAGGAACTGCTCCCGGGGCACACCGCAGACCTGCTCGACCAGCTCGGGGGTGTAGCGGCGGAAGTGCCGCCTGAGGAGCTGGAACACGCAGCGGGGATGCTCCAGGGTGGGGTCGGTGTGGGGCGGGCTGCCGTGGGACAGCTTGGCCCCGCCGGAGCCGTGGGCCTCGCCGCCGGCGATGCGGCGCTGGCGGGAGCCGGCGTTGCTGGCCACCCCCATGCCGTCGTACTGCCAGCTGGCCGGGTCGTAGGTCCCGGTCTCGGGGTCGAACCCGGAGAACAGGCCGTCCAGGTCCTCGGTGTCGGCGAAGGCCTCGTCGACGATCACCGGGGCGTTGGTGTAGTTGACCACGTACTCGCGGAACTCACGCCCGTTCTCCAGGATGTGGTTGACGATCCCGCCCAGGAAGGCGATGTCGCTGCCGGCCCGGATGGGCACGTGCAGGTCGGCCAGGGCGCTGGTCCTGGTGAAGCGGGGGTCGACGTGGATGACCTTGGCCCCGCGGGCCTTGGCCTCGACCACCCACTGGAACCCGACCGGGTGGCACTCGGCCATGTTGGAGCCCTGGATGACGATGCAGTCGCTGTTGGCCAGGTCCTGCTGGAAGTTGGTCGCGCCACCCCGACCGAACGAGGTCCCCAGACTGGGGACGGTGGAGGAGTGTCATATGCGGGCCTGGTTCTCGATCTGGATCGCCCCGAGGGCGGTGAACAGCTTCTTGATCAGGTAGTTCTCCTCGTTGTCGAGGGTGGCCCCGCCCAGGCTGGCCATGCCCAGGGTGCGGTTGACCCGCCGGCCCTCGGCGTCGTGGTCCTGCCAGGTGGCGGCCCGGGTGGCGAGCACCCGGTCGGCGATCATGTCCATCGCCTGCTCCAGCGGCAGGTCCTCCCACTCGGTGCCGTGCGGCCGGCGGTAGCGGACCCTGGTCAGCCGTCCCGGGGAGGTGACGAGCTGCTTGGACGCCGACCCCTTGGGGCAGAGCCGGCCCCGGGAGATGGGGCTGTCGGGGTCGCCCTCGATCTGGATGACGCGCTCGTCGGCGACGAACACCCGCTGGCCGCAGCCGACCGCGCAGTAGGGGCAGATCGACCGGACGACCCGGTCGGCCCCGGCCGTCCGCGGCGCCAGCTCGGCCGACCGCCGGGACCGGGCGGCCTCGCCCAGGCCGAGGCGGTCGTCCCCGCCCAGCTGGCGCAGCACCGGCCAGACCGGGAGCCGCCTCGCCACCACCGCACCGCCTCCTCGTTCCCCCGGGGGCTACGCTTGAGCCCCGGGCCCCTCGCTCGCGGGGCTCAGGGCAACGGTACCGGTCTACCACGCCGACGGGATACCGACACCGCGAAGGGTCAGGCGCGCCGGCCGGCCGGGGACGGCGCGCTCAGCGGGCAGCTCATCGGAGGGTCGGCCGGCTCGGGCTCGGGCTCGGGGGTTGCGGATGGTGAGCCACGACAGCACGCCGCCGGCGGCGCAGAGGACGGCGGCGATGGTCATGGCCGTCTGGAACCCGGCGTCGAAGCGGGCCGGCTCCAGGGCGTCGGCACCCGAGATGCCGGCCGCGACCGGCAGGACGGCCACGGCCAGCAGCCCCGCCGTCCGGGCGACGTCGTTGTTGACCGCCGAGGCGATCCCGGCGTGCTCGGCCGGGGCGGCGGCGAGCACGGTCGAGGTGAGCGGGGCCACCGTCAGGACCAGCCCGAACCCGTAGACCAGCGAGGCGGGCAGGATGTC
Organism: uncultured Actinomycetota bacterium; assembly: GCA_963733175.1. Lineage (GTDB taxonomy): Bacteria > Actinomycetota > CALGFH01 > CALGFH01 > CALGFH01 > CALGFH01. The sequence continues at coordinate 62,650 of CAVTCL010000004.1, forward strand.
GACCAGGTAGCTGGCTCCCGGGCCGATGCGGGTGAACAGGGCGAGCCCGGCGGCCACGAGCAGCGGCCCCAGGGTCATGGGCAGCCGCGGCCCGATCCGGGAGGCCAGCCGCCCGGCCCTGGCCGACAGCAGCAGCATGACCACGGTGATCGGGACCAGGGCGACCCCCGAGGCCAGCGGCGAGTAGCCGACCACCCGCTGGAGCTGGATGGGCAGGAGGAACAGCGACCCGCCCAGGGCCCCGTAGACGACGAAGGTGACGACGTTGGCCGACGCTGAACTGGCGCGAGGCGAAGATGTCCAGGGGCAGCATGGGCGCGGGGGTGCGCCGCTCCCAGAGCAGGAAGCGCGACCAGGGCAGCCCACCCCGACCAGGGCGGACGCGAGGATCAGGGGCGACGTCCACCCCTGGACGGGGCCGTCGGTGAGGGCGTAGACGACCCCGGCCAGGCCGACCGCGGCCAGGGCGGCCCCGGCCCAGTCGAGGCGCCCGGTGGCCCCCGGGTCGCGGGACTCGGGCACGTGGCGCAGCGACACCCAGACCACCACCGCGGCCAGGGGCAGGTTGATGAGGAAGATGAGCCGCCAGGACGCCGCCTGGACCAGCCAGCCGCCGAGGAACGGGCCGACCGCGGCCGTGACCCCGCCCAGCCCCGACCAGGCGCCGATGGCCGGGCCGCGGTCCTCGCGCCGGAAGCTGGCCTCGATGATGGCCAGGCTCCCCGGGGTGAGCAGGGCGCCGCCGATGCCCTGGAGGGCGCGGGCGGCGATCAGGGCCTCGTCGGTGGGGGCGAGCCCGCACAGCAGCGACGCCGCCGCGAACCAGACCACCCCGATGACGAACACCTTGCGCCGGCCGTAGTGGTCGCCCAGCGACCCGCCCAGCAGCAGGAACCCCGCGAGGGTGAGGGTGTAGGCGTTGACCACCCACTGGAGGCTGGAGATGCCGGCGTCCAGGTCCTCGCCGATGGTGGGCAGGGCGACGTTGACGACGGTGCTGTCCAGGAAGGCGATGCCCGACCCGAGCACCGTGGCCAGCAGCACCCACCGGCCGGTCGGGCTGCGGTACCGCAGCCCCTCGGTCCCGGCCGCCGCGGTCAGCGCCCGCTGCCCTTGAGCCGCGCGAACAGCCCGCCGCCCTGCGGCTCGACCTCCTCGCCGCGGAGCTGGGCGAGCTGGCGGATCAGGGCCCGCTGCTGCTCGCCCAGGTGGGTCGGGGTGACGACGGCGACCTGGACCAGCAGGTCGCCGCGGCCCCGGCCGTCGGGGTGGGGCACGCCCCGCTTGCGGAACCGCTTGACCTCACCCGACTGGGTGCCCGGCTCGACCTCGACCGTCTCCTTGCCGTCCAGGGTCTCCAGGGGGACGCTGCCGCCGAGGGCGGCCACCGTCATCGGCACCTCGACGCTGCAGACCAGGTCGTCGCCGCGGCGGTCGAACACCGGGTGCGGGTCGACGGCCAGCTCGACGATCAGGTCGCCGTGGGGGCCGCCGAACTGGCCGGCGTGGCCCCGGCCCTGGTAGCGGATCTGGCTGCCGTCCTCCAGGCCCGGGGGGATGTCGATGGTGAGGGTGGTGTCCTCCATCAGCAGCCCCTGGCCGCGGCACTCGGGGCAGGGCGAGCGGATCTCCTGGCCGGTGCCCGAGCAGACCGGGCAGGTGGTGGCGGTGACGAGCTGGCCGAGCAGCGACTGGCGGACGGTGCGCTGCTGGCCGGAGCCGTTGCAGCGCGAGCAGACGGTCGGCTCGGTGCCCGGCTTGGCCCCGGAACCGGTGCAGCGCGAGCAGACGGCCGCGGCCCGGACGCGCACGTCCTTGGAGGTGCCGAAGACGGCCTCGGTGAACGGCAGGCGCAGGCGCATCCCGATGGTCTCGCCCCGGCGGGCCCGCGACCGGGCCCGGGAGCGGCCGCCCCCGAACGGGTCGCCGCCGCCGAAGAACTGGCCGAGCAGGTCGTCGAAGGAGGCGCCGAAGGTCGAGAACGGGTCGCCGCCCGGGCCGGCGGGGCCCTCCACCCCGGCCTCGCCGTAGGCGTCGTAGCGCTGGCGCTTGTCCGGGTCGGACAGGACGCTGTAGGCCTTGTTGATCTCCTTGAAGCGCTCGGCCGACGCCGGGTCGTTGCCGTTGACGTCCGGGTGGTACTGGCGGGCCAGCCGCCGGTAGGCGCGCTTGATCTCCTCGGCCCCGGCGCCCCGGTCGACCTCCAGCAGCTGGTAGTAGTCGCTCACCCGTTATCCATTTCCCGTCGAAGACGTCGCCGAGGTAGCGGGCCACCGCCTGGACGGCGGCCATGGCCCGGAGGTAGTCCATGCGGGTCGGGCCGAGGACGCCGATGGAGCCGCTGGCGTCACCGGCCAGGTAGGCGGAGGTGACCAGCGAGCAGGCCTCCATCCCCTCGACCGTGTTCTCCGAGCCGATCACCACCGACACCCGGTCGTCGCCGCCCAGGGTGGCCTGGAGCATGCGCAGCACCAGCACCTGCTGCTCCAGGGCCTCGTAGACCCGGCGGACGGTCTCGATGCCGTCGAAGGCCCCCGGCCCGGCGATGTGGGCCTGGCCGCCCAGCCAGACCCGCTCGCTGGTCTGGTCGCCGACGAACTCGCCGATGGCGGCGGCCAGGGTCTGGAACAGGGCCCGGTGCTCGGGCGCGACCTCGTCGGCCATGGCGTCCAGGACCAGCTCGGCCCGCGACAGGCGCTCGTCGGCCAGCCGCTCGTTGAGCCGGCGCCGCAGCACCTCCAGGTCCTCGACGGCGACGTCCTGGGCCGTCTCGACCAGCCGCTTCTCGACCCGGCCGGAGTCGACGATCAGCACCAGCATGACCACGCGGCGGCCGAGGCCGACCACCTCGATGTGGCGCAGCCGCGACCGGTCCAGCGCCGGCGGGGAGACCATGGCCGTGTACTGGGTGAGGCTGGACAGCAGCAGCGAGGTCCGCTGGAGGGTCTCCTCCAGGTCGGCGGTGCCCTCGAAGAACCTGGCGATGGTCTCCTCCTGGGCCCGCGCCAGCTCGCCGACGCCGGAGAGGGCGTCGACGTAGAAGCGGTAGCCCCGGTCGGTGGGGATGCGCCCGGCGCTGGTGTGGGGATGGGAGAGGTAGCCCTGCTCCTCGAGCACGGCCAGCTCGTTGCGGATGGTGGCCGGCGAGACCCCCAGCGAGTAGCGCTCGGTCAGGCTCTTGGACCCGACCGGCTTCTCGGTGTAGATGAACTCGTGCACCACCGCGCGCAGCAGTCGCGCTTTGCGTTCATCGAGGTCCATGGCCGCCCCTCCCTGCACAAGACGATCCATGTTCGGCAGCGTAGCAGTCAAGGTATGCGACTGCTAAGGCTTGGTCCCCGGCCCGACCTAGGCAAGCCGGGCCACCACCTCACCGTGCAGGAACATGCCCTTCTCGGTCAGCGCCAGGCCCGCGCCGGGGGCCAGGAGGCCGGCCCGCCGCAGCTCCTGGGCCTGCGGCCCGCCAGGGTCGACCCCGAGGGTGCGGGCCGCGCCCTCCTCGAGCCCGTCGGCCGTCCGCAGCCGCAGCGCCAGCGCCTCGAACCGGGCCTGCCCGGCGTCGAGGCGCTCCTCCCCGTCGGTCGGCCGCCGCCGCTCGCGGACCGCCTGCAGGTACGCCGGCACCCCGGCCACGTTCCACCGCCGGGTGGCCCCGTCGAACTCGTGCGCCCCCGCCCCCAGCCCCAGGTACCGCCCCCGCCGCCAGTAGGTCAGGTTGTGCCGGCTGGCATGGCCGCCTCTGGCCCAGTTGGAGACCTCGTAGTGGTGGTAGCCGGCCGCGGCCAGGGTGGCGCAGGTGGTGTCGTAGCGGTCGGCGAGGTCGTCCTCGCCGGGCTCGGCCAGCTGGCCGGCGGCGACCAGGCGGCCGAACTTGGTCGCGGGCTCGATGGTGAGGGCGTAGGCGGACAGGTGCTCGGGGCCGAGCGCGACCGCCGCCGCCAGGGTGGCCGACCAGGAGGCGGCGTCCTCGCCCGGCCCGCCGTAGATGAGGTCGAGGTTGACGGCCGGCACCCCCGCCGCCCGCAGGGTGGCCACCGCCGCCCCGACCCTGGCGGCGTCGTGGACCCGGCCGAGCGCGGCCAGGACCCGGTCGTCGAAGCTCTGGGCGCCCATCGACACCCTGGTCACGCCGGCCCCGGCCAGCCCGTCGGCCATGGCCGCGTCGACCGTCTCCGGGTTGGCCTCGACGGTCACCTCGGCCCCGGGCGCGAACGGCAGCAGCCCGGCCAGCCGGGCCAGCAGCCGGGCAAGGTCGCCCGGCGGCAGCAGGGTCGGGGTCCCGCCCCCCACGAACACGCTGGTGACCGCCGGCGGCGCCGGGCCGAGGGCGGCCGCCGCCATGGCCGCCTCCTCCAGCAGGGCGGCCGCGTACGGCCGGCGCAGCCCCTCCATCCCGGTGTAGGTGACGAAGTCGCAGTAGTGGCACCGGGTCAGGCAGAACGGCACGTGCACGTACACCCCGAACGATCCCGGGTCGACCAGCGGCGCGGCTCGGCGGGGCCGGGGTGGGGAGGACGGCCGTCATCGGCGTCAGCTCTCGTCGGTCCGCAGGGCGGCCACAAATGCCTCCTGGGGGACCTCGACCCGGCCGATCTGCTTCATCCGCCGCTTGCCCTCCTTCTGGCGCTCCAGCAGCTTGCGCTTGCGGGTGACGTCGCCGCCGTAGCACTTGGCCAGCACGTCCTTGCGCCGGGCGGTGATGGTCTCGCGCGCGATCACCTTGGCCCCGATGGTGGCCTGGATCGGCACCTCGTAGAGCTGGCGGGGGATCAGCCGCTTGAGCTTGGCCGTCATCGCCCGGCCGTAGGCGTAGGCCTTGTCCTTGTGGACGATGGCCGAGAAGGCGTCCACCGGCTCGCCCTGGAGGAGCACGTCGACCTTGACCAGGTCGGCCTCCCGGTAGCCGCTGGGCTCGTAGTCCAGCGAGGCGTACCCGCGGGTCCGCGACTTCAGCTGGTCGAAGAAGTCGAAGATGATCTCGGCCAGGGGCAGCTGGTAGCGCAGCTCGACCCGCTCCTCCGACAGGTACTCCATGGTGCGAAGCTCGCCCCGCCGGCCCTGGCACAGCTCCATCACCGGGCCGATGTAGTCGGCCGGGCAGAGCACCATGGCGGCGACGTACGGCTCCTCGATCCGCTGGACCGACCCGGCGGGCGGCAGCTCGCTGGGGTTGGAGACCATGATCGTCTCCCCCGTCTCCAGGGTGACCCGGTAGGCGACGTTGGGGGCGGTGGTGATCAGGGCCAGGTCGAACTCCCGCTCCAGCCGCTCCCGGACGATGTCCATGTGCAGCAGCCCGAGGAAGCCGCAGCGGAACCCGAACCCGAGCGCGGTCGACGACTCGGGCTCGTAGACCAGGGCGGCGTCGTTGAGCCGCAGCCGGTCCAGGGCGTCGCGCAGGTCGGGGAAGTCGTCGCCCTCGATCGGGTACAGGCCCGAGAAGACCATCGGCCGCGGCTCCCGGTAGCCGGGCAGCGGCTCGGCCGCGGGCCGGGCGGCCGTGGTCGCGGTGTCCCCCACCCGCACCTGGCGCACGTCCTTGACGCCGGGGATGAGGTAGCCGACCTCGCCGGCGTGCAGCTCGGCGGTCGGGACCGCCTCGGGGGCGAACACCCCGACCTCCTCGGCCTCCGAGACGAAGCCGGCGGCCATCATCCGCACCCGGTCGTTCTTGGCCAGCCGCCCGTCGACCATCCGCACATAGGCGATCACGCCCCGGTAGGAGTCGTACAGCGAGTCGAACACCAGCGCCCTGGCCGGGGCGTCGGGGTCGCCGGTCGGCGGCGGCACCCGATGGACCAGCGCCTCCAGCAGGTCGGGCACGCCCTCGCCGGTCTTGGCCGAGACCCGCAGCATCTCGGAGGCCGGCACCCCGAGGACCTGCTCGATCTCGCGGGCGACCCGGTCGGGCTGGGCGGCCGGCAGGTCGATCTTGTTGATCACCGGGACGATGGCCAGGTCGGCCTCGACGGCCAGGTACAGGTTGGCCAGGGTCTGGGCCTCGATCCCCTGGGCGGCGTCGACCAGCAGCACCGCGCCCTCGCAGGCGGCCAGGGCCCGCGACACCTCGTAGGTGAAGTCGACGTGGCCGGGGGTGTCGATCAGGTTGAGGACGTACTCCTGGCCGTCGGCGGCGACATGGCCGAGGCGGACGGCCTGGGCCTTGATGGTGATGCCCCGTTCGCGCTCCAGGTCCATCTTGTCGAGGTACTGGGCGCGCATGTTGCGCTCGCTCACCGCATGGGTGAGGTCGAGCAGGCGGTCGGCCAGGGTGGATTTCCCGTGGTCGATGTGGGCGATGATGCAGAAGTTGCGCAGGCGCGAGAGGTCGGTAGGCATGGCCAGCCCATCCTAGCCGCCCCCCGCCGCTCCCCGGGTCGCCGCCTCGCCCCGCCCGCGCCGCCGTTGAGCCCTGGCAACCCGCTGTGCTAGCCTCGCCCGGTTCCCCGTGAATTCGTGAATTCAGTGCAGGAGTGCCCTTTCTTGGCCAACATCAAGTCGCAGATCAAGCGCAACCGGCAGAACGAGCAGGCCCGCCTGCGCAACAAGTCGGTCCGCTCGGCCCTGAAGACCTACGCCCGCCGCGTCCGCGAGAGCGTCGCCGCCGGCGACCAGGAAGCCGCCGAATCCGCCCTGCGCCGCGCCACCCGCGCCTACGACCGCGCCGCCAGCAAGGGCGTCATCCACAAGAACAACGCCGCCAACCACAAGGCCCGCCTGGCCCGCTCGGTCAACCAGCAGGGCCAGTAGCACCCACCGGGCTACCCCATCGACGGGGGTCAGCGGGTGGGGGCCGCCGCGGCGCCGGCGCCGGCGAGGCGGGCGATCAGGAGCTCCAGGAGCAGGCGCGACGACGAGGTCCCGTTGCGGATGTGGGCGTCGGCCTCGGCGATCAGGTCGAGGGCGCGGTGCAGGTCCCCGGGGCGGAAGCGGCGGAGCTGCCGGCGGGCCCGGTCGACCTGCCAGTCGCGGACCCCGCCGCCGAGCAGCCCGGCGACCTGCGCCTTGGGGAGCTCGGGATGGTCGGCGACCCGCAGCAGCAGGCGGAGCTGGCTGGCGATGAACCCGAGCAGCCGGATCGGGTCCTCACCCTGGTCGATCAGCGCGTCCAGCCGGTCAAGGGCCGTGGCCGCGTCGGCCGCGAACACCGCGTCGGTCAGCTCGAAGATGCCCCGGTCCGCCGTCTGGGCCAGGAACTCGGTCACGTGGCCGGCGGTCAGCAGCGTCGGCGGCGGGACCGCGACATGCAGCTTGGCCACGGCGCCGGCCAGCTCCCGGAGGTCCTGGCCGACCGTGTCGATCAGCGCGGCCACCGCCGCCTCGTCGGCCTTGCGGCCCAGCCGCCGCACCTCGGCCCGCAGCCAGCTCCCCCGCTCGGCCGGCCGCAGCTTGGCGACCAGCACGGTGGCGGCATCGCGCTGAACGTCCTTGAAGAACTTCGCCTGCCGTCCAGGGGCGGCCGCCCGCAGCACCACCGCCGTGGCCGCGCCCGGGTCGGCCGCCAGGGCCAGCACCGCCTCCCGGGCGGTCGCGTCCAGCCCGTCGGCCTCCTGGACCACCACGACCCGCCCCCCGCCGAACAGCGACGCCGTGGCCAGCCCCATCGCGAACCCGTCGGGCAGCCCCCCACCCCGGACCTCTTCCACCGACGTCCCCGGCCCGAGCCGCTCCCGGGCGACCGCCACCGCCTCCGCCACCGCGCGCTCGGCCAGCAGCTCCTCCTCCCCGAGAACGAGCGTCACCGGAACCGAACCGGGTCGAGCAGCCATGCCCGCATGCTACCCCGCCCCCCGGTCACCCGGCCCCGGCTCCCCCGAGGCCCGGTCCCGCGCTAGGCTGCCCGACCCGGGTCCGTGGGCCGGTTGGGCGGAGTCGTAGGCCTTGACCAGGCGTTTGGGGGCGGTGTGGCGCCACGCCTCGACCAGGAGCTCGGCGAGCTCGACCGGGTCGACGGTCGCCAGCTGGACGCCGACCCAGCCGTGCTTGCCGACGTAGGCCGGGATGCCGAAGGTCTCCGGGGCGGCGGCGACCAGGGCGGCCTGCTCCTCCCGGGTCGCCTTGACGGTGGCCTGCCGGCCGTCATCGGAGAGCGTGGCGAACATCTTGTCCCGGACCCGGAAGGTCGGGTGCCCCCAGGTCTCCCGCTCCTCCGCCTCGGGCAGCGACAGCACCACCCGGCGGAGCTCGGCGGCGGTGATCATCTCGTCCCTCGACCGTCCTCTCGATGTCGTCCGGCGGCTCGGCGCGAGGCAAGTATGGCGAACGCCGCCGCGCCACGACCGCCGTCACGACGAGGACGACGAGCACGGCCGGGACCGCCCGAGCCGGTCCGGTGAGCGTGACCGACCCGCCGGGAAGGCCGGCGGCCCAGCGGGCGACCGCGATGAGGGCGAGGAGGAACGGGTCGGCCAGCCGGCAGGCCAGGGTCGCGGCCCACGGCGCCACCGGGGCGGTGGCGGCGGCGACCACCCCGAGCAGCATCGGGCCGCCGGCCAGCGGCAGGCCGAGCAGGTTGGCCGGCAGGCCGGCCAGGGACACGGGGCCGAGGGCGATGGCGAGGGCGGGAACCGCGGTCGCCTGGGCGCCAAGGGTCATGCCGGCGGCCCTGCGGACGCGCTCGGGGACCCGGTCCGGCAGCGCCCTGGCCACGGCCGGGCCGAGCCAGAGCACCCCGGCGGTGGCGGCCACCGAGAGCTGGAACCCGAGGGCGCCGGCCAGCCCAGGGTCGGCCAGCAGCAGCACCACCACGGCCAGGCAGAGGGCACGGCGGCCGCCCGGGCCGCGCCCGGTCGCGACCCCGAGCAGGACCAGGCCGGCCATCACGCCGGCCCGCAGCACGCTCGGCTCCCACCGGGTGACGACGACCAGCAGGACCACCAGCACGATCCCGACGACGGCCAGGGCCCGGCGGCCGGCGCCACCCACCCCGGCCAGCCACAGCCCGGCGGCCAGGACCACGGCCAGGTTGGCGCCGCTGACCGCCATCAGGTGGGTCAGCCCGGCCGCGCGGAAGTCGCCCTCCAGCTCCGCCGGGAGCAGCGAGGTGTCACCAAGGGCCATCCCGACCAGCAGCCCGGCCCGTTCCGGAGGGAGGCTGGCGAGCGCCCGGCTCCTGGCGGCATCCCGCACCGACTCGCTGATCCGCAGGGCGGCGCCGCCCGGCGGCGCCCGCTCGTGGATCAGGGGATGCCGGAGCACCACCGGCGGCTGCCTCCCCAGCGCGTCGCTCCACCGGGCCGCCCCGACCGACGCCCGAAGGCGCAGCCGGTCCCCGACCGAGAGCCGGCCGTCCTCGCCGCGGGGCACGATCAGCCCGGCGCGCTCGCGGGTCCGGTAGGTCCGGCCGCCCCGGTCGACCCGGTCGACGGTGAGCACGACCCAGTGGCCGCCGTAGCGGAGGCGCCGCGGCTCCTCGGCGACGGCGGCGGCGACCTCGACCCGCGCCGGCTGCCGCAGCCAGCCGACCAGCAGGCCGCCCCGGACCGCCGCGGCCCGCACCGACGCGGCGGCCGCTCCGGACGCCAGCAGCAGGCCGAGCACGAGCACCCCGACCACCGCCCCGCCCGCGCCCTCTCCCCGGATCCGCGCCGCGCCGCCCGCCGACAGGCACACCGCCGCCAGGCAGCAGGTCGCGGCCACCCAGGCGGCCGCCGCCGCGAACCGGCTCCCGAGCAGCACCCCGGTCGCGGTCGCCGCCGCCAGCGCCACGCCGTCCACATCGGGGTCGGCGCCGACGGCCAGGCCGGGCGTGGCGGGATGGAGGCGGACCCGGCGGCCCGCGCCGGGTGTGGACCAACGGTGTGTGGGTGGGCCGGGGCGGGACGGAGCGGGGTCATGCGACCGTTACCAGGTCTTTGAGCTGGTCGAAGCGGCGTTGGCCGATGCCGGGGACCTCGAGGAGCTGGTCGACGGTGGTGAAGGGGTGGGCCGAGCGGTAGGCGAGGATGTGGCCGGCGGTGACCTCGCCGACGCCGGGGAGGGCGTCGAGCTGCTCGAGGGTGGCGGTGTTGAGGTCGAGGGGGGCCGACGGGGTGGCGCCGGGGGTGGGGGCGGCGCCTGGGGGGAGGGGCGGGGCGGGGTCGCCGGGGCCCGGGATCCGGACCTGTTCGCCGTCGGTGAGCCTGCGGGCGAGGTTGACGGCGTCGAGGTCGGCGCCGGCGGTCACGCCGCCCGCGGCCCGGATGGCGTCGTGGACCCGGCTGCCGGCGGGCAGGCGGACCAGGCCCGGCCGGCGGACCCGCCCGGCCACATGCACCGCGACCCGATCCCCGGGCCCGGTCGTCGAGGGCGTGTCGGGCGCCGCCCTGGGCAGGGTCTGGTCCGCCGGCGCGACCGCACCCTGGCCGGCGTCCCCGCCGGCCAGCCTGGGCGTGGCCCTGGCCCACACGACCCCGGCGCCGAGCAGCGCCGCCAGGGCGAGCAGCGCGACCGCGACCCGCTGGCGCCCGGCCCCCGCGAGCACCGCCCGGACCCGTGCGCCGCGGCCCTCGGGCGGCAGGACGAATGGCGGCGGTTGCGACATGGCCCTCCTCCGGGTTGACGACGCTCGCCGCCAACGAACCTAGCCACATCGACCGGCGGCTGGTTCGCGCTGTCCACACCCCCACGGAACCTCGGGGGGCGGGGGCGGACGAGGCTCGGCGAGGACCCGGAGTGGGCCGCGAGCCCGTCAGGGGGTCGGGCTGTCCTGCTCGTCCTCGAAGGCGTAGCGGATGTCGAAGGGCTTGTTGGTGATGAACAGGGTCGTCACGTCGCCGTCGTCGGTGGCGCCGTGCTCCATGAGCATCCCTTCGGGGAACCAGACGAAGCTGCCGGGGCCGAACGTCCCCTCGTGGGTCCTGAGGGTGCCGTCGAGGACGTAGATGCCGTGGGCGCAGTTGTGGCGGTGCCATGGGTTGGTGAAGCCGGCCTCGTACCTGATCATCTGGACCGACATGCCGGTGTCGGGGTCCTCGATGAACGCCTTCAGCGGCACCCCGAGCTTGAGCTGGTCGATGTACAGCTCACCCCAGGGCATGGCGTTGGAGTCGAAGCTCTGGAGCTGGTCGTCCGCCGTCTCGTCGGGCATGGCGCTCCTCCGTCCTGCTCGGTCCCTGCTTCCACGATCTCACCCCTTGACGGCGGGCGACAGGCGTCGAATCCGACCCTGCGGGGCCTGCGGCGCGGGTCCACGGGGCCAGGTTCAAGCTGGTCAGGAGCGTCGTCCCCCGCGGGTGACGATGTTGACGATCTTCCCTGGCACATGGATCACCCTGGCCACCCGGTCCTCGTCGACCAGCCGCGCGACGGGCCCGAGCGCCAGCGCCGCCCGGCGCACCTCTTCGTCGCCTGCCGCACGACCGACCCTGATCTCACCGCGCCGCCGCCCGTCGACCGTGACCGGGAGCACCATGGTCGACCCGACCAGCGCATCCGCGTCGGCAACGGGGAAGGCGACATCGTCGAGCTGGCCATCGTGCCCGAGCCGCTCCCAGAGCTCGGCGGCGATGTGCGGCGCCAGTGGCGCCACCATGAGCACCAGCGGTTCGACGGCGTCGCGGGGGGCGGCGCCACGGTCGCGCACGTGCCGGGTGATGGCGTTGTTGAGCTCGGTGAGCCGGGCGATGGCGACGTTGAAGCGCAGCTCGCCGTACTGGGAGCCGACCGCGTCGATGGTCTGGTGCAGCAGGCGGTACAGCGGCTCGTCGCTCGCCAGTCCAGCCTCCGAGACCCGCGCCACGCCGGTCGTCTCGTCGATCACGTTCCGCCAGAGCCGCTGCAGGAAGCGGAACACGCCCACGATGTCGTCCGGCTGCCAGGCACGATCGACGTCCAGGGGGCCCATCGCCATCTCGTACATGCGCAGGGTGTCGGCGCCGTACGCCTCGTAGATGTCGTCGGGCGAGACGGCGTTCTTGAGGCTCTTGCCCATCTTGCCGGCGTGCCGGGTCACGGGCTGGCCGTGGTGCCGCCAGCCGCTGTCCGCGTCGCCGACGACCTCGGCCGCCGGCACGTAGCGGCCGGCCGGGTCGGTGAACGCGTCGGCCAGGATGTAGCCCTGGTTGTACAGCCGCTGGAACGGCTCCGGGGTCGAGACGTAGCCCAGGTCGAACAGCACCTTGTGCCAGAACCGGGCGTACAGAAGGTGCAGGACGGCGTGCTCGACGCCGCCGATGTAGAGGTCGACCCCGCCGGCCCGCGCCTCGCCGGCGGCGTCGTCCATCCAGAACCGCTCGACGGCCGGGTCGACGAAGCGCTCGTCGTCGGCCGGGTCCAGGTAGCGCAGGTAGTACCAGCAGGACCCGGCCCACTGGGGCATGACGTTGGTCTCGCGGCGATAGGTCTTCGGCCCGTCGCCGAGGTCGAGCGTCGCCTGCTCGAAGCCTGGTGCCCGCGACAGCGGCGGCCGCGGTTCGTCGCCCTCGGTCGCCTGCGGGCGGAAGTCCGATATCGGCGGCAGCTCGACCGGCAGCAGCGACTCGGGAAGCGCGATGGGCAGGCCCGTCTCGTCGTACACGATCGGGAACGGCTCGCCCCAGTACCGCTGGCGTGAGAACAGCCAGTCGCGAAGCCGGTAGGACACCCGCCGCCGGCCGTTGCCGGACTCCTCGAGCCACCGGATCGTCCGGGCGGTCGCCTCCGCCCGGCCGAGGCCGTCCAGCGACAGTCGGTCGCTGTGGGAGTTGATGGCCACGCCCTCGTCCAGGGACGCTTCGCTCCAGGTCTCGGCCCGGTCGGGCACCGCGCCCGGGTGGTCCTCCAGCCATCGCCGGTCGGGCCGGACCACCGCCCGGACCGGCAGCCCGAAGGCCCTGGCGAACTCGAAGTCGCGCTGGTCGTGGGCGGGCACGGCCATGATGGCGCCGCCGCCGTAGGTGGCCAGGACGTAGTCGGCGACGAAGATGGGCACCGGCTCGCCGGATGCGGGGTTGGTGGCGAAGGTGCCGGTGAACACCGCCGTCTTGGCTCCCTGCGCCTGACGTTGCCGGTCGCTCAGCGCGGCCGCCCGCCGCCGGTAGGCGTCGACGGCCTCCGCCGGCGACGCGGCCGGCCCCGCCCCGGTCGAGGCCGGGTCCTGCCAGGCCCGAGGCGTGCCGGGCGGCCAGCCCGGGGCCGTCAGCTCGTCCACGAGCGGGTGCTCGGGGGCCAGCACCAGGCAGGTCGCGCCGAACAGCGTGTCCGGGCGGGTGGTGTAGACCACGATCTCGGCGGTGGCGCCGCCGGCGGCCGGGGCGGTGAAGCGGATGTCGGCGCCCTCGCTGCGGCCGATCCAGTTCCGCTGGATCGTCTTGAGCGAGTCGGTCCATTCGAGGGCGTCCAGGTCCTGGAGCAGCCGGTCCGCGTAGGCGGTGATGCGCAGCATCCACTGGCGCAGCCGGCGACGGTAGACCGGGTAGTTCCCGATCTCCGAGCGGCCCTCGACGGTCACCTCCTCGTTGGCCAGGACCGTCCCCAGCCCCGGGCACCAGTTGACCGGCGCCTCGTCGAGGTAGGCGAGGCGGTAGGAGTCGACCACCCGGCGCCGCTCGACCGCGTCGAGCTCGCTCCACGGCTTGCTGTCGGGGTTCGCCGGCGAGTCCGGCGCGCGGACGCCCTGCTCGAATTCCTCGACCAGGGCCTCGATGGGCCGCGCGACCCGCCGGTCGGCGTCGAACCAGGACCCGAACAGCTTCAGGAAGATCCACTGGGTCCACCGGTAGTAGCGCGGGTCGGCGGTGGAGAGCGCACGACGGGGGTCGTGGGCCAGCCCGAGCCGCCGGAGCTGCCGCCGCATGTTGTCGATGTTCTCGGCGGTGCTCGTCGCCGGGTGCTTGCCGGTCTCGATGGCGTACTGCTCGGCGGGCAGGCCGAAGGCGTCGAACCCGAAGGGATGGAGGACGATGTCGCCCTGCATGCGCCGGAACCGGGCGTAGCTGTCGGAGGCGATGTAGCCGAGCGGATGCCCGACATGGAGGCCGACGCCCGAGGGATAGGGGAACATGTCGAGCACGTAGCACCGGTCGCGGCCCGCCAGGTCGGCCGAGCCGTCGGCCAGCGCCCCGGAGGGGTTGGGGACCTCGAACGTCCCCCGCTTGGCCCACAGCTCCTGCCATCGCGACTCGATCTCGCCGGCGAGCTCGGCGGTGTAGCGGTGCGGCGGGACCGATGCGTTCCCCTCGGGGCGATCCGTCACGACGTCGCCCACTAGGCGCGACCCGTGACCAGGTTGACGAGCTTGGGGGGGACGACCACGACCCGGGCCACCGGGCGGCCGGCAAGGGCGGCGCGGACCCGCTCGGAGGCCATGGCCAGCTCCCGCAGCTCGTCCTCGGCGGCGTCGGGGGCGACCTCGATGCGGTCGCGGACCTTGCCGTCGACCTGGACGACGCAGGTGACCCGCTCGCGGCGGACCAGGTCGGCGTCGACCCCCGGCCAGCGCTGCTGGTGGACCGAGCTCGAGCCGCCAAGGACCCGCCACAGCTCCTCGGTCACGAACGGGGCCAGGGGGGCCAGCAGCAGGACCAGGCGCTCGGCGGCGTCGCGCCGCTGGGCGGCGCTGCCCCGGCCCGCCCGGACGGCGTCGGCCAGGCCGTTGGACAGCACCATCAGCTTGGAGATGGCGGTGTTGAAGCGGAACCGCTCCAGGTCGTCGGTGACCCCGGCGGTGGTCCGGTGGGCCAGGCGGACCAGCTCGGGGTCGTCGGGCCAGGCCGGCTCCCCCGCCGCCGGCTCGGCCACGGCCGCGTGGACGGCCCGCCAGACCCGCTGGACCCAGCGGGCCATGCCCTCGGGCGACACGTCGGCCCAGTCGACGTCGTCCTCGAAGGGGCCGGCGAACAGGATGGTCAGGCGGGCCACGTCGGCGCCGTGCTCGTCGATGATCGCCGACGGCTCGACCAGGTTGCCCCGCGACTTGGACATGGCCGCCCCGTGCATCACCACCATGCCCTGGTTCAGCAGCGAGGTGAACGGCTCGGGGAAGCCGACCAGGCCCATGTCGCACAGGACCTTGGTGAAGAAGCGGGCGTACAGCAGGTGCAGGATGGCGTGCTCGATCCCGCCCGTGTACTGGTGCACCGGCATCCAGGCGGCCACCCGCTCGGGGTCGAACGGCCGCTCGGGGTCCAGCCCGGTGTAGCGCAGGAAGTACCAGGAGGAGTCGACGAAGGTGTCCATCGTGTCGGTCTCGCGCCGGGCCGGGCCGCCGCAGCGGGGGCAGTCGACGTTCACCCAGGCCTCGGCGGTGGCCAGGGGCGACAGGCCCTTGGGCCGGAAGTCGGTGACGTCGGTGGGCAGCAGCGACCGGCAGCTGCTCGTCGGGCACCGGCACCTCGCCGCAGGCCGGGCAGTGCACGATCGGGATCGGGCAGCCCCAGTAGCGCTGGCGTGACAGCAGCCAGTCGCGCAGGCGGAAGTTGACCGCCGGGCCGCCGAGGCCGCGCGCCTCCAGGTCGGCGGTGATCCGCGGGATGCCCTCCTCGGTGGCGGGCAGGCCGTCATAGGGGCCGGAGTTGACCAGCACCCCCTCGTGGCTCATGGCCTCGGTCAGGGTGGCGCCGTCCAGCGGCTCCTCCCCCGCCGGCTGGACCACGACCCGCACCGGCAGCCCGTACTTGCGGGCGAACTCGAGGTCGCGCTGGTCGTGGGCGGGCACGGCCATGATGGCGCCGGTGCCGTACTCCAGCAGCACGTAGTCGGCCGCCCAGATGGGGATCAGCTCGCCGTTGACCGGGTTGACGGCGTGCGCGCCCAGGAACATGCCCTGCTTGTCGCGCTCGGTGGACAGCCGCTCGATCTCGGTCTCGCGGCTCACCCGGTCCCGGAAGGCGCGGAACTCGGGCTCGCGCCCGGTGCCGGCGACCAGCCGCTCGGCCAGCGGGTGCTCGGGGGCGAGCACGAAGAAGGTGGCCCCGAACAGGGTGTCGGGCCGGGTGGTGAACACCCGCACCGTCTCGCCGGTCTCGGCCACCTGGAAGTCGACGTCGGCCCCGACCGAGCGCCCGATCCAGTTGCGCTGCATGGTCAGGACCTTGTCGCTCCAGTTCAGGTCCTCCATGTCGTCCAGCAGCCGCTGGGCGTAGTCGGTGATCTTGAAGAACCACTGGGTCAGCTCTCGCTTCTCGACCAGGGCGTCGCAACGCTCGCAGTGGCCGTTGATCACCTGCTCGTTGGCCAGCACCGTCTGGTCGTTGGGGCACCAGTTGACCGGGGAGGCCTTGCGGTAGGCCAGGCCGCGCTCGAAGAAGCGGAGGAACAGCCACTGGGTCCAGCGGTAGTAGTCCGGGTCGCAGGTGATCAGCGCCCGCGACCAGTCGAAGGAGACCCCCAGCCGGTGGAAGGTGGCCCGCTGGGCGTCGATGTTCTGGTAGGTCCAGGGCTTGGGGTGGACCCCGCGCTTGATGGCCGCGTTCTCGGCCGGCAGGCCGAAGGCGTCCCAGCCGATCGGGTGGAGCACGTTGTAGCCCTGCATCCGCTTCAGCCGGGCGATCACGTCGCCGCCCGAGAACGCCTCCAGGTGCCCCATGTGCAGGTCGCCCGAGGGATAGGGGAACATGTCGAGGGCGTAGAAGCGGGCCCGGGTGGAGTCGCTGTCGTCACTGCGGTAGAGCGCCAGCTCCTCCCAGGCCGCCACCCACTTGGGCTCCACCTGCTGAGGGTCGTAGCGCTCGGCGTCCACGGGAAATCTCCTCGAAAGCTCTCGGGCATGCGGGAAGGGGGCCTTCCGGCCACCTCCGACAAGGATAACAGCAGGCCACCCGCCCGTTTCCAGCCACGTTGGGGGCTCGTTAGGGGCAGCCGGGCAATTTGTCCACTGGACAGCCGGACCCGTCGAGTGCAAAAGTCCCGCCCATACTGTCGAAGTGGAACGAGCCGGACGTAGCACGCTCGGTGGCAGCGGGCACGTCCTCCGCCGACATGCCACCAGAGGGGAGGCAGAGTGGTAACCGCTCGCAAGCAGGTCGGTGCCTCGAGCACCTATGGAGCCCTACGAAGCTGGCAGCAGCCTCGTCCGTCCTATGACCAGCTCCGTCAGGCTGGCCAGCCGGCGGCGCCCGGCGACCTGGAGGTCCTGCTCCGCACCACCGAGGTGGCGCGCAGGCTCCAGGTGAGCGCCCGGACCGTCCTCGCCTGGGCGCAGGCCGGGAAGCTGCCGAGCATCCTGACGCCGGGTGGCCACCGTCGCTATCCGGCCCAGGGCGTGGAGCAGGTGCTTCAGACCATGACCGCCGCCGGCGAGCCTCGCACCACTCAAGGGCCCAGCCGCTGACGAATCGCCACGAGCGGGCCGGCCTCCGGGCCGGCCCGCTGTTGTTTTGTCATACTTCGGGTTTGCGACCGAGGGCGTGGAGGTGACGGATGGCGGCCCGCCTGACCCTACCCAGGACGGCGGCGTGGGTCTGGCACGGCGAGCCCAGGTCGATCTTCGGCCTCGAAGCGGTGTTCGTGCGCTGCGCCAGCGGCACCAGCGGGACCGCCCGGTCCGGGTTCAGCTACGCCGACAACTTCCACGCCTGGCTGCAGGCACGCGGGCCGGCGGTGGTCCCCTGGTCGTGGTTCGGGCCGCCCCACAGCGCCGACGGGGTGGCCAGCGCCGACGCCCTGGCCGCCATCGCCCCGGGCCAGCAGGTCTACGTGGTCGAGGTCGGTCCCGAGACCCCGCCGGCCCAGGTCGGCGCGTTCGCGGCCCGGATGCGCCTGCGCGAGCCGATCGCCGCCATCGGGTTCTCGAGCTGGCCGACCCGGGCCGAGGCCGAGCAGGCCGCGGTCCCCTGGGACGCCTGCGTCGAGGCCTTCGACTTCGGCCTCCCCCAGGTGTGCACGCCCGCCCAGCGCAAGCTCCTGGTCCGCGAGGACAGCCCGGTGGTCGTGGACATGGCCGGCAAGCCGATCCACGTGGTGGTGTTCCCCGACGCCGATCCCGGCTGGTTCGACAGCGCCCGGGTGGGCGTGGACGAGCACGCCGGCGCCTCGGCCTTCTCGGTCGAGCAGTCCAGCTTCGCGACCTGGCGGCGCCAGCTCGGCGCCCTCGGCGAGGGCCGGCGCGAGCTGCCGCCCCCGCCGCCGCCCACGCCGCCCGCGCCCGAGCCGGCGCCGCTGGTCCGCGCCCCCGCCCCGGCGGCGAACGAGACCCTCACCCCGGTCCACTTCGACGAGCCCGGTGAGCTCGCCCTGCTCGCCAACCGCATCCTGGCCGTGGTCCAGGCCCGCCTCGACCGCGGCGGCAAGCTCACCGACGACGAGCTGGTCACCGAGGTCGAGGACGTCCTGCGGGACAACGCCCGCTAGCTGTGAGCCGTCAGGCGTAGCGGCCGCGGAGCAGGCTGCGCTTGGAGTGGGTGGGGTCGCCGTCGTCGGCCTCCAGGCTGACGTCGATCACCTGGTAGCGGCCGACCACCGAGGCGGGCAGGGTGAAGCGGCCCTCGCCGTCGGGGGGGAGGACCCCGACCGGGAAGACCGTGCCGGCGTCGGGGTCGAGCAGCCACACCTCGTAGTACTGGCCGGGGCGGAGGGCTGGCAGGTCGTCGGCGCGCACGGTCATCTGCTGGTCGCCGCCGTCGCCGGCCATGCTGGCCCGGCCGCTGGCGGCCACCGCCCCCACCCCGGCCAGGGGGACGGTGCGGTCGGCCCGGCCGGGGCGCCCCAGCCCGCCGGCCCACAGCACCGCCGCCGCGGCCACGGCCAGGGCGAGGGCGGCGGCCAGGCCGATCAGCGGCCCGCGCCGCCAGCGCGGCCGACCGGCCGCGGCCCCTGGCCCGGTTGGACGGCCGGCCCCGCCGGGGATGTCCCAGCGGCGGGGCCGGCCGGGCCTTGAGCCGGTCGGGAGCGCGCCCCGGGGTCCGGGTCGGGGGCGGTGGCCGTCTGCGCCTGGCGGGCGGTGGCGCGGAGGGATGCGGAGGTGGCGGCGAGCACGGCCAGCTCGCGGCGGCACTCGTCGCAGCCGGCCAGGTGGTCGCTGACCACCATGACCTCGGCCCGGTTCAGCTCCCCGAACAGCAGGCCGGGCAGCTCCTCGTACGGGTGCTCGCTCATCGCCTCTTGATCCCCATCACGTGTCCCATCCGGCGCAGCCCCCTGAACATTCGCGCCTTCACGGTGCCGAGTGGTAGCCCCAGCTTGTCAGCGATCTCCACCTGGGTCCGGCCGCCGAAGTAGGCCAGCTCCAGCACCTCCCGCTGCTCGGCCGGGAGCCGGTCGAGGCAGCGGCGCACCTCCAAGGCCCAGACCAGGCTGTCGGTCGCCTCCCGCCCGTCGGCGTCGGCGAGGTCGCGGACCAGCTCGATGGGGACGGTGACGTGGTGCGGCCGGCGCAGGTGGTCGATGGCCCGCTTGCGGGCGATGGCGAACACCCAGGCCTCGAGGCTGCGGTCCGGGTCGAAGCGGTCGCGGCTCCGCCACACCTCGAAGAAGACACGCTGCATCACATCCTCGGCCTCGTCGTAGGGCACCAGCCGGCGCAGGTAGGACAGGACGCGCGGCCCCAGGGCCTCGTAGGCGTCCTCGACCGCCCTCGAGTCCCCCTTGGCCAGCCGGGCCCCGAGGACGGTCATCGCCTCCAGCTCCATGCACCGGTCTTCGAGACGATCGGCGCGCGCGGTTTCCTGCAACCGCGGCGCCGTCCCCCACGAAGGGGGGCTTCAGGTGCAGGTCGCACCGTGCTCGCTCGAAGGGAGTCCCCCATGTCCCCCCGTTCGCTGCCGCGCCGCGCCGGCCTCGTGCTGGCGCTGTGCGCCGCCAGCCTGCTCGCCCTGCCTGTGGCCGCCGGCGCCCAGGCCGGGCCGGCCCAGGTCCGGGTCGCCCACTTCTCCCCCGACGCGCCCGCCGTCGACGTCTACGTCAACGACGACAAGGTGCTGTCCGGGGTCGAGTACAAGACCGTCTCCAAGTACCTGGAGCTGCCCGCCGGGTCCTACGACCTCGCGGTCCGCCCGGCCGGGGCCGCCGCCTCCTCCGACCCGGTGATCGAGGCCACGGCCGAGGTCGAGGCCGGCAACGCCTACACCGTGGCCGCGGTCGGCGCCCTGGCCGACATCGCCGGCGAGATCTTCGCCGACGACCTGAGCGCACCCGGCTCGGGCAAGGCCAAGGTCCGGGTCATCCACGCCGCGCCCGAGGTCCCGGCCGTCGACGTCGCCGTCGAGGGCGGCCCGACCCTGTTCGAGGGCGCCGAGTTCCCCTCGGCCACCGACTACGCCGAGGTCGACGCGGCCACCTACCCGGTGCAGGTCAAGGCGGCCGGCAGCGACGACGTGCTGCTGGAGGCCAGCCTGCCGGTCAAGGCGGGCACCATCTACTCGGTCGCGGCCGTGGGCGGGGCCGGCAAGGACGTCGAGCTGCTGCCGATCGTCGACGCCACCGGCACCGGCCAGGCGCCCCACGGCGGCATCGCCACCGGCGCCGGCGGGACCGCCGGCGGCACCGCCATCCCTGGCGTCAGCCTGGTCCTGGCCGGCTCGGCCGTGCTCGCCATGGCCGGCGTCGCGGCCAGCGTGCTGCTGCGCCGGCGTGCCGGCTGAGCGTCGGGTCGCCGCCGGGCTGGCGTCGCTGACGCTGGCCCTGGTCCTCGGGGCGTGCGGGGAACCTCCCGCGCGCCCCGAGGCGTCGCCGTCGGCCGCCCCCACCACCACGGCGGCACCCCACCACCACCGCGGCCAGGGCGACCACCCCACCCTCGACCCGGCCGCCGCGGCCGTCGCCGCCGGTCCGGGTCGAGATCCCGTCCATCGGCGTGTCCAGCCGGCTGGTCCGTCTGGGGCTGAACGCCGACGGGACCATGGAGGTGCCGCGCGACTACGGCCTGGCCGGCTGGTTCACCGGCGGGGCCATGCCCGGCCAGGACGGCCCGGCGGTCATCTCCGGCCACGTCGACTCCAGGTCGGGCCCGGCCGTCTTCTACCGGCTGCGGGACCTGCGCCGCGGCGACACCATCCGGGTGCGGCGGGCCGACGGCGACTGGGTCGCCTTCGAGGTCACCACCACCGCCCGCTACGCCAAGGCCTCCTTCCCCACCGACGCCGTCTTCGGCCCCGTCACCGGCCCGGTCCTGCGCGTCATCACCTGCGGCGGGGCCTTCGACCGATCCAGCGGCCACTACCTGGACAACGTGGTCGTGACCGCCCGACCGGTCTAGGGTGAAATTCGTTCAAGACCGCGCCCGGCACTGGGCTAGGTTGGGCGGCCGTGAGCAGGGCGGGCCGCTGCGGCGACCGCCTGCGTCATCCGTTCGACAACCCGAGGGATAGCCCATGAGCAAGGTCGTGCTCTACATGTCGATGTCGGTGGACGGGTTCATCACCGGCCCCGACGACGGCATGGATCACGGACTGGGCGTCAACGGAGAGCGGCTGCACGACTGGCTGCGCGCCGGCGGCGTGGATCCGCGTTCGTACCGGCCCGTCGACGGGCCCAGCGCAACCGTGTTCGACGAGCTGATGGCCACCGGAGCGGTGATCGCCGGTCGGCGTACCTTCGACATCGCGGGCGGCTGGGCCGGCGATCACCACGACGGGGTCCCGATCTTCGTGCTGACCCATGCCGCACCCGACGAGCCCGCGCCGGGGTCTGCGCGCTATGTCACCGACGGCATCGAATCCTGCGTCGCCCAGGCCAAGGCCGCGGCCGGTGGCCGCGACATCCTGCTGCACGGCGCCGCGACCGCCCAGGCGTGCCTCCGTGCCGGCCTGCTGGACGAGATGGAGCTGCAGCTGATGCCCGTGCTGCTCGGGCAGGGCCGTCGGCTGTTCGAGGACCTGCCGCCCGACCACATCGAGCTCGAACTGCTCCGCACCCTGGACGCGCCGGGTGTGCTGCACCTGCGCTACCGCGTCCGCCGCTGACAACGGCCTAGTCGGCGATCCGCAGGGCCACCGCCGGCTCGATCCTGGACGCCTGGCGGGCCGGCCAGGCGGTGGCGGCCAGGGAGGCGGCGGCGGTGGCGGCGACCAGCAGGGAGATGGACATCCAGGGGATCGGGAACGGCACGCCCGACCCCTGGAGGTCGTCGTCGTTGCGGAACAGCAGGTAGCTGGTGACGATCGACAGGGCGGTGCCGAGCAGGATGCCCTCGAGGGCCACGAACGAGCTCTCCAGCAGGAACGCCCGCCGGACCACCCGGGCCGGGAAGCCGAGGGCCCGCAGGACGCCGACGGTGCGGCGGCGCTCGCGGACGGCCCGGACCATGACCACCCCGAGGCCGGCCACGCCGACCACCAGCCCGAGGGCCAGGAAGCCCTGGAGGAGCTGGAAGAAGGACCGGTTGGCGGCGAAGTCCTGCTCGACCACGTGCTGGATGCGGGTGGCGACCAGCCCCTGGGGCAGGAACTCGCCCTGGAGGTCGGCGGCGACCGCCCGGTCCGAGACGCCGGGCGCCAGCGCCAGCAGCGCCGCCGACGGCCGCACCCGGGCCCCGAACTGCTCGCCGCAGGCCGTCGGCGGCCAGCACCACCGGGTTGCCGAACTCGCCGCCGCCGGTGCCGAGGCCGTCGAAGGCGGTCGAGTCGGCCAGGATGCCGGCGATGACCTTGGGCTCCTGGCGGCCGGTGCCGGGGTCGACCAGGGTCAGGGTGTCGCCCGGCTGGTAGGTGACCGCCCCGATCCCGGCGCCGTCCTGGCCCAGGTACTGGTCGAGGACGACATAGCCCGGGTCGGCCAGCACCGCCCGCCAGACGGCCCGGTCGTCGCCGCCCGAGGCGGTCCAGCCGGGCGTCGAGGGGGAACAGGCCGTGGTCGACCAGGGCCGGGGTGACCCCGACGGCCGTGGTCGGGAGCGGCTTGGTGGCGCCGGGCACGCCCAGCACCCGGGCCTCGGCGGCTTCCAGGGGGGCGACCCCGGCCACCCGGCCGGCGAACCGGCCGCCGGTCAGCCGGGTGGCCGGGTCGTCGACCGGCGCCGACGGGTTGTAGTCGACCCGCAGCGCGTAGCCGCCGGACGCCTGGGCCACCGCCTGGTCAACGCCCGAGTCGATCACGCTGCCCAGCACCGAGATCAGGACCAGGGTGAACACGACCAGCCCGTACATGATCAGCGTCGCGCCGGTGCGGAAGCGCCTGGCCACCGGGTAGGCGACGGCCAGCCTGGCCGCCAGGCCGGACGCCGCCCGGCGCCCGGGCAGCGGCCGCACCAGGCGCAGCAGCAGCTCCTGGTTCTGGGAGACCAGCAGCACCGCCGAGAAGGTCAGCACCACGCCGAGGACGATGAAGGTGGCGGTGGAGCCGTCGTCGAACACCTTGGGCCGGACCGTGTTGGCGGCCAGCCCCCAGCCGAGCACGGCCAGCGACGCCCCGGTGTACACGGCCCGCCTCGGCAGCAGGCGGACCAGCAGCGGGCAGAGGGCGACCACGGCCAGGGCCGGGTACAGGTAGGTGCCGACGCCCTGGCTGCCGGCGATGGCGACCACCGCGGCGGCCCCGAACCCGGCCGCGGCCAGGGTCGAGGCCAGCACCCAGCGCCACTTGAGGCGGCGGCCGGCCTCCGGCGGCAGGTCCCGGATGGCGGCGATGATGTTGATCCGGCTGATCCGGATGCTGGTCAGGGCGACGGTCAGGAAGCCGATCAGGAAGCCGGCCGCGAACCCGTTGATCAGGCTGGTCGGGGTGACGGTGTAGACGAGGTCGATCCCGCCGTCCTCGGGGGCGAAGCCGGCGAAGATGCGGGCCGTGACCTCGACCACGGCCCGGCCGACGCCGAGCCCGGCGACCAGGCCGAGCGCGGAGGCGACCAGGGCGTAGACGGCCCCCTCGATGATGAAGCCGCGGACCAGCCGCCCGCGCCGCATGCCCACCGCCCGCAGCATGCCCAGCTCGGGCTTGCGCTCCTCGGCCAGCATCACGAACACGTTCACCAGCAGCATGACGCCGGCGATGATGGCGAAGCTGCCGATGAACAGGAACAGCGAGCCGATCTCGCCGCCGATGGACTCGGCCTGGTCGAGGACCTCCTGCTTGGGCGTCTCGACCGCGGTGCCGGTGGCGGTCAGGGGCCCGAGGGCGGCCTGCAGCTTGTCCTTGACCTGGTCGGTGGCGGCGGCCCCGCCCTCGACGCCGCCGGCGTTGGAGACCAGGGTGAGGGTCTCGGGGCCGGCGCGGCTGCCGACCGCCCCGGCGGTCCACCGCAGGCGTGCCGGTCTCCACGAAGGCGCCGCGGCCGGCGAAGCCGGCCAGGCCGCGGGTCGGGACGACCCTGGCCACCTCCAGCTCGACCGAGCGGCCGTACAGGTAGAAGGTGAGGCGGTCGCCGGCGCGGGCGTCGAGGGCGCCGGCAAGGGTGTCGTTGAGCACCACCCGGCCGGGGCCAGGGGCCGGCCCGGCCAGCGCCGACCCGGGACCCTCGAACCGGGCCGCCTCCTGGAAGTCCAGCTCCAGCACGGTGGCCTGCGGCTCGCCCTTGCGGGCGGTGGCCGCCGGGTCGCCGGAGGCCACCGCCGCGCCGTGGCGGCGGACGGTGAGCAGCCCGTCCAGGGCCGGGTCGCCGCGGAGCGGCTCCAGCCGGCGGGCCGCCTCGGCCCCCTTGGCCGGGTCCGGGGAGCTGACCACCTCGTCGACCACGCCCAGGGTGCGGTAGGCGTCCTGCTTGAAGGAGTGGTCGAGGGTGTCGCCGACGACCAGGCTGCCGACGATGATGGCCGTGCCCAGCACCGAGCCGGCCACGACCAGGGCGGCCTCGGCCCGGCGGCGGTTGACCTGGCGCAGGGCGAGCCGGCGGGCCAGCGGGCCCCGCAGGGCCAGGACCACGGTGAGGAGCAGGCCGGCGCCGCCCAGGCCGACCAGGAACGGGGTCAGGTTCGGGTACACGCTCAGCCCCCCACCGGCGCCAGCGGGCGCCGCTCGTCGCCGATCAGGTGGCCGTCGCGCATGCGCACCACCCGGCCGGCCGAGCCGCCGATGGCCGGGTCGTGGGTGACCAGCACGATCGTCTGGCCCTCCTCGCGGTTCAGCTCGTGCAGCAGGGCCACGACCTGGTCGGCCATGTGGGTGTCGAGGTTGCCGGTCGGCTCGTCGGCCCAGACGAGCGCCGGCCGGGCGGCCAGGGCCCTGGCGATGGTGACCCGCTGCTGCTCGCCGCCCGAGAGCTGGTTGGGCCGGTGGCCGGTGCGGTGGCCGAGCCCGACCCGCTCCAGCATCTCGGTCGCGGTGGCCCTGGCCCGCCTGGCCGGGACGCCGTTGAGCAGCAGCGGCAGCTCGACGTTCTCGGCCGCGGTGAACACCGGGATGAGGTTGAAGGCCTGGAAGATGAAGCCCATCGTCCGGGCCCGGTGGCTGGTGCGGCGGGCGTCGGACATGGCGAACAGGTCCTGGCCCTCGACCAGCACCCGGCCGCCGTCGATGTCGTCCAGCCCGGACAGGCAGTTCAGCAGGGTGGTCTTGCCCGAGCCGCTGGGGCCCATCACGGCGACCAGCTCGCCCCGCCGCACCACCAGGTCGAGGCCGGCGAGGGCCTCGACCTCGATACCGCCGGTCCGGTACACCTTCCGCACCTGCTCGGCCACGAGCAGGGGCTCGGCCTGGCCGTTGTCGTTCACGTGGGCTCCTCGAGCTCGGGGTCGTCCCGAGGAGCCTGCGCCGCGGCCGGCGCCGCCACCATCCGGGATGCCCCCGGAAGATCCCCCAGCCAGCCCCCTGCCCGGCTCAGGGTTTCCCCCGGGGACACCCCCGGTGACCTGCTAGGCCGCCTTCTGGGCCCAGAGGCCGGAGTTCCAGAACGGGCCTTCCTGGGTGGCGTTGTCGCCGACGTTGGCGAAGCGGTCGCGCACGGCCAGGTGCTCGTTCTTGAAGTTGAAGTCGAGATGCTCGAACGTCAGCCCGATGTTGAGCTCGCTGGTCACGTCGGGCAGGGCCTTGACCTGCTGGACCAGCCGGAAGACGATCGAGTCCAGGTGCGCCTTGGGCCCGAAGTACGTGTCGTTGCGCTCCAGGGTGAGGCTCTGGCCCTGCTCCCAGGCCGACACGCGGTAGGGGCCGTTGACGGGGATCCGCTCGGGGTTCTTGTCCAGCCCGGTATTCCAGCCGCCGGAGGTCCTCCCTCGAGCAGTCCGGGCATTTCCCCGGGAAATAGGAGAATCCGATCGTACGGCAGGGTGGCACGCGGCCCGTGAGAATCTCTTAGGAGTTTCTTAGGAGAATTCTCAACCGGGACGCCGGAAGGCCAGCTCCGCCATGGGCAGGCGAAGCTCGAACCGGGCCCCCTGGCCGGCTTCGGCCGGGTCGGTGGCCAGCAGCTCCCCGCCCTGGGCGTTGGCCAGCTGGCGGGCGATGTAGAGGCCGAGGCCGACCCCGCCGGCCTGCCGGGTGGCCCCCGAGTCGAGCTGGGTGAACCGCTCGAAGATGCGCTCGCGCTCGGCCGCCGGGACCCCGGGGCCGGTGTCCTGGACCGACACCACGGCCAGGGCCCCGACCTGGCGGGCCGCCACCCGGATGGGCGCCTTGTCGGGGGCGTGCTTGGCCGCGTTGTCGAGCAGGTTGCCCAGCACCTGGAGGACCGCCTCGGGGACCGCCCGGACGGGCAGCACCCCCTGGGCTTCGAGCACCAGCTGCCGCGCCGGGTAGGCGGCCCTGGCCGCGGCCACGGCGTCGCGGGCCAGCGCGGCGGCGTCGACCACCGGCCGCTCGGCCGGCTCGTGGCCGCTGCGCTCCAGCCGGGCGGCCAGCAGCAGCTGCTCGATCTGGAGCTTCAGCCGGTCTCCCTGGCGGGCCGCCATGTCGACCAGCTCCTGGCGCTGGGGGTCGGTGAGCTGGCCCTCGCGGGCGCTCAGGGTGGCCAGCGCGCCCAGCATGCCGGCCAGCGGGGTCCGCAGCTCGTGGGAGACGGCGGCCAGCAGGTCGTCCTTGAGCCGGTCGCTCTCGCGCAGCCGCTCCACCAGCTCGCGCTGGGTCTCGGCCAGCCGGGCCTTGTCGGCCGCCACCGCCCTGGCCTCCTCGGCCGCCCGCTCGGCGGCCTCGCGGTGCTCCTCGGCCTCCTCGGCGGTCCGGAGGGCGTCGCGCACGGCGAACAGCGGCAGCAGCACCAGCGGCAGCAGGGCCATGCTCTGCGTCGGCCACGACCAGCATGATCGGGGCCATGGCGAAGACCATCGTGTAGGGCCAGGCCTCGGCCCGGATGGCACTCCTTCAGGTCGGCGACGAAGTCGCGGCCGTGGGCGAGGGTCGTGACCACGCCGACCAGCACGAGGTTGCCGACGAAGAAGACGAGTGCGGCCACGGCGAAGGCCGGGAGGTCCTGGGCGCCGAAGGGATGATCGCCGCCCAGCAGCTCGTAGACGCCGCCGGCGACCGCCATGAGCAGGCTGTACTGGCCGACGTTGAAGACGAGCTTCTCGGGCCCGGCCCGGCGGAGCAGCTCGGAGACGAGGACCGCCACGGCCAGGGCGACGACGGCCGCCGTCGTGCCCAGGCCGAGCAGGATCGCGAACGCGAACGCCTCGGCGGTCGTGACGTCCTTGGTCCCGCCGCTGAGCTTCGACAGGATCGGCAGCGACTCGATGACCACCAGGCTGGCCAGCAGCACCCAGAACAGCGGTGGCTGCTGCAGCACGGTCGTCGGCCCGCTGCCGACCACGAGGAGCGCGACCAGGACGAGCCCGACCGCCGAGACGGCGAGCACGTAGGCGAACAGCGCTGATGAGCGGTGGTACGCGACCATCGTCACCAACCAGCAAGATGGGTCAGACCGGCGAACGGGGCGTTAGCACACCACGTCGGTCGACCCTTGTCGAGCCGGCTCAGCGCCGCCGCCACGAGCCGGTGGCTAGTGCCACTTCGTAGCCGGCGCCGAGGGCGGCGGCCAGCGCGGCCAGCGAGGCAAGCGACCAGGCGACGCGGGCCATGCGGGACTTGAGGTGCGTCATGCTCTTTCACCTCCTCCCATACGGCGGGGTGGAGGAGGCGAGCCTCCTGGGGTCGTAACGCGCAGTATAGGACGAACCGGCAGACCATCCCCGCAGGTGCGACGGGTAGGATGCGGCTGGCGGCCGCCACCGACAGGGAGAGGAACCTATGAACGCCGACTCCACCCTCGCCTCCTACCTCCGCACCGTCTGCCCCGACGCCGACCTCAGCGGGGTCAGGTCCGACGCGCTCGCCTTCGCGGCCGCCATGGACGTGGTCGGCGAGGTGGCACCCGAGATCGCGACCGCGATCGCGGCCGAGCTGGCCGACCAGCGGGCCAACCTCAAGCTGATCGCCAGCGAGAACTTCGCCTCCCCGGCGACCCTGCTGGCCATGGGCAACTGGCTGTCGGACAAGTACGCCGAGGGCTCGCCCGGGCACCGCTTCTACGCCGGCTGCGAGAACGTCGACACCATCGAGCGCCGCGCCGTCGAGCTGGCCAAGGGCCTGTTCGGCAGCGACCACGCCTACGTGCAGCCCCACAGCGGCATCGACGCCAACCTGGTGGCGTTCTGGTCGATCCTGACCAGGCGGGTCGAGGCCCCGGCGCTGGAGCGGGCCGGCGCCAAGGACCTCCAGGCCCTGGCGGACGCCGACTGGGAGTCGCTCCGTCACGAGCTCGGCAACCAGCGGCTGCTCGGCATGGCCCTTGACGCCGGCGGCCACCTCACCCACGGATTCCGCCCCAACGTCTCCGGCAAGCTGTTCGAGATCGCCCGCTACACCGTCGACCCGACCACCGGGCTGCTCGACTACGACCAGGTCCGCAAGCAGGCCGAGAGCTTCCGGCCGCTGATCCTGCTGGCCGGCTACAGCTCCTATCCGCGCAGGATCAACTTCCGCATCTTCCGCGAGATCGCCGACCAGGTCGGGGCCGTGCTCATGGTCGACATGGCCCACTTCGCCGGGCTGGTCGCCGGCAAGGTGTTCACCGGCGACTTCGACCCGGTGGCCCACGCCCAGGTGGTCACCACCACCACCCACAAGACGCTGCGCGGGCCCCGGGGCGGGATGGTGCTGTGCAGCGAGGAGTTCGCCGCCACCGTCGACCGCGGCTGCCCGCTGGTCCTCGGCGGCCCGCTCGGCCACATCATGGCCGCCAAGGCGGTCGCCCTCACCGAGGCCGCCCGGCCCGAGTTCGCCGGCTACGCCCAGCGGATCGTCGACAACGCCGCCACCCTGGCCGACGCCCTCCAGCGGCAGGGGGCGACCGTGATCACCGGCGGTACCGACAACCACCTCCTGCTGGTCGACGCCCGTCCCTATGGGCTCACCGGCCGCCAGGCCGAGACCGCCCTCCGCGAGGCCGGCATCACCCTCAACCGCAACGTGATCCCCTTCGACCCCAACGGCTCCTGGTACACCAGCGGCCTCCGTCTCGGCACCCCGGCCGTCACCACCCTGGGCATGGGCGCCGACGAGATGCGCGAGGTCGCCTCCATCGTCCACACGGTCCTGGAATCCACCCGAGCCCGTCCCCGATTCCAAGGCCAAGTACTCCCTCGACCCCGCCGTCCGCGACCAGGCCCGCTCCCGCGCCGGCGCCCTCCTGGACCGCTTCCCCCTCTACCCGGGGATCGCGCTGTAGCCCCTCAGGAACGGCGGCGGCGCCGGAGCACGGCCACGGCCAGGATCGCCAGGGCGCCGGCGGCAACGGCCAGGAACGGCGCCGCCCCCCACCGCGACCCGTCGGCGGCCGCCGGCTGGGGGGCGGGCGGGGGGCTGGTGGTGGTCGGGGTGATCTGGGCGAGGGCCGAGGCGGGGAGGGGGACCCGCCAGACCTCGCTGGCGACGCCTTCGGAGCCGGCCAGGACCGAGCGGCCGTCGGCGGAGGCGGTGAGGGACTCGCCCTGCTGCTGGAGGGGGAGCTCGAAGGCGCCGACCCGCCGGCCGGGGGCGGCGTAGACGTAGGCGTCCTGGTAGTCGCGGAGCACGAACCCGCGGCCGTCGGGGAGCCAGGCGCCGTCGGTGACCACCGGGGGGACCCTGGCCACGCGGCGGAGCACGTTCACCTGGCCGGTGCGCAGCCGGGCCGGGGCGCGGTAGAGGCCGCCGCCGGCCACCTCCTTGGTGGCCACGTACAGGCGGTTGCTGCGCGGGTCGACCAGCAGGGCCTCGGCGTCGTGGGGGCCGTCGGCGTAGCGGAGCCGGTAGCGGGTCGCGGGCACGGTGACGTCGCGCAGCTCGGCCGGCTCGGCCACCCGGTAGACCGCGACCTCGGGCCAGACGCCGTTGTTGTCGCCGATGTCGCCGACGAACAGGGCCGGCCGGCCACCGTCGTCGCGGCCGGCGGCCATCGCCTCCCAGTCGCGCGCCTCGGCCCCGGCCAGGGTCAGGGTGGCCAGGGTCCGGCCGTCGGAGCCGACGGCGTACAGCGCCGGGTCGCCGCCGCTGTCGTTGTGGGTCCAGAGCACCGCCCGGTGGCGGTGGCTGAGGGCCAGGCCGCTGGACTCGTAGATCCGCTGGTCCTCCAGGCGCACCGCCACCTCGGCCCCCTCGACCTCCTGGGCCGAGGCCGCCGGGGCCATCCACAGCAGGGCGCCGGCGACGAGCGCGACGGCGGATCGGGGCCACATGACGGCCAGCCTACCGCCGCTCAGGCGGGTGGGCGGGCGGTGCTGCCCCGGGCGATCAGCCGGGGCATGGCGTCCTCGAAGTCGCCGACGCTCTCGCCGTCCAGCAGGGCGAGCAGCCGCTCGGCGGCGCGGGCGCCGTAGGCCATGATGTCGCGGCTGAGCACGGTCAGGGGCGGGTGCACGATCTCGCACAGCACCGAGTCGTCCCAGGCGACGATCGACAGGTCCCCGGGGACGTCGACCGCCATCTCGTGGGCCACCGAGGTGCCGGCCACGGCCATGACGTCGTTGTCGTAGATGACCGCCGACGGCCGCGGCGAGCCCGACAGCAGCCGCCGGGTCGCCTGGGCGCCCTGCTCGGGGGTGTAGTCGGTGGCCACGGTCACCGCCGAGGCGAGCTCGAGGCGGGCCGCGACCTCGCCGAAGGCCTGGCTGCGCAGCTCGGAGTGGAGCAGCCCCGACGGCCCGGCCACCCTGGCGACGCGGCGGTGGCCGAGGGCGGCCAGGTACTCGACCACCATGGCCATGGCGCTGGCGTCGTCGCTCCACACCGCGGGGAGGCGGCCGTGGTGGCCGGGCCCGCCGATGACCACCGCGGGCAGGCCGAGCTCCTCCAGCACCAGCACCCGCTTGTCCTCGATCCGGAGGTCGATCAGGAAGATGCCGTCGACTCGCCGCTCGGCCCACCAGCGGCGGTAGGCCTCGACCTCGGCGTCGCGGTCGGCCACGACCTGGAGCACCAGGGCGGTGGAGTGGGCGGCCAGGGTGTTCTCGATGCCCGACACGAGCTTCATGAAGAACGGCTCGACCCCCAGGGTGCTGGCCGGCCGGGCCATGACCAGCCCGAGGGCCCCGGCCCGGGACGCCGACAGCGCCCGGGCGGCGCTGTTGGGGCGCCAGCCCATCTCGGCGGCCAGCTTGAGCACCCGCTGGCGGGTCGACTCCGACACCCCGGGCAGCCCGTTGAGGGCGTAGGAGACGGCGCCCTTGGACAGCCCGGCCCGCTGGGCGATGTCCGCGATCGTGGCCCGCTTGGTCACCCGCCCTCCCCTGCCGGCACGCGGACGTCCGCTCCTGTCCGCTCCCATTTGCGGTGCAGCTGTGGCACAGAGGCTAGCAGCGCCTGGGTGTAGGGGTGCTGGGGCTGCCCGAAGACCCGCTCGGTGGAGCCCTCCTCGACCACCTCGCCCCGGCGCAGGATCACCGCCCGGTCGCTGATGTAGTTGCCCAGCGACAGGTCGTGGGTGATGAACAGGATGCCCAGCCCCCTGGCCTTGAGGTCGCCGAGCAGGTTGAGCACGTCGATGCGGGTGGAGGCGTCGAGCATGCTGATGATCTCGTCGGCCACCAGCAGCCGGATGTCCAGCAGCAGGGCCCTGGCCACCAGCATGCGCTGGAGCTGCCCGCCGCTGAGCTGGTGGGGGTACCTGCCCAGCACCTGGCCGGGGTCCAGGCGCACCGCCTCCAGCGACGCCTCGACCTTGTCCCGCCACTGGCCGCCGCCCAGCCGCGGGAAGTAGGTCTGGCGCACCAGCTCCAGGGCCCGGTCCGCTTTGAAGATCGGGTTGTAGCTTGAGAACGGGTCCTGGAACACCCCTTGCACGTCGGCGTAGTAGGAGCGCAGCCCCCGGCCCCTGAAGCCGGCGATGTCGACCCCGTCGAAGGTGATCCGGCCGCCGGTCACCCCGGTCAGCCGCAGGATCATCCGGCCGATGGTGCTCTTGCCGCTGCCGCTCTCCCCGATGAGGGAGATCACCTCGCCGGGGCCGACCTCCAGGTTGACGTCGTCGACCGCGACCAGCTCGCGGCCGCCGAAGGTGCCGACCCGGTAGGTCTTGGAGACGCCCTCGAGCCGCAGCATGGTCAGGACGCCTTCCAGCAGGCGACGAAGTGGTCGGGCGCCACCTCCACGAACGGGGGCTGGGTGGCGCACCTGTCGAAGGCCAGCGGGCAGCGGTCCCGGAACCGGCAGCCCTTGGGCGGGTCGAGCAGGGATGGCGGGCTGCCGGGGATGCCCTTGAGCCGGCGGGTGCCGTAGCGGACCCCGACCTCGGGCAGGGCCGACAGCAGCAGCTGGGTGTAGGGATGCCGGGGGGTGGCGACCAGGGCGTCGGTCGGGGCCCGCTCGGCCAGGCGACCGGCGTACATCACGATGATGCTGTCGGCGATCTGGTACACCAGCGACAGGTCGTGGGTGATGATGATGGTGCTCTTGACGTAGTGGCGGTCGCGGAAGTCGACCAGTGTCTCGGCCACCGCCTTCTGGGTGGAGACGTCGAGGGCCGAGGTGACCTCGTCGGCGATCAGCAGCGAGGGGTTCAGCAGGGTCGAGATGACCATGACCATGCGCTGCTTCATCCCGCCCGAGAGCTCGATCGGGTAGCGGTCCAGCACCTCCGGGTCGAGCCCGACCAGCTCCAGGCGGCGCAGCAGCTCGTCGCGGACCCCGGCCAGCCCCACGCCCCTCGACTCCAGCAGCTCGGCCACCAGCGTGCCGATCCGCCGGGTCGGGTTCATGGCGCTCATGGCGTACTGGGGGATGATCGAGACCTCCTTGAACCGGAAGCGGTTCATGGCCACGTCGTCCCCGATGGGGAGCTCCTTGCCGTCCAGCTCGACGCTGCCGCCGACGTGGCGCATGCGGCCGTCCAGGCGGATCAGGCTCTTGCCGAGGGTCGACTTGCCGCAGCCGGACTCGCCGGCCAGCCCGACCAGCTCGCCGTCGGCCACCCCGAAGCTGACCCCGTCCAGGGCCTGGACGTCGCCGCGCAGGGTCCGGTACCAGACCTTGAGGTTGTCGACCCGGAGGCTCACCGCGGCTCACATCTCCCGAAGCTTGGGGTTGAAGACCTCGTCGAGGCCGACGTTCATGATGTAGAGCGCGCCGACGATCATGGTGATCCCCAGGCCCGGCGGGACGAACCACCACCACATCCCCAGGGGCAGGGCGCTCCACAGGACGGCGTTGTTCATCATCAGCCCGAGCGACATGCCGTCGGTCGGGCCGAGCCCGATGAAGTCGAGCGTGGCCGCCATCAGGACCGACCCCCCGAACAGCAGGATGAAGGTCATGAACAGGTACGAGCTCATGTTCGGGGCGATCTCGCGGAAGACGATCCTGCCCCCGCCGGCGCCGCTCAGGCGGGCCAGGTCGACGAAGTCCCTCG
Source organism: uncultured Actinomycetota bacterium (assembly GCA_963733175.1). Lineage (GTDB taxonomy): Bacteria > Actinomycetota > CALGFH01 > CALGFH01 > CALGFH01 > CALGFH01. Next base: position 96,230 of record CAVTCL010000004.1, read on the forward strand.
ACCGCAGCGAGAAGGTCTGGGCCCTGATCGCCCTGGCCACCCACGGCCAGGAGAACAGCCCGATGAAGATGGCCTCGGGGACGACGCCCCGGACCCGCAGGTAGGTCGCGATGATCAGCAGCACGGCCAGGGTGGGGATGACGAGGACGACGTTGGTGACCATGTTCAGCACCTCGTCCACGGCCCCGCCCCGGTAGCCGGCGGTGAAGCCGACCAGCATCCCGATGACCGCCGCCAGCCCCCCGCCCAGCAGCCCGACCAGGAAGGTGGAGCGCAGGCCGTGGGCGAACTGGGCGAAGACGTCCTGGCCGAACATGGTGGTGCCGAACCAGAACCGGGCGGAGGGCCGCTGGGCCGGCGGGCCCACGTACTCGTTGGGGCCGTGGTCGGTGAGCAGCGGGCCGACGGCGGCGACGGCCAGGAAGGCCAGGACCACGCCCAGCCCGACCAGCAGCTTGCGGTTGCGGCGGGCGAAGTAGAGGGCCTCGCGGCTGGCCCGCACCTTGGCCACCGTGACCGGTGTGGCCGCGGTCGCGGCCGGGGTGGCGGCGGCCAGCTCCTCGGAGTCCGAGATCGTCATGCGCCACCTCGCATCCCGACCCGGGTCCGGGGGTCGACCAGGACGTAGACGACGTCGATGACGAAGTTGGCCAGCAGGACGCCGATGATGATGAACAGGAAGGCGCCCTGGATGAGGAAGAAGTCCTGGTTGTTGATCGCCTGGAGGATCAGGTAGCCGAGGCCGGGGTAGGAGAAGACGATCTCGGTGACCAGGGCGCCGGCCACGATGACCCCCAGGGCCAGGGCCAGCCCGGTCAGCTGGGGCAGCAGGGCGTTGCGGAAGGCGTAGCGGCGCACCAGCCGCCGCGGCGCGCCCAGCGCCGCCAGGTAGTGGGCGTAGTCGGCCTCCAGCTCGTAGATGATCATGTTGCGCATCCCGATCGCCCAGCCGCCGAACCCGACCAGGAACAGCGAGGCGAACGGCAGGAACCAGTGCCGGGCCAGGTTCCCGAGGAACGACAGCGACCACGACGGCTCCACGTCGAAGCTGTAGCCGCCGGCGATCGGGAAGACGCCCGCCACCGTGGCCAGCGCCCAGGCGAGCAGGATCCCCAGCCACATGTACGGGGTCGCCGTGAGCACGTAGCCGACCGGCAGGACCGTGTTGTCGAGCCAGCGGCGCCGGGCCGCGTAGGCGCCGAACTTGTTGCCCGCCCACCAGCTGAGCAGGATGGCCGGGATCAGCAGGGCCAGGGTGTAGGGGATGGCCCGCAGGATGATGCCGGTCACCGGCTGCGGGAACAGCCAGATGCTGACCCCGAGGTCGCCGTGGAGCAGCGCGTTCCAGAAGTTGAGGTACTGGCGCCAGAGGGGGACGTCGAGGCCGAACACCTCGGTGTAGTAGGCCTGCATGGCCTGGTTGGCCTCCGGCCGCAGCGAGGCCCGGGCCAGCATCGTCTGCACCGGGTTGCCGGGCATGAACCGCGGGATGACCCAGTCGATGGTCACGGCGACGAAGAACGTGAGCGCGTAGATCCCGAGCTTGCGCTGGAAGTACCGACGCATCCCATGCTCCTCGTCGCCGTGACGGGTCAGGCGGCTACTGCTTGGCCGGCTGGAGCTCGGTCGAGCATCAGGATGCTGCCCAGCTCCCAGTAGTTGCGCCAGGTGACCGGCATGAGGTGGCTGTCGCCCTGCTTGGCCGACGGCCAGCCGGTCCAGACGGTGTTGTTGGCCTGGGCCCAGGCGCCGTTGTACCAGAGCGGGATCACCGGCAGCTCGCTGAGCTGGATCTTCTGGAGCTGCGAGGTGATCTTCTTCATGGCCGCCTCGTCGTCGGTCGGGGTCTTGTCGAGCTGCTGGACAAGGTCCCAGGCCTTCTTGTTCTCGTAGCGCCCGAAGTTGGCCGTGCTCTGGGAGTCCTGGACCGGCAGCCGGAACATGTAGTCGTAGTACTCCCAGGGCGAGTTGGAGAGCTGCTTCTCGTTGTTGATGAGCATGTCGAAGTCGCCCTTGTTGCGGGCGTCGACCAGCGCCTGGAACTCGGGGAACTCGGTGTTGACCTTGATGCCGGCGGCCTTGGCGCTCTCGCCCACGACCCGGATCGACTCCATCCAGTCCGTCCAGCCGTTGGGGACGATGAGGTCGAGCTCGATCTTGGCTCCGCCCGGTCCCTCGACGAAACCGTCGCCGTTGGTGTCCTTGTAACCGGCGTCGGCCAGCAGCGACCTCGCCTTGGCCGGGTCGTGGCTGAAGCCGAGCTGGTTGACGACCGACTTGTCGACGAACTTGTCCCAGGCCGGGAGCAGGCCGGTGGGGCTGGCGGCCTGGACGATCTGGCCGTAGACCCCGGTGACGATCTTGTTGACGTCGATGGCGTGGGCCAGCGCCTGGCGGAAGGCCGGGTCGTCCATCGGCTTCTTGGTCGTGTTCAGCACCAGCCAGGCGGTGTTGGCCGACAGCATGTACGGCGGCTCGGGGAAGTAGGTCTGGACCTGGTAGCCGCCCTTGACCAGGGTGGCGATCCCGGGCAGGAAGTTGTTGGACAGGTCGATGCCACCCTGCAGGACCAGCCCGAGCGCGGCGTTGTTGTTGGAGTTGACGATGTCGACGATGTACCTGGGCTTGGGGTCGAGGCTGAGCGCGGTCTTGCCCCACCACTTGTCGTTCTTCACCCAGACCATCCGGTCCTGGCTGTGGGTCTGGTACAGGTAGGGCCCGCTGCCGACCGGCTTCTCGTTGGCGCCGGTGGCGACGTCCTTCTCCGAGCGGCCTTCCCACAGGTGCTTGGGCACGATCGACCGGTTGTAGAGGTGGTTGCCCCACTGCTGGTACAGGGGCTCGGAGAAGGTGAACCTGACCGTCCGCTCGTCGACCGCCTCGGCCTTCTCCATCCAGTCCCACAGGTTGTGGTACGGGACCGATTCGAACTTGCCCAGCTCGAAGGTGAAGACGACGTCGGCGGAGGTCAGGGGCTTGCCGTCGCTCCAGGTGAGGCCGTCGCGCAGGGTCAGCTCGTAGACGTTCTTGCTCGCCCAGTCACCCTTTTCGGCCAGCCAGGGCTTGTACTCGCCCTTGAGCGGGTCGTAGATGAACAGGTTCTCGTACACCAGCCCCTCGGTCCCGGTGGCGTACTGCCAGTCCATGATCGGGTTCCAGTTGTTCGGCGGCCCCCACTGGGTCCCGCTGATGTACAGCGTCTCGTTGCGGGGGTAGGACGCCGGGTTGGCGGCCGGCGTCCCGCCGGCCTGCTGGCCCTGCCCGGACGTCGACCCGGAGCCGGAGTCGTTCCCGGTGCATGCCGCCACCAGCAGGCACACCACCGAGACGAGGATCGCTAGCCTGAGCTTGTCTCGCATTCCAGTCCCCTTTCTCCTTCTACAGGGACCCCACCAGGGCTGGGGGCTCCCGCCGCAGGACCCGCACGCCGTAGGCGTCGAGGGTGACCTCCTCGGCGGGCTGCCCGGTGCCGAGGTCGGCCAGGTGGCCCTGGACCGTCGGCTTGACGGTGACCTCGGTGTCCGACTGGCTGACCAGCCAGACGAAGTTGCGGCCGTCCCGGTGGCGCAGCTCGGCGGCGAAGACCCGCGGGTCCTCCACCGTCACCGGACGGCCGAGGCCGGCGACCTCGGCCAGCGCGTCGTAGATGCGCCAGGTCGGCTCGGGGTTGACCCGGGCCGACGCCGCCGCGAGCTGCTCCAGAGGGTAGGTGCACAGCACCAGCCGGCCGTCGCCGGTGACGCGCTCCAGCAGCACCGGCCGGTTGTGCCGGTCGACCGCGACGACCTCGGCGGCGACCGGCCGGACGGGCAGGAACGCGCGCACGTGCTGGTTGCCCGCGGCCCGGAACTCCAGCCGGCTTCCCTCCGGGAGCGACCCGAAGTCGCGCACGAATGTGACGACCACCTCCTCATCCTCGATGGGGTCGACGAGTCCGTGGGTGAGCTGCTGCTCGACCCCGAACATCCTGTCCAGGCCGGCGTACCAGGGACCGCGCTGGACGCCGTGCCCGCCGGCGCAGTACGAGACGTAGACGACGGCGCCGTCGCCGGCGAGGCGTTCAAGGGCCCGCCATCCCGGGGCGGTGAGCTGCTTGGTGGACGGGACCAGGTAGAGGCGGGCGCCGGGGGTGAGGCCGTCGTGCTCGCGCATCGCCCGGACGGCGACGTCGGCCTCCCAGGCGGCCACGTACCCCTGGCGGAGCGAGTCGACGATGAAGGTGCGGTCCTCGGGCTCGGTGAACGGGTAGGCGCGCTCCAGGTAGGACGGCACCACCAGGGCGGCCTCGGCCGGCGGGCGGGCCAGGTTGGGGAGGTCGACCGCCTCCAGCAGCTCGGCGAAGGCACGCACCTCCGCCAGGTGGGGCTTGGGGACGCCGGCGGCGTCGGTGAGCCCGAAGTGCATCTCGAAGGGGTGGTGGCGGTAGGGGTCCTGGTCGGCGAGGTGGTCGTAGTCGGTGTTGTTCCAGGCGATCCAGCCGCTGGCCCCGGCCAGCAGGCTGGTGTGCAGCACCTGGCGGTAGTAGTGGCCGGCGTTGCCGGCCGAGGAGAAGCCGGTGCTGACGCCGAACTCCTCCAGCACCACCGGCTTGCCCGCGAACCCGGCGAGCTCGCAGGCGAAGGCCGGCCCCAGGTGCAGCCGGACCCGGTCGCTCTCCATCCGGTAGACGTGGGGGCCGAGGAAGTCGACCAGCGGCGCCGTGGCCCGCACCGAGAAGCCGTTGTCGACCCCGCTCATCTCGATGCCCCAGGTCCCGTCCCCCAGCGACACCGGCTGGGTGCCGCCCCCGGCCCGGACGGCCTGCACCAGCAGCTCCGCCCAGGAGGTCACGGCCGGGGCCGGGGCCGGGCCGCCGTACAGCGGCATCTCGTTGGACAGCAGCCACCCGGCCACCGCCGGGTGGGCGGCGAACCGCTCGGTGACCTGGCGCACGAACCACGCCTGGCGCGCCACCATCCACACGTCGCCGTACAGGTCGCGCCCCTGCCGCCAGGCCGGGTCCCAGTTCTCCCCCGACATGTGCCCGACGATGAAGGTGGGCACCGTCCCCATCCCGGCCTCGGCGTGCCGGTCCAGGAAGTCGCCGAAGCGCTCCAGCATCCGCTCGTCGAGCCGGTCGGGCTCGGGATGGAAGTCCGGCCAGTAGCAGAACGACCGGGTGAGGTTCATCCCGTTGGCGGCCAGCACGGCCAGCTCCTCGGCGATCACCCCGGGGTCGTAGCTCCGCCACATCAGCGGCCCCCCGGTCCGCGACCAGAAGTTGGCCCCCAGCCAGGGCCGCCCGCCGAACAGCAGCTTGTCCCGGTCGCTCCCCACCGCGGTCCCTTCCGGTTACTGAACCGTGTAAGTGATGGGATGAAAGCATCCCCAGCGGGGCGCGTCAATACCTGGCAGAAGTTAAGATCCTGGAACTGAACCGTGTAAGTTCAGCGACCCTACTGTTCGGAGGGTCGCGCCGGGAAATAGGTAGTCTGCCCGATGCTCGGGGCCGGTCTTGGGCGGATCGTTGCCGCCGGAGGAGCGGGCGCGAGCGAGGCGGTGGGGCATGCGGATGGGCGGGTCTCCCCTGCTGTTGGTGGGGGCGATCGGGCTGCTGGCGGCGCTCGACTTCGTCGGGTCCGTGCTGGCCGAGGTGGTGCTCCCCAACGGCAAGTGGGCGGCGATCGTGGCCATCCTGGCCCTGCAGGCCTATCTCGTGCTCGCCCCCAACGGGGAGGCGCCGTGACGGCCACCGCCCCGCCGGTCCACGACGCGGCGCCGTTCCTGGACGTGCTGCGGTCCCGTCAGGAGCGTGGCATGGTGCCGTTCTCGTGCCCGGGCCACAAGCGCGGCCAGGGCGCCGCCGGCGACGTGCGGGCCCTGCTGGGCGACGCGGTGTTCGACTGCGACGTGTGGCTGAACACCGGCGACCACGACCGCCTGCGGCGGGTCGCCGAGTCGCTGGCCGCGCGGGTGTGGGGGGCCGACCGCAGCTTCTTCCTGGTCAACGGCTCCTCCAGCGGCAACCACGCCTACCTGCTGGCGGCGGCCGGCCCCGGCGACGAGGTGGTCGTCGCCCGCGACCTGCACAAGTCGCTCCTGGTCGGGCTGATCCTCACCGGCGCCAGGCCGGTGTACGTCGCCCCGCGCATCCACCCTGAGCTCGAGGTCGGCCTCGGGGTGGCGGTCGAAGACGTCGCCGCCGCCCTCGACCGCCATCCCGCGGCCCGGCTGGTCACGCTGGTCAGCCCGTCGCACGACGGGGTGGCGACCGACCTGCAGGGCGTCGTGGCCGCCGCCCACGCCCGCGGGGTGCCCGTCTACGTCGACGAGGCCTGGGGCCCGCACCTCGGCTTCCATCCCGCGCTCCCCGCCGGGGCCATGGCCGCGGGCGTCGACGGCGCGGTCACCAGCACCCACAAGGTCCTGTCGAGCCTCAGCCAGACCTCGGTCCTCAACGTCCGGGCCGGCCTGGTCGACCCCGCCCGGGTCGCCGCCACCGTGCGGATGACCCAGACCACCAGCCCGCTGCTGGCCCTGCTGGCCTCGCTCGACGCCTGCCGCCAGCAGCTGGCCACCGACGGGGAGCGCCTCCTCGGCCGGGCCGTCGAGCTGGCCGGAGACGCCCGGCGGCGGCTGCGGATGCTGCCCGGCCTCGACGTGCTCGGCCCCGATCGCCTCGGCCTGGCGGCGGACCGTTTCGACCCGCTCAAGCTGGTCGTCGACGTGTCCGGGCTGGGGCTCCGCGGAGAGCAGGCCGAGCGGCTGCTGCGGGACCGCTTCGCCATCGCCCCCGACGCCAGCGACCGGCGCGGCGTCGTCTGCATGGTGACCATCGGCGACACCCGCCACAGCGTGGACCAGCTCGTCGGGGCGTTCGCGGCCCTGGCCGCGCAGCACCAGGCGGGCCCGTCCGGCCCGGCGCCGGCGCCCGCCTGGCGTGCCGGCTCCATCCCGGTCCAGGCGCTGACGCCGCGGGAGGCGTTCTTCGCGCCGAGCCGGACCGTCCCGCTGGCGGACGCCGCGGGCAGGGTCGCCGCCGAGCTCGTGGTCCCCTACCCGCCGGGGATCCCGGTGCTGGCCCCCGGCGAGGTGATCGGCGCCGACGCCGTCGACCACCTCATGGCCTGCCGCCACGCCCAGGTCCACATCTGCGGCCCCGCCGACCCGACCCTGGACCGGGTCGCGGTGGTCGACGGGTCCTAGCCCACCAGGCTGTGTCGCCGGCTGATCACATCGGTGGGTCCGGACCGCCTGATCCTGCCGACCGCGGCCCGGCCCTCCGCAGGTGCCCGGGCGGTGACGGGTGCCCGTGGTAGGTTCGGGGCCATGCCGCCGTTCTACGCCGACCTCCACATTCACTCGAAGTTCTCGAGAGCCTGCAGCAGGGACTGCGACCTGGAGCACCTGGCCCTGGTGGGGCGGCGCAAGGGCATCAGCGTGATCGGCACCGGGGACTTCACCCACCCCAAGTGGTTCGAGGAGCTGTCCTCGACCCTGGTGCCGGCCGAGCCGGGGTTGTTCCGGCTGCGGGAGGAGCTGGAGCGGTCGGTGGAGGCGCGGCTGCCGGCGAGCTGCCGGGGGCCGGTGCGGTTCATGCTGTCGGTGGAGATCTCCACCATCTACAAGCGGGCCGAGCGGACCCGCAAGGTGCACCACCTGCTGTACATGCCCGACCTGGCCTCGGCGGAGCGGTGCACGGCGGCGCTCAAGCGGATCGGGAACCTGGCCTCGGACGGGCGGCCGATCCTGGGACTGGACTCGCGCGACCTGCTGGAGATCACCCTGGAGGCCGGGGAGGGCGCCTACCTGGTGCCGGCGCACGCCTGGACGCCCTGGTTCTCGCCGCTGGGGTCGAAGTCGGGCTTCGACCGGGTCGAGGACTGCTACGCCGACCTGGCCGGGCACATCTTCGCGCTGGAGACGGGGTTGTCGGCCGACCCGGAGATGTGCTGGCGGGTGTCGGGGCTGGACCGCTACCGGCTGGTCAGCAACTCCGACGCCCACTCGCCGCCGGCGCTGGGCCGGGAGGCCACGGTGCTGGACACCGACCTCGACTACTGGGCCATCCGGCGGGCGCTGGAGACCGGCCAGGGGTTCGAGGGGACGGTCGAGTTCTTCCCCGAGGAGGGCAAGTACCACCTGGACGGCCACCGCAGGTGCGGCGTCCGCATGGAGCCGGCCGAGACCCGCCGCCACGGCGGCCGCTGCCCGGTCTGCGGCAAGCCGCCGACGGTCGGGGTCCTGCACCGGGTCGAGGAGCTGGCCGACCGCCCGCCGGGCGCCCGCCCGGCCGGGGCGGCCGGGTTCCGCAACGTGATCCAGCTGCCCCAGCTGGTCGGCGAGGTCCTCGGGGTCGGCCCCAGGAGCAAGGCGGTCACGGCCGTGGTCGACGGCCTGGTCGACCGGCTGGGCCCGGAGCTGGAGATCCTGGAGCGGGTCCCGACCGACGAGATCGCCAAGGCCGGCCCGCCCCTGGTCGCCGAGGCCATCGACCGCGTCCGCCGCGGCGCCGTCATCCGCGACGCCGGCTACGACGGCGAGTACGGCACCATCCGGGTCTTCACCCCCGACGAGCTCCGCACCACCCCCGCCACCGAGGTCCTGTTCGACCTCACCCCATCCCCGACCCCGCAGCCCACCCCCGACCCTGAGCCCACCCCGGCCCCGGAGCCCACCCCGACCCCGGAGCCCACCCCGACCCCGGCCACGCCGGAGCCCCACCTGCCGGTGCCGGGCCCCCCGGAGGGGGACGCTACCCCAACGCCGGATCGGGTGCCGGCGGCTGTCCACAGCCCCCCGACCCACCGCCCCCCGACCCACAGGCCCCGCTCGACGACCGCGAGCCCGCCTGAACCACGGCCGATCCTGGACGGGCTCGACCCCGAGCAGCGGGTCGCGGCCGGGGCGGCGGCGGGGCCGTTGCTGGTGGTGGCGGGGCCGGGGACGGGGAAGACGCGGACACTGACCCACCGGCTGGCCTACCTGGTGGCCGAGCGGGGGCTGGCGGCCGAGCGGTGCCTGGCCATCACCTTCACCCGGCGGGCCTGCGCCGAGCTCCAGGAACGGCTGGACGCCCTGGTGCCGGGGGATGCGCGGCGGATGCTGGTGACCACCTTCCACGGGCTGGGGCTGCGGATCCTTCGCGAGCGGCACGACGCGGTGGGGCTCGGGCCCGGGTTCCGGGTCGCGGACGAGGTCGAGCGGCTGGAGCTGCTCGGTGAGCTGCTGGGCTGCTCCGAGCGGGAGGCCCGGCGGCTGCTGCCCGAGCTGGTCCGGCGCAAGCGGACCAGGGCCGCCCGCTGGCCCGGCCTGGACGGCGAGGCGTCCGAGGTCGCCGGGCCGCTGGCCCGCTACGAGGCGGCGATGCGCAAGCGCGACCTGGTCGACCTCGACGACCTCCTGGCGCTGCCGGTGATGCTGCTGGCCGGCGACCCAGCCCTGGCCGCCAGGTACCGGGAGCGGTTCGGGTTCGTGGCCGTCGACGAGTACCAGGACGTGGACGAGCTCCAGTACCGGCTGCTGCGGCTGCTGACGACGCCCGAGGCCAACCTGTGCGTGATCGGCGACCCCGACCAGGCGATCTACGGCTTCCGGGGCTCGCACGTCGGCTACTTCCTCCGCTTCGCCGAGGACTTCCCGGCCGCCACCACCGTCCGGCTGACCCGCAACTACCGCTCCAGCCCGGCCATCGTCGCCGGGGCGCTCCAGGCCATCGCCCCATCGACCCTGGTCGCGGGCCGGGAGCTGGCCGCCACGGCCGGCCGGGACGCCCCGACCCGGATCACCATCCACCAGGCGGCCAGCGAGCTGGCCGAGGCCGAGTTCGTGGTCCGGTCGATCGACCGGCTGCTGGGGGGCGCCTCGTTCCTGTCGCTGGACTCGGGCCGGGCCGACGGCGGCGCCGAGCACGGCCTGTCGTTCGCGGATGTGGCCGTGCTCTACCGCACCGACGCCCAGTCGGGGCCGCTGGCCGAGGCGCTGGGGCGGGCCGGGATGCCGTTCCAGAAGCGCTCCCACGACCGCCTGGGAGACCGACCGGCCGTCCGGGCCCTGGTCCGCGGCCTCCGCGACCCCGGGTCCCCCGCCGCCCCGGCCGGCGACCGTGGAGGCGGCTCGCTGGCGGCCCGCCTGGCCGCGTCCGCGTCCGCGGCCGGGGACGAGGCGGACGAGGCGCTGGAGCTGCTCGCCCCCCTGGCCGAGCGCTGCGGCGACGACCTGGACCGGTTCCTGGCCGAGCTGGCCCTGGGCGACGAGGTCGACACCTGGGACCCGAGGGCGGACAGGGTGTCGCTGCTCACCCTCCACGCCGCCAAGGGCCTGGAGTTCCCGGTGGTGTTCCTGGCCGGCTGCGAGGACGGCCTGCTGCCGCTCCGGTTCGGCCCCCAGCCGTCGCCCGAGGAGGTCGCCGAGGAGCGGCGGCTGTTCTTCGTCGGCATGACCAGGGCCCGCTCGCACCTGTTCCTGAGCCACGCCCGCAAGCGGGCCTGGCGCGGGGTGGTCCGCGAGGCCGGGCCGTCGCCGTTCCTGGCCGACCTCGAGGCCGCCCTGCTCGACCACGCCCACGCCCCCGCCCGGTCCCGCCGCCCCCAGCCGACCCCCGGCGACCAGCTCTCCCTGCTGTAGCGGGCGCCAGCGATGCCACACCTCCGGGACGACCGCTACGACGCCGAGCTCCAGGCCGAGACGGCCTGCTTCGCCGCGGCGGTGCGGGACGCCGACCCGGCACGGCCGGTGCCGACCTGCCCGGCGTGGACGCTGGCCCAGCTCACCGCGCACGTCGGGTTCGGGCACCGCTGGGCGGCCGTGATCGTGGAGCGGCGGGCCACCGGGCCCGTTCCCCACGACCAGGCCGACGACCTCCGGGTGCCGGAGGACGCCGAGGAGCGGTCGCGCTGGCTGCTGGCCGGCGCCCGCCGGCTGGCCGACGCGGTCCGCGAGGCCGGCCCGGGGACCGGCGTGTGGAGCTGGGCCGACGACCAGACGGCGGGGTTCTGGCTGCGCCGGATCACCCACGACACCCTCGTCCACCGCCTCGACGCCGAGCTGGCGGTGGGCCGTGCGGTCGCCGTCACCCCCGACCTGGCCGCCGACAGCGTCTGCGACCTGCTGGACCTGTTCCGGGTCCTGCCGAGGATCGACGACTTCCCCGCCCTGGCCGGGCTGCGCGGCCACGGCCAGACGCTGCACTTCCACGCCACCGACCCGGGTCTGGGCGCGGCCGGCGAGTGGCTGGTCCGGCGCACCCCGTCGGGCGTGGAGTGGGAGCACCGGCACGACCAGGGCGACGTCGCCGTCCGCGGCCCGGCCATGGACCTGCTGCTGGTGCTGAGCCGGCGGGCGGCCCTGGACGGCTCCCGGCTGGAGGTCTCGGGCAGCCGGCGGCTGCTCGCCCACTGGCTGGAGCACAGCCGGCTGGAACCCGCATGACCGACGACAAGGGTGGAGCGGGCGGCCGATGACCATCACGACCTACGCCTGGCGCCGCCTCGACCTGGAGGGCGTCAACTTCGTTCGCCTCGAGGAGGGCGACGACGCCGTCCGGGTCGAGGGCCACGAGATCTGCGTCGAGGGCGCCGAGCGCTGGGCGGCACGGTTCGTCATCGAGCTCGACGGCCGCTGGGGGCACCGGTCGACCGTTGTGGAGGTCACCGCCGCCGGCGGGACCCGCGAGCTGCGGCTGGACGGGCTCGCCGGCCACGACGTCCTCGACCTGGCCGGCAACCCGTTCACCAACGCGCTGGTCCTCCGGACCCGCGAGGTCCCGGTCGGCGGCGGGATCGAGGTCCTGGCCGCCTATGTCGAGACGCCGGGGCTGACCGTGCGGCCCGTGGCCCAGCGCTACCGGCGCCTTGCCGCCGACCGCTGGGAGTACGCCGACGACGAGTACGGCGCCTCCGAGTTCACCGTGGACGCCGACGGGGTCGTCGTCGACTACCAGGGCCTGGCCACCCGGCTCGGCTGAGCCTCCTGGCCTGGCTAGTCGCCGCTGCTGCCCCACTCCCAGGGGAACACGGGGGTGTCCACGGTGCCGCCCTGGTTGTTGATGATGGTCCCGAGCAGCACGAACATCATGATGATGACGGCGAACACCACGATGGCGAGCTGGAGGCGGACCGAGCGCCACAGGTCGGCCTTGTCGGCGCGCTCGCGCGACCCGGCCCGGTGGCCGGACGCCTTCCACAGCTCGCGTGGGGTCACGGCCGCATAGACACGGCCCCGGCGGCGCTTGAACTCGTCCTCGTCCATCTCGCCGGCCGCGTACGCCTGGTGCAGCAGCCGGTCGGCGTCGTGCTTGTCCTGGAGCGAGATCAGCTTGGGGCCGTCGTCGTCCTCGCTGGCGGAAGGATCCCGCCGCCTCCTCATGGCCAACCTCCATGCGTCATCGGACGCCACGAGCATACTGCGCCGCGGTGACACCTCCCGCCAAGGAGCCTCCCCGACATGCCGACCCGGGCGCTCAGGCCGGTCCGGGGTCCTCCAGCGGGAAGCTGGCCAGCTCCTGGAACCGGACCGCCTGGGGCGAGGAGCGGTCGGCCAGCAGCGACACCGAACGGGCCGTCCACGACCCGGCCACGGGGCGGCCGGCCAGCTCGGCCGGCACCCGGCCCCTGGCCAGGACGACGTCGGCCGCAAAGGGCTGGGGGTGGGTGACCGGCACCAGCTCCTGCGTGGCCTCGAACACGACCCCGGCCAGCTCGTCGAGCCCGTGGACGGGCGCCCCGAGCCACTGTCCGCCGAGCCGGCGGGTCGCCGGGCCGAGCCGGCAGGCCACGGCCGGCGCCCCGTCCAGCTCGGCCGCGAGCGCGTCCCGGAGCGGCGCGACGACCCGCCCGTCCACGTGCCCGAGCGGGCGCAGCTTGACCAGCCACTGCTCGGGCACCGACCAGCGGACACCCGGCAGCGCCGGCCGGTCGATGGCGGCGAGCCGGGCCAGCACCTCGGGCGGTGGCCGCACGGCCACGAACAGGCGGGCCATGCCCCAGTCTCCCATCGTCGCGCTCCCGCCGGCGCGTCCCGGTCGCGTGCGCCGGCCAGGCCGAGGTGCGACCATGCCGGCCATCGGTCCCCGGCTCGAAAGGCATCGCATGGGCAAGAGCTCCAAGGCAGCGGCACGCGTCTCGGACCTGCTGCGGGTCCCGGCCGGCCCGGTCGACCTGAGCGCGCTCGACACCCGCGCCACCCCCGGCTTCGACGGCGACAAGGCGGCCGGCAAGGCCGAGCTGGCCGCCCTCGGCCCGCGGCTGTCCGACCTCCAGGAGCGGCTGCATGCCGAGGGTGCCAGCGGCGGGTCGCGCAGCCTGCTGCTGGTCCTGCAGGGCATGGACACCTCCGGCAAGGGCGGCGTGGTCCGCCACGTCATCGGCCAGGTCGACCCCCAGGGCTGCGACGATCGCCTCCTTCAAGGCCCCGACCAAGGAGGAGCTGGCCCACGACTTCCTGTGGCGGATCCGCAAGCGCCTGCCCGGGCCGGGCAAGCTGGGCGTGTTCGACCGCTCCCACTACGAGGACGTGCTCGTCGTGCGCGTGCACGGCCTGGCGCCGAGGTCGACCTGGAGCCGGCGCTACGCCACCATCAACCGCTTCGAGGCCCGGCTGGTCACCAACCAGGTCCGCGTGGTCAAGGTGTTCCTGCACATCTCCAGGGAGGAGCAGCGCCAGCGGCTGCTGGCCCGGCTCGACGACCCGACCAAGCTCTGGAAGTTCAACCCGCGCGACATCGACGAGCGCGCCTTCTGGGACGACTACCAGGAGGCGTACGCGGCCGCCCTGGAGCGCTGCAACAGCGACGCCGCCCCCTGGTACCGGGTCCCGGCCGACCGCAAGTGGTACCGCAACTGGGCGATCGCCAGCCTGCTGGTGGAGCAGCTGGAGGACATGAAGCTGACCTGGCCCAAGGCCGACTTCGACGTGGAGGAGCAGCGGGCCCGCCTGCTGGCCGAGGCCTGAGCCGCGGGCGTGGCCGAGCTACGGCCCCGGCTGGGTGGCCGGCCCGGGACGGCGCCACAGCCGCAGGGTGCACCAGACGACCTTGCCGCCGTCGGGCCGCCGGTGCACCCCCCAGGCGGTGGAGATGCTGCTCGACCAGCCGCAGGCCGCGGCCGGCCTCGCCGTCGGGGTCGTCGGGGACCAGGCGCAGCAGCCGCGGGCTGGCGTCGTGCACGGCGATGTGCAGGAGGTCGCCGTGCAGCTCCAGCCGCAGCCGCAGCGAGGCCCTGGCGTCCACCATGGCGTTGGTGACCAGCTCGTCGGCGAGCAGCTCGGCCCGGTCGATGACGCCGTCGTCGGGCAGGGCCAGCCGCCAGTACTCGAGCACGTCGCGCACGTACAGCCTGGCCGCGGCCGGCGCGGTCGCCGTCGGGGCCAGGCGGAGCTCGTCCCGCAGGTAGGGCGGCCGGTCCGCGACCCGGTCGATGGCGTCCCCGAGGGTGTCGTAGACCGGCAGGAAGTGCGGCACCGCGAGCCCCTCCAGCACCTCGGCCACGGCCGGCCGGGCCCCGAACAGCAGGAAGGCGGTCGCCGGCCAGTCGCTGGAGGGATGGTTGGCCACGGTGGAGAACACCGTCGCGCAGACCGGGTCGAGGGACTCCACGCCGGTCAGGTCGCAGACGATCCCGTACGGCCGGTCGGCCAGGTCCTTCAGCAGCGCCCGCTGGACCTGCGGCGCGGTGAACAGGTTGATCGGTCCAGTCAGGGCCACGACGACGCATCCGTCGCGCATCGTGCGGTCGATCTGCATCCCGACCTCCGGCGTGGACCTGCCACAACCCGGACACGACGGTACTCCACCTGGCAAGAACCTTGAGCCGGGAGGACGCAAGGTGACCGGCGAGCAGGTCCCCGAGCGGATCCGGTGGGCCGTCCGGACCATGGCCCCCGGCCCCGACGACCACCTCCTGGAGATCGGCTGCGGCCCCGGGGTCGCGGTCGCCCATGTCTGCCAGCGGCTGGCCGGCGGCCAGATCGTGGCCATCGACCGGTCCGCCACCGCCATCGGCCGGGCCGCCAGGCGCGCCGCGGCCTGCGTCGCCGCCGGCAAGGCGGTCCTGCGCACCGCCGCCCTGGAGGAGCTCGCGCCCGACGACCTGCTCGACGGCCGGGAAGGGTACGACAAGGTGTTCGCGATGAACGTCAACCTGTTCTGGGTCCGCGCCCCGGCCAGGGAGCTGGACCTGGTCAGGGCCGTGCTCAAGCCCGGCGGCACCTTGTTCCTGTTCTACGGCTACGGCACCCCGGGCCGGGGCGAGCCGAGGGTGCCCGAGGCCCTGTTCGACCACCTGGCCGACGGCGGGTTCACCGCCGAGGCACGGACCGGCCCGTCGGTCCTGGGGGTGGTGGCGACGCCCGTCAGGAGTCGTCGACGCCGAGCATGACCTCGGTGGCCTTGATGAACACGGTGACGGGCTGGCCGTCGGCGAGGCCGAGGCGCTCGGCCGAGGCGCGGGTGATGGCCGAGACGATCTGCTGGCCGTCGACGTCGACGGTGACCTCGGCCATGACCGCGCCGAGCTCCACGTTGGTGACGGTGCCGCTGAGCTGGTTGCGGGCGCTGAGCTTCATGGGTTCCTCCCTGGGTCGATGATCTGCGTCACGGTGGTGGAGTCTACGGGTCCGGGTCGAGGCCGACGCCGCGCAGGCCCTCGCGGCCCGGGTGGACCATGGGGTTGGCGGCGGTGTCGTGCTGGGAGTACCAGCCGCCGCGGAGGTGGTCGAGCCAGCCGCTCCCGCGGGTGTAGCCGGGCACGTCGAGGTGGGGCTCGAACGGCTTGACGTCCAGCACCGGGGTGCCGTCGAGCAGGTCGACGCCGGTGAAGTCGACGGTGTTGCCGCGGACGGCGACGACCCGGACGAGGCTGAGGGCGAGGTAGTTGGGGCGGACGGGGACGCGGGTGGCGAACACCCCGACCCGCTGGCCGGTCTCCTGGAGCAGGAACGGGACCGGCCGGAGCCGGTCGCCGGTGAAGGGCCGGGTGCCGCGCCCGTCGGCCTCCCAGGCCCGGTCCAGGAAGCAGATCAGGTGGGCGTAGTCGAACCCCTCCAGCCCGTCCAGGGCGGCGGCGTACTGCTCGAGGACGACCAGGCGGCCGGGCTCGTCGGGGTTGCGGTGGGTCTGGATCGGGGTGTCCTCGAGGCGCCGGTGAGCGGTCCGGACATGCCCGATCGGCCGGAGCTCGATCCGGTCCGGTGACGGGCCTGCGGCCGGTGGCATGGGCGGCTCCTTCGGGTCAGGCGGGGTAGACGGTGACCTCGGTGGCCTTGACGCTGGCCCAGACCGGGCCGCCGTCGGCCAGCCGGAGCTCGCTGGCGGCGGCCGGGGTGATCTCGGCGACGATCGGGACCGGGCCGGCCACCCGGACCCGCACCCGGTCGCCGACCACGTCCAGGGTATCGGCGGTGCCGGCCAGGACGTTGCGGGGGGTGCCCTCCGGGACCCGGCGGTGCAGCGCGACCGCCTGGGGGTGGACGGCGGCGAACACCTCGCCGTCGTGGTCGCCGGCGGCGACCAGCCGCCCGCCGCCGGCCAGCTGGACGGTGGCGCCGTCGGCCCGGCCCCGGTACAGGTTGACCCCGACCAGCTCGGCGACGTAGCGGGAGCGGGGCCGCCCGCTGATCTCGGCCGGGCCGCCGCTCTGGGTGACGCGGCCGCCCTCCAGCACCACCAGCCGGTCGGCCAGGGCCAGGGCCTCCAGCGGGTCGTGGGTGACCAGCAGCCGGGTGCCGCCGAAGGAGGCCAGGTGGCGGCGGAGGTCGCGGCGGACCTCGGTCCGGGTGGCGGCGTCGAGGGCGGCAAGGGGCTCGTCCAGCAGCAGCAGCCGCGGCTCGCCGACCATGGCCCTGGCCAGCGCGACCCGCTGGGCCTGGCCGCCGGACAGGGCCCGGGGCCTGGCGGCGGCGTGGGCGGCCAGGCCGACCCGGTCCAGCCAGGCGGCGGCCCGGCGGCGGGCCTCGGCCCGGGCCAGCCCGCGGGCGCGCAGCCCGAAGGCGACGTTCTCCAGCGCCGACAGGTGCGGGAACAGCAGGTAGTCCTGGAACACGAAGCCGACCGGCCGCCGCTCGGTCGGCACCCAGGCGCCGGCCGCGGTGTCCTCAAGGACGGCGCCGTCGAGGGTGACCCGGCCCCGGTCCAGGGGCACGAGCCCGGCCAGGGCCCGCAGCAGGGTGGTCTTGCCGGCCCCGTTGGGGCCGAGCAGCACCACCAGCTCGCCGGTCCCCACCGCCAGCTCGACCTCCAGGTCGAGCCGGCCCAGCCGGAGCCCGATCCCGGCCTCCAGGCTCATGCCGACGGGAACCAGCGGTCCCTGAGGGCGACCAGCACGGCCAGGGAGATGAACAACAGGATCAGGCTCAGGGCGATGGCCGCCTCCAGGTCGGTCTCCAGGGCGATGTAGACGGCCAGGGGCATGGTCTGGGTGACGCCGGGCAGGTTGCCGGCGAAGGTGATGGTGGCGCCGAACTCGCCCAGCGCCCGCGCCCAGCACAGCGCGACGCCGGCGCCGAGCGAGGGGGCGATCAGCGGCAGCGTGACCCGCCGCAGGGTCGTCCAGCGGCCGGCCCCCAGGGTGGCGGCGGCGTCCTCGAAGCGCCGGTCCATGGCCCGCAGCCCGGCCTCGACGGTGATGACCAGGAACGGCATGGCCACGAACGCCTCGGCCAGGATGGCCCCGGCGGTGGTGAACGGCAGGGTGATCCCGAACGCCCGGTCGAGCCACTGGCCGACCAGCCCGCGGCGGCCGAAGGCCAGCAGCAGGGCCACCCCGCCGACCACCGGCGGCAGCACCATCGGCAGGGTGGTGAGGGCCCGCACCAGGTTGCGCCCGGGGAACTCGACCCGGGCCAGCAGGAAGGCCAGGGGGACGCCGAGGGCGACCGACACCGCCACCGCCCCGGCCGAGCAGACCAGCGACAGCCGCAGCGCCTCCAGCACCCTGGGGCTGGTCAGCTCGGCGCCGAGGCTCCCCCACGGGGTCCGCCCGAGCAGGCCGACCAGGGGGATGGCCAGGAACCCGACGGCCAGGGCGGCGGGGATGGCGAACGATCGCGGCACCCGGCTCCGGGCGGGCGCGACAGCGGGGGCCGCCCGGCGCTGGCGGCGCCGAGCGGTGGCGGTCACGTGGTCGGCGGCGGCAGGAACCCGTACTGCTTCAGGACCTGCTGGCCCTCGGCCCCGAGCACCTGGTCCATGAACGCCTGCGCCTGGTCCTGCGCCTTGCTCGCCTTGACGGTGGCGATCGGGTAGGTGGCGAGCACGTTCAGCTCCTCGGGGATGCCGACCCCCTCGACCTTGTCCCCGCCGGCGGTGACGTCGGTGACGTACACGATGCCGGCGTCGGCCTCGCCCAGGGACACCTTGGTGACGACCGCCTTGACGTTGTCCTCCTCCGACACCGGCTCGACGGTGACGCCGGCCTTGGCCAGCGACTCGGCCGCGTACTTGCCGGCCGGCACCTCGGGGGCGGCCAGGACCACCTTCAGGTCGGGGTTGGCCAGGTCCTCGAGGCGCTGGACGTTCTCTGGGGTTGCCCTTCTCGACCACGATCTGGAGCTGGTTGCTGGCGAAGTTCTGGGGGGTGCCGACCAGGTCGGTGACCTTGTCCATGTTGGCGATGTCGGCCGAGGCGAACACGTCGGCCGGGGCGGCCTGCTGGATCTGGGTGGCCAGGGCCTGGCTGCCGGCGAAGTTGAAGACCACCTTGGTGCCGTTGGAGTTGGTGAACTGCTCACCGATCTCGGTGAAGGCGGCGGTCAGCGACGCCGCCGCGAACACCTTCAGCTCACCGGGTGTCGCCGAGGAGCCGCCGGAGGGCTCGTCGTCGCCGCCGCAGCCGGCGAGCACCAGCGCCACCGCGGCCAGCACGGCGGCCAGGCGGATGCGGGAACGGAACATGCGGCCTCCTCTACCTTGGGGTTGACTCACCACGTGACGCCGCCGGCAGCTCGACCACCACGTTGGTCGCCTTGACCGCGGCCACGGCCAGCATCCCGGGGGCCAGGCCGAGCTCGTCGGCGGCCTCGGCGGTCATCAGCGACACCATCCGGTAGGGGCCGGCCTGGAGCTCGACCTTGGCCACGATCTCGTCCTTGACGACCCGGGTGACGATCCCCTGGAACCGGTTGCGGGCCGACTGGGCGATCACCTCGTCGCGCTCGGGCGCCTGCCGCTTGGCGGTCAGGAACTCGGCCAGGGCGGCCCCGTCGACCACCCGCTGGCCGCCCTCGGTCCGCCTCGCCCCCAGGCGGCCGGCGTCCGCCCAGCGGCGGGCGGTGTCGACGCTCACCCCGAGCAGGTCGGCCACCTGGCCGATTCGATAGCTTGGCATTTGCTGGCAATCCTAGCATGCAGCATCGCCTTCGCAGGCTATCTCCGGAATTCTGGCCGCAGCTGCGAGGGCGACGGCCGCCGCTCGGTCGCGGGGCCTCAGTCGTCCAGGATGGCCAGGTCGAGCTGGCGGAGCCGTTCGGGGTCGGCGAGGAGCTCGATCCCGACGATCCTGCCGTCGGCGATGGTGAAGCCGAAGACCACCCGCGGCTGGCCGCCCGGCGCCCAGACCGCCCCGGCGGCCCCGTCCACCAGCGCCGGTCGCGCGAACCGGGCCCGCCCCGAGAAGGTCCCGGCGACCTCGCGGGCGCCGCGGACCTCGGCCGCCGCGCCCGCCTGCACGGCGGCGGGGTCGGCCCGGAGCACGACGTCCGGGTCGAGCAGGGCCAGCAGGGCCTCGAAGTCGCCGCCCCGCGAGGCGGCCAGGAAGGCGTCGACCACCGCCCGCTGACGCCGGCGGTCGGCGGCGGGGTCCGGGGACGACCCCTGGACCCGCCGGCGGGCGCGGCTGGCCAGCTGGCGGGCCGCCGCCGGGGAGCGGCCCAGGATGGCCGCGATCTCGTCGAAGGGCACGGCGAACAGGTCGTGGAGCACGAAGGCGAGCCGCTCGGCCGGCGTCAGGGTGTCCAGCACGACCAGCAGGGCCGGCCCGACCGAGTCGGCCAGGAGCGCCTCCTGCTCGGGGTCGATCCCGTCCTCGGGGCCGCCGACCGGGTCGGGCAGGTGCACGCCCAGGGGCTCCTCGCGGCGCGAGGAGCGGGCCGCCAGCATGTTCAGGCACACCCGGGCCACCACCGTTGTGAGCCATCCGCCCAGGTTCTCGACGCCGCTGGTGTCGGAGCGGCTGAGCCGCAGCCAGGCCTCCTGGACGGCGTCGTCGGCCTCGCTGGGCGAGCCCAGCATCCGGTAGGCCACCGCCCGGAGGTGGGCCCGGTTGGCCTCGAAGCCCTGCGCCAGCCACTCCTGATCGTCCATCGGTCACATTCCTCGGTCCGGTTCTGTCATAACTGTGACCGCCCACACCCGGCCGGTGTGACACCACGAGCGTGAGGAGCGCCGATGGCACCCGTGATCAGCACCGTCATCTATCCCGTCAAGGACCTGGCCAAGGCCAAGACGCTGTACGGCGCCCTGCTGGGCGTCGCCCCGACCAACGACGAGCCCTACTACGTCGGCTTCCGCGTCGGCGACCAGGACGTCGGCCTCGACCCCAACGGCCACAAGAAGGGCATGACCGCCCCGGTCGCCTACGTGGAGGTCGACGACATCCAGCGGCGCCTCGACGAGCTCGTCGACGCCGGGGCGGAGACCCAGCAGCCGATCACCGACGTCGGCGGCGGCAAGCTGATCGCCTCGGTCAAGGACGCCGACGGCAACGTCACCGGCCTCGCCCAGACCCCCTGACCACCGGCCGGCACCGGGATGACGACCACCTACGAGATCCGGCCGGTCGGCCACGTCGAGTCGACGCTGGTCGACCGCCGGACCGCCCCCAAGCAGGGGTTCGAGGGAGCGCCGGACGCCTGGCTGGTGTTCGTCCCCGAGGTGGCGGAAGCCATCCGCGACCTCGCCGTCGGCACCGACGTCCTGGTGCTGACCTGGCTGCACCAGGCCCGGCGCGACGTCCTCGCCGTCCACCCCCGCGACGACCCGCGCAACCCCGAGACCGGCGTGTTCAGCACCCGGTCCCAGGACCGGCCGAACCCGATCGGGCTCCACCGGGTCCAGATCGCCGCCGTCGACGGGCTCCGCGTGCTCGTCCGGGACCTCGAAGCCTTCGACGGCACCCCCATCGTGGACGTCAAGCCGGTCCTGGCCGGCGAACGCTGAAGGAGCGACCATACCGACCATGCCCCCGCCCCCCCGCGACCAGCGACAACGCATCCAGGACACCCTGCACCGCCTCGAGCACGACGTCGACGCCTGGGTCGCCACCGCCGACCCCGCCGGCGGCGCCCCCTACCTCGTCCCCCTGTCCTTCCTCTGGGACGGCGCCACCCTGCTCATCGCCACCCCCGCCTCCAGCCCCACCAGCCGCAACCTCCAGGCAACCGGCCGGGTCCGCGTCGGCATCGGCCCCACCCGCGACGTCGTCCTCATCGAAGGCACCGCCCAGCCCCTGCCCGCCGCCGACCTCCCCGCCGAGGTCGGCGACGCCTTCGCCACCAGGACCGGCTTCGACCCCCGCCAGCTCACCCCCACCTACCTCTACTTCCGCATCCACCCCCGCCGCCTGCAGGCCTGGCGCGAAGCCAACGAGCTCAAGGACCGCGACCTCATGCGCGACGGCGAGTGGGTCACCTGAACCCTCACACGGTGGGCTAGCATCCTCCTCGCGGAGGGTGCCATGGAGACGGTCGAGGTTGACGGGCTTCGTGTCGGCTACGAACGGGCTGGCCAGGGGCCGCCGGTGGTGCTGCTGCACGGGTATGTCGGGGACGGGGCGACGACCTGGCGGGGGCAGCTGGATGCGCTCAGCGACCAGTTCACGGTGGTGGCCTGGGACATGCCGGGGGCTGGGAGGTCGTCGGACCCGCCGGAGTCGTTCGGGCTCGAGGGGTACGCCGACTGCCTGGCCGGGTTCATCGGCCGGCTGGGGCTGGAGCGCCCGCACGTGGTCGGGCTGTCGCTCGGGGGGGCGCTCGCCCTGGAGCTGTACCGGCGGCACCCGGGGGTCCCGGCGACGCTGATCCTGGCGTCGGCCTACGCCGGCTGGGGTGGGTCGCTCCCGGCGGACGTGGCCTCCCAGCGGCTCCGGCAGGCGCTGGCCCTGTCGGAGCTGTCGGGCGAGGAGTTCGTGGGGACGCTGCTGCCGACGATGTTCTCCGAGGGGACGGCGCCGGAGGCGGTGGCGGCGTTCGGGGCGAGCATGCGGAGCTTCCATCCGGCCGGGTTCCGGGCCATGGCCCGGGCGTCGGCCGGGAACGTCCGCGAGGTGCTCGGCCGCATCGAGGTCCCGACCCTGCTGGTCTACGGGGACCAGGACGTGCGGGCGCCGCTGGCCGTCGCCGAGGACCTCCACGCCGCCATCCCCGGGTCGAGGCTGGTCGTCCTGCCGGGCGTCGGGCATGTCTGCAACATCGAAGCCCCCGACGAGTTCAACCGGGTGGTCCGGGACTTCCTCGGCCCGTGAGCTACCGGGCGACCAGCAGCCAGACCACGACGCCGACCAGGACGACCATGGCCGCCACGGCGGCGAAGGGCCGGTCGGCACCCGCAGAAGCCGAGCGACCAGCCGGGCCCGGGCTGGGTCTCGGCCGAGCCGACCTGGCGGCCGAGCCCGGTGCCGGGGACCGAGCCCGGTGGGTCGCTTCGCCGCGGCTCGACCTCGGCGAAGGGATTGTCGCGCATGTCTACCTCCTCTCCATACGATTCCATCTCCCGGTCGCGATGACCAGGGCGGCGGCGAGCACCGTTGGGGCCAGGGCCCGCATGCTGGACAGGAAGCGGCCGAGGAGCTCCCCCGAGAGGACCAGCCCGTAGAGGCCGAGCAGGAGCCCGGTCCGGCCGAGGAGGGTGGCGCGGCCCAGGCCGAGCACGATCGCGGCGATCGCCGCCATCAGCGACCCGACCAGCAGGACCGCCCCGAGCGGGCCGACCGGGGCGTCGGGCACGTAGTCGCCGCCGACGACCATGCCCAGGGCGTGCCCCCAGCCGGCGAGCGGCGGCCCGACGGCGTCGGCGGCCTCGCCGTCACCCGGGCCGCCCGGGATCCGCCAGGCCACGTACGCCCACCACAGCCCGAGCAGCAGCACCCCGGGGGCGACCACCGTGGCCGCCTCGGCGAACCGGGCCGAGCGGCGCCCGCCGGCGCCCAGCGCCAGCCAGGCCGCGGCCGCGACGGCGAACACCAGGTAGGACTCCTTGGTGAGGGCGGCCCCGGCGAAGGCGAGGCCGGCGGCGGCGACCCGCCGCTCCAGCACCAGGCTCAGGCCGGTCACGGCCAGGGCCAGGGCGAGGGGTTCCGCGGTGGCGAACGCCACCCCGACGGCCACACCGGGGACCAGCGCGAAGCCGAGCCCCCACCAGGGCGACCGGCCCCAGGCGGCGACCAGCCGGCCGGTGGCCGCGCACCCGAGGGCGACGGCCAGCGGCCCCACCGCCAGCAGGCCGACGGGGATCGCCTCGGCCTGCCCGCCGGCCAGGAGCCAGCCCGCGACCGCCTGCAACGGCCGGCCGGCCCGGTAGCGGGGCATGTCGAAGCTCGCGGCGAGGCGCTCGCCGAGCAGCGGGTCATGGGCCAGCCCCAGGAACCACTGGCCGTCGTAGCCGTTGCCGGGGATGATCGTGACCTGGAGGTGGCGGGCGGCCAGCTCCTCGTCGAGCCCCCAGCTGGTCCCGACCACGAACGGCGCTGTCGGCTCCCATCCCAGCCGCGCGAACTGGAGCACGAGCAGGACGCAGCCGACGAGCAGCCCGGCGGCGGCCACGCCGGCCAGCGCCCGCCATCGAGGCTGGCCGACCACGGATCCCCGATCGTCTATCTGAGCTCCACCTCCGAGCGGCCGAAGCGGTCTTCGAGGAAGCGGCCGTGGGCGAGCAGCCGGTCGGCGTCGCCCTTGGCGATCGCGTCGAGGACCTCGCCGAGCTTGGCTTCGAGCAGGGCGAGCTGGGCGAGGAGGACCTGCCGGGCGGTGCGGCCTTCCGACACCGGGACCCGGTTGGCGTACCCGCGGGGCAGGTTGAGGTAGCGCTCCAGGGCGGTCGGGAGGTAGTCGAGGGCGGTCCGCTCGACCGCGAAGGCGTCGGGTGAGCCGGGCGGGAACGCGTCCGGGTGCTCCAGCACCTCGCGGACCAGGCCATGGACCCGGCCGACGGCGGCCAGGACGTCGGTGGGGACGCGGCCGCGCAGCCGGCGCTCCTGTTCGGCCATGGCCCGGTTGAGGTTGGCCGGGTCGAGGCCGCTGTGAAGGTCGAGGGTCCTGGTCGGCGGCGTGGCCAGCGCGCCGACGCCGTACAGGCCGCCCACGACCACCGGCCACAGCTCGCCCACCAGGCCGGTGAAGTACAGGCCGAGCCCGGCCAGGCCGGCGGCGGACCCGACCAGGTTCTTGGTCGAGTACAGGTAGCGCAGCAGCCGCTGGCGCCTACTGGTAGCCACGGATCTCCTTGAAGGCCGCGGCCAGGGAGCCCCGGTTGGCGTCGAACATGGCCCCGGCGGTCGTCTGGACGATCCGCCGCAGCTCGTCGGGGTCGGCCTCGCCGAACTGGATGGCGAAGGTCTTGGTCGACCGGGCCGGCTCCGGCACCGACCGGAGCGACCCGAGGAAATCGTCCACCGAGATGCCGCGGTTGTTCTCGCCGTCGGTCATCAGCACGATCGAGGTGAACGAACCCTTGTCGGCCCCGGCGTCGGCGGCCGCCCGCTGGTAGGCGCGACGCATGGCCGAGAAGACGGCCGTGCCGTCGTGCAGCTGGAGACGGGCCACATGGTCGCGGATGGCGGCCCGGCCGGGCGCGTCGGGGCCGGCGCCCTCGACGGTGAAGTCGCGCTCGTCGATCACCTGACCGGCGAAGGTGATCATGGTGATCCGCTCGCGGGCCCGGAAGCTGGCGAAGCGGCCGGTGAGCGAGGTGTCGGCGCCGGTCAGGTTGACCAGGGTCTGCTTGAGGTCGGCGATCCGCTTCCCGTCCATCGACCCGGAGACGTCGAGCACGTAGATGGTGTGGGCGGGCCGCCGGATGCGGTTGAGGTAGGCCAGCAGCAGGTCGTCGACCACCTCGATGCTGGCCGGGAAGGGCAGCTCGACCAGGACCCGCTGGGGGAACCGGGGGTCGAGGCCGACCTCGGGCACGGCCGGCCGCCGGGCGGTCGCGGTCATCAGCCGGCGCTGCACCTCGGGGCCGCGCAGGTAGGCCACGAGCTTGTCGTACTCGGCCCGCTTGGCCGGGTCGAGCAGCAGCAGCGGATAGTCGGCGGTGATGATGCCGTCCCTCGGGTAGATCAGCTCCAGCGGCTCGCCGAGCTTGCCCGAGGCGTTGAGGCCGAGCAGGACGGACTCGTAGTTGATCAGCCCGTCCAGCTTGGCCTGGCCGGTCACGAAGGCGTCGGCCAGCCAGCCGGAGCTGCCGGCGGTGAGGGTCTGGCCGTTGAAGAAGTCGGTCAGGCCGCGCTCGTCGACGTCCTCGGTCCGCAGGGCGTCGCCGGTGCCGGCCATGGCGGCGGCCACCCCGACGAGGGCGGAGAAGCCGGAGTTGGACGCGGCCGGGTTGGTCATGCCGTAGCGCAGCTGGCCGGCCCTGGCCTTGGCGGCGATGTCCTTCCAGGTCACGTCGGGGTTGCCGGCCCAGCCGAAGCGGGTCGCGACCGAGCGCTTCACGCCCAGCACCACCGGCGACAGCATGATCCGCTCGGTCGCCACGGGCCGGCCCTGGCCGGCACCCGCCGACAGCAGGGCCAGGTAGCGGGCCGAGGAGAACCATGCCAGCTCCGGCCGTGGTGGCGGCCTCCCAGCGGTGATCCGCTCGGCGCCTTCCAGGGTGCCGCTGTACTCGAACGTGAGGTTGACCCCGGTGGCGTCGCGGAGCTGGCCGAGCAGGGGCTCGACGTCCCGCAGCTCGGAGCCGGCCAGGACCCGCAGGGTCCCCGGCGGGTCGGCCGGCGGCTCCGCACCCCCGTCGCCGCCGGTGCAGCCGGCCAGCAACGCCAGGGCCAGGAGCAGCGGGACCGGCAGGCGTCGCACCGCGGTCAGCCCCTCCCCGTGGCCGCCGGCAGGGCCAGCTCGCCGGTGCCGATCCCCAGGCTGCTGTCGTCGATGGCCGGCGCCCCCTTGGCCCGCTCCAGGTACTCGCGGGCCTTGCCCACCTCCGACTCGAGGGCGTCGACGGTGGCCCGCATGCTCTGGAGGGCGGCGCCCTTGTAGGTGTCGACCGCCTCCATGGTGGCGTAGATGTTGGCGAAGGCGGTCTTGAGCTGGTTGAGGTTGATGGTGGCGCTGGCCGCCTGGTCGTGGATGCGGCCGGTCTGCTGGCGCAGCATCGAGGAGGTCGACTCGATCAGGTTGCCGGTGGTGGAGTTGAGCGCGGTGATCTGGTCGAGGACGAGCCGCTGGTTGGCCAGCGCCTGGGCGACCATCACGGCCGTGCGCAGGGCGGCCACGGTCGTGGTGGTGGCCCGGTCGACACCCTTGATCAGCTCATGGTTGTTCCTGCGGACCAGGTCGAGGGCGAGGTAGCCCTGGACGGCCACGGCGAGCTGGGTGAGCAGGTCCTGGTGCTTCTGGCGGACGTAGAACTGGACGTCCTGGCGCAGCACCCTGGCCTTCTCGGGGTCGGTGGCCTCGAGGTCGGCGATCTTGTCGTCCAGGGCCTGGTCGAGGCGGCCGGCCAGCAGGGCGTACTGCTGGAGGCGGCCCATGCTGGCCCAGAGGTTGACCTTCTCCTGCTCGATGGCCGCGTTGTCCTTGCGCAGCTCGTCCTGGCCCCGGTACAGCGAGTTGATGATCGCGTCCAGGTGGGTCTGGGAGGAGCGGTAGCGGTCGAAGTAGTCGCGCAGCTTGCTGCCGAGCGGGATCATGCCGAGCAGCTTGCGGGAGCTGAACAGGTCGCCCTGGCGGGACGGGTCCAGCTCCTCCACGGTGTTGCGCAGGTCGATCAGCGACCTCGACACCGGGGAGCTGGCGTCGAACAGGCCGGAGCCCATGGCCTTGACCGGCCGCTCCAGCATCCGGTTGGAGACGGCGGCGGCGTCGCGCATCTCCCGGTCGCCCATGCGGGTGATCGAGCCGACCTTGCCGGTGAACTCGGGGCTGTGGACGTCCAGGGTGGTCACCGAGACGGCGAAGGCGTCGGCGGTCGCCTCCAGCTGGCCGGCCACGGCCGGGTCCACGGGGACGACGGTGGTGGCCTGGGCCGGATCGACCGCGGCCACCGGTGCGGGCGGGACGAGCTCCAGCTCGGTCCCTTGGGTTGTCACGTTCTCGTTCCTCCTTCTGGAGTCAATAGCGCTCCTGGATGCGGGTGATGAGGTGCTCGAGGGCCTCGTAGGTGGGCGGCTCGACGATGGTGACCAGGTCGGGCGGCGGGGCCACCTTGCGGTCGGCCAGGTACTTGCGGACGGTGGCGGCGTCGGCGGTCCGGAAGCCGTGGGTGACGGCCAGGCGCTGGAGCTCGGGGTCGCCGGCCAGCAGCCGCCCGACCCGGTCCCCGGCCGGGGTGAGCGGCACCAGGGTGTGCTTGGTGAGCACGGTCGGCTCCGGGTACATGAGCACCCGGTCGGGGCCGATGGAGCCGTCCCGGGCGGCCGCCCTGGCCAGGAACTGGGCCTCGTAGATCATCACCATGGGCGTCTTGCCGGCGCCGATGGTCAGGTAGTCCTCGAACGGCCCCTCGGTCGAGTACTCCGAGAACCCCTGGCGCAGGAACAGCGGGGCCATCTGGTCGACCACCTTGTCGCCCTGGGCGGCGTTCTCGACCACCCGGTCGCCGTTGCCGACATAGGAGGCGAGGGCCAGGTACATGGCGGCCGAGTTGGAGGTGCGCACGTCGGTGGAGGCGATCAGCAGCGACTTGCGGGCCGGGTAGACGGTGTTCCCGGGCAGCTCGTTCCAGCGGGTGCTCGTCGGCGACCAGCTCGAGGTAGCGGTGCATGTCCAGGCGCCAGTAGCCGCCGGCCAGGGGCTTCGCCACCTTGGCCTTGGCCAGCAGCTCGGCGATCGGCGTGAACGTCCCCACCGCCATGGGGGTGTAGAAGGGCTGGTAGAAGGCGGTGATCCTGCGCTCCCGGCGGATCCGCTCGGCGGCCGGGATGCCGGCCGGGAAGGCGAAGTCGTAGCGGTCCAGGTCGACCCGGGTGGCGATCTCGCGCGACCCGGCCAGGTCGACCTGGACGGCCAGCCCGTGCCGGGCGAAGGCGGCCACGACCGCCGGGTCGCGGAAGAACGGCTCCTTCTCGGAGCCGATCACCCCGCGGACGGCGGTCGGCGGCGGCGGGTCGCCGGCGGCGAACCGGTCCCTGACCGAGGCCACGATCGCCGTCCCGACCCCGATGGCCAGCACGGCGGCCAGCAGGAGGCTGAGGGCGCGCCTCACGGGCGCATCAACGCGAAGCTACGGTATGGCGACGGCACGCCTGGCGCCTGTCTGCATCCGAGCGACCCCCTGGTCGCGAGCTGGTCATCCCTGCCAGCGTTCCTCTTCTTCATCTGGCCCGAGTATCGGGTGCGCCGCCGGGGCCGGTCCACCGAACAATGGCCGACACTTGGGTGAACGGCGTGGGGCCTCGGGTCAGACCCGGTCGCCGGGGCGGAGCGACACCCCGACGGCCAGGGTGGCGACGCCGATGCCGGCCAGGGCCAGGAACGGGACCCGGTAGGTCCCGGCGGCGTCGTACAGGGCGCCGGCCAGGACCGGCCCGGTGGCGGCGAGCAGGTACCCGACCAGCAGGGCCATGCCGGACAGGCGGGCGGCCGCGGCCGGGGTCGGGGCCAGCGTGACCAGCAGGGTGAGGGCGAGGGCGAACATGCCCCCGACGCCGAGGCCGAGCAGGGCCGCCCACAGCCACGGGGCGGCCTCCGGGGCCAGGCCGAGCGCGGCCAGCATGGCCGTGACCGTGCCGACGCACAGGGCCAGCCAGGGCCGGTGGTCGCCGGTGCGGTCGGCCAGGGCGGGGACGGCCAGGGCCGAGAAGATCTGGGTGAAGCTGAACAGCCCGAGCAGCAGCCCGGCCCTTGCCGCGCTCCAGCCGGCGGCCAGGTACAGCGGCGACAGCCAGGTGAGGGCGGCGTAGTAGAGCAGCGACTGGGAGCCCATGTAGAGGGTGGCCCGCCAGGCCACGCCGCTGCCCCACGGCAGCCGGAGCCGTCCCGGGGCGGGCCCGGCCGGCGCCCGGAGCCGGCGGGTCACCGGCGCCCAGGCGGCCAGCGCCGCCACCGCCAGCAGCCCCCAGGCGGCGATCG
This sequence comes from uncultured Actinomycetota bacterium, assembly GCA_963733175.1. Classification (GTDB taxonomy): domain Bacteria; phylum Actinomycetota; class CALGFH01; order CALGFH01; family CALGFH01; genus CALGFH01. The sequence goes on from CAVTCL010000004.1 coordinate 125,423, forward strand.
CGGCCGGCCAGCCGATCCCGAGCGCGTCCATCAGCGGCACCGTGGCCGCCGAGGCGACCATCGCCCCCGCGACCAGGCCGGCGGTGTAGAGGCCGGTGACGGCGCCCGGGCGGTCCGGGAACCAGGCCTTCACCACCCCGGGGAGCAGCACCCCGCCGATGGCGATCCCGACCCCGGCGACCAGGGTCCCGCCGTACAGCGGCACCACCGAGGCGCCGGCCCCGCGGGCCAGGGTGCCCACCCCGACCAGGGCGAGCGCGCAGGACACGGCCGCCTCCCGCCCGACCCGCCGGGCCAGCGCCGCCCCCACCGGGGCGAACAGCCCCATGCAGACCACCGGCAGGGCGGTGAGCAGCCCGGCCCCGGTGGCCGACAGCCCGAGGTCGGCCTGGATGGTGTCCAGCAGCGGCGGCACGGCGGCAATGGCCAAGCGGAGATTCAGCGCGACCGCCACCACGACCACCAGCAGCCAGCCGGCCCGGACCTTCAGCGTCTTGGACATCGCACCCGATCCTCGGGACGCGCCGCGCGCCCGTCAAACGTCACCGGGCGCGGATGCGGGGGTGGTTGCGGGTCGACGGGGCAGGTACCGTTGGCCCTCTGGACGCGATCCTTCCCGGAGGCCGCAGATGCCGTCTGGAGCTCCCGCACAGGTCCGTGAGGGGATGCGCTGGCAGGACGCCTATGCCCGCTGCCGCCAGGTCGCGCCCGAGGCGTTCGACCCCGACCGGGTCCGCAACCTCTGGGACGGCGAGTGGCGGGCGGCCGGGGAGCCGGCCGAGGCGACCAGCCCGGTCGACGGCGGCCCGATCGCCGGCCCGCCGATGCTCGGCCTCGGCCAGGCCCTGGAGGCGGTGGCGGCCGCGGCGGCCGAGCACCGGCGCTGGACCGGCGTGGAGCTGGACGAGCGGCGGGCCCGGGTGGCCCGCTGCGTCGACGAGCTGGAGACCCACCGCGAGCTGCTCGCCCTGCTGCTGGTCTGGGAGATCGGCAAGCCCTGGCGCCAGGCCCTGACCTCGGTGGACCGCACCGTGGAGGGGGTGCGCTGGTACCTGGCCGAGATCGAGGCGATGCTCGAGCCGGCCGCCAGCCGCTGGCCGGCCCGGTGTCCAACATCGCCTCCTGGAACTACCCCTTGAGCGTGCTGGTGCACGCCATGCTGGTCCAGCTGCTGGCCGGCGACGCGGTGATCGCCAAGACCCCGACCGACGGCGGGTTGTGCGCCCTCACCCTGGCCACCGCGCTGATGCCCGCTGCGAGCTGCCGGTCACCCTGGTCTCGGGCTCGGGGTCGCGGTTGTCGCCGGCCCTGGTGCTGTCAGCGACGACATCGGCTGTCTGGCCTTTGTCGGCGGCCGCGACGCCGGCGGCCAGATCGCCAGCCAGCTGGTCCAGACCGACAAGCGCCACATGCTGGAGCAGGAGGGCCTGAACGCCTGGGGGATCTGGGACTTCAGCGACTGGGACACCCTGGCCGGGCACCTGAAGAAAGGGTTCGAGTACGGCAAGCAGCGCTGCACCGCCTATCCCCGCTACGTGGTCCAGCGGTCCCTGTTCGACCGGTTCCTGGCCATGTACCTCCCGGTGGTCGCGCTCGCTGCGCTTCGGCCACCCCCTGGCCGTGGCCGAGGGCGGCGACCAGCCGCCCGACCTGGACTTCGGGCCGCTGATCAACGCGGCCAAGGTGGCCGAGCTCACCGGCGAGGTCGACCTGGCCATCCAGATGGCCGCCACCCCGCTGCACCGCGGCACCCTGGAGCAGGGATGGTTCCTTCCCGGCCAGGACACCTCGGCCTACCTGCCCCCGGTGGCCCTGCTGGACCCGCCCGGGGCCAGCGTCCTCGGCCACGCCGAGCCCTTCGGCCCGGTCGACACCGTGGTCCTGGTCGACTCGGCCGCCGAGCTGGTGGCCGAGATGAACGCCTCCAACGGCTGCCTGGTCGCCTCCATCGCCAGCGACGACGAGCACCTGGCCCGCCGCCTCGCCGACCAGGTCCACGCCTTCAAGGTCGGCATCAACCGCCCCCGCTCCCGGGGCGACAAGGCCGAGCCGTTCGGCGGCCGCGGCGCCTCCTGGAAAGGCGCCTTCGTGGGCGGCGAGCACCTGGTCCACGCCGTCACCCAGGGACCACCCGGCGAACAGCTGTACGGCAACTTCCCCGACCACCAGCGCTACCCGCCCACCTGAGGGCGGGTCAGGAGCGGGGCCGGACCGAGAACAGGTGCTGGACCTCGGGTGGTCCCCTCGGCCAGGGCGTTGGCCCGTTCCTCGAACTCCTGGTCGGCCCCGGTGAGGCGTTCGCCGTGCTGGCGCAGGTGCTCGGCCCAGGACCGGACCACGAAGGTCTCGACGAAGCGGTGACGGTCGGCCCCGTCGCGGTACAGGTCCCAGCGGGCGGCGCCGGTGCGCTGGCGTGACCGGCGCACCACCTCCATGGCCTCGAGGAACCGGGCCTCGTGGTCCGGCGAGACGCGGTAGGAGACGGTGACCAGCACCGGGCCGTCGTCGGGTTCGGGCTCGAAATCGAGATGCGGTTCCGGCCAGTACATGGCGGGGCCGCGGTCAAGGCCCTCGGTGTCGCGCAGCGGCCACCACCGGAGCGTGACCGCACCGGCCAGCATCAGCGCCGCCGCGACCAGGAAGGCCGTGGCGAGCCCGAACCGCTGGGCGAGCAGCCCCCAGCCCAGCGCGGCCAGCCCCTGCCCGCCCACGAACACGATCTGGTAGGTCGACAGCCCCCGGGCCCGCACCCAGCCGGGCAGGAACAGCTGCATGGTGGCGTTGAGGCTGGCCATGACCGCCAGCCAGGCGGCGCCGGCGGCGAACAGGGCGGCGGTGACGACGGCGGCGTTGCCGGCCAGCGCGACCACCACCAGCGAGGCGGCGTAGACCAGGCTGGCGAGCAGGACGATGCCGTTGGTCGAGGTCCGGGCCCGGAGCTGGGGCAGGGCGAACGCGCCGGCGACGGCGCCGACGCCGAGGGCGGCCAGCAGCAGCCCGTAGCCGCCGGGGCCGAGCCCGAGGCTGCGGCTGGCGATCAGCGCCAGCAGCGCCCAGACCACGGTGCCGGGCACCACGAACAGCAGCGAGCGCAGCAGGATGCGCCGGACCACCAGCGAGTGGCGGATGTAGCGGCCGCCGGCCCGCAACGCCGAGCCGAACCCCTCCGGCAGGTCGTCGGGCTCGGCCGGCTTGCGGCGCCAGGTGGCCAGGGCCAGGGCCAGGAGGCCGAAGGAGAGCGCGTTCAGCGCGAACACGGCGGCCACGTCGACGGTGGCGATCAGCAGGCCGGCCACTGCCGGCCCGACCGCCCGGGCCAGGTTCATGCTGATCCCGCCCAGCGCGGACGCCGCCGGCAGCTGGGAGCGGGGCACGAGCTCGGGGATCAGCGCCTGCCAGGCCGGCATGGTCAGGGTCATGCCGCAGCCGAGCAGGAAGGTGAAGGCCAGCAGCAGCGCCGGGGTGGTCAGCCCGGCGGAGGTCAGCGCGGCCAGCCCGCCGGCCACGACCATCGAGGCCACCTGCACCCCGATGAGCAGCCGCCGCCGGTCGAACACGTCGGCGAGCACGCCGGCCGGCAGGGCCAGGAAGAACACCGGCGTCATGTTGGCCGTCTGCACCAGGGCGACCAGCGTCGAGGCGGCCGGGTCGTCGACCAGCAGCCACTGCGCCCCCACCGTCTGCATCCAGGTCCCGACCAGGCTGGCCAGCTGGGCCAGCCACAGCACCCGGAAGACGCTGATCCGCAGCGGCGCCCACGCCGATGCGACGGCCGCAGCCGGCGGCGTCACCGCCGGCACGCCGGGAGCAGCGGCCGTCGCATCAGGTGATGTTATTGCTCGTGGACCTGGTCGGGGAGGTAGACGGAGAGGACGTCACGCAGCGAGAGCACGCCGAGCAGCTGTTCGTTGTTCTTCACGACGAGGTGGCGGATGCGGTTGCTGGTCATGACGCTGGCGGCCACGACCACGTCCCAGTTGGGCCCGGCGGTGACCAGCTCGGTGGTCATGAGCTCGGCGGCCGAGGTCTGGTCGAGGTCGCGGTCCTCGGCCACGGCGTGGAGGATGTCGCGTTCGGTGAGGATGCCGGCCAGCCGGTCACCCTCGGTGACGACGACCGAGCCGATGGTGTGCTGCTGCATCCGCCGTGCGGCCTCGCGCACCGACTGGTCGGGGGCGACGGTGACCACCGGCTGCTTCATCAGGTTGCGGACCTGCATCGGTCAGCTCTTCGCCGGCTTCTTGGCGGCCGGCTGAGGCCTTGGCGGCCTCTGGGCTCGCTCCCCGACGGCGGTGGTGGCGCCGAGGATGCTGTGGGCGAGCTCGCGCTGGGCGTTGAGGAGCTGGGCGGCGAAGTCGAACACCGAGTCGACGACCTCGGTGGCCGAGGGCAGCTGGCTGGCGCCGGGCACGGAGGCCTGGGCGGTGCCGGGCACGAGCTGCTGGACGGTCTCGGCCCAGCTGCGCATGCCGTCGATCACGGCCTCCTGGCTCTTGCGGATGCCGTCCAGGACCTGGGCCTGGATCTCCTGGGTGGGGTCCTTGGGGTCGGCCATATGGGCTTCCTCCTTGTCGAGCGGCTGGTGAGAACCAGGTGAGAAGGTGGACTGGTGCTAAGTATAGTTTGCATCTGGCTGCTATGCAACGCTGACGCTGGACACCGTCGCTCGCCAGCAGCGCCACCGCCTCCTCCAGCTGGGCGTCGGCGAGGTTGCCGTAGCCGAGGACCAGGCCGGGGCCGATGGCGTCGTCGCGGCACCGGTAGGTGTCGAGGTTGGCGACCCGCACGCCGGCGGCCTTGGCCCGGCCGACGACCTCGGCGCAGTCCACCGCGTCGTCGAGGAGTACCACCAGGTGCAGCCCGGCAGCCACGCCGAGCAGGCGGGCCCCGGGCAGGCGCTCGGCCAGCGCCCGGACCAGCCGGTCGCGGCGCTGGCGGTAGCGCTTGCGGGCCGCCCGCAGGTGGCGGTCGTAGGACCCGGCCTGCAGGAACGCGGCGAAGGCGAGCTGGTCGAGGGTGGGCGGGCCGGCCGGAGGCCCGGCCGCGGCCCGCAGCGGCTCCACCCAGGACGGCGGCGCCACCACCCAGCCGATGCCCAGGGCCGGCGAGAGCGTCTTGGAGACCGACCCGAGCAGCACCACCCGCGACCGGTCGGCGCCCTGCATGGTCCCGACCGGCCGGCGGTCGTAGCGGAACTCGGCGTCGTAGTCGTCCTCCAGGATCAGGCCGTCGACCCGGCGGGCCCAGGCGAGCAGGGCGGCGCGGCGCTCGGCCGAGAGCACCACCCCGGTCGGGAACTGGTGGGTGGGGCTCACGACGACCGCGCGCACCGCCGGGTCGGCGTCGAGGTCGCCGACCCGCAGCCCGTGGCCGTCGACGCGGGTCGGCACGACCCGCAGCCCGGCCCCGGCGGCGGCCTCCCGCAGCCGGTGCCAGCCGGGGTCCTCGACCGCAACGGCGGTGACGCCGGCCGCCCGCAGGGCCTGGCAGACGCGGCTGGTCCCGTCGGTGACGCCCCGGCACACCGTCACCTGCGCCGGGTCGACGGCGGCGCCGCGCACCCGCGCCAGGTACCCGGCCAGGACCTGCCGGAGCCGGGGGTGGCCGGCGGGGTCCGGGTAGCCCAGCTCGGCATACGGCAGGGTGCCGGCGACCGAGCGCAGGGCCGCGACCCAGCGTCCGAGCGGGAAGGCGCGCAGGTCGGGCAGGCCAGGGGCCAGGTCGATCCGGGGCGCCAGGGCCGGCGGGGCCTCGGCCGCCGGGTCGGCGGCGGCCGACCGGCCGAGGGGTCGCACGCGGGTCCCGGAGCCGACCCGGGCCTCGACATAGCCCTCGGCGGCCAGCTGCGCGTAGGCCTCGGTGACGACCCAGCGCGAGCAGCCGAGGTCCGCGGCCAGCTCGCGGCTGGGCGGCAGGGCGCTGCCGGCGGGCAGGCGGCCGCCCCGGATCGCCTCCCGGATGGCGCCCGACAGCCGGGCGTGCAGCGGCCCGCGGCGCCCCTCGCCCAGCTCCAGGAGCGTGTCCCACGCGAGATTGGTCTGGGATTCCGACATCGCATCGGACCATACATCCACACCAATACCGGGGCTAGCCTGGAGCCTACCGGACCCGAAAGGAGACCACACCGTGCGCCAGCGACAGCTCAGCGACGGCCGCGTCAGCCTCCAGGTCAGCCAGCTCTGCCTGGGCACCATGTACTTCGGCTACCGGACCGACGAGCCCACCTCCATGGCCATCCTCGACCGCTTCCTGGAGGCGGGCGGCACCTTCCTCGACACCGCCAACAACTACGGCCAGTGGCACGGCGAGGCCGGCGAGAGCGAGCGGGTCATCGGCCGCTGGCGGCGGTCCCGGGGGGTGACCGACCAGGTCGTCATCGCCACCAAGGTGGGGGCGAGGACCCTGCTCCCCGGCGACCCCGGCCCCGCCCACTGGCAGGGCCTCGGCGCCAGGGCGATCCGGGAGGACGCCGAGACCAGCCTGCGCCAGCTCGGCGTCGACCGGCTGGACCTGTACTACGCCCACATCGACGACCGGGCCACCCCGCAGGAGGAGACCGTCGACGCCCTGGCCGGGCTGGCCGAGCGCGGCACCGTCGGGCTGCTGGGGGCCAGCAACCACGCCACCTGGCGGATCGAGCGCGCCCGGGCCATCGCCCGCGCCGGCGGCCGCCCCGCCTACCAGTGCGTGCAGCAGGAGCACAGCTACCTGCTCCCCCACCCGGACCCCGGCCAGGTCAACCTCATCACCGAGGAGCTGATCGACTACGCCGCCGCCGAGGAGCTGACCCTGCTGGCCTACTCCCCCCTCCTCAAGGGGTTGTACGCCCGCCCCGGCCAGGCCCCGCCGGCCGCCTACGACCACCCCACCAACCAGTCCCGCCTGGCCGTCCTGCGCGAGGTGGCCGCCGAGCTGGGCGCCACCCCGAACCAGGTGGTGCTGGCCTGGCTCATGCAGGGCCGGCCGTCGATCCTCCCGGTCGTGGGGGCCAGCTCCGTCGCCCAGCTCGACGAGCTGCTCGGCGCCGTCGACCTCCACCTGGACAAGGACGTCCGCCGGCGTCTGGACGCCGCCGGCCACCCCACGATGGTTGGCGCACGCTAGCCGGTCAGGTGGAGGCGGTGGGCGACGACTTCTTCGCCGAGCCGAACGTCGAGCGCCTCCTGGCACTCCGCGTACCCTGATGGCCCCGACCGGAAGGTGGCCGTCCCGTGCGCGACCCCGAGTTCGCCGGCCTGGGGGCGCTGGTCACCGGCGGCGCCTCCGGCATCGGCCTGGCCACCGCCCGCCTCCTGGCCGCCCGCGGCGCCAGGGTGGCCTGCCTGGACCTGGCCCCGGCCCCCCTGGAGGCCCCGCTGGAGCAGGTCCGCGCCGACGTGGGCGACGACGCCGCGGTCCGCGCGGCGGTCGGCGAGGCCGCCCAGCGGCTGGGCGGCCTCGACATCGTGGTCAACAACGCCGGCGTCGGCGCCGCCGGCACCATCGAGGCCAACCCCGACCACGAGTGGCACCAGGTGTTCGACATCAACGTCCTCGGCATCGTCCGGGTGACCCGCGCCGCCCTGCCCTTGCTGCGGGCCTCGGACAACGCGGTGGTGGTCAACACCTGCTCGGTCGCGGCCAGCGTCGGCCTGCCCAACCGGGCCCTGTACAGCGCCACCAAGGGCGCGGTGCAGGCCCTGACCCTGGCCATGGCCGCCGACCACCTGGCCGAGGGCATCCGGGTGTGCTGTGTCAACCCGGGCACCGCCGACACCCCCTGGGTGCGGCGGCTGCTGGCCGCCGCACCCGACCCGCGGGCCGAGCTCCAGGCCCTGGCGGCCCGCCAGCCCAGCGGCCGGCTGGTCACCGCCGAGGAGGTCGCCGCCGCCATCGCCTATCTGGCCAGCCCCCTGGCCGGCGCCACCACCGGCACCGTGCTGGCCGTCGACGGCGGCATGCACGGCCTGCGCCTCCCCGCCCCGCCCGGCTCCTGAGGGCGACGCCGGGTCCGGGTGGTCACCAGGAGGCGAAGATGCGGGCCTGGCCGCCGGAGCCCTGCTCGTAGGGGATCAGCCCGACGAAGATCGTGGCCCCGCGCTTGGGGATGCGGTCGAGGTTGGCCAGGTTCTCCAGCCCGTAGCGGTCGGCTCCGGTCAGGATCAGGTGGGTGTCGAAGGTCGTCGAGTTCCCCGGGTCGATGCTGAGCGTGTCCACGCCGAGGCTGCGGATCCCGCGGCGGCGCAGCAGCCATTCGCAGGCGTCGGCCCCGAAGCCGGGGAAGTGCAGGGTGCCGGCCGCGTCGGCGCCGCGGTAGGCGTCGGCGTCGCCGACCTTGGCCCCCCACCCGGAGTCCATGAGCACGGCGGCGTCGCGGGGGATGCGGCCGTGCCGGCGCTCGAAGGCACGCAGGTCCTCGACGGTCACGACCGTGTCCGGGTCCTGGGCCGCCCGGTCGGCGATGTCGATGACCACCGCCGGGACGACCAGCTCCGACGGTTGCAGCTCGGTCGCCAGGCGGCCGCCCACGGTGAAGTGCCCGGGCGCGTCGACGTGGGTCCCGATGTGCTCGATGATGCGCCACTCCTGCAGGTAGTACCCGTCGTTCTCGATCGTGACGACGGTTCGCCGCACCGCCTCCTCGCCGGGCACGAAGGCCGGGAACGTCGTCGTCAACGGGTGGGTGAGGTCCCGCAGGCCGTGCCGCCTGCCCGCGAAGGCCGGCGCCCGCTCGCCCGCCTGGGCGGTGCTCCCCAGGGCCGCGGAGGCGGCGACCGCCGCCCCGCCGACCAGTGCCATCCGCCGGCTGACGCTCGACCCGGCGCGCCGGGCCGCCGGCGCCTGGGTCAGCTCGAAGCACTTCTCCGTGCACATCGCCCTGCTCCCTTCGATCGCGGACCACCGGTGTACTTCACCCACCAGCGGACGAGAACGCAAGTGGTCCGGCGGGATGCGCTCACCAGATCGCGAGGTCGGGGAGCCGGTGGCTGACCCGCTCAGGGATAGCCGCCGGTCGCCTTCTCCTTGACCAGCTCGCCGTCCGCGGCCACCGCGAACCACACGGTCCCCACGCCCTGGCCGTTGGTGTCGCCGGGCTTGGCGTCGCCGGCGAAGTGGTAGAGCAGCTTGCCGTCGTAGGTCACCTGGTCGGTGCCGCTGGCCTGGGTGGCGGTCGACAACAGCGACGCCTGGGCGCCGGTCCCGGCGGTCGCGGTGCCGGTGAGCGCCGGCCAGTTGGTGGCGCACTCGCCGCTGCACGCCGACTGGTCGCCCTGGTCCTTGGTGAAGGCGTACAGGGTGCGACCCTCGCCGTCGACCAGGATGTCCCCCAGCGTGCTGTTGGCCACCGCCACCGTGGCCCCGCTGGTCTCCTGGGCCGCGGTGGTCGCCGGCGCGGCCGTCGCCGCGGTCCCGGACCCCTCGTCCTCGGCTCCACCGCAGGCCGCCAGGGCGACGGCGAGCGCCGCCAGGAGCGCTGCGCGGGCGAATCCCTTCCTCATGACCGAGGCCTCCCCGGACTGTTGGCGTTCCCTGTCCTGGGCAGCGCGAGCGCGCGCCCACCTGGACAACCCGAACACCCGGCCGATGGTTCCCGCCGTCTCAGGTGTCCCGGTGCCGCATCCGCCAGGCGGCGAGGGCCAGCAGGATGGCGGTGTAGAGGCAGAAGACGCCGAACCCGGTCCAGGGGGCCAGCGCCACCGGGTCCGGCCGCAGGTTGGTGACGGCGATCCCGGCCGGGGCGGGCAGGTAGCCGTAGAGCTGGTCCGACCAGGTCGACGGCAGGAAGCCGACCAGGATCTGGGGGGCGAACAGCAGGCCGAACAGCGCCCCGACGGCCGCGGCGGTCCCGCGCAGCAGGGCGCCCAGGCCGAGCCCGAGCAGGCCGACGGCGGCCAGGTACAGCGCGGCGCCGAGCACGGCCCGGGCCACGCCCGGCTGCCCGAGGGTGGTGTCGAGGTCCCCGGACGACAGGATCGACTGGCCGACGAGGAAGGCCGCGAAGGCCGCCGGCACACACAGGGCCAGGACGGCCAGCGCGTACCCGATCGCCTTGCCCCACAGCACCGGCAGCCGGGCCGGGACGGCGGCGAAGCTGGTCCGGATCGTGCCGGTGGCGTACTCGCCGGTGATCAGCAGCGCCCCGAGCACCCCGATGGCGAGCTGGGCCAGGCTGATGCCGCTGAGGCTGATCGCGGTGGGGTCGAAGCTGGCGATGGCGGCGGGGTCCTGCGGCGGCCTGGTGACCCGGACCCCGGCGTACAGCGCGCCGATGCCGACGATCAGCACGGCCGCCACCAGCAGCGACCAGGCGCTCGAGGGCAGGGTGCGCAGCTTGGTCCATTCCGATCGGATCACCCTGGCCTGGGTGACCCGCTGGTCGTCGCGGGAGGCCGTCGGGGCCGGTGCGGTGGGTCCGGTCATGGTGGTCATCCTTTCGCCGGTGCGGTGGTGGGCGCGCGGAACTCGACCGCGTCGCTGGTCATGTCGATGAAGGCCTCCTCCAGCGAGGCCTGGCGGGCGGTGAGCTCGAGCAGGGTGATCCCGGCCGCCGCCGCGGCCCTGCCGACCTGGTCGGTGGTCAGCCCCGAGACGGTCAGGGCGCCGTCCCGGTCGGGCGAGACCTCGGCGGCGCGCGGCCGGAGCAGCGCGGCCAGCGCCTCCGGGTCGGTGCTCCGGACCCGCACGGCGTCGCGGGCCGCGCCGGCGATGAACTCCTCGATGCCGGTGTCGGCGATCAGCCGGCCCCGGCCGATGACGATCAGGTGCTCCGCGGTCAGGGCCATCTCGTTCATCAGGTGCGAGGAGACGAACACCGTCCTGCCCTCGGCGGCCAGGTCCCGCAGCAGCGCCCGGATCCAGCGGATGCCCTCGGTGTCGAGGCCGTTGACCGGCTCGTCGAGGATCACCGTGTGGGGGTCGCCGAGCAGCGCCGCGGCGATGCCGAGCCGCTGGCCCATGCCGAGGGAGAAGCCGCCGGCCCGCCGGCGGGCCACCTCGCGGAGGCCCACGGCGTCGATCACCTCGTCCACCCGGGAGCGGCCGATGTTGCAGGTCTGGGCGATCGCCAGCAGGTGGTGGTGGGCGCTGCGGCCCGGGTGGACCGAGCGGGCATCCAGCAGCGCGCCGACCTCGCGCAGCGGCGCCGGGTGCTGGCGGTACGGCTTGCCGTTGACGGTCACCGACCCGCCCGTCGGCGCGTCCAGCCCGAGGATCATCCGCATGGTGGTGGACTTGCCGGCGCCGTTCGGGCCCAGGAAGCCGGTGACCACGCCCGGCCGCACCGTGAAGCTCAGGTCGTCGACCGCCAGCTTGGCGCCGTACCGTTTGGTCAACCCGCGTGCCTCGATCATCTCGTCCCTCCTCTGCGATGGGTGTGCGGAGCCGTGTGGCAACGCGATGACGCCGGGCATCGTCCCGGGTCGGGGGCGTGCTGTCGTTGGGGCGGGCGGCCTCCGCGGGGTGGGGTTTTCCGCAGTCGAGCCGAGGGGTGGCCGCATGGATGGAGGCTCCGGCGCTGGTTAGTGTGATCCCATGACCTGGATGGAGACGACGGCCGCCCCGCGGAGCCGGGGCGCGGCGCGGGGTGCGCTGCGCGCCCTGTGGTCGGCGCGGAGCTGGCGCGCGACCCTCCACGCGCTCCTCGGGCTGCCGCTCGGCGTCGGCGGCTTCGTGGTCATCGCCGGCCTGGGGGTCGGCTGGGCGGCCGCGCTCTGGAGCCTGCTCGAGGGGCCGACCGGCGGCCGGCAGCTCGCCGTGGCCTACGGGCTGGTGGTGGTCGCCGTCCCGGTCGTGGCGCCGTGGTGCGTGCGGGCCTTCGGCGCCCTGCAGCGGCTGCGGTTCCGGGCCGTCCTCGGGGTCGAGCTCCCGGCGCCGCCGCCCCGGGCCCCGGGTGGCTGGCCGCTGCGGCCGCTCCGGCCCTGGGGCGCATCCGCCACCTGGCGGCAGCTCGCCTACCACCTGCTGGCCCTGGTCATCGGCGGCGCCGGCGGTGCCCTGGTGGCGGTCTGCTGGCTGGCCCTGCCGCTCGGGGCGGGCTTCGCCGTCGACCTCTGGGGCGAGGGTGGCCGGGGGGCCGCCGCGCTGGGGTCCGTCGCCGTGGGGGTCGCGGCGACGCTGGCCGCGCCCTGGGTGGCGCGCGGCGTGGCCGGCGTGGACGAGGCCGCGGCCCGGGCCCTGCTCGGCCCCGGCCGGGCCGAGGAGCTGACCCTGCGGGTCCAGTCGCTGGCCCGGAGCCGGGCCGAGATCGTCGCCGCCACCGACGCCGAACGGCGCCGGATCGAACGCGACCTCCACGACGGCACCCAGCAGCGGCTGGTCTCGCTGGCCATGCACCTGGGGATGGCCCGCACCAGCCTCACCGACGCGGACGAGCCCGCCCGGCAGGCCATCGCCAAGGCGCACGACGAGGCCGTGGCCGCCCTCGCCGAGCTGCGCGAGTTCGTCCGTGGCCTGCACCCGGCCGTGCTCAACGACCGCGGGCTGGACGCGGCCCTGCCCGGGATCGTGGCCAGGGCGCCGCTGCCGGTCCGGCTGCGCGTCGACATGGCGTCGCGCTGCTCGCCCAGCATCGAGGCCGTCGCCTACTTCGTCGTCTCCGAGGCCCTCACCAACGTGGCCAAGCACGCCAGGGCCAGCCACGGCGAGGTCACCGTGGAACGCCGCGGCGACCGGCTCCTGGTCGTGGTCAGCGACGACGGCCAGGGCGGCGCCGCTCCCGCCGGCGGCAGCGGGCTGGACGGGCTCGCCCAGCGGGCGGCGGCGGTCGACGGGACCCTGGCCATCGACAGCCCGCCCGGCGGGCCGACCAGGATCACGGTGGAGCTGCCATGCGAGTCGTGATCGCCGAGGACTCCGTGCTGCTCCGGGAGGGCCTGACCAAGCTGCTGGCCGACGGCGGCTTCGAGGTCGCCGCGGCCGTGTCCGACGCCGACCAGCTGCTGCGGGCCGTCGGCGAGCAGCGCCCCGACCTGGTGGTGGTCGACGTGCGCATGCCGCCGACCCACACCGACGAGGGCATCCAGGCGGCGCTGGTCATCCGCCGCCAGTACCCGCAGGTCGCCATCCTGGTCCTGTCCCAGTACGTCGAGGAGCGCTACGCCACCGACCTGCTGTCGGTCCAGACCAGCGGCGTCGGCTACCTGCTCAAGGACCGCGTCGCCCAGGTGTCCGACTTCCTGGACGCGCTGCGCCGGGTGGCCGCCGGCGGCACCGCCCTCGACCCCGAGGTCGTGGCCCAGCTGCTGGTCCGCCACCGCGACGATCCCATCGACCGGCTCACCCCCCGCGAGCTCCAGGTGCTGGGCATGATGGCCGAGGGGCGGAGCAACAACGCCATCGTCGACGCCCTGCGGGTCAGCCACAGCGCGGTCGAGAAGTACGTCTCGAGCATCTTCGCCAAGCTGGACCTGCCCCCCAGCGACACCGAGAACCGCCGGGTCCTGGCCGTGCTCAAGTTCCTCGGCATGTGACCGGATCCGCCGGGCGCAGGCCTCGCCGTTTAGGGCGGGGTTAGCCCGGTCGTCCGGGCGTGCGCTGCTGGCGGATGTAGGCCTTGAGCGCCTCCAGCGGGGCGCCGCCGGCCGAGGCGGCGAAGTACGACGGGGACCACAGGTGCTCGCGGTGGGTCCGGACCCGTTCGTGCTGTCGCAGCCGCCGAGACGACACGCCCTTGAGCGAGTTCACCAACCGCGAGACCGCGACCTGCGGCGGGTAGGTGACCAGCAGGTGCACGTGGTCGTCCTCGCCGTTGCACTCCACCAGCCGCGCGCCGAAGTCGGCGCACACGTCGGTGAACACCTCACAGAGCAGGTCAAGATGGTCGCCGGTGAGCACCCCGCGCCGATACTTGGTGACGAAGACCAAGTGCACGTTCAGCGCCGAAACTACGTGCCGACCTCGCCGGTAGTCCTCAGACTGTCGCATAGGCCAACTATAGTCGTGCGTATGCAGCGCAGATACCGCTACCGGTTCTACCCGGACCTGTCGCAGCAGGCCGCCCTCGCGCGGGCGTTCGGGTGCGCGCGGGTGGTGTTCAACGACGGGCTGCGGCTGCGGCAGGACGCCTACGCGGCCGGGCTGCCGTACATCAAAGGATGTCGACGTGCAGCGGGCGGTCATCACCCAGGCCAAGCGCACCCCGGAACGGGCATGGCTGACCGAGGTGTCGTCGGTGGCGCTGGTGCAATCGGTCAACGACCTGCACCGCGCCTACCGCAACTACTTCAACGACCTGGCGCGGGTGAAGGCGGCGCGGGCCAGGGGCGAGAAGGCCAAGCTGCGGGTGCGTCAGCCGAAGTTCAAGGCCAAGCACGACGATCAGGCGATCCGGCTGACCCGCAATGGCTTCGCGCTGCGCCCGAACGGGCGGCTGTTCGTCGCCAAGGTCGGCGAGGTCCAGGTTCGCTGGTCCCGTCCGCTGCCCGCCTGCCCGTCCAGCGTCACGATCACCCTCGACGGTGCGGGGCGCTACCACGCCTCGTTCGTCGTCGAGGTCCCCGCCGAGCCGCTGTCTACCGTCGAGACGGCGGTCGGGGTGGACCTCGGGCTGGCCTGCTTCGCGGCGCTGTCGACCGGGGAGCAGGTCGACAACCCACGCTGGCTGCGCACCCGGCAGGCGGCGCTTCGGCGGGCGCAGCGCTCGCTGTCGCGCAAGCGCAAGGGCTCGGCGAACCGGGCCAAGGCCCGCCGCAAGGTCGCCCGGCTCCACGTCCAGGTGGCCGACGCCCGTCGGGACTTCCACCATAAGCTGTCGTCCAGGCTCATCTGTGAGAACCAAACGGTGTGCCTGGAGACGCTGAACGTGACCGGGCTCGGCCGGTCCAACCTCGCCAAGTCCATCCACGACGCGGGCTGGGGGCAGTTCATCCGCATGCTCACCGAGAAAGCCGAGCGGCACGGCCGGACGCTGGTGAAGGTCGACCCGTGGTACCCGTCGTCGCAACTGTGCTCGACCTGCGGCCTCAAGGACGGGCCCAAGCCGCTCAAGGTCCGCGCCTGGACCTGCGCTGCCTGCGGAGCAGCCCACGACCGCGACATCAACGCCGCGCGCAACATCCTTGCCGCCGGACGGGCGGTCACTGCCTGTGGACCCGGTGTAAGACCGCCCGCGAGGGCGGCGGTCGGGGATGAAGCAGGAACCACCCGGGACGCCGCCGCATGAGCGGCCCCGGAATCCCCGCCGTTCACAGCAGGGAGGACGTCAAACCCCGGCGCTATGGTGCCGCCGGAGCGGCATCCGCGAGGAAGGAGCCACGCCATGGGCCCGCTGCCCGAGGGGGTCACGGTCGGCGACGACGGCGTCGCCCGGTGCTGGTGGGGAGCTGGCGACCCGCTGTACCGGAGCTACCACGACACCGAGTGGGGCCGGCCGGTGGCCGAGGACCGGCGGCTGTTCGAGAAGCTGTCGCTGGAGGGGTTCCAGGCCGGGCTCAGCTGGCTCACGATCCTCCGCAAGCGGGAGAACTTCCGGCGGGCGTTCCAGGGCTTCGACCCGGCGGCGGTGGCCGGGTTCGGGGCCGAGCAGGTGGAACGGCTGCTGGCCGACCCCGGCATCGTCCGCAACCGGGCCAAGATCGACGCCACCATCAACAACGCCCGCCGCTACGCCGACCTGGTCGACGAGTTCGGCAGCCTGGCCGCCTACGTCTGGCGCTACGAGCCCGGCCCCCAGGCCCGCCCTCCGGTCCTCGACCACGCCGCCCTCCTGCAGCTCGGCCAGAGCCCCGAGTCCAAGGCGCTGAGCAAGGACCTGCGCCGCCGCGGCTGGTCGTTCGTGGGCCCGACCACCGTGTACGCCTTCATGCAGGCGATGGGCCTGGTCAACGACCATCTGGAGGGGTGCGACCGCCGCCAGGAGACCGAGCGCGAACGACAACGGTTCCGCCGCCCCACGGCCGCCGCCGAGGCCCACTGAGCCGGCCGGATCGCGGCCATGGAGGAATCGGCGGTCGCATCCAGCGCACCCGCACCGGGTCGACGATCGTCCCTGCGATCCGGCCTGACCGGAGCAGTTCGCCGAGCTGGGCCGCGAGCTTCGCGCCGGGCTGGGCGACATCGCGCTCAGGATCGACCACGTCGGCTCCACCGCGGTGCCCGGCTTGGCCGCCAAGCCGATCATCGACGTCCAGGTCTCGCGGTGGCCGCCTTCGAGCCCCTGGCAGCGTTCAAGCAGCCGCTGGAGCGGCTGGGGTACGTGTTTCGGGCCGACAACCCCGAACGCACCAAGCGCTACTTCCGGGACCACCGGGCCGTCGACGGACCCATGCGCATGTGCGCCGGGCGGGCAGCTTCTCCGAGCAGTGGGCGCTGCTGTTCCGCGACTACCTGCGCGCCCACAGGGAGGAGGCAGCCGGGTACGAGGCGGTGAAGCGACGCCTGGCCATCCAGTTCGAGGAAGACCGACACGCCTACACCGATGCCAAGGTGTCGCCCATGTGGGCGATCATTCGTCAGGCTGACGACTGGGCCCAAGCCCGGGGATGGCTCCCCGGTCCCAGCGACGCCTAGCGGAGGTGGACGATGGACGCCCAGGGCACGATGCGGCTCATGTTCGACACCATGGACGCCTACGATCGCGCCGACTTCGACCGCCTGGCGGAGATCTATGCCGAGGATGCGCAGTCGCTCAACGCCGACCCCGACGGGCCGCACTGCCACAACCGCGACGACATCTTCACCATGTTCCGCCAGCGCATGGACTCCAGGGTCCGGGTCGGGTTCGACGAGCTGCGCTCCACGCCCACCCAGGTCCTGGTCACCGCACGGGTCAGCGGCTCCGACCCGGTCGTCACCGTGTTCAGCTTCCAGGGACGCCGCATCGTCGGCGTCAAGGACTACCCGTCCATGGAGGCCGCCGAGGCGGCGATCACGGGATGACCACCCCCTGGATGGTCACCGGCTGGTTGACCGTGTAGTCGAGCTCGGTGGCCTGGCTGACCCCGGCCGGGGTGATGATGTCCATCGCCTTGGGCACGGTGCCGGGGTCGGCGGTGCAGTGCGGGTCGGCCGACGCGGTGGCGCAGACGCCGAACTGGAACTCCTGGGGGGTCGGGGCGAAGCCCCTGGCCTGGTCCGGGCTGAAGCCGTCCTGGCCGGTCAGGACCACGGTGAAGGCCCAGCCGGGGCCGGGCTGGCCGAGGCTCGACTTGGGCACGCTGAAGGTGATGAACCGCGAGATCTCGTTGGCCCTGATGGTGACGGTGCCGAGGGTGGCGCCGCCCGCGTCGATGTAGCGCTGGCCGAAGCCCTGCACCTCGATCAGCCGGCTCCAGGCCGACCCGGCGGCGATCTGGTAGTTGCGCTGCGGGAACGACGCCGCCGTCGAGGTGGTGGCGGCGGCCGGGTCGTGGACGTAGACGTCGGCCAGCTGCGCGCCCAGGGGGCTGCCGAAGGTCGGGCTCAGGTTGCGGGTCTGCAGCCGGAAGATGACGTCGGTGCCGTCGTCGAGGACCTGGAAGCGCTGGATGTCGTAGGCGCCCGGCTGGAAGTTGGCCGAGGTCGGGTAGGCGTAGTTGCCGGGCCCGTTGTCGTCGCCGTCCGGGTCGGTGACGTCCAGCAGCACCTCGCCCGGGGTGACGTCGAACACCACGGTCCGCTGCTCGTGGGCGGTGGCGCCCTTGGCGCTGGTGGCGACCACGTCGAGCACGATCGTCCCGCCCTCGATGGGCACCTCCGCGCTCCAGCTCCCGTCGGCCGCGGCGGTGGTGGTGACGATGGTGTTGGCGGAGTCGGCGTCGGTGTTGGTGGCGGAGACGTCAACGGTGTTGCCCGGGGCCGAGGTGCCGCGCACGGTGACCGGCGAGGCGGCCACCGGCGTCCGGTCGGGCGGCTCGGTGACGGCCAGGACGGTGGCCTGCTGCTGGTTGGTGACGTAGCGGCGGACGGTGTTGGCCGGCTGTTCGAGCAGCCGGCCGGCGGCGATGTCGCGCACCAGGCGGACGTACTGGGCCGCCGACCAGGTCAGGGGGGACGCCGAACCCACCGGCCCGCCGTTGACGAAGCCGATCGAGGCCTCCTCGGGCGGGGTGCCGAACGGCGACGCCGCCAGGTCGGGGTTCTCCCAGCCCTGCTCGGGGATGAGGCCGAACCCGGAGGCGAAGCGGCGCATGGCGTCGGCCAGCCGCGAGGCGGTCGCGCGGTCGCCGAGCGCGATATGGTGCTCGGCCCGCTCGCCGGCCAGCACCGGCCAGAGGTGGCCGTTGCCCTGGCCGGTCGGCGCCCACGGGCGGCCGTCGCTGTCCCGGTCGCCGTAGCCGTCGCCGTTGTAGCGGTGCCAGCCGGGCCCGCTGTCGGTGTCGCGCCGGATGGCGGCGTCGACCACGGTCAGGGAGCGGAG
This sequence comes from uncultured Actinomycetota bacterium, assembly GCA_963733175.1. Taxonomy (GTDB): domain Bacteria; phylum Actinomycetota; class CALGFH01; order CALGFH01; family CALGFH01; genus CALGFH01. Next base: position 143,736 of record CAVTCL010000004.1, read on the forward strand.
CACGTCGGGGTCGTCGGCGGGGAGGATGCCGAGGCGGGGCAGCTCCAGGAAGCCGGCGTCGATCACCTCGCGCTGGTCGAGGGTCGGCCCGCCGTTGCCGACGTTGTAGGTGATGGCGGCGTTGGGGTCGCCGGTCTTGGAGAGCCGGATGAAGTACGGGTCGGGGCTGTTGGGGCCGTTGCTGGTGACGGTCCAGCCCTTGACCGAGCGCTGGAAGTCGTCGGCCACCCCGCGGTACACGCGGGCCGAGGCGCGGTCGCCGTTGCCCTCGGCGATGTCGGCCGCGGCGACCAGCCCGGCGATCTCGGCGGCGATGGTCGACGGTGAGAAGCCGCCCTGCTCCTCCCAGCGCTCCGACCCGAAGCTGGGGCCGTGGCTGATGGCGAAGTCGGCCGCCCGCTTGATGTGCTCGGAGTAGAAGGCCCGGTCGGTCAGGCCGGCCTGCCAGGCCATCAGGATCGGGTAGGTGACCTCGTCGAGCTGGATGCCGAAGCTGTCCGGGGCGAGCTTGCCGTTGACCAGGCTGTTGCGCGGCATCGAGCCGTCGGGGAGCTGCTGGCGCTCGAACAGGAACCGCACCGTGTCGCGGGCGGTCGCGCGGTCGCCGGCCGCCAGCAGCCCGGTGAAGGTCTCGTACAGGTCGCGGGCGAACACCTCGCGGTAGGAGCCGAAATAGGTGTTGTTGGGGTCGCCGGCCGAGACCGCCTGCCCCCACGGAGAGGCCAGGCTGGCCACGACCGCCCCCGGGAAGGTCTTGTCCTCGGAGGCCTTGAGCACGTTCGCGCTCAGGTAGTACACGCGGCGCAGCTCGCGGGCGGCGGCGTCGCCGAGGCCGGGGAAGCGCGCCGGCGGCGGGACCAGCCCGGCGTCGTAGCCGACCCAGCCGGCGGCGTAGCGGACCAGCGCCCGGCCGAACCCGGTCCGCAGGGCGGCGCCGGCGGTGGCGACCGCCGCGCCCTGGGTGGCCCCGAACCCGATGGCCAGGGTGAGGTCGCGGCCGGCGGCCAGGTCGACCCGGGCCGTCTGCACGAGGTTGCCCTGGGCGGCGTCGGTGTAGGTGGCGGTCAGGGCGTGGTCGCGGTCGAGCTGGGTCAGCCCGTCGCTCCCGGTGCCGGCGAAGCCGTTGCTGACCTCGGTGAACCCGGTGGAGGCGTCCAGGGCGACGTGGACGGGCTGGGCGTAGTCCCGGTTGGCGGCGTTGGTGGTGGTGACGGGGTCGGCGGCGACGGGCACGGGGTGCCCGGTCGAGGTGTCGACGGTGCCGGTGTCGGGGCCGCCGTTGCCGCTCCCGCCCCCGCCGTTGCCGTTCACGGTCGGGTCGAAGCGGAGGTACAGCCGGAGGTCGCCACCGACCAGTGGCTCGAACCGGACCCGGAGCAGCAGGGCGTCGCGGCCCGGGTCGGTGACGTAGTCGGTCACGATCCGGTACCTGCCGCTGTCGGCGGTGGTGGTGACCCGGCAGCTCATCCCGGTGGGGTCGAGCGGCCGGGCGGTGGAGGTGGTGTCGCGGGTCTGGAGGTCGGTGAAGGTGGCGCCGTCGGTCACCACGTACTGGAGGGTCTCGACGTTGGTGTTGTCGACGGTCGGGTAGTAGACGTCGCTGAGGACGCCGTCGGCCACCGTGTACCAGACCTTGGAGGTCCGGTTGCGGGCGGTGCCGAGGCAGTCCTTGCGGGCAAGGTCGAAGTGCGACAGGGCACCCGGCCCGTCCGGCGCCGCCGCCTGCTGGGCGGCGGCCCGGGGCGGGGGCGCCGCCAGCTGGGCGCCGACGGCCAGCCCCAGGACCACCACCGCCGTGACGAGCCTGCCGCGACCACCGCGCCGTCCCCGCATGAGCCACCTCGCTTCGCCCGGGCGCCACAACCACGGCGTTCGGCGCATTCCACCGGATCAGGGATGATTCAGGCGAAATCCTAGCTGGTGGAGGCGGGCGCGGGAAGGCGTCGCCGGCCACGGGCTGTCCGGGACGGGCGGCTATTCCCCGGTCTGCCCGTCGACCGACTCCCGCAGCAGGTCGGCATGGCCGTTGTGCCGCGAGTACTCCTCGACCATGTGGACCAGGATCCATCGCAGGCTGGGTGCCCGGCCGTCGGCCCAGGTGCGCCGGGCCAGCCGGTCGAGGCCGCCGTCGTCCAGCGCCTCGGCGACCAGGGAGCGGGAGCGGTCCACGGCGTCCTGCCAGAGGGCACGGAGCTGCTCGGGGGTGTCGGCGGCGGCCGAGTTCCAGTCCCAGTCGCGGTCGGCCTTCCAGTCCACGGTGTCCCAGGGGGGCTGCGGTTCCCGCCCGTGCAGCGACCGCGAGAACCACTGGTCCTCGACATAGGCCAGGTGCTTGAGCATCCCGCCAAGGGTCATCGACGAGGGGCCGACCGTGGCCCGCAGGCCGGCCGCGTCCAGTCCCGCGCACTTCCAGGCCAGGGTCGCCCGCTGGAAGTCCAGGAACCCGAGGAGGGTGGCGGCCTCGTCGCCCGCGAGCGGGGGTTCGGGGCGGCCGTGCTCGTCCAGATCGGTCATGGCGGTGAGTCTATACCCGGATGGGGGGAATCTGACGACGAAATCCGTGAAATGATTCCCTGGAACCCGCCGCCGTCGGCGTCTCCCGGGCACTGCCGGTCAGGCTTCTGACCTGCGGCTTCATTGCGGATTGTCGCACCATTGGCCTACAATGGGGGCATGGAAGAAATGCTTGATCCCATTCAGCGACACCGCCTGTACGGACTCGCCGCGGAAATCCGCGCGGTCGAGGAAGGCCACAACGCCCGGGTCCTCCCCGACGGTTCGATCCTGGTGAAGGCCGAATCGAACCCCGGCAGCTATCGCGTGTCCCTCCGGGGCATCGACGACGGCGTCCTGCGGTTCGGCTGCAGCTGCCGTTCCGGCGAGTACCGGACCTCGCTGCCCGTCCCCTGCAAGCACGCCGCCCTGGCCGCCCGCCGGCTGGAGCGCGAAGGCCTGGCCCGCTGGGACGACGGCACCTGGCGGCTGCGCGAGCGGGCCCAGGTCCGCGGCGCCCGGCTGCTGCTGGCCGGCACCGTCGAGCGCCGGCCGGCCCTGGTCGGTCCGGCCATGGCCGACGCGGCCTGATCAGGTCGGCTGGGCTGGGGTGAGCTCCTGGCGGTGGACGATCACGTCGAACCACTGGGCCAGGGAGCCGCCGGCCAGTCCATCCGCGTCGGCGCATCACGGTCTCCCGTCAGGCCGACCGGTCGCCGGCGACCGTTCGGCCGGGGACGACCTGGGTGGCCGGCTGGTTCGGACGCGGCGCGACGACGGCGCTGATGGTGGCCGCGACCACGGCGGCGATGGAGGCGAAGGTGCGGATGGTGTGCCACAGCTCCCAGCGCGACTGGATCGAGCGCCAGTCGCCGGGCAGGGTCGCCGCCGTCCAGGTCTCGATCTGGTTGTCGATCGGGACCTCGACGGCCAGGGTGATGACCAGCGCGGCGACCATGAGCAGCAGCCCGGCGGCCAGCCACCAGAACGCCGCTGTGCGGCCTCCCGGCCACAGCAGGGCCAGGGTGACCAGGGCGCTCAGCAGGGCCAGGGGCAGGAGGACGGCCATGGGCACGCCCAGGTTCTGGATCATCTGGTGGCCGACGGCCAGGAAGGTCTCGGACGACAGCTGGTCCATGGTGCGGCTGAGGGAGAACCAGGTGCCCCAGAACACGCCCATCACCAGGGCGAACAGGACGATGGTGGTGGCTTGAGCAGCGACACGGATCTTCACGGCTCGCTCCTTGTCTCCTTGCTCTGTTTCTTGTACTCACTCCAAAGATAGAGCACATCCACGATCCGTGCTAATGTGCCCCACCATGGGGCTCCGCGAACGCAAGAAGACCCAGACCCGCCAGCACATCGCCCAGGTGGCCTGGCGACTGTTCGCCGACCATGGCTTCGACCAGGTCACCGTCGCCCACATCGCCCGGGAGGCCGAGGTCGCGGTGGCCACCGTGTTCAACTACTTCCCCACCAAAGAAGCCCTCTTCTTCTCCCCCCTGGAGACCTTCGAAGCCCACCTCCTGGAAGCCGTCGCCACCCGCCCGGCCGGCGAGCCGGTGCTGGCCGCCTTCCGCCGCTTCCTGCTCGCCGCCGGAGGCCTGCTCGCCCAGGCCGACGCCGGCGACGCCCAGGCCCTGGAACGCCTGCGGACCCTGAACCGGGTGATCGCGGCCAGCCCCACCCTCCAGGCCCACGAACACCACACCCTCGCCGCCACCGCCGATGCCCTGGCCGCCCTGTTGGCCGCCGAGACCAACGCCCAACCTCACGACCCCCACCCCCAGGTGGCCGCCAACGCCCTGCTCGGGGTCCAGCGGGCCCTGGTCGCCTACACCCGCCAGCGGGTCCTGGCCGACCCGATCCCGACCGGCCTGGCCGCCGACGTCCAACGATACGCCGAGGCCGCCTTCGCGCTGCTGGACCACGGCCTGGGCGACTACGCCCCCAAATGAACCCCCAGGCGGCCACCGACAGGGCGGATGCCGCCTCGGCGGACGCGATGGTGTTCGGAGGGTCGCCATGAGCGGGACGAACTGGGCCGGGAACCACCGGTACCGGGCGGGCACACTGCACCGGCCGTCCACCCTGGAGCAGGTCCAGGAGGTCGTGGCGGCGGCGACCCGGGTCCGGGTGCTCGGCTCCAGGCATTCGTTCACCGACCTGGCCGACTCCGACGAGTTGGTCAGCCTGGAGGGCCTGCCCGCCGACGTCGCCGTCGACCGCGACGCCGGGACGGTCAGCTTCTCCGCGGGCCTGCGCTACGGCGAGCTCGCCGAGACGCTCGAACGCGAGCGGCTGGCCCTGGCCAACCTGGCGTCGCTCCCCCACATCTCGGTCGCCGGAGCGGTGGCCACCGCCACCCACGGCTCCGGGGACGCCAAGGGCAACCTCGCCACCTCCGTCGCCGGCCTGGAGCTGGTCACCTCCTCCGGCGAGCTCCGCACCGTCTCCCGAGGCGACCTCGACTTCGACGGCCTGGTCGTCGGGCTCGGCGCCCTCGGTGCGGTCACCCGCGTCACCCTGGACGTCGAGCCTGCCTACCAGGTCCGTCAGCGGGTGTTCGAGGCGCTCGCATGGGACGCCCTGCACGAGCACTTCGACGAGATCACCGCCGCCGGCGACAGCGTGAGCGTGTTCACCCGCTGGGGCGAGACGGTCGACCAGGTCTGGGTCAAGCGCCGGGTCACCGGCGACCCTGAGCAGCTCCTTGACGAGCTGTTCGGGGCGGCCGCGGCCACCGTCGACCGGCACCCGATCATCGAGCTCGACCCGGTCAACTGCACCGCCCAGCTGGGCGTGCCCGGCCCGTGGTGGGACCGGCTGCCCCACTTCCGGATGGGCTTCATGCCCAGCAGCGGAGCCGAGCTCCAGTCCGAGTACCTGATCCCGCGCCGCCACGCCGTCGCCGCCATCCAGACCGTGCACGCCCTCGCCGGCCTGGTCCGGCCGCTGCTCCAGGTCAGCGAGGTGCGCACCGTGGCCGCCGACCGTCTGTGGATGAGCCCCCAGTACGGGCAGGACACGATCGCCATCCACTTCACCTGGCATCCCGACCCGGCCGGCGTCCAGCGCGCCCTCGTCGAGCTGGAGGCCGCGCTCGCCCCCTACCAGGCACGACCCCACTGGGGCAAGGTCTTCGTGGCCGACGCCGCCGCCATCGGCCCCTTGTACGAGCGCCTGCCCGACTTCAGGCGCCTGGTCGACCGGCTCGACCCGCGGGGGGCGTTCCGCAACCCCTGGCTGGCCAACCACGTCCTCGGTCCCCCCTGACCAGGAAGGATGGCCCTGACATCCATCGCCTTCGGCGTGCGACAGGGCGCCCGGCCCGTCCGGCGCCGCCGCCTGCTGGGCGGCGGCCCGGGGCGGGGCGTCGCCGGCCACGGGCTGTCCGAGGGGCGGCTATTCCCCGGTCTGCCCGTCCACCGACTCCCGCAGCAGGTCGGCATGGCCGTTGTGCCGCGAGTACTCCTCGACCATGTGGACCAGGATCCATCGCAGGCTTGGTGCCCGGCCGTCGGCCCAGGTGCGCCGGGCCAGCCGGTCAAGGCCGCCGTCGTCCAGCGCCTCGGCGACCCGGGCGCGGGAGCGGTCCACGGCGTCCTGCCAGAGGGCACGGAGCTGCTCGGGGGTGTCGGCGGCGGCCGAGTTCCAGTCCCAGTCGCGGTCGGCCTTCCAGTCCACGGTGTCCCAGGGGGGATGCGGTTCCCGCCCGTGCAGCGACCGCGAGAACCACTGGTCCTCGACATAGGCCAGGTGCTTGAGCATCCCGCCAAGGGTCATCGACGAGGGGCCGACCGTGGCCCGCAGGCCGGCCGCGTCCAGCCCGGCGCACTTCCAGGCCAGGGTCGCGCGCTGGAAGTCCAGGAAGCCGAGGAGGGTGGCGGCCTCGTCGCCCGCGAGCGGGGGTTCGGGGCGGCCGTGCTCGTCCAGATCGGTCATGGCGGCGAGTCTATACCGGATGAGCGGAATCTTACGACGAAATCCGGGAAATGATTCCCTGGAACCTGGCGCGGTCGGCGCCGCCCGGGCATCGCCGGTCAGGCTTCTGACCTGCGGCTTCGTTGCCGATTGTCGCACCATTGGCCTACAATGGGGGCATGGAAGAAATGCTTGATCCCATTCAGCGACACCGCCTCTACGGACTCGCCGCGGAAATCCGCGCGGTCGAGGAAGGCCACAACGCCCGGGTCCTTCCCGACGGTTCGATCCTGGTGAAAGCCGAATCGAACCCCGGCAGCTATCGCGTGTCCATCCGGGGCATCGACGACGGCGTCCTGCGGTTCGGCTGCAGCTGCCGTTCCGGCGAGTACCGCACCGCGCTGCCGGTCCCCTGCAAGCACGCTGCCCTGGCCGCCCGCCGGCTGGAGCGCGAAGGCCTGGCCCGCTGGGACGACGGCACCTGGCGGCTGCGCGAGCGGGCCCAGGTCCGCGGCGCCCGGCTGCTGCTGGCCCGCACCGTCGAGCGCCGGCCGGCCCTGGTCGGTCCGGCCATGGCCGACGCGGCCTGACAGGCGAGCGGCTGGAGGGGCCAGCTCGGACACAGTCGCCGCGGCCATCGCGAGGTCCATCCGCGTCGGCGCATCACGGTCTCCTGTCAGGCCGACCGGTCGCCGGCGACCGGTCGGCCGGGCGGGACGACCTGGGTGGTCGGCGGCTGGCTCGGCCGCGGCGCGACGACGGCGCTGATGGTGGCCGCGACCACGGCGGCGATGGAGGCGAAGGTGCGGATGGTGTGCCACAGCTCCCAGCGCGACTGGATCGACCGCCAGTCGCCGGGCAGGGTCGCCGCCGTCCAGGTCTCGATCTGGTTGTCGATCGGGACCTCGACGGCCAGGGTGATCACCAGCGCGGCGACCATGAGCAGCAGCCCGGCGGCCAGCCACCAGAACGCCGCCGCGCGGCCTCCCGGCCACAGCAGGGCCAGGGTGACCAGGGCGCTCAGCAGGGCCAGGGGCAGGAGGACGGCCATGGGCACGCCCAGGTTCTGGATCATCTGGTGGCCGACGGCCAGGAAGGTCTCGGACGACAGCTGGTCCATGGTGCGGCTGAGGGAGAACCAGGTGCCCCAGAACACGCCCATGACCAGGGCGAACAGGACGATGGTGGTGGCTTGAGCAGCGACACGGATCTTCATGGCTCGCTCCTTGTCTCCTTGCTCTGTTTCTTGTACTCACTCCAAAGATAGAGCACATCCACGATCCGTGCTATGGTGCCCCACCATGGGACTCCGTGAACGGAAGAAGACCCAGACCCGCCACCACATCGCCCAGGTCGCCTGGCGACTGTTCGCCGACCACGGCTTCGACCAGGTCACCGTCGCCCACATCGCCCGGGAGGCCGAGGTCGCGGTGGCCACCGTGTTCAACTACTTCCCCACCAAAGAAGCCCTCTTCTTCTCCCCCCTGGAAACCTTCGAAGCCCACCTCCTGGAAGCCGTCGCCACCCGCCCGGCCGGCGAGCCGGTGCTGGCCGCCTTCCGCCGCTTCCTGCTCGCCGCCGGAGGCCTGCTCGCCCAGGCCGACGCCGGCGACGCCCAGGCCCTGGAACGCCTGCGGACCCTGAACCGGGTGATCGCCGCCAGCCCCTCCCTCCAGGCCCACGAACACCACACCCTCGCCGCCACCGCCGATGCCCTGGCCGCCCTGTTGGCCGCCGAGACCAACGCCCGACCCCACGACCCCCACCCCCAGGTGGCCGCCAACGCCCTGCTCGGGGTCCAGCGGGCCCTGGTCGCCTACACCCGCCAGCGGGTCCTGACCGACCCGACCCCGACCGGCCTGGCCGCCGACGTCCAGCGACACGCCGAGGCCGCCTTCGCGCTGCTGGACCACGGCCTGGGCGACTACGCCCCCAGATGAACCCCGGCGCGGGGCGGATGCCGCCTCGGCGGACGCGATGGTGTTCGGAGGGTTGCCATGAGCGGGACGAACTGGGCCGGGAACCACCGGTACCGGGCCGGCACGCTGCACCGGCCGTCCACCCTGGAGCAGGTCCAGGAGGTCGTGGCGGCGGCGCCCCGGGTCCGGGTGCTCGGCTCCAGGCATTCGTTCACCGACCTGGCCGACTCCGACGAGCTGGTCAGCCTGGAGGGCCTGCCGTCCGACGTCGCCGTCGACCGCGACGCCGGGACGGTCAGCTTCTCCGCGGGCCTGCGGTACGGCGAGCTCGCCGAGACGCTCGAACGCGAGGGGCTGGCCCTGGCCAATCTGGCGTCGCTCCCCCACATCTCGGTCGCCGGGGCGGTGGCCACCGCCACCCACGGCTCCGGGGACGCCAGGGGCAACCTCGCCACCTCCGTCGCCGGCCTGGAGCTGGTCACCTCCTCCGGCGAGCTCCGCACCGTCTCCCGGGGCGACCCCGACTTCGACGGCCTGGTCGTCGGGCTCGGCGCCCTCGGTGCGGTCACCCGCGTCACCCTGGACGTCGAGCCTGCCTACCAGGTCCGCCAGCGGGTGTTCGAGGCGCTCGCATGGGACGCCCTGCACGAGCACTTCGACGAGATCACCGCCGCCGGCGACAGCGTGAGCGTGTTCACCCGCTGGGGCGAGGCGGTCGACCAGGTCTGGGTCAAGCGCCGGGTCACCGGCGACCCCGAGCGGCTCCTCGACGAGCTGTTCGGGGCGGCCGCGGCCACCGTCGACCGGCACCCGATCATCGAGCTCGACCCGGTCAACTGCACCGCCCAGCTGGGCGTGCCCGGCCCGTGGTGGGACCGGCTGCCCCACTTCCGCATGGGCTTCATGCCCAGCAGCGGAGCCGAGCTCCAGTCCGAGTACCTGATCCCGCGCCGCCACGCCGTCGCCGCCATCCAGACCGTGCACGCCCTCGCCGGCCTGGTCCGGCCGCTGCTCCAGGTCAGCGAGGTGCGCACCGTGGCCGCCGACCGCCTGTGGATGAGCCCCCAGTACGGGCAGGACACGATCGCCATCCACTTCACCTGGCATCCCGACCCGGCCGGCGTCCAGCGCGCCCTCGTCGAGCTGGAGGCCGCGCTCGCCCCCTGCCAGGCACGACCCCACTGGGGCAAGGTCTTCGTGGCCGACGCCGCCGCCATCGGCCCCTTGTACGAGCGCCTGCCCGACTTCAGGCGCCTGGTCGACCGGCTCGACCCGCGGGGGGCGTTCCGCAACCCCTGGCTGATCAACCGCGTCCTCGGTCCCCCCTGACCAGGAGGACGGCCCGTGCCGCGCCGAGCCGTTCGGCCTCGGGGCGGTCCGGGGTGCCGCCCGAGACCTCGTCGGCCCATCCGAGCAGCCGGTGCAGGTGCGGACCGGCCGCGGTCGCGACGATGCGGGGGCTGCCGACCACGACCTCCCCAGCGGTCCCGTCGATGGCGATGCGGGTGCCTTCGGGGACGGTCCGCCCGCCGGCGCGCACGGCGGCGCCGGCGACGTCGACGATGAGGTCGGCGATCCCCACCACGGCCGGTCTGCCCATCGCCCGCGCGACCACGGCGGCGTGGCTGGCCGGCCCGCCACGGGCGGTGACGACGCCGGCGGCGGCCAGGCCGTGCAGGTCGAGCGGGGAGGTCTCCGGACGGACCAGGATGACCGGGCCGTCCGCGGCCATCCGGGCCGCGCTGTCGGCGGTGGTCGCGATCTTGCCGAAGGCGACGCCCGGACAGGCACCCAGCCCCCGGGCGAGCACGTCGGCCTCGTCGACCGTGGCGATGCGGGGGATGCGGAGCTGCTGGGGCGACACCCTGAGCAGCGCCTCGCCGCGGCCGATCACGCCCTCGTCGGCGAGGTCGGTCGCGACGCGGATCGCGGCGTTGCCGGCGAACCCGCCCGGTCGCACCTGCAGGAGCCACAGCTCGCCGGCCTCGAAGGTGAACTCCGGGCAGCACGCGTCGCGGTAGTGGCCCTCGACATCGCGGGATGCCGAGGGTGGCGAGCAGGTCTTCGTGCAGCTGGAACCAGACGGCGTGGTAGGACGCGGTGCTGTCGCTCACGTAGTCCCGCGCGCCGGACCTCGCGCGGGCGAGGGCGTCGGTGAGCCGGACGCGATAGCGCCGGAAGCGGAGCATCGCCGCCGACAGGTCGGCGCAGACGGCCTCGGCACGCCGGTCGACGAGTCCGGCCACGGCCAGGTCGATCAGCTCCGACTCGACGTCGGGCGATGCAGCGGAGGGCGTGCAGCACCAGCAGGTCGGTGCTGGTCGCGTGGGGCGGACCGGGCCGGGTCATGCGCCGGGCCCACGGGATCGCGGTGTCGAGTCGCCGGCGGTGGCCGCGGCGTGGGCGGCGCCTCGCCCGTTGGCGCGGGCGACGATCCTGCCGTCGTGGATGCGGACCGCGGCCTCGGTCGCGTCGCCGGCGTCCGGCAGGCCGACGGCCGGGGCGGTCAGGCCGCGGTCGTCGAGGACCAGGTGCAGGCGTGGCCATCGGTCGGGGGGGAACACGCGCCGGAGGCACCCGGTGAGGTCGCCGATCCTGAGCCGCACGAGCCGCCCGGTCTCGGCCGGGTCGGCCGTCAGGACGACCACGGTGACCCGGTCGCCCGGGCGGGCGCCACGGACGGCCTCCTCGGCCGCGGTCAGCCGGCTGGTCCCCAGCAACGCGATGACGCCGTCCTCGTCGAGGCCGGCCCGGCCACCGGTGAGCCGATCGGGCAGCTCCGCCGGCGGGACCCACGGGTCGTGGCACGGCTGCGCCGGGGCGACATAGGGCAGGTGCGGCGGGTCCCAGGTGTCGGCGAGGTCGAGCCCGGCCAGGTGCTCGCACGCGCGGGCCACGTCGAAGGGATCGCCGACCCCGGGCGCCGTCTCGGCCAGGTGGCCCGCGCCGTGGAGCAACGTCAGCACCAGCTCGGCCAGCCGCACCCTCCGCGCCTGCCCCGTGCGTCGCGGTCCGCCCGACTCGAGCGCGAGGGCCAGCAGCAGAGCCTCCAGCCCGGTGACCTGCGCCAGCGCGGTGCGGGCCGGCTCGTCGTCGACCACACCGGCCAGCGAGCGCAGCTGCAGATGACCGGCCGCCGGGGTGTCGCCGGCCAGCGGCAGCCGTTCCAGCCAGACCCGGGCGAACGCCCCCAGCGCCGCCGCCGCCGACGGCGGTGACGACCGCGGGACCTCGCCGGCGGCGGAGCCCTCGACCATGTCGACCAGCACCGCCAGGTAGAGCGCGCGCTTGCCCGGGAAGTTCGAGTACACCGCGCCCCGGGTCAGCTCGGCCCGCTCGGCGATCCGGTCGACCTTCGCCTCGACATAGCCGTGCTCGGCGAACTCGTCCCTCGCCGCGGCCAGCACCGCCGCCTGGGTGCGTTCCTGCTGCTGCGCCCGCGTCAACCGGACCATCGCGACCCTTTCCCTGGAACCAGGGCATTACAATACTCTCAACATCCAGATGTTGAAGATATCCGGGTCAGATGGGCGGCTCGGTACGCGCCCGCCACGCCGTCGAGCACCTCCAACTGTCACCTCCGCCGCGTAGGATCACACCGGATCCGGCGTCCCGAGCCATTGACGAGGAAGGATGCGACGATGACCAGGCCGCGGCCGATCCCGGAAGGCTATGGAACCGTCACGCCCTGGGTCGTCACCAAGGACACCCGGCGCCTCCTGGAGTTCATCAAGGAGGCCTTTGACGCCGAGGAGCTGGCCCGGGTCGAGGTGGAGGGCGGGGCGATCGGGCACGCCGAGGCGCGGATCGGCGACTCGATCATCATGATGTTCGACTCGCCCTTCCCGGTGGCCACCCCGGGCTTGCTGCGGCTGTATGTCGAGGACGGCGACGCCGTGTTCCGCCGGGCGGTGGCGGCCGGCGCCACCCCGGTGACCCAGCTGACCGAGCTGGCCTGGGGCGACCGGGTCGGGCGCGTGCGCGACCCCCTCGGGAACATCTGGTGGATCCAGGAGCGTGTCGAGGAGCCAGCCCCGGACGAGGTGGCCAGGCGCTTCCAGGACCCGGAATTCACCGAGCGCATGCGGTACGTGCAGTCGACCCTCGCACCTGGCTTGGACGCGTCCTAGCACCGCGGTTGCCGGCGACGGCCAGGGTGACCGGCGGCATCCGGGGGCGACGTCACGGGCCGGCCGGTTCGGGCAGGGCCCGGAGGTCGGCGGGGGTGGGGAGGGACGCCTGCGCGCCCGGGCGCAGGCAGGCCGCGGCGGCGACCCGGACCGCCCGACGCGCCGCGTCCACCAGGGTGGCGCCGACGGCGAGCGCGTCGGCCAGCCCACCGCAGAAGGCGTCGCCGGCGGCGGTGGTGTCGACCGGCCGGACGGGCACGGCGGGGACGTGCCGGGCGCGGCCGTGCTCGACCACGAGGGCGCCGTCGGCGCCGAGGGTGACCACCACGGTCCGGGCGGGGAGCCGACCGGCCAGCTCGGCGGCCGCCTCGACCGTCGCCGGCACCGGACCGGCGGCGAGCTGCGCCAGCTCGACGCGGTTGGGGACCAGCACGTCCACCTCGCTGAGCAGGTCGGCGGGCAGGGCCCGCACCGGCGCCGGGTTGAGCACCACCGTCCCCCGGGCCGAACGGGCGGCCGCGGCCACCGCCTCCAGCGGGACCTCCAGCTGGAGCAGGGTCACCGCGGCCGCCGCCAGCGCCGGCCCGGCCGTGGCGACGTCGTCGGGGGTGAGCCGGGCATTCGCGCCCGGGCTGACCACGATCTGGTTCTCGCCGTCCTCACCGACGGTGATGAAGGCGGTGCCGCTGGGGACACCGTCGACGACCCGGACGCGCGAGCGGTCCACCCCGTCCGCCTCCAGCGACGCCAGCAGCTCGCGTCCGGCCTCGTCGTCGCCGACACAGCCGACCATGGCGACCCCGCGCCCGAGCCTGGCCGCCGCCACCGCCTGGTTCGCCCCCTTGCCGCCGGGGTTCCGGAACACGTCGTCGCCCGAGACGGTCTCCCCGGGGCCGGGCAGCCGGGGAACCCGGACCACCAGGTCCAGGTTCAGGCTCCCCACGACCGCGATCGCAGGCCCGGCCGGGGTCACGGCACGGCCGACGGGGGCTAGAAGCGGACGGTCCTGAGGAACTGGTAGCCGACCTGGGCGGTGTCCAGGGCGTCGGCGGGCTCCCGGGGTGGGCTGCCGGCGTCGTCACGCTCCACGATGTACTCGCGCACCCCAGCGGTGTCGGAGTGCCCGAAGATCCGGGCGAAGTCGAGCAGCCCCTGGCCGGGATCGGCGAAGCTGCCGGCCTGGTTCATGTCCTTGACGTGGTACTGCAGGACCCGCCCCTTGTGCTGTTGGATGAGGTCGACCGGGTCGCGTGCCCCCCGGGTGGCCCAGAACAGATCCAGCTCCAGATGCACCAGGTCGGGGTCGGTGACCTCGGTGAGGACGTCATAGGCGGTGCGGGAGGGGTTGTCGGTGAGGCGGAAGAACTCCCAGTTGTGGTTGTGGTAGCCCAACTTGAGCCCGGCGTCTCTGGCCATGCGGCCGGCCCGGTTCAGATCCCGCGCGAACGCCCGCCACGGGGCGGTGGTCCGGGTCACCTCACCGGTGCCGAAGTCGATCCCGAAGAAGGGATGCACGATGTAGCGCGACCCCAGGGTGGTGGCGTCGGCCAGCGAGGCGCTCCAGGCGGCCGGGTCGAAGGGCTGGGGGATGAGGACATGACCCGAGGTGGACACGATCCCGTTGGCGTCCAGCACCGCCTTGAACTCGGCCACGGTCCGGCCGACGAAGCCGGCGTGCTCGACCCGGGTGTAGCCGATCGCCGCCAGCGCGGCGATGGTGCCCGCAAAGTCGATGGCCAGCTGGTCGCGCAGGGTGAACAGCTGGATGCTGATCTGGTCACGGGGCACCCGGTGGCTGCCGCTGTGGCCCTGGGCGCCGGCCGTGGCCTGCTGGGCCAACGCCGGCCCAGCGAGCACCCCCGAGGTCCCGACCACAGCGGCGGTGGTGACCGCCGTGCGCAGGAAGCCCCGGCGGCTGAGCCCAGCCACCTCCTCACGACCGGCGGTGTCGTCGTGACCAGTACACATACTTGGCCTCCTTCAGAGGAGCGCAAGCAGGATGTATGCCCGAATAGTCCATACCGTGGGATCGGCCACGTCAACGTGTTGCCCGACAGACGACCATGCGGATGCTGGCGCCGCTACCAGTGGCCGCGGTGCACGACGTCGGTGAACGGGCGCCGGTTGGGCCGCTGGATCGGCGTGAGCGGGCGGTCGGCGGGAACGCCGAGCGAGATCAGCCAGGCGCAGAACCGGTCCTCAGGGAAGCCAAGGAGGCGCCGGGCAAGGTCCTGGTCGGTGACCGCCGAATGGGCGCTGCCGATGCCCAGGTCGGCGGCGGCCACCATGATGCTCATCGTCGCCTGGCCCAGGTCGTACTGGAGCAGGTCGCGCGAGCGGGCATCACCGGGGTCGGGGCGATGAGGGCGATCGTCGCCGCCGAGCCGGCGACATGACCGGCGCTGCGCCACACCCTGGCCAGCTGGGCGAGCTGCTCGGGGTCGGTGCAGACCACGAAGTCCCAGGCCTGCTGGTTCCGCCGAGGGGGTGCGCCGGGCGGCCTCCAGGACCTGGTCGAGGTGCTCGGGGGATCGCCTCCTCGCCGTAGCCCGCACGTTGCGCCGTGACCTGATCGCATCCCACGTCTCCACTCCGCCTCCTCGACCTCCGGGCCGTCACGCTCGACGCGATGCTGCCAGTCGAAGCGTGCCGTCGGCCGGGCTGAGTCGCACACATCCATGGAGCCGCTCTCCGCTGCCGCAAGGGAACCTACCCGTGACCCTGCTTGCCGGCGGGCGGGAGGCGGCGCTGGACTCGGCCCAGGAGGCCGCCGGCGCTCTGGGCCCAGGTGCGCTCGCCCATGACCCAGAGCCACAGCTCCCGGCGGTAGCCGGTCACGATCCCGCCGAAGCGGTCCCGGTCCATGCCCGCGGGTTCGAGCGCCGGGCCCCAGCGCTCCCAGAGGGGGTCGGCGATCCAGGATCCGGCGTCGACGACCGCGCTGCCCCGTTCGGCGTCCTCCTCGATCAGCGCCCGGGTCCGCCGGCGCAGCGCGACCGGCTCCTCCGGGAGCGACAGGTCGGTCGCGTCGCTCACCGGTCGCGCACCACCGGGGCCCGGTCGGTGCCGGCGTAGTGGTCGACGTGCTCGGCGAAGTCGATGAACAGCGGCGCCGACGGATCGAACGGTCGCTTGAGGCTGCGGGTGGCGACCTTGCGGTCGAGCGCGTCCAGCTTGTGCAGCGCTTCCACCCGGTCCAGGTCGCGCAGCTCCAGGCGGTCGCGGACCCGCTCGAAGGCGACCCGGCCGGTCGGGGTGCGGACCAGCACGCTGGAGTAGCCGTCTTCGCTGCCGACGCTGCCGATCGAGAGGTCGGCGGCGTGCCCGAGGAAGTCGGCGCACTCGTCGCAGCCCTTCAGCGCGGCCCCGTGGAAATCGCGGACCGGCTCGTCGACCAGGACCTGGCCGTCGGTGTCCTCCACGATCATCCGGCCGTGGATCACGTCCACCTTGCCGACCTGCTCCAGGGGGATGCCCCGCCGGCGCTGGACCTCCTCGACCATCAGCTTCTCGTAGTTGAAGCTCTTGGTGCACAGCAGGGCGATGGTCAGGGCGACCGCGTCGACCTGGGAGGCGCCCCAGGTCCAGGGGCGAGCCTGCATGGCCCGGATCGCCTCGACCTCGCAGGGTGTCCCGACGACGGCGATCCGCGGCTGGGGCGGCAGGTCATGGCCCTGGAGGTCGAGGGCCGCCAGGGCCAGGGTCTGGTTGTAGAAGCTGCCGGCACACTCGATGACCTGGTCCGGGGTTCTGGCCAGGAACGGCTCGCCCTTCCAGGGCTCGGTGGGGCTCTCTCGGGCCAGCAGCGCGCCGTCCAGGTCACCGGCCTCCAGCAGCGCGATCAACAGGGCGCTGACCACGCCGCCGTCCTGGGCGCCCGGCACCCGCGGCCGCACCCTGGCGGTGTAGGTCTCCTCCACCCGGCCGAGACCCTGGCCGGCCGCGCCGGCCGCGCCGGTGATCTTCCATTCGGCCCCGTCCGATCTGGCCACCGGCAGCGACCAGGTGGCCTCGTGGCGCATGCCACCGCGGGGGCAGAAATCCCAGCACAGCGAGCATCCGGTGCACATCTTGACCAGCTTGGGCAGGCCGTCGGCGCCGATCCCGATGGAGTCGCTGGGGCAGGCGGCGATGCAGGCCCCGCACTGGACGCAGCGGTCGGCGTCGATCACGGCCGCCTCGAGCTCCCAGAACCAGAGCTTGCCGGGAGCCTCCTCGATGCCGTTCATCTCGTCGCGGATCTTGTATCCGGCCATGTCAGGGCCGCCCTCCTTGCAGGGTCGCTCGCAGCTCGGCGTTGGGCAGCCGCCTCGCCCACTGGTGGAACGCCTCGCCGTCGCGCCGTTCGGCGCGGTAGCGGGTGAGGAGGCCGGCCAGCGCCTCGGGCAGCTCGTCGACCGGCTTGGCCCCCTCGACCCAGTCGACGAACGCGGCGTCGGTGCCGAGGCTGCCGCCGAGCCCGACGTCGACCGCCTCCAGGATCTGGTCGCCCCGGTGGGCGGTCTCGCCCCGGAAGCCGATGTCGGCGATCTGCGGCTGCGCGCAGGAGGCCGGGCACCCGGAGAAGTGCATGCGCACGATCCCGTTGCCGGCCTCGTCGGGGCCGAGCCGGCGGTCCAGCTCGCGAGCCCAGGTGGCCGCCCTGGCCTTGGTCTCGACGATCGCGAAGCGGCAGAACTCGCTGCCGGTGCAGGCCACGACCCCTCGTTCGAACGGTCCCGGGTCGGGCGAGTGCTCGACCAGCAGCGGCTCGGCCAGCAGCGAGCCCACCCGCCGGTTGGGCACGCCGGTGAGGATCAGGTTCTGGTCGGTGGCCAGCCGCAGCCCGCCGTCGCCATACTCGCCGGCCAGGCGGGCCGCCTCGACCAGGTTCCGCCCCGACATGCGGCCGACGGTGACGCTGAGGCCGACGTAGCTCAGGCCGGGCTGGCGCTGGGGGTGCACCCCGACGTGGTCGCCGCGGTAGCGCCGGGTGAGGGGCTCACCGGCCGGGTCCAACGGGAAGGCGGCCCGCTCGGCCAGCTCGGCCCGGAACTGCTCGGGGCCCAGCTCCTGCACCAGATAGCGCATCCGGGCCAGGCCGCGGTTCTCGCGGTTGCCGAGCTCGCCGAACAGCTGGGCGATCCCCCGGAACAGCTCGACCACCCGGTCGGGGTCGGGGGCGACGAACACGTCGATGTCGGAGGCCATGCGCGGGCCGTCCGAGAGCCCGCCGCCGACCAGCACGTTGAAGCCGACGGTGCCGTCGTCCAGCCGCGCCGGCCACAGCCCGATGTCGTTGATCTCGGCCTGGGCGCAGTCCTCGCGGCAGCCGGTGACGCTCAGCTTGAACTTGCGGGGCAGGTTGGCGTACTCGCGGTTGCCGGTGAAGAAGTCGGAGATCGCCTGGGCGACCGGGTGGGCGTCGAGCACCTCGTCGGCGTCGAGGCCCGAGACCGGGCAGCAGAGCACGTTGCGGGCCGAGTCGCCACAGGCCTGCACGGTGGTCATGCCCACCGCCTCCAGCCGGGCCCAGATCTCGGGGACGGCGCCGATCCGGATCCAGTGGAGCTGGATGTCCTGGCGGGTGGTGATGTCCAGGTAGGCATCGCCGAACACCGGGTTGGGGGCCGGGCCGCGGGCGAACTCGTCGGCGACCTCGCCGATGACCCGAGCCTGGGCGGCATCCAGGCGCCCTCCCGGGACCTTGATGCGGAGCATGAACGCGTCGCCGCCCTGGCGCTGGGGGTACAGGCCGACCCATTTCAGGCGCTCGACCTCGCCGGGTACCGTCTTGATGGCCTCGGGGCCTTCCCGGGCGTAGCGGTCAAGGACCGCGTCACGCACGTCCAGTGGATGGCGCTCCAGCTTCCACTGCTCGACCTGGTTGAGCTCCTTGATCTTGCGGAGGTAGCGCATCCTCAACCTCGTTGCGCGCGGTAGCCGTCGGCGAGCAGGAGCGGGCCACCTCGGGGCCGGCGAGAACTCGGGCGGGGGTACCGTGACCGCTTGCCGGCGGGCGGGAGGCGGCGCTGGACTCGGCCGAGGAGGCCGCGGGCGCCTGGGCGCAGGCTGCGCCGCCCATGACCCAGAGCCACAGCTCCCGGCGGTAGACGGTCACGATCCGCCGAAGCGGTCCAGGGCCATGCCGCGGGTTCGAGCGCCGGGCCCCAGCGCTCCCAGAGGGGGTCGGCGATCCAGGATCCGGCGTCGACGACCGCGCTGCCCCGTCCGGCGTCCTCCTCGACAGCGCCCGGGCCGCCGGCGCAGCGCGCCCGGCTCCTCCGGGAGCGACAGGTCGGTCGCGTCGCTCACGGGTCGCGCACCACCGGGGCCCGGTCGGTGCCGGCGTAGTGGTCGACGTGCTCGGCGTAGTCGATGAACAGCGGCGCCGCCGGATCGAACGGGCGCTGGAGGCTGCGGATGGCGACCTTGCGGTCGAGCGCGTCGAGCTTGTGCAGCGCCTCCGGGCGGTCCAGGTCGCGCAGCTCCAGGCGGTCGCGGACCCGCTCGAAGGCCACCCGGCCGGTCTGGGTGCGGACCAGCACGCTGGAGTAGCCGTCGTCGCTGCCGACGCTGCCGACCGAGATGTCGGCGGCGTGCCCGAGGAAGTCGGCGCACTCGTCGCAGCCCTTGAGCGCCGCGCCGTGGAAATCGCGGATCGGCTCTTCGACCAGGACCTCGCCGTCGGTGTCATAGACGATAGAGCTTGCCGCGGATGATGTCGATCTTGTCGATGTCGCGCCAGCGGGATGCCGCGCTGGCGCTGGATCTCCTCGAGCATCAGCCCCTCGTAGTCGAAGCTCTTGGTGCAGAGCAGGGCGATGGTCAGCACGACGGCGTCGACCTGGGAGGCGCCCCAGGAGAAGGGCCGCGCCTGCATCGCCCGGAGCCCCTGGATCTCGCAGGGGGTGCCGACCAGGGCGATGCGCGGCTGGGGCGGCAGGTCGTGACTTCTTGAGATCGAGGTGCGGCCAGGGCCAGGGTCTGGTTGTAGAAGCTGCCGGCGCAGGCGATGACCTCCTCCGGCGTCCGGGCCAGGAACGCCTCGCCCTTCCACGGCTCGGTGCGCTCGCTCGGGCCAGCAGCGCGCCGTCGAGCTCACCGGCCTCCAGCAGCGCGATCAGCAGGGCGCTGACGACGCCGCCGTCCTGCGCGCCCGGGACCCGCGGCCGCACGCTGGCGGTGTAGGTCTCCTCCACCCGGCCGAGTCCCTTGCCGGCTGCGCCGGCCGCGCCGTTGATCTTCCATTCCGGCCTCGTCCGATCTCGGCCATCGGCAGCGACCAGGTGGCCTCGTAGCGCAGCCCGCCGCGCGGGCAGAAATCCCAGCAGAGCGAGCAGCCGGTGCACATCTTGACCAGCTTCGGCAGGTCGTCGGCGCCGATCCCGATGGAGTCGGAAGGGCAGGCGGCGACGCAGGCCCCGCACTGGACGCAGCGGTCGGCGTCGATCACCGCCGCCTCCAGCTCCCAGAACCAGACCTTGCCGGGCGCTTCCTCGATGTCGTTCATCTGGTCCCGGATCGCGAATCCGGCCATGTCAGGGCCGCCCTCCTTGCGAGGGTCGCTCGCAGCTCGTCGTTGGGCAGCCGCCGCGCCCACTCGTAGAAGCGCTCGCCGTCGCGCCGCTCGCCGGCGTAGCGGGTGAAGAGGCGGACCAGCGCGTCCGGCACCTCGTCGACCGGCTTGGCCCCCTCGACCCAGTCGATGAAGGCGGCGTCGCGGCCGAGGCTGCCGCCGAGCCCGATGTCGACCCCCTCGACGATCGGCGTCGGCCCGGTCTTGGCCGTCTCGCCGCGGAAGCCGACGTCGGCGATCTGCGGCTGGGCGCAGGAGGCCGAGCAGCCGGAGAAGTGCATGCGCATGATCCCGTTGCCGGCCTCGTCGGGACCGAGCCGGCGGTCCAGCTCCCGCGCCCAGGCAGCCGCCCGCGCCTTGGTCTCGACGATGGCGAAGCGGCAGAACTCGTTGCCGGTGCAGGCCACCGCGCCCCGCTCGAACGGTCTTCGGGTTTGGCGAGTGCGTCTGACCAGCAGCGGCTCGGCCAGCAGCGCGCCCAGCCCGCCGGTCTGGGCACGCCGGTGAGGATGAAGTTCTGGTCGGTGGCCAGCCGAATCTCGCCGTCGCCATACTCTCCGCCAGCCGGGCCGCCTCGACCAGGTTCCGCCCCGACATGCGGCCGACGGTGACGTTCAGCCCGACGTAGCAGAGGCCGGCCTGGCTTCTGCGGGTGGACCCCGATGTGGTCGCCGCGGTAGCGCTTGGTGAGGTGCTCGCCGGCCGGGGTCGAGCGGGAAGGCGCGCCCGCTCGGCCAGCTCGGCCCGGAACCCTCCGGGCCCAGCTCCTGCACCAGGTAGCGCATCCGGGCCAGGTCCAGCGGTTCTCGCGGTTGCCCAGCTCGCCGAAGAGCTGGGCGATCGGCGCGGCATGATCTCGACCGCCTGGTCGGGGTCGGGGGCGACGAAGACGTCGATGTCGGAGGCCATGCGCGGGCCGTCCGAGAGCCCGCCGCCGACCAGCAGGTTGAAGCCGACCGTGCCGTCGTCCAGCCGCGCCGGCCACGAGCGCCGATGTCGTTGATCTCGGCCTGGGCGCAGTCCTCGCGGCAGCCGGTGACGCTCAGCTTGAACTTGCGCGGCAGGTTGGCGTACTCGCGGTTGCCGGTGAAGAAGTCGGAGATCGCCTCGGCCACCGGGTAGGCGTCGAGCACCTCGTCGGCGTCGAGGCCCGGAGACCGGGCAGCAGAGCACGTTGCGGGCCGAGTCGCCGCAGGCCTGCACGGTGGTGATGCCGACCGCCTCCAGCCGCGGCCCAGATCTCCGGGACCGCGCCGATCCTGATCCAGTGGAGCTGGATGTCCTGGCGGGTGGTGAGGTCGAGGTAGCCATCGCCGAAGACCGGGTTCGGCGCCGGGCCGCGGGCGTGCTCGTCGGCGATCTCGCCGATGACCCGCGCCTGGGCGGCGTCCAGCCGCCCGCCCGGGATCTTGATGCGGAGCATGAACGCGTCGCCGCCCTGGCGCTGCGGGTAGAGGCCGACCCACTTCAGGCGCTCGACCTCGCCGTGTACCGTCTTGATGGCCTCGGGGCCTTCCCGGGCGTAGCGGTCAAGGACCGCGTCACGCACGTCCAGCGGGTGGCGCTCCAGCTTCCACTGCTCGACCTGGTTGAGCTCCTTGATCTCGCGGAGGTAGCGCATCCTCAACCTCGTCGCGCGCGGTAGCCGTCGGCGAGCAGGCGGGCCACCTCGGGGCGGGAGAACTGGGACGGGGCGATGCCGAGCTCGCCGGGGTCGTAGGCGTCGAACGCCTCCTGGGCGGCGTAGGTGCCGTACCAGCTGCCCACCCCGGCGTGGTCGCGGCCGACGATGAAGTGGGTGCAGCCGTAGTTCTTGCGCACCAGGGCGTGGAACACCGCCTCCCGCGGCCCGGCGTAGCGCATCGCCGCCGGGAGCGTCCACACGGCCGCGCCGGCGAGCCGCCTGCGCTCCACCACGCTGGTGTGGTCGGCCGCGCCGACCAGCCGCTCGGTCAGGCGCCCGCCGTGCGGGGCCGGCAACGCCAGCGAGCCGCTCTGGGCCACGGTCACGGTCCGCTCCCCACAAGCGTCGGCGCCGGGGCCGGTCGGCCTTCGAGCAGGGCCAGCACACGGTCGGCCGACGCCTCGGGAGGCTCGACGGCGGTGTCGAGCACCAGCTCCGGGGCAAGCGGCGGCTCGTACGGGTCGTCGACCCCGGTGAGGCCGCGCAGCTCCCCCCGCGCCTGCCTGGCATACAGGCCCTTGACGTCACGGGCCCGGCAGGTGGCCAGGTCGGTGGCCACATGCACCTCGAGGAAGCCGCCGACGCGGCCGATGGTGGTCCGGAGCTCGTCGCGGACCGCCCGGTAGGGGGAGACGGCCGACACCAGCACGGTGACACCGTGGCCGGTCAGGAGCCCGGCGACATACCCGATGCGGCGGATGTTCTCGTCACGGTCGGCCTTGGAGAACCCCAGCCCGCGTGACAGGTGGCTCCGGACCACGTCGCCGTCCAGCACCTCCACCGGGCGGCCACCCTCGGCCAGCCGCCCTCCGACCAGGTTGGCGATGGTGGTCTTGCCGGCCGACGGCAGGCCGGTGAACCAGACGGTCACCCCTTGCTGGGTCGGGCGCAGTGGCGCCCTGGTGGCGAAGGTCACGGTGTGATGTCCTCTCGACGCGCGCGGATTCAGGTCCGGACGGCCCGGGCGGTCGAGAGATGGGGTACGCGCTACGTTGCGCGGAGTGACCGCCGGGCCCCAGGACACGCGCAACGAACGACACGCCCGTAGTCGAGGGCGCGGTTGCGGGTGAGGCGAACGCCGGTCATGAGCGATCACGTTGCCGGAGAACGCCCGACTCTGTCAACGCCTGACGGAGACCCGCCGCCAGCATCGGGCGTTGTGAGGCGATGTTGCCGGCTCGTGCTGAACGACACCGCGGTTCGGTGACGGGCGGCACCGCCGGCTGCCGCCGGGGGCGTCAAGCTTCGGATAGATGGGCGACGAAGCAGCGCCCGGCATGTCGAGGAGGTACCGACATGACTACCAGAGAGAAGCAGGCCCTCGAGGAGCGCGGGCTGATCCGCTGGCAGATGTTGCTGGGGAGCGGGCTCATCGCGTTCGGCGCCCTCTCGATCCCCCTCTTCCAGGTCAGCGGCGTGCTGGACGGGCAAACCGCGACGGCGGCCTTTGCCGTCGCCACTGGCGTGATTGGTGCCGGCGCGGCGATGCTGCCGACCGGTGCTGCCGCCGGCGCCAGCGCCCGCATCCTGCGATCGCTTCCGGACAAGAGCGATGTGCCCGACGGCCAGCGCGCCGCCCTCAACGGCCAGCCCGACAAGAACCTGGTCGTGGCCGGTCCGGAGACGAGCAACGGCCAAGCGGACAAGCTGCCCCAGAACGGCCGGTGACATGCCCCGGACCCTGCGTCAGCTCTGGGCCGAGGAGGACGACGCTCGCGAGCCCGAGCCCCGACGCCGGCAACGACGGACCCGTCCGCCTGCCAGGCAGGTTGGCCGGCTCCGCAGCTCGGTCGTCGTCCATGGGAAGTCGCACGCGAGGTAGGCACCGAACGCACCTCAGCGCCGCGGGCGATGTTGCGCCGGCCGCCGGGTCTGTAGCTACATTGGGCGCCAGCGGGTCGCTGGCGTTCGCGTGGGAGAGTTCGGGGCAGCCGATGACGGTCAGCGAGGAGTTCGCCAGTCTCACCGGCCGGTTCCGGGGTGAGCTGCTGGCTCACTGCTACCGGATGCTGGGCTCGGCCGAGGAGGCCGAGGACCTGGTGCAGGAGACGTACCTGCGGGCGTGGCGGTCCTATGAAGGGTTTGAGGGCCGTTCGTCGCTACGGACCTGGCTGTACCGGATCGCGACCAACGTGTGCCTGACCGCGATCGAGCGCCGCGGCCGCCGGCCGCTGCCGTCTGGGCTGGGTGGCCCGGCCGAGGACCCGGAGGCGCCGCTGGTGGCCGGGCCGGAGGTGCCGTGGCTGCAGCCGTTTCCCGACGCGCTGCTGGCCGCCGAGCACCAGGATCCGGCCGCGGTGGCCGTGTCGCGGGCGGGTATCCGGCTGGCCCTGGTCGCGGCGCTGCAGTACCTGTCCGCCCGGCAGCGCGCGCTGCTGATCCTGCGGGACGTGCTGGAGTGGCCGGCCGCGCAGGTGGCCGATCTGCTGGGCACGACGACCACCGCGGTCAACAGCGGCCTGCGGCGGGCCCGCGCCCAGCTCGCCCGCGCGCTGCCCGCCGAAGACGAACTCGCCGAGCCCGCCGAGCCGGACCGGCGGGCGCTGCTGGACCGGTTCGCCGCGGCCGTCGAGAACGCCGACGTCAGCGCGATGGCAGAGCTGCTGGCCGAGGATGTCGCGCTGGAGATGCCCCCGCTGCTGAGCTGGTTTGCCGGCCGTCAGGCCGTGGCGCGCGGCGCCGAGTTGCACCTTCTGACCGAGCCCGGACGGCTCCGGCTGGTTCCGGTCATGGCGAACGGGCAGCCGGCGTTCGCGGTCTACCAGCGCGAACCAGGCGGGGCCTATCACGCGCACGCCGTGCTGGTGCCAACGGTCACCGCGACGGGGATCGCGCGGATCGTCAGCTTCCTCAGCCCGGGCCTGTTCGGGTCGTTCGGCCTGCCACGGGAGCACCGTGCCGCCGCAGCCGGGCCGCCACCGGCGCAGGACCCCGCGGCCCCCCCGGCGATTCCCGGGTAGCCGGCTGGTCTATATCAGCAGGCCGCCAAACGAGCGGCGCGGAACCCGCAGGGACACGACAGCAGGAGAGAGGAATGCCTGACCACAGGATCGGAAGCCGCGAAGCGTGGCTTGCGGCACGCGAGAAGCTGCTCGAACGCGAGAAGGAGCACACACGGCTGGGTGACGAGCTCGCCCGCCAGCGGCGCGAGCTGCCGTGGGTTCGAGTCGAGAAGGACTACCTGTTCGACACCGACGAGGGTACGAGGACGCTGCGCGACCTGTTCGACGGCCGCTCGCAGCTGCTCGTCTACCACTTCATGTTCGGACCGGGCTACGAGGCCGGCTGCCCGACCAACTCGTCGATCGCCGACGCGGTGAACGGCGTCCTCCCACACCTGCACGCCCGCGACGCGACCATGCGCCTCGTCTCGCGTGCGCCGCTGGACAAGCTCCAGGCATACAGGCGGCGCATGGGCTGGAGCATTCCCTGGGTCTCGGATGGGGGCAGCGGCTTCAGCTCCGACTACGGCTTCTCGTCGACCGAGGAGCAGACGCGCGAGTGGCTCGCGCCGATGCTCGAGAGCGGGATGATGCCACCGATCGTCGAGCACAATGCCAGAGCAACCGGCACCGATCCCGTCGGCTACCTCTCCGAAGGGTTCGGCTTCACTGCCTTCGTGCTCGACGACGACGTCGTCTACCACACCTACTCGACCACTGCCCGCGGAGTCGAGTTCCTGATGGGGTACTACGCGATCCTCGACCGGGCGCCCAGAGGCCGCGACGAGGGGGAGTCATTCCAGACCTGGATCCGACGCCACGACGAGTACGGCGAGTGAGCGAAGCTTCTATCGCTTGTCAAACTGTGATGGCTCCGGGTGTAGCGGCCAGTTGAGTGATGGGCAGCACGGCGGGGTCAGGTGCGGGGGTGGGAATGCGGTGCACGGGTTGGGCCGGAGGAGCTAGCAACGGCTGGTGAGCTGGTCGAGGAAGTCTCTGATGAGGAGGTTGACCTTGACGGGGTGCCTGGCCGTGGGGAGGTGGCCGGCGCCTTCCAGGACCACCAGCGGCGCCCCGGTGAGCTCGGCCAGCCGCTGCGCCCTGGCCAGCGGCTGGCAGCGGTCGTCGTCGCCGTGGATGATCAGCAGCGGTGCCGGACCCGCCGGCAGATCGCCTCGACCTGTGTCTCTGGACAGCTCGGAGGGGGCGTCCATCGAGGCCAGCATGGCCTCCACACTGGTCGCCAGGCCCCAGGCCACGCAGTCCTCGACCTGCTTGGTCGAGTGGGGCTCGGGGAACATCTGGTCGAAGAAGAATTCGACGAACCCGCGGTAGTCGCGCCGCCAGGCGTGGCGGTTGCGTTTGGCCCAGCCCTCGTCGGTGCCGAGCTCCTCGTCGAAACGGTCCTCGCCCTTGAAGGCGTGGGGCGGGGCGATCAGCGGCACCCCGACCGAGATGGCGACGATGCCGGCCACCCGCTCGGGGTGGTCGGCGGCGAACCGCAGCGACCGCCAGACGCCGTCGTGGCACAGTCCGACCAGCACCACCCGGTCCGAGCCGGTGGCGTCCAGCACCGCCTCCAGCTCGGCGAGATACGCCTCCTCGGTGTAGGCCTCGGGGGCCTCTGGCCGGTCGGAGCGGCCGTTGCCGCGGCCGTCGAAGATGACCACCCGGTAGTGGCGCGACAGGTACGGGACCTGGGCCTTCCACTGCCGCGAGTCGACGATCGGGTTGGAAGGCACCAGTACCAGGGTCGGCTCGCCTGCCCCATACACCTCATAGAACACCAGGGTGCCGTCGTGGTCGGTGAACCCATCGTGGTCGGGGTCCCTGGCCCGCATCTCGACCTCCCGGTATCGGCTACAGCAGGCTGGACCTGGCGATCACAAGGACCTTGCCGGCGTCGCCTGCGGCCAGGACGCCGTCGCCGACCTGGTGAAGCGGGTTGACGCGTGTGCGAGCGGATCCAGCAGCCTCAGGCTGTTCGCCTGCCTGGCCTCCTTGGCGGCGGCGTGCCATCGCGGCTCGGTGTCGACGACCCTGCCGCATCCTACCTCTCTGCCAACCTCACGGCGGGTCGAGGCGGCGCATCGCGCGAGTGCGAGGAGGTGGATCTCACTGGTAGGCCTAGCGGCTGGTGGTGGGTAGGTTGACCTGGCGTTCCAGCAGCCGATACAGCCCACGGGCTACCGCCCGGGTCAGGCAACGGCGGATCTCGCGGGGGCTCTTGCCCTCGGTGGTGCGGCGGGCACATAGCGCTTGGTCGGCTCGTGCCAGCCCTCACGGAGCATGACGAGGTGTGCAGGGCCCGGTTCGCTGCCGGTCCACGCCCAGGTTGAGTGGTCGCGACTCAAGGCCTCCCGGCCGGCCCGGATCGCGTCCAGCACGTCGCTCTTGGCCCCGGTCCGACGTCGGGTCGCTTGGGTCGGTCGACCTCGAGCACCCACTCGCCCTGGTCGGCCAAGAAGCTGGCCAGCCCGGCGCACCAGGCCTGAGCCGCCGAGCAGAGCCAGCAGGCAGCCGGCTGAGCCGTCATGCTCTGGTGGCGTCGTCGCGGGCTGGGCCGCGCCCGCTCACACGGGAAGGGGATGGCATGGACGAGCCCACCGATCCGCTGGCCCGCCAGCTGGCGTTGTCGGCGCTGACCACCGAGCAGTTCAACCTCCAGACCGCTCGCATGGGCACCATCGCCGAGGCCAACGGCCGCTCCACCCTGTATCTCGGCGCCCTGTCCAGCATGGTCATCGCCATCGCCTTCGTCGGCCAAGCCAGCGAACTGGGGGACGCCTTCTACCTGTTCGCGTTGGCGCTGCTGCCGCCGGTGTTCCTGCTCGGGGTGTTCAGCTTCCTGCGGCTGGTGCAGACCTCCATTGAGGACATGGTCTATGCCGTCGGCACCTTCCGGATCCGCGAGTACTTCCTTGGCCTGGACCCGGCGGCGGCGGCGTTCTTCCCCCCACCGACCCCTTGGGGATGACCAAGCTGGAGCGCATCGGGATGGTGGCACCGGCCCGCTGCAGCTGCTGCTGACGGCGGCCAGCATGGTCGGTTGCATCAACGCGATCGTGGGCGGCGTGGCCGTGGCCCTGGCGCTCCGCTCGCTGCTGGAGGCGCCGGTCCCGGCGGCGGCGGTGACCGGCGCGGTCGTGGCCTTGGCCCTGGCCGCCCTGTGCTTCGGCTACCAGGTCCGGCGCTTCCGGCGGGCCGCGGCGGTCGTCCCGGAGCTGTATGAGGGCCAGAGCCCGAGCATGCCGGGATGGACCGAGCGCGTGGACAGATAGGTGGTGGGCTCACATGGTGATGACGATCTTGCCGCGGGTGTTGCCTGCCTCCAGCGCCCGCATGGCCTCGGGGACCTCGCCCAGCGGGTAGGTCCTGCCGATGAGTGGCCTGAGCTTGCCGGCCTCGATGAGCTCCCCCAAGGTCTGCAGGTCCTGCTGGTTCTCTTTGGAGACCAGCATCCGCAGCCGCTGGCCCACGAACCGTGACAGCACCGGCGCCCGCAGGTTGCGCAGGAAGCCTCCCATCCACCGTCCTCCCCCCTCACCGCCGACAATGACCAGCGTCCCGTCGGGAGCCAGGGCCCGCCGCAGCTGCGACAGGCTGCGGCGGCCCCCGGTGTCGATGATGACATCCCACTGACGGGTCCCATCGGTGACGTCCTGGCGGGTGTAGTCGATGACCTCCTCGGCGCCGACCGAGCGGACCAGCTCCAGCTGGCTGGTGCTGGCCACCCCGGTGACCTGGCCGCCGAACGCCTTGGCCAGCTGGACCGCGAACCACCCCACCGCGCCGGCCGCCCCCAGGACCAGGACCCGCTGGCCCGGCTGGACCTCGCCGACATCGCGGACCCCCTGGAGGGCGGCGAACCCGGAGATCGGCACCACCGCCGCCTGCTCGAAGCTGAGGGCCGCCGGCTTGGCCGCGAAGTGGTCCTCGGAAGCGCAGGCGTATTCGGCGAAGGAGCCGTCGCACCAGCCGAACACCTCGTCACCGGGCCGGAACCGGGTCACCTGGGCGCCGACCGCCTCGACGCGTCCGGCGACGTCCATGCCCAGCACCGGGACCTTGGGCTTGCGCAGCCCCAGGGTTGGGACCGCGACGCGGATCATGTAGGGCAGGCCGGTCATGATGTGCCAGTCGCCCCGATGGACCCCGGCCGCCTGGACCTGGACCAGCACCTGGTTGTCGGTGGGCACCGGCTGGTCGATGTCGGCGAACTCCAGCACCTCGGGTCCGCCATAGCGGTCCTGCACGATTGCCTTCATGGTGTACTCCCGTGGGGCGGGGTGACCTGCTCGGTGACGGGCTTGGGCACCTCGCCGCCGATCAGGTCCCGTTCGGCTTGGAACTCGGCGGCGAACGAGGTGTCGCTGGTGAGGCGGAGGACCTTGAACTGGCCGTCGCTACGGTGACCCTGTTCGACCATGCGCCGGCGGTACCGGTCGAACTCGCCAGGGCGTACGACCCGGATGATGGGGGCGCCGTACCGCAGGGACTTCCGCTTGGTCTGGTACTCGCTGTTCTGGTCCCCCAGCGCCGCATCCACCTGGTCGACCAGCGCCGAGCCGTCGGGATCGGTGATCCGGTCGTCGAACTCGGTCAGGAAGACAAGACGGGGGCTGGTCCCGTCGACCAGCTCGGCGACGGCCGCGATGAAGTGGTACCTGCCCCGCAGGGCCGCGAACGCCTGGTCGACCGCGGCGATCACCTGGGTCTCGTAGAGCTTCTCGCCCGTGAAGGAGACAACCCCCTTGCCCTTCTGGATGAACCGGATCAGCGGCGTCTTCCCGTAGTGTCCCGCCACCTCGACGATGTCGTTCATGTCGTAGCGGTAGAGCCCCGAGGCGTTGGTGACGTAGACGAAGTAGCGCTGCCCTTCCTCCAGCCGCTCCACCGGCAGGAGCTCACGGCCCTCCGGGGCACGGTCCTCGCCGGCGGGATGGAACTCCAGCACGTTGGTGCCGACCGCGACCGCGCCGGCGTCGCCCTGGTCGCTGAGGGGGACCGAGCCGCGCAGCTCGGTGGCGTAGTAGCCGAAGTCCCTGATCGGCGGCCGCTGCGGGAACAAGGTGTCGAACCTCGCCAGATAGGCGCCGACCGTGCCGCCCTTCCAGCACCCGATCGCGGCCAGCTTCGGCCACGCCAGCCCCGGCCGCAGCACACCGCCGCCGCTGCTGGCCGCCCGCTCCAGGCGTCGTGCGCGCTCGGGATCCGGCTTCAGGTGCAACGACGCCCGCAGCTCTGGTGGGACGGCGACGTCGGCCGACAGCGACCCGTCCCGCACGTCGCGGATGATGGCTTCGGCGTGGCGTGCGAGCCGGTCGGCCAGCAGGATGATCGTGCTCGGGTTGACGGTGGCGATGCAGCTGATGTCCTGGCCGGCGGCCAGCCGCAGCAGGGTGTAGTACTTGGCCTCGTAGTCCTCGATGGCGAACACCCCGTAGGGGGCGGTGTACATCGACTTGACCGGCCCGGGCATGGTCCGGTAGGCGTGCCCGGACTCCGAACCGCAGGGGATGCCGCCCGGAGAGTACGACTCGATCTCGGGGCTGACGACGCTGAGCATCCTGCCGCCGACGATCCCCGGGTGGTCGCGATACAGGGCCGACAGCCACAGCCACATCAGGCGTGACTTGGCGTGCTTGCCTTCGCTGGTCATCGGGATGTACTTGGAGGCTCCGGTCGTCCCGCTGGTGGTCGTGAACAGCACCGGCGCATGCCTGGTCAGCTGGTTGGGCTGTCCGTTCATCTCCGCGTTGATGTACGGCTCCAGGTCGTCGTAGCTGGAGATGGGCACCCGCTCCTGGTAGTCCCGGAACGTCGCGATGGCACCGAAGCCGTGACGGCGGCCGAACTCGGTCTCGGCGTTGGTGCCCAGGATCTCCCGCAGCAGCCGCTGCTGCGACTGGGCGGGGGCGCGGCTCAGCTTGTCGAACCGCTTCACCGCGCGCGGCCCCGTCGCCCGGAGCAGCAGGTTTCCCGCAAACGACATCGGTCGCCCCTTTCAGCTTCCTACACGACGACGGCTTGGTCGACGGTCCATCGCTCGAGCATCGCCCGGTCGACCTGGACCCCCAGGCCTGCTCCGGCCGGCCGCCGCGGAGGGCGGCCGCCGTAGCCGAACTGGACCGACGGCGAGACCGGGTCCTCCCGGAGCAGGTGCCGCCCGAAGCAGCCTTCGGCGTACCGAACTCCCGGCGTCAGCGGCGCCAACGCCTGGAGGAGCGTCAGGTGCGCCGCCGACAGCAGCGACGACTCCCCGACCTGGCAACCGACCTGGAGCATGAGCCCGGCATCCAGCGCCTCCCGGCACCGCGCGTAGGCGCCGACGAGGCCGCCGCATTTGGAGATGCGCACGTTCGCTCCCGTGCAGGCCCGATGGCTGATGAGGGTCTGCAGCGACTCGCGGTTGGTCAGGCCCTCGTCGGCCACGACCCCGGCCGCCGACTCGGCCACCAGCCGGGCCAGGCCGGCCAGGTCGCCGGCGGGGATCGGCTGCTCGAACGACTGGATCCCCACCGCCCGCAGCTCGCCGATGGCCTCCAGCGCCTCCTCGACGTCCCAGGCCATGTTGGCGTCCACCCGGAGGTCGACCCGGCGGCCGAGCAGCCGCCGCGCCGTCCTGGCCGCCTGCTCGGCCCCATCCTGTTCGACCTTCAGCTTGACGTGCGGGAACCGGAAGGCCCGCATCTTGAGCAGCGACACCGCATAGGGCCACCCGCGGCCGGCGGACACCACACCGCTGTAGCGGTATCTCCGCAGCGCGTTGGCCGCTGATGGCTGGCCGCCGAGCGACGCCGGTTCACCGAACGCCCTGCCGAACGCGTCGAGCAGCGCCAGGTCGACGCTGCACCAGGCCGACGTCTGGGGGACCTCGGGGGGAACCCACTCGGTGGGGGCCTGGCCGTCGCACTTCTCCAGGAACGAGTGGACCTCCGACAATGACTGGAAGGTCCGTCCGAGCAGCGCCGGCAGGATGGAATCACGGAGCAGGGCGAAGGCTCCCTCGCGACGCTCGCCGGAGACGTAGGCCCGCGGGAGCGACTCCCCCCAGCCTTGGGCGCCGCTGTCCAGCCCCACCCGGAGGAACAGGCTCTCGGAGGTGGTCCGCGAGGCCGCGGCGTGCCGGAACGCGACCTTGAAGGGAAGGTCGACCGCGAACAGCTGCAGCTCGGTCACCGTCGGCATCTAGGGACCACCACCCGTCGGCCGGGGCGACCCCGATGGGACCCGGGCCGACAGCCAGTCGAGCATGTCGGCCAGATACCGGCTGCGATCCGGCTCGAAGTCCAGGGTGTGGCCGGCGCCGGGATAGGCCCGGTAGGTCTTGTCCTCGACGCCGAGCCGGGAGAACCAGTGGCGCGTGCCGGCCACGTCCATCATCGCGTCGTCCTCGCCCTGGAGAAGGAGGAGCGGGAGCTCCAGGCCGGCGGCGGCGCGCCCGCGGCCGCGGTCCAGCCGTGCGGTCTCCCAGAAGAAGCGTGTGGTCGCCTTCAGCAGGCGCAGCCGGTCGGCTCGGATGGCGTCGAGATAGCGCGGATTGGTGGTGTACAGCTCCGGCGTCAGCGGGATGTCCAGGCGGGCCGTTGGAGCGACGAGGTGGCCGACGACGACCACGAGCTGACGCGTCCGCGAGAGGCTGACCCTGGGCAGCAGCCCGGGGCCGAGCAGCAGCAGCCCGGACAGCGGCGCGGGTCGCAGCGAGGCGTAGACGACGCCGAGCTTGGCCGCCCAGCTCGAAGCGGCCAGGAACAGGTGCGTCCCCGGGTGCTCGGCCGAGACCAGCCGCACCACCTCGTCGACGTCGTCGAGGGCGCGCTCGTAGCGGTCGAGGTGCCCGCGCCGGCCGCCGCTGCGGCCCGACCCGCGACGGTCGGGCGCATAGACGGCCACGCCGGCGGTGGCGAGGTCGGCGGCGGTCTCGGCGAACCAGCCTCCGTGGCTGGCGATGCCGTGGAGGAAGATGACCGCCGCCCAGGGCGGCGAGCGCCCGCCGTACCAGCGGAAGCAGTGGAGCTCGACGCCGTCGCTGGCCTGGACGAGGCGGCTGACGGCGTCCCCGCCGCCCAGCGTCCCCCGCTCCGCGTCGGCGGCCGGGCCGGTCATGGTTGCTCCCGTCGGTCGGTCCTTCCGTCTCGGACGAGCAGAACCCATGCGACCCCGAGGGCTCCGCGAGCAGTGTCACAACGCCGCCGACGGATCGGATCAGGGAAGTCGCCAGTCTTCAGCGTTCGTCGCGGACCCGATGCGCTGGGCTCCGAGGTCCAGCGTCCCGTCCTCGGTGGCGATCGACGTGGTGACCACGTCGCCGGAGGTGAGGTAGGCGGGGTTGCGTTCCTGGCGGGAGAAGAACACCCGCCACTTGAGCGGCGTCGGCAGCAGGTCCCCCACCTTCTCGATGACCGCCGGCGGCGCCTGCAGGGCGGTACCACCCGGCGTGCCGGTGAGGAGCAGGTCACCCGGGTCCAGCGGCTGGAACCGGGCCAGGGCGCTCAGGGCCGCCGCCGGCCGGGTGATCATGTCGCCCACCGTCGCGTCCTGGCGCGGCTCCCCGTTCACCCACAGCCGCAGCCGCAGCCCCACCAGCCGCCCGAAGTCGTCCGGCGTCCAGCAGGACCAGCCGGGGACCGGTCGGGGTGAAGGTCGGATACGACTTGCTCTCGTAGAACTGGCCCTTCTCCAACTGGACGTCGCGGGCGCTGAAGTCGTTGCACATGACCACGGCGGCGACGTAGCCGGGGAGGTCGGCGTCGGTCACGGCGGCCCCGATGGGAAGCTGGTGGCCGATGACCAGCCCCACCTCCAGCTCGTAGTCGAGCAGCCGCACATGGGCGGGCCTGATCACCTCGCCGGTCGGGGCGCTGACCGACGCCGAGCTCTTGCGGAAGAACACCGGCGGCGGATCGTCGCCGACGCCGGCGTCCTGGGCGTGGCTGCGGTAGTTCACCGCCTGGGCCACCACCCGGCACGGCGTGGTCACCGGCGACAGCAACGACAGGCGCTCGGCCGGCACCCCTCCCGCGCCGGCCGACGCTGCCACCCGGACGGCGCTCCACGCCATCGGTCAAGAGCTCGGCGGTGCTGGGCAGCTCGGCGTCGACCGGGAACGCCACGCTCCCCCGCTGGACCCACCATCCTTCGGCGCTGCGGATCAGGTTGATGCTCAGGCGCTGCTCCTCGCCTCGGACCCGTCGGCGGCCGAGGTGCTCGCCCGCCCGTTCGGCCCTCGCCTCCCGATCCAGCGGGCCCCACGGGTCCGTGGGCTGTGGAGCGGCACGCCACCCCGGACCCGGTCACCCCGGGACCGTTGCGCGGGCGCCGGCGGAGCGGCATGCGAATGCTCGGCCTTGATGCGCTCGGCCCGCTCCAGCTCCAGGGTCCGGAGGGTCTGCTCGATGCCCGCCAGCTGCGGGGCGGTGGCGCTGGGCAGGCGGTAGGCGTCGCCCACGAACCCCGCCATGTCGGCGCGGTAGTCGTGGCCGAACGAGGTGAACTCGCCCGGCACCTTCAGCATCGCGTTCATCGCGTCCATCCCGGTCTGGAGGAAGGTGACCAGCGGCAGCCAGCGCATCTGCTCGGGCACGCCGCGGCCCCGCTGCCCGTTGGCCAGCCAGGCGGGCCGCTGCACCAGCAGGTCGGGCCCGAACACGGCGATGGGGTCGTTGTCGTGGGACACGACGACCGCCCGCAGGCGGGCCCGCTCGTCAGCATCGAGCGCCGCCAGCTGATCGTGGCGGTCGAACACCTCGACGGTCCCCTCGGGCACGAGGGTGCTGCTGCCCCGGGTCATGCCGCTCCGGGACCACTTGGCCAGCCACGGCAGCCCCACCCACAGGGCGCGGTCGATCCCGTAGTGGTCGAAGCCGTCGACGCCCTGGTACATGATCACGTCGGAACTGGTCCAGGCGCCCATGCTCTCGCCGAAGACCAGCACCCGCGGGCGCCCCTCGGGCGGCAGGCCGGCCAGCCGCTGCTTGACCCCCCACAGCAGCAGCCGGAACTGCCGGCGGCCCAGCGCCACCTTCTGGATCGACAGGAACGACGGGTACCTGGCGTACTGGATGCAGCAGGTGGCGATGTCGCCGCGGGTGAGGAACTCGGCGGCCTCGATCAGCGTCTGGTCGACCCAGCCGGTGCCGGTCGGTGAGATCAGCAGCAGGTAGGACCGCTCGAACGCGCCGGCCCGGTCCAGCTCGGCCAGGGCCAGCTCGGCCCGGCCGGTCTGGTACAGCGGCTCGCTGTTGAACCCGACGTAGGTGCGGATCGGGTGGGCGACCGCCGGCTCACCCATGACCTCCTCGATCAGCTCGGGGGTGACCACGTCGGTGACGAAGCGGCGTCCCTGCTGACCGAGGTCGGCGAACGGCAGCAGGCTCTCGGGGGACCCCGACACCAGCGGGCTGGCGGGCGCGGTCGCATACCCAGGGTCCACCTTCTGGTTGGCCCGTCCGATATAGGCGACCCCGGCGTTGTAGGTCGCGGCCGCCGCCCCCGCCCAGATCCCGGCGTTGACCAGCCGTGCCAGCACCCGCTTGGTCGGCCCGGGCCCGAAGTAGGACTCGAGCGCGCCGCGGGACCAGACAAAGCCTCTGGCCAGCCCCGTCCCGAGCGTGGTGACGGCGTACGAGGTGGCCAGCGCGCCCGGCAGCGTGGAGGTCTGCGGCCGCGGCCAGCGGTCCACCCCGGCCTCCCGCGCGGGCAGCCGCCGACCTGCCCGGTAGAGCAGTCCCGCGGTGTGGATGGCGCCGACGGCGATCGGCCGGACAGCCGGCTGGCTCGGGTAGCGCCGCTGCACCCAGCGGCCAAGATCGTGCGCGGCGGCCCCGGCGGCCCCGTCCCGGAGCAGCTGACCGGTGGACCGCAGCGACGCCACCCACAACCGGTGGCAGTGGCGCTCCGGAACCGCCGCCAGCGCCGCCCCGGCACCGCCGATCACCGCTCGGGCCACGAGCTGTGCGGGAAGGGGAGCGTCGGCCGGCACCGCGAGCCTCGTCAGCTTCTCGACCACGCCGGTCGTCGCCCGCGCCCCGAGCATCCCCAGCCCCATCGCGACACCGTGCAGCCTCGCGTTGCGCGGCATCAACGACGGCCCGAAGGCGTCCAGGGCCGCCACGGTCTCCCGGGGTGCCGCCGGAGATGCCGCCACCGGGTTCAGCCACCGCGCCAGCTCCTGCAGCTGGTTCGACCCGCGGGCCTCGCCGAGCACGGCACGAAGTCGCCGCATGTCATCTGCCTCCCAACCCTGTCTCATGGAGTGGCCCCGCATGGGCCGGACGGTAGCCGCTGGCGCCCCGGTGGCCGATGACGATCATCTCGCGGCCACGTCGAGGTCGAGCCGGCCGCCGGAGTCGCGCCTGAGCGCGGCGGCGAGGTCGTCGCGGGTGGTGAATCCCAGCGCGGACGACGACTCGCCGGCCAGCCGTTGGCGGCTGGCCTCGGGTGCGACCAGGCGCTGGGTGACGCAGCCGCCCGGGAAGGTGTAGGCACGGGTCATCGCGACTCCGGCGGCGTTTCGGTCGATCGACAGATACCGTCGTGCCCCCGGCTGCTCGGAGGTCAGCTCGACCGCCCCGGCCAGGTCACACGAGGCGGTGAGCTCCGCGACCAGGACACCGCCCCGGTCGCTGGTCAGCGTGAACTGGGACCCGCCGTCGCCGACCACCACGTCGCCAAGCGTCCAGCCGGCCGGGAGGAGCTCGATGCACGGCACCAACGAGGCGGTGGGCACCGACTGGGCCATGAGCAGGAGCGGCTCGTGGGACTCGCAGCGGAGCGTCTGCGCCTCGGATCGGCGCGTTCTCGACGTCGCTGTCGTGGATGAGCCGGCCCCACCCGATGCCGAGGACGGCGATGGCGAGGAGCAGCGTGAGCACGGCCAGCCCGATCCGGCGGATGCTCCAGCGCTGGATGGCGATCGGGCGGGGCCGCTCGGGCAGCAGCTCGAGGAACTCGGCGTGCAGGTCGCGGCCCTGGGCCCGCATGAGGTTGCGGAGCTGGGACGGCATGGTCAGCCCGCGGGTGGCCGCGAACGCCTCGGTGACCTCCTCGACCGAGAACTGGCGCAGGGCCCGCTGGTAGACCAGCTCGGGGCTGGAGCGCAGGGCCAGACACAGCATCATGTTGGCCAGGTCGACGGCCTGGCGCCAGGGGCTCGGGTGCGCCTGGACGAAGGCGACGTCGATCAGCAGCATGCGGCCGTCGCGGACCAGCAGGTTGGCCGGCTTGACGTCGCGGTGGGCCAGCCCGGCGTCCCACAGCTTGCGGATGATGCCAAGGCCGTCGTCGATCACGCCCTGGTCGACCTCGGCGTCGCCGAGCTCGGTGGCGCCGTCGAAGAACTCGGTGACCAGCAGGTACTCCCGTTCCGGGGTGAGCTCGACCACCCCGTAGGGGGCCGGCGTGGGGAGGCCGGCGTCGCGGAGCAGCCGCAGCGCGTAGTCCTCCTGCTGGACCAGCCGGCCGACGGTGTTGAACGCCTTCTCGTCCTCCAGGCGGCCGTACAGCAGCTCCCGGCCGAGCTTGTACCACCGGTCCGAGCGCAGGTGGCTGCGGGCGTACAGCTTGCCGAACAGGATCGTCGGCGGGTCGCCCCTGACCTTGATCCGCAGCGGGGTGGAGCCGGCCGACCCGGCCAGCCCGAACGGCTTGACCTCCTCGATCTCCAGGCCGAGCTGGTCGGAGAGGGCACGGCGGATCGCCTGCCCCCGCTTCCCGCCGACGTCCAGGTGGGCGCTGCTGCCGCGCCGGTAGCTGACCGGGAAGACCTCGTTGGGGGTGAACCAGCGGAAGGCCAGCAGCGGGACGGTCACGCCGATGACGGCGCCGAGCAGCACGTCGGTCGGGGCGTCGAGGCCGAGCGCGACCCGGGCCAGGCCCGCCAGCGCGACGATCGCGGTCGCCGCCCACTTGCCGGCCTGCCGCCAGCGGCCCTCCGGCACCAGCACGTAGAGCACGCTGACCAGGCTCGCGGCCAGGATGGCTACCTGGATCGACGGCAGCGCATAGCCGTTCCAGCTCCCGTCGATGACGACCCCGAACGGCCTGGGCCGCTTGAGCACGGCCGACAGGACCAGGGCCAGCTGCGAGGTCACCGCCAGGGCGACGATGTAGACGACCAGATGGCGAATGCGCCTGAACACCAGCAGTGGGACGACGATGCACCAGGCGAGGATCTTGGAGGCCAGCCAGCTGGCGGGAAACGCCGCCACCTGCAGCGCATTGATGCGCCAGCCGCTGTGCAGCCCGGTGAGCCAGCGCGCGACCCGGTCGTCGGCGGCGGTCACCGCGACGGCGGCCCAGTGACGGCTGGCGGCAAAGCTGATCGCGAAGACGGCGACGAGCCCGACGGCGGCCAGCAGCCACCCGACACCGGTGGTCTCGAGGTGCCGGGGCAGTGGCGGCGGCGCGCCGGAGGGACGTCGCCGCCGTCGCGATTGGCGACCGCTGGTCGCGACCCTGGCCGGTTGGTCGGCACCCTGCGTCGCGCGGGCGGTGGTGTCCATCTGGCCTCCGGGCCGGTGGCCGCGGGGTGGCCCTCCGCGCAGGTCTCCCGCGCCCAGGCGGGATCGGCGCACCCACGCGACCAAGGGTTCTGGCGAGCAGCGTCGCAGCCAGGCCACCGGGTCGGATCAGTGAAGTCGCCAGTCTTCACGTCCCGGCCGGGGGGCCGTGAGGCCACGCGCTATGCCGGCTCGGGTTCGCCGCTGACGCGCTCATCGACGCGGAGCCGGATGAGCTCGGCCCGGGAGGAGATGCCGAGCTTGGTGAAGATCTGACGGAGGTGGTAGTCGATGGTCCTTGGGCTCAGGAAGAGCTGGGCTGCGACGTCGCGGTTGGTCGCCCCTTGGCCGACGAAGCGGACGATCTGGAGTTCCTGGGGGGTGAGCTGGTCGAGGGTGCTGGGGTCGCGCTGGCGCGCCGTCTCGCCGCTCGCCCGCAGCTCGGTTCTTGCCCGCTCCGCCCAGGGGGAGGCGCCGAGTTGTTCGAAGGTCGTGAAGGCGGCGCGCAGGTGCTCGCGCGCCTCGGCTCGCCGACGGGCACGGCGGAGGGCCTCGCCAAAGAGCAACTGGGTGCGGGCCCGGTCGAACGGCCGGCTGCTCGGGCCGTGCAGTCGCAACGCCTCGGCGAAGTGACGGTTGGCGGCCGCGCCGGCGGACAGCAGCCCGCGGCAGCGGGGCACGAGCGCGAGCGCCCATGGCGGGGCGGTGTGGGTGGCCCAATGCTCGAAGCCGGCCAACGCGGTCTGGCCGTGCTGGGCCTGGTTGGCGCGGACGGCGGCCTCCACGAGGTCTGGCACGGACAGCAGCGCGATGACCGGATGGCCGGTCTCCGACCCCGCTGTCAGTGTCTCGAGCCGGGCGAGTGCCTCGACCGGCCTGTTCAAGGCAAGATCCAGCAGGGCGACTGCCCAGGCCGCGCTCGCTGCCTGGAGCCGCAGGCCACGGGGAACCGCGTGCTCCAGGGCCTCGGCGGCGTACGACCGGCAGGCGTCCTCGCGGCCCTGCATGGCCGCGAGGAGCGCCAGGGTGCTGAGGTTTCGGCAGACGCTGCTCTCCTGCCCCGTCTCCCTGGCCAGCCGCAGCCCTTCCGACGCGCTGGCCGTGGCGGCGCTGTAGCGGCCGGCGGCCACCTCGGCGACGGCGAGGGACTCCAGGAGATACGGGAGCAGGATGAGCTCGCCGGTGGCGCGGGCTCGGGCGACCGCCCGTGCGTAGAAGTCGTGGGTGGCGGTGTCATCACCGAGGTAGCGGGCCGCCGCGCCGGCAAAGCCGAGCCGGCTGGGATCATCGAAGGTCTGTGCCAGCGTCACGGCCTCGCGCAGCAACGGCGCGCCCCGAGCGGTGTCGCCCTCCAGGAGACTCCCGATTCCCACGAGCAGGCCCAGCGTGAACTGGTCGACGCGCCGTTCGCCACGCGGCAGGGCGGCCGCGCGGCGCGCCGCCTCGATCGTCAGCGCGGTATCCCCCGCGTAGGAGGCCGCCTCGCTGGCCGGTAGCAGCATCGCCAGTGCCTTGACGGGGTCGAACGGCGCCACCTGGGCCGAGCCGGCGGCCAGGATGGTGAACGCATCGGCCGGCACGCCACGACGCAGTTCGATCATGCCGCGCAGGTGCGTGACGTCTGCCCGCAGGCGTGGCTCCAGAACGCCTTCGGCTACACGGTCCAGCAGCTCGAGCGCCCGTTCCGGCTGGCCAGCAAGCCAGGCGGCGTCCGCGGCGTCCGCCAGGCGGCGGCTGCGCAGGTCCTCGGCGGTGGTGAGCTCAGCCGAGCGCTCAAGTGCCCTCGCGGCGGCCGCGTACCCGCTGCGGCGCCGCGCCCGCTCGGCCGAGCGTTCGAGTTCGTCGGCGACCTCGGGGTCGGGCTCCACGGCCGCGGCCGCCCGATGCCAGGCGCGACGGTCGGCATGCTCCTCGCCCAGCAGGGCAGCCGCGAGCGCTCGGTGGACGGCCTGCCGCTGGCTGAACGTCGCCCCCCGGTACACCGCCGAGCGCACCAGTGGATGGTGGAACCGGATGCGGCCCTCGGCGAGGCGTACCAGTCCAGCCGTCT
The DNA here is from genome assembly GCA_963733175.1 of uncultured Actinomycetota bacterium. GTDB lineage: Bacteria > Actinomycetota > CALGFH01 > CALGFH01 > CALGFH01 > CALGFH01. The sequence continues at coordinate 183,938 of CAVTCL010000004.1, forward strand.
CGGCTGTCCCGAACGCCTGCTCGCCGGTCTCGAGCGCCCGCCCGGCACGGAAGATGACCGCCGGATCGCCGGTCTCCTCGGCCGCCGCGGCAAGGAGCAGCGTCTGGGTCGACTCCGGCAGGCGACGGACCCGCTCGACGAAGACCCGCTCGACGCCGGCGCTGACCGGCAACGGGTCGGGAAGCGGAGCCCGCCCGGCGAGCTGGTCGGGGTTCAGCGACGCCGGGAGCTCGAGCAGGGCCAGCGGGTTGCCCTGGGTGACCTCGATCAGGCGCGCACGAACATCCGGCGCGAGTCCGGCTGGGAATTGTTCGGTGAGCAGTGCGCCGGCAGCGTCGGCGTCCAGCCCGTTGAGACGAAGCTCGTCGAAACTGGGCGCCGTGAACACCTGGAGGTCGTCGTCGCGGGCGGCCACCAGCAACACGATCCCCTCGGCCTCGAGACGCCGGGCAGCGAAGGTGAGCGCATCGGTCGACGGCTGGTCCAGCCACTGCGCGTCGTCCACCAGGCAGACCAGCGGCCGCTCCTCGGCGACCTCCGCGAGCAGGCTCAGCGCCGCCACGCCGATCAGGAAGCGGTCGGTGCCCTGGGCGGTGGCCAGCCCGAAGGCGCCTTGCAGGGCGGCCGCCTGAGGACCTGGAAGCCGTTCGACATGGTCGAGCACGGGCCGGACGAGCTGATGCAGGGCGGCGAACGCCAACTCCGACTCCGACTCGACGCCGGCCCCCCACAGCACCCGCGTCTCCTCGGTGGCACGATCGGCGGCGTAGGCGAGCAGCGCCGACTTGCCCACACCGACCTCGCCGCGAACGACCAGCGCACCACTGCGTAGCTCGCTCGCATCGGCAAGCAAGCGGTCGATCGCTGCGCACTCCACATGGCGGCCGTGAAGCATGGGCTCGATGGTAGCCGCCGCAGACGCCAGCCACGCCACAGCCCCGCCGGCGGGTAGCACCTACCGCAGGCGGAGGAACGTGTCGCGCGCCGCAACGGCCAGCGGCTGCCGCAGATGCGCCAGCCGGGCCGCCCTGTGGGACCGGCGGACGACCGCCGCCGCGTGCGGTGCCCGGCGAGCGCCGTAGGCCCGCAGGGCCACGGTGACGTCGGAGCCGGCGCCGACGGCGTCGCCGAGGGCGGCTGCGTCCTCGATCGCCTGGCACGCACCTTGACCGAGGCTGGCCAGCATCGGATGGGCGGCGTCGCCGAGCAGGCCGACCCGGCCCGCCGACCAGCGCCTGAGCGGTGGCCGGTCGTACTGGCAGCTGCGGACGATCGCCTGCTCCAGCGTCGCGTCGATCAGCTCGGGGATCGGCTCGTGCCAGATCCGGAAACGACGCTCCATCGCCGCCTTCTCCTCGGCCGGTGACCCGCCCACACGCTCACCGATACGCGCGCTCGCCCACCAGTACGCCTGGCTGCCACCGACCATGGCGACGCCGAAGAGGCAGCCCCGACCCCACGACTCGCCGGGGCGGAGCCGATCGGCCAGCGACCGGTCGAGCGGCACGATGCCACGCCACGCCGTGTAGCCGGAGTAGCGGGGAGGCCCATCCCCCACCAGCACCGTCCGTACCTGCGAGTGGAGGCCGTCAGCACCGACGACGAGGTCGCCGTGCTCTGTGCTCCCGTCGGCCAGGCTGACCGTCACCCCCGCCGCATCCTGGGCGACCCCGACGCATCTCGCCCCGAGCCGGAGGACGTGCTGGTCGAGGGCGGCCAGCAGAATCGTCTGGAGCAGTCCCCGGTGCACCACGACGGTTGGCGCGTCGAAGCGGGCCACATCCCTCTCCGCCAGGCCTGCTCCGAGTGGAGTTCCTTGTGAGCTGCGGAGGACCGCATCGGCCGCGACCGCGCCCGCCTCCTCGACGGCCGCCCCGAGTTCCAGCCGCCGCAGCACCCGCATCGCGTTCGGCCGCAACAGGACGCCGGCGCCGATCTCGCGCATCTCGGCAGCCTGCTCGAGAACCACGACCTCAAGGCCGTGGTTGCGCAGGGCGATCGCCGCGCAGAGCCCACCGACGCCAGCGCCGACGATGACGACCTGCCGCGCCCGGGTCAGGATCTCACCTTCTCAAGGGCAGCCTCACCTGTCCTGCCTGACGCTACGCGCCGGGATGGCGCCTCGGATCGGCGGGTTCGCCGGTCATGCGGCGAGCAGGCGGTCGACATGTGGGAACTGGCCGGGGGCCGCGCCTTGGCGGCATGGCCGGGTACGCTTGCTTCCCCGAGCCCGGAGTCCCTGATGCCCAAGGCGCGACTGGTCCGATCCACCACGTCCCGCGGTGGTCGGGTCCCGGCTGCGGCCGTTCCTGAGGTCCGGGTCAAGCCGCGGCTGCGTGGGGTGTTCCACCAGTACGCGTTCTTCGTCTCGCTCGTCGGCGGCACCCTGCTGGTCGTCCTCGCCGCCACCACCAGGGCGTCGGTCGCGGCCGCGATCTATGCCGCCTCGGTGTCGGCCATGTTCGGGGTGAGTGCCCTGTACCACCGGGTCACCTGGACCACACCGGCCCGACGCCGCATGCGCCGGCTGGACCACGCGATGATCTTCCTGCTCATCGCCGGCACCTACACCCCGGTCGGCCTGCTGGTCCTCCAGGGCACACTCGCCACCGTCGTGCTGGCCGTCGTCTGGGGCGGAGCGGTGGCCGGGATCGTGCTCGAGCTCGCCTGGACCGGCGCGCCCAGATGGCTCGGCGGGACTGTCTACCTGGCCCTTGGCTGGGTGGCGGTGGTGGCCATGCCGCAGCTGTTCGCCCGGCTGGGCGTGGCCGGCGGGCTGCTGATCGTCGCCGGCGGGCTGCTCTACACGGCCGGAGCGGCCATCTACGGCCTACGCCGCCCCGACCCGGTGCCGGCGGTCTTCGGGTACCACGAGGTCTTCCACCTGCTGGTCATCGCCGGGGTCGCCGCCCACTTCCTGGCCATCAGCCTGTTCGCCCTGCCCACCGGCTGAACGCGCCCACGCCAGCATCGCCAACTTGGACAGGACCGGGTCGTCAGGGACACCGCTCAGGCTGTCGCGGCTCGGCGCTCGGCCTCGGTCTTGAGGTGGGCCAGGACGCTGCGGATGCCCTTGTCCAGGGTCTTGCGGCTGTAGCCCTTGAGCAGGCTGGCGATCAGGCCCTCCCAGGACTCCTCCGAACGCGCCATGGTGCCGCCGTCGCTGGCTCGGAACTGGAACACGTGCACGGCCTTGATGCCCATGGTGGTGCCGGTCCAGGCGATCTCGCGGGGCGGGTCGACGACCTGCAGGACCGAGGTCAGGGAGCTGGGCCCGGCCTTCCACCGGAACACCGTGCCCGGCTGGACGGGGCCCTCCACGCTCACCGACTTGACGTCGGGGTTCCAGGACGGCCACTGGTCGATGGCCGAGATCACCGCGAACACGGTCTGGGGATCGGCGTCGATCCGCAGCTCACCGTCCGCGGTTGCTGGTGCGTTCCGGTTGATCTCCATGG
>CAVTCL010000005.1:0-90655 GCA_963733175.1 uncultured Actinomycetota bacterium
CGCCTCGATCCCGTCCAGGACCCGGGCGAGGCCGAACTCGAAGCTCTGCTGGGCCTGGGCGACGGTGTAGGTGGCGTCGCCGGCCGGCTGCTCGAAGGCGCCCTCGGCGGCCACCCTGGTCACGTTGGGGTAGCGGCTGGGGTCGAAGTACTTGTCGAACAGCGGCTCGCGGGCCGCCCACCACTGCTCGTCGGAGATGCCGGTGCGCTGCTCGGCCATGGCGGCCCCGACCGCGCTCTGGGCCGCGCCCCTGGTGTACTCGCCGACCAGGCTGACCGCCAGGACCATCTCGGCGCCGCTGAGGCCGGTCCCGGCGACCGCGCTCAGGCTTGCCTCGAACAGCTCGGTCTCGTTGGGCCCGAGCAGGGCACGCGCCGGGGAGATCTGCAGCATCCAGGGGTGGCGGTGGAACAGCGCCCAGTCCTCCCGGGCGCGGCGCTCCAGCCCGGCCCGCCAGCCCCCGGCCCCGTCCGGCCTGGCCACCTCGGCCAGGACCGTGTCCAGCATGACGTCGAGCAGCTCGGCCTTGCCGGGCACGTAGGTGTAGAGGGACATGGTCCCGACCCCGAGCCGGTCGGCGACCCGGCGCATGGACAGCGCGCCCAGCCCCTCGGCGTCGGCCAGCTCGACGGCGGCGGCCACGATCCGGTCGACGGTCAGGCCGGGCCGCGGCCCCCGGGTGGGGCGCTTCTGGTCCCGCCAGAGCAGGGGCAGGCTCCGCGCCGGGTCGCCCCCACCGCTGTAGTCGGTCGTCACCCTTGCAACTCCGTATGGCGTACGGTATCGTGCATCTGTACTCCGTACAGTGTATAGAGTAAGGCGGTGCAGATGGCAACGCTACCTGTCCTGGCCGAGGGCCTGCGCAAGCGCTACGGCCCGGCCAACGCCCTGGACGGCTTCGACCTGGCCGTCCCCGAGGGCTCGGTCTGCGGGCTCCTCGGCCCCAACGGCGCCGGCAAGACCACCGCGGTGCGGATCCTGGCCACCCTGCTGCGGCCCGACGGCGGCCAGGCCCGGGTGGCCGGCTTCGACGTGGTCCGCCAGGCCGCCCAGGTCCGCTACCGCATCGGGCTGCTCGGCCAGCACGCCGCCCTCGACGAGGTCCTCGGCGGCCGCCAGAACCTGGTCCTGTTCGGCCGGCTCCACCACCTGGGCGCCCGGCTGGCCCAGTCGCCGCGCCGACGAGCTGCTGGAGCGGTTCGGGCTCGGCGAGGCGGGCGGCAAGCCGGTCAAGCAGTACTCGGGTGGGATGCGGCGGCGGCTCGACCTGGCGGCCAGCCTGATCCTGGCCCCGCCCGTGCTGTTCCTGGACGAGCCCACCACCGGGCTCGACCCGCGCGGCCGCAACGAGGTCTGGGAGGCGGTCCGGGCGCTGGTCGCCGGCGGCACCACGGTGCTGCTGACCACCCAGTACCTGGACGAGGCCGACCAGCTGGCCGACCGGATCTCGGTGATCGACCACGGCCGGGTGATCGCCGAGGGGTCGCCCGACCAGCTCAAGTCGAAGCTGGGCGGCGACCGGATCGACGTCGTCGTCCAGCGGGCCGACCAGCTCGCCGCCACCGCGGCCATCCTCGGCCGGGCGGCCGGGTCCGGGGCCGAGGCCGACCCCGACACCCGCCGGGTCAGCGTCCCCGTCCGCGACCGGGTGGCCGCGCTCACCGATGCGGCCTGGGCGCTGCGCGACGCCGGCGTCGCCGTCGAGGACATCGCCCTGCGGCGCCCCACCCTGGACGAGGTGTTCCTCCACCTCACCGGCCACCACACCGAGCCGGCCGACGAGCGACCCCAGGAGGTGACGGCATGACCGTGCCGACCGTGCCGACCCCGCCCATGCCCCGGACGCCGCTCCAGCGCCTGCGCTGGTCGCTGGCTGACGCCTGGACCGTGACCGGTCGCGACCTGGCCCACTGGGCCCGCCAGCCGGCCACGCTGGTCCTGAACCTGCTCTTCATGGTGATGGTGGTCCTGATGTTCGGCTACCTGTTCGGCGGGGCCATGACGGTGCCGGGCGGCGGGAGCTACCGGGAGTTCCTGATGCCGGGGATGTTCGCCCTCAGCATGCTCTTCGGCGTCGAGGCGACCATGGTCGCCGTCACCACCGACGCCGCCCGGGGCGTCACCGACCGGTTCCGGGCCATGCCGATGGCCCGCTCGGCGGTGGTCGCCGGCCGCGGCGCCGCCGACATGCTCAACTCCGGCCTCGGCCTGGCCGTGCTGCTCGCCTGTGGGCTGCTGGTCGGCTGGCGCTGGTACGGGAGCGCCGCCGACACCCTGGCCGCGGTCGGCCTGCTGCTCTGGCTGCGGTTCGCGCTGGTCTGGGTCGGCATCTACCTCGGCCTGCTCGTCAGGAACCCGGAGGCGGTCGTGGCCGTGCAGATCCTGGTCTGGCCGCTCGGCTTCCTCAGCAACGCCATCGCGCCCACCGCCACCATGCCGGGCTGGCTCGGGGCGGTGGCCGAGTGGAACCCGCTGTCGGCCACCATCTCCGCGACCCGCGAGCTGTTCGGCAACCCGGGCTGGGGCGGCGTGTCCTGGGCCGACCAGCACGCGCTGCTGCTGGCCGTGGTCTGGCCGCTGCTCATCCTGGCCGTCTTCTTCCCCCTGGCCGTCCACCGCTGGCAGCGCCTCAGCCGCTGAGCCGGGTCACCCCAGGACGAACTGGCGGATGGCGGCGGCGACCATGGCCGGGTCGGTCCTGATGGCGAGGTGGGCATGCCCCTGGAGCATCCGGACCCGGGCGCCGGGGATCGCCGCCGCCGCCAGGTCGGTCGCCTCGCGCAGCACGGGCGGGCTCTCGGAGCCCGCCAGCATGAGGGTCGGGGCCGCGATCCCGTCGAAGAGCGCCGGGCCGGTAGCGCCAGCCGTCCTCGGCCCGGCACTCCCTCGGCACCGTCGGGACGCTGGCGAGCATGGTCGGCCAGCGGGGGCCGGACCGCAGGGCGTCCATCTCCGCCTCGGTCACCCCGACGATCCCGACCAGCACCAGGCGCACCGCCGTCTCCATGTCCCCCGCGGCCAGCGCCGCCTCGACCTCCTCGATCGAACCGGCCGGGTAGGGGATGCCGAGACCGGGCTCGTAGAGCACCAGACGGTGGACGTCGCCGGTCAGGGCGGCGCCGCCCATGGCGCAGCCGGCCCCGTACGAGTGGCCCCAGAGCGCCACCGGCCCGCCGGTGCGGGCCGCCACCGCCCGCACCACCGCGGCGACGTCCTCGAACTCCCGCTCGATGGCGTAGCCGGCGGCGTCGCCGCTCGCCCCGAACCCGCGGCGGTCCATCGCGTAGGTGGCCATGTCGCCGCGCAGCTCGGCGACCAGCGGGTCGAAGGCGGTGTGGTCGCACATCGACCCGTGCACCAGCACCAGCGGCGGCCCCTCGCCGCCGGCCCAGACGGCGAGCGGCGTCCCGTCGGCCGACCGGACGTCGAACCGGCGTGTCCCGACCTCGGTGGCCGTCATCGCCGCTCGCCCAGGAACGCGAGCAGGCGCCGGGCGAACAGCTCGGGGGCGAGGATGTCACCGACGTGCCGCTGGCCGTCGAGGACTCCGACGCGGGCGTCGGGCAGCGCCGCGGCCACGGTCGCGATGTCGGCCGCGAACGGGTCGTCGCTGTCCGAGCCGGTCAGCAGCAGGGTCGGCACGGCGATCCTCGCCGCCTGCCCGGGGTCGAAGGGCACCTGGGGAATGGCCCGGAGCTCGCGGACGATGGTGGGGGCGGCGGCGACCCGCGCCGGCCACGCCGGCTGCGCCCGGAGGGCGGCGATCTCCGCCTCCGGCATCAGCACGACCTCGCGGAACATCGTCTCCACGACGGCATCGCGGTTGCCCTCGGCCAGCAGCGCGTCCAGCCGCCCGCCGAGCGCCCGGGGGGAGCTGGCGCGCCGCGGGGGTCGGCGGGCGGCCACCCCTCGTAGAGGACGAGCCTCCCGACGCCGGCGGTCAGCGTCGCCCCGCCGAACGCGCACAGCCCGCCGAAGGAGTGGCCGTACAGGTCGGTCGCGGACCCGGAGGCCTCCGCGACCGCGTCGACCACGGCGGCGACGTCCTCGAACTCGCGCTCGATGGCGTAGCCGGGCGCGTCACCGCTGGCGCCGCGGCCCCGCCGGTCCATGGCGTGGACGGTGACGTGGGGCTCCAGGTAGGGCAGCAGCGGCCGCCAGCGGGTGTGGTCGGCCACGGCCCCGTGCACCAGCACCAGCGGTGGCCCCTGGCCGCTGCTCCAGACGGCGATCTCGGTGCCGTCGCGGGACGCCACCCGCGTCATGGTTGCCTCGGCGATGCCAGTCATCTCGCCCGTCCTCTCGTCGACTGGTCCCGAGACTGGCTCGACGGCGAGGGGGCGCGCATCGGTAGGGCTACCTATCCCTCCCCGGGAGGAGGTGGTGCTCCATCGCGAACAGGGCCGCCGCGGCCCGGCTGGACACGCCGATCTTGGTGTAGATGTGCTGCACGTGGTGCTCGGCCGTCCGCCTGGAGATCACCAGGCGCTGGGCGATCTGGGCGTTGCTGCACCCCTCCGCGACCAGGCCGAGCACCTCGACCTCGCGGGCGCTCAGCCCCGCCGGCAGCGTCTGGCGGCGGGCCACCGCGGCGTGGCCGGCCGCGGCCAGCACGGCGCCGACGGCGTCGCCGTCGAGGACCCCCTTGCGGGCGTCGGCGAGCAGCCGCTGCTCGGCCTGGTCCGGGGCCAGCGCGGGCCGGTGGGGCCGGGGCTGGGTCATCGCCTGGTAGGCGTCCGCCGCCGCCAGCGTCCGGGCCGGCATGGAGAGGTCGGCGCCCCCGCAGCCGCGGTGGTAGCCGCCGCCGTCGACGCGCTCGTGGTGCATCCCGACCATGGGGGCCAGCGACGCCAGCCGTTCCGACCCGGCGAGGATCCGCTCGGAGTGGTAGGCGTGCAGCCGGACCTGCTCCCACTCGTGGGCGTTCAGGCTGCCCGGCTTCTCCCACACCACGTCCGAGACGGCCACCCGGCCGACGTCGTGCAGCAGCCCGGCCACCTCGAGGTCGGCGACCCTGTCCGGCGGGAGCCGGAGCCGCTCGCCGGCGCCACGGGCCAGCGCGGCGACGCCGCTGGAATGCCCGTGGGTGAACGGCGTTTTCAGATCGGCCAGGTCGGCGAAGGTGGCCGCGACCTCCGCCAGCTGGTCGTCGGGCACCGACACCACCGGGTCGGGTTCCGCCTCCAGCACGAGCGCCCGCGGGTCGGTCGTGTCGATCTCGCCCAGCAGCGCCTCGGCGCGGTCCGCGAACCGGCTGGCCATCCACGGGTCCAGCATGCCGCCGCCGCGCCGCCGGACCGCGTCGACCGCCAGCTCGACCCCGCCGATGGTGTCGAACAGCACCGCGATGCCGGTCAGCCGGGCCAGCCGCGACCCGACCGGGAGGTCGTCGCCGGCCAGACCGGCCGGGACGCCGCCGCCCCGCCACTCCTCGTAGACGTGGTAGACGCTGCGCTGCACGTCGGCCGGCAGCCGCAGGCGGCGGGCCGCGTCCCGCCCGACCTCGCAGGCCGCGGTGGTGTAGGCCTTCCCGAACCGGCTGCCCCGGGTGACGGCGGTGAGCGCCAGCCGGGCCCGCTCCAGCGGCGGCCGTCCCCCGGTGAGCAGCGGGAGGAAGGTCGTGAACAGGTCCCGCGGGTCCGCGGGGTCGCTCCGCCCCGCGGCCGCGTTCAGGACGAGCTCGTCGCCGAACAGCCGGGCGGTCTCGTGCGCGTAGCCGGTGCAGCCGACGTGGTGCAGCAGCGCGGTGTAGAAGGCCGCCCGGACGTCGTCGTCGGGCAGGTCGAGCGACCGGGCGAACCTGGTGGCGAGCGCGCAGGAACGGAGCGCCTCGCCCGCCTGCAGCCCGAACCCGAGGTCGGCGAGCCGCGACAGCCCCGCCAACAGGTCCGCCAGCCGCACCGCCACCGTCGTCCTCCTCGCCTGGGCGGGCTAGGCCGCCGGGTCGGCCTCGGCGACCCGGCCCCGGCGACCGGCCCGGCGGCGACCGCCGCCCGCCGCCCCGACGCGGGGCTCCCAGCGGAAGAAGCGGACGGCCACCACCACCCCGGCGACCGTCCACAGGGCCAGCATGCCCAGGTGCCCCCACTGGAACCCGCTGCCATGGGCCAACGGGTTGAAGGTCGTCTCCAGGGCCACGGCGAAGTGCTTGACCGGGAAGATCGATCCGACGGTGCCGACCCAGGCGGGGGCGCCGGCGGTGGGGAAGAACAGGTCGGAGACGAAGGCGATGGGGAAGAAGGTGAAGTTGGCGATCACCGGCGCCGCCTCCCCGTTGGGGATGACCGCGGCCACCGCCATGCCCAGGGCGCAGAAGCAGGCCGCCCCGGCCAGCAGGGTCACCGCCGCGGCGGGCAGCATCCGGCCGATCACCTCCACGCGGAACAGCAGCACCGCCGCGACCACCATGACCACCGCGCTGACCATCGAGAACCACACCGCCGACAGGATGCGGGCGGTGATGTAGACCGACGGCGGCAGCGGCGTGCCCCGCACCCGCTTGAGCAGGCCCTCGTCGCGGTTGATGGCCACCCCGGTGACGAGGCCGATGTAGCAGGTGGAGATCACCGCGAAGGCGAGCATGCCGGGGGCGAGGAACTGGATGTAGCGGATACCGCCCAGCTCCTCGATGCGGCCGCCGCCGTTGAGGGAGCCGAACAGCAGCAGGAACATCACCGGGAAGGCGAGCGAGAAGAAGGCCGAGAACGGGTTGCGGAGGAACAGCTTGTTCTGGGCGCGGACCTGGCGCCAGAGCAGGGCCAGGTCCGCCGGGCGGCCCCGGGGACGGTCAGGCATGGGCCGGCTCCTGGGCGCTGGTGAGCTGGAGGTAGACGTCCTCGAGGGAGGGCCTGGCCACGGTCAGGGCGTCCAGCTCCTCGCCCCGGGCCAGGGCCCACCCGGTGAGGAGGTTGAGGGCCCTGGTGGGCTCGGTGGTGCGCAGCTCGACCCGGTCCTCGCGCGGCGCCGGCCGGCCGGGCAGGCCGGCCGGCAGGTCGGCCAGGGTGGCGCCGGCCGGCAGGCGGAAGGAGATCATCGCCTCGCCCTCGTCGCGGCCGCCCAGCGAGTCGGGCGTGCCCGCGGCCACGACCCGGCCGGCGGCCAGGATCGCCACCCGGTCGGCCAGGTTCTGGGCCTCGTCCATGTAGTGGGTGGTGAGCAGGATCGTCTTGCCGAGCTCGCGCAGGCTCTCGATCAGCTCCCAGGAACGCCGCCTGGCCGACGGGTCGAACCCGGTGGTCGGCTCGTCCAGGAAGAGCAGGTCCGGGTCGCCGACCAGCCCGAGGGCCAGGTCGAGCCGCCGCTGCTGGCCGCCCGACAGCGTCTTGACCCGGGCGCCGGCCTTCTCGCCCAGGCCGACCAGGTCGATCACCTCCCCGGTGGGGCGCGGGGCCGGATAGTAGCCGCCGAACAGCTCCAGCACCTCGCGCACGCTGAGCTCGCGGAAGTGGCCGGAGGACTGGAGCACGATGCCGACCCGCTCGCGGAGGTCCCGCCCGCCCCGCTGCGGGTCGAGGCCGAGCACCTCGACCTCGCCGGCGTCGCGGTCCCGGTACCCCTCGAGGATCTCCACGGTCGTCGTCTTGCCGGCCCCGTTCGGTCCCAGCAGCGCGAAGCACTCCCCCTCGGCGACCTCGAAGTCGATGCCGCGGACGGCTTCCAGCTCGCCGTACCGCTTGCGCAGGCCGGTCACGCGGATGGCCGCCATCGTTCCTCCCATCCCTCGTCGGGGGTCGAGCCCCAGGGTAGTCTCAAGCCCTCGTGAACCAGGGACCGGAACCGGAGGACGTGCGGGCGGCGGCGGTGGCGGCGGTGGCCGAGTTCGTCGCCGACGCCGGCGTGGCCGCCGAGGAGCTGGGCGACGGGCGCTGGTTCCTGCGCCTGGCCGGCGAGCGCAAGCTCGGGATCGGCGTCCACCTGGCGGTGGGGGACCGGACCCTGCGGGTGGAGTCGTTCTTCATGCGGGCGCCCGAGGAGCAGCGCGAGCGGCTCTACCGCGACCTGCTGCTGCGCCAGGCGACCAGCTACGTGCTCCGGTTCACCCTCGACGAGGCCGGCGACCTGTTCCTGGTCGGCCAGGTCCCGCTGCGGGCGGTGACCGCCGAGGAGGTCGACCGGGTGGTCGGCTCGGTGCTGGATCTCGCCGATGCCGCCTATTTGCCCGCGGTGGAGATTGGGTTCGCATCGAGCATTGCCGCCGAAAAAGCCTGGCGGGCCCGCCTGGCCGAGGGCTCCGCCCGTTCATCGGAAATTCCATCAGAGTAATTCTACCCGTCTCTACCTGGACATACGCGTCTGACCAGCGGAAACGTCGCCTTGACGGACGCATGGCCGCCTTCTAGATTCCGCTCTGCCCCGAGGGGCCGACGCGGTAGGACTGGGAAATCCGGATAGGAGTTCCCGCTAGAAGGGCTGACGGGCCCGGAAGGCGCGTCGCGGACGGTGGGTACGCGCAATCTGCCATCCCGCGGCGAGGTCCAAGCGGCCTCTGGGTCGTAGGACGGGACTTTCGCGAGTCGTTCTCGGGAAGGCCACGGGAGTTCCTCGGGGCGCCGATGACCCCCAGGGGCCCAATCGGCCGGGAGCAGGCGGGCTTGCCCGCCGGTCAACCGGACGGGGTTCCTGGGGGTCGTCACCCTTTGCGCGTCTCGCGCCGGCCGGCTCGCGGCCCGTAGACTCCCAAGCCAGTACCCCCGCTGGTTCGGAGGCGCCCATGTCGACGCTCACCACCGAGTCCGTCGTGACCGAGATGGCAAGGCCCGAGGGCATGAAGGCCCTCCTGCTGGTGATGGACGGCCTCGGCGGCTACCGGACCACCGAGCGCGGCTCCGAGCTCACCGAGGCCAACACCCCCAACCTCGACCGGCTGGCCGGCGAGGGCTCCCTGGGACTCCACGACCCGGTCACCCGCGGCATCACCCCCGGGTCGGGCGCCGGCCACCTCGGCCTGTTCGGCTACGACCCGCTCGAGTACGAGATCGGCCGCGGCGCCCTGTCGGCGGCCGGCATCGGCTTCGAGCTCCAGCCGGGCGACGTGGCCGCCCGGGTCAACTTCTGCACCCTGGACGCCAACGGCGTCATCACCGACCGCCGGGCCGGCCGGCTGCCCACCGAGGAGGCGGCCGCCATCTGCGAGCTGCTGATGCGCGAGATCCGGCTCGACGGGGTCGAGTTCTTCCTCCAGCCCGAGCGGGAGCACCGCGGCCTGCTGGTGCTGCGCGGCCCCGGGCTGGACCGCGACGTGACCGACACCGACCCCCAGGTGGTCGGCGTGCCCCCGCTCGAGCCGCAGGCCCGCACGCCCGAGGCCAAGCGGACCGCCGAGCTGGTCAAGCAGATCCTCGACCAGGCCCGGACCCTGCTCGCCGGCCGGGAGCGGGGCAACTTCCTGCTCCTGCGCGGCTTCGACAGCGTCAAGGACATGCCCAGCTTCCCCCAGCGCTACCAGGTCAAGGCGCTGGCCATCGCCGCCTACCCGATGTACGTCGGCATCTCCAGGCTGCTCGGCTTCGAGACCCACCAGGTCGACGGGGGCGCCCCCGAGGAGGTCGACGCCCTGGCCGAGCTGCTGCCCGAGCACGACTTCGTGTTCATGCACATGAAGAAGACCGACTCGGCCGGCGAGGACGGCGACTTCGACCGCAAGGTCGCCGCCATCGAGGAGGTCGACGCCCTCGTCCCGCGCATGCTGGACGCGGGGATCGAGGTCCTGGCCGTCACCGGCGACCACTCGACCCCGGCCCAGATGGCCGCCCACTCCTGGCACCCGGTCCCGGTGCTGCTGTGGGGCGGCACCGCCGCCGCCGACGGCCTCCCCGCCTTCGACGAGGTCACCTGCCGCCAGGGCTCCCTCGGCCGCTTCGAGGCCAAGCATCTCCTGCCCCAGCTGCTCGCCGCCGCCGGCCGCCTCACCAAGTACGGCGCCTGACGACAGGAGAGGACCAAGCCCAGTGAAGGGCGTCATCCTCGCCGGTGGAACCGGCTCCCGGCTGCATCCCCTGACCCGGATCACCAACAAGCACCTGCTGCCGATCTACGACCGGCCGATGGTCACCTACGCCATCGAGACGCTGGTCTCGGCCGGCATCACCGAGCTGATGGTGGTGACCGGGGGCACCCACGCCGGCGAGTTCCTTCGCCTGCTCGGCAACGGCCACGAGTACGGCATCGACCGGCTGCTGTACGCCTACCAGGAACGGCCGGGCGGCATCGCCGAGGCCCTGGGGCTGACCGAGCGCTTCGTCGACGGGGACCGGGTCGTGGTCATGCTGGCCGACAACGTGGTCGAGCGGAGCCTGCGCCCGGCGGTGACCAACTTCCTGGCCCAGGAATCCGGGTCCCGCATCGTCCTGGCCCGCATCGACGACCCGGCCCACCTGCGCCACCTCGGCGTCCCCGAGCTGGACGGCGACGGCCGGGTCGTCCGCATCCACGAGAAGCCCGACGACCCGCCGAGCAACTACGTGGTCACCGGCATCTACTTCTACGACGAGCACGTCTTCGAGGTGATCCCGACCCTGCAGCCGTCGGGCCGGGGCGAGCTGGAGATCACCGACGTCAACAACTGGTACGTGGAGCGCCGGCTGATGGAGTACGACGTCATCGACGGGTTCTGGGGCGACGCCGGCGAGTCCATCGACGTCTACTACGAGATCAACGACTTCGTCCGCGTCCACGGGGCCAACAAGGACTGAAACGTCCGTATTGTGCGTGACCGGGGTCTGGTGCGGTAGAACCGTCCGCGATTCTGCCCGCACCCCCGCCCCGAGGAGCGTGCCGCCCGTGGCCTCCGCCGGACCACCCCTGATCTCCGGGATCGTCGCCACCGACAAATGGCTGACCCGGTTCAGGACGATCCTGGTCGCCGTCCTCGGCGGGACCGTCCTCGGCATCGCCTGCCTGGCCTTCTACACCAGCTTCGAGGCGATCCGCGCCTACGCCGTCCGCTCCAACGGCATCGCCCCCGAGCACGGCTGGGCCGTGCCCCTGATGGTCGACTCGTTCATCGTGGTCGCCCTCGGCGCCGACCTGTGGTTCACCACCACCAAGGTGCGCCGCGCCTGGTGGGAGGTGTGGTGGCCCAAGCTGCTGCTGGCCGGGGCCGCCGGGGTCAGCTTCGTGCTCAACGTCGCCCACGCCGAGCCCACCTGGGCCGCCCGTGGGGTCGCCCTCATCCCACCGGTCGCCCTCGTGCTCGGGGTCGAGCTGCTGATGATGGTGCTGCGCCGGGCGACCACGCTGCGCGCCACCCGCCTCCAGGTCGAGGCCGAGGCCGCCCAGGAGGCGGCCATGGCCGCGCCCCTGGCCAGGATCCAGATCGAGGCCATGCGCCGGCCCAGCAGGGCGCCCTCGACCACCCTCGGGACCTCGACCGCCCCGCCGGCCCGGCCCGGCCCGGCCGAGGCCAAGGCGGGGGCGCTGCCCCGGCCGGTCCCCGCGGGCGCGGCCGTCGGGGGCCGGGGAGCGGCGGCCGACACCTTCCGCCAGGCCGTGGCGGCGGCCAAGGCCGACGACGACGCGCGGCCGCGCCGCCGCCAGGCGCCGTACATGGTCGCCGCCGCCATCCTGGACGAGCGGTCCGACGCCGACTCCCTGACCGCGGCCCAGCTGGTCGAGGCCATGGCCGAGCGCGGGGTCACCATCAGCCAGTCGACCGCCCAGGCGCTGCTGCGCGAGCTGCGGTCCCCCCTCTCGACCCGCATGTCGAACCGCCGGCCCACCCGGGAGCCCCGGCCGACCGGCACCGCCAACGGCGGCCGCCCGGCCGCCCGCCCCCGCTGACCGGCCGCCGGTCGACGGCCGCCAAGGCGGCTTCAGCGTCCGAGCGGCCGTGACCTGTGCTTGTATTGTCGGGAAAGGACGCCATCGGTCGAGCTGGGCACAGACCGTGGCGGGAGCAGGCGGGAGAGGTCATGGGGAGGTGTGCCCGTGGTCTATCTCGTGCGGCACGCCCACGCGGGCAAGAAGGCGCAATGGCCGGGCCCCGACCTGGCCCGGCCCCTGTCGGCCCAGGGACACAAGGAGGCGCTCGGCCTGATCGACCAGCTGGGCGCCTACCCGCTGGGCCGCATCCTCTCCAGCCCGGCCGAGCGCTGCCTCCAGACCGTCCAGCCGCTGGCCGCCCGGCTCGGCCGCCCGGTCGAGCCGGAGGAGGCCCTCGGGGTGGACGGGACCGGCGCCGGCGTGCTCGAGCTGCTGGCCGGCCGGGGACTCGACCAGGTCGTCCTCTGCACCCACGGCGAGATCATCGGCGAGGTCTTCGACGAGCTCCAGCGGGCCGGCATCGAGCTCTCGGCCCCGCTCCAGTGGCCGAAGGGCTCCACCTGGGTTCTCCAGCTCGATCGCGGGCAAGGATGGAAGGGAACATACCTGGAGCCGGCGGTGGTCGAGGAGGTCGGTCGGTGAAGGAGCGTGAGGCGAAGCTGGAGGCCCCGCCCGGCTTCGAGCTGCCCGAGCTCGGCGGGGACGACGACGGGTTCGTGGCCGAGCCGCTGCCCCCCAGGCGGCTGCGGACGACCTACTACGACACGGCCGACCTGCGCCTGGCCCGCTGGGGGGCCAGCCTGCGCTGGCGGCCCGGCGAGGGCTGGACGGTCAAGCTGCCCGAGGGCCAGGACGGGGTCCTGCTGGTCCGGGCCGAGCACGTCTTCCCCGGCGACGGCCGCAAGCCGCCGACCGAGGCCCTCTCCCTGGTCCGGCCGTTCGTCCGCACCGCCCAGCTGTCGCCGACGGTGCGGATGCGCACCCTGCGCCGCCCGGTGGAGCTGCGCGACCCGGGCGGGTCGCGGCTCGCCGAGGTGGTCGACGACGAGGTCCAGGTGGTGGACGGGCGCCGCATCGTTGCCCGCTTCCGCGAGCTCGAGGTCGAGCTGGACGAGGCGGCCGACGCCGGCCTGCTCGGGGAGGTGGTGGACCGGCTGGTCCAGGCCGGCGCCGTGGCCGCCGAGCCGACCCCCAAGTACCTGCGCGCCCTCGGCGTCCGCGGGCGGGCGCTCGGGCCCGAGGTGGTCGAGCCCGAGGTCGACGCCGGGGCCAGCGTCGAGGCGCTGCTCCGCCACGACCTGGCCGCCGGGACCCTGCGCCTGTTCCGGCACGAGGCGGGGGTCCGGACCGGCGAGGACCCGGAGGCGGTGCACCAGGCCAGGGTGGCCACCCGCCGGATCCGCTCCACCCTGCGGACCTTCTCCAAGCTGCTGGACACCGAGTGGACCGACCGGCTCCGCGACGACCTCAAGTGGCTGGCCGACCTGCTCGGCGAGGTCAGGGACACCGACGTGCTGCTGGAGCGGTTCTCCGGGCACCTGGACGCCCTCCCGGCCGACGACGCCAAGGCCGGCCGCCGGCTGCTGGCCCGCCTGGGCGAGCAGCGCGACCATGCCCGCCGCCGGCTGCTCGGCGGCATGGCCCAGGAGAAGTACGCCGTGCTGCTCGACGACCTGGTCGCCGCCGCGGCCGCGCCGGCCCTGCTCCCGGGGGCCGACCGCCCGGCCGCCGAGGTGATGCCGCCGCTGGTCGCCAAGCCGTGGAAGAAGCTGCGCAAGGCGGTCCGCGACGCGGGCGACGACCCGGCCGACGAGCAGCTCCACCAGATCCGCATCCGGGCCAAGCGGGCCCGCTACGCCGCCGAGGCGGTCGAGCCGGCGATCGGCAAGCCGGCCGAGGACTTCGCCGACGCCGTGGCCGACCTCCAGAGCGTCCTCGGCGACCACCAGGACGCGGTCGTCGGCGAGGCCTGGCTCCGCCAGGCCGCCGCCTCCGCCCGGCGCGACGTCGCCCTGGTCGCCGGCCTCCTGATCGCCGCCGAACGGGCCAGCGCCGCCGCCACCCGCGACCGGTGGCGCCCGGTCTGGAAGGCCGCCAACCGCAAGCAGCTCCGCGCCTGGCTCCCCTAGGTGGACGGCGACCGGCGCGAGCCCGACTACCGCTTCTCCCTGGCCAACGAGCGGACCCTGCTCGCCTGGGTGCGGACCGCCCTCGCCCTCGACGTCGCCGGCCTCGGGGTGATCCGGTTCGCGCCACCGCTGGGCTGGCCGGGCGGCCGCGAGCTCGTCGGCGCCGTCCTCGTCCTGCTCGGCGCCGTCACCGCCTGGAGCGGCTACCGCCGCTTCCTGGCCACCGACCGGGCCATCCGCGCCGGCAGCCCCATCCCGGCCCACGCCGCCCCGCGGTTCCTCGCCGCCACCCTGGCCGTGGTGTCGGTGGTCGTCCTGGCCCTGCTCGCCGCCGACCAGCTCAGCTAGCGGGCCCGGCGACGGGGAGGGTGACGGTGAAGGTGCTGCCCTGGCCGAGCTCGGACTCGACCCCGACGGTGCCGCCGTGGGCCTCGGCCACGTGGCGGACGATGGCCAGGCCGAGACCGGTGCCGCCGGTCTGGCGGGCCCTGGCCTTGTCGACCCGGTAGAAGCGCTCGAACACGCGGGAGAGCTCGCCGGCCGGGATGCCCTCGCCGGTGTCGGCCACCTGGAGCGTGGCCCGGCTCTCGCTCGTGTCCAGGCGGACGCAGACGCTCCCCTTGGCCGAGGTGTAGCGCAGGGCGTTGTCGAGCAGGTTGGACAGCAGCAGGCCGAGCTGGGCCCGGTCGCCGCGCACGGACACGTACGGCTGCAGCTCGGTGCGGAGCTTGACCCGCCGCTCCTCGGCCAGGTCGGCGTAGCTCCCCGTGACCTCCTTGGCCAGCCCGACCAGGTCGACCGGCTCGACGTCGAGGGTCCCGCGCTCCACCCGGGACAGGTCGAGCAGGTCCCGGACCAGGACGTCGAGGCGCTCGGCCTCGCGGCCGATCCGCTCGGCGAACCGCCGCCCGGCGTCCGGGTCCTCGGGCAGGGCGGTCAGCAGGGTCTCGGCCAGGGCCCGGACCGCGGCCACCGGCGTCTTCAGCTCGTGGGAGGCGTTGGCCACGAAGTCGCGGCGCAGCACCTCCAGGCGGCGGCGCTGGGTGATGTCGGCCATCGTGACCACGATCCGCCCGGTGGGGCCGCGGTCGGCCAGCGGGAAGGCCCGCATGGCCAGGGTGCGGGGCTCGGGGAACACCAGGGTGAGGTTGCCCACCACCGGCGCCCTGGCCTCGGCCGCCTGCTCGGCCAGCGTCGCTCACCTGGGGCACGCCCAGCACCCGCTTGACCGGGAGCCCGGGGCGGAGATCATCGGGCAGCCCGAACCAGGACCGGGCGGCCGGGTTGGCCACCAGCAGCCGGCCGGCGCCGTCGAGGAGCAGCACCCCGTCGTCGAGCGCGTCCAGGATCTGGCCGGCCCGGTCGCGCTCCTCGGTCAGCTCGTCGAGCCGGTCGCGCAGGCGGGTGGTGATCGCGCTCAGCTCGTTGGTCAGCCCCGGCAGGTCGTCGGGCTCGGTCCAGCGCCAGCTCGGGAGGGTCGTCTCGGCCAGGCGGTGGACGTTGCGGCGCAGGGTGGCGACCCGCCGGCCCAGCGTCCGGGCGGTGAGCCAGGCCACGAGCACGCCCAGCACCACCAGACCGACCCCGATCGCGATCAGGGTGGAGATGGGCACGTTGGTCGAACGCTCCTCGGGTCGCTAGCTGTCCTCGACCCCGGCCCGGACCGCCTTGGAGGGGATGAGCTCCTTGACCTCGCCGGTGACGATGAAGACCACCTGCTCGCCGATGTCGACCGAGTGGTCGCCGAGCCGTTCCAGGTAGCGGGCGACCAGGACCATGCGGCTGGCCCACTCCAGGGTCCGGTCGTCGCCCGCGGCCCGCTCGATCTGCCGGAACACCTCGGCGTTGAGCCGGTCGAGCGGCTGGTCGAAGATGGGCAGGCGCTCGGCCAGCTCCAGGTCGCGGCGGGCGAAGCAGGTCATGGCCGCGGCCACCATCCGCTGGGCGTGGCCGCCCATCTCGACCAGGGTCGCCTGGATCTCGGGGACCGGCGGGTAGTCCTTGGTGATGCGGACGAACTTGGCCATGTTCACGCACAGGTCGCCCATCCGCTCGATGTGCGAGTTGATGTGCAGCACGCCGGCCACCAGGCGCAGGTCCTTGGCCACCGGCGCCTGGAGGGCCAGGGTGCGCAGGATCTCCTGCTCGACCTCGACATAGGACCGGTCGATCTGGTCGTCGCGGACGATGACCTCGTCGGCCAGGGTGGTGTCGAAACGGGCCAGCGCCTCGAGGGTCCGGTCGAGCTGGCTCTGCACCAGCTGGCCCATCTGGAGCAGCTTCGCCTCGAGTCCCTCGAGGCGCTGTTCGAAGGTCGTACGCACTCGGATCCCCCTGGGCACCCTGCTCGGCTCGTGGTGTTCGTCGAGGTCATCCTACGCGCGGACCGAACAAGGCGGGGTCGGGCAGGTGGCCGGGAGGCAAACGGACAGTGAAGGTTTCTCCTCGATCGTTGCCCGGCCGCCGGTGGAGTGGAATGTTGGTCCCATGCCGAAGGTGATGGTCGTCGACGACGAGGAATCGCTCCTCGAGGCGATCCGGTACGCCCTGTCGCGCGAGGGCATGGACGTGGTGACGGCCAGGGACGGCGGCGACGCCCTCCGCGACTTCGAGGCCGAGCGGCCCGACCTGGTCGTGCTCGACCTGATGCTCCCGACCCTCAACGGCTGGGACGTGTGCCGCCGCATCCGCTCCGTCAGCCAGGTGCCGATCCTCATGCTCACCGCCCGCGACGCCGAGGTCGACCGGGTGGTCGGGCTGGAGATGGGGGCCGACGACTACGTCACCAAGCCGTTCTCCCTGCGTGAGCTGGTGGCCAGGGTCCGCGCCCTGCTGCGGCGGGCCGGCACGGCCGCCGACGGGCCGCGCCCGGAGACGGCCGTGCTGGAGGCCGCCGGCATCCGCCTGGACCAGGAGCGGCACGAGGTCAGCGTGCGCGGGACCCAGGTCAACCTGCCCCTGAAGGAGTTCGAGCTGCTCGAGATCCTGATGGAGAACCGCAACCGGGTGCTGACCCGCCAGACCCTGATCGACCGGGTCTGGGGCTACGACTACGTCGGCGACACCAAGACCCTGGACGTGCACGTGAAGCGGCTGCGGTCCCGGGTCGAGGAGGACCGCCACGAGCCCCGGCTGATCGTGACCGTCCGCGGAGTCGGGTACCGGTTCGACGGATAGGCTGCCGACTCCTGCCGTTCACCTTCGGGCGAAACCAAGCTTCCCGTCCCGTTCACCTCCCGTTCACCTTCCGTCGCCTGTCGCGTCAGTGACCGCCCGTACCGTCGCGACCGATTGCCACGCACCCAGGAGGCAGAGAGGTTATGACGCTACGGATGCGCCGAGGCTGGCTGCTCGGCCTGACGCTGGCCATCGCGCTGGTCGCCGCCGCGTGTGGCGGCGACGACGACGCCGGCGGCGGCGGGACCGGCGAGGCGACGAGCCTCTCCGGCAGCATCGTCATCGACGGTTCCTCGACCGTGGCCCCGATCACCGAGGCCATCGCCGAGGAGTTCCGCAAGGAGCAGTCGGGCGTGCAGGTCACCGTGGGCACCTCCGGCACCGGCGGCGGCTTCACCAAGTTCTGCGCCGGTGAGACCGACATCCAGGACGCCTCCCGCGCGATCTCCGACGAGGAGAAGGCGGCCTGCGAGACCAAGGGCATCAAGTACCAGGAGTTCCGCGTCGGCCTCGACGGGCTGGCCGTGGTCAGCTCCGCCCAGAACCAGTTCGTCGACACCCTGAACTTCGACCAGATGGCCGAGATCTGGAAGGAGGGCGGGGCCAAGACCTGGAACCAGGTCGACTCCAGCTTCCCCAACGAGGAGCTGGCCATCTTCGCCCCCGACACCGAGTCCGGCACCTACGACTTCTTCACCGAGGAGGTCCTGGGTGACCCCGACGAGGGCGCGCCCAAGCCGCGCAGCGACTACACCGCCTCCTCCGACGACAACACGCTCGTCCAGGGCATCGAGGGCGAGGCCAACTCCTGGGGCTACTTCGGCTTCGCCTACTACCAGAACAACAAGGAAGGCCTGAAGGTCATCAAGGTCGCCAAGGAGGGCACCACGGGCATCGAGCCCACCGCCGAGACGATCGAGTCGGGCGAGTACCCCCTCTCCCGGCCCCTGTTCATCTACGTCAAGGAAGACTCGCTCAAGAAGCCCGAGGTCGGCCAGTACGTGAAGTTCTACCTGGAGCAGACGCCGCAGATCATCGCCGACGTCGGCTACGTGGCCGCCCCCTCAGGAGGACTACACCCAGGGCCTGGCCAAGCTCCAGCCCTTCCTCACGAGCTGAGCCGCCGCCTTGAGCGACGACCGCCCACCGACCTCGTCACCCGCCGGCGACCGCACGCCGGCGGGTGACGATGCCGCCGGCATCACCCGCAGCACGGCCCGCCCCTTGCGAGCGCGTGATCGTCGTCGGCCTGTTCACCTGCGCCGTCCTGTCGGTCGCGGTCACCGTGGGCATCGTCGCGGTCCTGCTGGTCGACACGATCAGCTTCTTCAGCCAGTCCAGCCTGGTCGAGTTCCTCACCGGGACGGTGTGGGCCCCCGGGCAGGGCGCCGGCGAGGACGGCCAGTACGGCATGCTCCCGCTGCTGAGCGGCACGCTGATGATCGGCGTCGGCTCGATCGTCGTCGGCCTGCCCCTGGGCCTGCTGACCGCGATCTACCTCTCCGAGTACGCCCACCCCCGGGTCCGGGGCTGGCTCAAGCCCACCCTCGAGATCCTGGCCGGCATCCCCACGGTCATCGTCGGCTTCTTCGCCCTCCAGTTCATCACCCCCGACCTGCTCCGGCCGATCTTCGGCGAGGAGAACGTGTTCATCTTCAACGCCGCCGCCGGGTCGATCGCCGTCGGCCTGATGATCCTGCCGATCATCGCCTCGATCAGCGAGGACGCCATGCGGGCGGTGCCGTCGTCGCTGCGCGAGGCCGCCTTCGGGCTGGGGGCGAGCAAGCGCCAGGTGAGCCTGCGGGTGGTGGTGCCCGCCGCCCTCTCCGGCATCAGCGCCTCGGTGATCCTCGCG
The DNA here is from genome assembly GCA_963733175.1 of uncultured Actinomycetota bacterium. Taxonomy (GTDB): domain Bacteria; phylum Actinomycetota; class CALGFH01; order CALGFH01; family CALGFH01; genus CALGFH01. Next base: position 18,922 of record CAVTCL010000005.1, read on the forward strand.
TTCTCGCGGGCGGTGGGCGAGACCATGGCCGTCACCATCGCCGCCGGCAACACCCCGACGATGACCTGGAACTACTTCGAGTCGATCCAGACCCTGACCGCCTCGATCGCCCAGACCGTGCGGGGCGAGGTCGCGGCCGGCACCGTGCGCTACGACGCGCTCTTCGCCCTCGGCATGACCCTGTTCCTGATCACGCTGGTGATGAACCTGATCTCGGCCCGCATCGTGCGCCGCTACCGGCAGGTGTACTCGTGACCGCCTCCACCGAAGCCCTGGCGCCGTCGAACTGCGGCGGGGGGCGACCCGCACCGGCGTCAAGATCTTCGTCGACACGGCCTTCGCGGCGCTGCTGTTCATGGGCACCATCGTCGGGGTGATCGCCCTGGCCACCCTGATCTGGACGATCCTCGACCAGCGGCTGGGAGCGGCTGGTCGCCGACCCGGCCGGCTTCCTGACCAACTACGTCTCCCGCCTGCCCGCCAGGGCCGGCATCAGGGCGGCGCTGGTCGGCTCCGCCTACCTGATGGTCCTGACCGCCCTGTTCACCTTCCCGATCGGCGTCGGCGCCGCCATCTACCTGGAGGAGTTCGCCCCCCGCAACCGGGTGACCAACTTCGTCGAGGCGAACATCGCCAACCTGGCCGGCGTGCCCTCGGTGGTCTACGGCCTGCTCGGCCTCGGCATCTTCGCGCGCTTCCTGCGCCTGGGGCCGAGCCTGCTCGCCGGCGCCCTCACCCTGACCGTGATGAGCCTGCCGGTGGTCATCGTGGCCGGCCGCGAGGCGATCCGGGCCGTGCCCGACGGCATCCGGCTCGGGGCCTACGCCCTCGGCGCCACCAAGTGGCAGACGGTGCGCCGCCAGGTGCTGCCCGCGGCCCTGCCGGGCACCCTCACCGGCACCATCCTCGCCCTCTCAAGGGCCATCGGCGAGACGGCGCCGCTGCTGGTCATCGGCCTGCCGATCGTCATCTTCAGCATGCCCAACGACCTCCGCGACCCGGTCTCCGCCCTGCCCCTGCTCATCTTCGACTGGACCAGCCGACCCCAGCCGGCCTTCGCCGCGGCCGCCGCGGCCGCTAGCATCATCCTGCTTGCCCTGCTTGCTCGCGATGAACGCGGTTGCGATCTTCCTCCGCAACCGGTACACGATTCGGTGGTGACCCAATGACCGAGGAACGGACCGACGTGAGCCAGAGACGCGGACCATCACCAGCCCGGAGCCGCGGATCGCCGACGCGGTCAAGGAGCACGGCCACGAGGACCACGCGGCCCCGACCGAGATGGTCTTCCGGCTCGACGACGTGCACGTCTACTACGGCAGCTTCCTGGCCCTGCGCGGCGTCAACCTCGACATCGGCAAGAACGAGATCACCGCGTTCATCGGCCCGTCCGGCTGCGGCAAGAGCACCCTGATCCGCTGCCTGAACCGGATGAACGACCTGATCCCGGGGGCCAGGGTCGAGGGCAAGATCGACTACCACGGCCAGGACCTGTACGGCGACGGCGTCGACCCGGTCGAGGTCCGCCGGCGCATCGGCATGGTGTTCCAGAAGCCCAACCCGTTCCCCAAGTCGATCTACGAGAACATCGCCTTCGGGCCCAAGGTCATCGGCATGCAGCCCGACAGCATGGACGAGCTGGTCGAGCGGTCCCTGCGCGGGGCCGCCCTGTGGGACGAGGTCAAGGACAAGCTCAAGCAGAACGCGCTGGCCATGTCCGGCGGCCAGCAGCAGCGGCTCTGCATCGCCCGGGCGATCGCCGTGTCGCCGGACGTGATCCTGATGGACGAGCCCTGCTCGTCCCTCGACCCGATGTCCACCGGGCGCATCGAGGACCTGATGGAGGACCTCAAGCAGGACTACACGATCGTGATCGTCACCCACAACATGCAGCAGGCGGCCCGGGTCTCGGACCGCACGGCGTTCTTCACCGCCGAGGCCGCGCCCGGCACCGGCGACCGCACCGGCCTGCTGGTCGAGTTCGACAACACCGACTCGATCTTCACCCAGCCGGCCGACAGGCGGACCGAGGACTATGTCACTGGTCGGTTCGGCTAGATCGGCCTGGCTTCGGCGCCGGCGGCGCTGCTACGGTTCGCGTGCTTCCCATGTCGACGGGAGGGCACGTGAAACTGCGGATCTTTCCCCGCGAGGAGTCCTATTTCGACCTCTTCGACGAGGTCGCGGCCAACCTCGCCGACGCCGCGCGGCAGCTCCTGGACATGGTCGAGGACTTCGTCGACCCGGAGATGAAGGCCAAGCGCCTGGTCGAGGCCGAGCACGAGGGCGACCGGCTCACCCACGCCATCTACTCCCGGCTCAACACCACCTTCATCACCCCGTTCGACCGCGAGGACATCCACGCCCTGGCCGGCCAGCTCGACGACGTGCTCGACGCCATGGAGGCGGCGGCCGACATGCTGGTGCTGCACAAGGTGATGGAGCCGCTGGACGCGGTGGTCGAGCAGGCCCGGCTGATCGACCGGGCGGCCAGGGCGACCGCCGACGGCCTGCGCAACCTCCGCGGGCTCAAGCAGGAGCCGCTGCGCGACTACCTGATCACACATCAACGAGCTGGAGAACGAGGGCGACCGGCTCTACCGCCGGGCCAGGGCCGACCTCTACAACTTCGACGCCGAGCACCCGGCCCGCTACGTGCTCATCTGGAAGGACATCGTCGAGCAGCTCGAGGAGGCGCTCGACGGCTTCGAGCACGTCGCCAACACCGTGGAGACCGTCATCATCAAGCATGCCTGACCTGGCCCTGCTCAGCGTCATCGCCATCGTCCTGCTGGCGCTGGTGTTCGACTTCACCAACGGCTTCCACGACGCCGCCAACTCGATCGCCACCGTGGTCTCGACCAGGGTCCTGACCCCGCGGATGGCGGTCATCTGGGCGGCGCTTCTTCAACTTCGTCGCGTTCCTGGTCTTCCAGACCGCGGTGGCCAACACCGTCGGCAAGACCGTCGACCCGGACGTGGTCAGCGAGGCGGTGATCTTCGCCGGGCTGGTCGGGGCCATCGCCTGGAACTTCCTCACCTGGTGGCTGGGGCTGCCCACCTCCTCGTCGCACGCGCTCATCGGCGGCTTCGCCGGGGCCGGGGTGGCCAAGGCCGGCTTCGGCGTCCTCGACGCCGGCCAGCCTGGAGAAGACCATCCTGTTCATCCCGCTGTCGCCGCTGCTCGGGCTGGCCCTCGGCTTCCTGCTCATGCTGGCCAGCATGTGGACGTTCCGGCGGACGACCCCGGCCAGGGTCGACGGCCTGTTCCGCCGCCTCCAGCTGCTGTCGGCGGCCGCCTTCAGCCTCGGCCACGGCGGCAACGACGCCCAGAAGACCATGGGCATCATCGCCGCCCTGCTGGTCGGCGCCGGCTACCTCCAGCTCGAGGCCAACGGCGACCTGCCGGTGCCCGCTCTGGGTCGTGCTCGCCGCCTACGCCGCCATCGCCCTCGGCACCCTGTCGGGCGGCTGGCGGATCGTCAAGACCCTCGGCCAGCGGATCACCGCCCTCAAGCCGGTCGGCGGCTTCTCGGCCGAGACGGCCGCCGCCTGCTCGCTGTACCTGGCCACCTTCCTCGGCATCCCCGTCTCCACCACCCAGACCATCACCGGGGCGATCGTCGGGGTGGGCGCGACCCGGCGGCTGTCGGCGGTCCGCTGGGGCGTGGCCGGCCGGATCGTCTGGGCCTGGGTCCTGACCATCCCGGCCGCCGGCGCTGATCGCGGCCGTCACCTACGCGATCACCGTCTCGCCGTTCGCGGTGGCCGCCCTCATCCTGCCGCCGCCGTCGTTCGTGGCCGCGTGGTGCCTCGCCGTCGGCGCCGCGGCCGGCCGCGACGGCGGAACCGTCGAGCCCGCCCAGCCCAGCCGAGCCCGGCCGAGCCGGTCGAGCCCGCGGAGCGCTGAGGCCGGGGTGCGCCTCGCCGTCCTCGACGTCGGCTCGAACACCATCCACCTGGTCGTGGTCGACGGCCGGCCCGACGGCGCCTTCACCGTCGTCGGCCGGGAGCGGGACACGCTGCGGCTGGCCGAGGCCGCCTTCCCGTCGATGCGCCTGCCCGACGAGGCGGTCGAGCGGCTGGTGGCCAGCGTCGCCCGCATGCGGGCCGCGGCCGACGCGCTCCAGGCCGGCGCCATCGCCGGCTTCGCCACCTCGGCCATCCGCGAGGCCCGCAACGGGCTGGACGTGCTCGGGCAGGTCCAGGAGGCCACCGGGGTCGCCATCAAGGTCCTGCCGGGGGTCGAGGAGGCGCGCCTGACCTACCTGGCCGCCCGGCGCTGGACGGCCTTCTCGGCCCGGCGGCTGCTGGTGGTCGACATCGGCGGGGGGAGCGTGGAGGTGGCCGGCGGGGAGGGCGAGCGGCCCGAGCTGGCCGAGAGCCTCCCGTTGGGGGCGACCCGGCTCACCCGCCGCTTCGTCCGCTCCGACCCGGTCCGGCCCGAGGAGCTGGTCGACCTCCGGGTCCACGCCCTGGCCCTGCTCGGCCCGCTGGCCGACCGGATCAGGGAGGCGCCGTGGGAGGTGACCTGCGCCACCTCCAAGACCTTCCGCAACCTCGGCGCGGTGGCCAGGGCGCTGCCGGGGGCTCCCACCCCGGCCCACGAGTTCGGCTTCGCCGGCGCCGACGGCCAGACCGCGCCCATCCTGACCCGGGACGCCCTCAACGTGGTCGCCGGCTACCTGGCCGGCACCACCGCCCGCGACCGCCGGACCCTCACCGGCCTCGACGGCCTGCGTGCCGGGAACGTCGTCGCCGGCTCCCAGGTGGCCGCCCTCATCATGCAGGCGTTCGGGCTGCGCGAGCTGGTGCTGGCCCCGTGGGCCCTGCGCGAGGGCGTGATCCTCGAGACCCTGGCCGAGCTGGGCCCGGCGCCCGAGGGCCCGCCCGGTTCCCCCGACCCGCGCCGCCGCTCGGTGCTGGAGTTCGCCAGGCGCCACGCCTGGGACGAGGCCCACTGCCGCCAGGTCACCGCCCTGGCCCTGTCGTTGTTCGACCAGACCGTCGCCCTGCACGGCCTGGGGCCGCCCGAGCGCGAGCTGCTGGAGGCGGCCGGGCTGCTCCACGACGTCGGCTACGCGGTCGCCCAGTCCTCCAGGCACAAGCACTCGCTCTACCTCATCCGGAACGCCGCCCTGGACGGCTGGAGCGCCCGCGAGCTGCTGCTGATGGCCAACGTCGCCCGCTACCACCGCAAGGCCCTCCCGTCGGGCCGCCACGCCGACTACATGGCCCTCGAGGAGCCCGACCGGGTCGTGGTCCGCCGCCTGGCCGCCCTCCTCCGGGTCGCCGAGGGCCTCGACGCCGACCACTTCCAGGTGGTCGAGGAGGTCCAGGTGGTCGACGAGCCCCCCCGCCTCCGCCTCGAGCTCCGCGCCCGCGACGAACCCGACCTGTGGTCCGCCCGCCAGAACGCCGACCTGTTCGAGACCGAGTTCACCCGCCGGGTCGTCCCGGTGGCCACCGAGGTCGTCTAGTCCCCCGCGCGGTATGGTTGGGACCATGCTGAAGGCGACGTTGCTGAAGGCGGCGGGTTCGGCGTTCCTGCAGCGGCAGGTGACCGCGAACCCGATCGCCCGCCGGGTCGCGGACCGGTTCATCGCCGGCAACACCCTGGACGAGGCCGAGCATGCGATCCGGGCGCTCAACGCCGGCGGGATGTCGGTGGCGCTCGACTACCTGGGCGAGAACACCGAGTCGGAGGCCCAGGCCCGCGAGTCGACCGGCGCCTACCTGGCCGCCATCGACCGCCTCCAGGACCGCGGCATGGACGCCAACATCTCGGTCAAGCTGACCGCCATGGGCCTCGACATCCGCCAGGACCTGGCCCTCGAGGAAGCCTCCAAGGTCGCCGCCCGGGGCAAGGAGGTCGGCGCCATGGTCGGCGTCGACATGGAGGCCGCCGTCTACGCCGGCCGCACCCTGGACATCGTCGCGGACCTCAAGCGCGACTACGACAACGTCGGCGTCTGCATCCAGTCCTACCTGTACCGCAGCCGCGACGACCTCGACCGCATGAACCGCCTCGGCATCCCGGTCCGGCTGGTCAAGGGCGCCTACCAGGAGTCGCCCGAGGTCGCCTACCCCGAGAAGGCCAGCGTCGACCACGCCTATGCCCGCATGCTCGACTCCCTGCTGGAGCTCAACCCCTACCCGATGGTCGCCACCCACGACCCGGCCATGGTCCGCCTCACCAAGACCCTGGTCGCCCACCACCGCCGCGACCGCGACACCTTCGAGTTCCAGATGCTCTACGGCGTCCGCCGCGACCTCCAGCAACAGGTCGTCGCCGAAGGCTACCGCCTCCGCGTCTACCTCCCCTACGGCACCCAGTGGTACCCCTACTTCATGCGCCGCCTCGCCGAACGCCCCGCCAACCTCTACTTCTTCCTCTCCAACCTGGTGAGAACCAGGTGAGAACCAGGTGAAGCGCTGACCGGAGCCTCCTCGCAACCGTCAGCCAACCGACGCCAGCGCCCGCCACTCGCGCTCGATGCCTCGCAGCATCGCCGGGTACACGACCAGGTGCCGGAACGGCCTGATCGCGGCCATGTAGGCGGTCCCGAGCAGCCCGTTCGGCTTCACCTAGACGGCCATCTGGCCGCGGTAGCCGCCGGTCCCGTCCGGCACCCAGCCGATGTGCATGACCCCGTGCACGGTCCGGTTGGCGATCTCCGCCGCCCACTCGTCGTCGAGCAGGTAGAGCGAGGTGAAGTGAGCGCTCGAGGTCGGGGCCGGATGGCGCGTCGCGCAGCTCCGCCGGCAGCCGGTCGCGGAGCGTCGGCACCCTGGAGCCGAGGCCGGCGTCCGGGCGGTCCCAACCGAGCGCTCCCCGATCTTCCAGCGGATCGCGCAGACCGCGCGGGCGGCGCGCGACGACCCCTTGCGAGGGATCCCCGCGCAGCCGAGAAGTTCCGCCCAGCCGGGGGAAGTCGTCGGGCCGCCGGGCGTCGGCAGCGCCCACACATCCTCGAGCCGGAAGTCGTAGGCGAGCTCGTGGATCCGCCAGGGCCGGGAGGTGTGGGCGGTGTTCGGGAGCCGCATGCTGAGCCTCCATCCATACGCTACCGTATAGATGGAGGGTAGGTGCGGCCGGTGGCGGTGTCAATTCCCGGCGGACTGCGATAGAGATAGGGATGGCGCTCACCCGAACCCCCCGCAGCGGCTGGATCGACGCCGGGCTGGGGGCCCTGGCCGCCGGCGGCCCGGACGCGGTCCGGATCGAGCCCCTGGCCCGCACCCTCGGGGTCACCAAAGGCGGGTTCTACTGGCACTTCCAGGACCGCCAGGCTCTCCTGGAGGAGATGCTCGACACCTGGGAGCGGGTGAGCGTCGACGAGGTGATCGAGCATGTCGAGGCAGAGGGTGGGGACGCCAGAGCCAGGCTGCGGCGGCTGTTCTCCCTGGCCGGCTCCGGCGACCGGCTGCTGGGGATCGACCTCGCGGTCCGGGACTGGGCCCGGCGCGAGCCGCCGGTGGCCGAGCGCCTGCGACGGGTCGACAACCGGCGCATGGCCTACCTGCGCTCGCTGTTCGGCGCCTTCTGCCCCGACGAGGACGAGGTCGAGGTGCGCTGTCTGCTGTCCATGTCGCTGTGGATCGGCAACCACTTCATCGCCGCCGACCACGGCGCGCGCAGCCGCGCCGACGTGCTCAGGCTGGCCGGAGGCTGCTCGAGGCAGGAGGGTGGGAGTGCGCAGAACCACCCGGGCGCATCTATGCTGGCCTGGGCGTCGTCGGTGAGGAAAGGGTGGCGGATGCGGCACGGGCTGACCGGGGCTGCCGCCGCTCTCGGGCTTGTGGGTGTGCTCGTCCTGGCCGGGTGCGACTCGGGGGACGACGGGCGGTACGCGGCGGAGCCGGTGCGGGTGGCCGAGGTGGTGGAGCGGGTCAGCGCGCCGGGGGCGGTGCAGGCGGCCGGGCAGGCGGACCTGAAGGCGCCGGCGGCGGCCAGGGTCGAGCGGCTGGTGGTCAAGGACGGGCAGGAGGTCGCAGAGCGGGCAGCTGGTCGCCGAGCTGTCGTCCGAGCAGGTCGACGACCAGGTGCGGCAGGCCCAGGCGGCGGTGGACGCGGCCAGCTCGCTCGGGGGGGTGGCGCCGACCCTGCCCACGGGGGCGGCCCTGTCCAGCTTCCAGCAGGTCCAGTCGCAGGTGACGGCGACCAGCGCGGCGGTCATCGCCGCCCTGCGTTCGGCCCTGCCGCTGCTGCCGAGGGCCCAGCGGGCCCGGCTCCAGGCGCGGATCGACCGGGCCCAGGTCCGGGTGGCCGAGCTGCAGCGCCAGGCCGACCAGGCGGCCGACGACGCCGCGGCCGCGGCCGACGCCCAGGCGGACTCGCTGCAGCGCTCGCTCGAGGCGGCCACCGCCGCCCAGCGCAGCCAGGCCGAGCTGGCCCTGGAGCTGGCCCAGGACCAGCAGGAGCGCCTGACCCTGCGGTCGCCGCTGGCCGGCACCGTCCAGCTCGGCCGCTCGGGCGGCGGGGGCACGGCCCTGCCACAGCTCCAGGGCCTGCCGGAAGGGGCCTCCGAGGCCCTCCAGGGGCTGAGCGGCGGCGGCACCCAGGCTCCCCAGACCGGGCCGCCGCTGCGGGTCGGCTCCGAGGTCGCCGCCGGGCAGACCGTGGCCACCGTGTTCGACGTCAGCGGCCTGCTGGTCGCGGCCGAGGTCGACGAGACCGACATCGCCCTGGTCGAGCCGGGCCAGCCGGCCCAGGTCGAGCTGGACGCGTTCCCGGAGGCCGCCTTCGCGGCCAAGGTGCGCCGGGTCGCGGTCGCCCCGACCGCCGGCCAGTCGGCCGCCGGCGGGGTCACCTACCAGGTCGACCTGGCCCTCGGCGAGGCCGAGGCGGGCTCGGCCGGGGAGGCCGAGCCGACCCCGCGGGTCGGGATGACGGCCACCGCGGCCATCGAGGTCCGCCGGACCACCGACCAGCTCTCGGTGCCCGGGTCGGCCCTGGTCGGCCGGTCGGGCGGGCAGGCCGTGTTCGTGGTCGAGGACGGCAAGGTGCGGCTGCGGCCGGTGCAGGTCGCCGCCGACGGCGAGGACCGGGTGTCGGTCGCCTCCGGCCTGCGCGAGGGCGAGCGGGTGGTCTCCCGCGGCGCCGAGCGCCTGCGCGACGGCCAGGACTGGCCGGGCGGCTAGATGGCCGAGCCGCCGGTGGTGGAGGCCCTGGGCGTGACCAAGATCTACCGCCTGGACGGGGTCGAGGTGCGGGCCCTTGACGGGGTCGACCTGGTGGTGGAGCGGGGCGACTCGATGGCCATCATGGGGCCGAGCGGGTCGGGCAAGTCGACCCTGCTGGGGCTGCTCGGGGGGCTGGACCGGCCGACCTCGGGGACGCTGCGGTTCGACGGGCGGGACGTCACCGGGCTGTCCGAGGACGAGCTGGCCGCGGTGCGCAACCAGGTCGTCGGCTTCGTGTTCCAGAGCTTCCAGCTGCTGGCCAGGACCCCGGCGGTGGGCAACGTCGGCCTGCCGCTGGTCTACCGCGGCCTCGGCCGGTCCGAGCGGCGGCGGCTGGCCACCGACGCCCTCCAGTCGGTCGGGCTCGGGCACCGGCTCCAGCACCGGCCCTCCCAGCTCTCGGGCGGCGAGCAGCAGCGGGTGGCCATCGCCCGCGCCCTGGTCACCGAGCCGGCGATGCTGCTGGCCGACGAGCCCACCGGCAACCTCGACTCGCGCTCGGGCGACGAGGTGCTGGACCTCCTTTCCCGCCTCCACGCCGAACGCGGGGTCGCCGTGGTGGTGGTCACCCACGACCCGGGGGTCGCGGCCAGGTTCCGCCGCCGGGTCACCCTGCGCGACGGCCGCCTGGCCAGCGAGACGGAGCCGGCCCGATGAGGTTCGCGGAGGCGATCCGGGTCGCCTGGGAGGCGTTGCGGGCCAACAAGCTCCGCTCGGGGCTGACCATGCTCGGGGTGGTGATCGGCGTGGCCAGCGTGGTCCTGCTGGTGTCGATCGGCAGCGGCGCCCGCGACGAGGTCACCTCGGGGGTCGAGTCGCTCGGCTCCAACATCCTGTTCGTCGCCCCCGGGAACTTCTCGTTCGGCTCGGCCCCGAGCGTGTCCCGGCTGGGGCTGGAGGACGTCCGCCGGATCGGCGACGCCATCGGCGACCCGCGCCGGGTGGCGGCCTCGGTCGCCTCGGGCGAGATCGCCCGGGTCGGGTCCCGGCGGGCCGCCGTCAACGTCCAGGGGACCAACGAGACCATCCCGCTGGTGTTCGACCGCACCGTGTCCCGGGGCGCGTTCTTCAGCGCGCGCCGACGTCGAGACCCGCCGCCGGGTGGCCGTGCTCGGCGCCGACCCGGCCGAGACCCTGTTCCCCGACCGCGACCCGGTCGGCAAGTCGATCACCGTCGGCGGGGTCCGCTTCCGGGTCATCGGCGTGATGGGCCGGGTCGGGACCGCCTTCGGGGTGGCCCGCGACGCCGAGCTGTTCGTGCCCGTCACCGCGGCCCAGCGCCTGTTCGGGGTCAGCCGGGTCGACGGGATCGCGGTCAAGGCGCCCAGCACCGAGCAGATCGACGAGGAGCAGGCGATCATCCGCGAGGTGGTCACCAGGGCCCATCCCGAGCAGGAGTACCAGGTCCTCACCCAGCAGGACATCCTCGGCGTGGTCGGGCGCATCCTCGGCATCCTGACCCTGGTGCTGGCCTCGATCGCCGGGATCTCGCTGGTCGTGGGCGGGGTCGGGGTGATGAACATCATGCTGGTCAGCGTGTCCGAGCGGACCCGCGAGATCGGGCTGCGCAAGGCCGTGGGGGCCCGCACCCGCGACGTGCTGCGCCAGTTCCTGCTGGAGGCGGTGGCCCTGACCGTGAGCGGCGGGGTGGTCGGCATCCTGCTCGGGATCGGCGGCGCGCTGCTGGTCGGGCGCTTCTCGCCGGTGCCGGCGGCGATCACCGGCTGGTCGGTCGCCCTGGCCTTCGGGGTCAGCGTGGCCGTCGGCGTGTTCTTCGGCGTCTGGCCGGCCCGCAAGGCGGCCCGCATGCAGCCGATCATGGCCCTGCGCTACGAGTGACGTGCGAAGCTTGCGGTGCAAGCAGGCTGCAACGCCCGCCCCTAGCGTGGGCGGCGAAGGTGACGGACCGCCGACGATGAGCGAGGAAGGAGCAACCGATGCCGGCTGACCAGGGTGAGCTGCACCGGAGGGCCGTGGAGGAGTTCGACGCCCGGGTCCGGGCCGTCGGCGACGACCAGTGGGAGCTGCCGACCCCGTGCAGCGACTGGAACGTCCGCCAGCTCGTCAACCACCTCGTGTACGAGAACCGCTGGACGGTCCCGCTGATGGGCGGCGGCAGCATCGCCGAGGTCGGCGACCGCTACGAGGGCGACCTGCTCGGCGACGACCCCAAGGGGGCCTGGGACGAGTCGTCCAAGGAGGCCGTGCAGTCGGTGCAGGCCGACGGGGCGCTGGACCGTGTCGTCGACCTGTCCAGCGGCCCCACCCCGGCCCGCGAGTACGTGTCCCAGCTCTTCGCCGACCACCTGATCCACGCCTGGGACCTGGCCAGGGCCGTCGGGGCCGACGAGCGCCTCGACCCCGAGCTGGTCGACGCCTGCGCCGGCTGGTTCGCCTCCATGGAGGCCACCTACCGCGCCATCGGCGCCATCGGCGACCGCCCCGAGACCCCGCCGGGCGCCGACGCCCAGACCACCCTGCTGGCCGCGTTCGGCCGTACCGCCTAGGCCGGGGCGGCGCAGCCACTCGAAGTGGGCCGGGTCCGGGACCAGCCAGCGGCCGCCCCAGGTGAACCCCCAGCGCTCCATGACCTCGACCAGGCGGGGGTCCTGGGCCGAGGCGAGGCCGGTCGGGTTGCCGGCCACGTTGAGGTCGACCGCCGCGCCCCAGGCGTGGCGCGAGACCCCGCTGCCGCTGCGGGTCAGCCGCGGGTTCCAGCAGCCGGCGTAGGCCTCGGGGTCGACCAGCCGGGCCAGGTCGCGCTGGCGCAGCTCGCCCATGGCCCCGGCCAGGGCACCGAGCAGGGCCCGGTTGCAGCGGACCCGGCCGAGGATCGGCACCCGGGCCGTGGCCAGGCTGGCCGCCACAAGGCCGGGTCCTGGGCGTAGGCGTCGGCGCCCCCTTGCGCCAGGCGAACTCGCCGAAGCGCTCCTTGACCATCGCCTGGGGCAGGACCGCGTCCCGGCCCGGAAGAACGGCGTCTCCCCGGGGCCGCGCAGCCGGACCGGGAGCCGCGCCGGCAGCGAGCGGCGCACCGCGCCGGCGACCGCGTCCCGGTCGCCGCGGTAGGCGAGCAGCAGGTACCGGTCCGGGTGATCCCGGCCGCCCTGGCCCCGGCCGTGGTCACCGCCACCTCGGCCGCCCGACCAGGTCGTCGTCGACCACCCCGGCGACAGTCAGCCAGCGTCCCCGCCCGGCCTGGGGCTGAGGCTGGCCACGGCCGCCATCGCCTCGACCCGGGCGTCGGGGGGCGGCCCGGCCGCGGTGGCGGCAGCGCCGCCAGCAGCCGGTCGCGGCGCCTGGCCGCGCGCAGGGCGTCCACCCGGCGTTGCGGGCGATCCGGAACAGCCAGGAGGAGAACTGGAGCGGCCGCGAAGGTCGGCAGGCGCTGGTAGAGGCGCAGGAACGTCTCCTGGGTGACGTCCTCGGCCAGGGCGGCGTCGCCGAGCAGGTGGCGCAGGAAGCGCCAGACGTGCGCCTGGTAGCAGCGGACCAGCCGCTCGAAGGCGGCCAGGTCGCCGTCCATCGCCGCCCGCACCACGGCGGCTCGGGTTCTTCCACCCTCGGCCTTGGTCGACCCGCTCCACCCGCAATCCAACACCGTCCTCCCAGTGGAAGACGACCCTCGGCGGCGGGAGGTTCAGCCGGTCGAGCGCAGGGCGTCGATCACGCGGGCGCGGACCATCTGGGGGCCGGTGCCCAGGCGGGTCAGGATCAGCATGGCCAGGCCTTCGCCCTCGCGGACGAGGCCGAGCAGGATGTGCTCGGTGCCGATGTAGTTGTGCTTCAGGGCCAGCGCCTCCCGGAGGCTCAGCTCCAGCACCTTCTTGGCCCTCGGGGAGAAGGGGATGTGCCCGCCGGCCAGGGGTATGCGCCGGGCCCGGCGGCAGCCGCGGCCGGGACGCCAGTACAGGGCGCCGGGGCCGAACGACGCCTCGACCCGGCGCCGGACCTCCTCCAGGTCGATGCCGATGGCCCCCAGCGCCTCGGCGTCCCGCTGGCCGAAGGGGCCCCGCCCGACCTCGGCCAGGACCTCGCGCTCGACCGCCGCCGGGGTGACCCCGAGGCCGCCCAGCACCCGGGCGGCGATGCCGTCACCCTGCAGCAGCGCGAGCAGGACGTGCTCGGTGCCGGTGTACCCGTGTCCCAGCCGGCGGGCCGACGCCTGGGCGTCGACGACCACGTTGCGGGCCCGGTCGGTGAAGCGCTCGAACATTCAGTCCCTCCGCAGCAGGCCCCGGCGGGCCGCGTGCTTCTTGTGGACCGCCTGCCGGCTCACCCCGAGCTCGGAGGCGATCTCCTGCCACGACCAGCCGGCGGCGCGGGCGCTGGCCACCTGCAGGGTCTCGAGCTGCTCGAGCAGCCGCCGCAGGGCGGCCACCGCCCGCAGCCCGACCCGCGGGTCCTTGCTGTCCACCGCGTTCGCCAGCTCGGTTGCCTCGTCCATGGTTGTCATCCTAGGTTGACAGCAGGCCGCTGTCAACCCCTGTTGACAGCAGCGAGACTCTTACCGGCTTCTAATGGGGCACACAGGCTTGTCCCAGCTTGGCGCGGTATCAAGGGTGCTGCCGCGGTCGGCCCGTGGCCACCTCCCGACCAGCGTCAGCGAGGCGCGCATGGCGAGTTCGCTCCTGGTCGTCGACGATGACGACGGTATCCGCTCCGTCCTCGAGCGCGAGGGCTTCCGCGTCACCGTCGCCGGCAACGGCGAGCGCGCCCTCGACGTGCTGCGGCAGATCCCGGTCGACTGCATCCTGCTCGACGCCGGCCCGCCCGGCCTGGAAGGGCTGGAGGTGTGCCGGCGGCTGCGCGACGCCGGCGACGAGACCCCGATCATCCTGCTCACCGCCCCGGCCGGCGTCGGCCAGCGGGTCCAGGGCCTCGAGGCCGGCGCCGACGACTGCCTCGGCCGGCCGTTCGCCCTGGAGGAGCTGCTGGCCCGGGTCCGGGCGGTGCTGCGCCGGCGCCGGCGCGAGCGTGGCGACCAGGTGCTGCGCCTGGGCGACCTGGCCGTGGACCGCCTGTCGCTGGAGGTGTCGCGGGGCGGCCGGGCCATCCACCTGACCCGCCGGGAGTTCGAGCTGCTGCTGGCCTTCATGCAGCGGCCGCGCCAGGTCCTGGGGCGCGAGGAGCTGCTGTCCAGGGTCTGGGGCTACGACTTCGCCACCGACACCAACGTGGTCGAGGTCTACGTCCTCTACCTGCGCCGCAAGCTGGAGGCGGGCGGCGAGCCCCGGCTGCTCCACACCGTGCGCGGCGCCGGCTACGTCCTGCGCGACAGCTAGCGCGGCTCGGTGCCGTCGGGCGGGGACTGGCCCAGGAACTTCTCCAGCTCGGCGGCGATCTCGTCGCCGGAGGGGATGCGCTCGTCGGCCCCCTGCTCGACCAGGCCGCGGATCTGGTCGACGAACTCGGCGATCTGGGGCCGCTCCCGGATGGCCTGCTCCACCTGCTCCAGGTGGTCCTTGGTGGCCGCCTCCAGCTCGGTGGTGTCGATCTCGACGCCGGTCAGCCGGCCGAGGGTCTCGACCAGGGCCAGCGCGGCCGGAGGGTGGCCGCCGCCGGCCAGGTACGGGGGCACCCGGGCCCACAGCCCGGTGGCCGGGATGCCGGCCTGGTGCAGCCGCTCCTCGAGCACCGTCTGGATGCCGGCCGACAGCTCGACGATCACCGGCACCGTCTCCAGCCTGTCCGCCAGGTCGGGGTCGGCGGAGGTGCCGACGACCGCCACCGGGTCGGTGTGCAGCGCCGGGGCCGGGAAGGCGCCGAGCCCGAACACCTCGACCACCTCGAGGCGCCGGCAGGCCTCCACCACCTCGTCGCAGAACGCCCGCCAGCGGAAGTCGGGCTCGGGGCCGACCAGCAGCAGCGCGTCCCGCTCGCCGCCGGGCGTCGCCAGCAGCAGCTCGGCCGGCGACCAGGTCACCTCCTCGATGGTGCCGCTGGCCAGCCGGACCACCGGCCGCCGGGCCCGGTAGTCGATCAGCTCGTCGGCGTCGAAGGTGGCCAGCGGGGTCGCGTTCCAGCGCGAGCGCAGGAACACGGCCGCGGTCTGGCCGGCCAGGCCGGCGTCGGTCCAGCCGTGCAGGTGGATGACCAGGAACGGGTCACGGAGCCCCGGGAGGTCGCTGAGGTCGAGCAGCTTGCCCATGCCAGGCAGGGTAGTCGCTTCCGCCCCGGCGGGCGACCGTCCGCCCACGGGCCACGAAAACCCGCTGCTCCCGCTGACCCCCGGGCCACCTGGACAGGAGAAGCCCAGCGCAGACGGGGAACGCCCCGGGGGCCCTGGGGTAGCCTTGCTGGGTGACCAGCCCCGCCCACCCGAACCGGGTGTCGCCGTTCCGGCCGTTCCGGCACCGCGCGTTCGCCATCATCTGGACGGGGAGCTTCGTCTCCAACATCGGCACCTGGATGGAGACGGTCGCCATCGGGGTCTACGTCACCCAGGCCACCGGCCAGGCGGCCTGGACGGGCACGGTGGCCGCCCTCACCTACGTGCCGACGGTGCTGCTGGGGCCGTTCGGGGGCGCGCTCGCCGACCGCTTCGACCGCCGCCGCTTCCTGGTCGGCGTGACCCTGTTCCAGACCCTGCTGGCCGCCGTGCTCACCCTGCTGGCCGCCACCGACCGGCTGTCGGTGGCCGCCGTGGCCACGATCGTGCTGCTGGCCGGGTGCGCCTTCGCCGTGGCCATGCCGGCCCTCCAGGCCATGACCCCCGACCTGGTCGGCACCGACGACCTGCTGGGGGCGATGAGCCTGGGGGCGGCCCAGTTCAACCTGGGCCGGGTGGTCGGGCCGGCCCTGGCCGGGCTGGTCATCACCGCCGGGGGCCTGGCCTGGGCCTTCGGGTTCAACGTTGTCAGCTTCGGCGCGGTCCTGATCGCCCTCTCCCTGGTGCGCATCCCGCCGCTCGCCCGAGCCGACGGCGCGCCGGCGCGGGTGCTGCGGACGATCGCCGACGGCGTGGTCGCGGCCAGGCGCGACCCGGGCATCCGCACCGCCCTGCTGCTCCTGCTGGCCACCACCTTCCTGGTGTCGCCGTTCATCGGGCTGGTCCCGGCCGTGGCCATCAAGGTGTTCGGGCGGGGCGCCCCCGGCACCGCGGCCCTGGTCACCGCCCAGGGCGTCGGGGCGGTGCTCGCCGCCCTGGCCGCGGCCCCGCTGGCCGCCCGGCTGGGCCGGCGGCGGCTGCTCGTCGCGGCCCTGCTGCTGGTCGGGCCGGCGGCCGTCCTCTACGGGCTGGCCCCGACCTTCCCGCTGGCCGTGGTCGCGATCGCCCTGCTCGGCTTCGTCTACCTGGCCGTGCTGTCGGGCACCAGCACCGTCTGCCAGCTCCGGGCCCCGCGCGAGCTGCGGGCCCGCATCGCCAGCCTGTTCATGCTCGGGGTCGGCGGCGGGCACGCCCTCGGGCTGGTCATCCAGGGCTGGCTGGGGGACCGGGTCGGGCTGCCGGCCGTCACCGCCGCCACCGGGCTGCTGCTGCTGGGGATCGTGGTCGTGGTGCGGGTGACCCGCCCCGACCTGCTGGAGGCGATGGAGCCGTCCCCCTCAGGGGATGTCCATCCGCTCCAGGCGGCGGACGGCCAGGACCAGGGCGGCCAGGGTGACCACGGTGGCCAGGACGGTCGCGCTGACCGGCCCCAGCCTGGTCGTCAGGTCCAGGCCGCCGCCCCGCAGGACGGCGGCCAGCACGCCCTCGGTGTAGCCGCGGATGGACAGCGAGGACGCCGAGGGCGCGACCGAGACGACCGCCCCCTCCCACAGCAGGGCGTAGGCCAGGCCGACCAGCAGCGCCCTGGCCATCAGCAGCGACAGCAGCACCCCGAGGGCGCAGTAGGCGAGCGTCCCGACCACGGTGGCCAGGAGCATCCCGGCGAGCAGGTCGGTCGAGCCGAGCCCGCCGGCGGCGACCACGTGCCCGACCGCCTCGGCGGGTAGCAGGACCAGCAGCGACGACAGCACGGCGGCCAGGTACTTGGCCCCGAGCACGGCCGGCCGCGGGATCGGCTTCAGGAGCAGGTTCGTCACCGTGCCGTCGCGCAGCTCCGACCCCAGGGCCGAGGTCGAGAAGGTGAGGGCGACCACGGGGAGCAGCACCGGCAGGACGAGCTGGCGGAACAGGTCGAGGGTGAAGGTGGCCGGGTCGACGTCGGCCCCGGCCGCGAACACCGCCGGCAGCACCAGCGGCAGCGCGACCAGCAGGGCGATGATCACCAGCCGCCGCCCGGCCAGCAGCTGCCCGAGGCTGAACCGCAGCAGCGTGACGATTGCTCTTCATCGTCTCCCCACCAGGTAGCGGAAGACCTGCTCCAGGGACTCGTCGGTGGTGCGGACCTCGCGCAGGGTGGCGCCCTGGTCGCGGGCCAGCCGGGGCAGGGCGGTGGCGAAGCTGTCGACCGAGCGGGTGCGGGCCCGGAGGGCGTCGCCGTCCACCTCGACGGCCACCGTCGACGGCAGGGCGATCAGCCCGGCGGCCAGCACCCGGGCGTCGTCGGCCTTGACCATCACCGTGCGCGGCTGGTCGGCCATGAGGTCGCGGATGGCGTGGTAGTCGCCGGAGGCGGCCAGCCGGCCCGAGACCAGCACCAGGATCTGGGAGGCGAGCCGCTCCACCTCGCCGAGGATGTGGCTGGACACCAGCACGGTGACCCCGGCCGAGCCGATCAGGCGGACCAGCTCGATGAAGCGGGCCCGCTGGCCCGGGTCCATGCCGGTCATCGGCTCGTCCAGCACCAGCAGGGCCGGCTGGTGGACGATCGCCCCCGCCACCTTGGTCCGCTGCCGCTCGCCCTTGGACAGGCCCTTGAGGCGCCGGTCGGCCAGGGCCAGCATGTCGACCTCGGCGATGGCCCGCTCGGCGGCCGCCCCGGCGTCGGCCAGCCCCTGGAGCTCGGCGTGCAGCCGGACATAGGAGCGGACGGTGAGCCGCGGGTACAGCCGGTCCCCGTCGGGCACGACCCCGATGGCCCGGTACAGCATCGGGTCGTTCCGGATGGGCCGCCCGAACAGCAGCACCTCGCCCTGGGAGGGGTGGAGCAGGCCGCAGATGGCCTTGAGGGTGGTCGTCTTGCCGGCCCCGTTGGGCCCGAGCAGCCCGGTCACCCCCGGTCGCAGCTCGAACGACAGGTCGGCCACGGCGACGACGTCCCCGTACCACTTGGAGAACCGCCGCAGCTCGACGACGGCCGCCGCCCGGCGCCGGCCCGCTCACTGGTGCACCCTCGTGGTGTCCGGGCCTGATGCTGCCAGGATTCGGGCGCACCCCTGGTCCCCACCGGGCCATCGCCCCGCTCGCTCGACCCTCGAGGTCCAGCATGAGTTCTGCGAGGTCCGGTGGCCCAGGACGCGCCGACTGGCGACAGGGCTGAGCGCCATCAGAGCGCCGATCAGTGAGCGACCGGCAGCCGCGTCCCGGGACCACCGGGTGCCTTCCCACTGCGCCAACAGCGAGGAGGCAACCATGAGTGTCCCCAGGTCCCTGCCCTGCCGCACGACCTGGCGACCCCGGCCGGCCCGACCGCCGGGGTCGACTGGGCCAGCGACGACCACGCGGTCAGCGTCGTCGACGCCGACTGGCCAGCAGATCCAGCGGTTCACCGTCGCCCACACCACCGGCCGGGCTGGGTGCGCTGACCCGTCGGCTGCTCCGCGCCGGCGTCAGCCGAGGTCGGGATCGAACGCCCCGACGGCCCGGTCGTCGACGCGCTTGCTCGCCGCCGGGCTGACCGTGGTCGTGATCGCCCCCGGCCAGCTGAAGAACCTGCGCTCGCGCTACGGCTCGGCCGGCAACAAGGACGACCGCTTCGACGCCTACGTCCTGGCCGACGTCCTGCGCACCGACCGGCACCGGCTGCGGCCGCTGCACCCGCGACACCCCGGCGACCATCGCGCTGCGGGCCACCGTGCCGCGCCCGCAAGGACCTGGTCGGCCACCGGGTCGCGCTGGCCAACCAGCTCCGCGCCCACCTGCAGACTCGCCTTCCCCGGCGCCGTCGGCCTGTTCGACGACATCGACAGCCCCGATCAGCCTGCGGTTCCTGACCCGCTTCCCCAGCCAGCAGGCCGCCGACTGGCTGTCGCCCAAGCGCCTGGCCGCCTGGCTTGCCGCCGCCAGCTACTGCGGCCGCAAGACCCCCACCCAGCTGCATGCCCACCTGACCAGCGCCCCCCGCGGCCCCATCGGCCCCGACGGCGACGCCCGCGCCCACATCACCCTCGCGCTGCTGGCCGCCATCGGCACCATCGTCACCCAGATCGACGCCCTGGAGGCCCACATCGCGCGAGCAGCTCGAGCTCCACCCCGACGCGCGACATCTTCCGGTCGCTGCCCCGCTCCGGCACCGTCCGCGCCGCCCGGCTGCTGGCCGAGATCGGCGACTGCCCGCGGCCGGTTCCCCACCCCCGAATCGCTGGCCTGCCTGGCCGGCGTCGCCCCCTCCACCCGCCAGTCCGGCAAGCCACCGCACGGTCACCTTCCGCTGGGCCGCCGACAAGAAGCTCCGCGACGCGCTCTGCGACTTCGCCGGCGACAGCCGCCACGCCAACCCCTGGGCCGCCGACCTCTACCAGCGAGCCATCGAGCCGCGGCCACGACCACCCCCACGCCGTCCGCATCCTGGCCCGCGCCTGGCTGCGACATCATCTGGCGCTGCTGGCAAGACCACCAGCCCTACGACCCCGGCCAAGCACGGCGCACTCCAACCCTCACCAGCAACCCAACCAACAGGCGGCTTGACACAGGGCTACTCATGCCCGCAGGCGCAGCACGCGCCAGGTCAGGATGGCCGCGGCGGCCGCGACCACCACCGCCATCGCCACCAGGTAGCCGGGCCCGGTGAAGCCGGCCTGGTCGGCCAGGGTGCCCGGGTCGAACGGGGCGCCGAACAGCCAGTCGACGAACCGCCCGGGCAGCCCGCTGAGCGAGAGGAAGGCGACCCAGCGCTTGCCCTCGAACTGGGCGGTGAAGAACAGGATGTTGGCCAGGGCCGAGCTGCCCAGGAACACCCCGAGCAGGCCGGCCGTGGCCACCGCCCGCCGGTCGGTGAGGCTGGCCGCGGCCAGGGCGACGACCGAGTAGAAGACCGTCAGCACCGTCCCGGCGACCAGGATCTTGCCCAGGTCGTCGAGGTTCTGGCGCAGGTAGGTGGCGGCGCTCTCGGCGGTCAGGGTGTTGCCAAGGAACAGCACCACCAGGGGCACGAGCGCGATCAGCCCGACCACGGCCAGCAGCGCGGCCAGCTTGGCCAGCAGGTAGTCGGACCTGGTCACCGGTCGGGTGAAGATCAGGGCGAGCACGTTCTGGCGGCGGTCGGGGCAGAGCAGCTCGGGCCCGGCGGTGGCCGCGAACAGCAGCAGCAGGCCGGCGACGATGCGCAGGTACTGGGCGTAGGTGAAGAACTCGTCGGCGGCCTCGGCGAACAGCACCCGGACGCCGATGAAGGCCAGCACCGGGCCGAAGGCCAGCACCAGCAGCCCCCACGGCACCACCTTGGTCTTCCAGTTGCGCTTGAGGCCGAGCACCCGGCGCACCCCGGCGACGGCGATCGCCCGCACCCGCGGCCCGCGGCCCTCCCGCGGCCCCTCGTAGTGGCGGTAGCCGCGGTCGTAGATGGTCCCCGTGGGCGTGGTCAGCTCGCTCACCGCCGCACCCCCCAGGCCGCCTCGGGCGTCGGTGCCGGCTGGGTGTCCTGGGTCAGGGGGCCGCCGTGGGCGGCCTGGAGGCGGAGGAACGTCTCCTCCAGGCTGGGGGCCCGCGGGACCAGCCGGCGCAGCGGCCAGCCCCGCTGGGCGGCCACGTCGCGGACCAGGTCGGATGACCCCTGCACGAGCAGCTCCTCCCCCGACGGGCGGACCTCCAGCCCGGCCGCGGCCAGGGCGGCCAGCACCTCGGGGCCGTTGTCGCCCAGCTGGATGCCGAAGCCGGGCTCGGTGGTGCCGGCGACCTCGGCGATCGAGCCCTGGGCGAGGACCCGGCCGCCGTGCACCATCACCACCCGGTCGCAGACCCGCTCGACGTCGCCGAGGAGGTGGGTCGAGACCAGCACGTCGATCCCGAGCTCGCCCCGGATGCGGGCGATCAGGTCGAGCATGTCCTCGCGGCCCTGGGGGTCCATGCCGTCGGTCGGCTCGTCCAGGAGCAGGAAGCCCGGGTCGTGGACCAGGGCCACGGCCAGCTTGACCCGCTGCTGCATGCCGGTGGAGAACCCGCCGACGGCCCGGTAGCGCTCCTCGTCCAGACCGACCTGGTAGCAGACCTCGGCCGCCCGCTCGCGGGCCGGCCGGGACGGCAGGCCGCCGAGCTGGGCCATGAAGGCGACGAAGTCGGCGGCGGTCACGTCCCCGGGCAGGCAGGCCCCCTCCGGCAGGTAGCCGACCTGGGCCCTGACGGCCAGCGGGTCGACGGCCACGTCGTGGCCGAGCACCAGGGCCCGGCCCTGGTCGGGCACGAGCAGCCCGAGCAGCAGCTTGATCAGGGTCGACTTCCCGGCCCCGTTGGAGCCGACCAGCCCGGTGCAGCCGGGCTGGATCGCCACGTCGACCCCGTCGAGCGCCTGCACGGTCCCGTACCGCTTGCTCAGGCCTTCGACCTCCGCGACCAGCACTCCGGTGCGACCTCCGCTCGATGGGGACGATGGGTCCCCGCCACCTTCTCACACCCGACGGTATCGAGCGGCGCGCCGCCGGCGGATCGGCCATCGGGAGGTTCCGGCGCGACCAAGGTCGCGGCCGCCGCGACGAAGGTATGGCCCCCGTGTGAGAGGATCGGGCCATGGCCAAGGCGATCCCGGTCTACCTGGAGCTGGGCGACAAGAAGGCGTTCGCCTGCTCGATCGACTTCCCGGGCTGGTGCCGCGGCGCCAAGACCGGGGAGCTGGCCC
Organism: uncultured Actinomycetota bacterium; assembly: GCA_963733175.1. Taxonomy (GTDB): domain Bacteria; phylum Actinomycetota; class CALGFH01; order CALGFH01; family CALGFH01; genus CALGFH01. The sequence goes on from CAVTCL010000005.1 coordinate 40,986, forward strand.
TCGAGGCCCTGGCCGCCTACGCCCCCCGCTATGCCGAGGTGGCCAAGCGGGCCAAGGTCGCCTTCCCGGCCCCGGCCAAGGCCGGGGAGCGCTTCGAGGTCGTGGAGCGGGTCAAGGGCGGCGGCGCCACCGACTTCGGCATCCCCCACGAGATCGTCGAGGCCGACGCCCAGCCGCTCACCTCGCGCCAGGCGGCCCGCCAGGTCGAGCTCATGGAGGCGGCCTGGGCGATCCTGGACCGGGTCGCCAAGGGCTCCCCGGCCGAGCTGCGCAAGGGCCCGCGCGGGGGCGGCCGGGACCGCGACAAGATGCTCCGCCACGTGCTGGAGGCCGAGGCCGCCTACGCCCGCGTGCTCGGCATCAAGCGCCCGCCGCCGGACGTGGGCGACCGCAAGGCCATCAAGGCCCTCCGCGACGAGCTGGCCGAGACCCTGCGCCGGGCCTCCGACGGGTCGCCCCTGCGCCCCAAGGGCTGGCCGCCCCGCTACGCCATCCGCCGGATCACCTGGCACGTCCTCGACCACGCCTGGGAGATGCAGGACCGCGCCGACCCCGGCGGCTGACGCTCCAGGGTCAGCGAGCCACCTGGAAGGTGTGCCCGCCGAGCACCCCGCCGTCGACATCCAGCAGCAGCAGGCACCCCCGCCCGGCGTGCGGCGGTTCGCGCAGCAGCAACAGCAGCGGGTCGGGCCGCTCCGGCGACAGCTCCATCCCCTGGAGCCACAGGTCGAGCCCGGCACCCCCACGACCCGCCGGGATGGCGAAGGCGGATCCAAGGTCGACCCGCTCCGCCAGCCTCGGGTCCTCCCGAACCAGGTCCACCAGCTCCGGCCGCCAGAGCCTCACCGACCCGCTCCGCCACCAGCCCCGCCTCCCTGGCCAGCCCCCCCAACCGCCTCGGCAGAACCAGCCCGGCGACCAGCTCCCCCACCCACCCTTCGGCCGCAAGCGTGAACGGCCCCCGCCCGGCGGAGCCGAGCAGGTCGAGCATGAGCACCCGTTCCGGCTCCCGCCCCACCACGGTGAGACTCTTCAGCCCCCACCCCCCGCCACCCCCCACCAGGTCGGCCGGGTCGACGGCCACACCGGAGCCTCCGGTCCCGGGCCAGGTCCCCCGGTGGGGAGGCTACCCGATCGCCGGGTGGTGGGGCGGCTGTCCCAGCCCCGATCCCCGGCCCGCCCCTGGTCGATCCTCGCCCGTCGGCCCGCCCGTGGCCGCCAGCGCGAGGAGGCAGACGTGCGGTGGCAGGTCCCAGGGGACCTGCCAGTCGAAGCTGGCGACCGCGGACCGGCCCGGGTGCAGGTCGCCGATGGCGGCGGGCGGGCCGACCGGCCGCCATGGCGACCCGGCCGGTGGCGCGCCGCCCAGGACCCAGTCGCCGGTGGGCAGGTCGGGTGGGCGCAGGCAGGCCGGGACGGCCAGCACCCGGACCTGGACGTCCCGCAGCGGGCCGTCGCCCCGGTGGTGGACCTGGACGTGCACGCGGGCCAGCCGGTCGGGCATGACCCGCCCGCCGAGCTCGGGCAGCCCGGTCGCCCCCGGCCAGCGGTCGTCCTCGAACTCCACCGGGGTCACCGGCTCCTCCCGCGGCCGCGGCGGCACCTCCAGCTTGATGTCCGGGCACTCCCACCATGGCCCTCCGGGGCGGGGTCGGGCGGCGGGGGAGCGGCCGGAGCGCAGGGCCGGGGTGGCCGCCTCAGGGGGGGAGCCGGCGTCCAGCGGGAGCTCCCAGACGCCCCGGCCCAGCAGACCGACCCGGAGCAGCCGCTCGGGCCGGCGCAGGGCGAGGGCAAGCGCCGGGGCGTTCGGCAGCCCGGCGCCGAGCGGGCGCCAGCCGGCCCCGTCGTCCTCCGACCACCACACCCCGGCATCGGTGGCCACGACCACCGTCCCCGGCCGCTCCGGGTCGGCCACGACCGCCCCCACCGGCACCTCCGGCAGCCCACCGCCCCGGTCGTCCCAGGTCGCACCCCCGTCCCCGGACCGCCACACCCGCCCGCCGCCGTGGTGGGTCGCGTCTTCGGCCTCCGGTGGCCGGCCCGGCCCGTCGTTGTGGTCGGCGGAGGACGTGTCCTCGGCCTCCCGGGGCCGGCCCCAACCAGGTTGGTGATCCGACCAGGCCGCCCACGCGACCTCCGGCCGGGACGGGTCGACGGCGACCCCGGCCACGCGACCCGGCCGGGGGCGGGCCGTTCCGGCCACCGTCCAGGCGTCCCCGGTCCGCTCCACGCGGAGCAGCTCGCCGTCGGTGGTGCCGGCGAGCAGGTGGGCCGGGCCGGACAGGGCGAGGGCGGTCACGGCTCCCTCGACCCCGGGCAGGGGGGCGGCGGTCCAGGTCGAGCCGCCGTCGGCGGAGACGGCCAGCCCGCCGGGGCCGGGGGTGACCAGCTCGTCGCCGGCCAGCAGCGCCGGGTCGCCGGTCCCGACCGGGCACCAGACCTCGCCGCCCTCGTAGCGGAGGGCCCCGAGCTCCCCGGCGCCGGCCAGCAGCCAGGCGGCGTGGTCGGCCAGCCGGTCGACCTCGGCCACGGCCAGGCCGGTGACGAGCGACCGCCAGGAGCGGCCGCCGTCGGGCGAGCGGAACAGCCCGCCCTCGTTGGCCACGTACACGGCCAGGGGGTCGCCGGGCTCGAACACGACGGCGTGCTGGCCCGCCGGGAGGCTGTCGCCCGCGGGACGCGCCGCCAGGTCGACCCATGACCAGCGGCCGTCGGGGCCCTGGGCCCCCCGGTGCAGGCCGGCCGCGCCCAGCCAGACGACCCCGGGGTCGCCCGGGTCGGCCGCGCACGCCCAGCTGTGCCAGGCCCGGCGGCTGTCGAGGTCGGCCGGCGGCTTGACCGGGTCGAAATCGAACGGCCCGCCGGGGTGGTCCCTGCGCCACAGGTGGCCGACCCCGTCCCCGGCCGCGAACACGTAGGTCACCTGGCCGCCGGGGTCGTGGGCGACGGCGACCCGGTCGAAGCCGCCCGGGGCCGAGGCCAGCGGCACCCGCTGCCAGGTCGCCCCGCCGTCCTCGGAGCGGTGCAGCCCGAACTCCCCTCCGGCGAGCAGCTCTCCGGAGGCCCCGTGCGACACCGACCAGGACCGGCCGCCCAGGCGAGGCTCCCAGCCCAGCCCGCCGTCGGCGGATGCCCACAGCCCGGCGGTGGTCGCGGCCAGCACCCGGTCGGGATCCTCGGGGTCGACCAGCAGGTCGTGGAAGCCGGCGCCGAGCAGCTCCTTGGCGACCAGCGCCCGCCAGCTGGCGCCGCCGTCGCCTGAGCGCAGCAGCCCGACCCCGAGGGCGGCCAGGGCCTCGCCCTGGCCGGTGCCGGCATAGGCCACCGCGGGGTCCCCGGGGGCGAAGGCGACCGCCCCGACGGCGGCCGTCGGCTGGCCGTCGCTCCTTGGCGTCCAGGTCCGGCCGCCGTCGCGGCTCTCCCAGACCCCGCCCCCGCCGGCGAGCAGGTGGCGGGGGTCGCCGGGGTCGACCGCCACCGCCGCCACCCGCCCGGCCACCCGGGGCCGGGTCCCCTGCCCGGACCCGGCCGTGCGCCCGTGGGGGATGGCGAACGGCCCAAGGGGCCGCCAGGCCGGTCCGGGGTCGCCGTGGCGGCCGACCTGGTCGAGGGCGGCCAGGCGGGCGGCGGCGTACGCCGGCCCGTCGTCGGGCTCGAGGCCGCGGCGCAGCCGGAACCGGTCAAGGCGGGCGCGGTCCCCCGCCCCGGAGGGATGCGGGAAACCCTTGTGAGGTGCCCCAGTGGTTCGGTCGGGGCCAACCGGCAGGTGCATCGGGCCACCTCCGGCCACCGGGCGTCCCTGCGGCCCGGCATCGACGCGGAAGTCTATCCTGACCTGGATCGACGAAGGGAGCGGTGGATGGCGGGAGCGGTGGCGGTCGTCTGGGACGAGGCGCTGGCCGCCTACGACTTCGGCCCCGAGCACCCGCTGCGCCCGGCCCGGGTGCAGCTCACCATGGCCCTGGCCCGGGCCTGCGGGCTGCTGGAGGGGGCGCGGCTGCTCGAGCCGGCGGCGGTGTCCGGGAACGACCTGGCCCGGGTGCACGAGCTCGACTACCTGGCCGCGGTCAAGGCGGACGGGCGCGGGGAGGGGGCGGCCCGGTTCGGGTTCGGGCCCGGCGACAACCCGCCCTTCCCCGGCATGCACGAGGCGTCGGCCCGGGTCTGCGGGGCCACCGTGGCCGCGGCCGAGGCCATCCGCTCCGGCCAGGCCCTGCACGCGTTCTCCCCGGCCGGCGGGCTCCACCACGCCATGCCCGACCGGGCCAGCGGCTTCTGCGTCTACAACGACCCGGCGGTGGCGATCGCCTGGCTGCTCGACCAGGGCGTGGAGCGGATCGCCTACCTGGACGTCGACGTCCATCACGGCGACGGGGTCGAGGCCATCTTCGCGGACGAGCCCAGGGTCCTGACCCTGTCGCTGCACGAGTCGGGCCGCTACCTGTTCCCCGGCACCGGCTTCGCCCACGAGGTCGGCGAGGGGGCGGCCCGCGGCACCGTGGCCAACCTGCCCCTGCCCCCCTCGACCACCGACGACCTGTACCTGGCCGCCTTCGACGCGGTGGTCCCGGCCCTGGTCCGGGCGTTCCAGCCCGAGCTGCTGGTCACCCAGCTCGGCTGCGACACCCACTACACCGACCCCCTGGCCCACCTGGGGCTGACCGTCAGCGCCTACCGGCAGCTGGCCGGCCGCCTCCACGACCTGGCGCACACGGTGGCCGGCGGCCGCTGGCTGGCCACCGGCGGGGGCGGCTACCAGTGGGCGGCGGTGGTCCCGCGGGCCTGGTGCACCTATCTGGCCGAGATGGCCGGGACCGAGCTGCCCGAGCGGCTCCCCGAGCCCTACCTGGAGGAGGCGGCCGAGCGGTTCGGGGCGATCCTCGACCCGGACATGGCCGACGAGGTGGTCGCCCTGCGCAGCGAGCACCGCTCCCGGGTCGAGGCCGAGCTGGGCCGCACCATCGAGGTGGTCAGGAGCAACCTGTTCCCCCTGCACGGCCTGAAGGTCTGAGCCACCCCGGCCATGCCGTGCCGCGCTGTCGACGGCCATGCCGGAACGCCGGTGCCCCGCTGTCGAGGCCCCCGGAGGGGGAGCCTAGCGGACCACAGCCGGCGGGTCTGCGGGCCGCGCAGGCATCCACAGCCCCCGGCCTGGCGTTCGCTACCATGGGAGGCCGACCCACGACGACCGGAGCGCCAGCATGCCCGACCTCCTCAGCCGCGACGAGCTCGGCCGCCACCTGGTGACGGCCAGGATCGCCGGGTCGGTGCGGACACCGGTCTGGGACGTGCTCCGCAAGGCGGCACTGGTCGCCTCGGGCGACCCCGACCACTGCTTCGGGCTGTCGGGCATGCACCGCTACACCCAGGCCGAGGTGCTGGCCGAGGTCACCCGCCAGTTCGGCTGGACCCACACGCCGGGGGAGCCCGGCGACGGCCCCACCTGGATCGAGCCGGGGCCGCTGCTGGACGAGATCGACCGGGCGGCCGACCGCCTGGCCAGGGCGGCCGCGGCCGGCGAGCACGTGCTGTTCGCCACCGGCCACCCGACCGGCATGCTCGGCCTGTACCAGCAGCTGGCGGTGGCGGTCCGCGAGGCCGGAGCCAAGCTGTCGCGGCCGGGCGACGGCCTCGCCTTCCGGTTCCACGAGCACCGGCGGCGCATCATCTACACCGGCTGGGTGGCGGCGCTGGCCTCGGGCGCCAACCTGTACCACACCCACGAGGCCCACCCGATGGAGCTGGTGCTGGAGCAGGCCACCGAGGTCGACCTGGTCGTCGGCGACCACGGCTGGGCCGGCGCGGCCGCCGAGCGCGGCATCGACGTGGTCGCGGTGGCCGACATCAACGACCCCGCCCTGCCCATGGCCAAGGCCGAGGGCCGCGCCGGGATCGTCCTCGGCATGGACGACAACGTCCGCCCGACCCCGTCGGCCTACGACCCGCTGGCCGACTACCTGCTGGCCAGGCTGGTCGCATGACCGACCGGTACGCGCGCCTGATCGAGCAGGTGCTCGACGACCCCGGCACGGTCCTGCTGCTGGGGTCGATGGACTCGGGCAAGACGACCTTCGCCAGGGCGCTGCTGGCCGGCGCGGTCGACCGCGGCATCTCCGCCGCCTACCTCGACACCGACGTCGGCCGGACGACGGTGGGGCCGCCCACCACCATCGGCCTCAAGCACGTGCTGGAGGTCAAGCATCTGAGCGACGACGAGCTCGCCCTGGCCGACGGGCTGTACTTCGTCGGCTGGGTGTCGGCCCAGTTCCACCTGCTGCCCCTGGTCGCGGGCACGGCCAAGCTGATGAACGTGGCCCGCCGGGACGGGGCCGAGCTGGTCGTGGTCGACACCTCGAGCCTGATCAGCGGCGTCTACGGCCAGATCCTCAAGTACCACAAGATGGAGGTCACCCGGCCCGAGTACGTGATCGGCTTCGAGCGCGGCGAGGAGCTGGACCCGCTGCTGGGCATCGCCCGCCGCTTCACCTCGGCCCGGGTCGAGGCCTACCCGGCCCATCCCGACGCCCGCCCCACCACCGCCGACGAGCGTTCCGAGACCCGCCGGGCCCGCTTCGCCTCCTACTTCTCCGGCAACCTGCACCGCTGGCGGGTCAAGCCGACCGTCTTCCTGCCCTCGCTGCCCCCCGACGCCGACCTGGCCAGCCTGGCCGGCCTGCTGGTCGGCATGGAGGACGGCCGGGGCTCGTGCGTCGGCATCGGCTACCTGGAGCTGGCCGAGGACGGCCACCTGCGCATGATCTCGGCCGTCTCCGAGGGGGCGCGGGCCCTGCGCCTCGGCTCCACCCGCATCACCCCCGACTGGACCTCGACCACCCGGGTCGACCTCCGCCACCTGTTCGGCACCGAGTAGCCGTCGATGGACCCCGTCGCGCTGGCGGCTCATGGCGAGTCGCTCTGGCACCGGCTCGGGCTGGCCGCCCTCGGGATCGGCTGGGTCGAGGACGGCCCTGTGGCCAGGCGCACCCAGCCCAGCACGCCGGTGTTCCTCGGCGCGCTGTCGCTGCGGGCCGGGGTGCCGGCCGCCCGGCTCGCCCAGGCCGTCGAGCCGCTGGCCGGCGGCCTGGCCGTCCGCGACGCCGGCGGCACCGAGGACCTGGGCCCGTTCGGCTTCGTCCTCCAGGGCCGCGAGCCCTGGATGCTGCGCCCACCCGGCCCGGTGGCAGCCGAGGCCCGCCCCACCGGCCCTCGAGGTGGCCCCGTGCCGCACCCCGGCCGAGGTGGAGCTGTTCGAGCGGACCAGCGCCGAGGGCTTCACCGGCTCGACCTCGACCCTCACCCCGGGCGCCATCCACCCCTCGGCGGCCAGCCTCCGCGTCCCCGGCCTCACCCTGCTCCTGGCCCGCCTCGACGGCCACCCGGTGGGCGCCGCCATCGCCGCCTCCGACGCCACCGTCCTCAACGTCGCCGGCGTCGCCGTCCTCGAGAAGGCCCGCCGCCAGGGCATCGGCACCCAGCTCACCCTCGCCTGCCTGGCCACCGCCCCCCACCTCCCGGCCGTCCTCTCCAGCAGCGACGACGGCCACCCCCTCTACCGCACCCTCGGCTTCCACGACGTCGGCCCCACCACCCTGTGGTGGCGCCAAACCTCCCGGGCGGCCTGAGACAGCGCGGTGCGACAATGCCTGGCATGGCCGGGTACGAATGGATCACCTTCACCTCCGACTTCGGGTTGGAGGACCACTTCGTGGGGGTGTGCCACGGGGTGATGGCCAGGGTGGCGCCCGCGGTGCGGGTGATCGACGTGAGCCACGGGGTGGCGGCCCAGGACGTGCGGGGTGGGGCGGTGGTGCTGGCCCAGGCCGTGCCCTATCTGCCGCGGGCGGTGCATCTGGCGGTGGTCGACCCGGGAGTGGGGAGCGGGCGGCGGATGGTGGCGGTCGAGGCCGGAGGGCAGGTGCTGGTCGGGCCGGACAACGGCCTGCTGGTGTGGGCGGCCGAGGCGCTGGGCGGGGTGGACCGGGTGGTCGAGCTCCAGGAGCCGGCCTACCGGCTGGCCACGGTGTCGCGGACCTTCCACGGGCGGGACGTGTTCGCCCCGGCGGCCGCCCACCTGGCCGCGGGGGTCGACCCACGGAAGCTGGGGCCGGAGCTGGACCCGGGGCGGCTGGTGCGGCTGGAGCGGGCGGGGGCGCGGGTCGACGGGCGGCGGGTCGGGGCCAGCGTGGTGGCGGTCGACCACTTCGGCAACCTCGCCCTCGACCTGCGGCCCGACGAGCTGGCCGGGGCCGGGCTGGCCGTTGGCGACCCGGTGGAGGTGCGGGTCGGGGGGCGCGCCCACCGGCTGGTGGTGGCCGAGACGTTCGCGTCGGTGCCGGCCGGCGAGCTGGTCCTGCACGAGGACTCCTTCGGCTCGCTGGCCGTGGCCGTCAACCTGGGCCGGGCCGCCGACCGCCTCGGCGCCGGGCCCGGCGACCGGCTCGAGATCCTGCGGGTGGGCGAGGCGTGATGGGCCGTCGTGTCCTGGTCACCGGGGCGGCCCGCTCGACCGGGCGGCGGCTGGTCGCGGCCCTGGCCGAGGAGCCGGAGGTCGAGCGCGTGGTGGCGGTCGACGACCTCGAGCCCGAGGGGCCGTTCCCGGACAAGGTCGAGCACCTGGCCGTCGACCTGCGCAGCCCGGCGCTGGTCAGGGCCGTCCAGTCGGCCGGCATCGACACCTGCGTGCACCTGGGGGTGACGGCCGAGCCGCGGGCCGCCGGCGGCCGGGTCACCATGAAGGAGCGCAACGTGCTCGGCACGATGCAGCTCCTGGCCGCCGCCTACCACGCGCCCGACCTGCGCCGGCTGGTCCTCAAGTCGACCACCGCGGTCTACGGGTCCACCGCCGGGGACCCGGCGGTGTGGACCGAGAGCATGTCGCACGAGACCCCCCGCCACGGCTTCGGCAAGGACGCCATCGAGGTCGAGGACTACGTCCGCTCCTTCGACCGGCGCCGGCCCGACGTGGCGGTGACGGTGCTGCGGCTGGCCAACCAGGTCGGGCCGACGGTCGACAACCCGCTGACCCGCTACTTCGAGCTGCCGGTGTGCCCGACGGTGCTCGGCTTCGACCCGCGGCTCCAGTTCCTGCACGAGGAGGACACCGCCGAGGTCCTGCGCCGGGCCACCCTCGGCCCGGCCCAGCGCGGCACCTTCAACGTCGCCGGCGACGGCGTGGTCCTGCTCAGCCAGGCCATCCGGATCGCCGGCAAGCCGCCCCTGCCCATCCCCGAGCCGCTGGTCAACCGGGTCGCCGAGCTGGTCGGCCGGACCGTCGACTTCTCCCCCGAGCAGGTCCGCTTCCTCCAGTACGGCCGGGTGGCCGACACCTCCGCGGCCGCCGCGCAGCTCGGCTTCACCCCCAAGTGGACCTCCCTCCAGGCCTTCGAGGACTTCGCCTCCACCCGCCTGCGCCGGCTGGTCACCGAGGAGCAGGTGGCCCGCCTGGAGCACGACGCGATGGCCCTGCTGCGCCGGGCCACCGGCTGGGTCGCCCGCCGGAGGGGTCCGGGGAACCCCGAGGGGGTGCCCCGGTGAGTCGGGATGCCCCGATGACCCCGCCCCGGCCGCGCTGCCAGGCCCGCACGAGGAAGGGCGACCGCTGCCGCAACCCGGCCGGTCCCGACGGCCTCTGCGCCGTCCACCGCCGCCAGGTCGAGGAGGGCGCGCCGAACCTCGCCGACAGCGCCAAGCCCCCCGGAGGGGGAGCGTAGCCCAGCGGCGGAAGGGGTGCGGGGACTGTCCACAGCCCCGGGGCGACCCGGACCCGTTCGGGCCGTTTCTGGGCTGGGCGGAGGAGGCGCTGGAGTTCCTGGGGCGCCGGCTGCTCGGCGAGTACGAGATCGACGAGTTCGGCCACGACCCGGACCTGGTCGAGCACGTCCTGGCGCCCCTGCTGCGCCCGCTGTACAAGCACTGGTGGCGGGTGGAGACCCGCGGCCTGGAGCACGTCCCGGCCAGCGGCCCGGCCCTGGTCGTGGGCAACCACGCCGGGACCCTGCCCTTCGACGCCCTGATGGTGGCCCTGGCCCTGCTGGACGAGCACCCCGCGCACCGGTCCCTGCGCATGCTCGCCGCCGACCTGGCCTTCGACATGCCGGTCGTCGCTCCCCTGGCCCGCAAGTCGGGCAACACCCTGGCCTGCAGCGAGGACGCCACCCGGCTGCTGGAGGCCGGCGAGCTGGTCGGGGTCTGGCCCGAGGGCTACAAGGGCCTCGGCAAGCCCTACCGCGAGCGCTACCAGCTCCAGCGCTTCGGCCGGGGCGGGTTCGTCCAGGTCGCCCTGCGCACCGGCTCGCCGATCGTGCCCGTGGCGGTGGTGGGCAGCGAGGAGATCTACCCGATGCTGGCCAACCTGCGCCGCCTGGCCCGGCTGCTCGGGTTCCCGTACTTCCCGGTGACCCCGACCTTCCCGGCCCTCGGCCCGCTGGGGGCCATCCCGCTGCCGTCGAAGTGGCTGATCGAGTTCTGCCCGCCGATCGAGACCGCCCACCTCGGTCCCGACGCGCTGCTCGACCCGATGGTGCTGTTCGACCTCACCGACCAGGTCCGCGACACCATCCAGCAGACCGTCCACAAGAACCTGATGGCGCGCCGTGGCGTCTTCGGCTGACCACCGGGGCGACCCGAAGTCTTCCCAAACCGGAAATATCGGGGTATTACGGTGAGGTGCCCTGTCGCCGAGGCCCGCTGGGAGGCTCGCCCATGCGCACGATCTCCAGACGCCCGACGGCCCTGCTGATGGCCGCCGCCCTGCTGCTCCTCGCCCTGACCCAGGTGGCCGGGGCGGCCGCCCAGTCGGAGCGGGTCGACAAGGGCGGTGGCCGGCGGCTGCCGCTGGTCATCGGCCACCGCGGCGCCAGCGGCTACCGGCCCGAGCACACCCTGGCCTCGTACCGGCTGGCCATCGCCATGGGCGCCGACTACATCGAGCCCGACCTGGTCTCGACCAGGGACCACGTCCTGGTGGCCAGGCACGAGCCCGAGATCTCCACCACCACCGATGTCGCCGACCACCCCGAGTTCGCCGACCGCCGGGCCACCAAACTCCTCGACGGGGTCGAGCTGACCGGCTGGTGGACCGAGGACTTCACCCTGGCCGAGCTGCGTACCCTGCGGGCCAAGGAGCGCATCCCCGACCTGCGGCCCGACAACACCGCCTTCGACGGCCTCTACCAGGTGCCGACCTTCCAGGAGGTCATCGACCTGGCCAAGCGGGCCGGGGTCGGCATCTACCCCGAGACCAAGCACCCGACCTACTTCGACTCGATCGGCCTGTCGCTCGAGGAGCCGCTGCTGGCCACCCTCCGGGCCAACGGCTACTCCGGCCCCAGGGCCAAGGTGTTCATCCAGTCGTTCGAGACCGGCAACCTCAAGGAGCTGAACCGCCGGACCCGGCTCCCGTTGGTCCAGCTGCTCAGCGACGTCGGCGCCCCCTACGACCTGGTGGCCGCCGGTGACCCGCGCACCTACGCCGACCTGTCCACCCCCGAGGGCCTGGCCGAGATCGCCACCTACGCCGACGGCATCGGCCCGAGCAAGAACCAGATCGTCCCCCGCGACGCGTCCGGGAACCTCCTCGACCCCACCAGCCTGGTCGACGACGCCCACAAGGCCGGCCTGCTCGTCCACCCCTACACCTTCCGCAACGAGAACAACTTCCTGCCCGCCGACTTCCGCCTGGGCAACCCGGCCAGTCCCGTCTACCTCCGCGCCACCGGCGACGCCCCGGCCGAGTACCGGCTCTTCTTCCGCCTCGGGGTCGACGGCCTGTTCAGCGACAACTCCGACACGGCGGTGGCGAGCCGCCACCAGTTCTTCACCAACCGCTGACCCGGCACGACCGGCTAGGTCGTTGCCGTGGCGGCCGTCGTGGTCGTGGCCGCGACGGTGGTCGGTGCGGCCGTGGTGGTCGGGGCCCTGGTGGTGGTGGGCCGCGGAGCGGTGGTCGGCGGGGCCGTGGTCGCCGGGCGGGTGGTCGGCGGTGCGGTGGCCGCGGTCGTCGGCGAGGCGGTCGGCGCGGGCGCCTGGGCGGGCACGGTCGTGCTGGTGGTGTTGGCTGGAGGACCGTGCTGAGCGGGGTCCCGATGCTGTCGCCGCCGGCGGCCGCGACGACGGCCGTGGTCGCGGCCGGGCACGGGCGCCCGTCACAGGTCCCCGGCGGAGCCGGCTTGCCGAACGCCTGGAGGGCAAGGACCACGACGATCCCGGCAGTGGCAACCGCGGTGGCCACCCACGGTCGCTTGAACAGCGCCGGGGCGGCGGAGCCCGACCTCCGGCGCCCTCGACGGCCGGGCGGCCGTCCGCGACCTCCGGCTGCTGAGGCCCCCGGAGGGGTAGGACCGGCGGGGTGCTCGGGGCTGACAGCCGTCGGTCGTCCCGGTCGGCCTGGTGCCCGGTCGCCCGGTAACGAGCTCGTGGCGGAGCTCGCTGACCAGGTCGGGGTCGGGGGCGACCATGTAGCCGGGGGTGGCCTGGCGTAGGGACCCGGCAACGGCCAGGGCGGCGGCCAGCGCCGGGTCGCTGCCGGTCGGGTCGACCTCCCAGGGTCCCAGCCGGCGCTCGAACTCCTCGGCCGCGGAGATCTGGGCCTCGGGGGCGGGCGGGGCGACGTGGGCGCCGTCGGTCTGCTCCTGGATGGACAGGCATGCGGCCAGCTGGAGTTCCATCACGGCCCGCTGGCTGTAGCCGGAGAGGTGCGCGGTGTGGGCCAGGGAGTGGCCGAGCAGCAGGCGCAGCACCACCACCTCCCGCTCCGGGTCGCCCAGCCGCGCCACCGCCGCCACGGCGCCGGTGGCCGGCCCGCCCGACCCCGCCACCTCGACCTCCCCCACGCCGCCCGGCCTCCCCCGCCGCCCCTCCTCGCTGGGCGACCGCGTCGCGGGCCATGGCGGTCAGCCAGGCGCCCGCCTCGATCTCCTTTCCCGTGGTGGACGGCAGCCAGGCCAGGGCGGTGTGGAAGACCTGTCGGGTCAGGGACGCCGCCTCCGCGGGGTTGCCGGTCCAGGCCAGCAGGTAGCGGTAGACGGCCTCGACCTGGTCGTCGTAGAGGAGGGCGAACGCCTCCCGGTCGCCGGCGGCGGCGCGTTCGAGCAGGGGGCGCTGGCCCGCCGTTTCGGCGGGCAGGTTGCCGTGCCGGCACGGGCAGGCGTCCGGAGGGCGATCGGGTCGGAGTGCCACAGGGGGGGCCTTCAGCGGCTGAGCAGGAGCTGCAATGCGGCCGCGAGCACGATCACGACGAGCAGGGCGGCCACGACAACGGCGGTCCCGGTTCGCATGGGGCTGCGGATTCTACCCGTTCCGCAGGCTTGCGCGAGCGGGCGGGCGGGTGGCGCCCTTGGCCAGCTGGGTGCGGGCGATCTCGAGGTTCTCGCGGAGCACCTCGAGCAGGGCCGGGCGGTCGTCGGCCCAGGTGCGCACGTCGAGCTCGAGGGTGACGGCGCCGCCGAAGCCGGACGCCCCGACCTCCTGGAGGAAGTCGCCGATGGGCAGCACGCCCCGGTCCAGCAGGCCGTGGGTGTCGCGGCCCCGGCCGTCGTTGTTGGAGACGTGCAGGTGCACCACCCGGTCGGCCAGCTCGTCCCAGGCGGCCAGCAGGTCGCCGCCGGCCACGGCCAGGTGGCTCGTGTCCAGCACCAGGTAGGGCCAGCGGCCCAGCTCGGAGGGGGTGGTGCCGCTGAAGAAGCGGAGGCTGCGGCCGTTCACGTTGATGGCGAACATGTTCTCGACCGCGATCGTCACCCCGGTCTCCTCGCGGATGCGGGGGATCTCCTCGTCCAGCCAGTCCGCGTACTGGACCTGCCAGCGGTAGGGCGGGTGGATCACCACCGTGGACACCTTGGCCGTCTCGGCGAAGCGCACGCAGCGCTCCAGCTTGCCCTTGGGGTCGGTCCCGAACACCAGCCAGGTGGCGACCAGGAACGGCCCGTGCACGGCCGGCACCGGCACCCCGTAGCGGGCGGCCAGCGCCCCCAGCCGGAGCGGGTCCTGGCTCACCTTGTCCTGCATGATCATCAGCTCGGCGCCGTCGAAGCCGGCCTCGCCGATCAGCTCGAAGGTCTCCTCGAGCGAGAACATGAAGAACGGCCCGGTGGCCGCCAGTACCGGGGGGACGGCGGGGACCGGGGGGACCGGAGGAAGCTGAGCCAAGATCGCTCCTCGTGAACGACAAGCCGGGCGTGCTGCCGAAGCGCGCGGCGGATGCTACCAAGCTACAAGAGATGTACGTGGAGTCGCCGCTCGGCGACAGCGCCATCAGATGCCGGCCTGCCATGGTCGGCGGCGGGCTAGACTCCTGCCATGCACTGGCTGCTCCCGGGTGTCGCCGCGGCCGCCTCGGCTGCGTTCGCCGTGGCGGTCCTCCGCCAGTACGCCGCCCGGCGCCGCCGGCACCAGCTCGCCTGGGGCATCGCCCTGTCCATGTTCGCGGTGGCGTCGCTGGCCCTGACGGTCGGGGTGGCGGCCGGCTGGACCCCGGTGTCCTTCAAGATCTACTACCTGTTCGGGGCCGTCCTGAACGTGCCCTGGCTCGCCCTCGGCACCGTCGAGCTGCTGGCCGGCCCCACCGTGCGCCGGGCCTACGTCGCCGGGCTGGCCGCCTTCACCCTGCTCAGCGTCGTCCTGGTCGCGATGGCCCGGGTGACCCCGGCCGACCTGGCGGGCCGGCTGGTGCCCGAGGGCAAGGAGTTCCTGCCGCCGGCCGTGCGGGTGCTGGCCGTGGTCGGCAACACCGTCGGCACCCTCATCGTCGTCGGCGGGGCGGTGGCCAGCGGCCTGGCCCTCCGCTCCCGGCGCGACCTCCGCCCCCGGTTCGAGGGCAACCTCCTCATCGCCCTGGGCGTGCTGCTGGCCGCCGGCGGCGGGGTGTTCGCCTTCCTGGCCTCCAGCGACAAGCTGGCCCTCGGCCTGGCGCTGGGGGCCAGCGTGATGTACCTCGGCTTCCGGCGGGCCTCGTCGCCGGCCCGGCCGCCGGTCGCCTCCGGCCCATGAGCAGGGTCGTCCTCTACACCAGGGTCGGCTGCCACCTGTGCGAGGAGGCCGAGCGGGTCCTGCGCGAGGAGCGGGCCGCGGCAGCCAGCGACCTGGAGTTCGACCTGGAGCTGGTCGACATCGACCGCGACCCGGAGCTGGCCCGCCGCTACGGGGTGCGGGTCCCCGTGGTGGCGGTGGACGGCGAGGAGCTGTTCGAGTACGAGGTGCCGGTCGACCTGCTGCGGGCCCGGCTGGGCAGGGTTGGCGCCGATTGAGAACACGATCACGAGAGCCTAGACTCGGAGAGAATCAGTAACGGGGGTGGGAGTCCGTGCGAGACCGTATTCCGGAAGCGACCGTCGCCCGCCTGCCCGTCTACCTCCGCTGCCTGGTCGACATGTCGGAGCGGGGGACCCACCGCGTCTCCTCCGACCAGCTCGCCGACGCCGCCGGGGTGAACTCGGCCAAGGTCCGCAAGGACCTGTCCTACCTCGGCTCCTACGGCACCAGGGGCGTCGGCTACGACGTCGAGTACCTGATCTACCAGGTCCGGCGCGAGCTCGGCCTGGAGCAGGACTGGGCGGTGGCGATCGTCGGGGTCGGCAATCTCGGCCACGCCCTGGCAAACTACCGGGGCTTCGCCGAGCGCGGCTTCCGCATCGCCGCGCTGCTGGACGCCGACGGCGGCAAGGTCGGCGAGGAGCTGGGCGAGCTGACCGTCGACCACATCGACGACCTGGACCGCGTGGTGAAGGAGGAGCAGGTGGCGATCGGCATCATCGCCACGCCCGCGCCCGCCGCCCAGGAGGTCTGCGACCGGCTGGTCGCGGCCGGGGTCACCTCGATCCTCAACTTCGCCCCCGCCCACCTCCAGGTGCCGGCCGGGGTCTCGCTCCGCAAGGTCGACCTCTCCACCGAGCTGCAGATCCTCTCCTTCCACGAGCAGCGCCGGGCCGCCGTCGACCTCGTCCGCCAGGTCGCGGCCAGGAACCGGGAGGCCGACGCCGGGCCCGAGGCCCGGGACTGAGCCGCCGTGCCGGTCTTCGTCGTCGGGGCGAACTTCCGCAGCGCTCCCCTGGAGCTGCTGGAGCGGCTGGCCATCGACCACGAGCACCGGCCCAAGGCGCTGGCCGGCCTGCTCGACCTCGAGCACGTCCACGAGGCGGTGGTCGTCTCCACCTGCAACCGGGTCGAGATCTACACCGCCATCAGCCGCTTCCACGGCGCCGCCGGGGACGTCCGGCGGTTCCTGGCCGACCTGCACGGGCTGGCCCTGGGGGAGTTCGCCGACCACCTGTACGACTACTACGAGGAGCGGGCCGTCCAGCACCTGTTCGGGGTCGCCGCCGGGGTCGACTCGATGGTGGTCGGCGAGGCCCAGATCCTCGGCCAGATCCGGGAGGCGTTCCAGGCCGCCCAGGCCGAGCGGTCGGTCGGGGCGGTGCTGTCGGCCCTGTTCACCAGGGCGATCAAGGTCGGCCGGCGGGCCAGGAGCGAGACCGCCATCGGCGCCGGGATGGCGTCGACGGTGACGGTCGGCCTGCGGGTGGCCGCCGGGCAGCTCGGCGACCTGGCCGGGCGCCGGGTCCTGCTGGTCGGGGCGGGCAGCCTGGCCCGGCTGGCCGGCCGGGCGCTGCGCGAGGCCGGGGTCGGCGAGCTGGTGGTGGCCAACCGCACCATGGCCACCGGGGCGGCGCTGGCCCGCGAGCTCGGCGGCCGGGCCGTGCCCCTGGACCGGGTCGCCGACGAGCTCGCCCTGGCCGACCTGGCGGTCGCCGCCACCGCCGGGAGCACCCCGACCGTCGGCGCGGCCACGGTGGCCGACGCCCTGGCCCGGCGGGACCGGCGCGGAGGGGTCCGGGGGTCCCCCGGCGGGCCGGGCCCGCTGGTCCTGCTCGACCTGGGCGTGCCCCGCGACGTCGAGCCGGGGGCCCGCGGGCTGCCCGGGGTCGTCCTGGCCGACCTGGACGCGCTCCGGGCCGTGCTCGAGACCGACGAGGGGCCGCGCCGCGAGGTCGAGCGGGTCCGCGCGCTGATCGCCCGGGAGACGGGCGCGTTCATGGGCGGCCAGCGCGAGGCCCGGCTCACCCCGACCATCCGCGCCCTGCGGTCAAGGGCCGAGCAGGTCCGCCAGCAGGAGCTGGCCAAGGCGTCGACCAGGCTGGCCGGCCTCGACGACCGCCAGCGGGCCGCGGTCGAGGCGGTCACCCGCGGCCTGGTCAACAAGCTCCTGCACGACCCCATGGTCCGCGGCAAGACCCTGGCCGCCCGCCCCGACGGCGACCTCTACGTCGCCGCCCTGCGCGAGCTCTACGGCCTCGACCCCCAGCCGGGCGACGATGACCGCCGCTGAGCCGCCGGCGGGCGTGGGGCCCGACCCGGACCGGGTGCTGCGGCTGGCCACGCGGGGGAGCGCCCTCGCCCTCGCCCAGAGCCGGCTGGTGGTCGACGGGCTGCGGGCGGCCTGGCCGGGGCTGCGGGTCGAGCTGGTCACGGTGGTGACCGAGGGGGACCGGCGGCGCGACGTGCCGGCGGCGGCCCTCGGGGGCAAGGGCATCTTCACCGCGGCCGTCCAGCAGGCCGTGCTGGACGGGCGGGCCGACCTGGCCGTCCACTCGGCCAAGGACCTGCCCGCCGCCCAGGTCCCCGGCCTGGTCCTGGCGGCCGTGCCCGAGCGCGACGACCCGCGGGACGTGCTCGTCGGCCGATACCGCCTGACCGGCCTCGACGACCTGGCCCCCGGGGCCAGGGTCGGGACCGGCAGCCCGCGCCGGGTCGCCCTGCTGCACTGGCTCCGACCCGACCTCGAGCTGGTCCCGATCCGCGGCAACGTCGACAGCCGGGTCCGCCGCGTCCACGCCGGCGAGCTGGAGGCGGTCGTCCTGGCCGCCGCCGGCCTGCGCCGCCTCGGGCCTGGGCCAGGCGAGGCGGCGGTCCCGCTCGACCCGGAGGCTTCACCCCGGCCCCGGGCCAGGGCACCCTGGCCGTGGAGGCCCGCGACGACGACACCGGCGCCCTCGGCCTGCTCAGCGCCCTCACCCACCGCCCGTCCCGGGTCGCGCTCCGGGCCGAGCGCTCGTTCCTCCAGCGCCTCGGCGGGTCCTGCACCCTCCCGGCGGGCGCGTTGCTGCGTCCCACCGCCGCCGGGCCCCTGGAGATCCAGGGCTTCCTCTCCGCCCTCGACGGCAAGGGCCTGGTCCGCGAGCGCCTCCGCGGCCCCGCCGACGACCCCGAGGGCCTCGGCCGCACCCTGGCCGACCGCCTCCTCGACGCCTGCGGCCCCGAGGTCCGCGCCCTGGTCGAGGACAGCCGCCGTTGACCACGGCGCGGCCGCCGCTGGCCGGGCTGACCGTCCTCGTGCCCCGGGCCCGGGACCAGGCGAGCGAGTTCTCGGCCCTGCTCCGCGACCGGGGCGCCGAGCCGCTCGAGGTGCCGACCATCGAGATCCGCCCGGTCGCCTCCACCGCCGCCCTCGACCAGGCGATCGGGCAGCTGGCCGCGGGGCGCTTCGACTGGGTCGTCCTGACCAGCGTCAACGGCGTCGCCGCGGTCCGCGCCCGGTCCGGCGCGCTGGGCCACGGCCCGGCCGCCCTCGGCCAGGCCAGGGTGGCCGCCGTCGGTCCCGCGACCGAGACGGCCCTGCGCGACTGGGGCGTCACCCCCGACCTCGTCCCCGAGGTCGCCACCACCGAGGCCCTCGGGCAGGCGTTCCCGCCCGGGCCCGGCCGGGTCCTGCTGGCCAGGGCCGACCTGGCCAACCCCGAGCTCGCGGTGACCCTGCGCGGCAAGGGCTGGGAGACGGCCGAGGTGGTCGCCTACCACACCGTCCCGGTCGGGACCCTCGACCCCGCGGCCCGCCGCCGCCTCGACGGGGGCGAGGTCGACTGGGTCGCCTTCACCGCCTCCTCCACCGTCCAGGGCTTCGTCCGCGGCTACGGCGGCCCACCCCCGCCGGACGTCCGGGTCGCCGCCATCGGCCCCGTCACCGCCGGCACCGCCCGCTCGGCCGGCATCCGGGTCGCCGCCACCGCCACCGAGCACACCATCCCCGGCCTGGTCGCGGCCATCGAGCAGGCCGTCGCCACCCGACCAGGGGCCGGCGGAGTAGGGTAGGTCCGACCAGACGGAACAAGGGAGAACCGATGCAACCTGCGCCGTTTCCGGTGAGCCGGCCGCGGCGGCTGCGCGGGAGCCGGGTGCTGCGCGAGCTGGTGCGCGAGCACGAGCTGTCCCGCCGCGACCTGGTGGCGCCGCTGTTCGTCAAGGAGGGGATCGGCGAGGCGGTGCCGATCGCGTCCATGCCCGGCCACTTCCAGCACTCGCTGGAGAGCCTGCGCAAGGAGGCGGCCGAGCTGGCCGGCCTCGGCATCCCCGCGCTGCTGCTGTTCGGGATCCCGGCCCACAAGGACGCCGAGGGCTCCCAGGCGTGGGCGCCCGAAGGGATCGTGCAGCGGGCGCTGCGGGTCCTGGCCGCCGACCTGGGGGACGACGTCGCCCTGATCGCCGACCTGTGCCTGTGCGAGTACACCGACCACGGCCACTGCGGGGCGCTCGGCCCCGCGAACCCTGGCGCCATCGGCGAGGGGCCGGTGGTGGCCAACGACCCCACCCTGGAGCTGTACCGGCGCGTGGCGGTCGCCCAGGCCGCGGCCGGGGCGTCGGTGATCGCGCCCAGCGGGATGATGGACGGCCAGGTGGCCGCGATCCGGGGCGCCCTCGACGAGGCCGGGTTCGCCGGGACGCCGATCCTGGCCTACGCGGCCAAGTACGCCTCCGGCCTCTACGGCCCGTTCCGGGAGGCGGCCGAGGGCGCGCCCCGGTTCGGTGACCGGACCGGCTACCAGATGGACCCGGCCAACGGCGACGAGGCCCTGCGCGAGGTCGCCCTCGACGTCGCCGAGGGCGCCGACATGGTCATGGTCAAGCCGGCCCTCGCCTACCTGGACGTGCTCTGGCGGGTCAAGCAGGCCTTCGGGCTGCCGACCGCCGCCTACCACGTGTCCGGCGAGTACGCGATGGTCAAGGCGGCCGCCGAGCGCGGCTGGGTCGACGGCGAGCGGGTCATGCTGGAGGTGCTGACCAGCATCCGGCGGGCCGGCGCCGACCTGGTCGTCACCTACTTCGCCCGCGACGCCGCCCCGCTCCTCTGACCCGGGTGTTCCACGTGAAACCTTGGGGCGTCGAACCACGGGGGCGGTTCGAGCAGCGGACCGTCCGGAGCCGGGTCCTGGAGGGCAACCCGCTCGGCGACCCGGCCGAGCGGCCGCTCTGGGTGTACCTGCCCCCCGGGTGCGGCGACGACCCGGGCCGCCGCTACCCGGCCATCTACGTGATCCAGGGCTACACCGGCCAGGTCGACATGTGGTGGAACCGCAGCGCCCTGCGGCCCACCGTGCCCGAGCTGGTCGACGAGCTGTTCGCCAGTCCCGAGGCACCCCCGCCGGCGATCGTCGTGTTCGTCGACTGCTGGACCTCGCTGGGGGGCAGCCAGTTCCTCAACTCCCCGGGCACCGGGCGCTACCTGGACTACCTGTGCGACGAGGTGGTGGCGTTCGTGGACGGCGCCTACCCGACCCTCCCCGCCCGCGAGCACCGCGGCATCGCCGGCAAGTCGAGCGGCGGCTACGGGGCCATGGTGGCGCCGATGCTCCGGCCCGACGTGTTCGGCGCCCTGGCCAGCCACGCCGGCGACGCCCTGTTCGAGCACTGCTACCTGCCCGACATGGCCAAGGCCACCCGGGCCCTGCGCGACCAGTACGGCGGCTCCTACGAGCGGTTCTTCGCCGACTTCGCCACCCGGCCGGCCATGTCCAAGGAGTCCGACGGCGTCCTGCTCGGCATCTGGGCCATGGCCGCCTGCTACTCGGCCGAGCCCGACGGCACGGTGACGCTGCCCTTCGACACGGCCACCGGCCGGCTGCGGGACGAGGTGTGGGCGCGCTGGCTGGCCCTCGACCCGGTCCGCATGGCCGCCGGCCACGCCGGCCAGCTCCGCTCCCTCCGCGGCATCTACCTGGACGCCGGCCGCCGCGACCAGTTCTGGCTCGACCTGGGCGCGGCCGCGTTCTCGGCCGAGCTGGACGCCCTCGGGATCGAGCACGTCTTCGAGCTGTTCGACGCCACCCACTCCGGGATCGAGTACCGCTACCCGACCGGCCTGGCCTTCCTGGCCGAGCGGCTCGGGAGCTGACGGCGTGACCGGGCGCTTCGAGCTGGTCATCTTCGACTGCGACGGCGTGCTGGTCGACAGCGAGCGCCTCGCCGTCCGGGTCGAGTCGGAGTTCCTGACCGAGCTCGGCTGGCCGCTGAGCGAGGCCGACATCGTCGAGCGCTTCATGGGCCGGACCGACCAGTACATGCACGAGGCGATCGAGGCCGAGCTCGGGGACCGGCTGCCGGGCGACTGGAAGGACCAGTTCCACCGGCGGTACCGGGAGGCCTACGCCGCCGAGCTGGTCCCGGTGGACGGCGTCCTTGACGCCCTCGACCAGATCGAGGCCACCACCCCGACCTGTGTCGCCTCCAGCGGCAGCCACGACAAGCTCCGCTTCACCCTGGGCCACACCGGCCTCTACCGGCGTTTCGAGGGCCGCATCTTCAGCGGCTACGAGGTCGCCAACGGCAAGCCCGCCCCCGACCTGTTCCTCCACGCGGCCAGCCGGATGGGGGCCGAGCCGGCACGCTGCGCGGTGGTCGAGGACAGCCGCTTCGGCGTCATGGCGGCCAGGGCGGCCGGCATGCGCGCCTTCGGCTACGGCGGCGGCCTGACCCCGCCCGACCGCCTCGAAGGCCACGGCGCCGTGGTCTTCGACGACATGCGCAAGCTCCCCCGCCTGCTCGCCGACGGCCGCGCCTAGAACCTGCCGGCGCGGCGGAGGCGCCGGGGGCGGCCGTCGGGGTCGACCAGGTACCTGTAGACGGGGCCGGCCCACCAGGCGGCCCAGGGCTGGACGCGGCCCGGGTCGTGCTCGCGGGCGTGGCCGGGGGGGCGGGGGCCGCGCCGGTCGCCATGGTGCCAGCCGCGCAGGGCGGCGGCCGTCCGGCGCCAGGCGTCGAAGCCCTCGACCGGGTCGAGCAGGTCGCCGTCCTCGCCGGGGCCGCGGCCGAGGTGCTCGCGCCACAGCCGCAGGCGGAGCTCCCTGGCGAACACCCGGGCGCCGTCGCCGAGGCCGGCCGGGTCGCGCGGCTCGCGGGTGTCCCTGGTCTCGTCCAGCACGGCCGCCGACAGCTCCGAGTCGTGGGTCCAGGAGCGGCGGTTGAGGTTGTCGGAGCCGACCGCCGCCCACACGTCGTCGATCACGCAGACCTTGGCGTGCACGTAGATGGGCGTGCCGTGGACGTTCTCGAGGTCGTAGACGGCGACCCGGTCGCCGCCGGCCGCCCGCACCGCGTCCAGGGCGGCCTGCTGGCCGATGCGGTTGGGCGGGCCGGTCAGGCGCCCGTCCTGGTCGGGGTAGCGGGGGACGACCGCGACCAGCCGCAGCTCGGGCGAGCGGCGCAGCGCGTCGGCCAGGGCCTGGGCGATGTCCCCCGACCACAGGTACTGGTCCTCGAGGTAGATCAGCCGGCGGGCCCGCCACAGGGCCTTGAGGTAGGCACGGGCGATGCTGCGCTCCCCCGAGGGCGCGAACGGCAGCGGCGGCCGCTTGGCCGGGTAGGTGCGCAGGACCTGGACGGCGTGGGGGCCGGCCGGGGCCGGGTCGCGCAGCATCGGCGGCAGCGGGCTGGGGTGCCTCGGCTGGCCGACCCGCCTGGTCAGCCGGGCCCGCCACGGGTTGCGGTGGTCCAGCGGGGTCGGGTCCTCCCAGCGCTCCCGGAAGGTGACCGACAGGTCGCCGACGGCCGGCCCGCGGATCTCCAGCTGCACGTCGTGCCAGGGAGGGCGCTCGCCGTAGCGCCCGTCCATCGGCACCGGCTGGGGGTCGCCGAGGTGGCGCTCGTCGTCGCGGCGCCCGTGGCACAGGTCGATCCCGCCCACGAAGGCGACGTCGTCGTCCTCGCGGTCGGGGTGGCGGATCAGGACCAGCTTCTGGTGCTGGCTGCCCGGTCCCCTGACCCGCTCGTCGAGCAGGATCTCGCCGCCGGCCTCGTTGACCACCTCGCCCAGGTGCTGGTTCTGCTCCTCCTGGAAGTGGGCCGCGCTCGGGTGGGAGCGCCACAGCAGGCCGCGCACCTGCACGCCCCGGCCGGCCAGCTCGGCCAGCACCTTGCCCAGCTCGGTGCCCTCGCCGTCCAGCAGCTCGTCGGTGTCGCCGCGCCAGTCGGTGATGCCGACCAGGTCGCCGTCGCGGAGGTCGCGCAGGGCGGCCAGCAGCCTCGGGTAGTAGCTGGCCCCGTGGACCAGGGGCTCGACCAGGTTGCCCTCGGTCCAGGCCCGCCCGTCGTCCCGCCGACGGTCGATGGCCGTGGCCCGGTTGCCCCGCTCGACCGCCGTCAGGAACCAGTCCTGGACCTTCGGCATCTGGCCTCCTCGTCCGGGTCGGGAGCGGTCGTAGACTGGGCGCGCAGCCCCCCGGCCCGCAGAGGGAGCGTACCTGAGTGCGTCACCGCCGCATCGGCTCGACCGACCTCGTGGCCAGCGAGGTCGGCCTGGCGCTGGGGCCGCTGGTCGCCGGGCCCCGGGCGCGCTCGGACGAGGAGATCGCCGGCCTGCTGGCCGCCGCCCTCGACCTGGGGATCGCCTACCTCGGGGCCACCGACAGCGACGACGGCGGCCGGGCCGAGTGGCTGCTCGGCCAGGCGGTGCGCGGCCACCGGGACGAGGTCACGGTCGCCACCACCTTCGGCTACGACACCACCCCACGGCCATGGGAGCCCGCGCCGGCCGCGCCCCGGCACGACTGGTCGGCCGACTTCGCCGGCCGGGCCCTCGACCGCTCCCTGCGGCGGCTGCGGCTGGAGCCGGTCGACCTGTGGCTCCTGCACCATCCCGGCCTGGACGCCGTCGAGTCGGACGAGCTGTTCGAGTTCCTGGACGCCCAGGTCTCCAAGGGCAAGGTCCGCGCCTACGGCGTCGCCCTCGGTCCCGGGCCGGGCTGGGGCGACGAGGGCGCGGCCGCGCTCCAGGAGCGGCGGGTCGCGGCCGTCGAGACGGTCTACAACGTCGCCGAGCCGGACCCGGGCCGGGAGCTGGCCGCCATGGCCGCCGAGACCGGCGCCGGCCTGGTCGTCCGCGACCCGCTGGCCCCACGCCTGGAGGGCGCGGACCGGGCCCGGCTCGGGTTCCTGGAACGGGACCGGGACCAGACTCTCGACCAGGCGCTGCTCCGCTTCGCCCTGGCCGAGCCGGCGGTGGCCACCGTCCTGCCCGAGGTGCGGGACCGGGCCCACCTGGCCGAGCTGGCCGCAGCCGCCGACCTGCCACCGCCAACCCCCGAGGACCTCGACCTGCTGGCCGAGCTGCGCGAGGAACGCCGGTGACCCGGGCCGAGCGCAGCGAGGCGCTGTACCGGCGGGCGGTCAGGGTCATCCCCGGCGGGGTGAACTCGCCGGTGCGGGCGTTCGGGGCGGTCGGGGGGACGCCGCGGTTCTTCGCCGGCGGGCAGGGGCCGTACCTGTGGGACGTGGACGGGAACCGGTACGTGGACCTGGTCTGCTCGTGGGGGCCGCTGATCGCCGGGCACGCCCACCCCCGGGTGGTCGAGGCGGTGCAGGCGGCCACCGCCCGCGGCACCTCCTTCGGGGCGCCCACCGAGGCCGAGGTCGAGCTGGCCGAGGAGGTGGCCCGGCGGGTCCCGGCGGTGGAGAAGCTCCGCATGGTCAGCTCGGGCACCGAGGCCACCATGAGCGCGGCCCGCCTGGCCAGGGCGGCCACCGGCCGGGCCAAGCTGGTCAAGTTCGCCGGCTGCTACCACGGCCACGCCGACGCCCTGCTGGCCGCCGCCGGCTCGGGCGTGGCCACCCTCGGCCTGCCCGACTCGCCCGGCGTGACCGCCGCCCAGACGGCCGACACGATCGTGCTCCCCTACAACGACGACCAGGCCCTGGCGGCCGCGTTCGCCGGCGCCGGCGACCAGATCGCCGCCGTCATGGTCGAGCCCATCGCGGCCAACATGGGCGTCGTCCCGCCCACCCCGGCGTTCCTGGCCGCCCTGCGGGCCGAGACCCGCCGGGCCGGCGCACTGCTGGTGCTCGACGAGGTCATGACCGGCTTCCGGGTCCACCGGGGCGGGGCCACCGGGCTGTGGGACCTGGAGCCGGACCTGCTCACCTTCGGCAAGGTGCTGGGCGGCGGCCTCCCGGCCGCCGCCTACGGCGGGCCGGCCGGCCTGCTGGGCATGGTCGCCCCCGAGGGCCCGGTCTACCAGGCCGGCACCCTGTCCGGGAACCCGCTGGCCACCGCGGCCGGGCTGGCCACCCTGTCGCTGCTCGACGACGACGCCTACCGCCACCTGGACGGCCTGGCCGGCGCCCTCTGCGACGGGCTGGCGGCCGCCTTCGAGCAGGCCGGCGCCCCGGCCCGGGTGCAGCGCGCCGGCAACCTGTTCAGCGTGTTCATGACCGCCGACGCCGTCGGCGACTACGAGCAGGCGAGACGGCAGGACACGGCCGCCTACGCGCGGTTCTTCCACGCCATGCTGGACCGCGGCGTGTACCTGCCCCCGAGCGCGTTCGAGGCCTGGTTCGTCTCGCTGGCCCACACCGAGGCCGAGGTCGAGCTGGTCCTGGCGGCGGCAAGGGAGGCGGCCGAGGTCGCCGCCGCTCAGCCCTCGAACCGGTAGCCGACGTGCACGTGGCCCTGGTGGCCCTCGTCGGAGAAGTACGGCCGGCGGCCGATCTCGAACGGCGAGCCGATCTCGGAAGGCCGCAGCGGGCCCTGGAGCCCGTCCAGCCACAGGGCCAGCGTTCGCGCGGCCGCGCTGGACCGCGACACCGGCCGACCGTCGACCATGTCGATGTCCACGGCCCGCCAGACGGTGTGGTTGGAGACCCTGGTGGTGCCCTTGACGAAGCGGGAGTGGCCCGTGCGCAGGCAGCTGAGGCGGATGGTGTGCCGCTCGGCGATCACCGCCAGCAGGGACTGGACCCGCAGGTCGAGCTTGCCCGAGACCAGGTCGGTCCGCGGGTTGCAGCCGCGGCTGGTCGTGGTCGTGATCCGTTTGTTGCCGGCCAGGGCGCGCACGAACGGGTCCCGGGACGGGGCCAGCGGCGGCGCCGTCGAGGTGTACCTGCCGGCCAGGGTCACCACCTCGTGCACGTACCAGCAGGCGTTGTTGTAGCGCTTGAGGGCCACGTGCAGGGCGGCCGAGCCGACGACGTCGGGGCATGGGTCCTGGCGGATCCGCTGGGGCTGGGCCAGGCCGTCGCCGCAGAGCTTGCGGGCCGCCGCCGGGACGGCGTGGGCCGGGTCGTACACCTGGGCGACGACGCCGGTCCCCCAGGTGTCCCAGGTGCTCGGCCGGCCGTTGCGGATGTTGAACTGCATCGGCCCGGCGCAGCAGCCGAACCGGTTCACCCCGCTCCGGACGCCCGGGGCCGAGGAGCGGCCGTGGTCGGACTCGATCTTGCCGATGGCCGCCAGCACCTGCCAGGTCAGGCCGCGGCAGGCCGAGGCCGCGTCGGAGTAGAAGCCGAGGTAGCGCCGGGGGATGTCGGCCAGCGCGAACGAGCTGGCGCCGCGCTGGCCGGTCCCCTTGGGCTGGGCGGGCCGGTCGGGCTTGGCCCCGAGGGCCTTGGCGATCGACTTGCCGACGGCCTTGGGCACGTCGGCCAGGGGGAAGCCGGGTGAGGCGCGGCTGCTCATCACGGCCAGCATGAGCAGCGCCACCAGCACCGCTCCCCCCCTGGCCCGGACGCTCCGGTTCACGGCACCGCCCAGCCCGACGGACCCTTGCGGACGGTGACGTAGTCGCTGGGCATCCGTGACCCGCCCGCCTCCGCCACCACCAGCACCTGGATCTCGGTCGTGCTGATCCGCCGCTGCTGGAGCGCCTGGACCTTGTCGGCGGCGACCTTCTGGCGGGCCGCCCACCAGGCGGCGGCCACCTCGGCCGGAGCGCGGGACTTCTTGGCCCGGACCGGCGCCGCCGCGCTCTGGCGGCTGGCGGGCTCGCCGGCGGCCGGACCGGCGGCGGCCAGGCCGGCCGGGCGGAAGGTCCTGGACGCGGTGGCCGGGTCGGCGGAGTCGTACAACCAGCCGACGCTGACGACGGCCACCACGGCCAGGGTGGCCGCCACCAGCAGCCGGCGACCCATCGGGGTCGCGGCCAGCCGCATCGGCCAGGCCAGCAGCCAGGCGGCGGCCCGGGCGCCCTCGCCGCCGGGGGCGACGACGACCGCGGGGCGGGACGCCCGGAAGACGGTGGACTCGGCGTTCATGGCGATCAGCTCCTCTGGCCGTTCGCGGTGGGGGCCGGACCGGCGGGGGAGAGGCCCAGACCCTGGCGCCGGCGGTTCAGCCAGCGTCCGAGCAGGAAGGCGGCCAGGACCGGCCAGGTCGATCCGGCCAGCAGCAGGCCGACGTACTCGTCGGAGGCGTGCAGGGTCTCGGCCGCCCGTACGAGCACGAACGACAGCAGCGAGGCCGCGGCCAGCACCGCCACCGAACCGACCAGCGGCGCCAGCAGGAAGCGGACGAGGGCGCGCCGGTGGCGGCGGCCGGCGAAGGCCAGCGGCAGGGCGAACACCCCGCCCAGGCAGAGCAGGAACAGCATGGTCTGGGCGCAGGCGGCGATCATGGCCAGGGCGCCGAGACCGACCGCGAACGGCAGCACGTAGCCCAGCGCGGAGGTGGCGATGAACGCCCGCTCGGGGCCGCGCCGGCCCACCGCCCAGTCGTTGACCGCGGAGACGTTCTTGCGCAGCGACTCGAGCACGTTCGCCTTGCCGGCGGGCGGGGCGTCGGCGAGCACGCCGGTGCCGGTCTGCATGCGCGACAGCGGGTGGGCCACGAACGACTTCCAGTAGCGGGTGAGCAGCCGCCGCTGGGTCGGCTCGCCGGCGGACTGGCCGGCCGAGCCGTCGGGCGCGACCCGGCTGACCACGGCCAGCATGGCGTTGGGCACGAGCACGCCGGGTCGCGCCGCCTGCTCGACGGTGCTGTACGGCTTGGTCACGACCACGGTCGCGACCAGCAGCAGCAGCGCCGCCACGGCCAGGTTGCGCCACGCCGGGCGGCGCACCACCCCCCAGGCGATGAGGCCGAGCAGCGCGGCCTTGGTGCCGGCCTCGAGCAGGTCGGCGTTGCGGGTCCGCCAGCCGCCCACCGAGTCGGCCGCCCCGGCCCCGACCAGCATGTCGAACAGGCTCAGGCGGAGCATGTCGCGCTGGCGCTCGATCGACGACTTGGCCAGCCAGGCGGTCGCCCGCACGGTGGTCCGGGCGTAGGCGTTGAGGAGGCCGCGGCCCTGGATGTCGACCTGCTCGCGCTGGTAGTCCCAGGGGTCGCGGTCGGCGGCGGCGTCGGGCACGCTCGGGTTGGCCACCACGACGGTGGCCAGCAGGATGAAGCCCACCGCCAGATAGCGGAAGAGCAGTGTGCGAAAGCGCACCTGGCCCCGGTCGAGCGGCGGGACCTCCGGGATGCGGGAGGCACCGTCCGTCAACCCGACCCGGCTGCGCACGGCGGTCCTGTCCACGGCTTCCCCTCCGCGTGAACGTTGCAGAGCCGAGTCGAACAAATGTTCGAATCAAACATATGTTCGCTCCTTTTCCCCTGGTCGTCAAGTTGGTCTTTGCGCAGGCTGGGGTATCCGGTTCGCTCCACTTCGGTGGAGCGGAGGGGATAGGGCCGTTCCGGCCTAGCGGCTCGGCAGCACCCTGGGCCCGGACCCGGCCGCGGGCCCCGCCGCTGGTGCGGCGGCGGGGTCGGCCGTGGGGGCGGCCGCGGGGTCGGGGGAGCCGACGACGCGGTGGTAGGGGAGGGGTGGGGTGACCACCGACTCCTCCAGGAGGCGGTAGAAGAGCATGCCGCGGTGGGTGGAGGTGCGGCGGTTGAAGCGGAAGGTGAACTCGTCCAGGTACCAGTCGAGCTGGGCGGGCGAGGTGGCGCCCTGGTGGGTGCCGCGCAGCCAGTCGGCCAGGGCCCGCTCGACGGCCGGCAGGTGGGTGAGGGCCGGGGCCCGCTCGGTCATGAAGCCGAGCTCCGCCAGCGGCCACCAGGCGGGCAGGCGCACGGCCCGGACCAGCGTGCCCGGCTCGACCACGCGGCCGGCGAACGCGGCCAGGCCGCCGGTCCCCGACGACGGGAGCCGCTGCATCCGCACCCGGCCCGGGCGTCTCGCCCCGGTCCTCGAGGGCGATGGCGGCCAGGGGCGGCGCCGGGCCGCCGGCCGGGTCGGGCCGGCCCGGGGTGCGCATGGTCCCGAGCTCGACCCGGCCGACCAGCTTGGGCCGGCCGGAGCGGACCATGGCCCGCCGGAACCGGTGCAGCATCGTCCAGGCGGTCTCGTAGCTTCCCAGGTCCAGCTCGCGGGCCAGCTGGCGGGCCGAGACGCCCTGCTCGGCCGTTGCCACCAGCCAGGCGGCCGCGAACCACAGCCGCAGGGGCGTCCGCGTGCCCTGGAACAGGGTTCCGGCGGTGACCGTGGTCTGGTGCCCGCAGGAGCGGCAGCCCAGCCGCTGGCGCGACCCCCGCCACGGCTGCCCGGCCTGCCCGCAGGCCGGGCAGAGGAACCCGTGGGGCCAGCTCAGGCGCTCCAGGTAGCGCAGGCAGGCGGCCTCGTCGGGGAAGAACTCGCGGAACTGGGCACGGTCGGCCGGGTAGTCGCGCCCGGCGACCGGCCGGTCCGGGGTCGCCAGGGGATCCACGGCCGTGCTCAGTCGCCGGCCAGCAACTGGGCCCGGCGCGGCCAGGTCCAGGCGAACAGGGCCGCGGTCCCGGCCCCGGTGGCCAGGTTGCGGGCCAGCTCGAGCAGGCCCCGCTGGCTGGCGAACCAGACGCCGTGCTGGAGGTTGTAGAGCACGTCCATGGCGAGCAGGAACCCGCCGGCGCCGCCGGCGGCCAGCAGCCACAGCAGCGCCGTGGCCCGCCTGGCCCGCAGGGACCGGGCCGCCGCGACCAGCAGGAAGGCCAGCCAGGCGTCGGCAAGGGCGAAGGCGGCCTCGTACTCGTAGTAGGCGGGCCGGGTGTCGCTGGCCAGCAGGGACCGGTCGAGCAGCCAGGCCGCCCAGGAGACGACCAGGAGCGCGGCACCGGTCAGCAGCGCCCCGACGACGCGCCGCCGGCCCCGCTCGGTCACCTCGCTCCGGTAGGGTGCGAGCACCAACTGGGCATGTCCTTTCCGCCCGGGGTCCCGGCCGGTCGGCCGCCGGGCAGAGCTAATCTTGCTCCTTTGTCCCCACAAGAACGAAAGCGGCCGGTCAGAGGCTGCCGGCGTGGGGCACCGGCCAGACGGTCAGGATCGCCCGGCCGACCAGGGCCGAGCGGTGGACCTGGCCGAACACCCGCGAGTCGGCGGAGTCCTCGCGGTTGTCCCCCATCACCCAGAAGTGGTCCGGCTTGACCCGGACCTTGTCGAAGTCCGAGGTGAAGGTGTTGGGGCGCAGGTAGGGCTCGTCGACCCGGCGCCCGTTCCGCAGGACGTAGCCGTCCCGGCCCTCGATCACGTCGCCGGGCAGGCCCACCACCCGCTTGATCAGGTCCTCGTTGCCCGGCGGGGTGCCGCCCAGCCCCTGGGCGACCGCCCGCCGCACCCAGGAGACGGGCCCGGTGGCAGGGGGCTGGTCGGCCCCGGTCGGGCGCAGGAACACGACCACCTGCCCGTGGGCCGGGTCGCCGAGGCGGTAGGCGAGCCGGTTGACGACCACGCGGTCGCCGACGTCCAGGGTCGGCTCCATCGACCGTGACGGGATGAAGAACGCCTGGATCAGGAACCCCTTGACCAGCACGGTGAGGATCAGGGCGGCCACCAGCAGGAACGGCAGCTCGGCGAAGAACCGTCGCCGGGTCCGCCGCGCCGCGGCGCGGCGGCCGTGGATGCGCTGCACCCGGGTCGGCTGGACGCGGAGGGTCTGGCTCAGCGCCCGACCTCCGGGGACCGGAGTGTTGACATGCCGCCTCCATCGGCCGGACAGGCCGTCTGCTTGACGCGGTCCAACAGGCTATCCCTGTTGACCGTACGGATACCACCACGCCTTGCGCCAGGCGCGGGCGTCGAGATGGACGTGTGCCTCAGTCCGAGGCGGTGGCCAGGGCCCGGTCGAGGATGTCGATGCCCTCGGAGAGGAGGTGCTCCTCCATCACCAGGGGGGCGAGGATGCGCACGACGTTGTCGTGGATGCCCGCCTTGAGGGTGAGCAGGCCGTTGCGGGCCGACTCTCCGACGACCTGGGTGGCGGCCTGCTTGGCCGGCTCCCTGGTCGTCCGGTCGGTGACCAGCTCCATCGCCATCATCGCCCCCAGGCCCCTGACCTCGCCCACCACCCGGTGCCGCTCGCCCAGCTCGCGCAGGCGCGCGCCAAGGATGTCGCCCATCCGCCGGGCCCGCTCCAGCAGGTCGCCCTGCTCGAACAGCTCGATGGTGGCCAGCGCGGCCACGCAGGCCAGCGGGTTCCCGCCGTAGGTGCCGCCGAGCCCGCCCGGGCCGGGGGCGTCCATCAGCTCGGCCCGCCCGGTGACCGCGGCCAGGGGCAGGCCGGCCGCGATCGACTTGGCCGAGAGGGTGAAGTCGGGGACCACGCCCGGGTGCTGCTCGGTGGCGAACAGGGTGCCGGTGCGGCCGAAGCCCGACTGGACCTCGTCGGCCACGAACGGGATGTCGAGGCGCCGGCACATGTCGGCGATCCGCTCCAGCCAGCCGGGCGGCGGGGCGATGAAGCCGCCCTCGCCCTGCACCGGCTCCACGATCACGCAGGCCACGTTCTGGGGACCGACGTGGACCTTGATCTCCTCCTCGGCGTAGTCGGCGCAGGCGATGCCGCAGTCGGGGTAGGTGAGGTGGAACGGGCAGCGGTAGCAGTAGGCGTAGGGGACCCGGTAGACCTCGCTCGGGAACGGCTGGTAGCCCTGCTTGTACGGGGTCACCTTGCCGGTCATGGCCAGGGCCAGCAGCGTGCGGCCGTGGAAGGCGTTGTCGAACACGACCACGCCCTGGCGGCCGGTGGCGGCGCGGGCGATCTTGACCACGTTCTCGGTCGCCTCGGCGCCGGAGTTCACCAGCATGGTCCGCTTGTCGTAGTCGCCGGGGGTGATGCGGTTGAGGGCCTCGGCCACGGCCACGTACGGCTCGTTCATCACCGCGTGCTGGCAGGTGTGGAGGTAGCGCTCGACCTGGTCCTTGACCGCCTGGACGACCGACGGCGGGGTGTGGCCGGCGTTCAGCACCCCGAGGCCGCCGGTGAAGTCGATGAAGCGGTTGCCGTCGACGTCCTCGAGCACGGCGCCGTGGGCGGCCGCGGCGTACACCGGGGTCATGGTGGCCACGCCCCTGGCCACCGCCTTGCGCCGCCGCTCCTCCAGCGCCCTGCTCCCCGGCCCGGGAACCTCGCCGGCCAACTTCCGCTCCTGCGGCATGCTCATCGGGAACACCTCTTCCTCTTCGATCCATCGGGGGGCTCCGCTACGCTGCGCCCCCCGAACCCCCCGCGGCTACGCCGAGGCTCCGAGCGGGTTCCCGTGTGAGGAGGGTCACCTCCATGTTGCGCGCGGCCAGCTCGGCCAGGAAGGGCTCGGGTGGGACGGCGTCCTCGGGGGGGAGCACGCCCGGCCGGTCGATCACCTTGGTGGCCAGGAACTGGGCGACGATGCTGGGGGGCACGCCGGTGTCGAGCTGGCCGGCCCCGGCGCCCCACGCCGGGTGCGGACGGACCACGCACTCGGCCAGGCGCTCCACGGATCGGCCTGGGGTGGGTCTTCGCCAGGAGCGTTCCGGAGAACCCCGTCGGGGGGCCCGAGGGAGTCGCGAGGGGCGAGGGCCGGATCCCCCGAAGGTCCGGCCCGTCGCCCTCGCACCCGGACCCAGATCGCCTCGGCGTCGTCCGGGGCGGCCTCGGGGCCGGGGGCCGTTGAGGTCTTGGTGATGCAGTGGACCAGCAGCTCGCGCGGGACCACCGTGCCGCTCGGCAGCTCGACCGGTGAGGTATCGGCAAGTCCGAGGGCGGTCAGGAGGGCCAGCTTGTCCATGAAGGCGGCCGGGAAGCCGACCTTGAACGACACCGAGCGGATCCCGCGGTCGGCGAAGTGGAGCGGCAGGGTGGCGACCTCCGAGTGCAGCGTGTGGCCGACCCGGACCCGGCCCACCGGCGACGGGAAGTCCAGCTCCTCCTGCTCGCTCATGGCCGGCACCTGGGCCAGCCGGCCGTCACGGAAGGTCATCGCCGGGACGGCGAACTCGTCCAGGACCGTCTGGATCGCGTACGGCACGGGCACCGGGGCGGTCGACGGGGCGAAGTCGGCCACGCCCAGGCGGACCTCGACCTCCTCGACCACCTCCAGGCCGCGGGCGGCCAGGGCGGCCAGCACGTTGGTGGTGCCCGGGCTGCCGCCCATGCCGATCACGGCGGTGACCCCGGCGGCCACGAACCGGTCGTGCAGGGCGAGCTGCCGCCGGGTGGTGTGGAACAGGCCGCCCAGGTCGACGTAGTGGGTCCCGGCGTCGGCGCAGGCCTCCATCACCGGCAGGTTGGTGGCGTAGACGGCGCAGTTGCAGACCACGTCGGCGTCGTCGAAGGCGCGGCGCATCGCCTCCCCGTCGCCGGCGTCAAGGGCCATGCCGGCGACCCGGGCGGTGCCGTTGCTCCCGGACCTGGCCGCGGCCCAGCCGGCCGCCTCCCTGGCCCTCGACCCGTCCAGGTCGGCCACCACGACCTCGTCGACACCCTCGGACTCGGTCAGGTCGCGCACCGTCCAGCGCCCCATCGCGCCGGCGCCGCCCACCACCACGACCCGCATGCTCACCTCCGACCGATTCCCCGGGGCTAAGCCCCGAGGGCCGCAGGCTGTCAGCCATGGAAGCCCCGCGGGTAGTGCCCGCCCGTCCAGTTCCCCGGTACGCTGTTGTACGTTTCGGCGCACAAGGGGGAGCCGTGGCGACCACCGTTGCCGACCTGCTGGCCATCGACGAGCTCCGCCTGGGGCTGGTCGCGGGCAAGGGCGGGCTGGACCGGCCGATCCGCTGGGCGCACGTGTCCGAGCTCGTGGACCCGACCCGGTTCCTGCGCGGCGGGGAGGTGCTGCTCACCACCGGCCTCGGCATGGGCGGCGGCCCCCAGGCCCAGGCCGCCTACGTCGAGCAGCTCGCCAGGGCCGAGCTGGCCGCGCTCGGCGTCGGGCTCGGGTTCGCCTTCGAGGCCACCCCGCCGGCCGTGCTCGAGGCCGCCGACCGGGCCGGCTTCCCGGTGTTCGAGGTGCCGTTCGAGGTGCCGTTCATCGCCATCACCGAGGCGCTGTTCTCGCGCCTGGTCAACGAGCAGTACGTGCTGCTCCAGCGGGCCGGGACGGTCCAGCAGACGCTGTCGCGGCTGCTGGTCGAGGGGGCCGGCCTCGACGCCCTGCTGGAGGCCTACGCCCGGATGACCGGGACGAGGGCGCTGCTGCTCGACGTCCGCGGCGAGGTCATGGCGGCCGCGCCCGGGGCGGCGGCCGTGCTCCCGCCGCAGCACGGTCTGGGCCGAGATCCAGGCCCTGCGGCCGGAGGGCAACGAGTTCTCGCTCAGCCTCTCCGACGAGGGCGGCAGCCGGACCCTGCTGCCCGTCCTGGTCGGCGGCGGCCCGGCCGGGTTCCTGGTGCTGCACCGCGGCGCCCGACCCGAGCCGTTCCACCAGGTGGTCGTCCACCACCTGGCCACCGCCATCGCCCTGGAGCTGGCCAAGGCCCAGGCGGTGGCCAGGACCGAGCGCCGGCTGGTCGGCGACTTCCTCGACGCCCTGCTGGAAGGGGAGCTGTCGGGCTACGAGACCCGCCGGCGCCTGCGGTTCCTTGGCCTCGGCGCCTCCCCGGCGATCGCGGTGCTGGTGGCCAGGGGCGAGGAGCCCGACCCGGCCGAGGCGGCGGTGGAGGCGCTGCGGCTGCTGGTCCAGGACCGGCTGTCGCGCCGCCCGGGGCCGTACGTCTGCAGCATCCAGGACGCCTCGGTGGTCGCCCTGTTCGAGGCGGCCGGCCCGGCCGAGGCCCGCTCGGCCGCCGAGGCGGTCGCCGAGGCGGTCCTGGCCAGGGGGGTTGGCGGCCGCTTCGGGCTCGGGCATGCCCGAGGCCGACCCGCGCGGCCTGCGCCGCGCCTACCAGGAGGCCCGCTTCGCCCTGGAGGCCGCCGGCCCGCCCGGCGACCGGGCGGCCCGGGTGGCGACCGTCGCCGACCTGGGCAGCCACCGCCTGCTGCTGGCCAGGCAGGAGGACGCCGCCCTGGAGGCCATCTCCCGCGGCCTGCTCGGGCCCCTGGCCGACTACGACAAACGCCAGCACGGCGACCTGGTGGCCAGCCTGCGGGCCTTCCTGGAGCACAACGGCAACTGGGAGGCCGCGGCCAGGGCCCTGGCCGTGCACCGCCACACCCTGCGCTACCGTATCCGCAGGATCGCCGAGCTGACCGGACGTGACCTCGACCGGGCCGGCGACCGGGTCGAGTTCTGGCTCGCCCTGCAGGCCGCCGACGTGCTGCACGGCAGGGGTTCTGGAGGGTGATACCTACGGTGCCGAAATGGCAGCTCCACCCCGCCTGTACCGCCGGTTCGTCCATGGACGGCCCGGGTCGGGATGCTAGCGTCGCATCGTGCCCGTGTGGTCGAATCGGCGGATCGGCCGTCTGAGGACAGGGGACGAGACGATGGCAGGAACCAGGGTCCAGGCAGGTGCCCGCCAGGCCGTCCCCGACGAGGACGGGCTGGCCGCGATCGAGCTGGTGGCGGTGGAGAAGGAGTTCACCGCCGGAGGCCACGACGTCAGGGCCGTCGAGCGGGTGGACCTCCAGATCGCCGAGGGCGAGTTCTTCTCGCTGCTGGGCCCGTCGGGCTGCGGCAAGACCACCACCCTGCGGATGATCGCCGGCTTCGAGGAGCCGACCAACGGCCAGATCCTCCTCCACGGCCGCGACATGGTCGGCGTCCCGCCGTTCCGGCGCGACGTCAACATGGTCTTCCAGCAGTACGCGCTCTTCCCCCACATGGACGTCTTCGAGAACGTGGCCTTCGGGCTGCGGCGCAAGAAGGTCGACAAGGACGAGATCGAGCGGCGGGTGGCCGAGGCGCTGGCCCTGGTCGAGCTGGAGGGCCGCGAGAAGCGCAAGCCGCGCCAGCTCTCGGGCGGCCAGCAGCAGCGGGTCGCCCTGGCCAGGGCGCTGGTCAACCGGCCACGGGCCCTGCTGCTGGACGAGCCCCTCGGCGCCCTGGACCTCAAGCTGCGCCAGGCCATGCAGCTCGAGCTGAAACGCATCCAGCGCGAGGTCGGCATCACCTTCGTCTATGTGACCCACGACCAGGAGGAGGCGCTGACCATGTCCGACCGGCTGGTGGTGATGAACGCCGGCCGGATCGAGCAGCTCGGCAGCCCGCGCGAGCTGTACGAGCACCCCGCCACCCGGTTCGTGGCCAACTTCATCGGGACCTCGAACATCCTCACCGGCCGGCTCGAGCGCAGGGGCGACGCCTGGGCACTGAGCGGGCTGGGCCCGGACCAGCGGGTGCTGGTGGCCGAGGCCGGCCAGGCCCGTGAAGGCCAGGACGTCGAGCTGGCCGTCCGGCCCGAGAAGATCGTGCTGCGGACCGAGCAGGACCCACCCCCGCCCGACGGCAGCGCTCTCCGGGTCAAAGTCGACGAAGTCGTCTACCTTGGTACCTCGACCCAGTACCGCACGGTCACCGATGGCGGCGACGTCATCGCCGTCTACCGTCAGAACGCGTCCGCCACCCCCGGAGCGGACGTGCTCGCCGGCCAGGTGGGTTGGCTGGAATGGCCACCGGAGCACACCTATGTGCTCGGTGGCGGCACCAAGGAGGAAACCCTGCCGTGACAAGGAACCGACCGCTCGACCCCGCGTGGCTGCGCGGGGCGACCATGCCCCGGATCAGCCGCCGCGACGCCCTGCGGGGCGCCGGCCTGCTCAGCGCCTCCGCCTTCCTCGCCGCCTGCGGCGTGGAGGGGTCGGGCGGCGACGACGCCCCCCAGGCCTCCGGGTTCTGGGCCAGCCAGACCAAGGCCGGACAGCTCGACTTCGCCAACTGGCCGCTGTACATGGACCAGGAGAAGAAGGGCGGCAAGACCGTGTACCCCTCGCTCCAGGAGTTCACCAAGGAGACGGGGATCAAGGTCAACTACAAAGAGGTCATCAACGAGAACGACGCCTTCCTGGGCAAGATCAACCCCTCGCTCCAGGCCGGCCAGGACCCCGGGTGGGACCTGATCGTGATCACCGACGGCGGCTCGATCGAGAAGCTGATCCGCCAGAACTTCCTGACCGAGCTCGACCACTCCAAGCTGCCCAACTTCGCCAAGAACGCCGCCCCGGCGGTCAAGAACCCGAGCTACGACCCGGGCAACAAGTTCACCCTGGCCTGGCAGTCGGGCCTGGTCGGGCTGGCCTACAACCCCAAGCTGACCAAGCGCGAGATCACCAGCTGGAAGGACCTCGAGGACCCGGCCTTCAAGGGCAAGATCACCATGTTCGACGACGACACCGACTTCCCGACCTCGGTGATGATCAGGATGGGCATCGACCCGGCCACCTCGACCGAGGAGGACTGGAAGCGGGCCGCCGAGGAGATGAAGAAGCTGCGGCCCCAGATCCGGGAGTTCGTCGACAACGCCGGCATGGCCGAGGGGCTCAGCTCGGGCAACGCCTGGATCTCCCAGGCCTACTCGGGCGACATCTACCAGCTCAACAACTCGGGCTCGCCCGACATCAAGTTCGTCGATCCCCGAGGAGGGGGCCACCTTCTGGACCGACAACATGGCCATCCCCAAGGGCGCCAAGCACCCCCTGGACGCCATCATCTACATGGACTACGTGTACCGGCCGGAGGTGGCGGCCGCAGCTGGCCGAGTACATCGCCTACATCACCCCGGTCCCGGCGGCCAAGGAGCAGCTCCAGGCCAAGGCGGCCAAGGCGTCGGGCGAGGACAAGGCGTACCTGGACGACCTGGTCACCAACCCGCTGATCTTCCCCACCGAGGCCGACCTGGCCAACGACCAAGCGCTACCGCGCCCTCACCGTGGAGGAGGAAGCAGGTGTGGGACAGCATCTTCCAGCCGATCGTCCAGTCCTAGGAGCCTGCGGCGATGAGCGCTGGCGGCGGCCGCGGCCGGCTCGCCCCCTACCTGGTCGGGCTGCCGGGCGGGCTGTGGCTGGCCATCTTCTTCGTGGTGCCGCTGCTGGTGATGTTCTCGCTGTCGCTGCAGAGCGGCAACGCCGAGGAGGGCTTCCGCTTCACCTGGGAGTGGTCGAACTACACCCGCGCCTGGGAGCGCTACTCCACCCAGTTCGTCCGCTCGGTCGTCTACGCCGTGATCGTGACCGCGCTCTGCCTGGTCCTGGCCTACCCGATGGCCTACTGGATCGCCTTCTACGGCGGCGCCCGCAAGTCGACCTACCTGTTCCTGATCCTGCTGCCGTTCTTCGTCTCGTTCGTGATCCGGACCGTCTCCTGGAAGTTCATCCTCAACGACGAGGGCATCGTGCTCGGGCCGCTCAAGGAGGCCGGCCTGCTGCCCCAGGACTTCCACATCCTGGCCACCACCACCGCCGTGCTCGGCGGCCTCACCTACAACTACCTGCCGTTCATGGTCCTGCCGCT
Organism: uncultured Actinomycetota bacterium; assembly: GCA_963733175.1. GTDB lineage: Bacteria > Actinomycetota > CALGFH01 > CALGFH01 > CALGFH01 > CALGFH01. The sequence goes on from CAVTCL010000005.1 coordinate 79,616, forward strand.
GTACGTCGCCCTGGAGCGGGTCGACCCCAGCCTGGTCGAGGCCGCCCACGACCTGTTCGCCGGCCGGGCCAGCGCCTTCCGGCGGGTGGTGTTCCCGCTGTCGCTGCCCGGGGTGTTCGCCGGCGTGCTGATCACCTTCGTGCCGGTGGCCTCCGACTTCGTCAACTCCGGCATCCTCGGCGGCACCCAGCACGACCATGATCGGCAACGTCATCCAGACCGTGTACCTGAGCAACAACAACTACCCGCTCGCCTCGGCCATGTCGTTCCTGCTGATGGCGGCCCTGCTGGTCGGGATCTTCGTCTACGCCAGGGTGCTCGGCACCGAGCAGGTGATGGAGGTGGCCGAGCGGTGAGCACGGTCGCCACCCGCCAGGCGCCGCCCGAGGTCGCCCCGGCCCCGGCCGTGCCCGGCCGGCGGCGCCGCTGGACCCGGCTGATCCTGCCCGTCTACACCTGGCTGATGATCGTCTACTTCAGCCTGCCCATCCTGGTCATGATCGTGTTCGGCTTCAACGACACCAAGGGCCGCCTCAACCTGCGCTGGCAGGGCTTCACCCTGAACTGGTACCGGGACCTGTTCGCCATCCCGGCCCTGACCACCGCCCTGCGCAACTCGCTGCTCATCGCCGTGATCTCGACCGTCATCACCGTCGTGCTCGGGACCATGGTCGGCCTGGCCCTGGGCCGCTACCGCTTCCGCGGCAAGGGCGCCTACGACCTGGTGATCTTCAGCGCCATCTCGGCGCCGGAGCTGGTGCTGGGGGCGTCGCTGCTGTCGCTGTTCGTGACCACCCAGTTCGTCCGCGGCTTCGTCACCATCATCATCGCCCACATCGCCTTCAGCCTGGCCTTCGTGGCCGTGACCGTGCGGGCCCGGGTGCTGGGCCTCGACCCCGCCCTGGAGGAGGCCGCCCAGGACCTGGGCGCCGACCCGTGGACGACCTTCCGCAAGATCACCCTGCCCCTGCTGGCCCCCGGCGATCGTGGCCGGGGCGCTGCTCGCCTTCGCCCTGTCGATCGACGACTACGTGGTCACCAGCTTCGTCAGCGGCCAGGTCGAGACCTTCCCCCTCTGGGTGTACGGGGCCACCCGGGTCGGGATGCCGCCCCAGGTGAACGTGATGGGCACGCTGATCTTCCTCGGAGGAGTCGCCATCGCGGTGGGCAACGCCATCCTGGCCCGCCGCCAGCGGGCATGACCGTCCGGAACGAGTAAGGAGCAGGCAATGGCGCTTCGCAAGCTGCAGAACTTCATCGGGGGCGAGTACCGGGACGCGGTCGACGGCGGCACCTCGACCCTCATCAACCCCTCCACCGGCGAGGGCTTCGCCGAGGCCCCGGTGTCGGGCCCGGCCGACGTCGACGCGGCCATGCAGGCGGCCGAGCGCGGCTTCGAGCAGTGGCGCGACGCCACCCCCTCCGAGCGCAGCCGGGCCCTGAACAAGATCGCCGACGCCATGGAGGAGCGGGCGGAGGAGCTGGTCCGGCTGGAGAGCGAGAACACCGGCAAGCCGTTCCAGCTCACCCTGGACGAGGAGGTCCCCCCGGCGCTCGACCAGATCCGCTTCTTCGCCGGCGCCGCCCGCATGCTCAACGGGCTGTCCACCGGCGAGTACATGGCCGGGCACACCTCGATGATCCGGCGCGAGCCGGTCGGGGTCTGCGCCCAGGTCACCCCCTGGAACTACCCGTTCATGATGGCCGTCTGGAAGTGGGCCCCGGCGATCGCGGCCGGCAACGCGGTCGTCCTCAAGCCCAGCGACACCACCCCGGTGACCACCGTCTGGATGGCCGAGCTGATGAGCGAGTTCCTGCCCGACGGCGTCATCAACGTGGTCGTCGGCGACCGCGCCACCGGGGCCGCCCTGGTCGCCCACAAGACCCCGGCCATGGTCTCGATCACCGGCAGCATCCGGGCCGGCCGCGAGGTCGCCAAGGCGGCCGCCGACGACCTCAAGCGGGTCCACCTGGAGCTCGGCGGCAAGGCCCCGGTGATCGTGTTCGACGACGCCGACGTGGCCGCCGCGGCCGAGATGATCGCCGCCACCGGCTACTTCAACGCCGGCCAGGACTGCACCGCCGCCACCCGGGTGCTGGCCGGCGGCCAGGTCCACGACGACTTCCTCTCGGCCCTGGTCGAGCAGGCCAAGGGCACCACCACCGGCCCGCCCGAGGACACCGAGGCCGCCTACGGCCCCCTCAACAACGCCAACCAGCTGTCCAGGGTCGAGGGCTTCCTGGAGCGCGCCCCCGGCCACGCCGAGGTCGCCACCGGCGGCCACAAGCTCGACCGCGGCGGCTACTTCTACGAGCCCACCGTCGTCCACGGCCTGGAGCAGGACGACGAGATGATCCAGCAGGAGATCTTCGGCCCGGTCATCACCGTGCAGCGCTTCGACGACGAGGAGAAGGCCCTCGCCTGGGCCAACGGGGTCGAGTACGGCCTCGCCTCCAGCGTCTGGACCCGCGACCACGGCCGGGCCATGCGCATGGCCCGCGCCCTCGACTTCGGCTGCGTCTGGATCAACACCCACATCCCGCTGGTCGCCGAGATGCCCCACGGCGGCTTCAAGCACTCCGGCTACGGCAAGGACCTGTCGCTGTACGGGTTCGAGGACTACACCCGCATCAAGCACGTCATGTCCAATATCGAGGGGTAGCTCGGGGCGCAAGGGCCCCGAGCTGCGCGATAGCGGGCGAGGGGCGGCATGGGCGGTTGGTTGCTGGAGGTGCCGGAGTTCGACGGCGCCGACCACTGGCGCTGGCGCCTGACCGACCCCGACGGCGCCGAGGTCGCCGTCCACCAGGTGGCGCTCGACCCCGGCGCGCCCGAGTACGAGGGCTTCGTGGACCTCGCCGGCCACCTGCGCCGGCGGGCCGACCCCGACCGCCGGGCCGGCAGCGAGGCCGAGCTGGTCGAGAGGGTGGGCGCCTGGGCCGGCGCGTGGGTGCTCGGCCCGCTGGCCGAGCCGCTCGCCGACGCCGCCCCGGCGGTGGTCCGGGCCGAGTTGCCCGCCGGGGCGGAGGCGCTGCTGGACCGGCCGCTGGAGCTGGCCCACGCCCGCGGCCGCCCGCTCGCCCTCCAGGACCTGAGCCTGGTGTTCGCCCGGGCCGGCCCCGCCGCCGGGGCCTCCAAGGCCCCGGTCGAGGGGCGGCTGCGGCTGCTGGCCGTCTTCAGCCTGCCGGTCGAGACCGCCGCCCTGGCGGTCCGGCGGGAGCGCTACGAGCTGGCCCGGCTGGTCCGCCGGGTCGCCACCCGCCACCGGCGGGCCATCCAGCTCGAGGTGGTCCAGTACGGGGCGACCCGCGAGCGCCTGGCCGAGGTCCTGGAGCAGGGCGACGGCTGGGACGTGGCCCACTTCTCCGGGCACGGCCTGGCCGGTGGGCTGCTGCTGGAGCATGCCGACGGCAGGCCCGACCTGGTCACCACCGAGGAGCTGGCCGGCCTGCTGCGGCCGACGCGGCGCCGGCTCAAGCTGGTCACCCTGTCCTCCAGCCGCTCGGCGGCGGCCAGCGTGGTCGACGCCCGCCGCTGGTTGGGGCTACCGGTTCCCGGGGAGCTGGAGGCCAACGCGGACACCGACGCCACCCCGGCGCCCGGGGAGGCGGCCGGGAGGCGGTCACCGCTGCCGGCGCTGGCCGCCGAGCTGGCGGACGGCCTCGGCTGCGCGGTCCTGGCCATGCGCTACCCGGTGGTGGACGACTTCGCCATCGACCTGGACGAGCGGGTCTACGAGGGCCTCCTCGGCCGCGACCAGGACGCTGCCCCGGGCGCTCCAGCGGGCCCTCCCGGCGGCGACCGGCGACCGTCCGACCGCCGGCGCGCCCGCCCTGTCGGTGGCCACCCCGACGCTGGTCGGCCCCCTCGCCGCCTCCCTGCGCCTGCGCCCGCCCCGCCCGGGCAGCCCAACTTCAACGTGGGCACCCAGAAGATGGCCTACTTCCCCGACGGAGCCGGAGCGTTTCGTCGGCCGCGCCGGCCCCATGGCCCAGGCCACCGCCGCCCTCGCCCCCGCCAACCCCCACGTCGGGGTGCTGTTCCACGGCATGGCCGGGGCCGGCAAGACCGCCTGCGCCCTCGAGCTCGCGTACCGCCACGAGACCTCGTTCGGCCAGCTCGTGTGGTGGCAGGCTCCCGAGCTGGGCCGGGAGATCGCCACCAGCCTCCGCGACCTCGCCGTCGCCCTGGAGACCCAGCTCCCCGGCCTGGTGATGGTGCCGTCGGTCGACAGCTCCGACCAGCTCGCCGCCTTCCTCCCCCGCCTCACCCAGCTCCTGGAGGAGCAGGCCGTCCTGCTGGTCCTGGACAACCTGGAGTCGCTCCTGACCGACCAGGGGACCTGGCGCGACCCCCGCTGGGCCGACCTGATGGCCGCGCTCACCGGCCACCGGGGCGAGTCCCGGGTCGTGCTCACCAGCCGGGTCCGCCCCTCCGGGCTCGACGAGCGCGTCCAGGTCCAGCCGGTCCACGCCCTCTCCCTCAACGAGTCGCTGCTCCTGGCCCGCGAGCTCCCCAACCTCGGCCGCCTGGTCCGCGAAGACCCCGCCACCCAGGACCGGGGCGAGGACGCCCCGTCGGGCTGGTCCCTGGTCCGCCAGACCCTGGCGCTGGTCCAGGGCCACCCGACACTGCTGCAGCTCGCCGACGCCGTGGCCGCCGACCCCGCCGCCCTGGCCGCCCAGCTGGCCGCCGCCGACCAGGCCACCGAGGCCGCCGACCGCGACCGCCTGGCCGCCTTCTTCGACCAGGGCGAGACCGAGCTGGCGGCCGGTCATTTCGTCCGGGCGCTCGGCGACTGGACCCGCCAGGCCACGACCGCCCTGCCGGGCGGGGCGGCGGTGCTGTTCGGGGTGGTGTGCTGCCTGGAGGACGCCGACCGCGTCGAGCCGGTCGTCGACCCGGTCTGGCCAGGCGTCTGGGAGGAGCTGGGTCAGGCCGGCGAGGCGCCGGCGCTGGCGTTGGCCCTGGCGCCGCTGGTGGAGCGGGGGCTGGTCGCCGTCGAGGCCGACCCGGCCGGCTACCGGGTCCACCCGGGAGTGGCCGAGGCCGGCCGCGCCCAGGCCGGCGGGCAGGTCCAGCAGGTCGTCGACCAGGTGCTGGCCCGGTTCTGGCAGGCGGAGTTCGTCAAGGCCCTGGAGGCGGAAGTGACGGAGGCGGGGGAGCGGCTGGTGTTGCGCGCCGGGCGCGGAGCCGTCCCCTACCTGCTGCGGTTGGAGGACTGGATCACCGCCAGCATGCTCCTGGAGCAGGTCGTGCTCCGCGACCAGTCGCCGGCGACGATACAGATGGTGCTGCCGCTGGAGCGGCACATCGCCGAGGCGACCCGTGGCGGCGACCAGGAGCTTCGCGTCGCGGGCAGGCTCGCCCGGGTGCTGCGCCATGTGGCGCCGGCTGCGGCCGAGGAACAGCTCCGCGAGGTGCAGGAACGGGCGGTCGCGGAGGGCCGTCACGACGTCGCCAGCGCCGCGGCCGCGGACCTGGTCAACCTGCTGCGCGATGACGGGCGGCTCGAGGAAGCGTTCGCGATGATCGAGCAGAAGGCGGAGCTGACCAGACAGGCGGGATTCGGCCCCTGGACCCAGCTGGCCGACCGCCACCGGCGGCTGCAGTTGCTGGTTGGCGTGGGCCGCTACGAGGAGGCCCTTGCCGAGGTCGAGGCGGTGCGCACCCAGATGGCGGCGCTGCCCGAGCGGAGCCGGCAACCCGAGGCCGTCGTGCCCTGGAACGTCCGTGAGGTCGTGCTCGGCACCGGCTGCGACGCCGCCGGGAACCTCCATCGCTGGGATCAGGCACTTGCGTTGAACGCCGAGCTGGTCCATGGCATGCGGGCTCGGGGCGCCACCGACCTTGCGGTCGCCAGGAGCAACTTCAACGGCTACTTCCCCCTGCTGCGACTCGGGGAACTGGCCGCGACCGAGCGGTTGCTGCTCGCCTGCCAGGAGGTGTTCGAGGCCGAGCGCGCCCTCGACATGCTCGGCAAGACCTTCAGCGCCCGCGCCGACCTCGAAGGCGAGCAGGACCACCTCGACGTGGCGATCCGCTTCGAGCAGACCGCCCTGCGGTACAAGTACGCAGCCGCGGATCCCGAGACGATCGCCGGCAGCCACCACAACCTCGCCCGCTACCTTCAGCGAGGCGGACACGACCATGACGTGGTCATGGCCCACCGGCTGGCCGCCGCATTCATCTGGTACCAGATGAACTCGGGGTGGCTAGCCAAGGCCGTCGACCGGCTCGCTCGGGACCTGGCCGCAGCCGGCGGCTCGTCGCTGCTGCCAGGGTCATTCGCCGAGTTGTGCGACCTGGTGGACAGGGTGGAGGGAGTCCGGCTGGCCGACCTGGCCGCCCGCCTACCCCGTCGGCAGGCCAGCGATGATCGGACGCTCCTCGAGGTGATCCGGCTGGCCGAGCCCTCCTAGGCGGCTTCGGTTGATGCTCTGGCGACGGCGGCGGCGCTGCGCCGTTCACGACCTCGCGACCCGTACCTCCCGTGGGTCGGCGTCGGGGGCGAGCAGCTCGAGGAGGCGGGCGCCCTCCTCCTCGACGGCCGTGTGGTCGGCGGGGGCCAACGGGCCGAGGGGGCGGACGGTCAGGGTGGCGGCCGTGCGGTCGCGGGTGAGGCGCCAGGCGCCGGTGACGAAGCCGTCGACCAGCAGGGGGGACCAGTGGAGGTCGTCGGTGGGCCAGTTGGCGGCGGCGTCGCCCGCGATGTGGCCGCGGTCGGCGTGGGAGAGGGCGACGTTGTCGAACTGGGGGAGGAAGCGGACCGGGGCCGGGGTGTCGGGGTCGGGGCGGGGGGCGTCGGGGAGGTCGAACAGCTCCCTGCCGGCCTCGCTGCGGAAGGTCCGCAACCGGGGGCGGAGGCGGTCGGTGACCTCGCGCAGGCGGGTCAGGCCCGACCAGGCCTGGACGTCCATGACGCTGGCCGGCCCGAAGGCGGCCAGGTAGCGCAGGACGACCTGGTCGATCGAGGGGTCGGGGTCGACCGGACGGCCGAGCCAGTGCTCGGTGGCGGCCCAGGTGGCCAGGCCCTTCTGGCCCCAGACCCCGCGGGGCGGGACCTGGACCACCGGGAGCAGGTGGTGGACGGCGTAGGCCAGCGAGGTGCCGTCGAACTCGGGCCAGCGCTCGGCCATCTCGGCGCGGAGCTGGGCGGTGGTGCGCGGCCGCTCGTCCAGCAGGGTCCGGCCGGCGGTGAGCACGGCGTCGACGTCGACCCCCTTGACCTTGCGGCCGAAGGGGCTGCCGGTCCAGAAGTTCCGCTCCAGCACCGGCCGCAGCAGCGGGGCCAGGGTCAGGCAGTCGCGGGCGGTGACCAGGTGGAGGGTGGTGCGCATGAGCGGGCTGCGGACGGCCTGGCGGCCGGCGACCAGGTCGCCCAGCTCGGCCGGGTCGAAGCCATCCAGACGGGTCCACAGCCCGACATAGGGGTCGCGGGGCTCCTGGGCCTGCATGCCCACCAGGTGCTCGACCACCTCGGCGGCGGGCCGCCGGACCCGGCGCAGGAGGAGCTGGCGCTCGAGCAGCGCGCGGTTGCGGGCGCGCCGCCCGAGCACCTGGTTCGAGGTCCCGTCGCTCATCGGCTGCGCAGCCCCCGGAAGAACGCGCGCACGTCGCCGGCCAGGAACTCGGGGTTCTCCATGGCGGCGAAGTGGCCGCCGCGGTCGAACTCCGACCAGTGGACGACGTTGTGGTCGCGCTCGGCCAGCTTGCGGATGGCGACGTCCTGGGTCAGGGACACGGCCACCCCGGTCGGCACGGTGCCGCGCTCCCGTGGCGCCCACGCGCTCGGGTCGTGGGCCGTGTCGTAGTAGTGGCCGGCCGACGAGCCGGCGGTGGCCGTGAACCAGTAGACGCTGACGTTGGTCAGCAGGTGGTCGCGGTCGACGGCGTCCTCGGGCAGCTCGGCCGCCGGGTCGGTCCACTCCTTGAACTTCTCGACGATCCAGGCCAGCTGGCCCGACCGGGGAGTCGGTGAGCCCGTAGGCGAGCGTCTGCGGTCGGGTCGCTTGGATGTGGCTGTAGCCCATCATCTCTTCCTGGAAGTGCTGCATCCTGGCCAGGCGCTGCTGCTCGGCCTCGGTGAGGTCGGCCAGCTCGGCCGGGTCGCCCGAGGGGAAGGTGACCAGGGCGTTGACGTGGACGCCGACGACCTGGCCGGGCGCCTGCCGGCCCACCTCCGGGGCCACGAACGCGCCGACGTCGCCGCCCTGGACGCCGTAGCGATCGTAACCGAGCCGGGCCATCAGCTCGACCAGCACCGCCGCGATGCGGCCGTAGCTCCAGCCGGGCTCGGCCACCGGGCCGGAGAACCCGAACCCGGGCAGCGACGGGATCACCAGGTGGAAGGCGTCGGCCGGGTCGCCGCCGTGGGCGGCCGGGTCGGTCAGCGGCCGACCAGCTCCAGGAACTCCACGACCGAGCCGGGCCAGCCGTGGAGCAGCAGCAGCGGGGTCGCCGCCGGCTCGGGGGAGCGGACGTGCAGGAAGTGCAGGTTGGCGCCGTCGATCGTCGGTGGTGAACTGGGGCAGCTGGTTCAGGCGGGCCTCGTGCTTGCGCCAGTCGTAGGCGGTCCGCCAGTACTCGGCCAGCTCCCGCAGGTAGCCGACCGGCACCCCCGGCTCCAGCCGACGCCGGGCAGCTCCGCCGGCCAGCGGGTGCGGGCCAGCCGGTCGCGCAGGTCGTCCAGGTCGGCCTGGGGGACGTCGACGCGGAAGGGTCGGATCGTGGTGTCGGTCATGGCGCCTGCTCCTCTCATGGAACGAACTCTTCCGTTCCATTCTATCAGAACAGAATGATTCGTTCCACAACTCGGAGGGAGGGCGATTCCGCGTGCGGCGGCAGCCGGCAGCGCCGGTACCCGGCCGCGCCACCCGGCCAGCGGGGCTCAGGTGGTGGGGGGGCCGTGTCGGCTGCGGTGGTTGGGGCCGCGGTGGTGGCGGCGGTCGTCGGGGGCGCGGTGGTGGGCGGTTCTGTGGTCGGCGGGGCCGTGGTGGGGGGCTCCGTCGTCGGCGGGCGCGGTGGTGGGCGGCTCTGTGGTCGGCGGGGCCGTGGTGGGGGGCTCCGTCGTTGGAGGCGCGGTGGTGGGTGGCTCCGTCGTCGGGGGTGCCGTGGTCGGGGGTGGGGCGGTGGTGGGCGGTGTCGTGGTGGGGGGCCCGGTGGGGGGTTGGTGGTTGGGGGCGGGGTGGTGCCGGGGGGAGCGGGGACCCCGGCGACGGCCTTGGGGCCGGTGGGCGGGCGGGTGTCGCCGGTGCTGATGGGGTTGATGGACTGGATCAGCCCGCCGACCCCGGTCACGATCGGCAGGCCGCCGGTGGGGGTGGGGGGCTGGGAGGAGGCGGCCGACGACCCGGGCGGCGCGGTGTTGCTGGCGCCGCCGCCCGACTGGGCGGTCCCGGCGGAGGTCTGGGGGGTGTCGCTCTCGGCCGCGCCGGCGACGGCGCCGCCGAGGCTGGTGCAGGCGGGCGCGCACCCGCCCTGGTCGCTGGCCCCGAACACCACCAGCAGGCCCACGACGGCGACGACCGTCGCCGCCCAGGCCCGGGCCCGCCGCCGCAGGGACGGGCGCCAGTTGATCCGGTAGGAGGGACCGCGCCGGGCCTCGACCGCCTGCTCGGCGGTGGCGTGGCGCGACCAGGCGGCGATGATCGCGGCCTCGAACGGCGCCAGCTCGGCGGTTGGCGTGGCCAGCAGCCTGGACAGCTCGGCCGCCTGGAAGGGGCGGTGCAGGAAGTGGCGCGCCCTGTCGGGCGGGAGGTCGGGCCGGCGCTCGCCCTTGTCGAGCAGCATGACCAGCGGCCCGGCGTAGCGGTCGCGGACCTGCTTGTAGCTCAGCCGCCGGGCCTGGGGCTGGCTGTCGAGGACGACGGCGGCCACCGTGGGCGTGGACCAGTTCGACAGCTCGGCGGCCGAGCGGAAGTGGGCGATGCGGTCGCCGTTCGAGAGCAGGTGATCGGTGATCGATGCCAGCCCGGGATCCCGCGACAGCAGGACAACCCGACGTTCCACGGCCACCGCCCCTGTCGTCTGACCGGATGGCGACAAACGGCCCGATGAAACCGGTCATCGCACTTGAACCGAGATACTTCCATAAGCAGCTGAGGAAAGTCTCTACGCCGGTTGCACGATGAATCAGGCGAGGCTGGATGGATCGACGGGAACGTCCGGTTCGCGAGGACCCGCCGGGAACCTGGCGAACCCCTTCCAGGCAAGCCCGGCCAGCTCGTCGGCGAGCTCGCCCGGTTCAAGGGGCCGGCGCTCGTCAGCCACCAGCCGGCCGCGCCCTCGGCCATGCCCACGATCGCCGCGGCCAGGGCCCGGGCCCTCGGGGGAGCCAGGCCGGCCTCGGCGGCGATGATCCGCGCCACCCGGGCGGCCACCCAGCGGCGGAACTCGGTCACCTGCCGCTGGAAGTCGGCGTCGAGGCCGAGGGCCTCGGTGAACAGCAGGCGGAAGGCGTCCTCGTGCCGGTCGACGAAGCCGAAGTAGGCCCCGAACCCGCGCCGCAGCCGCTCCTCGTTGTCCTCGGCCTGGCTGAAGGCGGTCTCCAGCTCCTGGGTGAGCCGGCCCAGGTCGTTGGCCAGCAGCGCCGAGTACAGCGCCCGCTTGGAGGAGAAGTGCTGGTAGAGGACGGGCTTGGTCACCCCGGCGGCCTCGGCGATGGACTCCATGGAGGCGCCCCGGTAGCCGTCGCGGGCGAACAGCCGCCTGGCCACGCCGAGGAGCTGGGCCCGCCGCTCGGCCGCCCGCAGCCGTATGCCCATGGGCACGCTCACCGGTTCCACCCCCTTGCGCAGACCTGCTCGTTCCCGCATCCTACCGTTCAGTAGGTTACCGAGCGGTAACAGCAGTGCGGGAAAGGATCTGCCCATGATCGGCTTCGCGCTCTCCGAAGACCAGGTGGCCGCCCAGAAATGGGCCCACGAGTTCGCCGAGAAGGAGATCCGGCCGGTCGCACCCCACTACGACGAGACCGAGGACTTCCCCTGGCCGGTCGTGTCCAAGGCGGCCGACATCGGCCTGTACGGCATGGACTT
>CAVTCL010000006.1:0-42917 GCA_963733175.1 uncultured Actinomycetota bacterium
CCTCGGGCACACGGGCGGTGATGTCGTCCAGGGTGCGGGTGAACACGGCCACCTCGTCGCCGATCCTTGTGGACCTGGACCCGGGCGCCGTCCAGCTTCCACTCGACCGCGGCCTCCCCCACCCGCTCCATGGCCGCCTCGACGCTGGGCGCGGTCGAGGCCAGCATCGGCTGGAGGGGGCGGCCGACCTGGAGGCGGAACTCGCGCAGGGCGGGGACGCCGGCGGCCAGGGCGGCGTCGGCCACCGGGCCGAGGGCCCCGCGCAGCATCATGGCCCGCCGCACCTCGGCCCCGGGGACCCCGGCGGCCTTGGCGATGGCCTCGGCCATCACCCCCTCCAGGGCGCCCTGGCGGAGCTCGCCCGAGAGCAGGCCGACCAGGAAGCGTTGCTCGGAGGCGGTCGCCCTCCCGAACAGCTCGCCGACCAGCCGCCGCCGCTCGGTCTGCGACCCGGGCCCGGCCAGCCGGCCGATCCGCTCGAAGGCGGCGTCGACCTCGGTCACGGTCAGGGTGGGCTCGGACGCCGGGTCGGGGGCGTCGCGCAGCGCCGCCCAGCCGACCCCGATCTGGCGCTGGCGCAGGTCGCCGGAGAGGAACGCCACCGCCGGGTGGACCTCGTCCGGCTCCAGGCGCCGCAGGCACGCCGCCAGCAGCTCCACCTTGGCCAGGCGGGCGGAGCTGGCGGCGACGGCGGCGGACGTCCCGGCGACCTCGTCGAGCAGCACCGGGCCATTGTCCTCGAATGCCGGGGCCTGTGGACAACCGTGCGCAACCTGTCCAGCCCTGGGGTAGCCTCCCCGGCGTGAGGAAACCTGGGTGGGTGCTGGTCGCGGTCGCCGCCGGGGGCGCCGGCTGGGCGGTCGCCGAGCTGGCCCGGCCCCGGCGGGTCGACATCCGGTCCTTCGACCCCGACGAGGTGGCCCGGCTGGAGACGGCCATGTGGCGCTCCTACTACGACCGGCGCCGCCTGCCGCTGTTCGGCCAGCTGGTGGCCCTGCTCCGGGGGCAGTTCCACCTCCAGCCGCTGCGGGCGGTGACCCTGGCCGGGCTGGCCGCACGGGCGGCGGCGGTGTTCCAGGTGGGCGCCGGCCACGACGACTACCGCCGCGCCCTCCCCTACCTGGAGCGGTACTACCGGGCCATCCGGGCCGTCAGCGAGACCCCGTTCGACCCGGCGCGGGCGGCCCGGCTGGAGCTGGAGTGGTGGATCGTGCACCGCGAGGTCGACGACCATCCGCCCGGCGACCTGGAGGCGGCCCTGGCCGACCTGGCCGCCGAGCTCTACCAGGTGCCGGCCGAGCGCCTCCGGACCCACGCCTCCCGCCGGGCCGAGGCCATGACCATCCGCGACCACGCCTCCCGCCGTGCCGTCGGGGTCCTGGACGACGACTGGGACCGGATCGAGGCCGTGCTCTGGGTGGCCTGGAAGGCCCTGGCCGACGAGGTCCGGACGGTCAGGGAGGAAGAGGCGCAGCAGGAGGCCTGACCGCCCGGCGGCGCGCGGCCAGCGTCGCCACGGCGCTCCAGGCCAGGTCGCCGACGATGAACAGCAGCCGTGACACCACCGCGATCACGGCCGCCACCGGGGCGGTCAAGGTGGACCCGAGCAGCAGCAGCAGGGCGGCCTCGCGCACCCCGGCCCCGGCGGGGACGATCAGCAGCAGCGGACCGCTGGCGAAGGCGGCCGCGAACGCGCCGGTGCACTGGAGCCACAGCAGCGCCCCGCCCTCGGCCCCGAGCTGGCGGGCCAGCAGGTAGACGTGGACCCCGTAGCACAGCCAGGAGACGACCGCCCAGCCGGCCACGCGCAGGATGCCGCCGAACGACAGCGGGGCCGGCATGGGCGGCCGCCGGGCCGCCCGCAGGACCAGGGCGATGGCCCGGTTCAGCACCGGCGGGGTCAGGGCGAGCACGAACAGGGGCAGGACGAGCACCAGCCAGCGGTACTCGTCGACGGCGTCGCGGCCCAGCAGGGGGATCACCGGGACCCCGACCAGCAGGCCGGTGCCGATCAGCATGAGCATGAACACCACCACGGCCGCGCCCGAGGCCCGGGGCGGGACCCGGTAGTCGCGGCCCAGCCGCATCTGGGTCACCGCCGGCCAGATGGTGCCCGGCAGGTACTTGCCGAGCTGGCCGAGGTAGAACACGCGCATGGCCCCGGTGTGGGGCAGGGTGCCGCCCAGGTCGGCCAGGGCGGCCCGCCAGGAGCGGAAGGTGGCGTAGATCCCGGCCAGGACCAGGGCCCAGGAGGCGAGCACGACCGGGACCGAGAGCCGGCCAAGCAGCGGCTTGGCCTGTTGCCACTGGCCGGCCAGGACGACGGCGATGACGGCCAGGAACACCCCGGCCACGGCCAGCCGCAACGGCGTCTGCCAGCGTCCCCCGCGGCGCGGGGGCGGGGGGCCGTCGGAGGTCGGCTGGTCGGCGAGCCGGTCGGGGAGGGTCACGGCGCACACGCTAGCGCACGGCCGCGTTGTGGTCCCGCCGGGTGCCGAGGTCGGCCGGTGGGCCCCGGTCGGCCCGTCGCCGGTGGGCCGGTCAGGCCGGCGGGGGGCGGTGGGTGACCACGGCGCCGTCGCCGTCGGCCAGCGAGGTCACGGTGACCTCGAACGGGCCGGCGCCGTTCGGGGCCTGGTAGCGGCAGCGGAACAGCGCCATCTCGCCGGCCAGCACCGCCCTGGCCCCGTCGGCGGCCGGGGCCAGGGCGTCGTAGCCGGCGTCCGCGGCGGCTGCGCAGGCGACCGGGTAGCTCTGGCCCGCCTGCACGGCCAGGCCGGCCAGGTCACCGGCCGCGAACCGGGCCCAGGCCTGGTTGACGGCCACGATGCGGCCCTGGGGGTCGAGCACCGCGGTCGGGTCGGTCAGGGCGTCCAGCAGGGCCCTGCCGAGCCGCTCGCGCCGGCCCAGCTCCAGCTCGGCCTCGACGGCCAGGTTGGCCATCCGGGCATAGGCGCTGGACCGCCGTCCAGGCCAGCCCGGCCAGCCCGGCCAGCAGCACCCCGCGGGTCACCGCCAGGGCCGGACCGACCGCGGGCCCGGCCAGGCGACGACCAGCACGGAGCCGAGCACGGCCAGGGCGGCCACGACCACCCGGCCGGTCACCGGGCAGTGGCCATGTGGGTGAGACCGTCGACGAGCACGAACGAGCCAGGCCACGAACCAGCCGGCGGCCCCGCCGAGCGCTGGCCTGGAGGGCTGACCCCCACAGGGCCAGGATCGTCCCCGCCCGTGACCAGGACCATCCAGCTGGGTCCGCGCCCGCCCAGGCTCCAGCCAGGCCGGGCAGGAGCACCAGCCCGACCCGCGGCCCACTGCCAGGGCGACGCCGTCAGGTTGGCCAGGACCATCACGCCGTGAAGCCCGAGGAACACCGCCGCCAGCGGCTCGACGCGGCGCAGGGTGGCCGGGGCGGGTCGGGCGGGCCGACCGGGCGGCGGCTCCGGCGAGCCGAGGTTGCGGGCGAACTCCGTCCAGGTCGGCAAACGGGTGCGGCCAACCAGCGCGCGACCCTGCTCCCCGTTCGGCGCAGCACTCCTGACCTGCTTGGATAACGGCGGTTCAGGCATTCCGGCAATCCCAGACTGGCAAAGGTTCGGCCAGCCGTCGAGGGCGTCAGCACTCGCTCGCCGCGGGGTTCGCGACTCGAGAAGGGAGCAGCTCCTGACCCCGCGACCGTGGGACACGCCATGACCTCGACGACCTCGCAGCCCGCAGCGAGCGCGCACCGGCGGCGCGGTCATCGTGCTGTCCTCTGGCCAAGGTCACGATCCGGAAAATCCCGGGATGCCAGGCTTGACCGCTCGTCCAGGTGGGTACCTTGCGCCGATGACCCAGCAACAGGACAGCCAGAGACAGCAACCGCAGCGCGACAACGAGTCCGGCCCCCGGGTCCTGCTGGTCGACGACGCCGCCGCCATCCGCAACGCCCTGCGGGGCGTGCTCGAGGATGCCGGCATCGAGGTCGTGGGCGAGGCCCCCGACGGGATCGAGGGCGTCGAACTCACCGCCTCGCTCCGCCCCGACGTCGTCCTGATGGACCTGAGGATGCCGTCCTCGGACGGCTTCGAGGCCACCGCGGCGATCGCCAAGGGGCATCCTGACGTCCGGGTCGTGGTCCTCTCAGCCTACGAATCCGACGAATCCGCCGAGGCCGTCCTCGCCGCCGGCGCCTTCGCCTTCCTCCCCAAACACTGCGGCGCCGACCGCATCCGCGAAACCGTGGTGGCGGCTTGGCGGTCCGGCAGCGGCGGCACAGCCTGACCTGAGCCCCGATCCATGTGGGAGCTCGCTCCCCACGGCCCCCCAAGAGCGCCTGTGCCAACGCGCGGTGGCGCCGACGTCCGCAGGAGGGTTGAGGGCTAGCCGCCGACCTGCTCGACCGGGCGGTTGGCCATCGCGACGTCGACGGTGGTGCCGTGGCCGCGGGCCGACCATCAATAGACTCCGACCGGCCCGACGGGCCGGTCGGCTAGCCGCAGGCGGCCTTGACGTACGGGTAGGGGTTGACCGGGGAGCCGCCGCCGGGGTGGACCTCGAAGTGGACGTGGGGGCCGGTCCAGGCGGCGTTGCCGGTGGCGCCGTTGAAGGCGATCAGCTCGCCCGCCTTGACCCGCTGCCCGGTGCGCGAGGCGTACCTGGACAGGTGGGCGTAGTAGTACTCGTTGCCGTCGACGCCCCGCATGTACAGGCTGATGCCGCCCAGCGAGCTGGTCGACTGGCGGCTGATGACGCCGTCGACGATGGCGTGCACCTTGTTGCCCATCGGGTTCATGATGTCGGTCCCCTTGTGGGCCCGCCCGCCGGAGCGGGCCGCGCCCCAGGAGTCGATGAACGAGAAGGGCTTGGAGACCGGGCAGGACACGAAGCGCCCGTTGACCAGGTGGGTGGTGTTGAAGCCGGCCAGCTTGTCCGCGACCTGCTTGGCCTTCTCGAAGTTCCGGCTCAGCTCGGCGACGGTCTTCTTGGAGCGGGCCTCGAGCCGGCTCATCTGGTTCATGGCCGCCTTGACGTCCTTGATGGCCGCCTCGTAGCTGTCGAAGGCGATCTTGGCGTCGGCCACGGCCGCGACCTGGCCCTCCTGGAGGATGGTCTCGAACTCGACCCGGCTCACGACCACCTCGGCGCTGCTGCCCAGGATCCCCGACAGGGGGCGCGTGCCGCCCGCCTTGTAGAGCGAGGAGACATGGCCGCTGAGGGCGCGCCTGGCCGCGGCCAGGTCGTCGCGGACGTAGCCGAGGCGGCTGTTGGCCGCCTGGAGACGCTGCTCGGCGAAGTGCCGCTCGCTCTCGATCTGGTTGAGCTCGCGGGTGGCGTCGTCGAGCGCCGCCTGCATCTTCTTCTGGCGGCTCTTGGCGGTCGCAAGATCGTCGGCGCCTCCGGGAACGGCCACGCCGATGACCAGCGCGGCCAGGAGGAGCCCAACCGCGATGAAGCGGGATCTTGGCACGTCTCGCCTCCGTCGGGGGCACGGATCGAGAAACCTTGCGGGGACGTCCGGAATTGGGGGGAAACCGAACGCTGGCAGCGGACGATAGCACAGCCCCGCCCGCGCGCAAAAACGCAGCCTGTGGACAAGAAACGGCCCCCGCGGTGTGCGGGGACCGTTTGTGCGTCCGTCGGCCGGCGGTGGATGCCGGCGTTCGCGGTCGGGCCGGTGGAGGATTCGCGGCCGCCGCGAGGGTGAGCAGTTCAGTGGCCGTCGGCCGGCGGACGTTCGATATGGCGGGCCACCGGGAGCGTGGTCCGCCTGTTATGCGTCGGGTGGAGTCTCCAAGTAATCCGCCCCCTTCGTCGCGGTCGGGCCGCGACCAAGTCGCACCAGGCTATCGACGCCCCATCATGTTCCACGACCCCCCGGTTCGTAAACAGTTCACCTGACGAGCGATCCGTACCCCTCCCTACCGTTCCTTACCGGACACACGCGCCATGGCCGGGTCCCGGTGGCCCACCTCGCGGGGTTCGCCTACGCTCTAGCCTCATGGGAGAAGCCCGGATGCTGGCCGCCTGCCGGGGCGAGCCGGTCGACCGCACCCCCGTCTGGTTCATGCGCCAGGCTGGGCGCTGCCTCGCCGGCTACCGGCGGCTGCGCGAGCGCTACGGGATCCTCGAGATCACCCGGACCCCGGAGCTGTGCGCGCAGGTGACGACCATGCCGGTGGACACCTTCGGGGTGGACGGGGCGGTGCTGTACGCCGACATCATGCTGCCCCTGTACGGCATGGGCGTGCCGTTCTCGATCGATCCCGGGGTCGGCCCGATCGTCCACCGGCCGGTGCGGGACGCCGACGCCGTCGAGGCCCTGCGGATCGTCGAGGCCGAGGAGGCCACGCCCGAGCTGTTCGAGACCATCCGCATGCTCCGCCGCGACCTGCAGGGGCGGGCCGCCCTGATCGGGTTCGCGGGGGCCCCCTACACGGTCGCCTCCTACCTGATCGAAGGCCGGCCCTCCAAGGAGCACGCCCACGCCAAGGCCCTCCTCTACGGCGACGAGGTGCTCTGGCACCGGCTGATGGAGACCCTGACCGAGGTGACCATCCGCTACCTGCGCGCCCAGGTCGCCGCCGGCGTCCAGGTGGTGCAGCTGTTCGACTCCTGGATGGGCGACCTGGGGCGACGCGAGTACGAGGCCGCGGTGCTGCCCTACAGCCGGCGCATCTTCGAGGCCGTGCGCGCCACCGGCGTCCCCACCATCCACTTCGGCACCGGCACGGTCGGGCTGCTGGAGTCGATGGCCGGCGCCGGCAGCGACCTGGTCAGCGTGGACTGGCGGGTACCGCTGGACGAGGCCTGGCGGCGCATCGGCCCCGGCAAGGGCATCCAGGGCAACCTGGACCCGGCCGTGCTGCTGGCCCCCTTCGAGGTCGTCGCCCGCGAGGCCGACCGGGTGCTGGCGGCGGCCGGCGGCCGCGACGGCCACATCTTCAACCTGGGCCACGGGGTCCTCCCCGACACGCCCTCCGACCACCTGACCCGGCTGGTCGAGCACGTCCACCTGGCCACCGAGAGGACCTCCGTTGCCAACCCCTGAGGCCGCCCACCGGACCCCCCACCGGGGTGCTGCTGATGACCTACGGCTCGGCCGCCAACGCCGAGGAGGTCCCGGCCTACCTGCGCAGCGTGCGCGGCGGCCGCGACGCCGACCCGGAGCTGGTGGCCGAGTTCCAGCGTCGCTACCGGCTGATCGGCTGGTCGCCGCTGGTCCGCATCACCCTCGAGCAGGGGGCGGAGCTGCAGCGGCTGCTCGACGCCGACCACGGGACCGGCCGCTACCGGGTCGAGGTCGGCATGCTCCACTCCGAGCCCCGGATCGACGAGGCGGTGGCCCGGCTGGCCGTCGCCGGGGTCCAGCGGCTGGTCGGGATCGTCCTCTCCCCCCAGTGGTCGCCGGTGATCATGGGCGGCTACCGGCGGGCCCTGGACGCGGCCGCCTGGCGGCTCGGCGGCGACGCCGAGGTCGTCATGGCCGGGCCGTGGCACCGCACCCCGGCCTTCCTCGACGCCCTCACCGAGCGGGTCACCGAGGCCCTCGGACGGCTCGACCCGGACGTGCCGGTCCTGTTCACCGCCCACAGCCTGCCCAAGGCGGTGGTCGACCGCGACCCCGGCTACCTCGACCAGATCGCCGAGACGATCGACGCCGTGGTCGAGCGGACCGGCCTGGACCGGGGCCGCTGGCGGTTCGCCTACCAGTCGGCCGGCCACAGCCCGGAGGAGTGGCTCAAGCCCGACCTGAAGGACCTGCTGCCGGGCCTGCGGGCCGACGGGCACCGGGCGGTGCTGGTCGTGCCCGTGCAGTTCCTCGCCGACCACCTGGAGATCCTGTACGACATCGACGTCGCCGCCAGGGAGGAGGCCGAGGAGGCGGGCCTGGCCTTCAACCGGATCGAGCTGATGAACACCTCGCCGGCGTTCATCCGCGCCCTGGCCGACGTCGCCCTCGACCAGGAGCGCTCGGCCCAGCCCACCGCCTAGCCGGCCGGGCCGGAGCGGCGCAGGACCAGCAGGTCGAGCCGGTCCACCACCGGGGCCGGGGTGGTCTCGGCCTCGGCGGCCCGGTCGAGGGCGGCCAGCCCGGCGGCGAACTCCTCGTCGGGCAGCAGCGCCAGGCCGGTGTCGGCCCGGAGCCGGACCTTGTCGCGGTAGGCGGCCAGGCTGGTCGCGCTCACCTGGTCGACCTGCCGGAGGCCCTCGGTCCGGAACCCGGCGGCGGCGAAGGCGGCCGACACCCGCTCCACGCTCGGCAGTCCCCCACCGGCGACCAGGGCCCGGGCGGCGCCGGGGAAGTACCGCTCGTACAGGGTGATCGCGTCCATCCGCCCGGGAAACGCCTGCCGCACCAGCACCCGGCCGCCTGGGCGCACCACCCGGCGCAGCTCGCCGGCGGCGCGCTCCAGGTCGTCGAGATGGTGCACCACGGTCGACACCCACGCCCAGGCGCACGCCCCATCGCCCAGCGGCAGCCGCTCGCCCACCCCCGCGACCCACCGCACCCCCGGATGCGGATGGGCCCGCGCCGCCTGGGCCCGCATCCCACCCGACGGCTCCACCGCCACCACCTCGACCCCGAACCACCCCGCGATCGCCGCCGCGAACTGCCCGGTCCCGGCCCCAAGGTCGAGCACCGGCGACCGCCCACCCACTCCCCCCGGCACCCAGGGCGCGATCGCGGCCCGCCACGGGTCCATCCCTTCCGGAGGCAGGACCCGCCCCTCGACGTAGTCGGCCGCCATCCGGTCGTAGTCGACCCTCGCCATGCGCCAGAGCCTACGCCGGACAGAACCACCCCACGGGCGAAGGGGCGACCGCCCGCCGGATGAAAGGACGCCGGCCCGCCGGGCAGAGGAACGCCGCCCCGGGGCGGAGGGGCGTGCCGCAACCCGAGCCCTGGTTGCCAGGACCCCCGGAGGGGGAGCCTAGCCGACGGTCAGTTGGGGTGCTCGCGGTTGTCCACAGCCGGGCCGGCCTCCGGGGCGGCCGCCGCATTCCGGGGTCGACTGGCCGGGCTTCCGGGGCAGCCGCGGCGTCCGATTCGGCTGGTCCGGTGTCCGGGTCCGGCGCGGCCTCCTCGCTGGCTGGCCTCGCGTCCGGGGCGGTCGCGGCCTCCGGGTCGGCTGGCCAGGCCTCTGGGGCAGCCGTGGCCGTCCGGGTCGGCTGGCCAGGCCTCCTGATGCGTGGCCACCTCCGAGCTGGCCGGCTTGACCTCTGGGACGGTGGCGGCTGCCGGGGTCGGCCGACCAGGCGTCCGGGGCGGACGCGACCTCCGGGGCGGGATCACCGCCGGAGGCGACCCCGGGCTCGACCTCACGGTCGGGGGTGGTGCGGGAGCGGCCGAAGGCGATGTCGAGGAGGATGCCGGCGCCGAGGGCGAGGAGGAGGAGGGGCCAGACCCAGCGGAGGCGGAGGGCCTGGTCGGCCTGGCCGAGGAGGAACAGGAGGCCGAGGGCGGCGAAGGCGAAGCCGAAGGTGAGGGAGATGGGGTCGAGCTCGTGGCGGCGCATGACGGGGCCTCTCATGGGGCGGTGGTCGTGGGGGCGGTCCGTTCGCTGAAGGTGTCCTCGAACGGGCCGGCCACCTGGAAGGGCCGGGGGTCGCTGGCTCGGCGGACCTCGATCACGCCGTAGCCGGCCATCAGGTCGAGCTTGACGGTGGGGGCGGCGCCCTTGGCCGGGGGCTTGGACGCCGGCTCGGTGACCGTGGAGTCGATCTGGGCGCCGCTGTCGACGTGGCCGAGCAGGTCGACCTGGCCCACGCCGACCCGGCCGCGGACGTCGGCCGCGACCTCGTCGGGGAGCACCACAAGGACCCGCCCGCCGGCCACGCTGGCCTCGACGGGCGGGGCGCCCGGGCCGAAGTCGACCTTGGACAGGTCGAGGATCAGCTCGCCGCCGGCCAGCCGGTAGGTGGGGCGGACCTCGGCCGGCGTGGTGGGCTGGAACAGGCGCTCGGAGATCCCGCCCTCGACCGGCACCGGGCCGGCCAGGGCGGTCAGGGCGACCACGGGCACGGCCAGCAGGCCGACCGGGATCAGCCCCCAGGCCCGCCCCCACCAGGTGCCGACCAGCAGGCCGCCCCCGAGCACGGTCAGGAACACGGCCAGCACCTGCCCGAAGCTGAGGTCGATCACGTCCAGGTTGTCGAGCACCAGGGCCAGCCCGGTCGCGATCAGCGCGACCGCGAAGGTGAGCGGGCCCAGGAACGGCCGCCGGCGCCGCCGCTTCGGGGGCGGCGGCCCCCAGGCCGCCGTCCGGTCCGGCGGCGGGGGCGGCGGCGTCCAGACGGGCACGTCCGCCGGCAGGGTGGCCGTGCCCTGCCCGGAGACCGGCGCTGGGTCGAGCGGCTCGGTCGTGGTGATGGCCAGCCCGCCCGGCGGGAGCGGGGTGGTGGTGTCGGCGGGGCCCGGCGCACCGCCCCCGCCGGACGCGCCGCCGCCCCGGACCGCCGCCGCCGGGTGGGCGGCGGTCGGGCGGCTCGGGGTCGTCCTGGCGGAACAGGAAGATGCCGAAGGCGATCAGCACGATCGCCCAGATCACCCCGGGCTCGGAGAAGGCGCTGGCCAGGATGGCCACGGCCAGCAGGATCAGGGCCACCCCGATGTAGCTCCGGATGCCGCTGGGCGGGCGGCGGAGCACGTCGCCGGCGAGCGACTGGCCGCTCCCCTCGATCGGGACCAGCAGCCACGCGATCAGGTAGGCCAGCACCCCGAAGCCCCCGAAGGGGACCATGACGACGAAGCCGATGCGGACGATCCAGGGCTCGATGCCCAGGTAGGCGGCGATGCCGCTGGCCACGCCGGCGATCATCTTGTTGTCGGTGCGCCGGGTCAGGCGCCGGATGGGACCAGGTCCCGGGGCGGGGCCCGGACCGCCCCCGGCGGCGCCTGGCGGCGGGCCGATGGGGCGAGGGGGCTCGGCCCCGGCGGCGGCCGGCGGCGGCTCGATCGGACGGGTGGGCTCGGTGGAGGATGGTGCAGCGGCCGCGGGTGGCGCCGGCTCCCCTGGCGGGGCCTCGGGGGGACGCTCGGACATGGTGGGTGCTCCTCGTGCTGGCGATTGGGACCTTGCGGGAGCAGCGTCCTCCCCCGCCGGGCCGGCCGCCATCGGGGATCACCCTCGCCGATCCCCGACCCGGGCCGCCCGTGCTCAGGGTCGACCCCCATGGCCGGCCCGTCCGGCGCGTGCCACCATGGCCCCGAGGCACCACACGCGTTCCCTGGAGGCGAACCACCACGACGACCCAGGTCCCCCACCGGCCGGCCAGCTCGGCGGCCATCGTGCGCAGCCGCGACAACCGGGTGCTGCTGGGCGTGGCCGGCGGGCTCGGCGAGCGGCTCGGCGTCGACCCGGCCCTGATCCGGGTCGCCTTCGCCGTGCTGGCCATCGCCGGCGGCTCCGGGGTCGTCCTCTACCTGCTGGCCTGGGCGGTCTCGGTCGAGCCGGACGACACCGCCAGGGCCCAGCCGGTCCGGCGGCCGCGGGTCCGGCAGGCCTTCGCCCTTGGGCTGGTGGTGCTCGGGACCATGTTGCTGCTGCGCGAGGTCGGCCTCTGGTTCGGCGACCGGATCGTCTGGCCGATCGCCCTGGCCGCGGCGGGCTCGGCGGTCATCTGGGCCCGCAGCGACGACCGCGACCGGGCCCGCTGGGCCCGCATCCCCGGCAACCCGATCGAGGCGATGTTCACCGGCCGGGTCGGCCTGATCCGGATCGTGGTCGGCGGCCTGCTGGTGGCCAGCGGCCTCGGCCTCGGGTTCGCCAACACCGGCGCCGACCTGTCCGCGGCCGGCGACGCCCTGCTGGGGGTGGCCATCACCCTGATCGGGCTCGTCCTGATCTTCGGCCCCTGGGGGACCAGGCTGGTCCACCAGCTGGCCGAGGAGCGCCGCGGGCGGATCCGCTCCGAGGCCCGCGCCGAGATGGCCGCCCACCTGCACGACTCGGTGCTGCACACCCTGGCCCTGATCCAGCGGGCCGACGCCTCGCCGGAGGTGGTCGGCCTGGCCCGGCGGCAGGAGCGGGAGCTGCGGGCCTGGCTGTACCGGGCCCCGGTGCCGCCCGACGGCCGGCTGCGGCCGGCCGTGGAGGAGATCGCGACCCGGGTCGAGCAGCGGCACAACGTGCCCGTCGACGTCGTGGTGGTGGGCGACGCCCCGCTCGAGGACGCCGCCCGGGCGCTGGTCGACGCCTGCCAGGAGGCGGCGTTCAACGCCGCCAGGCACTCGGGGGCGCCGCTGGTCTCGGTCTACGTCGAGGTCGAGCCGGACGAGCTCACCGGGTTCGTGCGCGACGAGGGCAAGGGGTTCGACCCCGACCAGGTCCCGACCGACCGGCGCGGCATCGCCGACTCGATCCGCGGCCGGATCCGGCGCCACGGCGGCAGCGTCGCGATCGTCTCCAGCCCCGGCGAGGGCACCGAGGTCCAACTCCGCCTGCCGAGGAGCCAATCGTCATGATCAGGGTGTTTCTGGTGGACGACCACCACTTCTTCCTCTCGGGGCTCCGGGCCGAGCTGGGCGGGGAGTTCGAGATCGTGGGCGAGGCCGGCGAGGTGGACGCGGCCGTCGACGGCATCCGGCGCACCCGGCCCGACGTGGTGCTGCTGGACGTCCACCTGCCCGGCGGGGGCGGCCGGGCGGTGCTGGAGGCGGTCCGCCAGACCGACCAGGAGATCCGCTTCCTGGCCCTGTCGGTGTCGGACGCGGCCGAGGACGTCATCGGGGTGATCCGCGCCGGGGCCCGCGGCTATGTCACCAAGACGATCTCCCCGCCCGACCTGGCCGCCGCCATCCGTCGGGTCCAGAGCGGCGACGCCGTGTTCTCCCCCCGCCTGGCCGGGTTCGTGCTCGACGCCTTCCACGGCGACCTGACCGGCGTGGTCGACCCGGAGCTGGACCAGCTCACCACCCGCGAGCGCGAGGTGCTGCGCCACATCGCCCGCGGGTTCACCTACAAGGAGGTCGCGCGCCGCCTCCACCTGTCGGTGAAGACGGTCGAGACCCACGTGTCGTCGGTGCTGCGCAAGCTCCAGCTCTCCAGCCGCCACGAGCTGAGCCGTTGGGCCAGCGACCGCCGCCTGGTCTAGACGATTCGTCGTAGATGCCGGAGAAGTTTTGCCTGTTACGTGATTGCCTGATTCAGCGTTGATCGGCATGCTTGTCCGAGACGGGTCCGTCGACCGGACCCGGCGGTGGGACCCCGAGCCGGAGAACTGCAATGGAGCAGCAGGCCGAGCTGGCACTGGCCGACCCCCCGGTCGCCCCGACGCCGCTGCGGCTGGTCGGCCGCCAGGGCCTCCGGCCGGAGCGCCTGGCCGCCGAACCCGTCCCGCTCCAGGTCCCGGCCGTCCGGACCCTGTTCCCCGCCATCCACCACATCCAGCCCGACCGCTCGGTCCTCGACCGGGTCAACGCCCTGTGGGCCGCGACCAAGCGGGCCGCCGACCTCGGCCGGCGGCACACCGCCTCCCGCCTCTGGTCGCGGCGCTGGTCGCGGGCGGCCGCCGGTCCCTGGTCGTGCGGCGGTGCTGACCGGGCCGGAGGCGGTCGTCCCGGTCGACCGCTTCGTCGCCTACCTGGAGGAGGCCGAGCGCGCCTTCCCCGAGGACTCCCCCGCCGACCTGCTCTCGCGCATCCGCAACACCTACTACTCCGGCTTCCTGGTCTCCCAGCTCCTGCCCGACTCCCATGCCCACGGCGGACGGACCCTCCACGGCAACCCGCGCCTCGGCCGGACGGCCCACCGGCACCTGACGGCACGGGCCGACGAGAACGGCGTCGGCGACAACCCGTCGCCCTATGTCCTGCTCCCCTCCGGCGAGCAGGTCGACATCGGCCACCTCTTCCTGGGGCTCGAGGCCCTGCTCCACCCCCGCGCCACGGTGCCCTTCTCGGCCTACGGTGTGCCCAACATCGACGCCACCGGCTGGGTGGCCGACGTCGGCATGGCCTCGGTCTGGACGACCAGGCACGCCGAGGGCGCCCCCGACCCAAGGGTCTCGCGCCGGCTGCCGGCGGCCGACCGGGACGCCTACTACCTGATGTCGGCCCCCGACGCCGACCTGCTCGGGGACATCGACGTGTTCGCCATGCGCGCCCAGTGGGCGCTGGCCGCCGGCCAGTCCCTCTCGGCCGCCATGCGCGCCTACTACCTGGGCCGCCCGGGGCGGCCGCCCGGGCACCGCTGGCGCTGGCGGGCGTTCGCGTCGGTCAACCGGCTCGTCTACGAGCGGGCCGGCGGCGGCGTCGCCTGGGACCCGGCCTGGTGGCCGGGCTGGGTGCGGCGCATCGACCGCTTCAACGACGTCTACGGGGCCGGGGTCGGCGGCTCCCTGTGGGGCACCCTCACCCGCCCGGTCTTCCGCATCTGGCCGGAGACCCCCTACATGCTCGCCCTGTTCCTGGCCTGGGCCCAGCCGCTACTCGAGGCCGAACTGGCCACGTAGGTCCGGCGGTCAGGGCGTGGGGTCGGCCTTCGGCCGACGATCAACAGACTCCGACCGGCAGAGCCGGTCGGTTAGCAGGGCGGGAGGGTCGTCGTGGTGGTGGTCGAGCCGTCTGGCGTCGTGGTCGTGGTGGTCGACGAGGTGGTGGTGGTCGACCCGTCCCCGGTGGTGCTGGTGGTGGTCGACTGACACGGCCTGGTGGTCGTCGGGGCGCCGGTGGTCGACGGGGCCGTGGTGGTCGGGAGCCTGGTCGTTGTCGGCGGGTCGGTGGTGGTCGGCCGGCGGGTGGTCGACGTCGGCGGCTCGGTCGTGGTGGGCCGGCGGGTCGTGGTCGTCGGGTCGGGACCGGGCGGGCCGGTGGTCGGGGCCGCGGTGGTGGAGGGCGCCGGCGGGCCCGAGGGGACGGCCGGGCCGGTGCCGACCCCGCCCTGGTAGAGCCGGGCCCAGCCGAGGACCGCGTCCACGTACGGCCAGGAGTGGTTGTAGCCGTAGATCGCCTGGCGCAGCCGGGCCGGGTCGCCCAGGTCGCCGTCCCCGCCCAGGCAGAGGTAGCCGGCGGCGCTCACCGCGGCGTCGAACAGGTTGTTGGGGTCGGCGACCCGGTCGCCGTTGCCGTCGCGGCCCAGCGACCGCCAGGTCGTGGGGATGAACTGCATCGGCCCGACCGCCCGGTCCCAGGTCGCGTCCCCGTCCCAGCGGCCGCCGTCGCTGTCGGGGATGCGGGCCACCCCGTTGCCGTCCAGCGGCGGCCCGGTGATCCTCGGGCTCACCGTCCCGCCGGCGCTGAACCTGGCCGCCGGCCCCCCGAACAGGCCATGGTTGGACTCGATGCGCCCGATGCCGGCCAGGACCGTCCAGGGCAGCCGGCAGTCCGGGTCGAACCCGGCCGCCCAGGCCGCGGCCTCGCGGTAGGCACGGAGGGTGAGGGCCGGGATGGTCGGGGCGCCGCCGGCCGGGACCACCCAGGCGGCGGGGGTGGCGGTGGCGCCGGTCCCGCCGGCCGCCTGCCGGACCGCCGCCCGTCCGGGCCCGGCCTCGGCCGCCGCCTCCCGTCCCCGCTGCCAGGCCCGGATCTGCAGGCGCTCCCACTCGGCGGCGCTGGGGGCGCTGGTCGAGGTGACGCCCGCCACCCCGGGTGGCCGGCGGCGGCCAGAGCGCCGGCGGGCACGAAGCCAGGGGCCGCGACCGCCCAGGTCAACAGGACCACCACGCCAACGCCTCCAGCCCGCAGGCGGCGGAGGAAGGTCGCGGACGGCGGTGGCGGTCGATGGCAAAGGGCGGCTCCCGAAGGGTGCGCGGCCTTCCATCTTGGCACGTCATGGCCGAGAATGCGCCCCCAAGCCGGTAACGACAGCTCTGTCGTGGCACGACACAAGCGTCTTGGTCGGCCTCGTCGCGCCGTTGTAGAGTTTGGCGGCTGGGGATGTGGGGGAGGGTAGCCGATGGAAAAGCAGGACAACCTCGCCGGCTGCCTAGTTCTTCCTGACCAGGTGACGGGAACGTCGCCCTCTGCTCGTGTATCGTGTGGACTCGCCTTGTACCCTTTTGGCGGCGTTCGGCAACTGCCCAGCTCAAGCTCATTCGTGGGGCCACCGTGGTGAAACCGTGACGGTCAAGGCCAAGAAACGGAAAGAGCTGCGCAGCTTCCGGCTGGTCGCGATGGCCGCGGCGGTGCTGGGGGCAGGGTTCCTGGCCTGGGTCGGGCTCGGGCTGGGCGCGGACGAGACCACCACGCTGGTCAGCAACCTGTTCCAGGCCGCGGCCGCCCTGGCCGCGGCCGCGGCCTGCTACAACGCCGCCCGCCGCAACCCCTACGGCTTCGGCCGGGCCTGGACCGCGTCGCTGCACCGGGCCTGGCGGCTGCTCGGCTCCGCCGCCCTGGCCTGGGGCCTCGGCCAGGTCGTCTGGACCTATCTGGAGCTCCGCGGCGGGGAGGCGAGCGTGCCGTCGCTGGCCGACGCCGGCTACCTCACGGCGTTGCCGCTGCTGGTCGCCGGGGTGCTGGCCTTCCCCACCGCCCCGATGCGGGCCACGGCCCGGCTCCGGACCCTGCTGGACGGCCTGCTGATCGCCGCCTCCCTGCTGTTCCTCGGCTGGGCCACCGTGCTCGGCGACGCCTTCTCCTCCAACGGCGGCGCCCCCTCGACCCTGGAGCGGGCCGTCCTGCTCGCCTACCCGCTGGGCGACATCGTGGCCGGCACCATCGTGCTGGTGCTGCTCACCCGCTCCCGCGGCCGGGGGGTCGTGCACCTGTCGATGATCGCGGCCGCGGTGTTCTCGCTGCTCATCGCCGACCTCGGCTTCGCCTACAAGAACTCGATCGACAACTACGGCACCGGGGCCATGGTCGACGCCGGGTGGGTCCTCGGCTGGCTGCTGCTGATGGCCACCGCCCTCAAGCCCACCGTGGCCGAGCTGCGCCGCAGCGACGACGAGGAGGAGCCGTCGATCACCCGGCTCGCCCTCCCCTACGCGCCGCTGGTCGTTGCCGCCGTCACGGCCCTGATCATCCAGATCGTCACCGGCGAGTTCGAGCCGTTCCTGGTCTACACCGGCACCATGATCGGGCTGCTGGTCATCTCCCGCCAGATCGTCGCCCTGGTCGAGAACCGCCAGCTCAACGCCCGCCTCCAGGCCACCGTGGAGCAGTTGTCCGAGCGCGAGCAGGAGCTCAAGGACGGCCTGCGCCGCGAGCTGGCCGCGGCCGACCGCCTGCGGGCCGCCGACGACATGAAGGACACCTTCCTGCGGGCCGTCTCCCACGACCTGCGCACCCCGCTCACGGCCATGCTCGGGGTCGCCGTCACCCTGGAGCGGACCCGGCTCAACCTGCCCCGGGAACAGGCCCTCGACCTGATCGGGATGCTGGTCGAGAAGACCCGCAAGCTGGAGCGGCTGCTCAAGGACCTGCTCGACCTCAACCGGCTGGAGGAGGGCGTGCTGGAGCCCAACCGCTCCCTGACCGACGTCCGCGAGCTCGTCCACCGGGTGGTCACCGAGGTCGACCAGCTCGCCGGCTGGCCGATCGACATCGAGGCCGAGCCCATCCAGGCGTTCATCGACGGCCCCAAGGTCGAGCGGATCGTCGAGAACCTCCTGCTCAACACGACCAGGCACACGCCCCCGGGGACCAGGGTGTGGGTCAAGGCCCTGGCCAGGGGCCCCGACCTCGAGCTGATCGTCGAGGACGCCGGGCCGGGCGTGCCGGCCGAGCTGGCCGGGACGATCTTCGAGACGTTCCGGCGCGGCGACGGGGCCGCCCCGACCATGGCCCACGCCCGCGGCGTCGGCATCGGCCTGTCGCTGGTGGCCCGGTTCGCGGCCCTGCACGGCGGGAACGCCTGGGTCGACGAGCGCTGGGGCGGCGGGGCGGCGTTCCACGTGCTGCTGCCCGACGTGGTCAGCTACGACCGCGGCTACGCCCAGGTCCTCGACCGGCTCTGACCGGCGAATCAGCCGGTCAGAATCTGTTGCTCGTCGGCCGAAGGCCGACTCCAAGCCGTCCACACGGTCTGCTATCGTGGCTGCGCGGCCGCGCCGCCCCCGGTTGACGGGTGCCGACCGTCCCGGGACAGCGCCGGCCTCGGGCCCCACAGCGGGCCCAGGTTGCGAAGGACCCTGCCGGTAGGCCGAGCAGGCACCTGCGGACGCAAAGGCACCACCGATGGCGCAGACCACCAATCCCGGACCCTTCTTCCACCGTGTCCCGAGGGCGCACGCGGCCGAACAGCCGTTCACCTACCCGCTGCGGCGCGAGTGGGCCGAGCCGGACTGGACCCGGCTCCCCGGCTTCCGGGACGTGACCCGCGCCGAATGGGAGACGGCCCAGTGGCAGCGGGCCCACACCGTCAAGAACCTCCGCCAGCTCCAGGCCACCTTCGGCGAGCTGTTCCCGGCCGACCTGCTCGCCTCGATCGAGCGGGACCAGGCCGAGCGGGCGACCATGTCGATGCTGCTCCCGCCCCAGATGCTCAACACCATGGACGAGCGGGACCTCTGGGCCGACCCGGTCCGCCACTACATGCTCCCGGCCTTCGACGACCGCGACCCGGACTGGCCCAGCCACCCGCTGTCGGCCCGCGACAGCCTGCACGAGGCCGACATGTGGGCGGTGGAGGGCCTGACCCACCGCTACCCCACCAAGGTGCTGGCCGAGCTGCTGCCGACCTGCCCCCAGTACTGCGGCCACTGCACCCGCATGGACCTGGTCGGCAACTCCACCCCCCAGGTGGCCAAGTACAAGTTCGAGATCAAGCAGCCGGCCCGCCACGAGCAGATCCTCGACTACCTGCGCCGCACCCCCAGCGTCCGCGACGTGGTCGTGTCCGGCGGGGACGTGGCCAACCTGCCCATCAGGGTGCTGGAGCAGTTCGTGTCGGCCCTGCTCGACATCGACAACATCCGCGACATCCGCCTGGCCTCCAAGGGGCTGATGGGCCTGCCCCAGCACTTCCTCCAGGACGACGTCCTGGCCGGGCTGGAGCGCCTGGCCGCCAAGGCGAACGCCCGCGGGGTCGACCTGGCCCTGCACACCCACGTGAACCACGCCAACCAGCTCACCCCGCTGGTCGCCAAGGCCGCCGGGGCCCTGCACGACATGGGCTTCCGCGACGTCCGCAACCAGGGGGTGCTGCTGCGGGGGGTCAACGCCACCCCCAAGGACCTGCTGGAGCTGTGCTTCACCCTGCTCGACCGGGCCAAGGTCATGCCCTACTACTTCTACGTCTGCGACATGATCCCCAACTCCGAGCACTGGCGGACCTCGATCGCCGAGGCCCAGGAGCTGCAGCACGCGATCATGGGCTACCTGCCCGGCTTCGCCACCCCCCGGGTGGTGGCCGACATCCCCTTCGTCGGCAAGCGCTGGGTCCACCAGGTCGAGGACTACGACCGCGACAAGGGCATCTCCTACTGGACCAAGAACTACCGCACCGGGATCGAGTTCGACGACCCCGACGCCCTCAGCCGCCGCTACGAGTACTACGACCCGATCCGCACCCTTCCCGAGACCGGCAAGCAGTACTGGCGCAGGTTCGGCGTGCCCGACACCGTCCCCGTCACCTGAGCCGCTTCCCCGGCGGCTGACCGCTCCCCTGGCGTCAGTCGCCGGCGAGGTCGTTGGTGGCGGCGCGGCCGGCGTCGGTGGTGCGGCGCAGGAACGAGGCCAGCAGGTCGAGCTCGTCGTCGGTGTGGCCGGCGAGGATCTGGTCGAGGGACGCGTTCATGCCCGAGTAGAGGCGGAACACCTCGGCGCCGCGGTCGCGGAGGGCGCGGACGACGACGGCGCGGCGGTCGGACGGGTCGCGCTCGCGGGCGACCCAGCCGCCGCGTTCGAGGCGGTCCAGGATGCCGGTCACGGTCGCCGGGTGCAGGCCGGCGGTCCGGGCCAGGGCGCTGGGGCTGAGGGGACCGTGGCGGGCGATCGTGTCCAGGCAGCTCAGGTCGATCTCCTTGAGATCCAGGTGCGCGCCGACGCGGTGGTTGAGCCGCGAGAGCTGGACGCTCAGCTCGCGCATCGACTCCTTGATGGCGTTGACCGAGCGCCGCCGGTGCCGGGCCGCCTCCTCCTCCCTTGTTGTTCTCGAACTCATATAGTATCGTCTCCATATGTTATCGTGATCGAACATAGTGTAGCCGAGGAGCAGCCATGAAGCTCACCATCGTCGCGGCCACCGGTGGGATCGGCCGCCACCTCCTCGACCAGGCACTGGCGGCCGGCCATGACGTCACCGCCGTGGTCCGCGACCCGAGGTCGCTTCCGGGCCAGGTCCGTGTGGTCACCGTCGCCGACCTGGCGGCCGCGGACCCGGCCGTGCTCGAACCCGCGGTCGCGGGGGCCGACGCGGTGCTCTCCGGCCTGGGGCCGCGGTCGCGGTCGGACGCCGGGATCGCCTCGCGGGGGACGCGGGCCATCGTCGCGGCGATGCAGGCGACCGGGGTCCGGCGCATCGTCGTGGTCAGCGCCGCCCCGGTCTCGACCGTGGCGTCGCCCGGCCGGCCCAACCCTCCCCGGCACGACCCGGGCGACGGGCTCGTCACCCGGCACCTGGTGATGCCGCTGCTGGTGGCCGCGCTCCGCGAGGTCTACGACGACCTGGCCCTGATGGAGGACGCCCTCAGGGACAGCGGCCTCGACTGGACCGCGGTCCGGCCCCCGCGCCTGACCGACCGGCCGCTCACCGGCGCCTACCGGACAGCGACCGGGCGGAACCTCCGCCGCGGCTTCCTGGTGTCCCGGGCCGACGTCGCCCACCTGATGCTCAGCGTGCTCGACCAGCCCCAGACGATCGGGCAGGCCGTCGGCGTCGCCAACTGACCACCGGCAACGAACCGGGCGAGGGCGGCGTCGAGCCGGCTCAGCCCCGGAGCAGCTCGGTCACCTGGAAGGCCAGCTCCAGGGCCTGGCTGGCGTTGAGGCGGGGGTCGCAGGCGGTCTCGTAGCGGCGGTGCAGGTGGCCGTCGGTGATCTCGTCGGCGCCGCCGAGGCACTCGGTGACGTCCTCGCCGGTCAGCTCGACGTGGATGCCGCCGGGATGGGTCCCCTCGGAGCGGTGCACGGCGAAGAAGCGGGCCAGCTCGGCCATGACGTCGTCGAAGCGCCGGGTCTTGTGGCCAGAGGGCCCGACGAAGGTGTTGCCGTGCATCGGGTCGCAGGCCCACACGACCGTGTGGCCGGCGTCGCGGACGGCCCGGACCAGCGGCGGCAGCCGCTCCTCGACCCGGGAGGCGCCCATCCTGGCCACCAGGGTGAGCCGGCCCGGGACCCGCCCCTCATCGAGCAGGTCGCACAGGGCCACCGT
The DNA here is from genome assembly GCA_963733175.1 of uncultured Actinomycetota bacterium. Taxonomy (GTDB): domain Bacteria; phylum Actinomycetota; class CALGFH01; order CALGFH01; family CALGFH01; genus CALGFH01. Next base: position 21,237 of record CAVTCL010000006.1, read on the forward strand.
CTCGGACGGGGTGGCCGTCGGCCCGAGCTTGACCGCCACCGGGTTGCCGATGCCGCGCAGGAACTCGACGTGGGCGCCGTCCAGCTGCCGGGTCCGGTCCCCCACCCACAGCAGGTGGGCCGAGCAGTCGTACCAGCACCCGGTGAGGCTGTCGCGCCTGGTCATGGCCTGCTCGTAGCCGAGCAGGAGGGCCTCGTGGGAGGTGTAGAAGTCGACCTGGTGGATGACCGATGAGGTGGTCAGGTCGATGCCGCAGGCGGCCATGAACCGCAGCGCCCGGTCGATCCCGTCGGCGACCGCGTCGTAGCGCCGGCCGGAGGGGCTGCGGGCCACGAACTCCTGGTTCCAGACGTGCACCTGGTTGAGGTCGGCGAAGCCGCCCTTGGTGAAGGCGCGCAGCAGGTTCAGGGTGGCCGACGACTGGTGGTAGGCGCGCAGCATCCGGGTCGGGTCGGGCCGGCGCGCGGCCAGGTCGAAGCCGAGGTCGTTGACCATGTCGCCGCGGTAGACCGGCAGCTCGACCCCGTCGACCCGCTCGCTGGGGAGGCTGCGGGGCTTGGCGAACTGGCCGGCGATCCGGCCCACCTTGACCACCGGCAGCCCCGCCCCGTAGGTCAGGATCACCGCCATCTGCAAGATGACCTTGAGCTTGTCGCGGATGGTGTCGGCCGAGAAGGCGTCGAACGACTCGGCGCAGTCCCCCGCCTGGAGCAGGAAGCCGTGCCCGGCGGCGACCGTGGCCAGGGTCGACTGGAGGGTCCTGGCCTCGCCGGCGAACACCAGCGGCGGCTGCCTGGCCAGCTCGTCCAGGACCCTGTCGAGCGCGTCCGGCTCGGGCCAGTCGGGCTGCTGGGCGGCCGGGAACGCCCGCCAGGACTCGGGCGCCCAGGACGCCGTCGGGGTACGAACGGTGGGGTTCATCGGTCTATCGTCGCAGAAGGACCCCCGGACGCGCATGCCTCGGGCAACCAGGCGCCGGCGCGCATCCCGCGGTCAGTGGTGGCCGAGCACCGGGTGGGGCCGGTAGGGGGCCTCCAGGCGGGCCACCTCGTCCTCGCTCAAGGCGACCTCGACCGCGGCGATCGCGTCCTCCAGGTGGCGCAGCCTGGTCGCCCCGACGATCGGCGCGGTCACCGCGGGCTTGCCCAGCAGCCAGGCAAGCGCGACCTGGGCCGGGGGCAGGCCGCGTTCGGCGGCGACCGCGCGGACCGCGTCGACGACGTCGAAGTCGTCGTCGCCGTACATGGTCGTCGGCCAGCGGGTCGCTGCCGGCCCGGACGGTCCGCTGGGCGCCACCGCGCTCGCGGTTGCCGGCGAGCAGCCCCCGCGCCAGCGGGCTCCAGGGGATGCACGCCGACACCCTGGTCGAGGCAGAGCGGGATCATCTCCCGCTCCTCCTCCCGGTAGACCAGGTTGTAGTGGTTCTGCATCGACGACGAACCGGGTCCAGCCGGCCGCCGTGGCGGTGTGCTGGGCCTTGGCGAACTGCCAGGCGTACATGCTGGAGGCCCCGAGGTAGCGGGCCTTGCCGGCCCGCACGACGTCGTGGAGGGCCTGCATCGTCTCCTCGATCGGGGTCTCGTCGTCCCAGCGGTGGATCTGGTAGAGGTCGACGTGGTCGGTCCCAAGCCGGCGCAGCGAGGCGTCGATGGCGGCCAGGATGTGCTTGCGCGACAGACCGCGGTCGTTGGGGCCCGGGCCCATCGGGAAGAAGACCTTGGTGGCCAGCACGTAGTCGTCGCGGCGGCCGAACAGCTTGGCGAGCAGCCGGCCGGTGATCTCCTCGGTCAGGCCGTCGGAGTAGGTGTCGGCGGTGTCGAAGAAGGTCACGCCGGCCTCGACCGCACGCCGCACGATCGGCTCGGCGTCATCCTCGCCCAGATGCCACTCACGTTCGGTCTGGGAGCCGTAGCTCATCATGCCGAGGGCGATCCGCGAGACCTTCAGGCCCGACGAACCCAACCGCGCATACTGCATACCGCCTCCTCAAGCGTCGACCTCATCCTGGCTTTGTCCACCCGCCGCGACCTGATGCCGCGCGACGCCGGCGACGACCAGCGCGATGCCCAGTAGATCCTGACCGGTGGGGAGCTGGCGCAGCACCACCGCGCCGATGATCGCGCCGAGCATGGGCAGCAGCGCCAGCATCAGCGCGAAGCTGGCGCGGGGCAGCCGCGCCATCGCCAGCTGGTCGGTGACGTAGGGAATCACCGAGGAGCACACGCCCACGCCAACGCCGGCGGCCAGCAGCGCCGGGTGCGGGAACGCCGCCAGGGCGCCGCCGAGCCCGACCGGCGTCACCACCACGGTGGCGACCAGCATGGCCGCGCCGAGCTGGTCGATCCCGCTCATGGCGCCGGTGCCGGCATCGGTGTTGGCGACCCGGTGCCCAAGGACCACATAGAGCATGAACAGCGCGCAGTTGCCGAATGCGAAGGCGAACCCGAGCGGCTGCCCGGCGAGGCGTAGGTCGGCGAGGGCGACCACACCGCCGATGGTGAGCGCGAGCGCCGCCGCGTTGCGCGGCGTCCTGGCGCCCGCACTCGCCAGGAGCACCACGCCGAGAAACTCGATGGCACCCACGGTTGCCAACGGCAGCCGCGCCACCGCGAGGTAGAACAGCACGTTCATCGCGGCCAGCACGGCCCCGAGCTGGCCGAGCAGCACGCGCCCACGCCGGTCCATGCCGGTGAGCAGCCGCCACGGGCGGCGCCACACCGCGAACAGCGCGGCCGCGGCGGCGATCCGCAGCCACGCCACCCCGAGCACGTCGAGATGGGCGAACAGCAGCACCGCGAACGCCGGTCCCAGGTAGTGGAACACCGCACTGACCAGGAAGAAGGACTGCGGCGGCAGGCGCTGGAGCCGCGCCAGCCCGGGGGCGGTCGGTGCTTGCGCGATGTCGTCCACCGGAGGATCGTACGAAGGCGGCACCCCGAGGGTGAATGGCCGAACGTCGGAGCATGGAGCGTGCTGGTGTCGGAACCACGGAACAACAGGCCTCGTGCCTTCGATTCAATGGACGACATCGACAGGCGCCTGGTGGCGGAGCTGTACGGCGACGCCAGACTGCGGGTCGCCGAGCTCGGCCGGCGGGTCGGGCTGTCCCCGCCCGCGGTGGCCGAGCGGCTCCGCCGGCTCACCGAAGGTGGCGCCGTCCGCTTCCGGGCCGAGGTCGCCCCGCGCGCGCTCGGCTACACCATCTGCGCCATCGTCCGGGTCAGCCCGACCACCCGCGACCTCAAGCTGATCCCCGACATCGCCCGCCAACTGCCCCAGGTCACCGAGTGCTACCGCATCACCGGCGACGACTGCTACTTCATGAAGGTGCACCTGCGCTCCATCGAGGAGCTCGAGCCGATCCTTGACCGGTTCACGCCGCTGGGCCGCACCACCACCTCGATCGTCAACGCCACCCCGGTCCCGCCCCGGCCGCTCCCCGTCGAACCCGGGGGCGAAGCACCGTTCACTCTCCCCTGGGCGCGGTGACAGACTGTCTCCACAGGACGCGGCGAGGAGGCGGCGATGGGGTGGTGGTGGCTTCGTATGTGCATGGGGCCAGTGGGGCCCTGTGGTCCCGCGCTGGTGAATAAAGAAGGAACGTTCCCCGTCTTAGCGAAGCCCTCTTTGGCCACTCATGTCAAGAAGGAACATTCCGTTTAGGTGGAGTCGGCGTGCAGCTTGCCGGCGACCAGGGCCAGCGCGGCCCGCTCATAGGCGGCCCGGTCGAGCGCCGGGTCCAGGGCGCGCTGGAGGATGAAGCCGGGCAGGAGCGAATACAGGGCACGGGCCGCGTGCCCCGGGTCCAGCCGCCGGTCGACCCGGCCCGTCTCCTGCGCCCGGCGGACCAGCCGCTCCAGCGCCGCCAACAGCCTGGTGATCCCGGCGGTGAGGATCGGCGCGACGCCGGGGTTCCGCAGCGCCTCGCCCCATACCTGCACCGCGACGCGGGCGATCCGCTCGCGCGCGTCCAGCTCGTCGATGGTCCGCAGCAGGCGGGCCAGGACCTCCTCGATGCTCGGGGACACGTCCGCGCCGAAGGCCTCCTCGACCCCGGCCTGGAGCTGCTCGAGCGCGTCGCCCGCGAGCGTGGCGATGAGCGCTTCCTTGCTGGGGAAGTACCGGTAGACCAGCCCGGCGGTCAGCCCCGAGGCCTCGAAGAAGTCCTGCATCGAGGTTGAGTGGAAGCCGTTCTCGGCGAAACAGCGCCCAGCCGCCTCCAGGATCTCGCGGCGGCGGGCGTCACGGTACTGCTGGCTCACGCGCGGCATGGGCGCATGGTAACGGAACGTTCCTTCTTGCCAAGCCGGACGGCCGCCGGCACCCGGACCGCCTGACGACGGAGGGCCCGCGCTGGGGACCGTCCCAGCGCGGGCCCGTCCGCCCCCCCGGTTCTAGGCCAGCCGGCGGAGCTGGCCGCGGATGGCCCCCGGCACGAAGTCGAGGTTGTGGATGTTGGCGTAGTAGTCGGCGGGATGGCGGCGGATGTCGCGGAGCAGGGCCGGGTCCTGGTCGCCGACGCAGCCGGCGGCCGCCGCGATGGTGTCCGGGAGGGCGGCCGTCGGTGCGCCGGCGAGCTCGGGCACGTCGAAGAACAGGACCACCACCGGGCCGGCGACCCCGGCGGCGCCCGAGTGGATGTGGGCGAAGATCGGCGGGGCGATCCTCTCCCAGCCGAGGGCGAAGCAGACCCGCTCCCGGCCGGTCCGGACCAGGGCCAGGCCGCGCCCGTCAGGGTCGCCGGGGCCGGGGAACTCGTTGGCGCCGTTGAGCCGGGCGCCGAGCTGGTGGGGCAGGTCGAGGTCGAGGTGGCGCGAGCGGTGGAGCTGGCCGCGGATGGCTCCGGGGGCGAAGTCGGCCGTGTGGATGTTCACGTAGTAGTCGCGTGGGCTGGCCGCGATCTTCCTGGCCACGGCGGGGTCGACGGCGACGCAGCCGGCGACCGAGTCGAGCGTGTCCGGCAGCGAGGCCGCGTTGATGGCCGGCTGGAAGAACAGCACCACCACCGGGCCGGCCACGCCCGCCTTGCCCGAGTGGATGTGGGCGGCCGTCGGGGCGGTGATCTTCGACCACTCCAGCACGAAGCACGCCTTGTCCCGGGTCAGCCGGACGAAGGCGCTGCCGCGCCCGTCGGGGTCGCCGGGGCCGGGGACCTCGTTGGCGCCCTTCAGGCTGGCGGCGAGGCGGGTCACCTTGCCGGAGGCGGCGGCGGCCGGGGCGGCCAGGATCGCCAGCCCGAACACCAGGGCGGCGGCCAGCACGACGGCGGGGACACGGTTCCGCATGCGCCTGCTCCTCGGGTCTCGGGAGAAAGAGGGACACAGGGACAACCACCGAAGGGGCCGTCCGCTTCCCGTGCTAAGGTCGAAAAATCGTGGAGACGAAGATCGGGATCCATCTGGGCCGTGAGGACCCGCTCGGGGAGGGGGCCGCCCGGGGTGCCGACTGCGTCCAGTTCTTCCTCGGCGACCCGCAGGGCTGGAAGGTCCCGCCGCCGGGCCCGGACGCGGCCGAGCTGGCCGCCGCCGACATGGTGGTCTACGTCCACGCGCCGTACGGCATCAACCTGGCCTCCCCGAACAACCGCATCCGCATCCCGTCGCGCAAGCTGCTCGCCCAGACCTGCGAGGGCGCGGCCGCCGTCGGCGCGGCCGGGGTGATCGTCCACGGCGGCCACGTCACCGGGGGCGACGACGAGGCCGAGGGCTTCACCCGCTGGCGCAAGGCCCTCGACCAGCTCGAGTCCGAGGTGCCGGTCCTGCTCGAGAACACCGCCGGCGGCAACCACGCCATGGCCAGGCGCCTCGGCACCCTGGCCCGGCTGTGGGACGTGATCGGCGACCACGGGCTGGGGTTCTGCCTCGACACCTGCCACTTCCACGCCGGCGGCGAGGAGCTGGACGGCATCGTCGACCGGGTCAAGGCGATCACCGGCCGGATCGACCTGGTCCACGCCAACGACTCCAAGGACAAGGCCGATTCCGGCCGCGACCGCCACGAGAACCTGGGCAAGGGCCAGATCGACCTCGACACCCTGGTCGGGATCGTCCAGGCGGCCGGCGCCCCGGTGATCTGCGAGACCCCGGGCGGGGTCGAGGCCCACCGGGCCGACATCGAGCTGCTCCGCAGCCGCCTCGGCGGCCGCTAGACTCTGGCCACGTCACCGAGACCCGAGCCGAGGGGCCGACCGATGCCAGCCACGCCGACCGAGAACCCGACCCGGGCCGCCCTGGAGGCCGCCGTCCTCGACCTCACCGACGAGCAGATCGCCAGCGCCCTCTGCAAGGTCGACCGGGCGGTGAAGGCCGCCTACGAGGACCGCGCCGGCTACGCCTGGCCCCGGGAGGCGCAGCTCAGCCTGCTCGGCTCGCTCGCCCGCCGCCTGGAGCGCGGCCGGGTCCCGGCCAAGGGCTGAGCGGCCTCAGCCGGGCGGCCCGTCGTAGGGGTGCTCGACGATGGCCACGACCCGGGAGGAGAGGAACCGGGCGGTGCGGACCGGCTGGCCGGTCCGGGTCACCTCGGCCACCTCGACCATGGTCCGCGAGGTGGTCACCTCGACCCGGCGCCCGGAGCGGGTGGCGACGATCTCGAACCCGCGGACGCCACCGTCGCCGGTGTCGACCAGCACCTCGACCTTGTCTCCACGCATACCGGGCAGCCTAGCCGCTCCCGGCCGGGCTGGATAGCCCGGCCACCCGTCAGCCGGGCCCGGGACCCAGCTCCACCCCGAGCACGGCGGCGGCCGCCGCCACCCCGGGCCCGTCCCCCCGCTCGGCCAGCTCGTCGGCGGCGGCCAGCGCCGCCGGCGTGTCCAGGTCGTCGGCCAGCGCGACGTCCACCGCTTCCGGCAGCCGCGCTCCACCCTCAGGCGCCGGGTCCCCAGCCCCGGCCGCGTCGAGCCCCGCCCGCCGGCTGCCGGGTCCCCCGGTGGGGGAGCGTAGCCGAACCGGGGAGGGGCGGGGTGGTTGTCCACAGGCTTGGCGCCAGGCGGAGAGGCGCTCGGCGGCTTCCTTGAGCTCGGCCGGGTCCCACTCCCAGGCCGAGCGCCAGTGGTGGGCGAGGAGGGCCAGCCGGACCGCGGCCGGCTCGTGGTCGCGGAACAGGTCGCGCGGGAAGATGAGATTTCCGAGCGACTTGGACATCTTCTCGCCCTGGTAGCCGACCATGCCGGTGTGCAGCCAGCGGCGCGCGAACGGCGCCTTGTTGGCCGACTCGGACTGGGCCCGCTCCGACTCGTGGTGGGGGTAGAGCAGGTCGGCCCCGCCGCCGTGCAGGTCGACGGTGACCCCGAGGAGGCGCCGGGCCATGGCCGAGCACTCCAGGTGCCAGCCGGGGCGGCCCCGGCCCCAGGGGCTGTCCCACCACGGCTCCCCCGGCTGGCTGCGCTGCCAGACCACGAAGTCCAGCGGGTCGCGCTTGCGCGGGTCGTCGGGGTCGCCGCCCCGCTCGGCCAGCAGCTCGCGCTGCTCGGCCGGGCTCAGCCCCGACAGCTCCCCGAACCCGGGGTAGCTGGTCACGTCGAAGAACACGGTGCCGTCGACCACGTAGGCGTTGCCGCCGGCGACGAGCTGGCCGGCCAGCTCGACCATGGCCGGGATCTCCTCGGTGGCCCTTGGGAAGAAGTCCGGCCGGGCGACGTTGAGGGTGTCCATGTCCTGGAGGTAGGCGGCCGTCTCGCGCCGGCCGAGGGCGAGGTAGTCCTCGCCGTCCCTGGCCGCCCGGCGGAGCACGTCGTCGTCGACGTCGGTGACGTTCTGGCAGTAGACGACCTCGTGGCCGCGGTGGCGCAGGAACCGGGCCAGGGTGTCGAAGGCCACGTAGGTGAAGGCGTGGCCGACGTGGGCGGCGTCATAGGGGGTGATGCCGCAGACGTACATGGTGACCCGGCGGCCGAGCGCCAGCGGGGCGTGGCCGTCCGGCGGCCCGTGCAGCACCAGGGGGGCGCCGGGGTGCTGGTTCATGGCCAGGATGGTACCGGTGTAGGTTCCAGGGGTGCCCGGCTCCCCCACCCCCGGCGCCGCCGATCCGCCGCCCATCGCGATCGTCGGCGTCGCCGTCCTCGACGGCGGCGACGGCCCGCCGGTCCGGGGCCAGACGGTGGTCGCCGCCGGCGGGGTGATCGAGCGGGTCGGGCCGGCCGGCGAGGTCGCGGCCCCGGCCGGGGCGGTGGTGGTCGACGGCGCCGGCGGCACGCTGCTCCCCGGGTTCGTCGACGCCCACGTCCATCTCGGCTTCTAGCCGCGCGGCCCGGGTCCTGGCCGGCGGGGTGACCACGGTGCGCGACCTCGGCTGGCCGCCGGAGCGGCTGGACGCCCTGCGCCGGGGGGCGGCGGCCCCGGGGGCGGCGTCGCCGCGGCTGCTGGCCGCCGGGCAGATCGTGACCGTGCCCGGCGGCTACCCGACCCGGGCGCCCTGGGCCCCGCCGGGCACCGCCCGGCCGGTGGACGGCGCCGCCGAGGCGGTGCTGGCGGTGGCCGAGCTGGCCGGGGCCGGGGCGGCCGTCATCAAGGTCGCCCTCGACGACCGGGTGGGCCCGACCCTGCCCGCGCCGGTCCTGGCCGCCCTGGTCGGGGCGGCCGGCGAGCGCGGCCTTGGCGTGACCGCCCACGTCGGCACCGCCGGCGAGGCGGCCAAGGCCCTGGCCGCCGGGGTCGGCGAGCTCGCCCACTGGCCGTTCGACCCCCGGCCCCTGCCCGACGCCCTGGTCGACGCCCTGGCCGAGTCGGTGGTGGCCGTCCCGACCCTCCACATCGACCCGACCCGGGCCCGCAGGGCGGGCGTGCGCCGGTTCGTGGCCCGCGGCGGGCGGGTCGTGTACGGGACCGACCTGGGCAACCAGGGCCCGCCGCCGGCGGTGGACACCGAGGAGCTGCGGCTGCTGGTGGAGGCCGGCCTGGCCCCGGGGCGGGCCCTGGCCGCCGCCACCTCGCTGGCCGCCGCCCACCTGGGGCTGGCCGGCGTCGGCGTGGTCGCTCCCGGCGCGCGGGCGGACCTCCTGCTGGTCGACGGCGACCCGCTGGACGACCTCGCCGCCCTGTCGCGGGTACGGCTGGTCACCCGCGACGGCTGGGTCGCGGCTAATTCCTGACGCCCGGGCCGGCGGCTTCCTAGGCCGGCTTGGGGCCATTTGCTACCCGATCGCGTCATTCCGACTGACTCAGTCGCTGGGACAGTACCCGGATCGCCCATTTCCCTCAGCTGTTTGGGCAAAGATTTGGCAAACAGTTGTTGCGAACCGCTGAACCCTGTGGTTATCTCTTCGAGAAATCAGCGCGGTGGGGGTACCAGAATGCGCTGATAGGCAATGAAAGGAGCCTCCATGGGCACCAAGACGATCACCATGTACGTCTCGGACATCGACAGGTCCGAGATTGCCGAGGGCGAGGCCTACCAGCTGTCCATCCGTCACCCCGACGGCTCGACCCAGCAGCTCGACATCTCGGCCAAGAACTACCGCGACCTCAAGCTCGAGGGCCTCGGCAAGACGCTCAAGAAGCGCGGCCGCAAGCCCGGTTCCACCTCCCGGGCCACGGCGGCCACCCGCCGCCGCGGCAACTCCCGCGCCAACAGCAAGGCCGAGTCGGCCTGACGCCGTTCAGCGCTCCGGCGCCCGCGCCAATTCGGTGCGGGCGCCGTTGTTTCTAGGAACTGCTCTGGCAGGCGGCGCACACCCCGAAAACATCCGCCTGGTGGTCGGTGATGGTGAATCCGTAGCGGTGCGCCACCCGGGACGCCCACAGCTCGACCCCGCAGGCGTCGATCTCGACCACCCGGCCGCAGCGCTGGCAAACCAGATGGTGATGGTGCACGGGATTGCAGAGGCGGAACAGCGCCTCGCCGGTCTCGCGGCGGAAGACGTCGACCCGTCCCGCGTCCACCAGCCCCTGGAGCGCGCGGTAGACGGTGGCCAGCCCGACGGAACGGCCGAGCCCGGCGTGCAGGTCCTTGGCCGAGAGGGGCTCGGGGGCGCGGCGCAGCGCGTCGAGCACGGCCGTACGCTGCCTGGTGACGCGCGCCGGCTCGGGAATTCGGCCGTCGGTCATGGGGTCGAGATTCTACCTCTGGGAGAATCGGTCCGTGTCTGCCGCTCCCTCGGGCGCCTACCGGCGCTACGCCCTGGTCTACGACCTGGTCTGGCGGGCCGCGCCCTACGACCGCTTCGTCGACCTGTGCCTGGAGACCGCCGCCGCCCAGGGGACGAGCGTCCGCCGGGTGCTGGTGGCCGCCTGCGGCACCGGCAGCGCCGCCGTCGAGCTGGCCCGGCGCGGCCTGGACGTCACCGGCTTCGACCTGTCCCCGGCCATGGTGGCGATCGCCGCGGCGAAGCTCCGGGAGGGGGGGTCCGGGGGACCGCCGGGGTGGTCCCCCGGTGAATCGGGCCTCCGGCTGCTGGTCGGCGACCTCGCCGCCGTGCCCCTCGGCGACGGCTGGGCCGACCTGGTCATGTCCCTCAACGCGAGCCTGAACTACCTGCTCGAGCCGGCCGAGGTGGTGGCCGCCCTGTCGCACATGGGCCGCGTCGCCGCCCCCGGCGGCACGGTGGTGGTCGAGCCGCTGTCGCGCCGGTTCGTCCACGACGGCTGGGAGCCGGGCCGCCACGTCGACCGCGACGGCCTGCGCCTGGACGCGACCTACGAGCTCGAGGGCGACCTGGTGGTGGAGCGGCTGCGCTGGACGCTCGGGGGCGTCGAGGAGTCCGAGACCTACCGCCAGCGCCTCTACGCCGACGCCGAGCTGGAGGCGCTGGTCGCCGCGGCCGGCCTCCGCCTGGTCGAGCGGCGGCCGATGTGGCCGGCCATCCCGGCCGAGCCGGCCCGCGGGCGCACCCTCTGGGTGGCCCGGCCGGCGGGCTGAGGCGCCTTGCGCGATACGCTGGGGCCGGGGTTGGATGGAGCCGCAACCGAGGCGGTAGGAGAGCCCGCGATGACGTCCACCGTGCACCTGGAGATCCCCGCGTCCGGCGCCTACCTCGCGGTGGTGCGGGCCGCCGCCACCGGCCTGGCCGCCCAGCTCCAGTTCACCTACGAGGAGATCGACGACCTCCGGATCGCCGTCGACGAGGCCTGCACCCAGCTGCTGGCCAGGCGGGGCAGCGCCACCACCCTCAACGTCGCCTACCACCTGGCCGACGCCGAGCTGCGGGTCGACGTCTCCATCGAGGCCGCCGACCGCGGCGACCCGCTGGCCCGGGACACCTTCGCCTGGCAGATCCTCTCGGCCATGACCGACGAGGTGCAGGAGCAGTCGGAGGCCGGCCGGCTGTGGCTCAGCTTCCGCAAGGCGGGCGGACGCGGGTGAGCGAGGTGCCCAACGCCGGCGTGCACCGGGAACCGGACGCCACCGGCAACGGCGTGACCCCGCTCAACGGCCGCACCGTCGACCGCGGCCACGCCAAGGACCTGTTCCGGCGCTTCGTCGAGACCCGCAACCCGGCCCTGCGCGAGGAGCTGGTCGGGCTCCACCTGCCCCTGGTCGAGTACCTGGCCAGGCGGTTCCGCAACCGCGGGGAGCCGCTGGAGGACCTGGTCCAGGTGGGCACCATCGGGCTGCTCAAGGCCATCGACCGCTTCGACCTGGAGCGGGAGGTGGAGTTCTCCACCTACGCCACCCCGACCATCGTCGGCGAGCTCAAGCGCCACTTCCGCGACAAGGGCTGGGCGGTGCGGGTGCCCCGGCGCCTCCAGGAGCTGAACCTGTCGCTCAACAAGGTGGTGGCCGAGCTGTCCCAGGAGATCGGGCGCTCCCCCACCATCGCCGAGATCGCCACCAAGGCCCGCCTGCCCGAGGAGGAGGTGCTGGAGGGCCTGGACACCTCCAACGCCTACGCGGTCGTCTCCCTTGACGCCCCCGCCGGCGGCGAGGACGCCCCCGCGGTCAGCGAGCACATCGGCGTCGAGGACGAGAGCCTGGAGGCGCTGGAGTACCGGGCCGCCCTCGGCCCCCTGATCGCCGGCCTTCCCGAGCGCGAGCGGCGCATCCTGTACCTCCGCTTCTTCGGCGGCATGACCCAGTCCCAGATCGCCGGCCGCCTCGGCATCTCCCAGATGCACGTCAGCCGGCTCCTCAACCGCACGCTGGCGATCCTCCGAGAAGGGCTTCTCGAGGACGAGGAGACGGGCTAGGCCTTGCGGCTTGCCCTCATCGCCAACCCGCACGCCAGCCGGTTCAGCGGGCGCCAGCGCGACCGGGTGGTGGCGGCGCTGGCCGCCGGGCACAAGGTGGAGGTGCTCCAGACCGCCCATCCCGGGCAGGCGACCGCGCTGGCCAGCCAGGCGGTGGCCAGCGGGGTCGAGGTGGTGGCCGTGCTCGGCGGCGACGGCACCGTCAACGAGGTGGTCAACGGGCTGCGCGGCTCGGACGCCGCCCTCGGCCTGCTCGGCGGGGGCAGGGTCAACGTGGTCGCCCGCGGCCTCGGCCTGCCCGCCGACCCCGACCGGGCCGCCGCCCGCCTGGTCGAGCTGCTGGCCGCCGGGGCCCGGCGGCGCCTGACCCTGGGCGTGGCCGGCGACCGCTGCTTCGCCCTCAACGCCGGCCTCGGGCTGGGCGGGGCCATCGTCCGCGAGGTCGAGCGGCGCCAGCGGGCCAAGCAGCTCTACGGCGACCGGGCGTACCTGGCCGCCGGCCTCAAGGCCCTGCTGGTCGACCACGACCGCGACCATCCCCACCTGACCGTCCACCTGCCCGACGGCCGGCCGCCCCTGCGCGGGTTCTTCACCCTGGTCGGCAACGGCGACCCGTTCACCTATCTCGGCCGCCGCCCGTTCCGGCCGACGCCCCAGGCGACCTGGGACGGCGGGCTGGACCTGCTGGTCGGCCAGACGATGGCCACCCGGTCGCTGGTGCGCGCCCTCACCGGCATGCTCTCGCCCCACCCGCGGGCCGGCTATCCGGGCCTGCCCGTGCTCCACGACATCGACGGCTTCTCGCTCGAGTCCGACATTCCCCTGCCATTCCAGCTCGACGGCGAATATGTCGGCGACCGGACCAGCGTGACATTCGGATGCCTTCGATCCGCCCTCGCCGTCGTCGCATCCCCGGCGCGTGCGTAATTCTCCCGAGAGATATCGGCCATTCTCATTATGTGGATGGCACCAGATGCGCAGGGACCATGGGTTCAGGGCGTTTCATGTTGCTGCGTGAGGGTAGGGAAGCGATGCAACCAACCTTGGGCGTGTGCGGCAAATGATGGAGTTTCAACCGCTCGAGCGAGAATTTGGTCCTTCCCAAGGCCGGATTACTGTCCTAGACTCACGCCGCTCTTGCCCTTCCCCCAGGGCTTGCACCGGAAAGTGAGGATGTCAATGGATTGGCGCCATCGTGCCCGCTGCCGCGATGTCGACCCCGAGCTGTTCTTCCCGGTCGGCACCACCGGTCCGGCCGAGGCCCAGGTGCAGTCGGCCAAGGCTATCTGTGCGCTCTGCCCCGTCCGTGAGGAGTGTCTCCAGTGGGCGCTGGACACGGCCCAGGATGCGGGCGTCTGGGGTGGTCTGTCCGAGGAGGAGCGGCGCGCGCTGCGCCGCGGGCAGCGCCGCAGGGTGCGCATCGCCTAGCGCCTCACGTCCGAGCCGCCGGCGTTCCGCGCGACGTGGACGAGGTCCTGTCCGGATCGACGGGTTCATTCGCCTCGCCTGAACGGTACGATCGAGATGAACAGATCGTCCGCCGAAGGGGGCGGGATGGGTGACGTGGTTCGCATCCTCGTAGCAGATGACCACCCGCTGACGCGGGACGGCATCAAGGCCGCGCTGGCCCTTGACGACGAGTTCGAGGTGGTGGGCGAGGCCAGCGACGGCCAGGAGGCGGTCAACCTGGCCGAGGAGGTCCAGCCCGACGTCGTGCTGATGGACGTCCGCATGCCCGTCCTCGGGGGCATCCGCGCCACCCAGGCGATCAGCCGGACCGTGCCCAACGCCAGGGTCATCATGCTGACCGTCGAGGACACCCAGGCCAGGGTGGGCGAGGCCATCCAGGCGGGCGCCGCCGGCTACCTGCTCAAGGACATCGACGCCCACGAGCTGGCCAGGGCCGTGCACCTGGCCGCCGAGGGCTCGGCGGTCATCCACCCCGACCTGACCCGCCAGTTCATCGAGGAGATCCGCCAGCTCACCAGGGGCGAGCAGAGCGTCTCGACCCTCTCGGCCCGGGAGGTCGAGGTGCTGCAGATGATCGCCTACGGCTCCACCAACCGCGAGGTCGCCGAGGCGCTGCACATCTCCCCCCAGACGGTGAAGACCTACCTGGAGCGGATCTTCACCAAGCTCGGCGTCTCCGACCGCACCCGGGCGGTGGCCGTGGCCCTCAAGCACGGCATCGTGGAATAGTCTCCCCGACATGGGCGAGCCGCTGCTGTTCCTGCTGGTGGCCGGGGCCGGGGTGGCCGTCGGCCTCGCCAGGGGCGGCCGGCTGGGCTGGTGGCGCGAGCACGGCGTCAAGGCGGCCCGGCTGGGCCTGGCCTGCCTGGCCGTCCAGGCCTTCGTGGTGGTGCTGCCGCTGCGGGCGATCGGCCTGCCCCTCGTCCTCGGCGCGGTCCTGCTGCTGGCCGCCCTGGCCGTCCTGCTGGGCGTCGCCCGGGCCAACGGGCGCCTGCCCGGGGTGCCCCTGCTCGCCCTCGGCCTGCTGCTCAACCTGCTCGTGGTGCTGGCCAACCTCGGCATGCCGGTCCCGGCCGACACCCTGGAGCGGGCCGGGATCGCGGTCGAGCAGCCGGCGCCCGACCGCCCGGACGCCAAGCACGTCCTGGAGCGCGGCGGCACCCGGCTGGGGCTGCTCGGCGACCGGCTGGCCGTCCGCCCCCTGCGCACCGTCACCGCCTACGGCACCGTGATCGAGCTGGCCGGCCTGTTCCTGCTGCTCCAGTACCTGGTCCGCGGGCCCGGCCCGTTCCGGCGCGACGATGGAACCGCCCACGTCGCCCACGAGGCCAGAACGGTCCCGTGGACGACGTGGGCGGAGTGACCCCCCCGGGCTGGAGTTGTCGACGCCGCTAGCCGGTGGGCTCCTCCCGCAGGTCGTTGGCGAGCTCACGGATCTTGGCCTCGGGGTAGCGGCGGTGCCCACCGAGGGTCTTGAGGAAGGGCAGCTTGCCCTCCTTGGCCCAGCGGGAGACCGTCTTGGGCGAGACGTGCAGGATGTCGGCCACCTCGGCGGTGCGGAGGTAGCTCGGCGCCTCGATCCTGGTGCTGGTCCTTCGTTGTGCCACCGGTTCGTCCCTTTCTCGAGTCGAACCCCGACAGGCGAGCCGGCAGAGAGACGTGCGGCGGAGAACGGGTCTGTCGGTCACCCTGCTGGGAGCAGTGCGAACAGGGCGATTATTAGGACTGGCACGAGCGCCCACCATAGCCCGGTTGGGCTGTTTCAGCTCAGAAGTTCCAAGTAGGGTGTGATCACTAGGGAAGGTCGAGTCAACGCCCTATGTGGCGATGGTGGCCGGGCAGCCGCGCCTTGAGCCAGTCGACGGTGAGGCCGAGGCCCTCGTCCAGGCGGGTCCAGGGCTGCCAGCCGAGCGCCTTGCCGGCGGCGGCCGGGTCGAGAGCCGAGCGCCGCGGGTCGCCGGGGCGGGCCGGGGCCCACTTGGGCTCGCCGGCCCAGCCGATCCGGGCCGAGAGCTGCTCGACCACCTCGAGGACGCCGGTCGCCGTCCCGGTGCCGACCAGGACCCGGCCGGGAGGCGGGCTGGCGTGGACGGCCCTGGCGACCGCGTCGACCGCGTCGTCGACGAACAGGAAGTCGCGCTCCTGGCGGCCGTCCCCGTCCACCCGGGGCGGCTGGCCCTGGAGCATCGTCCAGGCCGCCCTGGCCACCAGGCCGGGGCCGAGCGGGTCCTGCCGCGGGCCGTAGACCGTCCCGAGGACGAGGGTGACCACGTCAAGGCCGCGGGCCGCGAACGCGCCGGCGTAGGCCTCCATGGCCAGCCTGGCCGCCCCGGTCGGGTGGACCGGGCGGGGGGTGTCGCCGGGCCTGGTGGCCCCGGTGAGCTGGGCCGGGTACAGGTAGGCGCCGGAGGAGACGAGCACCGCCCTGGCGCCGGTGGCGGCGGCCGCCCGCAGCACCTCGATCCCGCCGGGGACGACCGCCCTGGCCTCCCCCGTCGGGTCCTCCCAGGCCCGGACCGGGTCGATCGCGGTGGCCAGGTGGACCCAGGCGTCGGCCCGCACCCGGTCGGCCAGGGTGGCCAGCCCGCCCTGGGAGACGTCCATGCGGTGGAAGCGGACCCCGCCCCGCCGCCGGGCCTCGGTCAGGTTGGCCAGGTGCCCGTGGGAGAGGTCGTCGACCACCACCAGCTCGTCACCCTCGGCCTGGAGCCGGTCGACCAGGCTCGCCCCCAGGAACCCGGCCCCACCGGCCACCACGACCAGCATCATTCCTCCCACTTCGCGCCGCTCGGCGCAGTCTAACCCCGGCGGCGCAGGCGCCGGGGCGGCCAGTAGGCGAAGCGGACCCGGCCGAGGAGGCGTCGGCCCCGACGGGGCCGAAGTCGCGGCCGTCGGTGCTGGCCGCCCGGTGGTCGCCCAGCACCAGGTACTCCGCCGGCCCGAGGCGCAGCTCGAGCTCGCCCGATCCACCGGGGCCGCCGGCGAGGTAGGGCTCGGGGACGGCCTGCCCGTCGACCTCCAGCCCCCCGGCGCCCAGCCGCACCCGCTCCCCCGGCAGCCCCACCACCCGCTTGACCACCTCCAGGTCCCGGGGGCCGGCGGGCCGGGCCAGGACGACCAGGTCGCCGCGGACCGGCGGGCGGACCAGGGGGGCGACGGCGATGCGCTGGCCGGGCCGGAGGGTGGGCCGCATGCTGTCGCCCTTGACGAGCATCGGCTCCAGCCGGGCCCGGCGCAGGGCCAGGCCGGCGGCCACCAGGGCGCCCAGGGCCAGCGTTCCCGCGCCCAGGACGGTCGTCCTCCGCATGGCGGGATCATCGCCCGGCGGCGGTGTGCGGCGAAAGCTGCGGTGGTAGTAACGTCGGGCGGAGACATCGAACGGAAGGGGACGATGCGCATGATCGCCGAGCGCTTGGCCGCATGGATCCGGCCGACCCGGGTCGCCCACGCCCACTGCGACCTGCCCTGTGGCGTGTACGACCCTGCCCAGGCCCGGATCGAGGCCGAGTCGATGGCCAAGATCGTGGAGAAGTACCACGCCAGCGACGACGAGGTGTTCCGGGGGCGTGCCCTCGCGATCAAGGAGCAGCGCGGCGAGCTGGTCAAGCACCACCTGTGGGTGCTGTGGACCGACTACTTCAAGCCCCAGCACCTGGAGCAGTTCCCCAACCTGCACGACCTGTTCTGGCAGGCGACCAAGGCGGCCGGCAAGGCCAAGCAGACGGTCGACCCCGCCGACCAGCAGAAGCTCCTGGACCTGATCGGCGAGATCGACGACCATCTTCCAGAAGTCCAAGAGCGGCTGAGCGCCGACAGACGTCGGCGGCCGGCCCCGTGAGGGGCCGGCCGCTTGGCGTGGGCACCAGGTCCCGCTGGGCGTTTGTTATGGGTTGGCCAGCCGCTTGCCCCGGTAGTTGGGGAAGATCAGGGGCTGGTGCTGCCAGCACATGCCGGTCTTGTTGTAGATCGACAGGCGCGTGTCACAGTCCTGCTCCCGGCAGATGCGGCCGACCCGCTCGACCTTGGAGGGCGGCGGGTCGCTGCCGGGCCGGTGGCCCTTCACGTTGTCGGAGCGCATCGCGTGCTTCACCGTCCTTCCGCCACCATCTATACGCCGGTGGACATAAAGACGGTTTCACGACGGGGAGATGTTCCCCCGCAGGATCGTCCGCTCCACCCGGACCCGCAGCGACTCGACCACGGTGGTCGGCACCGGCTCGGGCGGGTCGGCGCAGCGGCGGACCAGCTGCTTGAAGCGGCGGTCGAAGCGGACCGCCCGCTGGCAGTCCTGGCACTCGGCCAGGTGGGCCTCCAGCTCCTCGCAGGTGGTCGGCGGGGCCTCGTGGTCCAGGTACAGCCAGACGAACCCGAGGACGTCGTTGCAGTCCCGGCAGTCGCCGCCGCCGCCTACTTCGGCCGAACCCATTCCTGTCCCTCCTCGAGCAGCCCGCGGTCGGCGGCGAACTCCCACAGCCGCCGCTGGAGCTGGCGCCGGCCGCGGTGCAGCCTGGACATCACGGTCCCGATCGAGGTGCCCATGATGTCGGCGATCTCCTTGTAGGAGAAGCCCTCGACGTCGGCCAGCAGCACCGCCATGCGGAACTGCTCGGGCAGGGCGTCGAGCGCCTGGCGAACCTCCTCCTCGGGGATCTGGTCGAGCAGCAGCTCCTCGGGCGTCTCGGCGCCCGAGGGGTTGGCGTTGGCGATCCGCTGGTACAGCGAGAAGTCGTCGACGTCCTCGGTCGGCACCGACTGCGGGTTGCGCTGCTGCTTGCGGTAGGCGTTGATGTAGGCGTTGGTGAGGATCCGGTACAGCCACGCCTTGAGGTTGGTGCCCGGCTCGAACTGGTGGAAGGCGTTGTAGGCGCGCAGGAACGTCTCCTGGACCAGGTCCTCGGCGTCGGCCGGGTTGCGGGTCAGGCGCAGGGCGCCGGCGTAGATCGTGTCCAGCAGCGGGATGGCCGAGTCGGAGAAGCGCTGGCGGCGCTCCTCCTCGGTCTCGTCGGCGGGGGCGCGGGCCCCGTCGGGCGCGGGCTGGATGACCTCGCCGCCGAGGTCGGAGGTCGAGCTTGTTGGCTGTACCAGGAGGTCCTCCGCTCCGAGGAACTGCGGCAACGGGACAAGGGTCGCCACCGGGGCAGGATAGCGCACCCTCACACCTCCGCAGCTCGAACGGTTCCGTGACCTCCGGAGGGTGCAACCGAGCCGCCCCCACGGGCATTCCCGCCACCTAACTGGATACCACGTCGACCTCGTGGTAGCCGCTGGAGCCCGAGGGATGGGGTGGGGCCTGCCTGGCGGTCTGGAGGTCGCCGCGGCCGTCGACGGCGCGGACCTTGATGGTTCGGCGCCCCGTGCCGCCCGGGGGCAGGGGGAAGCGCCACTGGCGCCAGGCGGCCCTGGCCAGCTCGCGCCGGAGGGTGGCCGGGAGCCAGGTCGACCCGCCGTCGAGCGACACCTCGACCCGCCGGATGCCGCGGGTCCCCGCCCAGGCCAGCCCGGCGGCCACGCCGGCGTCGGAGACCGCGGTCAGCTCCTGGGGGACGTCGATGCGGCTGGCCGTCTTGATCTCGGCGATGTTGTCCCAGCCGTCCGAGCGCTGCCAGTAGCCGCGGTAGTCGTAGTCGACCACCTCGATCCGTTCCAGCCATTTGACGTTCTTCATGCCGTAGATGCCGGGGGCGATGATCCGGGCCGGGAACCCGTGGGCGCGGGGCAGGCTGCGGTCGTTCATGCCGTAGGCGACCACGGTGGCCGGGTCCATGGCCTTGGCCAGCGGCAGCGAGTCGCGAGTAGCCGCCGACGGCGTGGAACACCACCCGCACCGCCCCCCGGCCGGCGCCGCCGGCCCGCTCCAGCACCCGGGCGAGCGGCACCCCGGTCCACTTGGCCGTGCCCACCAGGTCCCCGCCGACCAGGTTGGAGATGCACTGGAGGGTCACGTACTGCTCGGTCGAGGGCATGGCCAGCAGCTCGTCGTAGCCGAGGCTGAGCGGCCGGCCGACCAGCCCCTCGACCCGCAGGCGCCAGGAGCGGCGGTCGACGTTGGGGTCGATGATCGACTCGTCGACGGTGTAGTGGAGCCGGTTGCTGGTCACCTCGGGCGTGAGGCCACCGATCGCCCAGGCGGCCGGGTCGTCGCCGGGCGCGGGGTCCGGCGCCGGCCGGACCGGGGCGGCCCCGGGCGGGCGGGCCAGAGGCTGGCCGCCGGCGTCGCCGATCCCGCCGGTGACCCGGCGCACCGCGAACCCGGTGGCCAGCAGCCCGGCGGCCCCGACGGCGGCCCGGAGCAGCTCGCGGCGGGTCCGGCCCAGCCCGCTGGCCGGGGCCGGGACCGGGTCGCGCTCCAGCCGGCCGAGGGCCCCCTGGAGGACGCTCACGTAGGCCACGGCCGCGGCCGCCACCACCGCCCCGTACAGCAGCAGCGACGGCGCGCCCGGCTGGGCCCGGTAGCCGCCGAGGGCGACCAGGCCGAGCAGCCCCCCGGCCAGCCACGCCGCCCGGCCCCGGCGCGCGGCCCCAGCCCTGGCCACGAGCACGGCGGCGGCCCCGCCGGCCAGGATGCTGGCCACGGTGAAGCCGATGGCGAACAGCCGCAGCGCCCAGTGGCCGAGCAGGTCGATGAAGAACACCGCCAGCGGCCCGGGGATCAGCCGCAGCAGCCGCTGGGCGAGCCCGAGGGGCGGGAACGGGAAGCTGGCCTGGACGATGTGGACGAGCCCGAGCACGGCCGTGGCCACCGTCATGGCCGCGACCCCGGCCACGAACGCCTCGGAGGTGCGCAGGCGTCGTTCCATGGCTCCACGATAACCGCGGGGCCTCGATCTTGGGCGCGGCCCACGGCCAGCCGTAAGGGAGCCTGTGCACGCCGCCCTAGCGGCGGCGCTCGTGCCGGCCGGCGCGGCCTGGGGCGGCGCGGCGCAGATGGCGCCCGCCCCCGTTGGCCGGGGCGGGTACGGTCCGGGCGGGCGCCGTTGGGCGGGCCGCCGTTGGCGGGGGCGTCGCTGGCCGGGCGCCAGTGGCCGGGCGGCCGGTGGCCGACCAGTACTGGGCGACCACCTGGGCGGTCTCCTCCAGCACCATGGCCTCGACGGCCTCGGGCGGCTTGGCGTCCATGCGGCGCAGCCGCCGGGGCAGGACATCCTCGGCGGCCAGGGTGCGGCGCTCCAGCCATTCGCTGGCCGCCAGCACACCCATCAGCCCCAACGGGAACAGCACCGTGAGGGCGATCGCGACCAGCAAGTTTGAGAACAGCATCTCACCGTGTGGTACGCACGGACCGGGCGACCCGGTTCACCGTGCGGCGCTCCCGGGCCCGCCCAACGCTACCTGCTCCGTGCGTTGACGCCAAAACGGCTGTCCACGCCGGGACGCCACATCCACGAAGGAGCGCAGCAGCCGGTGCTGGGCGGGGTCGGCGCCGGCGGTGCTCTCGGGATGCCAGAGCACCCCGACGGTCCAGCCCTGGTCGCGCTCGATCCCCTCCACCAGCCCGTCCGGCGCCCAGGCGACCGGCCGGAACCCGTCCCCGAGGCGGTCGAGGCCCTGGTGGTGGTGGGAGAGCCCCTCCGCCTCGAGCTGGCCGATCGCCTCGGCCAGGCGGCTGCCCGGCTCGACCCGGAGGCCGTGCAACGCCTGCTTGGCCTCGTTGCGGTGCTCGACCCGGGGCTCGGCCGGGCCGTCCAGCTCCGGCAGGTGCTGGACCAGGGTGCCGCCGAAGGCCACGTTGAGCAGCTGCACCCCGCGGCAGATCCCCAGGGTCGGCAGGCCGGCGCGGACCGCCGCCCTGGCCAGCTCCAGCTCCAGCTCGTCGCGGTCGGGGTCGATCCCGTACTGCTCCGGGTGGTCGGCGGCCCCGTAGCGGGCCGGCTCGATGTCCCCGCCGCCGGCCAGCAGCAGGCCGTCGAAGGGCGCCAGCACCTCCTCGGCCTCGGCGAGCTGGGAGGGCGGGAGCAGCGCGGTCCGGGCCCCGGCCGCGCCCAGCGCGGCCACGTACGGCTCCGGGAGGGCGTAGGCGCCCTCCCAGTTCCCTACCCGGCCCGCACCCAGATGGTAGGTGGGGATGGCGATCAGCGGGGCGGTCACCGGC
>CAVTCL010000007.1:0-28256 GCA_963733175.1 uncultured Actinomycetota bacterium
GTCCCCACGTCAGCTGGCCATCCGGCCCTCCAGGTAGGCGGCCCAGTAGCGAGCTCGGTCGCGGCTGGTGGTCGGGACCCGGCGGTGGGCGCTGGCGTCGCGGAGCAGCCAGGCGATCGTCTGGAGATCGGCGCACTCCATGTCCGGGTCGATCGCCACCGACCAGTAGACGGCGGCGTCGCGAAGCTCCTCCGGGGTGCCCCTGCCCTGGCCGATCTCGCGCAGCAGCTCCCCAACGGTGGCCGCGTCGTCCGGGCCGATCGTCGTCCTCATCAGCATCCGCCGGCTCCTCCCCTCTGTGCGTTCCGAGACCCCGCTGTTCGAACGTATGTTCGATCACCCGGGCGCAGGAGTCAAGTCCGCTGGCGGAGTCTGTGGACGGCCAGGACGAGCGCGGCCAGGAGGGCCGCGACGGCGCCGGCGCCGGTGGCCACACGCTGGCGGTCTCTCCACGACCACGGGGCTCGCGACCCCTCCGGCGGGGCCGCCGGCGTCGCCGCCACCCTGGCCAGTCCGGCCGCGGCCAGCGCCCCGGCCACGCTGGGATGGTGGCGCTCGACCGTCCGGGGCGGGCGGGCGAGGAGCGCGGCCACGCCGGCCGCCGGGACATACGGCGGCAGCCGGAGGCCGGTCCGGGCCGACCGGCCGCGGCCGAAGCCCCAGTCGAGCAGCATCCCGGCGTCGGCGGCGGTGTCGGGGCTGTGCAGGACCACCGCGATCAGGGTCCGCCCGCCCCGGGTGGCCGCGGCGGCCAGGCAGTGCCCGGCGTCGTCGGTGAAGCCGGTCTTGACCCCGACGGCGCCCCGGTAGCCGAGCAGGAACCGGGAGCGGGCGGTGAGCGTGTGCCGGCGGCCGCTCGGGGTGGTGAAGGCCGCATGGCGCTTGCGCACGACCCGGGCCAGCCAGCGGTCCTCGAGCACGGCCCGGGCCAGGATGGCCAGGTCGAAGGCGGTCGAACGGTGGCCAGGGGCATCGAGCCCGTGCGGGTTGCGCCAGGAGGAGGCGCGCAGGCCGAGCAGTTCCGACTCGGCGTCCATGGCCCTGGAGAACCGGGCCACCGAGCCGCCAGCCGCCTCGGCCAGCATCACCGCCACGTCGTTGGCGGACACCATCATCAGGGCCTTCAGGGCCTGGTCGACGGTGAGCTTCTGGCCGCGCCTCATCGCCAGGCGACGGGCCGGCTGGCTGGCCGCCACCCGCGAGGCCACCGTCACGCCGTCCAGGTCGAGGCTGGCCCGGACGGCCAGCGCCGTCAGCATCTTGGTCAGGCTGGCCGGCGCCACGGACCTGCGGCTCCTGCGCCCCCACAGGACCGCCCCCGTCGCCGGGTCGACCAGGACCGCGTACCTGGCCCGGACCCCCTCCGGCCCCGGCGCCGCCTTGGGGGCCGCGCTGGCCGGACCGACCCGGCCCGGGACCAGCCCGGCGACCAGGAGGCCGGCGACCAGCAGCAGCCGGAGGAGCCGCAAGGGCAGGTGGTGGCGTGGGCGCATCGCGGCCGCAGTGTCGCATCGGGCGACGAGCCGGACAAGGATGTCGGTCCGGCTATGAGCTGGCGGCATCCTCTAGAATCGTCCGGCGCGACCTCCATCACTCCACCGAACCCAGGAGCCTGCCAGCATGCGCATCACCGTGATCGGCGCCGGCCACGTCGGCCTCGTCACCGCCGCCTGCCTTGCCCATGTCGGCCACGACGTCGTGGTCGACGACGACGACGCCAGCAAGCTGGACCTCATCCGCGAAGGCCGGGCCTGGTTCCACGAGCCGGGCCTCGAGGAGCTGCTCGGCGAGGTGGTCCGGGCGGGGCGGCTCCGGGTCGCCGGCGACAAGGCCGAGGCGGTCGGGCACGGGAAGGTGATCTTCATCTGCGTCGGCACTCCGAGCCGGGGTGACGGCAGCCCCAACCTGGCCTTCGTCGAGGCGGTGGCCAGGGAGGTGGCGCGCAGCCTGCCCCCGGGCGAGTTCCGGCTGGTCTGCGAGAAGTCGACGGTGCCGGTGCAGACCGGCGAGCGGGTCGCCCAGGTGATCGCCCGCGAGGCCAGGCCCGAGGCCGACTGGGAGGTCGCCTCCAACCCCGAGTTCCTGCGCGAGGGCTCGGCCGTGGTCGACACCCTCGACCCGGACCGCGTGGTCGTCGGCACCAGCTCCGAGCGGGGCCTGGCCGCCCTGCGCGAGCTCTACGACCCGATCCTGGAGCGATCGGGCGCGCCGTTCCTGGCCACCGACCGGGCCACCGCCGAGCTGATCAAGCACGCCTCCAACGCCTTCCTGGCCACCAAGATCAGCTTCATCAACTCGGTGGCCAGGGTGTGCGAGCGGTCGGGAGCCGACGTCGAGCTGGTCGCCAGGGGCATGGGCCTCGACCCGCGCATCGGCGTCCACTTCCTCAAGGCCGGCGCCGGCTACGGCGGGAGCTGCTTCCCCAAGGACGTGGCCGCCTTCGCCCACCGCTCCCGCGAGCTCGGGGTGGACTTCGGCATCCTCAACGAGGTGGCCAAGATCAACCACGAGGCCAGGCGGGCCGTGGTCGGCAAGGTGCGCGACGCCCTCTGGCACCTGGACGGCAAGCGGGTCGGGATGCTGGGGCTGTCGTTCAAGCCCAACACCGACGACCTGCGCGAGGCGCCCTCGATCGACGTGGCCCGCGACCTGCTGGCCGACGGCGCCCAGGTGGTGGCCTACGACCCGGTGGCCGGCGCCCGGGCGGCCCAGCAGGTCCCCGGCCTGGAGCTGGCCGACAAGGCGGTCGAGGTGGCCGACGGCGCCCACGCGGTGGTCCTGATGACCGAGTGGGCCGAGTTCGGCGACCTGGACCCGGCCGACCTCCGGTCCCGCATGACCTACCCGATCCTGGTCGACGCCCGCAACGCCCTGGACGCCGAGGCGTTCGTGGCCGCCGGGTTCACCGTCGCCGGGGTCGGGCGCCCGGTGCGGGCCCCCGGCGGCGGGGGCCGCTGAGGTGCCCCGAGCCGTGATCACCGGCGGGGCCGGGTTCCTCGGCTCCCACCTGAGCCGGCGGCTGCTGGCCGAGGGCTGGGACGTCGTCTGCATGGACAACTTCCTCACCGGCCGGCCGGACAACGTGGCCGACCTCATCGGCGAGCGGTTCCGGCTGGTCAACGTGAACGTGACCGACTTCATCCACGTGCCCGGGCCGCTGGACGCCGTGCTCCACTTCGCCTCGCCGGCCAGCCCGATCGACTACCTCAAGTACCCCATCCAGACCCTCAAGGTGGGCGCCCTCGGCACCCACCACGCCCTCGGCCTGGCCAAGGACAAGCAGGCCCGGTTCCTGCTCGCCTCCACCAGCGAGGTCTACGGCGACCCCCAGGTCCACCCCCAGCCCGAGACCTACTGGGGCCACGTCAACCCCATCGGCCCCCGCGGCGTCTACGACGAGGCCAAGCGCTTCGCCGAGGCCCTGGCCATGGCCTACCACCGCAGCCACGGGGTCGAGGTCCGGATCGTGCGGATTTTCAATACGTTCGGGCCGTTCATGAGGCTTGATGACGGTCGCGCCTTCTGCACCTTTGCCGTGCAGGCGTTGCGGGGGGAGCCGCTGACCGTGCATGGGGACGGGAGCCAGACGCGGTCGTTGTGCTATGTGGACGACCTGATCGAGGGGATCTGGCGGCTGCTGGGGAGCGACCTGGTGGGGCCGGTCAACCTGGGGAACCCGGAGGAGGTGACGATCCTCGAGCTGGCCCGGACGGTGGCGCGGGCGGCGGGGGTGGAGCCGAGGATCGAGCTGCGGCCGCGGCCGGTGGACGACCCGGAGGTGCGGCGGCCCGACATCACCAGGGCAGTGACCGAGCTGGGGTGGAAGCCGCAGGTCAGCCTGGAGGAAGGGGTACGGCGGACGGTGCCCTGGTTCCGGCGGGCGCTGGAGGCGGCGGGCCCGGTGCGGCCGTGACCACGACCCGCCCGGCAGGCGGCGGCACCGGTGTGCGCACCGCCCAGGCCGCCTTCTTCGATGTCGACAAGACCCTGCTGCCCGGCTCCAGCATGTACCTGTTCGCCAGGGGGCTGTACCGGCACGGGTTCTACGACCTGCGCGACATCGCCGGGTTCGCGTTCGGGCAGCTGGTGTTCCGGCTCACCGGGGCCGAGGGCAGGCGGGGGATGGAGGCGGCCCGCGAACAGGCCCTGGCCTTCATCGAGGGCAAGCGCCGCGACGACCTGACCCAGATCGGCCACGACATCGTTGTCGAGGTGATCGGCCCGCGCATCTACCCGGGGATGCGCCGGGTGATCGACCAGCACCACGACCAGGGGGACCAGACCTGGCTGGTCACCGCCGCCCCGCGGGAGCTGGCCCAGGGGATCGCCACCTACCTCGGCATGGACGGGGCCCTTGGGACCGAGGCCGAGCTGGTCGACGGCACCTACACCGGCCGCCTGCTCGGGCCGGTGCTGCACGGGCCGGCCAAGCTCGACGCGGTCGTCCGGCTGGCCGACGAGCAGGGGTTCGACCTGCGCCGCAGCAGCGCCTACTCGGACTCGGTGAACGACCGCCCGCTGCTGGAGGGGGTGGGCAACCCGGTGGCGGTCAACCCCGACCGCCACCTGCGCGACCTCGCCGCCGAGCGGGGCTGGCCGGTGCAGGACTTCCGCCGGCACCGCCGGCTGTGGCTGGTGTGGCTGCCCGCCGGGATGGCCGCCGGCGCCACCACCGCCGCGGCCGCGGTGACCGGCCGCCGCCTGGCCAGGCGCAAGCGCCGCTGAGCCGGCCCCGGGCCGGCGGTCGGTGAGTCGCTGCGGGAGGCTAGCGCTCGCGCGGGTCGCCGGGCGGGAGGCCGCCCTCGCTGAGCACGGCCGCGACCTCGTCCTCGGACAGGCCGCGGGTGGCCAGGGCGCGGCGCAGCCGGCGGGCCGCCTCGGCCGGGGAGGTCCAGCCGTCGCGCAGGGGGCCGTGCTCGTGCTCGCCCTCGAGCAGGCCGTCGACGAAGCCCTTGGCGTAGTCCCAGGTCACGTAGTGGTCGACCGCGGGCTCGAAGGCCGGCTCGTGCACCCGGGGCTCGCCGTGCTGGAGGATGTGCTCCAGGTTCTCGCGCAGCAGGCTCCAGCCGAAGAAGTGGTCCTCCTCGCAGTCGGGGCAGGAGATGACCACCCCGAGGAAGCCGCGCTGCTCCAGGGCCGAGCGGAACTCGGCCAGGTCGGCGAGGTCGTCGAGGAGCGCGGCGCGCTCCTCGTCGTCGATGGGCTCGGGGGGCGAGTCGTCTTGGGGCTCGAACGGGTCGAGGGGGTCGGGCACGGGCACCTCGGTAGATCAGTTGATGCGGACCATCTCCCCGGCATGGTAGCGCGGATGCCGGCCGGGCTGTCCTTGACCTCCACAGAACCCCGCTGCTAGCGTCGGGCATGCACCTTCCCCGGGCCCGCCGCCATTGCGGACGGGTCCGTTTCCCTATCTGCACCCGGATCGGAGCACCCCTGCTGGGAGGCACGCAACGTGGCTGAGGTCGAGATCGGCATCGGCAAGACCGGGCGGCGGGCGTACGGGTTCGACGACATCGCGATCGTCCCCAGCCGCCGCACCCGCGACCCCGACGACATCGACATCTCCTGGGACCTGGACGCCTACCACTTCGAGCTGCCGCTGCTCGCCTCGGCCATGGACGGGGTCGTGTCGCCCCGGATCGCCGTCGAGCTGGGCCGCCTCGGCGGCCTTGGCGTGCTGAACCTGGAGGGGCTCTGGACCCGCTACGAGGACCCCGACCCGGTCTACGCCGAGATCGCCAGCCTGCCCGACGCCGAGGCGACCAAGCGGATGCAGGAGATCTACGCCGAGCCGATCCAGCCCGAGCTGATCGGCCAGCGGGTCTCGGAGATCAAGGAGGCCGGGGTGGTCGCGGCCGCCTCCCTGACCCCCCAGCGGGTCGCCCGCTACCACCAGTTCGCCCTCGACGCCGGGCTCGACATCCTCGTCATCCAGGGGACGGTGGTCTCGGCCGAGCACGTCTCGTCGACCAGCGAGCCGCTCAACCTCAAGACCTTCATCGCCCACTACGACCTGCCGGTGATCGTCGGCGGCTGCGCCTCCTACGCCACCGCCCTGCACCTGATGCGCACCGGGGCCGCCGGGGTCCTGGTCGGGGTCGGGCCCGGCGCCGCCTGCACCACCCGCGGGGTGCTCGGCATCGGGGTGCCCATGGCCACCGCCCTGGCCGACGCGGCCGGGGCCCGCATCCGCCACCTGGAGGAGACGGGCCGCTACGTGCAGGTGATCGCCGACGGCGGCATGCGCACCGGCGGCGACGTGGCCAAGGCGATCGCCTGCGGGGCCGACGCCGTGATGATCGGCTCGCCCCTGGCCAGGGCGGTCGAGGCCCCCGGCCGGGGCCACCACTGGGGGATGGCCACCTTCCACCCCGATCTGCCCCGGGGGACGAGGGTGCGGACGAGGCCGCTCGGCACCCTCAAGGAGATCCTGCTCGGCCCGGCGCCGGTCAACGACGGCAGCATGAACCTGTTCGGGGGCCTGCGGACCTCGATGGCCACCACCGGCTACCAGACGGTCAAGGAGTTCCAGAAGGCCGAGGTCATGGTCGCCCCGGCGCTCCAGACCGAGGGCAAGGTCCTGCAGCGCTCCCAGGGCGTGGGGATGGGTTAAGCGTCGTCGTCGGCACGCCGACGACGAGTCACGACCTGGCGGTCCCAGCCCCGGTGGACCGAGCAGTAGCTGTCGGGGTTGTAGCGCGACAGCCGGGTCTGGCAGTCGTCGGCGGCGCAGGTGCGGGCCTGGCCGAACGAGCGGACCGCCGGGTCGGCGCCGGGCGCCCGCCGGCGGGTCGGGGCGGCGACCGGGCGCGGCGGCCTCGCCCTCGGGCTCGGCGGCGGTGGGCTCCTCCGGCTCTGTCACCGTCGCCTCCTCCTGGAAACAAAAACGCACCACACACCCGGCGTTCGGTGTGTGGTGCGAGGTCTGGGCACCAAGGGGCGGCGACGC
Organism: uncultured Actinomycetota bacterium; assembly: GCA_963733175.1. Classification (GTDB taxonomy): domain Bacteria; phylum Actinomycetota; class CALGFH01; order CALGFH01; family CALGFH01; genus CALGFH01. The sequence continues at coordinate 6,950 of CAVTCL010000007.1, forward strand.
CCCTCTCGGCATCACCGTACTCCTCGGCAAGCCGAGCGAGCAACCGAGCCGGAGCAGTCCGTTATCCTGCGCCCATGACGACTCCGGCACCCGGCCACGACACCGTCCTGGTGCTCGACTTCGGCGCCCAGTACGCCCAGCTCATCGCCCGCCGCATCCGCGAATGCCACGTCTTCTCCGAGGTCGTCGCCTGCGACGTCGACCCGGAGACGGTCCGCGCCCACGACGCCAAGGCCCTGATCCTCTCCGGCGGCCCCAGGTCGGTGTACGAGCCGGGCGCCCCCGCCCTCGACCCGCGCCTGCTGGAGCTGGGCATCCCGGTCCTCGGGCTCTGCTACGGCCAGCAGGCCATGGCCCAGGTCCTGGGCGGCCGGGTCGAGGCGACCGGGGTCAGGGAGTACGGCCGCACCACCCTGCGGGCCCAGCCCGAGGGCAGCGTGCTGTTCCGCGACCTGCCCGGCGAGCAGGTCGTCTGGATGAGCCACGGCGACACGATCACCGCCCCGCCGCCGGGCGCCAGGGTCGTGGCCAGCACCGACGCCTCTCCGGTGGCCGGGTTCGAGGACCCCGGGCGGGGCCTGTACGGGGTCCAGTTCCACCCCGAGGTGGCCCATACCGAGCGGGGCATGGACCTGTTCAGGAACTTCCTGTACGAGGCGGCCGGCTGCCGGCCCAACTGGACCAGCGTCTCGATCATCGAGGAGCAGGAGGCGGCGGTCCGGGCCCGGGTGGGTGACGGCCACGTGCTGTGCGCGCTGTCGGGCGGGGTCGACTCCTCGGTGGCCGCCCTGCTCGTCCACCGGGCGGTCGGGGACAAGCTGACCTGTGTGTTCGTCGACACCGGGCTGCTGCGCCACGGCGAGGCCGAGCAGGTCTCCGAGACCTTCCGCCGCGACTTCAAGGTCAACCTGGTCCACGTCAAGGCGGCCGACCGGTTCCTGGAGCGGCTGGCCGGGGTGACCGACCCCGAGGCCAAGCGCAAGGCGATCGGCAACGAGTTCATCCGGGTCTTCGAGGAGGTCGCCAAGGAGCACGGCGACGCCCGCTACCTGGTCCAGGGGACCCTGTACCCGGACGTGGTCGAGTCGGGCGGCCAGCGCAACGCCACCATCAAGAGCCACCACAACGTCGGCGGGCTGCCCGAGGTCATGGACCTGGAGCTGGTCGAGCCGCTGCGCCTGCTGTTCAAGGACGAGGTCCGCCGGGTCGGCACCGAGCTCGGCCTGCCCGCCGACGTCGTCCAGCGCCAGCCCTTCCCCGGCCCCGGCCTGGCCGTGCGGATCGTCGGCGAGGTCACCGCCGAGCGGCTGGAGACGCTGCGGGCGGCCGACCGGATCGTGCTCGAGGAGATCCGCCGGGCCGGGCTGGACCGCGAGCTGTGGCAGTGGTTCGCGGTGCTGCCGGCGGTGCGGACCGTCGGGGTCATGGGCGACGGCCGCACCTACGCCTACCCGATCGTGCTCCGGGCCGTCACCAGCCAGGACGCCATGACGGCCGACTTCGCCCGCCTCCCCTGGGAGGTGCTGGAGCGCATCTCGACCCGGGTCGTGGGCGAGGTCCCCGGCGTCAACCGGGTCGCCTACGACGTCACCTCCAAGCCCCCGGGCACGATCGAGTGGGAGTGATCGCCGCCGGGCGCTAGCCGAACCGCCGCTGGAGGTCGGCGACCAGGCGGGCGGTGACGGGGGCCTGGGTGCCGGCGCGGTCGGCGGCGCGCAGGATGGTGCCGCCGATGGCGTCCAGCTCGATCGGCCGGCCGGCGGCGGCGTCCTTCTGCATCGAGGAGCGCATGCCGTCGGGGAGCTGGTCGAGGATGGCGAGGATGGCCGCCGGGTCCAGCTCGACCCCGTCGGCCCTGGCCGCCCGGGCGATCTCGTGGGTCACCGCGGCCAGCTCGTCCCGGTGCCCGGCCCGCGCCTCCCCGAAGGGGGCGGCGGTCCAGGTGGTGACGAGCGCGATCGGGGCCAGCACGGCCAGCTTGGACCAGAGGGTGGTGGCCTCGTCGTCGCGGACGGTCACGTCCAGGCCGGTCTCGGCCAGCCGCGCCCCCAGCTCCTCCACCCGGGCCCGGGGGGCCTTGCCGGCGGCCAGCTCGACGACGGCGAACGGGGAGGCGTGCTCGATCACGCCCGGGCCGACCCGGGTCGACTCGACCCGGATGGTGCCGGCCACCACCTGGTCGGGCGGGTAGCGCCCGCGCAGCCAGGCGACGTGGTCGATGCCGTTGAGGAACGGCACCACCAGGCCGTCGCCCAGGGCCCCGGCGGGGACGGCCTCGACCGCCGCGCCGAGCTGGGCCGCCTTGACGGTGACGAAGCACGACGTCGACCGGGTGGTCGAGCCGGGTGGCGGCCTCGACCGCCACCCGGGCGTCGCCGAGGGCGGGGCTGCGCAGCTCCAGGCCGTGGGCGGCCAGGTGGGCGGCGGTGGCCGGCGGGGCCAGGCAGGTGACCTGGTCGCCCCGCCTGGCCAGCAGCGCGGCGAGCAGCCCCCCGACCCCGCCCGGCCCCAGCACCGCCACCCGCGCCGGCGGCAGGCGCCTGCTTCACCGGCCGGCGAGCCAGGGGTAGCGCCCGGTGTCCTGGCCGGCGTAGTCGGGGTCGAGGTAGATGAAGCAGCGCTGGATCTTCCCGTCGCGGATCTCGAACACGTCGCACCAGCGGCCGGCCCCGTGCTCGGGGTCCCCGGCCCGCCAGGGCCCGTCCTGGTGCTCGCCGTGGCTGGTCCCCTCGACGGCGAGCACGTCGCCGCCGGTGAACACCCAGTTGAACTCGTCGTAGTGGTGCTCGATGGCCTTGAGGGTGCCGCCGACGTCGCCGAACATCTGGCCGATCTGCTCCCTGCCCCTGGCAACGCCCCACTTGGGGAAGTAGACCTGGGCGTCGTCGGCGAACAGGTCGAGGATGCTGCCCCCGTCCTCGGTCACCCCGGCCCGGTCGAACGCCTTCAGGTACTGCACGACCAGCGCCTTGCGGTCCTCGTCGGTCATCGGCTCGGTGGTGGCGGTCATGGCCGCTCCTTTCTGGACGGGACTAGCTGGTGGGCTGGGGCTCGGCGACCCGTTCGGCGTGCGCCGCGGTGGCCGCCCGGTGGGCCAGGGCGAGGATCGGGCCGAGGGTGGCCCCGCCGGCCCAGTAGGCCTGGGCCGAGGCCGAGGCGACGCAGTTGCCGACCCCGTACAGGCCGGGGATGGGGCGGTCCTGGTCGTCGAGGACCTGGCCGTCGGGGGTGGCCTTGGGCCCGCCCTTGGTGTCGAGGGTCCCGCCGGTGACCAGGGCGGCGTAGTAGGGGCCGGTGCCGGCCAGCGGCCACATGGTCGGGTTGGCCCGGCCCGGCTCCTCCTTGACCACGCCGTTGAACAGCTGCTCGACGGCCCGCTCGCCCCGCCCGAAGTCGGTGTCCTTCCCGGTCGCGGCCAGCTCGTTGAACCGGGCCACGGTCGCCTGGAGGTTGGGCAGGAAGTCGTCGGCCAGGCGCAGGCCGCCGGTGACCCCGGCGTAGCGCTCCAGCCGCTCGCCGACGGCCGCGGCCAGCCGGCCCAGGTCGTCGCCGCGGATGACGTGGGCGTCGTCGGTGCCGGGCGGCACGATCAGCCGGCCGTACTCGTCGCTGGCCGAGTGGTCCTGGCTGCGCTGGTCCCAGATGGCCACCAGCACCAGGTAGGGGTACTCGGCGGCGGCCGGGTCCCAGCGGAAGAAGGTCTGGGCCAGCTCGTTGTAGGCCAGCTTCTCGTTGACCACCCGCCGGCCCCGCTTGTCGACCCAGAGCATCGAGTCGCCGGCCACCGAGAACATGCCCGACATGGCCGGGTCGCGGGCGACCGCCTTCTCCAGCGACACCGGGCACATCCAGGCGTAGTTCATGTTGCGGAGCTGGGCGCCCACGGCGCCGGCGATGTAGACGAAGTCGCCCTCGTTGGAGGCGGCGGCGCAGCCGCCGTACACGGGCACGCTGAGGAAGTTCTGGCGCAGCTCCGGGTCGTGGGTGAAGCCGCCGGTGGCGAACACGACCGCCTTGGCGGCGCCGACCCTGACGGTGGCGCCGTCCTCGGTGGTGGCCTCGACCCCGGCCACCCGGCCGCCCTCGCCGCGGACGACCCGCTGGACCCGGTGCCCGGTCCTGACCTCGACCCCGTCGCGCTCGGCGGCCGCGCTCAGGGTCCGGACGGCCACCGCGCCCCCGTCCGACATGGTGTCGCGGGCGTCCTCCGGCACCAGCACCCGGCCGGTGGGGGCCTTGTCCTCGGGCAGCTCGCACCAGTAGTCGGGCACGGCGGCGCAGTGGCGGTAGGGCAGGGCGCCCCGCTCGGCCAGCAGCTCGGTGGCCGGCGAGGCGCCGTCGTAGATGGCCTCGCACACCGCGTACTCCCACTCGGTCAGCCCGAAGCGGGGGGCGGCGGGGTCGTAGCGCTGCGGCCTGGCCAGCCGGGCCATGTAGCGCAGGCAGTCGTCCTTGGGGTCGTCCAGCCCGAGCTCGCGCATCGGCTGGTTGTTGGGCACCCAGTACCAGAAGGCGGCCTTGGCGGCGGTCCCGCCGAGCCGCGGCGCCTTCTCGAGCACGAGCACGCGGTTGCCCAGCCAGCGGGCGAACAGCGCCGTGGGCAGCCCGGCGCCGCCCCCGCCGACGACCACGATGTCGTAGGTCGTGTCGAAGCCGGAGGAGCCGTTGGCGGGTCGGGCCGATTCGCGCGGGGCGGTGGACGGGGACGCTGGCGGCATCGCCGATCTCCCTCCTGGCCGGAGATGGAACGGTTCGAGCAGTATCCACCGCCGCCGCCGGGCGGGGTAGGGGGTGCAGATCGGGGTCAGGCGGCCCGGCGGGCGCTGAGCGCGGCCAGCAGCTCGGGCTGGTGGCCGGCGAGCCAGTCGGCCCCCAGGCCGAGCCCGACCCGCCACAGCCAGGCGCCGTAGGCGATCGCCAGCGGGCAGACCAGCACCAGCGCCGGCGGCCACAGGACCAGGCCGACCCCCACCAGGGCGGCCAGCGGCAGCAGGAGCAGGCCCTGGGCGGCGAAGGCGACCATCTGCACGACCCCGACCAGGCACCCCTGCCCGGTCCCCTGGACCGCCCACAGGTTGCTGGCGTCGTCGGGCAGCGGGTAGGCGAAGCGCACCGAGATCACGTCGGCCACGCCCAGCGACAGGGCGAGCACGCCGACGCCGAGGCAGAGCGCCACCGGCACGTACAGCCAGCCGCCGGTGACCAGGGCCAGCACCAGCGCCAGCACGGCCGTGGTGAGGGTGCCGGTCACCATCGAGGCCAGGTTCCGGCCGACCAGGTCGCCGCGCGGGTCGGCGCCGGCGGCCACCTGGGTCCAGTAGGCGGGGCCGTCGAAGCCGAACTGGTTCAGGCTGTTCTGGCTGGCCAGGAAGGCCATGGCCAGCGACGCCAGCACGATCCAGGGATGCCGCAGCCCCTCGGTGAGGGACACGAACACGACCAGGCCCAGCCCGAGCAGGCCGCTCATCATCCAGGCGACCCGCAGCCGCGGGTGCCGGGCCAGGTAGCGCAGCTCCTTGGCGGCCACCGCGCCCCGCTGGTCGGCGGGGAGCAGCCGCCGCAGCGGGCGCGGGAACAGGCGGGTGGGCTGGCGGGCCGCCCGGGCCCTGGCGGCCGGCTCGGCGGTGGTCAGCACCCGGTCCAGGCTGCGCCACCACCACCAGCCGAGCAGGGCCACCGCCAGGGCGGCCCCGGCCAGCTCGGCGGCCGAGGCCAGCAGCCGCCCCTGGCTGGCGTCGACCAGCGACCTGGCGGCCAGGCCGGGCGGCAGCCAGCCCAGCACCCGGGCCAGCGGCCGCAGCGCCTCCAGGTCGGACCGCTCCAGCCGCTCGGCCAGCCGGGCCCCGACCTGGAGGGCCAGGTTGAAGCCGATCGCGGTGACCGACACCAGCACGATCACCAGGTCGCGGGCCTTGCGGGAGCGGAGCTGGCGGGACAGGGCGGTGAGCAGGGCCCGCGACCCGACGATGCACAGGGCGAACTGCACCAGCACCGCCGCCACCACCAGCACCAGCCCGGGGCCGAGGGTGCCGAACCCGACCACCGCCCCGCCGAGGGCGACCAGCGTGCACAGCGGGGCCACGCCGACGCAGGCGGCCAGCGACAGCCCGGCCACCAGCTGCCCGGGACGCAGCGGCAGCAGGGCCAGCCGGGACGGGTCGAGGCTGGCGTCGCCGGCGAAGCTCAGCAGCGGGAACAGCCCCCAGCCGAGGAACAGCAGCAGGAACACCGCCTCGACCAGCAGCAGCCCGGCCCGCGGCTCGGCCCGCGGCACCAGGGCCAGCAGCAGGAACCCGCCGAAGGCCAGGGGCAGCCCGGCCAGCGCGCCCAGGGCGAGGGCGGCCTGCTGGGCCCAGTTGCTGCGGCGCAGCCCGTTGCGGAGCAGGGCCAGCTTCAGGCCGACCAGGTGCCCAGCCAACCCAGCTCCTCGGCCCCGGCGTGGCTCGCGCCCACCAGCTCGACGAAGGCGTCCTCCAGGCTGCGCCCGGCCCGCACCTGGTCGGTCGGCCCCTCGGTGATGAGCCGGCCCAGGTGCATGATCCCGACCCGGTCGCACAGCCGCTCGACCAGGTCCATGACGTGGCTGGAGAAGACCACCGTGGCCCCGCCGGCCGTGTAGCGCTCCAGCAGGCCGCGGATCGTCCGGGCCGACACCGGGTCGATGGCCTCGAACGGCTCGTCCAGGAACAGCACCCGGGGGGCGTGCAGCAGGGCCGAGGCCAGGGCGATCTTCTTGCGCATGCCGTGGGAGTAGTCGACCACCAGGGTCCCGGCCGCCTCGGCCAGCCCCAGCACCTCCAGCAGCTCGCCGGCCCGCGCCTCCACCACCGGCGCCGGCAGGCCCCGCAGCAGGCCGTTGTAGGTGAGCAGCTCGGCCCCGGTGAGCCGGTCGAACAACCGGAGGTCTTCGGGCAGCACCCCGATGCGCCGCTTGGCCTCCACCGGGTCGCGCCACACCTCGACCCCGTCGATCAGCACCAGCCCGCCGTCGGGCCGCAGCAGCCCGGTCACCATCCCCAGCGTGGTCGTCTTCCCGGCCCCGTTGGGCCCGACCAGCCCGAAGAAGCACCCGTGGGGGATGTCCAGGTCGATCCCGGCCACCGCCACCTTGGACCCGAACGCCTTTCGCAGCCCTCGCACCGACAACGCGGCCGGCGAGCGCGCAACCGACGTGCTCGTAGCAGGTTCCCCTGGGCTCATCGCCGGCAAGCCTAATCCTTCCTCCACACAAGGGAGGACCCGCCCAGACCCGCATCCACATCGTTACCAATGCGGCCTGTGGGTGTGGGCGCTCGTATACTGCGGTCGTGGACCCAACGCCTGTGCCGGACGACGTTCCGGGCGCGTCCCCCGACCTGCTGGACGGACTGAACGACGCTCAGCGGCTGGCCGTGCTGGCCACCGAGGGGCCGACGCTGATCGTGGCCGGGGCCGGGTCGGGCAAGACCCGGGTGCTGACCCACCGGATCGCGCACCTGATCAAGGACAAGCGGGTGCCGCCCACGGCCGTGCTGGCCATCACCTTCACCAACAAGGCGGCCCGGGAGATGCAGGAGCGGCTGCGCCACCTGGTCGGGCCTGTGGTGAAGGCGATGTGGGTGTCGACCTTCCACTCGGCCTGCGTGCGCATCCTCCGTCGTAGCGGGTCGCACCTGGGCTACACCTCCACCTTCTCCATCTACGACGAGGGCGACGCCGAGCGGCTGATGACCCAGGTCTGCCGGCAGCTCGACTACGACCCCAAGCGGCTGTCGGCCCGGTCCATGCGCAACGCCGTGAGCGCCTGGAAGGACCAGCTGGTCGACCCCGAGGCCGCGGCCGACCGCGCCCTCGGCTGGTTCGAGAAGAAGGCCGCCGAGGCCTACCGGCTCTACCAGCGGCGGCTGGCCGAGTCCAACGCCATGGACTTCGACGACCTGATCCTCCAGACGGTGCGGCTGTTCCAGGAGCACCCGGACGTGCTCGCCTCCTACCAGCAGCGCTTCCGCTACGTGCTGGTGGACGAGTTCCAGGACACCAACGTCGCCCAGTACGAGCTGCTCAAGCTGCTGGCCGCCGAGCACCGCAACCTGTCGGTGGTGGGCGACGGCGACCAGTCGATCTACGCCTTCCGGGGGGCGACGGTCCGCAACATCCTCGACTTCGAGGCCGACTACCCCGAGGCCAACGTCATCCTGCTCGAGCAGAACTACCGCTCGACCCAGACCATCCTGTCCGCGGCCAACGCGGTGATCGCCAACAACCTGGAGCGCAAGCCCAAGAACCTGTGGACCGCCATCGGCTCGGGCAACCCGATCGTCCGCTACCAGGCCGAGAACGAGCACGACGAGGCCGCCTACGTCGTCGAGGAGGTCGAGCGCCTGCACGACCAGGGCCTCGGCTACGGCAAGGTGGTCGTCTTCTACCGGACCAACGCCCAGTCGCGCGCCCTGGAGGAGGTGTTCGTCAAGGCCGGGCTGCCCTACAAGATCGTCGGCGGGGTCAAGTTCTACGACCGGCGCGAGGTCAAGGACCTGCTCGCCTACCTCAAGGCCACGGTCAACCCGCTGGACACCGTCAGCCTGCGCCGGGTCCTGAACGTGCCCCGGCGCGGCATCGGCGACACCTCCGAGCGGGCCATCGACCGCTTCGCCACCGAGGAGGGGATCCCGTTCGGGGAGGCGCTGCGCCGGGCCGGGGAGGTGCCGGGCCTCGGCGCCCGCCAGGGCCGGGCGGTGGGCGACTTCGTGGCCGTGCTCGACGAGCTGGCCGCCGGGGTGGAGGAGGGCCGCTCCCCGAGCGTGCTCGTCCAGGACGCCTGGACCCTGTCGGGGCTGATGCGGGAGCTGGAGGCCGACACCTCGATCGAGGGCCAGGGCCGGGTCGAGAACGTCCGCGAGCTCCAGTCGGCCGCCGAGGAGTACGAGCTGCGCGAGGGCCAGGAGGCCGAGCCCACCCTCCCCGGCTTCCTCGAGTCCATCGCCCTGGTCACCGACGCCGACCAGGTCGAGGCGGGCAGCCAGTCGGTCACCCTGATGACCCTGCACACCGCCAAGGGGCTCGAGTACCCGGTGGTGTTCATCGTCGGGCTCGGAGGAGAACGTGTTCCCCCACGTCCGCTCCATCGGCGAGCCGCGCGAGCTGGAGGAGGAGCGGCGCCTGGCCTATGTCGGCATCACCCGGGCCCGGGAGCGGCTGTACCTGACCAACGCCTGGAGCCGGATGCTGTTCGGATCGACCAGCTACAACCTGCCGTCGCGCTTCCTCAAGGAGGTGCCCGAGGAGCTGGTCACGGTCGCCCCCGGCCAGCGCAAGGCCGGCGCCTCCCGGCCCGGCCCGGCCGGCTGGGGCGACTCCAGCCCGGCGTTCGGGGCCGGGCGGAGCAGCTTCAACGCCCGGCCGTCGCCGCCGGTGTCGTTCGACCGCCAGCCGACCCCGGCCGAGCGGCTGGCCGGCCGCCAGCGCGGCGCCCTCGACCTGGGCCTCGCCCCCGGCGACGCGGTCGTCCACCGCCAGTGGGGCCAGGGGGTCGTGGCCAACGTGTCCGGGCAGGGCGAGCGGGCCATGGCCGAGGTCGACTTCCCCGGGCTGGGCCGCAAGCGCCTGCTGCTCCGCTACGCCCCCCTCACCCGGCCCTGACGGTGGTGCGGACGCCGTGCTGACGACCCCGTTCACCGAGCTGCTGGGCTGCCGGCTGCCGCTCCAGCAGGCCCCGATGGGCGGGGTCACCACGCCCGAGCTGGTCGCGGCGGCGGCCGGGGCGGGGGCGGTCGGCATGGTCCCGGCCCAGATGCTCCCCGCGGACGAGCTGGCCGGGCTGCTGGAGGACCTGGCCGGCCGCACCGACGGGGTGGTCGGGGTCACCTTCCTGCTGCCGTTCGGGGCCGACCCGGCCTGCGTCGAGGTCGCGGCGGCCGGGGCGCGGCTGGTCGACTTCTACTACGGCGACCCCGACCCGGCCCTGGTGGCCCGGGTCCACGACGGCGGGGCGCTGGCCTCCTGGCAGGCCGGCTCGGTCGCCGAGGCCAGGGCGGCGGTGGACGCCGGCTGCGACCTGGTCGCCGTGCAGGGGATGGAGGGCGGCGGGCGCATCCGGGGCCGGGTCGCCCTGCTGCCGCTGCTGGCCGAGGTCCTGGACGCGGTCGAGGTCCCGGTGGTCGCCGCCGGGGGGATCGCCGGCGCCCGCGGGGTCGCGGCCTGCCTGGCCGCCGGCGCCTCCGCGGTCCGGGTCGGGACCCGGCTGCTGGCCACCGAGGAGTCCGGCGCCCACCCCGCCTACGTCGCCGCCCTGCTGGAGGCCGGGGCCGAGGACGCCGTGCTCACCGACGCCTTCTCGGTCATGTGGCCTCCAGGACCGGAGCCCCACCGCACCCTCGCGCTCCGCCCTGGCCGCCGCCGAGGCGTTCGAGGGCGAGGTCGTGGGCGAGACCCGCATGGGCGCGACCACCCTCCCCGTCCCCCGCTTCGGCGTCCCCTGCCCCAACCGCGAGACCACCGGCGAGATCGCCGCCATGGTCCACTACGCCGGCCAGGGCGTCGGCGCCACCAACCGGGTCCTCCCGGCCGCCCAGGTCCTCACCGACCTGGCCGAGGAGCGCCGAGCGCCTGCTGCGCCGCTGGGGCTAGCCCTCAGGCCTCGCCCACCGGGGAGTCCCGCCGGAGCTCCGGCGGGGCCGTCACGGTGGTCTGGCACCATCGGGGGATGCGCCTTCGGATCTACCTTGATGTGCTTCGCACGCCCTCTGTCGCCCGGCTGCTCTCCTCGGCGGTGGTGGGGAGGATGCCGACGGCCATGGCCGGGCTGGCGATCGTGCTGCTGGTCCGGGAGGGCGGCGGCTCCTACGCGGTCGCCGGGCTGGTCGCCGGGACCTACTCGATCGCTCTGGCGGCGACCTCGCCGCTGCTGGGGCGGCTGGTCGACCGGGTCGGCCAGACCCGGGTGCTGGTCGGCTGCGCGGTGGCCAGCGCGCTCGGCTTCGGGGCCCTGGCCGCGGTCGGGCGGGGCGCCTCCCCGGTCGTGCTGGCCGGGCTGGCCGCCCTCGCCGGGGCGTCGATCCCGCCGGTCGGGGCGTGCATGCGGGCGCTCTGGTCGGACCTGCTCGGCCACGGCGGCCAGCTCCAGGCCGCGTTCGCGGTCGAGTCGACCGTGCAGGAGCTGATCTTCGTCGTCGGGCCGCCGCTGGTCGCCCTGCTGGCCGCCGTGTTCTCCCCGGCCGCGGCCGTGCTCGGCACCGGCGCGCTGCTGCTGGTCGGGGTCGGGGTGTTCGCCGCGACCCCGGCGTCGCGGGCCTGGCGGCCCCGGCGTCGCGCCGCCGACTGGGCCGGGGCGCTGCGCAGCCCCGGCATCCGGGCCGTGCTGGTCACCATCGTGCTGCTGGCCAGCGCCTTCGGCACGGTCGAGGTGACGGTGGTGGCGGGCGCCGAGCAGCTCGGCTCGCGGGCCCTGGCCGGCCCGCTGCTCGCCCTGTGGGCGCTCGGCAGCATGGTCGGCGGCCTGGCCTTCGGCAGCCGCGCGTCCGACCGCGGCCCCGAGCAGCGCATGGTCGGCCTGCTCGCCCTCGTCGTGGCCGGGATCGCCCTGCTCGCCGTCGCCGGCGGCCTGGCCCAGCTGGCCGCGGGCATGATCCTGGCCGGGCTCGGCATCGCCCCCGCCATCGCCTGCCTGTACCTGCTGGTCGACCGGCTCGCCCCCGCCGGCACCGTGACCGAGGCCTTCACCTGGGTGACGACCGCCTTCGCGACCGGGTTCGCGGCCGGCAACGCCCTCGGCGGCAGCCTGGTCCACCGGGTCGGCACCGACCGGGCGTTCCTGGTCGCCGCCGCCGGGGTGGCCGCCGCCGCCCTGCTGGCCCGGCTGCGCCGAAACGCCCTGGCCGGCGGCCCGGCCGGAATGCCGGAGGCCGCCGACGGGTTGGGGCGAGCAGGATGATAGTATGTACTGGCACGCCCGCCGGGAACCCCTGCCCCCCGGCACCAAGCTGTCGCGCGACGTGGTCCGGCGCGTCTGGGGGTTCGCCCGCGACTTCCGCTGGCAGATCGCCGGCTACCTGTTCCTGCTCGCGTTGTCGTCGCTGGCCGCGGTGGTCCCCGCGCTGCTGGTCCGCGAGCTGCTCAACACCGCCATCCCCCAGGCAGCTTCAGCCTGGTCAACCTGATCGGCCTGGCCGCCGTCGGGGTCGCCCTGGCCAACGCCGGGCTCGCCCTCGGCCAGCGGGTCCTGTCCTCGCGCATCGGCGAGGGGCTGATCTACCGGCTGCGCACCAGCCTGTTCGACCACGTGCAGCGCCAGCCCCTGGCCTTCTTCACCCACACCCAGACCGGCGCCCTCACCAGCCGGCTGAACAGCGACGTCGTGGGCGCCCAGCGGGCCCTCACCGGCACCCTCGGGTCGGTCTTCTCCAACCTCATCAGCCTGGTCACGACCCTGGTGACCATGTTCCTGCTGAACTGGCGCATCACCCTGATCGCGGTGGCCGTGCTGCCCCTGTTCCTGCTCCCGGCCCGCCGGGTCGGGCGCCGGCTCCAGGCCATCACCCGCGAGTCGATGCAGCTCAACGCGGCCATGAACACCACCATGAACGAGCGCTTCAACGTCGCCGGGGCGCTGCTGGTGATGCTGTTCGGCCGCCGCGACCGGGAGCTCAAGGGCTTCGCCGACAAGGCCGCCGGGGTCCGCGACATCGGGGTCCGCTCCGCCATCTACGGCCAGACCTTCTTCGTGGTCCTCGGCCTGGTCGGCGCCGTCGGCACGGCCGCCGTCTACTGGCTCGGGGCCCGGCAGGTGCTCCAGGGCCAGCTGCAGGCCGGCGACGTCGTCGCCCTGGCCGCCCTGGTCACCCAGGTCTACGGCCCCCTCACGGCCCTGACCAACGCCCGCGTGGACGTGATGACCGCGTTCGTGTCCTTCGAGCGGGTGTTCGAGGTGCTCGACTTCGAGAGCCCGATCCGCGACCGGCCCGGGGCGGTCGCGCTCGACCGGCCCGCCGGGCGGATCGAGTTCGACCACGTCGGCTTCCGCTACCCGACCGCCGAGGAGTCGACCATCGCCAGCCTCACCGGCGGGGCGGCCGCGATCGGGGCCGCCGCCGGCGAGCCGGTCCTGCACGACGTCAGCTTCACCGTCCTGCCCGGCGAGCTGGTCGCCCTGGTCGGCCCGTCGGGGGCGGGCAAGACCACCACCGCCATGCTGGTCGCCCGGGTCTACGACGTCAGCGAGGGCGCCGTCCGGGTCGACGGGGTCGACGTGCGCGACCTGGAGCTGGAGAGCCTGCGGGGCGCGATCGGCCTGGTCGCCCAGGACCCGCACCTGTTCCACGAGACCATCCTGGCCAACCTGCGCTACGCCAAGCCGGACGCGACCCTTGAGCAGATCGAGGCCGCCTGCCGCGCCGCCCGGATCCTCGACCTGATCGAGAGCCTGCCCGAGCGGTGGGAGACGGTGGTCGGGGAGCGCGGCTACCGGCTGTCGGGCGGGGAGAAGCAGCGCCTGGCCATCGCCCGGCTGCTGCTGGCCGACCCGGCGATCGTGATCCTCGACGAGGCCACCGCCCACCTCGACTCCGAGGCCGAGGTCCACATCCAGGAGGCCCTGGCCGCCGCCCTGCAGGGCCGGACCAGCCTGGTCATCGCCCACCGGCTGTCGACCATCGTCAACGCCGACCGGATCCTGGTCGTCGACGGCGGCCGGGTCGTCCAGCAGGGCACCCACGCCGAGCTGCTCGGCGCCGGCGGCCTCTACGCCGACCTCTACCGGACCCAGTTCGGCAGGGCCCCGGCCGGGCCGCCGGCCGACGGGCGCGCGGTCAGCCGGGCGGCGACGGCCTGAGGCGCCGGCCCGGCGGGTCGGACGGTGGCAGACTCTCCCGGTGACGGCGGGTCGAGCGCTGGGAGCGGCATGAGCGGGAACGGGGATCGGCTTCGGGACGAGTTCGAGGCGTGCTTCGGCGGCCTGGCCGCGATCGGCCGGGACCCGGCCGGCGGCTGGACCCGCCTCGCCTGGACCGACGAGGACCGCGCGGCCAGGTCCTGGTTCGAGTCCGAGGCCACCGCCCGCGGCCTCACCGTCGACCGGGACCCCGCCGGCAACCTCTGGGCCTGGTGGCCGGGTCCCGCCGCGGACCAGGGTGGGGTGGTGGCGGTCGGGAGCCACCTGGACACGGTCCGGGGGGGAGGGGCCTACGACGGGGCCCTCGGGGTGGTCAGCGGGCTGGTGGCGGTGGGGGAGCTGATCGCCCGGGGGGTGGAGCCGGAGCGGCCGGTGGCGGTGGTGGCGTTCGCGGACGAGGAGGGCGGGCGGTTCGGGGTGCCGACCTTCGGGAGCCGGGTCCTGGCCGGGGCGCTCGACCCGCCGGACGTGCTCGGGCGCACCGACCAGGACGGGGTCACCGTCGCCGAGGCGATGGCGGCCGCCGGGGTCGACCCGGAGACGCTCGGGCCCGACCCGGCGCGGGTGGGGCGGCTGGGCGCGTTCGTCGAGCTGCACGTCGAGCAGGGCCGGGGCCTGGTCGACCTGGGCCAGCCGGTCGGGCTGGGGACCGGCATCTGGCCCCACGGGCGCTGGCGGCTCACCCTGACCGGCGAGGCCAACCACGCCGGGACGACCCGGCTGGCCGACCGGCGCGACCCGATGCTCGGGCTGGCCGCGGCCGTGCTCGCCGCCCGGGCGGCCGCCACCGAGCTGGACGCGGTCGCGACCGTCGGCCGGGTCGTGGTCGAGCCGAACTCGGCCAACTCGGTGCCCGGCCGGGTGTCGGCCTGGCTGGACGCGCGGGCCGAGGGGGACCAGACCCTCGACTGGCTGGTGGCCGCCTTCCAGGCCGCGGTCGAGGAGGCGGCGGACCGCAACGGGCTCACCGCCGCCCTGGACCGCGAGTCGCGCAGCCCGGCGGTCGAGCTCGACGGCGAGCTGACCGCCCGGGTGTACGCCTGCCTGCGCGACCGCGGCCTGGAGCCGGTGGGGCTGCCCACCGCCGCCGGCCACGACGCCGGCGCGCTGGCGGCCGCCGTCCCCACGGCCATGCTGTTCGTCCGCAACCCGACCGGGGCCAGCCACAGCCCGGCCGAGACGGCCGAGCTCGACGACTGCCTGGCCGGGGTCCAGGCCCTGGCCGCGGTGACCGAGGAGCTGGCGTGCCGCTGAGCCCCGGGGCCGGGACCCGCCCGCCCCTCCGCCGTTCCCGGCCCCCCCGGGCCCGGCCGTGAGGGCCTGGCACGCCGAGCTGGCCTGGCTGGGCCCCGAACGGGGGGTGGCCGAGCGGGTCCTGGTCGAGGTCGAGGGCGAGCGGATCGCGGCCGTGACCGAGGGGGTCGACCCGCCGGCCGGGGCGACCCGGCTCGCCGGGATCACCGTCCCCGGGCTGGCCAACGGCCACTCCCACGCCTTCCACCGGGCCCTGCGCGGCCGCACCCACCGCGGCCGGGGGGACTTCTGGAGCTGGCGGGACCTGATGTACCAGGTCGCCGCCGTCCTCGACCCGGACCGCTACCTGGAGCTGGCCACCGCCACCTACGCCGAGATGGCGCTGGCCGGGATCACCGCCGTGGGGGAGTTCCACTACCTGCACCACGACCCGGCCGGCCGGCCCTACGCCGACCCCAACCGGATGGGGGAGGCGCTGGCCGAGGCGGCCGGCCGGGCCGGGATCCGGCTCACCCTGCTCGACACCTGCTACCTGCGGGCCGGGCTCGACGGCCGGCCGCTGGCCGGCGTCCAGGTCCGCTTCGGCGACGGCGACGCCGACCGCTGGGCCGAGCGGGCCGGCGCCCTCCACGACCGGCCCGGGCTGCGGGTCGGGGCCGCCGTCCACAGCGTGCGGGCGGTCGACCCGGCGGCCATGGCGACCGTGGCCGCATGGGCCGCCGCCCGCGACGCCCCCCTGCACCTGCACCTGTCCGAGCAGCGGGCCGAGAACGAGGCCTGCCTGGCCGCCACCGGCCGCACCCCGGCCGCCCTGGCCTCCTCGGCCGGCGTGCTGGGCCCGCGCACCACCGCCGTGCACGCCACCCACCTCACCGGCGAGGACGTGGCCCGCCTCGGCGCCACCGGCACCACCGCCTGCTTCTGCCCGACCACCGAGCGCGACCTGGCCGACGGGATCGGGCCGGCCAGGGCGCTGGCCGACGCCGGCAGCCCGCTCTGCCTGGGCTCCGACAGCCATGCCGTGATCGACCTGTTCGAGGAGGCCAGAGCGGTCGAGCTGGACGAGCGGCTGGCCACCGAGCGGCGCGGCCACCACCGGCCGGCCGACCTGCTGGCCGCGGCCACCGGGTCGGGCATGGACGCCCTCGGCTGGGACGCCGGCCGCCTCGCCCCCGGCCGCCTGGCCGACCTGGTCACGGTCCGGCTCGACTCGGTGCGCCTGGCCGGCGCCCGCCCCGCCGACGCCGTCGACCACCTGGTGTTCGCGGCCACCGCCGCCGACGTCACCTCCGTCGTGGCCAGCGGCCGCCAGGTGGTCGCCGACGGCCACCACCTGCTGGTCGGCGACGTCGCCGCCGCCCTCGGCCGCGCCATCGCCGCCCTCGACCTCACGCCCTGACGGGGCGGCCCAGCACCACCTGGAGCAGGCTCTCGGCGGTGGGTTCGGCCTCGTCGTGGACCTGGGGGGTGGGGCCGCCGCCGGCGATGTCGACGTGGAGGGTGGCCAGGCCGGAGCGGCGCTGGAACGGGGAGGAGCGGACGCTGGCGCTCTGGGTCTTGGCGACCGGGACGACCGTGGTCACCCGGATCGCCACCCCGACCCTGGCGTACAGGAACCCCCGGGCGGCGGCGTGGCCGAGGCTCCGGTAGGCGGCCCGGCCGGCGACCACGGCCAGGGCGAGCACGGGCAGCGCGGCCAGCGCGACGGCCGCCGGGAACTCCAGCACGCCCTCCGAGCGCAGCAGCCACAGCGGCAGGGCGATCACGGCCACGACCAGGGCGGCCCGGACGACGCTGCGGGTCACGGCCCGGCGCCGGGCCGCCGGCGGCGGGGCGAGCAGCCTCGGGACCGGCGCCGCCCCCGCCACCAGCTCCTCGAGGACCTGGTTGACCTGGACGCGGGGCAGGACCGGGATGGCCAGGCGGCCGGCCGTCTGGTCGCCGGCCCCGGTGCGGCCGGCGCTCTGGATGCGGATCGAGGCCAGGCCAAGGGCCCGGCGCAGCAGCGACTCCTCGATCCGGACCACCTGGAGCCGGGCCAGGGGCAGGACGGCCTCGCGGCGCTCCAGCAGCCCGCGCCGCACCACCAGGTCGTTCCCGACCCGGGCGAGGGTGAAGCCGTAGTCGGTCACGATGCTGGAGGCGGCGGCCAGGCCCAGCCACACGACCACGGCGAGCACGGCCACGGCCAGGAACGCGGCCGGGGTGGTGGGCGCGACCGCCTGCGGGTCGAACCGCTGGAACAGCCAGTCGTCCAGGCCCGGGAACCAGTCGGCGGCCTGGCTGAGCGGGCCGAGCACGACCAGGGCGGCGGCCGCCCGCGACCCGGTGATCCCGGCCAGCATCACCTCTCCGACCCTGAGCCGGAGCAGCACCCGCTCGGCCGGGGGCGCCGCGACCTCGGCCCCGGCGGCGCCGGTCTCGGCCGTCCCGCCGCCCGCCTGGCCGGCGGGGGCGGCCGTCAGCCGGGCCTTGGCCCGCAGCAGGCTCGCCCGCAGCGCCTGGGCCTCGGCCAGGGTGACCACGTCCAGGTCGACCTCGGCGGCCGTGCCGCCCCCGGCCGTCTCGACCCGCAGGGTGGCCACGCCGAGCAGGCGGTGCAGGGGCTTGCGGACCAGCTCGACCTGCTGGATCCGGTCGAAGGGGACCGCCCGGAGCTTGCGGGCCAGCACGCCCTCCTCGACCCGCAGGGCCCCGCCCTCCAGCGCGTAGGTGTGGCGCCACCACTCGACGGTGCTCCAGGCCAGCAGCACCAGGGCCCCGAGGACGAGCAGCCAGAACTGCCGCCGGGCCGCCACCAGCAGGGCCAGCGGCCACAGCCGCCAGGCGTGCCGGGTGGCGAAGAACACCGGGCTGAGCACGTGCAGCCGCCGCGGCCCCCCGCCGTCGAGCGGGACCTCGGGGGCCTGGTCCGGCGGGCGCGGGCTCTCCGGGACCTCCGGGGCGGCCGGGTCCGGCGGGGGCGGGCCCGGGTCCTCAGACCGCATCGCCGTGGCCGGCCCTGGCCAGGATGAGGCGGCGCAGGCCCTCGGCGTCGCCGGCGGCGATGCCGGGGATGGTGGCGTCGGTCCCGGCCGAGGCGGTGTGCAGGACCAGCCGGGACAGGCCGACGGCCCGCTCCACCGGGCCCTGGGCGACGTCGATGTGCTGGACCCGGAAGTAGGGGATGGCCGAGTGGATGCGGCGGACCACGCCGTGGCGCAGCTCCAGCGCGTCCGGGGCCACCTGGTAGCTCCAGTGGCGGTAGCGGGACCGCGGCCACCACCAGGCGGCCAGGCCGCCGGCGACCGCGACCAGCCCGGCGGCCAGCCCGGGTGGCCCGGGCACGTCCACGCCGGCCAGCCTGGCCCCGATGTCGAGGGCCAGCACCAGCAGGGTCAGCACCCCGTAGCCGATCGCGTCCTGCACGGTCCAGACGACCACGATGCGGCGGTCGAGCTCCCTGGCCTCGACCCAGCTCCCGGTTGCCTCGGCTCAAACCCGGGCTGCCGGCTCGTAGGTGGTGATCTCGACCTGGTAGCCGTCGGGGTCGGGCAGGTACACCGACCAGGCGACCCCGTAGTCGCCCTCCTCGTACTCGACCCCGCGCGCCGCCAGCTCATCCTTGGCCTCTCCAGGCCCCGGCGTGAGGTCCGGAACCCGACGTGGCGCATCGGGTCGTCGACCGGGACCGGCCCGCCGTCCTCGTTGGGGAACAGGGCCACCCCGCTGCCGTTGGCCTCCAGCACGGCCGGGAAGTCGCCCCACACCTCCTGGTGGGCGCGGCGCAGGCCCAGCACCTCCTGGTACCAGCGGACCGACCGGGACACGTCCGAGACGACCAGCCCGACGTGGTCGAGCGCTTCCAGCTCCACCCTCATCGCCTCCTCTCCCACCGCTGTCGACACGGTACGCCCGCTCGGCGGGCGCGAGCGGCCGGCGTCGATAGAATGGGGGCATGAGCAGCCTCCCCATCCCAGCGTTCGCCGCCCCCCGCCGGGTGCTGCTGGCCGCCCCCCGCGGCTACTGCGCCGGCGTCGAGCGGGCCATCGACATCGTCGAGGTCGCCCTGGCCACCTACGGCCCCCCGGTCTACGTGCGCAAGCAGATCGTCCACAACCTGCACGTGGTCAAGGACCTCGAGACCAGGGGCGCGGTCTTCGTCGAGGAGCTCGACGAGGTGCCCGAGGGGGCGACGGTGGTGTTCTCCGCCCACGGCGTCGCCCCGACGGTGCACGCCGAGGCCAGGACCCGCGGCCTGCGGGTGATCGACGCCACCTGCCCGCTGGTGACCAAGGTCCACCAGGAGGCGCGCAAGTTCGCCGCCAAGGGCTACGACATCGTGCTCATCGGCCACGAGGGGCACGAGGAGGTCGTCGGCACCATGGGCCACGCGCCCCGGGCCGTCCACCTCGTCGGCGACGAGGACGAGGCGGCCGCGGTGGAGGTCGCCGACCCCGAGCGGGTCGCCTACCTCACCCAGACCACCCTGTCGGTCGACGAGACCGCCGGGGTCATCGGCACCCTGCGCGAGCGGTTCCCGGTGCTGGCCGGCCCCCGCTCCGACGACATCTGCTACGCCACCCAGAACCGGCAGGCCGCGGTCAAGACCCTGGCCCGCGACTGCCAGCTGGTGCTGGTGATCGGGGCCGAGAACTCCTCCAACTCGGTCCGCCTGGTCGAGGTCGCCCGGGCCGCCGGCTGCCAGGCCCACCTCGTCTCGCAGGCCTCGGCGGTCGACCCGGCCTGGTTCGAGGGGGTCGACACCGTCGGCGTCAGCTCGGGCGCCTCCGCCCCCGAGTGGCTGGTCGACGAGCTGGTCGACGCCCTCCGCGAGCGCGGCGCGACCGAGGTCCGCGAGGTCGAGGTGGTCCCCGAGGACGTCCACTTCGCCCTGCCGGGGAACCTGCGCCGGGACGCCGAGGCGGCCCGGACCGGACGGCCCGGCGGCTAGATGGCCACGCAGGACGGCGGCGTCTACGTCGTCGGCGCCGGGCTGGCCGGGCTCCGCTGCGCCCGCCGCCTCCACGAGAAGGGCGTCGCCGCCACCGTGCTGGAGGCGTCCGACGGGGTCGGCGGCCGGGTCCGCACCGACCGGGTCGACGACTTCCTGCTCGACCGGGGCTTCCAGGTCCTGCTGACCGCCTACCCCGAGGCCGCCGAGGCGCTCGACTACCGGGAGCTGGAGCTGCACCCGTTCTACCCGGGGGCGATGGTCCGCACCGGCGACCGGTTCGTGACCGTGGCCGACCCGTTCCGGCGGCGCTGGGACGGGCTGCGCACCGCCCTGGCCCCGGTGGGCACGCTCGGCGACAAGCTGAAGGTGGCGAGCCTGCGCCGCCGGGTGGTGGCCGGGTCGCTGGAGGAGCTGTTCGCCCGCCCGGAGACCACCACCCGCGAGGCCCTGGCCGCCAACGGCCTCTCCGACGCCATCGTCGACCGCTTCTTCCGGCCGCTGTTCGGCGGGGTCCTGCTCGACCGGGAGCTGGGCACCTCCAGCCGCATGTTCGAGTTCGTCTACCGGATGTTCGCCCTCGGCGACGTCGCCCTCCCGACCCGCGGCATGGGCGCCATCGGCGAGCAGCTCGCCGGCGGCCTCCCTCCCGACTGCGTCCGCCTCGGCCAGCGGGTCACCGCCGTCGGCGACGGCGGCGTCACCCTCGCCGGGGGCGAGAAGCTGCCGGCCAGGGCGGTCGTGGTCGCCACCGACGGCCCCACCGCCTCCGAGCTGCTCGGCGGCGAGCCGGCGGCCCCCGCGGTCGGTCGCGGTGAGCTGCCTCTACTTCGCCGCCGACCGGGCCCCGGTCGACGAGCCGGTGATCGTCCTCGACGGCGACGGCCAGGGCCCGGTCAACAACCTCTGCGTCCCCAGCGCCGTCGCCCCCACCTACGCCCCACCCGGCGCCGCCCTCATCTCGGCGGCCGTCGTCGACCGCCCCGACCTCCCCAAGGGCCCCGACCTGGAGGCCGCCGTCCTCGGCCAGCTCGCCGACTGGTTCGGCTCCGGCGTGGTCGCCTGGCGCCACCTCAAGACCTACCACATCCCCCACGCCCAGCCCGCCCAGCCCCCAGGCACCCTCGACCCCCCCCAGCGCCCCGTCCGCCTCCGCCCCGGCCTCTACGTCTGCGGCGACCACCGCGACACCGCCTCCATCAACGGCGCCCTCGCCTCCGGCCGCCGCACCGCCGACGCGGTCCTCGAGGACCTCT
>CAVTCL010000008.1:0-50861 GCA_963733175.1 uncultured Actinomycetota bacterium
CGCGAAGGATGCCGACTCGGACAGCCAGCGGGCGTAGCTGAGGCGTACTTGCCCGGTGTTCGCGCCTCAGCAGCTCGCGCAGCATCTCCTTGACGATCACCTGATACCTGACCGCCTCGGGCGCGAGCCGCTCGGCCTCCAGGAGCATGTTCACGGCGGCAGCGTCCTTGCGCTGCTGGGTGTATCCACGCGCCAAGTCGATGAACACCTGCGCGCGCCGGCCAAGCAGGCCCGGCGGGAAACGCGCAGGGTCGAGCGCCTCACCCTTGCGCACCACCTCGCCCGGGTCGCCTAGCTCAACGGCCGTTGAGACCTCATGCAGCGCAACGTTGGTGGGGCCGAACGCGGTCCAGAAGTCGTTGCGCTCCTGGCCGAGTCGGTCGGCCGTGGTCCACGCCTCGCCGAGAAGCTGGCGCACTGCGACCCGGTCGTCTTGGCGAGCAACTGCGATCAACGCGGTCAGATGCAGCGCGCCCCATGCCGACAGGTGCTCCGGATTGGCGGTCGCCAGCCCGGGCTCCAAGGCTCGCGCTGCGGTCATCGCGACGCTGGTGGCCTCCTCGACCTGACCGGCCCGAAGGAAGACATGCCCAAGGTGATAGGCGCTGGCCGCCAGCAGCAGCGGAAGCTCCGCCGATTGCGCGGCCGGGAGGGAGCGCTCGGCGGCGATCCAGGCCAGTTCGGTCTCACCCACCTTAGTCAGCGTCTTGGCGGTGATGTGGTAGGTCTCCGCCAGAACACCGAAGGCACCGCGCCGGTCGTTGCCAGTCAGCTCGCGCGCTACGCGCTGGACTTCGCCAATGAGCCGCGAGCACAGCAGGCCGGCTTCTTCGTAGTGGGCCGCCTGGTAGAGGCGATTCGCCTGGTCGACATTGCGCCGTAGGCTCGGCAGGTCCCGGGTCGGGCCGTCGCCCGTAGCGACGCCGAACGTGGCCGGGATCAGCTCATAGTCGGTCAATGCCGCCCGCAGCGCGGGGATCGCGCGGAACTCGATGCCGCCGTTGGGCGCCAGCGACAACGGCTGGCCGATCAGGTCCTCGACCGTGACCTTCAGGACCTGTGCGAGCCTGATGAGCACCGACACCCGGTCGACGTGGCGGATGCCACGCTCGACTTGGCTCAGCCATGCTTCCGACCGGCCGATCATGTTGGCCAGGGCGAGTTGGGACAGGCCACGCCGGCGACGGTAGATGGCGATGCGCTCGCCGACCGACATGTACTCCACGGGCTGGGTCACGGCGCCCCTCCATCGACCCTCGCCGCGGTGCCTGTCCCCGGAGCTCCTCGGGGTGGCCACCCGGTGGCCTCGTGCGCCTGGTTGACTTCCTCGAGGATCTCCTCCCACGGGGGCATGCGAGCCTCTCGAGGGGCGGACTCCTCGAACAGCACCCGCACGCCCCACTCGCGGAGCCGGCGGAGGCTCGTCCGGAAGGTCGGGTGACGCGCCAGCGGCGGGTTCACGTTGGGGACGGCGACGATGGGGGCGTCGAGGCCGAGGGACTCGCAGAGCGTGCCCACCGCAACCGTGTTGGTGATCCCGGCCACCCACCGGTTGATCGTATTGAAGGTGGCCGGGGCGACCACGATGGCGTTGGCCTCGGGCACGCTCTCAGGCTCATCCGGCTCCCGCCACCGGTGGCGGACCGGGAAGCCGGTGATGGCCTCAAGCAGCGGCGCGTCGATGAACGCGAGCGCCTCCGGGGTGGCGGTGACGGCGACCTCCCAGCCGGCCGCTTGTGCGAGCTTCACGAGGTCCTGGACGTGGGCGGCGGGGGGCGCGGCGCAGACGACCACGTAGAGCGTGCCGCGGGGCGCCTGCTCGCCCATCCGTGTCACCTCGCTCACCGTATCGGACGAAGCTGTCATACCAGTATGGCGCACGCGGCGGTGCCGATTACTGCGTGGCCTTCGGCGGGGCGTCGCAGAGGGTGGCGAGCAGCTCGGCGGCGGCGCGGTCCTGGGCGGGCTGGAAGTGGGCGTAGGTCCCCAGCGTCATGTGCGGGCCGGCGTGGCCGGCCCGGCCGGCCGCGGTGCGCCAGTCCACGCCCTGGGAGATCAGGTAGGTGACCATCAGGTGCCGAAGGTCGTGCAGGCGGCATCGCACCCCGAGCGATCGAGCCAGGGCGGCGAACTGGTGGCTGACCAGGGTGGGCGCGAGCGGCCGTGACCCGTCCGGCTCCCGGCTGAACACGTAGGCGCTGGCCGGGAGCGTGAAATCCAGCTCCCTGGCGACCTGCTCGGACCGTTCGCGGTGTGCGCGGAGCAACTCCACCGTGCTGGTGTCCAGGGCGAGGCGCCGCTTGCTGCGGGTCTTGGTGGGCTTGTCGATCAGGGGCTGCCGGCTCACGTAGACCACTCCGCGCTCCAGCAGGACCTCGCCCCGATCCAGGTCGACGTGGTGCCAGCGCAGCGCGCACAGCTCCCCTCGGCGGGCGCCGAGCACCACCGCCAGCCGCAGGAACAAGCCGAGCCTGGGGTTGCGCTCGAGCGCGGTCGCCAGCAGGCCGGCCACCTGCTCGACCGGTGGCGGGGCCACGTCGCTGCGCTGCACCGACGGCGGGGTGGCCAGCCGGGCCGGGTTGTGCGGAATCCAGCCCCAGGCCACCGCCTGCCGTAGCGACCCGGACAGCACTGTGTGGACGGCGCGGACGGTGCTGGCCGACAGCGGCTGGCCGCCGGCCTTGCCACGCCGGCGCAGCTCGGCGTAGAAGCCGTCTAGGGTCTCCACGTCCAGGCGCCGGACCGGGATGCGCCCGAGCGCCGGGATGATGCGCTGGTCGATCTGGCGCCGGTAGCCCTCCAAGGTGGTGGGGGAGATCTCCTTGACGCCCTGGCGCCACTCGTACCAGCGCTCCACTAGGTCGGCGACCGTCCGCGCGGCGGTGCCGCGGCTACGACCCTCGGCCACCTTGGTCTTGAGCGCCGCCTCGACCCGCCCGGCTTCGCGCTTGGTCTTGGCGCGGTCGTACTCGAAGCGCTGCTTGCCGGTCAGCGGATCGAGGCCGGCGTAGACCTTGACCTGCCAGTAGCCGCCGCGGTTCCGGATCACCTTGCTTGCCTTCCTGAACAGTTCGATCGCGCAGGACTGTGCCAGCGTCTGTGCCAAGACGCAAGCAAGACAGGCGAACGAAGGAGCCGAGCGGAGAGGAAAGCCGCTGGTAGCGGAGGCGGACGGGAATCGAACCCGCCTGAGCAGGGTCGCTGCTCACACCGGTTTTGAAGACCGGGGGGCCCACCAGGACCCGGACGCCTCCAAGCAGGCATTCTAGGCACGAGCAACGCGGAAGTAATGGCCCCGACAGCCATTCCGACAGCAACAGCAGCGGACAAGTCACACCTCCTCGTCCACCAACCGGTCCATGACTGCGGCGGCGTTGCTCTTCAACCTGGGCGTCATGTGGCTGTAGCGGTCCAGCGTGATGCTGACCTGGGCGTGACCCAGCAGTTCCTGGACCACCGTGGGTGCTCACCCTCTGACAGCAGCAACGTCGCGGCGGTGTGCCGAAGCGCATGGAAGGTGACAGGGGATAACCCCGCACCCTTAAGGACGGGGCGGTACACGTTGGCGAGAAGGTCCCGAGGCTCCATGGGCCGTCCGAGCGTATTGGGAAACACCAACCCCAGGTTCAGCCACAGACCACCGACCCCTGGCGCTCCTCTTGCTGGCGTTCGCGGTGATACCGAAGGGCTGCCACCAAGGATGGCGACAGCACCACCTGGCGTCGAGAGGTTGCGGTCTTTGGAACACCGAACGTAAGTCCCTCGCGGGTCCGGCGCAGCGTGCCGCGGACCTGAAGCTTGCCCTTGTTCAGGTCGACGTCCTCCCATCGGAGTGCAAGTAATTCGCCTCGGCGCATGCCAGTCTTGACGGCGAGCTCGAACAAGGCCCTAAAGCGATTTCTAGCCGCGGCGGCCAGAAGTGCTCGCGTCTGCTCGACCGTGAGGGCGACGACCTCGACGACATAACGACGTCGAGGCGCGGTCACCTGTGGTCGATCGCCCGAAACATCGCAGTCAGCGAATTGAGTTCTCGATCTCAAAGCGTTTATTCAAAGCGTCAGCGAGGCGCTCCCCACCCTTTATCTGAGCATTGAAGCCACACTGAATCGCGCGATCCATCGCCCGACTCTCGGGCGAGTCAGCCAGCGGGATGCCAATACGAGCGGCCGCGGTGAAGCATCGCGCCCCCTTGTCGTACTCGGCGCACCCCTTCTTCGCCAGCGCATAGACCGGCTGCAGCCGGTCGCTGGGAGCACCGATCCTCCGCAGCTCGCGGCTGCAAGTGCGAAGCTTGCTCGCCGCCATGACGAGGGCGGAGGTCGTGAGGTTGGGCGGGATCTCCTTGTAGGCGTTCTCCATCTTCTCGGGCAGCTTATCGACCTCATCGAGCCAATCAACCTCTTCGGCTGTCAAGGGCGGGATCGTCGTGGTCGGCGGGAGCGTGCTCACGGTGGGCTCGCGCGCGGCCGTCGAGTCGGCCGCCTGGCCGCCGCACCCGCTGACAGCACAACACACACGACCGCGATGGCCAGCCGGGCAGCGCTACGGTCGATGATGAATCGCATGGGAAGTCCCCTCCAGATCGATCGCATGAACGGCCTCATCACCCAAACTGGAATGCACCGTCGAGCGAGGCCACCCAGCGGCCCGGTCGCCCGATCGCCCGAAACCACGACGTCACCCGAACTTGGCCTTGATCTCCTCGCCCTTGACTCAGCATCGAAGAGGAGGTTGCTGCCGTTCCCCGCAGCTGCACCGCCGCAGTCGATCGCCCGCCGCTGCGTCCGCTCCTCGGGGGTGCCGACGATGACCCCGCCGTCCGCCATGCTGACGCTTGCGGCCGTGGCCCAGCATTTCGCACCCTTGTCGAAGGTCCGGCACGCCTTCTTGACGATCACATAGACCGGCTGCAGGCGGTCGCCAGGGGACCCGATTCGCGCCAGCTCACGACTGCAGGCGCGAAGCGTGTTCGCATCCGACGTCATCTTGGCGCGCGTCAGCGTGGCCGACTGATGGATGACCTTGTCAATCCCCTTGTACAGCCTCGTGACCGCCCTGAGCCAGGCAAGCTCCTCGGCGGTCATGGTTCCGAACTACCGATCAATCGCGATCGATACTTATTCGCCGACTCTCGCGCAAGCTCGCTTGAAAGCCTGCCAGGCGGCACCGTGCCCCTCGGTAGTCCCAGATTGTCCGGCGCGCTGAAGCTCCTCGGCTGTGTGCGAACCTCCCACACTAATGACTCCTGCGCCTGGTTCAGTGCCCAATCCATGCGGGCAGGCAACTCCTCCGTACTGAGGTACGGCCCATCATCAAAGGCACGTCGCCAGCTCCAGCATCCTAGCCGAGCAGCTTCATCTGGCTGAAGCGTCGTTGAGGTCGGCGGTTCTTGTTTAACGGCATCGATGCGATCAGCGATCTCGTCCAGCTCGCGAACACTCTACGGATGAAGGTTGTGATCCATGTCAATGTCCCTAACAGTTGTCTTGTGTGGCTCGATTCCAGAGCTTCTATCCTCGGCTCCAGCCAAGCCGAGTGAAGAATGCGGTTTCGCTGCTGCTGTACTGATTTGGCCTTGGGCAGCCAGCCGCTATTGAGTTCGATATGCTGGGCTCGGATATTCTGTAATGAGCTAACTGCTTGAACTTCGATAGTAGCCGATCGAACGATCGCCAGCCGTGAGCAGCACACCCAGCATCGGGTATGGGCCTACAAATGTCCAGACGACTGCAGAGATAACGTTCTCCAACCCATTGAAGTTTACCGAAATCCGTCCAACTGCACGCAACTCATCATCCGCCGGAGGCGTCCGCGACCGGACAGGACCTGACCTGGGTCCGTACTGGGTCCGTGGCGCACCGGCACCACAGGGGCGCGAGCGGTCACCAACGGTCACCAGAGGCCACCAGGACCCGCAGCTCGATGAGCTTCATCTTAAGCAGCTCGTACGACGCTCGCCGGCAGATCAGATTGTGGTCCCGAAGGTCGCTTGGGTCGCCTGCATCAATGGCATGGCTAGATCGACAATGCTCCGGGAGCTATGGGGATCGAAAGAGTGACCGTCGACAGCGACGCCTACGCGATGGACGCCACGAATAGATATTATCTGTCGCGTGAGCGTGGGTAGGCGACAGGAAGTAGGTCGGCGCGGTGTGCGGCCTCCGATCAGGGGCGGCGGTCCGCAAGGACGCAGAACTCGTTCCCCTCTGGGTCGGCAAGTACGACCCAGCTCACATCGCCTTGGCCGACGTCGGCGTGTCGAGCACCCAGGTCGAGCAGGCGACGGACCTCTTCGTCTTGCTCCCTGTCGGTTGGGTTGACGTCGAGGTGGAGCCTGTTCTTGACGGTCTTGCCCTCGGGCACGTGCGCGAATGTCAACGTCGGTGGCACTGGGCCAAGGTGGTTCTTGCCTTCAGGCACCATAGGGGAGCCAATTGTGACAATTCCGTCGTCTTCGTCTTGCACCTCGTAGTCAAGGACCGAGCACCAAAACCGGGCGAGACCGTTGGGATCGGCACAGTCGATCGCAAGCTCGGTGAACTTACTGGTCATGTCGGGACTCCTAGTCAAGTAGCGGGTCCGCCAAAGGCCACACACTAACCGCAGTGTTCGACGGCGAGGGCGTTGCCGTTGCCCACCGTCGCCGAGGACACCCCATGCCTACGTGCTGCCTCGGCCAGCGACAACTCGCCCGTCAACACGGCCAACACGACCTGGATCTGCTCGTCCACCGACACCTGCCGTGACGGCTTCTGCTGTCTGCTCACCCAGCCATCCTTCCCGACCCCTCAACTCAACCCCCCGCCGGAAAGATCGATCTCACTCCAATATGGAAGAAGATAGTCTTCCCGCATAATAGCTGTCGTTTCTATTGTGGGCTCCATACGTAACGACCTTGCTCAAGAGCACCTAGTGCCAGTGTCTCGTGGTGGGCTAACTTAGCCGGACAATATCGTCCCGGCTTGCATGACGTGCAATTAGTGCAAGGCGACGATGACTGCGCACGAATTCTTCGCGACGACTACACGGTTGGAGACCAAGCATTGCTGCAGAGACGTCGTGAACATGAAGCTCAACCAATTGCGTCGTCAATCGCTCACATGAGTCCAGCCTTCGATCGTGATCATTCCAAGCACGCTAAGTTCTGGAGGTGGCGGTCATCCTGCTAGGGATGGTGCCTGTCACATTCAAGCGCGCTCAGCGGACGAAGACGCCGACCGAACACCAGCTTGCGCTCGGGACGGTGGGCAGCGGGATGGCCGGTTGGCTGATATCTCTGGATAGACCGTTGTATCTGTTGTGTGCGAAGTTTTGACATCAAGATAATTACGGTGATGAGATCTTGCTGGGAGAAGACTGCCCGTCGGCCACGGATAACCCGCCGTTGGTGGGCGCCGCCGGGCACCCAGGACGAGGAGAACCAACAACCGTGATCGAGTTCCAGGTCCACCGTGCCATCAACGGCCAGTTCTACTGCCGGATCGTGGCCAGCAACGGCGAAGTGCTCTTCATCAGCGAGACCTACCAGAACAAGAAGGATCTCGTGTATGCAGCCAACGTGGTGCGGGCGTACGCCACGAGCGCGCAGATCCTCGACTACGCTGCGTAACCGGCTCGAACGCACTCTGTGCAGGATGCCCACCCCTGCACGGTGAGCGCTCCGCCATGACGCGATCCGGCCCAGGTGTCAGCGATCAGAGCTGACCGCTCCTCAGCAACACGGGCGGATGTGGCGATCTGCAGCGAACGGCTGCACCAGGACCACGCCGATCCCGATCAGGCCGCCGTAGATCAGGTTGTTCTGCCGCAGCCATTCCAGTTCTTGCTCTGGGCCCGTGTTCACGGTCACCGTCTTCGCAGCAAGGGTCGTCGGGTAACGGCTACGCCGGAACTACCCAGGGGGACCTGGGTACCGCAACCTCCCGATCTGAGGGTAGGTGCTCTGGTCCCGGACCATCGAACCCGGGAGGCTGTCGCGAACGGCCCGGCCGAGGGACCGGGCGGCGGCGCTGGAGGCGGTGAGCGTGGAGGAGCTGGGTCGGCACGTGGACCGGTGGGTCGAGGCCGGGGTGATCGGGCGCGAACAGGGCGACGCCATCCTGGCCCTGGAGGGGACGTACCGCGAGCCGGCGGGAGGCCGGCGGGCGGTGGCGGTCGAGGTGCTCGGGTACCTGGGCGGAGGGCTGGCGCTGGTGGCCGGGTTCGTGCTCGGGGCGGAGTCCTGGACCCAGCTCGGGCACTGGGGGCGGGTGGCGGTGCTGGCGGTGGTCACCACGGTGCTGCTGGCCGCCGGGTGGCGGCTGCGGGAGGACCGGGGCCGGGTGCTGCCGCGGCTGGCCAGCGTGCTCTGGCTGGGGGCGGTGGCGGCGTTCGCGGGCTGGCTGGCGGTGCTGCTGGGCGGGAGCGGCGGCGACGCCCTCGACGACCCGTCGCTGTGGGTCGCGGGTGGGGCGCTGGTCCTGGCCGGCGGGCTGTACCTGCTGGAGCGGCGGGTGCTGCAGCAGCTGGCGCTGTTCGCGGCCGTGGTCGCGACCATGGTGGCGGCCGGCGACGAGCTCGGTTGGCCGTGGGAGACGGTCGAGGGGTACGGCTTCCTGGTCCTCGGGCTGGCCTGGCTGGAGCTGGGCCGGCGCGGGCTGGTGCGGGCCGCGCCGCACCTCGGAGGCCCTGGGGTCGCTGGCTCTGCTGTCGGGGCCGGAGGTGCTGGACGCCGGGGGGGCCGGGCCGGGCGACTGGGGGCTGTGGCTCGGGCTGGGCCTGGCCGTCGGCCTGATCGTGGCCGGGAGCGCGCTGCGGCGCAACGTGCCGCTCGGGATCGGGGCCGTGGGCATGGTGGTGTTCCTGGGCCAGCTCGCCGGCCAGCACTGGCGCGACCTCGGCGCCCCCCTGGCCATCCTGCTGGTCGGGCTGGGCCTGGTCGCGGCCGCGGTGGTGCTGGCGCGCCTGCGGCCCGCCGGGAACGGAGCGCCGCGCTGACCGGGGCCGGACGCCGACGGGGCGCCGCCCGGAGGCGGCGCCCCGTGCGGCCGGTCAGGCGACCGGCGCGTCGGGCCTATCGAGGACCGCGGTGAGGGCGTTCACGACGCCGCGGCCGTAGATGCCGTTGCGGGCGAGCGTCCCCTCGCAGACCCCGTCGAAGCTCGGATCACGGTCGTCGGGGTAGGCGAAGTTCGGCGGAGACGGGCACGGCGTCTGCTTGGCGGTCTTGGTGAGGATCCGCTCGACGGTGCGCGGGTTGAGGGTCAGCCCGCCGTGCTGGTTGTCACGCTTGCCGTGGGCGCTGACGATAAGCGCGGCCACGCCGGCGGCGTGCGGTGAGGCCATCGAGGTGCCCTGCAGGTACTGGTAGTAGGCGCAGGTGCTGCCCTTGCAGTCCCGCACGCACGAAGGGTGTGTTCGGGGTGCCGTCAGGGTCAGCTCGCCTCGGCGAGGGCCACGTTCTCCGGGTATGGGCGACAGGTTGAGGTTCTCGACCTGCCGGTTCTGGGGGAGCCCGAAGTAGTCGCGGAACCACCCGCCCGGGGCCGAGAAGTCGGTCTGCTCGATGCCGTAGTTGGAGTAGTCGGCCTTGTAGCCGCTGGGACCGAGGGCGGAGATGGAGATGACGCCGCGGGTCTCGGTCGGCACCGTGATGCAGGAGTTGTCGACCTCGCGGGTACGCTCCGACCCGGGCGGGAAGTCGGGGCTGGTCGTCGTCGATGGTCGGGTTGCCGAGGTCGGTGTGCTCGTTGCCGAGCGGCGGCGACCGGGGTGACCCCGTGGCCGCTGGCGAAGTTGATCGCCCGCTGGGTGGCGACCCGGATGGTCCGCTGCTCGAGCTGCTCCTCCGGCGAGTCGGCCGGGTTGTCGAGGCAGTTGAAGAGCCAAGGGTCGGTGAAGTAGCTCATGTTGATGACGTCGATCCCGACCAGCCCGGCGTAGACGATCGCGTCCACCGTGGGCTGCAGGAAGAAGAACCCGGAGTCCTGCCCGGCCCGGATGTTGACCAGGGTGACCTTGGGCGCCACGCCGGCCGTGCCGAGCCCGTTGAGGGCGGCCGCCGCCAGGCCGGCCACGTGGGTGCCGTGCCCGTTCTCGTCCACGTTCGGCGGGTCGACGCACGACGGCACCTCGCAGGGTCCGTCGACCAGCGGGATGTCGGTGGTGAAGTTCCGGCTCAGGGCGGCGTCGAAGTTGGGCTTGATGTCCGGGTGGTTGCCGTCGACGCCGGTGTCGATGATGCCGACCATGACCCCGCGGCGGCCCTGGTTGACCCGGTAGGAGCCGCTCGGGGTGGCGTCGATCATCCGCATGTCCCACTGCTTGTCGGCCAGGGGCTCCTGGTCGGGGGCCTTCCCGGTTCTGGACGCCGAGCTCTTGGCCGCGGCGCGCTCCGCCGCGGTCAGGCGCTCCACGTCCTCCCGCGGCGCGCCGGCGCCGCTGGGGAGCCTGCCGATCGGACGGTTGCGGGCGGCACCGACAAGGGCGGACTGGCTGCCGGCCGCGGCGATGAAGGCCGGGTTGGTCGACTTGACCGTGGCCACGCCGACCCGGGTGTTCTCTTTCAGGACGGTGCCGCCGGCGGCCTTGATGGCGGCCCGGGCGGCGGCCGCCGAGGCGCCGTCGGCGTAGGCGACGACGTACTCGCCGTTGGCGCTCTGGAGCTGGCCGGACGGCTGTGCCGTGGCGGTCGTCCCCGCCTGACCGGATGGGCCCGCGCTGGCGGGCAGGGCGAGCGCAGCCGCCACCAGCACGGGGGGGAGGGGGGGGGGGGGGGGGGGGGGGGGGGGGGGGGGGGGGGGGGGGGGGGGGGGGGGGGGGGGGGGGGGGGGGGGGGGGGAGGGGGGGGGGGGGGGGGGGGGGGGGGGGGGGGGGGGGGGGGGGGGGGGGGGGGGGGAGGGGGGAGGGGGGGGGGGGGGGGGGGGGGGGGGGGGGGGGGGGGGGGGGGGGGGGGGCGGGCGGGGGCGGGGCGGCGCGGCCCGGGGGGGGCCGGCCGGCGCGCGCCGCGGACGCGCGCGCGGGGGGAGGGCGGGACGCGGAGGGGCGGGGCGCGGGGCGGGGCGGCGGGGGCGGGGGCGGGAAGGGAAAAGGAGGCCTAGCGCGACGAGCAGGACTTTGCGCACGGCAACCTCCCGTGGGTCGCGCCGGGCCCCCCAGTGCGCCCGGCGGCATGCACGGGAGCATAGGCACCAGCGCCGGCGCCGTCTAGTCCAAGGTGACTAGGTCGCCGGGAGCTTGGTGATCGCGTCGGTGAACACCCGCAGGATGTCCGCGGGGTTCCTGGACACGTAGGCAAGGCCGCCGGTGGCCTGGGAGATCAGCCGCAGGGAGGCCGCGTCGGCGTCGGCCCCGTAGGCCACGGTGATGATCCGCACCGGCTGGTCCTTGCGCTGCTCGGCCTTGAGCCGGCGCAGCAGCTCGGCCCGGTCGATGCCGCCGGTCGGGTCGTCGTTGATGCCGTCGGTGAGCAGGACCACGATGTTGATCCGCTGCGGGGCATAGGAGCGCTGCAGGGCCCGGAACGCGGCCAGGGTGGTGTCGTACAGGCCGGTGTCGCCGTCGGTGGCCTGCAGGTTGGCCAGGGCCTCGGCCAGGACCTCCCGGCGGACCTTGCCGTTGGGCAGCCGGGCGTTGGTCGGCCCGATCGGGACCGACTCGGCCCAGTCCCGGCTGCCGGCCAGGTTGGAGGAGAACACCCAGGTGCCGAGGTTGGTCTCGGGCGCGAACAGGCCGAGGGCCTGGCCGGCGGCCGCCTTGACGATGTCCATCTTGGTCTTGCCGCCCGTCCCCGGGACCTCCTCCTTCATGGACCCGGAGACGTCGTAGACGGCCAGCACGTTGCTCCGCTTGCGGGCCGCGTTCCAGCTCTGCAGCGCCGCCGCCACCACCTTGGGGGCCGGCGGGGCCAGCACCCTGGCCGGCTGGTCGGGGACCAGCCCGTTGGCCTCGCTCAGCTGCGGGCCGGGCCGGCCCTCGGAGGTCCGGAACCCGGCCTCCTGGAACCGGGTCTGGATCGGCTCGCTGCGCAGGTAGTCGAGGAAGCCGGCGGCGGCCCGGCGCTTGGTCTCGTCGACCCAGGGGGCGCGCAGCACCACCCACGGGTGGTCGGCCTCCAGCGTCCCTTCCTTGGGGTAGACGGCGACCAGCGGGACCTCGGGCTTGGCGCGCTCGCCGCCGTCCTCCAGGCCGCTGGCGTTGCCGCGGTTGTAGTCCCAGACCGACTTCTCGTCCAGGGGCACCGCGGAGACGAAGTCGAGGGTCTGGCCGGCCTGGTCGGCCTGCTGGAGGTTGGCCAGGAAGGTCGCGGGCGTGTCGGCGTCCTGCCCGGGGGCCCGCTCCAGGCCCAGGATGACCCGCCGGAGCTGGTCCTCCTGCTTGACCAGCGTCTCGACCGAGAGCTCGCTGGTCTGCCCGGTGGCCGCGAACACGGCCGCGATCAGCGCCTCCATCCCGGGCGTGGACAGGTTCGGGTCGGTCTTGCCGAGCTTGAAGGCCCCCCACTCCGGATGGCCGAACGTCTTCCAGCCCTTCTGCTCGGCCACCACCCCGATCAGCTCCCGCCAGCCGACGGTGGTCTTGGGCCAGCCGATCGCCTCGGCCATCGGCTTGGGCATGGCCATCACCATCGGGGTGGTGGCGAGCTTGGGGTACTCGAGGGGGATCAGCACCGCCTGCCCGCTGGCCTGCTGGCGGAGCGCGACCTGGAGCGCCCAGGTCGAGGCGGCCGGGACCCAGACGTCGGGGCGCGGGCCCTGGGTGGACTCGTCCCAGCCGGCCGAGAGGGCGGCCGCGGCCTCGGCCGAG
This sequence comes from uncultured Actinomycetota bacterium, assembly GCA_963733175.1. Lineage (GTDB taxonomy): Bacteria > Actinomycetota > CALGFH01 > CALGFH01 > CALGFH01 > CALGFH01. The sequence continues at coordinate 12,784 of CAVTCL010000008.1, forward strand.
TCGGTGCCCCGGACCTGGACGTCGACGCAGCGGTCGTCGACCGCCGGCCGGCGCCGCTCGTACTCGGCCGCGGCCTGGGTCACCACCCCGGCCTGGTCGGGGGAGACGACCACGTGGAGGGGCAGGCTCCCCTCCCGGCAGGCCAGGCTCTGGGCGGGCTGGTTGACGAAGACGACGAACCCGCCGATCCCGAGGGCCAGGACCAGCAGGATGCAGGCCGCCGCCAGCAGCGCAGTCGGACGCCGCCGGCGCCGCTGGGCCAGATGCCTGCCGCCAACCGATGCTTGCTCGTTCTCCATATGAGTCCGGCCACCTGCGGCCGTCGGCGCGACCGGGGGTCGTCCGCGCCTCGGGGAGCCGGACCGACCTGGCTCCACCGTTTCCGCAGAGTTGGAACTCTACGGCGTCCGCAGAGATTGCCGCGTTCCCCGCCAGTGTGCAAAATCCAGCCGGGATCGGGCGGATTCGTCGCATTTCTCCGAGCGAGGTTCGGGAGAGTGACCCGAGTTACGTTGCTCGACCGAGGAGGTCGGCGATGGCGCCCTCGTCGACCTGGCGGGGCACGGGGATGCCGCGGACCCAGTCGATGGTGCCGATGCCGGGGTTGAAGACGGCCGTGCCGTCGGGCAGGAAGGCGTGGGGCGAGCCCTCCACGCCGCGGCGCCGGCCCTCCTGCCAGTCCGCGACCACGTCGCGGCGGTGGCCGCCGCCGTCGAAGGCGGCCAGGAAGCTGGCCCGGTCCAGGCCGGTCTCGGCGGCCAGGTCGGCCAGGGTTGGCCGGATCGACAGGTCGCGCCGGTCGAGGAAGAAGGCCCGGCGGGCGGCCTCGTCGAAGCGGTCCGCCGCCTTGGCCCCGCCCAGCTCTGCGGCCACCTTCAGCGCCTCCATGGCCGGCAGCAGGGTCGATGGCCAGGTCTCGCGCCGCGGCGGCGAGAAGTGGTCCGGCTCGAGCTGGGCCAGCACCGGGATCTCCTGGCTCAGGGTCTGCCCAGGACGTGCCGCGGTCGTTGACCAGCTCCAGCGGCCAGCAGCGCCAGGCCACCGGCGGCTGGTCGACCCCGGTCCTGGCCCGGCGCAGGCGGATGGAGAACACATAGGCCCAGGGGCAGTGGAGGTCGGAGAAGACGGTCAGCACGCGCGGCTCCTAACGAGGGGGACCTGGACAATCCAGCCCATGGGCGAACTCGGCGAGGTTGTGCCACCCTTGAACATATCGCCGCAGGGTCCTGTGGAAACCGGTCGAAGGGCCGGCGACCCAGGGCCCTCGCAACCGGAGCCTCGCGTCGGTCGAAGGGCCGGCGTCGAGCTCCCGGCGATCACCCGGCGGCGGCGCCCGTCGCTGCCCGCCGCCGTCCGGGGCCCCTCCCTCCCCAACCCCGCGTCCGGGTCGAGGGTGTTGCACTTCTTCCACGGGTTCGTGCAGCCTACCGGCGTGCGCTCCCGCCAACGGTGGTTGCCGTCCCTGGTCCTGGCGCTCGGCCTGGTCGCTGGGATGGATGGCGACGCCGGCCGCGCCGCCTCGCCGCCCGCGCCCCGGGTCGAGGCGAAGGCCGCCGTGGTCATGGACGCCGCCACCGGCGCCGTCCTCTGGCAGCGCCAGGCGCACCGGCCGGTCCTGGTCGCCTCCACCACCAAGATCCTCACCGCCATCGTGGCCAACGACCACTACCCGGCCCGGAAGGTGCTGCCGGGTCCCGGAGGCGGCCGAGCGGGTCGACGGCACCCGCTTCGGCTACCGCACCGGCTGGCTGATCCGCCGCGACCAGCTCCTCACCACCCTGCTGCTCGTCTCGGCCAACGACGCCGCCGAGACCCTGGCCGCCGCCTGGCCGGACGGGGGCAGGGCCGGGTTCCTCCGGGCCATGCAGGCCAAGGCGGTCGAGCTCGGCTGCACCGACTCCACCTGGCGCGACCCGTCCGGCCTGGACGCCCCGGGCCACCGGGCGAGCGCCGCCGACCTGGCCGTGCTCGGCCGGGCCCTGCTGGAGCGGCCGGTGCTGGCCAAGCTGGTCGGGTCGCGGGTCGCGCCCTATGTCTGGCCGGGCGGCCGCAGGACGGTGCTCGGCAACCACAACCACTTCGTCGGCCAGGGCCGCGACCCGGGCGCCCTCGGGATCAAGACCGGCTACACCACCAAGGCCGGCGCCACCATCGTGGCCGCCCAGCGGCGCAAGCGGCCGCACCCTGGTGGCGGTCGTCCTCGGCTCCAAGGTCATGTACGACGACGTGCGCGCCCTGCTGGGCTACGGGTTCAAGGCCAGGCCGAAGGTCGGCGCCGAGCTGCTCGGCGTGGTCCCCGACCCGCCCGGCGAGGCCGCCGACGACGCCGCCGGGGCGACCCTGCCCCCGGCCGCCGAGCGCGTCACCGGCCGGGTCTCGGGCAGCCCGTCCCCCCTGGTCGAGCGCCTCAGCCTGCGCATCCTGGCCGCCCCGCTCCCGCTGGCCGCCCTGGCCGGCGTCGCCTGCCTGGTCCTGGGGTCCCTGGCCCTGATCTGGCGCCGCCGCTAGGCCCGGCGCGGCTGGGCCCGCAGGCCGAGGGCCCGCAGCTCCAGGTCGGCCAGCGCCTGGTAGTCGCCGGCCCGGAGGTCGCCGGCCGGGTCGGGGGTGACCCGGTGCAGGTCGCGGAGGGGCCGGTTGGCCACCGCCCGGATGGCGAACAGCTCGAGGTCGGCGCCGTCCATGCGCAGCCGGCTGGCCGCGCCCGCCTCCCGCGCCCAGGAGACCCGGTGGGGCAGCCAGACCAGCAGCAGGGCGACGATCGGGACCACGGCGACCACCACCCCGAGCCACAGGGCGAGCTGGTGGACGACCTCCTGCTGGGTCACGCCGGCGGCGGCCAGGGTCCGCCCGACCCCGGCCAGGCGCCCGAACGGGTCCTGGAGCTCGCCCCCGACCACCGGGAGGCGGCCCACCTTCTGCTGGATCTCGGCGACGTCGCCGGCGAAGCTGCTGCCCGGCCTGCTCGACCCGCGCCCCGGGGACGGCCAGCTTCTCGACCAGCCGGTACAGGGCCACCCCGGCCGCCACCCAGGCGGCCGTCCAGGCGAGCACGGCCAGGTCGCCGACGAGCTGCCGGGTCCGCAGCCCCGCCGTCTCCGCGTACAGCTTCACGGCCGGGCCGTCCGGCCTCTAGGCCTGGTGGCGGCGGAACACCACCACGGCGTTGTGGCCACCGAAGCCGAAGCCGTTGGACATGGCCGCGTCCACCTCGGCCTTGCGGGCCTGGTTGGGGATGTAGTCGAGGTCGCAGGCCGGGTCGGGGTCGGTCTGGTTGATGGTCGGGGGCAGGATCCCGTCCCGCACCGCCAGCACGGTGGCGATGCCCTCGACCGCCCCGGCCGCCCCGAACAGGTGCCCGATCATCGACTTGGTCGAGGAGACGGCCAGCCGGTCGGCGTGCTCGCCGAAGGCCAGGCGGATGGCCTTGGTCTCCGAGACGTCCCCGGCCGGGGTCGAGGTGCCGTGGGCGTTGACGTAGCCGACCGCCTCCGGGGGCAGGCTCGGCCGAGCGCAGCGCCCGGCGCATGGCCAGGGCGGCCCCGCTGCCGTCCTCGGACGGCGCGGTGACGTGGAAGGCGTCGGCCGACTGGCCGAAGCCGACCACCTCGGCGTGGACCGGCGCCCCGCGGGCCAGGGCGTGCTCCCGCTCCTCCAGGATCAGGGCGCCGGCGCCCTCGCCCATGACGAAGCCGTTGCGCAGGGCGTCGAACGGCCGCGAGGCCTCGCTGGGGCGGTCGTTGAACTTGGTGGCCAGGGCGGTCATCTGCGCGAAGGCGATCAGCGCGACCTGGACGAAGGCCGACTCCGAGCCGCCGGCGATCATGGCCGTGGCCTCACCGTGCCGGATGGCCTGGAAGGCCAGGCCGATGGCGTGGTTGGAGGCCGCGCAGGCGGTGGTGGTGCAGAAGTTGGGCCCGCGCAGGCCGAGCTTCATGGCGATCTGGCCGGCGGCGGCGTTGGGCATCAGCTGGGGCACGGTGAACGGGGAGACCCGGTTGGGGCCCTTCTCGCGCATCACCGCGTCGCTGGCCAGCAGCGAGCTGATGCCGCCGATGCCGGTGGCGAACACCACCCCGGTCTCGTCCTTGTCGACCCCATCCTCGATGCCGCTGTCCTCCCAGGCCTCGCGGGCGGCGGCCAGGGCGAACTGGGTCGAGCGGTCCAGCCGCCTGGCCTCCTTGGGCCCGAGGCTGGCCGCCGGGTCGAAGTCCAGGCACTCGGCCGCCACCTTGGACGGCACCGGCTCGGGGTCGACCAGGGTGAGGGGGCCGACCCCGGACTGGCCGGCGGTGATGGCGTCCCAGTAGGCCTTGGCCCCGACGCCGACCGGGGTGACCGCACCGAGCCCGGTGACGACGACGCGCTGCAACGTCCTACCCCACCGCCGTCTGCTTGGAGATCACCAGGTCGGCGGCCTCGCCGACCGTCTTGACGCCAGCGATCTGGTCGTCGGAGATCTCGATGCCGAACTTCTCCTCGAGGGCGAGCACGACCTCGACCAGGTCGAGCGAGTCGGCGTCCAGGTCCTCCTTGAAGCGGGCGTCGGCGGTCACCTTGTCCGCCTCGACGCCCAGCTCCGAGGCCAGGACGTCCTTCATCGTCTCGACGACTTCCTCGCGCGACTGCGCCATGTCTTCGTTCTCCTTCGTGCCGGGGGCCACGATGGCGGCTCAGGATGCCGCCCGTGCCGACTGCCAGTCAACTGACCCTTCGCGTGTTCATGCGCCCATCGCCATGCCGCCGTCAACGGCCAGGACCTGGCCGGTGATGTAGCCGGCCTCCTCGCCGGCCAGGAAGCGGACCGCCGCCGCCACCTCCTCCGGGGTGCCGAGGCGCCCCATCGGGATCTGGGAGAGGGTGGCCTGTTTGGCCTCCTCGCTCATCGCGTCGGTGAGCTTGGAGGGGATGTAGCCGGGGGCGACGGCGTTGACGGTGATGCCCCGGCCGGCCACCTCCCTGGCCACGCTCATGGTGAGCCCGATGAGCCCGGCCTTGGAGGCGGCGTAGTTGGCCTGCCCGGGGTTGCCGACCAGGCCGACAACGCTGGAGATGGAGATGACCCGGCCCCAGCGGCGCCGCAGCATGCCCCGCAGAGCCTCCCTGGTGCAGCGGAAGGCCGCCACCAGGTTGACCTCGAGCACGCCGGTGAAGTCGTCGTCGCGCATCCGCAGCACCAGCCCGTCGCGGGTCAGGCCGGCGTTGTTGACCAGGATGTCGACCCCGCCGTCGCCGGCCGCCGCCACCAGGCCCTTGGCCGCGTCCGGGTCGCCCAGGTCCGCCTGGGCGACCACCGGCTCGGCCCCGGCCGCCTTGACCAGGTCGGCCGTCTCCTGGGCGCCCTGCTCATCGGACCCGTAGGCGACCACGATCCTCGCCCCCTGGCCGGCCAGCGCCACCGCGCACGCCCGCCCGATCGCCCCCGACGCCCCGGTGACCAGCGCCGTCCGCCCCTCCAGGACCGTCGTCAAGGCGCCGCCTCCGGGACCGCGGGCCGCAGGGGCGGCAGCATGTCGACGCCGTCCCACAGGGTCCCGTCGAGCAGGCCGCGCACGATCGGCATGGCCGGCTGGGTCGGCTCCTCGGGGGCCGGCTCGGACGGGTTGGGGAGGGTCCAGTCCACCACCACCGAGCCCCAGGCCAGCCCGGCCCCGAACGCGGTCAGCAGCAGCCGCTGGCCGGGCCGGATCTGGCCCTGCTCCCAGGCCTCGGCCATGGCGATGGGGATCGAGGCGGCCGAGGTGTTCCCGTAGCGGGCCACGTTCATGACCACGTTGGCCATGGGGGTCTTCAGCCGCCGGGCGGTGGCCTCGATGATCCGCTGGTTGGCCTGGTGGGGGACGACCAGGTCGATGTCCTCCGGCTTGAGCCCGGACCGCTCGATCGCCTCGAGGCTGGAGGCGGCCATGGCGGTCACCGCGCCCTTGAAGACCTCGCGGCCCTCCATGACGATGTAGTGGCGCCGCTCGGCGACGGTCCGGCTGTTGGCCGGGAACCGCGACCCGCCCGCCGGGGTCATGAGCAGCCGCGACCGCGCCCCGTCGGCGCCGAGCGAGAACGCCCGCACGCCGGCCTCGCCCCGGCGCAGCACCACCGCGCCGGCGCCGTCGCCGAACAGGATGCAGGTGCCGCGGTCGGTGTAGTCGGAGATCCGCGACAGCGTCTCGGAGCCGACCACCAGGGCGGTCTCGGCCGCGCCCGAGTCGACGAACTGGGAGGCGGTGGCCAGGGCGTAGACGAACCCGGAGCAGCCGGCGATCACGTCCATGGCCGCGCCCCTGGTCATGCCCAGCTCGAGCTGGAGGATGCAGGCGGCCGAGGGCAGGGTGTAGTCGGGGGTGGCCGTGGCCACCATCACCAGGTCGACCTCGTCGATGCCGATGCCGGCGACCTTCAGGGCCTGCTCGGCGGCCCGCTTGCCGAGCAGCGCCGTCGAGTCGTCCTTGCCCGCGACCCGGCGCTCCTTGATCCCGGTGCGCTCGGTGATCCACTGGTCGTTGGTGTCGACCAGCGCTTCCAGGTCCGCGTTGGTCAGGACGTAGGGGGGCACGGCCACCCCGAGTCCAACGATCTCGGCGGGCACGACGGCTCCTTTCTCCGGCGTGGGGATCGGCGGGTCGGGGGACGGTCAGAAGGGCCGGAGGCTCAGCAGGATCTGGCCGGGGGTGACCAGCTCGCCCTCCCAGGCGAGATGGGCCATGACCCAGCCGCGGAACGGGCTGCGGACGGGGATGCTGGCGGCGCCGTTGCGGACCTCGCCGAGCAGGTCGCCCGGCTCGACATACGGCCGCTCGTCGTTGAACCGGGAGGGGGTGACCGGGTAGAAGCGGCCGTGGCCGGGCGACACCGCGAACCGCTCGGGGAGCACCACCACCTCGCCCTGGTCCTCGCCCTTGGCCACGTCGGCCTTGGCCGCGTCGCCGTCGGACTGGACACGCAGCGCGTCGACCACCGCGGCCACGCCCTCGGCGTCGGCGGCCGACAGCACCCTGGTCCCCTCCACCGACCGCTTGATGAGCCCGCTCAGGACCGTGCCCGGGCCGACCTCGATGAAGGTGTCGACGCCGAGGGCGACCATCCGCCGGACCGACTCGGTCCAGCGGACCCGGCCGGTGAGCTGGCGGGCCAGCAGCTCGCGCAGCTCGTCGGCGCTGGTGACGGGCTCGGCGGTGGCGTTGGCGACCACCGGGATGGCCGGGTCGCGCAGCGGGGCGGCGGCCAGGTGGGGCTGGAACACCTCGACCGCCGGGGCCATCAGCGGCGAGTGGAAGGCGCCGCCGACGTTCAGCGGCACCACCCGCCTGGCCCCCAGTTCCTTGGCCGCGGCGGGGAGCCGTTCCAGGGCCGTCCACTCGCCGGACACGACCACGTTGCCGGGGGCGTTGTCGTTGGCGACGGCCAGCACCTGGTCCTGGGCGGTCGCCTCCACGGCCATCTCGACGCCCTCGGCCGACAGCCCCAGCACCGAGCTCATCGACCCGGGCCGGGCGTCGGCGGCCCGCTGCATCGCCTCGGCCCGCCTGGCCACCAGCAGCAGCCCGGCCTCGAACGACAGCGCACCGGCCGCGACCAGGGCGGAGAACTCCCCGAGGGAGTGCCCGGCCACATAGGCCGGCCGCGCCACCCCGGCCGCCTCCAGCGCCCGCAGGGCCGCCACCGACACGCAGAAGATCGCCGGCTGGGCGATGTAGGTCTGGCGCAGCTCGTCGGGGCTGGCCGTCCGCAGCGTCTCGGCCAGGTCCCACCCGAGGCAGGCGCTGGCCCACTGGTAGAGGTCGCCCGCCGCCTCGTCGAACTCGGCGAAGTCAAGCCCCATCCCCGGCGCCTGACTACCCTGACCTGGGAAGACGAACGCAACGCTCATCGGCTGACTGGCACCTCTCAGGTCGTTCGACATCGACTCCCGACCAACCCGCCACCTCCCGACCCGACACCGACGTCAGCGTCGGCCCCAACGCCCGCCCCGGACAACGATCAGACAGCAGGATTCACCCCCTAGACCCCCAGGGTTCCCCCCAGGTTACAAGTTCCCTCACCCCCAACCCAACCAGCCCGTGGTGGTCGTGGGTGGGTCCCCGGTCACTCCTCCTGGGGGCGGGCGGCGGCCTTGTCGCGGATCTCCTCCACGATGGCGGGGTCGGCCAGGGTGGTCACGTCGCCCAGCTCCCGCTCCTCGGCCACGTCCTTGAGCAGGCGGCGCATGATCTTGCCGGAACGGGTCTTGGGCAGGTCGGGGGTGAAGATGATCGTGGTCGGCCTGGCCAGCTTCCCGATCTTGCGGGCGACGTGCTCCCGCAGCACCTCGGTGGTGTCGTCGGCCGCCTCGACGTTCCCCTTCAGGGTCACGAACGCGACGATCTGCTGCCCGGTGGTCTCGTCGACCTTGCCGATCACCGCCGCCTCGGCCACGTCCTGGTGGTCCACCAGCGCCGACTCCACCTCGGTGGTCGAGATCCGGTGGCCGGAGATGTTCATCACGTCGTCGACCCGCCCGAGCAGCCAGAAGTAGCCGTCGTCGTCCCGCTTGGCCCCGTCGCCGGCGAAGTAGCTGCCCTCGAACCGGCTCCAGTAGGTCTGCTTGTACCGCTCCGGGTCGCCGTAGATCCCACGCAGCATCGCCGGCCACGGCTTCTTGAGGACGAGGTACCCGCCGCCCGGGATCCCGACCGAGCTGCCGTCGTTGTCGACGATGTCGGCGTCCACCCCGGGGAACGGGAAGGTGGCCGACCCCGGCTTGGTGTCGATGGCCCCGGGCAGGGGGGTGATCATGATCATCCCCGTCTCCGTCTGCCACCAGGTGTCGACCACCGGGCAGCGCCCGCCGCCGATGTTGGTCTGGTACCAGATCCAGGCCTCGGGGTTGATCGGCTCGCCGACGCTGCCGAGCAGCCGCAGGCTCGAGAGGTCGTGCTTCTCGGGCCAGTCGGTGCCCCACTTCATGAAGGTGCGGATGGCCGTCGGCGCCGTGTAGAGGATCGTCACCTTGTACTTCTCGACGATCTCCCACCAGCGGTCCTTGTCGGGGAAGTTGGGCGCGCCCTCGTACAGGATGCTGGTGGCGTGGTTGGCCAGCGGGCCGTAGACGATGTAGGAGTGGCCGGTGACCCAGCCGATGTCGGCCGCGCACCAGTAGACGTCGGTGTCGGGGTGCAGGTCGAACACGAGCCGGTGGGTGGTGGACACCCCGGTCAGGTACCCGCCGGTGGTGTGCATGATCCCCTTGGGCTTGGCCGTGGTCCCCGAGGTGTAGAGCAGGTAGAGCAGGTCCTCGGCGTCCATCGCCTCCGGCGGGCAGTCGGCCGACTGGCCCTCGACCAGGTCGTGCCACCAGACGTCGCGGTCGTCGTTCCAGGCGACGTCGTTGCCGGTCCGCCGCAGCACCACCACCTTCTCGATGGTGGGCGTGTCGGAGACGGCGTCGTCGGCGTTCTTCTTCAGCGGCACCACCTTGCCGGCCCGCCATCCCTCGTCCTGGGTGATCAGGACCTTGGCCTCGGCGTCGTTGATCCGGTCCCGCAGGGCGTCGGCCGAGAACCCCCCGAACACCACCGAGTGCGCCGCGCCCAGCCGCGCGCAGGCGAGCATCGCCACCGGCAGCTCGGGGACCATGCCCATGTAGATGTTGACCCGGTCGCCCCGCTGCACCCCGATCGACTTGAGCGCGTTGGCGAAGCGGGCCACGTCGTCGCGCAGCTGCTCGTAGGTGATGGTCCGGGTGTCGCCCGGCTCACCCTCCCAGTGGTAGGCGACCTTGTCGCCGCCGCCGGCGTCCACGTGCCGGTCGAGGCAGTTGTCCGACACGTTGAGCTGCCCGCCGACGAACCACTTGGCGAAGGGCAGGTCCCACTCCAGCACCTGGTCCCATGGCTTCGTCCACCGGAGCCGCTCGGCCTGCTCGGCCCAGAACCCCTCCAGGTCCTGCTCGGCCTGCTCGTGCAGCGACCGGTCGGTGACCAGCGCATCGGCCTTGAAGTCGTCTGGCGGGGGGAAGGTCCGCCCCTCGGAGAAGAGGTTCTCGATCGCGGGACTGCTCTCGGCCATGCAATCCGCCTCCCTGCGGCAGTTCGTATTCCTCGAAGCTTACTCATCTCACCAGGCCGCGAAACTCGCTCGTCCACACCCCTCCCCGGAGAAGTGGCGGGAGTTATGCACATTCTCGCCGGAGCACCTTCCACTCGGTCCACCGCCCCGCCATTCTTCCCGGCGCCGGACCGGCCGGGCACCGCCCAACCGGTCCGCTGAGCCCACACCCCGGCACCGGGAGGATGCCCCGTGGCCCTCGCACCCGTTCCATCGATGCCACCGCTGGTCGTCGTCGTCCACGACGACCCCGGCACCGCCGACTCGCTGCGCCACGCGGTCGAGTCCGCGTCCGGCTGGCAGGTCCTCACGGCCGATCCGAGCCCCGCCGGCCTGGCCGCCGCGCTGGCCGCCGGGCCGTCGGTCGCCCTGGTCGGCTGCGACGCGCTCGCCCACCTGCCCGCCGACTGCCGGACCCCGATCGTCGCCATCGGCGACGACGACCGCCCGGCCGACGTCAGGGCCGCCCTCGCCGTGGGCGCCCGCAGCCTGCTCGCCTGGCCCGACGGGGTCGCCGACCTGCCGGGCGAGCTCGCCCGGGTCGCCGCCACCGGCCAGCCCGGCTCCGCCGGCGGCCTCGCCGGCCTGGTCGTCGCCACCCGCGGTGTCCAGGGCGGCGCGGGCGCCACCACCGTCGCCGTCCACCTGGCGGCGGCCTGGGCCCGCTGGGGACCCGCCCCGGTCCTGCTCCTGGACCTGGCCGGCGGCCTCGCCTTCCGCCTCGACCTGGGCGCGGCCCCCACCTGGTCGACCCTCGCCACCCCGGCCGGCACCCGTCGGCCGGCGAGCCTGGATGCGGGCACGCTTGCCGGTGCGCTGGCCGAGCCGTGGGCCGGTCTGTCCGTGCTGCCGCTGGCCGGCCTGGCCGACGGCGCCCCCGACCCGCCCCCCGAGGCCGCGGCCGTCCAGCAGGTCCTGGAGGTCGCCAGGGCGACCTTCCGTGTGATCGTGGTCGACCTGCCCGCCACCGACGGGCCGGCCGTCCGCACCGCCCTGTCCCAGGCCGACGCCCTGGTCGCCGTCGGCCGCTGCGAGACGGCCGGGGTCCGCGCGCTCCAGGCGGCCCTGGACGCCTGGGCGGCGACCGGCCGCGACCCCGACGCCGCCGGCGCCGTGGTCACCGGCGTCCGGCCGCGAGCCCCCCTCGCTCCCCGCGAGGTCCGCGCCGCCCTCGGAGACCGCCTCTGGGGTCTGGTCCCCGACGCCGCCGCCGAGCTGGCCGCCGCCGCCGAGGACGGCGTCCTGCTCCTCGACCGGCACGACCTCTCCGCCGTCCAGGCCATGGTGACCCTGGCGAACCGCGTGGTCCCGTTCGCGGCGGCCTCGCATGACCACCCACACCTGGTCGTCCGGCGACCGCGGCCTGGGGCAGGCGCCCCGGCCGGCGGACCGCCCTCGGCGTCGTCGGCGCTCCGGCCGGCACGGGCCCGACGGTGGGGAGCGCGGCGGACGGCCTGCTCCCTCCCGAGCCGCGGGCTGCGGCGGTCGCGCGCCCGATCGGCGACGAGCTGACCGGGCTCGGCCCGCTGGCGCCGCTGCTGGCCGACCCGACGGTCACCGACGTCATGGTCAACGGCCCCACCGAGGTCTGGGTGGAGCGTGGCGGCGCCATCGAGCGGGCCGCCGTCCGCTTCGCCTCGGCCGCCGCCGTGGCCGCCCTGGTGCAGCGGGTGGTCGCCCCGCTCGGGCTCCGGGTGGACGAGTCGCGCCCCTGGGTCGACGCCCGCCTCCCGGGCGGCGAGCGGTTCCATGCGGTGCTGCCTCCGCTCGCCCCCGACGGCCCGGTGGTCACCATCCGCACCTTCGCCAGGCGACGGCTCCAGCTCCGCGACCTGATCGACCGGAACGCCCTCGACGCCGCCACGGCCAGGCTGCTGGAGGCCATGGTCGCCGCCGGGATCGCCATCGCCGTGTCCGGCGCCACCGGGACCGGCAAGACGACCCTGCTCAACGTCCTCGCCGCCGCCATCCCGGCCCAGGAGCGGGTGGTCACCATCGAGGACCTGGCCGAGCTGTGGCTCCCCGGCCCCCACGTCGTCCGGCTCGAGGCGCGACCGCCCAACGTCGAGGGCCGGGGCGAGGTGCCGCTGCGCGAGCTGGTCCGCAACGCCCTTCGGATGCGGCCCGACCGCATCGTGGTCGGCGAGGTCCGGGGCCCGGAGGTGCTGGACATGCTGCAGGCCGCCAACACCGGTCACCGCGGTCTCATGACCACCCTCCATGCCGGCAGCCCGGAGGAGGTGCCTGCCCGGCTGGAGGCCATGGCCCTGGCCGCGCCGGGCGCGGGCCTCGACGTCGTCCGCCGGCTCGTCGGAGGCGGCATCGGAGCGGTCGTCCACCTCGAACGCGTTCCCGCCGGCCTCCAGCCCCTGGACCCGCCGGCCGACGCCGGCCGCCCCCTCCGCCGGGTCACCGTCGTCGCCGAGCTGGTGACCACGAACGACGGCCGGGCCCAGGCCATCCCGCTGCGCACCGCCGGCTTCGCCAGCGGTCTCTCCGCCACCGGCCACGTTCCCCGCTGGGCCAACCGCCTCGACCCCTCCGTCCTCCCCGTGTTCGAGCCCGCCCATCTCGCCGGAAGGGTCCGGGTCCTGTGCCCGAGGAGCCGCGGCCGATGACCCTGTTCCACGATCGACCGCCCCGCTGGACCGTCCAGGGGGAGCGTGCTGCGCCACGAGCTGGGTGGTTGCCGTGGCGGACGGCGGTCCCGGAGGCGATCGCACCGATCGGCCTCCCTGGGCCAGCCCGCCCCTGGACCCCGTCGGCCCGCGGCCCGCACTGGCCCGCGCAGCCCGCGGCCCGCGCCCTCGGCGGCCGGCGGTCGGCCGGCTCGAGGGGCTGCTCGCGCGCGTCCCATGGCCGGGTCGGGCGGCGGCGCTCCGGCGCGAGATGGAGGAGGCCGTTCCCGAGGTCGTGGACGTCCTCCGCGCGACCGTGGCCGCCGGGATCAACCCTCGCCGGGCCCTGCAGGCCGCGGCCGAGGGCGCCCCGCCGTCCCTGGAAGGCGTTCTCGGCCAGGCGATCCGGGCCGCCGAGCTCGGCGCGGGTGCGGGCTCGGCGCTGGCCACGGCGGCCAGGACCGAGGGGCTGCCCGAGCTGCTGCTCGCCGGCGAGGCGCTCGATCTCGCGGAGACGACCGGCGCCCCGCCCGGGCCGGTGCTCGCGGGCGTCGCCACCGCGGCCGCGGACCGGGTCCGGTCCAGACAGGCCAGGATGGCCGCCACCGCCCAAGCCCGCCTGTCGGCTCGCGTCGTGGCCGCGATGGCGCCCGCCTTCCTCGGTGTCCTCGCCCTGACCGCACCCTCGGACGCCGCGTTCCTGGTCCGCGAACCCCTCGGCTGGGCGACCCTGGCGGCGGCCGCGGTCCTGGAGCTGCTCGGCATCTGCTGGGCCACCCGCATCGTCCGGGGGCCCAGCTCGCCACGACCGGACTCCCGAGCGAACCGACCGTCGCGGAAGGGTCGCGAGGCGCCCCGACTCGGGCCGGGCGCCCCCGATCGGACTGGCGCCCAGGCCGTGGCCCGCGTTGGCGCTGCCATCGCCGCCGGCGTGCTGTTCGGCGCCGTCGTGGCGGCGGCCGTCCCGGGCTGGTCCTTGTCGCGGTGCTCGCCGCGGTCGCCTGGCCGGTCATGGGCTGGGTCGCGCGGCGGCGCGCGCCCGCCCGGCGGCTGGCCGTCCGGAGCGAGCGCGGCGCCGGCGGTCCTCGACCTGCTCGGCGCGGCCTTGCTGGCCGGTCTCAATCCCCACAAGGCCGTGATCCGGGTCGCCGAACGAGCTCCGGAGGCGCTGCAGGAGGACCTGAGCCTGGCCGCCGCCGTCCTGCGCCTCGGCGGGACCCCGGCGGCGGCGCTCCGCGCGGCCGCCGACCGATCTGGCCTCGACGAGCTGCGCGCGGCCGCCGCCGCCCTCGAGGCCGCCGAACGCTGGGGCGCGCCACCGGCGGAGGCGCTGGCCGCCCGAGCCGAGGCCCTCCGCGGCCGAGCCCGCCTGAACGCCGAAGCCGAGGCAGGCCGAGCCGCCGTCCGCCTCGCCTTCCCCCTCGTCCTCTGCTTCCTCCCCGCCTTCGTCCTCCTCACCGTCGTCCCGACGATCGCCGGCTCCCTCCACGCCCTGACCCCATGACCCGCTCCCGGCCCCGTTCCGTGCTCGCTGTGTCCTCGTTGAAGGAGTCGCCATGCCCGTCATGACCGTCGTCGTCGACCCGCGCCGCGTCGTCGCGGCGGTTCGACGCCGAGTCCGGCAGCCAGACCACCGAGTACGCGCTGATCATGGTCGTCGCCGCCACGATCGCCTCGCTCGCCCTGGCCTGGGCGCGCAACGGCGCCATCGCCGATCTGCTCGACGGCGTCCTCGACCATGTCCGGTCCCTGTTCGGGATGGGCTGATGGCCTGGCGCGCCTGCCGACAGGCTCCCTCGCCGACCGGCCGGCCCGAACCCGCTGCCGGGTCGGCCACGGTGGAGCTTGCGGCGGCGATCCCGCTGCTGGTGGCCATCACCCTGGCCATGGTCGGCCTCCTCGGGGTGGCGCGCGACCACGTCCTCGCGCAAGGTGCGGCTCGCGAGGCCGCCAGGGAGGCCGCGGTCGGCGGCGGCGCAGACCCGAGCCTCGGCGGCCGCCCGCGCCGCGCTCCCACCCGGCCGCCCCGCGAGGATCACGGTCGTGGCCGCGGAGCCCGACCGGGTCCGGGTCTCGGTGGAGCTGCCCGTCGGCCTGCCCTTCGGCGCGCGTCCGCTGGTGATCAAGGCCGTCGCGGTCGCCGCCCGCGAACCCGGCCCACCCCCGCCCCCCGACCGATGAGCGCCACCGCCGCCTCGTCCTGGCCGCTGCCTTCCGCTGGATGGACAACGGTGGGGGAGAAGGGCGGGGCGACCCTGGTGGGGTTGGCGCTGGCGGGGTTCGTGCTGATGGCCGGGCTGGTCGCCGTCGACGTCGGGGCGCTGGCCGGTGCGAGGGCCGCGGCGCAGACCGCGGCCGACCTGGCGGCGTTGGCCGCGCTGTCTCCCCAGACCGGCCCGGTCGCCGGCTCGGCCCAGAGCTGGGGCGAGGCCCAGGCGGCCGGGATCGCGGCCGCCAACGGCGCCGAGCTGGTGGCCTGTGCCTGCTCGGCGGTCGAGGCGGTGGTCAGGGTGCGGCGCAGACTGCGGCTCGTACCCGGTGGCCTGAGCGTGTCGGTCAGCGCCAGTGCCCGCGCCGTGCTCGCGCGACCGCCGGCCAGTCGAGCTACCGTTCGGGCAGTCGACCTGTTGAGAGCGGCGGATGGGGATCAGGCGAGGCGTCTCCGAGGCGTCACCGAGGGCGAGGGCGCCGGCCGACCTGCGCGCCAACGCGAGCGCGGCGGCCGCGGCGGTGCTGTTCGGGGCCTCGGTGGTGGCGGTCCGGGTCGCTGTCCGCGAGGTGCCGCCGGTCAGCCTCGCGGTCCTCCGGTTCGGGCTGGGCGGGCTGCTGCTGGCGGGGATCCTGCTGGTGGTCGCGCCGGGGAAGCCTCCGGACCAGATGGGAGCGGCTTGCCGCGGTTCGGGCTGCTGGGGCTCGTGATGTTCGTGCTGTTCCCGCTGACCTTCAACGTCGGGCTGCGGTACACCGAGGCGTCGCGGGGAGCGGTCATGCTGGCCACGATGCCGATCTGGAGCGCGCTCCTGGGAGGGTCGCGGGCGAGCGCCTGACCAGGCTCCAGGTCGTCGGGGTCGCGCTCTCGGTGGTGGGCATCGGCGTCGCCTTCGTCGAACCTGGACGGGCGATCGGGGGCGACGCCATGCGCCTGGTCGGTGACGGGTTGCTGCTCCTCACCGGGCTGCTCGGCGCGCTGTACGGCCTGCTCGCGAAGCGGGTCCTCGCCGTGGACAGCCCGGCGACCGTCACCACCTGGGCGATGCTGTTCGGGGCGGTGCTGCTGTTGCCGGTGGCCGTTGTCGAGGGCCTGGTCCCGGCGATCGGGCGGCTGGACGGGCAGCTGCTCGGCGTGGTCGTGTTCCTTGGCGTGCTGGGCGGCGCCGCGGCGTTCCTGTTGTGGACCTGGGCGTTGTCCCGGCTGACGCCGACGCAGGTCGCGGTCTACGTCAACCTGAACCCGATCGTGGCCGCGCTCCTCGGCGTCGTGCTCCTGGGCGAACGGCGCAGCGGCCTGTTCCTGCTCGGCTTCGCCGGCGTCGTCGCCGGGGTCCTGCTGGTCAACTGGCCGGGCCGGCGGACCTGACCGCCGGCCCGGAGGCCTGGGGCAGCCGGACGGCGACCGGATGGGGATCATGGCCCGACGGTCGCCGCCACCCGCAGCTCGGTCAGGTAGCGCTTGGTGATCCGGCCGCCGTAGCCGCTGTCGATCAGGCCGGCGATGCAGTCGAGCAGGCTGGCCTGGGCCGCGGGGTCGAGGGCGCGATGGCCGGAGTAGGTGAGGAGCACCTCGACATAGCCGGCGGTCGTGTACGGCTGCTCCCACTCGTGGCGGCGGAAGGTCGCCGGGCCGAACCGGTGTGACCGGTCGAGCTCGTCGCTGGAGCTGGGGATGTCGGCCGCGGGCCTGAGCGGGTCGCCGCCGGGAGGGGTCTCGGGGTCCCAGCGCTCGTAGCAGGCCTGCGCCTCGGCGAAGAACGACTCGTCCCCGCCGGCGACGTGGTGGGTGGCTGACGGTCGCGAGCACGCCGCCTGGCCGGAGCGCGTCGGCTGCCTTGACGACCCGCACGGCCGGGTCGATCCAGTGGAACGCGGTCGCGGCCAGGACCAGGTCGAACGGCTCGGCCGGCAGCGGCCAGTCCTCGAACGCGGCCGTGACGACCTCGACCGCGGGGAAGCGGGCAAGGTTGCGCCGGGCGACGGCGGCCAGGGCGGGGCCAAGCTCGACGGCCACCACCCGGCAGCCGCGCTCGGCCAGCGCGACCGTCGCCTGGCCCGTTCCCGGCCCGATCTCCAGCACCCTCGAGCCTGGCCCGATCCCCGCCAGCTCGGCCAGGTCGTCGAACAACGCCGACGGGTACCGCGGCCGCGCCCGGTCGTACAGCTCGGCCGCCTGATCGAAGGTCGACCGCCGTCGATCCCGGTGGCGCTGGGTCATGACCGCGACCCGGGCTGCCGGGCGGGACCGCGGCCGCGGTCCCGCCCGGTCACGCGCCTGCGTGCTGGTCAGCGGCGGCGGGCCTCCTCGTCGGCGGCCGCGCGGGCGTGCTCGTCGGCGCGCGCGGGCGTGCTCGTCCGCGGCGCGGGCGTGCTCGTCGTCGGCTGGCGAGGTGCCGGTGCGGTCGTCGAGGCGTTCCCGGCGGGCGCTGGTGGGTTCGGGCGGGGTGTGGGGCGGCCGTCGACCGGGCCTGCTCGTCGGCCGCGGCACGTCCGCGCGGTCGCGGGCCACGCTCGCGGCTTCAGCCGACTCGGAGGGCGGCGTTCGGAGCGGACACGGTCGGCGGTGGCCTCGGCGCGGTCGCGTTCGGCGACGGCGTCGGACCGGTCGCGCTCGACGGTTTCCAGCTCCGCGCGGGCGCCGGTCAGCTCCTGCTTGAGGCGGGCGTTCTCACGCTCCAGCTCGTCGACCCGGCCCTCGGCGTCGCGGCGTCGCGACTTGAGCTCCTTGCGCCGCGAGCGCCGGGTCCTGGAGGCGCCGAAGGCGAGGAACAGGAACAGGGCCACCAGGAAGCCGAGGCCGGCGGCCAGGACCAGCAGCTGACCCTCGCTGAGCTGGCTGAACGACCTGTCGAAGAGGGTGGCCGAGCTCGGGTCGGTGTTCTCGAGGCCGGCCGCGCCGACCACCACGACGAGCAGGAATGCGAGCAGAAGGAAGAAGACGGCCATTCGATGCCTCCTCAGGATCGGAGTTCAGGGATAGAGCATCCGACCTCCTAGCTGCCCCGCAACCCGGAGGACCAAACTGGGCAAGCTCGCGTCCGACCGCCGGGCCGCCACCGGGCAGTCGACGGGGCGCGTCGGCCGTGGCAGGCGGCGCGGCGCCGGGTCGTTCCTGGTCGGGTCGGTCTGGAACGACCGCGCCGCGTCGATGGCCAGCCGGGCGGCGGTCTCGGCGTCGTCGGCGACGGGGAAGGCATCGACCGGGCCGGTGTCGAGGTGCAGGGACCAGGTGGCGAGGCCGACGACGGGGACGCCGGTGCGCAGGGCCAGGGCGATCTCGGAGAGGGTCCCGAACCCGCCGCCGACGGCGACCATGGCGTCGCTGGACCGGACCAGGAGCAGGTTGCGCCCCTGGCCCATGCCGGTGGGGACGGCGACGCTGAGGTACGGGTTGCCGTCGCGCCGGTCGAGGCCGGGGAGGAGCCCGACCGTGGTCCCGCCGGCCGACCGCGCCCCGCGGCAGACCGCCTCCATGACCCCCGGCCCGCCGCCGCACACCACGACCGCCCCAGCCTCGGCCAGCCGCCGTCCGAGGACCTCGGCCTGCTCCAGCAGCCCAGGCGCCGGCCGCGACGCCCCCGCCACCCCGATGTACAGGCTCACCGCCCGCCTCCGACCCACCTGCCCGTGGTCCGGATCCTCATGGCCGGGCGGCCGTGGCGGGTGCCGGGACGGCGCCCAGGTCGGTGAGGAGCTCGTCGAGGAGGCGGACGGCGCCGGCCTTGTCGAGGGGGTTGTTGCCGTTGCCGCACTTGGGGGACTGGACGCAGGAGGGGCAGCCGGTCTCGCAGGGGCAGGAGGCGACGGTGTCGCGGGTGGCGCGGAGGTGGTCGAGGGCGCGGCGGTGGCCCTGCTCGGCGATGCCGGCGCCGCCGGGGTAGCCGTCGTAGACGAAGATCGTGGCCGACCCGGTGTCGGGATGCCAGGCGGTGGAGAGGCCGCCGATGTCCCAGCGGTCGCACATGGCGAACAGGGGGAGCAGCCCGATCTGGGCGTGCTCGGCGGCGTGGGCGGCGCCGGGGATGTCCCTGGTGTCGAGGGCGGCGGCGTCCAGCAGGCCGGGCGAGAGGGTGTACCAGTAGGCGACGGTCTGGAGCCGGGCCGGGGGCAGGTCGAGGTCCTCGTAGCCGAGCAGCTCGCCCGTGCCGACCCGGCGGCGCTCGTAGCCGACGACCTGCTCGGAGACGTCGACCCGGCCCAGCCAGAGGGTGGAGCGGGGGAGCTCGACCTGCCGGGTCGGCTCGACCACGGTCACGTCGACGTCGCTCCGGGCCTGGGTGTACTCGTCGCCCTTGGCCTCGGTCACCAGGGCGACGCCGTCGTCGAGGTCCAGCTCGGCCACCCGGAAGTTCTCGCCCTGGTGGAGGTAGACGGCGCCGCGGTGGACCGTCGACGGGGCCCGTGCCCGGTCGACGGTGCCGATGACCTGGCCGGAGTCGGCGGCGACGATGGTGACCGGGCTGCCGCCGGCGTTGCGGATGTCGACCTGGTCGGCCTGGCTGCGGCCGGACCCGGGGTGCAGCTTGTCCCCGCGCCGCCGCAGCGCCCCCTCGGCCTCCAGGGCCTCGGCCAGGGCCCGCGCCCCGTCGCCCCCGAACAGCTCCAGGTCCTGCGTCGGTCAGCGGGCCTTCGTAGGCGGCGCACAGCAGGTGCGGCGCGAGCACATAGGGGTTGCCGGGGTCGACCAGGGCGGCCTCGTGGGGGCGGCCGAACAGGTCGGCGGGGTGGTGCAGGAGGTAGGCGTCGAGCGGGTCGTCCTTGCCGACCAGCACGGCCAGGGACGCCCCGCCCTGGCGGCCCGCCCGGCCGGCCTGCTGCCACATCGAGGCCACGGTGCCCGGGTAGCCGTCGAGCACGACCGCGTCCAGGCCGCCGACGTCCATGCCCAGCTCCAGGGCGTTGGTGGTGGCCAGCCCGAGCAGCCGGCCCGAGACCAGCCCCTGCTCCAGCTCGCGGCGCTCCTCGGCCAGGTAGCCGGCCCGGTAGGCGCGGACCCGTCCGGCCAGGCGGCGGTCGACCTCGGCCACCCGGTGGCGGGCGAAGCTGGCCACCAGCTCGGCCGACTTGCGCGAGCGGGTGAAGCACAGGGTCCGCACCCCGGCCTCGACGGCGGCGGCCAGCCAGGTGGCCGACTCGGTGTTGGCGCTGCGCCGCAGGCCGGTCGTCTCGTCCAGCAGCGGCGGCTCCCAGAGGGCGAAGGCGACCGGGCCGCGCGGGGAGCCGTCCTCGGTGACCGCCTCGACCGGCAGGCCGACCAGCCGGGTGGCCAGCTCGGCCGGGTTGCCGAGGGTGGCCGAGGCGAGCACGAAGGTCGGGCTGGCCCCGTAGCGGGCGGCCAGGCGGCGCAGGCGGCGCAGGATCGCGGCCACGTGGGAGCCGAACACGCCGCGCAGGGTGTGGGCCTCGTCGACGACCACGTAGGCGAGCCGGCCGAGGAAGGCCGCCCAGCGCTCGTGGCCAGGGAGGATGCCGCGGTGGAGCATGTCCGGGTTGGTCAGCACCAGGTTGGCGCTGCGCCGGATCATCGGGCGGTCGGCGGCCGGGGTGTCGCCGTCGTAGGCCGACGCCCTGATCCCGGCCAGGGCGAAGGAGCGGACGGCGCGGAGCTGGTCGCGGGCCAGGGCCTTGGTGGGGGAGAGGTACAGCGCGGTGCGGTGGCCCTCGCCGAGCAGGGCGTCGAACACCGGGAGCTGGTAGCAGAGGCTCTTGCCGGAGGCGGTGCCGGTGGCCACGACCACGTTGCGCCCGGCGCGGGCCAGGTCGACCGCCGCCGCCTGATGGGACCAGAGCGTCTCCAGGCCCCGGGCGGCCAGCCGCGAGCGCACCACCTCGGGCAGGTCGCCGGGCGGCTCCGCCAGCCGCGCCGGCCGGGCCGGCAGGCGCTCCAGATGCACGAGCTGGCCACGGTAGTCGGGGTCGCCGGTGAGGTCGTCCACCAGCGCGACAGGGTCGGTCACGCGGTCATGGTAGCCGCGACCCGGACATCGCCGACCGATCCGGCCCCGGGCGATCAGCTGCAGCTTGCCGGCGCGGAGGCGGGCGAACAGCGCGTAGGCCCCGGGCTGGAGGTGGACCACCGAGGCGCCGCCGGCGCTGCCGGCGACGCTGGGGACGGGGACGTTCCTGATGCCGCTGGCCGGGACCTTGGTGGCGAGCAGGGCCAGGCGCAGGAGCTCGGGGAACGGCAGGTCGGACCGGACCTCGTCGCGCATGACGCCGAGCCAGGTCATGACCTTGGCCGGGTCCTGGGCGACCTGGCGCTGGAAGGTCCCGAGGCCGCCCAGGAGGAGCTGGCCCTGGTGGCGGGAGCGGTCGAAGTCGCCGCCGGGCAGGGTCTTGCGGGCGCGGGCGTAGGCCAGCGCCTGGCGGCCGTTCAGCTTCTGCCGGCCCTTGTCCAGGAAGGCGCCGGCGAAGGTGTCGCGGAGGTTCATGTCGACGTTGACCTGGACCCCGCCGACCTTGGTGACGATGTCGGTCAGGCCGTCGAAGGAGGTCAGCGCGTAGTAGTCGATGGGCAGGCCGGTGAGCCGCTCGAAGGTCGCGACCAGCAGCCGCGGCCCGCCGAAGGCCATGGCGGCGTTGATCTTGTTGGTGCCGTGGCCGGGGATGGGCACGTAGCTGTCGCGGGGGAAGCTGAGCACGACGCCGCGCCGCTTGACCGTGTCGAGCACGACCAGCTGGAGGGCGTCGGCCCGGCCGCCCTCCATGCTGCCGCCGCGGCCGAACTTGGGCGCGCCCGCGTCCGAGCCGATGGTCAGCAGGACGATGCGCCGCTTGAGGGTGGGCGTGGCCTCCCCGGCATGGGCCCGCTGCACCGTGACCGCCGGGGCGGACTGGGCGCCGGCCGGCTGCCGGGGCGAGCCGGCGACCACCAGGCCGGCCGCCAGCGCCGCCACCAGACCGAGGGCGGCGATCCAGGCCAGGCCCCTGCGGCTGGCCGCGACACCCCCTCCAGGACGCGTGCGGCGGGTCACTTGGGCGGCCCCGTCCGGCTGTCGAAGGCGGCGATCCGCCAGCCCTCCCCGGTGGCCAGCAGCTGCAGCACCGACCGGAGATGGACCTGGCCGCTGCCCTGGGCGGTGTCGGCGGTGGCGTCGAAGGCGAGCCGGACGGTGGCGGCCGCCGGCCGCCGGTCGCCGTACAGGACCACGGCCCTGGCGCTGGCCCGGTGCGGCCGGACGGCGGTGACCTTGGGCGCGGCCGCGCCGAGGGACAGCGCGTCGAGCTGCTTGCGGGCCGACGCCTTGACCGGCTTGTCGAACAGCCCGAGGAGGCCGTCCCAGCCGGCCTCGCCCCCGGCCGCCTCGACGAACGCGGCCGTCAGGTAGCGGTCGAGGAACCGCTCCAGCCCGGGGGCGGCCCGCTGGGCCGCGCGCTTGGCCGTCAGGCCCTCCGGGGGCGACTTGGCCGTGGCGACCAGCCGGACCCGGAGGGCGGCTCGGCCGGCGGGGCCGCGGTCGAGGCGGGCCCGCCCGCCGGCCCGGACGGCTCCGGCCGGTCGCCCGAGGTGCAGCCGGCCACCAGCAGCACGGCCGTGAGCAGGACGGCCAGCGCCGCGCCGGCGGAGCCGGTCAGGCGGAGTCCGGAGTTGCTGCGGGCAGCCACGATCACCAGTTCCGGGAGGAGGTTTGCACGGCGCGGCGTAGGCTACCAAAGGCCCGTGACGTTGCTCGGAGGCGCCCCGGCAGCCTATCGTTGCACGTCCTCAGCCCGCGAGACTGGAGAGAGGATGGATCTCGACCTCAACGTGCACAAGGACGGCGACCACTCGGTGCTCGAGGTGGCCGGGGAGATCGACGTCTACACCGCGCCGAAGCTCCGCGAGCAGCTGATCGAGCTGGTGAGCGACGGGTCCTACCACATCGTCGTCGACCTGGAGAAGGTCGACTTCCTGGATTCGACCGGGCTCGGGGTGCTGGTCGGGGGGCTGAAGCGCGTCCGCAACCACGACGGCTCGCTGCAGCTGGTCTGCACCCAGGAGAAGATCCTCAAGATCTTCCGGATCACCGGGCTGACCAAGGTCTTCCCGATCCACAGCTCGGTCGGCGACGCGATCGCGGCCCCGGCCGAGTAGCCGCGCCGCCGTGGATGCCCTCGCCGGCGGCCGGCCGGCCACCGTCCGCCTGGCCATCCCGCCGGAGCCGCGGCTGCTGGGCACCGTCCGCCTGGTCGTCGGCGTCGTGGCCCGCAAGGCCGGGATGGGCGAGGAGGGCATCGAGGACCTCAAGGTGGCCGTCTCCGAGACCTGCGCGGTCGCGGTCGGCGACCTGAGCCGGGCCGGCCGCCTCGACCCGATCGAGATCGACCTGGTCGAGGGGCCCGACCGCTTCGGGATCGAGGTCCGCGACCGCGCCCCGGCGCCGGTCCTGGCCCCCGGCGACCTCGCCGACGGCGAGGTGGACGACCGCGAGCTCGGCCTGGCCCTGGTCGGCGCCCTGGTCGACGACCTCAAGACCGCGACCCTCGAGGGTGGCGGGAACCGGACCACCTTCTGGCTCCGCCGCGGCCCTGGACCCCCCGCCGCCGCCCCTGACTTGAGGCGTCGGCAACCTTTTCACGGGTTGCCCGGTTCTCGGCCCCGTGGCTATGATCCGCCCAATCCTCGCGGGCTCGCGGGACGGCCGGTTCCCTGGGGCAGTACCCGGGACGACGCCGCGCCGGGGCCCGCGCTCGACATTTCCGCTCGAACCGTCCAGGGCCTCGGCCTGGACACCCGGGCTTGATCCAACGCCCCAGCGCAGGGGCGTCGAGGAGGTCTGATGAGCCCAGTACGGCTGCTGGCGCAGGAGGCAAGCGCCGAGGTCGAGTTCGGCTCCGGGGAGAACCTGGCCCTGTTCGCCATCATGGCGGTCTGCGTGCTCGCCCTGCTGGTCGCGTTCATCCTGGTCCGGCAGGTCCTGGCCAACGACCAGGGCACCGAGAAGATGCGCGAGATCGCCCGGGCCATCCAGGAGGGCAGCCGCGCCTACCTGAGCCGGCAGTTCCGCACCCTGGCCGTGTTCGTCGTCCTGCTCTTCTTCCTCCTGCTGCTGCTGGAGACGGACTCCGGCGCGGTGCGGGTCGGCCGCTCGGTCGCCTTCCTGGTCGGGGCGGTGTTCTCGGCCCTGGCCGGCTACACCGGCATGCAGCTGGCCGTGCGGGCCAACGTGCGGGTGGCGGCCGCGGCCGACCAGGGCGGCCTGCTCAAGGCCATGCCGATCGCCTTCCGGGCCGGCGGGGTGGCGGGCATGTTCGTGGTCGGGCTGGGCCTGCTCGGCGCCGCCGGGGTGGTCTTCGTCTACCAGGGCGACGCGGCCAGCGTGCTGTTCGGCTTCGGCTTCGGGGCGGCCCTGCTGGCCATGTTCATGCGGGTCGGCGGCGGCATCTTCACCAAGGCGGCCGACGTCGGCGCCGACCTGGTCGGCAAGGTCGAGCAGTCGATCCCCGAGGACGACCCCCGCAACGCCGCCACCATCGCCGACAACGTCGGCGACAACGTCGGCGACTGCGCCGGCATGGCCGCCGACCTGTTCGAGTCCTTCGAGGTCACCCTGGTCGCGGCGATCGTGCTCGGCCTGGCCGCCTTCCCCGACCGGCCCGAGGTCGGCCTGCTGTTCCCCCTGATCGTGCAGGCCATCGGGATCGTCTCCTCGATCGTCGGGATCTACCTGGTCCGGCCGCGGTCGGAGACCGAGAGCGGCATGCGCACCATCAACCGGGGCTTCTTCGCCTCGGCGGCCATCTCGCTGGTGCTGGTCGGGATCGCCTCGATCGTCTACGTGGAGGACTGGCGGCCGGTGGCCGCGGTCGCCCTCGGGCTCGCCCTCTCCACCGTGATCCAGCTGATGACCTCCTACTACACCGCCACCGAGTACAAGCCGGTGCAGGAGATCGCCGAGGCCTCCGAGACCGGGCCGGCCACCACCATCCTGTCCGGCTTCTCCACCGGCCTGGAGGCGTCGGTCTACGCCATCCTGGCCATCGTCGGCGCCATCGTCGGGGCCGTGCTCATCGGCAGCGGCGAAGGCCTCGACTTCCAGCTCTACATGATCTCGCTGGCCGGCATGGGCATGCTCACCACCGTCGGCGTGGTGGTGTCGATGGACACCTTCGGGCCGATCAGCGACAACGCCCAGGGCATCGCCGAGATGTCCGGCGACGTCGGGCCGCGGGGGGCCGAGGTGCTCACCTCGCTGGACGCGGTCGGCAACACCACCAAGGCGATCACCAAGGGCGTCGCCATCGCCACCGCCGTGCTCGCCGCCACCAGCCTGTTCGGCTCGTTCCGGCGGGCCCTGCTGGACGCCGGCGTGGCCCTGGAGAACGTCGACATCCCGATCGAGCAGCCGAGCGTGATGGTCGGCCTGCTGATCGGCGGCTCGGTGGCGTTCATGTTCTCGGCCCTGGCGATCCGGGCCGTCGGCCGGGCCGCCGGCCGGGTGGTGTTCGAGGTCCGCAAGCAGTTCCGCGAGCACCCGGGGATCATGGACTACACCGAGCGGCCCGACTACGGCGCCGTGGTCGACATCTGCACCAGGGACTCGCTGCGCGAGCTGCTCACCCCCGGGCTGCTGGCCGTGCTGGCCCCGATCGCCACCGGGTTCCTGTTCGAGTCGGCCGCCCTCGGCGCCTACCTGGCCGGGGCGATCCTCACCGGGCAGCTCCTGGCGGTGATGCTGTCGGTGTCCGGCGGCGCCTGGGACAACGCCAAGAAGTACGTCGAGGACGGCCACCACGGCGGCAAGAACTCCGAGCCCCACAAGGCGACCGTGATCGGCGACACCGTCGGCGACCCGTTCAAGGACACCGCCGGCCCGGCCCTGAACCCGCTGATCAAGGTGATGAACCTGGTCGCGGTGCTGGTCGCCCCGACCGTTGTCGCCCTCTCGGACGACGAGGTCCTGCGGTTCGCGATCGCGCTGGTGGCCATCGCCATCCTGGCCTGGGCGCTGTGGCGCTCCAACCGCCTCGGCGGGGTCGCCCTGGCCACCCCGGCCGACGAGCCGTCCCTCCCCGACCAGCCCGACCCCCACCCGACGACCCAGCGTTTCGGCTCCTGAGGGGGGTTGTGGGCGGCCCGGTGTAGGGTCGTCGGGAATAGGGGAGGCTGTTCTGGCCTTGACAGAGTGGGCGGCCGGCCGGCAACACTACGCCGTTCCGCCCGATCTCCCCACGATGAACAAAGGATTTCCATTGGCACGCAACCTGGTCGTGGTCGAGTCGCCGGCCAAGGCGAAGACCATCGGCAAGTACCTGGGCAAGGACTACGACGTGGTGGCCTCGATGGGCCACGTCCGCGACCTTCCCAAGTCGGACTTCGCCGTTGACATCAACGGCGGCGTCTCCGTCACCTATGAAGTGACCCAGAAGGGCAAGAAGGTCGTCTCCAGCATCCGCAAGGCCGCCAAGGCGGCCGACCTGGTGTTCCTCGCCACCGACCCCGACCGCGAGGGCGAGGCGATCGCCTGGCACATCGCCGAGGCGGCCAAGCTGGCCGCCGGCTCGACCCGCCGGGTCACCTTCACCGAGATCACCGCCGACGCGGTCCGCCGCGCCTTCGCCGACCCCCGCGACATCGACGACCGCCTGGTCGACGCCCAGCAGGCCCGCCGGGTGGTCGACCGGATCGTCGGCTACAAGCTGTCGCCGGTGCTGTGGCGCAAGGTCCGGGCCGGCCTGTCCGCCGGCCGGGTCCAGTCGGCCGCGCTCAAGATGATCGTCGACCGCGAGCGCGAGATCGACGCCTTCCAGGCCCGCGAGTACTGGAGCCTCGAGGCCGACCTGGCCACCGACGCCGAGGAGGCGGTCCACGCCCGCTACCCGGTGGGCGAGAAGCAGAAGTTCGTCCTCGGCGACGAGGGCTCGGCCACCGCCGCCGCCGAGGCGGCCAGGGGCGCCACCTGGACGGTGGCCGAGGTGAACAAGAGCGAGCGCAAGCGCAGCGCCGCCCCCCCGTTCATCACCTCCACCCTGCAGCAGGAGGCCTCGCGCAAGCTGGGCTTCTCCTCCAAGCGGACCATGGCCGTGGCCCAGCAGCTGTACGAGGGCGTCGACCTGCCCGGCGAGGGCTCGGTCGGGCTCATCACCTACATGCGGACCGACTCCCCGTCCCTCTCCCAGACCGCCCAGGACGACATCGCCGCCCTGGTCGCCGAGCGCTACGGCCGCAACTACGTCAAGCGCACCCAGTACAAGGCCAAGGCCAAGCAGGCCCAGGAGGCCCACGAGGGGATCCGGCCGACCGCCGTGGCCCGCACCCCCGAGGCGGTCGCCGCCCACCTCGACCCGTCCCAGCGCCGGCTGTACGAGCTGATCTGGAAGCGGGCCGTGGCCTCCCAGATGGCCCAGGCCCTGTACGACCAGACCAGCGTCGACATCAAGGCCGGCGACCTGATCTTCCGGGCCACCGGGTCGGTGCTCCGCTTCGACGGGTTCGTCCGGGTGTACCTGGAGGGCCGCGACGACGACGTCGAGGAGGAGGCCGGCACCCTGCCCGAGCTCGTCGTCGGCCAGGTGCTGCGGCTGGTCGAGCTCACCCCCGAGCAGCACTTCACCGAGCCGCCGCCCCGCTACACCGAGGCCAGCCTGGTCAAGGCGCTGGAGGAGCACGGCATCGGCCGGCCCTCGACCTACTCGCCGACCATCTCGACGCTGATGGACCGCAAGTACGTGCGGCTGGACCGCAAGCGGTTCCACCCCGAGGACGTCGGCATCGTGGTCACCGACCTCCTCGCCGACGTGTTCCCCAAGGTCATCGACCTCGGCTTCACCGCCGAGATGGAAGAGGACCTGGACCGCATCGCCAGCGGCGCCAAGCCGTGGGAGCCGATCGTCAAGACCTTCTTCGAGGAGGTCGAGGGCACCATCGCCGAGCGCCAGGAGAAGGTCTCGCGGCCCGAGGAGGCGACCGACGAGGTCTGCCCCACCTGCGGCGAGGAGACCGGGGCCAAGCTGGTCCGCAAGTGGGGCCGGTACGGCTGGTTCCTGTCCTGCAGC
Source organism: uncultured Actinomycetota bacterium (assembly GCA_963733175.1). Taxonomy (GTDB): domain Bacteria; phylum Actinomycetota; class CALGFH01; order CALGFH01; family CALGFH01; genus CALGFH01. The sequence continues at coordinate 40,665 of CAVTCL010000008.1, forward strand.
CGCTACCCGGACTGCAAGTACCGGCGCAACGCCAACCAGTCGGCCGAGCAGGCCGCCGAGCAGGCCGAGCCCGAGCTGACCGACGTGCCCTGCCCCAAGTGCGGCAAGCCGATGATCAAGCGCAGCGGCCGCTTCGGGCCGTTCCTCGGCTGCTCCGACTACCCCAAGTGCCGCGGCATCAAGAACCTGGGCGAGCAGTCGTACGGGACCTGCCCCAAGTGCGGCCAGGGCGAGATCGTCTCCAAGCGGACCAAGCGCGGCAAGACGTTCTACAGCTGCAACCGCTACCCGGACTGCGACTTCGCCCTGTGGCAGGCGCCGCTGACCCAGCCCTGCCCGAGCTGCGGCAGCCTGCTCGCCCCCGACAAGGACCCGGACACCGCCACCTGCGCCAAGTGCGGCACCCAGGTCCGGGTGTCCGAGCTGGTCAGCGTCTGACGCCGGGGTGCGCCGATGGGTGACCCGGGCCGCCTGATCGCCTTCGAGGGGGTCGAGGGGGCCGGCAAGTCGACCCAGCTCGAGCTGCTCCGCCAGGCCCTGCGAGGGCCGGCGGAGTGGTCCCGGGGGCCCCGAGAGGTGGTCGTGACCCGCGAGCCGGGCGGCACGGCGGCGGGGGAGCGGGTCCGGGCGCTGCTGCTCGACCCGGAGGTCGAGCTCGACCCGCGGGCCGAGGCGCTGCTGTTCGCCGCCGCCCGGGCCGAGCTGGTCGCCGAGGTCATCCGGCCCGCCCTGGAGCGGGGCGCGGTGGTGCTCAGCGACCGCTACCTGGACTCGTCCCTGGCCTACCAGGGCGGCGCCCGCGGGCTGGGGCGGGGCCCGGTCGAGGAGGTCAACCGGTTCGCCACCGGCGGGCTCCTGCCCGACCTGGTGGTGCTGCTCGACCTCGACCCGGCCGACGGCCTGGCTCGCCGGGCCCGCGACCCGGACCGGATGGAAGCCCAGGACATCGACTTCCACCGCCGGGTCCGCGAGGCCTTCCGCGACCTGGCCGCCGCCGACCCCGGCCGCTTCGCCGTGATCGACGCCGCCGCCCCCGTCCCCGAGGTCGCCACCCGGGTCCAGGCCGCCGTCCTGGCGTTGCTGGAGGAGCCGTGAGCGACCCCTCGATCTGGGACCTGGTCGTCGGGCACGACGAGGCCGTGGCCATGCTCAAGGAGGCGGTGGCCTCCGAGCGGGTCACCCACGCCTGGCTGTTCACCGGTCCTCCCGGGATCGGCAAGCTCCACACGGCCAGGGTGTTCGCCGCCGCCCTCAACTGCCCGTCCGGCGGCGACGGCACCTGCGACACCTGCCGGCGCATCCTCCGCGGCGTCCACCCCGACGTCCACGTGATCGTCCCCGAGGGCGACAACCTCCTGGTCGAGGACGTCCGGGCCGTCCGCGAGGAGGCCTCCCGCACCCACCACGAGGCCCCCACCGCCGTGTTCATCCTCGACGAGGCGGACAGGCTGACCGAGGCCGCCGCCAACGCCCTGCTCAAGGTGCTCGAGGAACCACCCCCCGGCGTGGTGTTCGTGCTGGTCGCCCGCAGCCCCGAGGCCCTGGTCGACACCGTGCCCTCCCGGGCCCGGACCCTGCCCTTCGTGAGCCTGTCCCTGGCCGAGCTGACCGCCGCCCTCGGCGCCGAGCTCCACCTCGACCCCGACCAGACCGCCTGGGCGGCCGCCGCCAGCCACGGCCGCCTGGCCAGAGCCACCGCCCTCCTCACCGACGAGGCCGCCCGCACCCGCCGCTCCACCGTCCTCGACCTCACCGACCGCCTCGCCTCCGGCCAGCCCTCCGACGCCCTCGCCGCCGCCGCCACCGTGGTCGCCATCGCCGACGAGGTCGCCGCCGCCGCCCGCATCCGCCAGGAACGCGAGCTCGCCGAGCTCGAAGAGGCCTTCGGCACCGGCCGCGGCACCGGCGCCCTCCGCAAACGCCTCGAAACCCGCCACCGCCGAGAGCTCCGCCGCGTCCGCTTCGACGCCATCCGCGACTCCCTCGCCGACCTCCTCGGCGCCTACCGCGACATCGCCCTCCTCAGCGGCGAAGTCGAAGAGGGGGGTGGGTCGGGTCGGGGTGGCTCCGAGGCGGGCGGGTCGGGGGGGCCGCCGCTCCTTCATCCGGACAAGACCGGGTCGTTCGCCCGCCTGGCCGCCAGGGTCGACCCGGCCACCGCCCTCCGCGCCGCCGGAGCGCTCGAAGAGGCCGACCGCCGCCTGGCCATCGGCGCCGCCCCCCTCCTCACCCTCGAAGCCGCCTTCCTCTCCGCCCAGGCCGCCCTCCGCGGCCCGGCCGTCCCCATCAACCGCCTCGCCATCCGCCGCTGACCCGCCTCATCTCCCTGGCCCACCCCAACCCGCTTCGGTACACTCCGCCTTCGCGCCGACCAGTTCTCGGCACCTCGCCAGCCCGAGTGGCGTAGTGGTAGCGCATCCGACTCGTAATCGGAAGGTCGTCGGTTCGAATCCGACCTCGGGCTCCCAAAGCGCCAGGTCAGCGACCTGGCGCGCTTGCTTTGCTTGCTTCTCTGGCAACCACTTGGCAACCTCATGCCCTCAGGATGCGGTTGCCAGGGGTGTGCCGTGATCTACAAGCGAGGCAAGAGCTGGCGGGTCATCGTCTACATCGGACGCGACCCGATGACCGGCAAGCAGCTCCGAAAGAGCGGGTCGGCCCCGACCAGGGCCGAGGCCAAGCTGCTTGAGGCCCGCCTGGTCACCGAGGCGGCCGCCGGCCAACACCGAGGCGACCGCAAGCGGACCGTGGCCGAGCTGCTGGACCGCTGGTTCGAATGGCGCCAGGGCGTGCGGCCGATCTCGCCAAGGACGGTCGACAACTACCGGCGCGACATGGACTGGTTCATCCTGCCGGTGCTCGGCAAGCTCCCCGTTGCTCGGCTGGACGCCGCCACACTGGACCGCTTCTACGCCCAGCTCCGTAAGCAGGGCGGCAAGAACGGCCGGCCCCTGGCCCCCAGCACCGTTCGGGAAGTTCACGCCATTCTCTCGGGCGCACTTCAGCAGGCCACCGCCTGGGGCTGGATCACCCAGAACACGGCCCGGCTCGCCTCTCCACCCGTCGTCGAGAAGGCCAAGGTTCGGCCCCCCGAGCTCGGCCAGGTCGCCGAGATACTCCGGGTAGCGATGCAAGAGGACATGGCATTCGGGCTGTTCCTACGCCTGGCCGTCGTGCTCGGCGCCCGCCGCGGCGAGTTGTGCGCGCTGCGCTGGTCGCACATCAACTTCGAACACGGCGAGATCCTGGTTGCCGGCAGCGTCATCTACGTCCCCGGTCAGCCGCTCATCGACAAGGACACCAAGACTCACGCCGAACGGCGGGTGGCGGTCGGCGCCGACACCTTGGAGGCACTGCGCACCCATCGGGCTCGAGCGGCTGAGACAGCCCTTGCCTCCGGTGTCACCCTCGGGCCGAACGCCTATGTGTTCTCCCACACCCCGGACGGCCAGGCGCCGATTCGGCCGGACTACATGACCCACCGTTTCACCGTGCTCGCCAAGCGCCTCAACGTGGTCTGCCGGCTGCATGACCTGCGCCACTTCATGGTCACCCAGCTCGTGGCCGGCGGCGTGGACTGGCGCACCGTCTCCGGTCGGGCGGGCCACGCGGACGGCCATATGACCCTGGGCACCTACGCCCACTTCCAGCAAGCCCAGGACCGCAAGGCGGCCGACTTCATGGACCGATTGTTAGTGGCCCCTGATACCTACTCCCGTTGAGGACCGCGGGAGGAGCAGGCCAACGTGGTTGCGCCATCGATCGGTACCAGGCTCCGAGCAGCAATGACGGAGCAGGGCTCGTCGTACACCAAGCTCATTGCAGCGATGCGCAGGGTGGCAGAGGTAGAAGGGGAGACTCTGCCCGAGACCAGGAGCCTCGTAACAACGCTCAGCCGCTGGTTCAACGACCATGAGCGACCCGGCGAGTTCTATCAAGACATCCTCTGCAAGGCGCTCAGCAAGTCTCGGGTGCAGCTCGGCTTCGACGACCAGAGTGATCCAGAAGACGAGGGCGGGGCCGAGCCAGAAGACTTGGCCAGGGTCCTCGAAGCCTCCAACGTCGGCCCGCTGGCGATCGGCCAGATGGAGGCCAAGCTCGCCAGGCGCGGAGAGGAACTGCCCAGCACTCCGCCTGTGTTGCTTCGCCGTCCTCTGCTTGACGATTACCGTCGAGTCACAGCGTGGCTCGGAGGGTCACAGCCGGCTGCCGAACGTCGTCGGCTCTACACCGTGGCCGCCCAGCTGGCCGGGATGGCTGGAACGGTGTTCTTTGACCTGCACGACCCTGCCAGGGCCGAGGCGTACTACCACGTAGCGTTGAAGGCGGCTGGAGAAGCCGGCGACGACGCCGCGGCAGCGTGGGTCCTTGCCAACGTCAGCTACCTCCAAGCCCACCGAGGGGCTATGCCGGCAGCGCTACAGGCTGTTCAGGGGGCGGCAGCTCGCGCGGCGCGCTGCGCAGACGTCACGACTCAACATGCTTGGCTCGCTGCTCTTGAGGCGGAGTTGCATGCGAGTCTCGGCGAAGCCGGGGCAACTCGAATGGCGCTGCATCGAGCCGAGCAGGCTGTCGAGCAGGCACGACCGGAGGCCCGTCGCGCAGGGATTGACTTCTTCACCGCGGCGCGACTGCCAGCCTACATGGGCTCCTGCTTCATGCTGCTTGAGCAGTCGAGGTTGGCACACGAATACTCTGCAGAGGCATTGAATCTCCTCAGCCCGAGCGCGAAGAGTCGGTGGTTTGTTCGGCTTGACCTCGCGACCGCCCTGGTTCAGCAAAGGGAGCTGGAAGAAGCGTCCAGTCTGGCCAGTGCGTCGCTGACCGCGCTCTCGGAAGACGACTGGACACCTCGGCTTGAGCAGCGGGTCCAGGACTTCCACCAGGCGCTCGAGCCGTTCAGTTCCGCTCGGGCAGTCCAAGCCTTCAATGAGGAGTTCCCCGACATCGGATCGAAGCGATTGTCTCGCTGAGGACTCAGGAGCCACCAAGACGGTGGGCTCGGGTCTCGATAGGATGCAGACGCGCCATGGATCCTCATGGCAGCATCGATCCAGGAGGCTGCGTGGACAGCGAGGGACGCATCGGCTGGGGAGTGCTTGGGGCCGCCGGGGTCGCACGCCGCCGGTTCCTTCCTGCCCTAAGGGCGGCAAGGAACGCTCGACTTGTCGTCCTGGGTTCTCGAAGCCTTGAACGTGCAGCAGCCGCCGTGGAGGCTGTTGGTCAAGGCCGGCCTGCGCCCTCCTACGACGTGGTGTTGGAGGATCGGGAGGTTGATGCTGTCTACATTCCTCTGCCGAACGCCTTACACCGAGAGTGGGCGCTCAAGGCCCTCGGCGCCGGGAAGCATGTTCTCTGCGAGAAGCCTCTTGTCTTGAGTTCGGCAGAGGTCGACGAGCTTGCCCAGGCAGCTGCATCAGCCAACCGGGTGGTCATGGAAGCATTCATGTACCGCTTTCATCCACAATACGAGCAATCGACCTTCGGGCCACTGCTTGCTGAGATTGGTGCCATTCGATTCGCTCACGTGCGCTTGAGCTTCCCCTTCGACCGTCCCGGTGATATTCGCGAGGACGTCGAGCTGGGGGGTGGAGCCCTATGGGACATCGGCAGCTACTGCCTGGATGTGCTCACATGGCAGCTCGGAGATGTAGTTGAGGTCCAGGCGCTGGGTGATGTGCGCAATGGCACCATCTGGACCGCAGCGATCCAGCTCCGTTTCGCCTCAGGATCGCTCGGGACTGCGTGGTGCAGCTTTGCCGGCCCACTGTCGCAGCGGCTCATGCTTGTGGGGGAGCGCGGCACGCTCGACCTTGACAGCCCATTCCGCGCCACCGGTCCAGCGGCCGTCCGGCTTGAGGTAGACGGTGACGTCCGGACTACATCATTGCCAACCGACGACTGCTTTCGGCGAGAGATCGAGCACTTCGGGCAGGTGGTCCTCGGCCGCGCGACCCCCGCCGTGCCTCTTGGTGACTCGGCTCGATGGATCGGCGTTGCCGAGGAGGTCGTCAAATACATCCCTGGTGGCGTTAGTGGTCAGGCCTCGACCATGTACGCGTAGTCAGCCGGTACGGAGGCCTGGCCATGCAATGGAAGGTTCGGAGCCGGCGACAGCTCTACGGAAGCGAATGGGTCAACCTTGAGCTAGCTGAGGTCGAGCTGCCTAACGGACAGCGGCTCTCTCACCACGTGTTGCGGATGCCTCGGCAATCCGTTGTGGCGGCCGTCGTCGACCATGCTCGGATCCTCATGCTCTGGCGACATCGGTTCATCACCGATCGGTGGGGATGGGAGCTACCAGCCGGTTGGGTTGATGACGGCGAGGATCCTGCGACCGCGGCGCACAGAGAAGTCAGGGAAGAGACCGGGTGGCGGCCGGGTCCGCTGACGTTGATCTACTCGTTCAGCTCTGACCACGGCATCAGTGATTCCCGCTTCCATCTCTACCGAGCCGACAGCGCAGTGCGGGAAGGATCGCCGGTCGATGTTGCCGAGGCCTCCCGAATCGAGTGGATTCCGCTCTCGGCTACCCGCACCCTCATCGAGCGCGCTCAGATCGACGATGGCGCCTCGCTGACCGCCCTTCTGTTCCTGCTGGCATTCGACTCCGCCTGAGCGCCGCTCGACTTCGATGGAGCGCGACCCACGGGGTCAGCTGTCACTGTGCTCAGTTCTGGAGGCCCATGGTGGTTAGCACCTCGGCGCTAACCACCGCTAAGCGTCGCCAAGTTCCGCCGCAGCTGCCTGCACGCCACGCTAGAAGGCGTCACAGAAGGCGACCGGGCAGGCGTGTCAGCGTCACCCGGGGCCAGGCAGCAGCGGAAGGAGCCCCTCCATGCTGGACGAGGGAAGTGCCAGCACCGTTGGATCCGAGCAGATGCGAGCCCTCTTCGACGACGGTCGCCTGACCTGGACGGTCACCGAGGCGGCCAAGCTGCTCGGCATCTCCCCTACCAGCGCCTACGAGGCGGCCCGCCGAGGTGAGCTGCCGGTCCGCGTGATCGGCCGCCGAATGCTCATCCCGCGCGCCGCTCTGCTACGCCTGCTCGGCGAGCAGGCGTAGCCACCGCATCCGCCAGGCGGGTCCTCGTGGCCCGCCTATCCCACCTGCGCCCAAAGCGGCCCCGGCGGCGTGTCAGCGCCCCGGGGCCAGGCATCAGAGGAAGGAGCCCCTTGATGCCCGACGAGCGTATCAACGTTGAGTCCCCGGCAACCCCCAAGCGTTCTCGGGTCCGGCGCCGCAGCCGCGAGCAGGGTCGCGTCCGACGGTGGGATGCTGCTCCAGCAGTCACCGCTCGGGACGCGGCCGCGCTCCGGTTCATCGGCGAGCAGTACGCCGTCAGAGACGACGTGCTCGCGGTTCTGCTTGGCCGGCTGTCACCTGCCACGCCCCGGGGACCGGGAATGCTCGGGCCGAGGACGCTGCGGCAGCGGCTTGGCCGCTGGCAACAGGCCGGCTGGGTCGAGCGGCGCCGGATGCTCGGCCACACCTGGGTGCTGCCAACCCGGGCCGGGCTGCGGCTGGCCGGGCTGGACTTCGACCCCTGGGAGCCGGCCGAGTCGCGGCTGGCCCACCATCACGCGGTCGCGCTCGTCCGCCTGGCACCGCGAGCCGCTGCCCGGGCAGGGCGGTTGGGTGTGCGAGCGGGAGCTGTGGCGCCGCCGTGGCAAGGCCGAGCTGGCATCTGGCCGACGGCGCCCTGCCCGCGCCGGTCCCGGCGGGCTGGCAAGGGATCAGCAGGCGTGGGAGCTGGTCGAGGTCGAGCTGCCCAGAAGGCCCGGCCGCGGCGTGGTCGCCGCGCTCAAGACCCGGCCGCCGCACACCGCGGCCATCACCTACTACGTCCCCGCCGCCCTCCACGCGCCGCTGTCGGCGCAGCTCGCCAGCGTGGTCCGGGAGCTGGGCGGCCGCCCCCAGGTCGCCGTGGAGCCGCTCCCGCAGGTGCCCGGGCGTCACCTACATGCCGACGAGGGGTGATGCCGGGTGAGCTGGCATCCCGAGGACCCACGGAGCTGGGGCGGCTGGGCGCCGCACGATCCCCGCTGGGGCCGCCACCGGCCCACCTGGGGCTGGGGGCATCCCGGCCGGCCGCTGTACGACAACCAGCTCGGCCACCGCCTCCCAACCGGCGGCCCACCCGCCGCCGGGCCAGCTCACCATGGGCGTCGCCCTCGGTCCTGTTCCTGCTCAGCCCGGTCACGCTGCTCGCCTGGGCCGCCGGCCAAGCATTGCTGCGCATCACCGGCCTGCGCTGGTGGAAGCTCGCCCTCGCCTCGCTGGCCGCCATCGCCACGGTGATCGCGGTCGAGGGTGGCCCGGGGCCGGCCCTGGCGCAGCACTTCTCCGGCTACACCGGCTGGCTGCGCCAGATCGGCGCCGCCCAGCTCGACTACCCGACGCCCGGGGCGTTCCTGTGGCCCCAGCTCCCCCTGGCCATCCCGGTCGGGCTGCTGGCCGCCGCGCTCAACCTGGCCGGCCGCCGCCAGGCCATCGACCCGGCCGAGGTCAAGCAAGCAGCAGCGCGAGGCCACCCGCCGGATGGACAGCGGCCGTCAAGCCGCGCCGCCCCGGTGCGCGACGACCACTTCGGCCCCGTCGCCCTCGGCGTCCAGATCGACGGCGACCTCGGCTGGACCGACAAGCGCGGCCTGGTCGTCGTCCCCCGGCTCATGCAGAACCGCTCCCGGCTGATCGTCGGCACCAGCGGCACCGGCAAGACCACCGACATCGAACGCGAAGCCTTCCGGGCCGCCCGCGACGGCCGCAAGTTCTTCCTCATCGACGGCAAAGGCACCGACCCCGGCTTCGTCGAACGCGCCCTGGCCGGCTACCTGTGGGGCAACCCCCACGCCCGCGTCGCCCTGTGGCCGGAGCTGCCCATGGACGGCTGGCGGGGCAACCCCGCCGCCATCCACAACCGGCTGATGGCCATGCTCGGCTGGACCGAGCCCTACTACAAGGACGTCGCCAGCCTCCTGCTCCGCCTGGCCTTGAACGCGCCCGGCGAGGACGGCCCCGTCCGGTCCTCCAGCCAGCTCATGGCCCGGATGGACCCCGAGCTGCTGGTCCGGCTGTACGAGCACGACCCCGACCGGCGCCGCGAAGCCGAGAGCCTGGTCGGCCGGGACCAGGCCCGGGCGGTCAAGGGCGCCATCGGCCGGTTCGCCAACTTCTTCGCCGCCATCGCGGGCGGCTTCGACGCCGGCGCGGCCGGGCTGGTCGTTCGAGGACGTCGACTTCGCCTACCTCCGCGCCCCCTACCTGGCCGGCCGCGAGGACGCCGACGCCTGCATGCGGCTGTTGCTGGAGGACTTCGCCCACTACGCCACCCTCCGCAAGCCCCGCAAGGGCGAGGACGCCACCCTCGTGTTCGACGAGTTCTCGGCCATCGCCGGGGGCCGCGAAGCCGCCATCCAGCTCGTCGAACGGGTCCGGGACGCCGGCTGCGCCCTCTACCTGTCGCGCCCAGCCGCGGACGGGCTCGGGGATGAGGCCCAGCAGCGCCGGCTGGTCGGGGCCTGCTCGGGCGGGCTGCTCATCCACGCCATGCCCGACCCCGACACCCTGCTCCGCGCCGCCGGGGTGGTCAAGGTCGTCGAGCAGACCTGGCGGCTCGACACGGCGGGGCCGACCGGGAACAGCTCGGCCCGGATCGGGGAACGCCCCCGCATCGAGCCCGGCGCCGTGCAGCAGGCCCGCGAGGGCGAGGCCTGGTACATCGCCCGGGGCCGCTACGAGCACCTGATGGTCGCCCGCACCACAGATCAGCGACGGCTACCGGGCACGCGCGCACGCCATGGTCGCCCTGGCCCGGTCCTGGCGGCCCGCTGAGGTCCTGCCGGGTGCCCGCACCTGGGTGGAGGCGCAGGCGGCCGGCCAGGAGGCCCTGAGCGGCCTCAGCGGGCAGCTTGCCATCGAGCCGCCGCCCGACAGCGTCGGGGCGGACCTGCCGGAATCGCGGGCCAGTGCCGACCGGGCATCGGCTGCGCCTGGCCGTGGCCGCCGCTGCCCGCGACGGCGACCAGGACGCCACCGCCACCCTGGTCCGCCAAGCCCCGGCCCACGGCCTGGAGGTGAGCGAGCTGGTGGCGGTGGCCGAAGCCCACTGGCCAAAGCCCCGCCTGCACCGTCGCGCCTGGCGGGCCGGACGGCGCTGGACCGCGGCCCGGGTGCGGCGGCTGCATCGGCCTCGA
>CAVTCL010000009.1:0-77852 GCA_963733175.1 uncultured Actinomycetota bacterium
GGGCTGGAGGGCCTCGATGAGGCGGGTCAGGGCCGAGCGGGCGGTGGCCGAGGCGTAGGGACCGACGGCGGCGACCGAGGCGATCAGGGCGGCGATCTCGCCCGGGGACAGCGGGACCGGGGCGACGGCCTGGGGCACGTCGAGGCGGAAGCCGCCGCCGGGGCCGCGCCGGGCGGCGATGGGGACCCCGGCGTCGCGGAGGCGGGCGATGTCGCGCTCGACGGTGCGGACGTCGACCCCCAGCGCGGAGGCCAGCGCCTCGGCGGTGGCGGGACGGCCGCGGCCCCGGCGCAGCTCCTCGATCAGGCGGTGCTGGCGCTCGACCCGGAGCCTGGCCAGGTGCGGCTGGGACGTCACCATGGCGTCACCACCTTTCTGGAGAGACCGGCCCGGGCGTGCCGGGCTCCCATCGTAGGGTCGGGGTCATGGACACGACACCGCCCCCCGAGCTCCCGGCCTTCCTCGACCGCTACGCCCAGGCGCTGGCCGGCGGCGACCTGCCGGGCATCGCCGCCTGCTACGCCCTCCCCGCCCTGGTGGTGGGGGACGCCGGCACCATCCCGGTCTCCGAGCCGGCCCAGGTCGAGGCCGCCTTCGCCGGCGCCGCCGACGCCTACCGCGCCCAGGGCATGGTCGGCATCCGGCCCGAGCTGCGCGCCGTCGACCCCCTGACCCCGGCCCTCACCCTGGTCGAGGTTCGCTGGGCCTACCTGGACGAGGCCGGCGACGCCCGCCAGCACACCACCTACCGCTACCTCCTGCGCCGCTCCGGCGAGGGCCGCCTCGGCATCCAGGTCGTCGTCGACACCACCCCGCAGCCCTGAGGCCGCGGGTCAGTCGCAACCCGCGGTCTCGGGGACCGGCTGCGGGACCCGGCGGGGGCCGAACACGCGGCCCTGGACGAGGGCGACGCCGGCCACGACGACCAGGCCGCCGATGACCAGGCGCACCGAGAAGGGCTCGCCAAGGACGAGGATGCCGGCGGCCACCGCGACCAGGGGGACGAGGTAGGTGACCAGGGAGGCCACGGTGGCGCCGCTCTCCTGCAGGGTGCGGTAGTTGAGCAGGTAGGCGTAGCCGGTGCCGAGGGTGCCCAGCAGGACCAGGCAGAGGGCGGCCATGGGGCCGAGGTCGACCCGGCCGGCGGCCAGGTCGACGGCGGCGACGGGGGCGAGGATGACGGTCCCGGCCAGCAGCTGGCCGAAGGAGAGCTGGAGGGCCGAGAGGCCGGTGGTGAAGCGGTTGGCATAGGCGAACCCGAAGCCGTAGCCGGCGCCGGCCAGGACCACCGCGGCCGAGCCGAGCAGGGAGCTGCCGGCGAGGTCGCCGCCGCCGACCCCGGCGACCACGGCCACGCCCAGGAACCCGATGGCGATGCCGGCCAGCTGGGGCGGCCGCAGGCGCTCGCCGAGCAGGCCGGCCGCGAACCCGGCCGCGAACAGGGGCGTGCAGGCGTTCAGGACCGAGGCCAGGGCCGAGCTGATGTGCTCCTCGCCCCAGCCGATCAGCATGAACGGCAGGACGCTCATGGTCAGGCCCAGGACCACCAGGTGGCCCCAGTAGCGGCGCTCGGGCAGGGGCTCGCGGCGCCGGAGCATGGCCACCACCAGCACGGCCAGGCCGAGCACGATCCGTCCCCAGGCCAGGAACGTGGGCGGGGCGTCCTCGAGGATGACCTTGATGAAGAGGAACGACCAGCCCCAGATGAAGGCCAGCAGGAACAGGCGTCGCACGGGCACCCCGCAGGAGGTCGGAGAGGGAGGCTCGCTCCCCAGGCTACTCCCGCCCCAACACCGCCTCCGCCGGCACGGTTTCGGCCGGCCGGACGGCCCAGGGGATTAAGTCAACACTAGTGTTGCAAATTTCCGGGGGCGGGCGCACCATGCCGGCATCGTTCCTCGCGCAGCGATGGGGGTGTCGGGATGACCAGACCTTCCGGCGGCCGGCTGGCCGCGACGACCGCGCTGGTGACCGGCGCCTCCCAGGGCCTGGGGCGGGCGATCGCGCTGGCCTACGCGCGCGAGGGGGCCGACCTGGTCCTGGTGGCCCGGCGGGCCGAGCCGCTGGAGCGGGTCCGGGGCGAGGTCGAGGCGCTGGGGGCACGGGCGGTGGTGGTGGCCGCCGACGTCGGCGACCCCGACGACGTCGAGCGGGTCGCGGCCGCCGCCCTCACCGCCTTCGACCGGGTCGACGTGCTGGTCAACAACGCCTCCGAGCTCGGCCCGACGCCCATGCCGTACCTGCTCGACACCGACCCGGACGCCCTGCGCCGGGTCCTGGACGTCAACCTGCTGGGGCCGTTCCTGCTCACCAGGGCCCTGCTCGGGCCCATGCTGGCGGCCGGGCGGGGGAGCGTGATCAACGTCTCCAGCGACGCCGGGGTGGTCGGCTACCCGGGCTGGGGGGCCTACGGGGTCTCCAAGGCCGCCCTCGACCAGATGACCAGGATCTGGGCCAGCGAGCTCGACGGCAGCGGGGTCCGGGTCAACGCCGTCGACCCGGGCGACATGGCCACCGCCATGCACGCGGCCGCCCTGCCCGACGACGACCCGGCCACCCTGGCCCGGCCCGAGGACCGCACCGAGGTGTTCGTCCGCCTGGCCAGTGCCGACCGCCGGCGACCCGGGCAGCGGCCAGCGCCTGGAGGCCGCCGACTTCGCGGCCGCGACGGCGTAGGGGACGGCGGTGCGCAGCGCGGTCCGGTTCCGGCTCCCACCGGAGCTGGAGGCGGCGGCGCCACCCGAGGCCCGCGGGCTGCGACGCGACCACGTCCGGCTGCTGCTGGTCGACCGGGCCACCGGGTCGGTCGGGCACCACCGCTTCCACGAGCTGCCCTGGCTGCTGGAGGAGGGCGACCTGCTGGTCGTCAACGACTCCCGCACCCTCCCGGCCAGCCTGCTCGGCCACACCTCCGGAGGGGCGCCGCTGGAGGTCCGGCTCGCCGCCAGGGAGGGGGAGCGCTGGGCGGCGCTGGTGCTCGGGGTGCCGGGGGACGGGAGCGACCCGGCGCTGGTGCCGACCGACGCCCGGCCGCCGGCGCCGCCGCTGGAGGCGGGGGAGCGGCTCCGGTTCGCCGGTGGGCTGGGGGCGACCGTGCTCGGCCGCCACGAGGAGGCCGGGCCGCTGGTCTGGCTGGCCTTCGACACGGCCGGGGAGCGGCTGGCCGAGGCCCTGCACCGGGCCGGGCGGCCGGTTCGCTACGCCTATGTGCCGCGGCCCTGGCCGCTGCACCACTACCAGACCCTGTTCGCGGCCGGGCCCGGGTCGGCCGAGATGGCCAGCGCCGGGCGGCCGTTCACCGTCCAGACGCTGCGGGACCTGCGCGAGCGGGGGATCGGGCTGGCCACCATCAGCCTGCACGCCGGCCTGTCCACCTACGGCGACCCGGCCACCGACCGCCGCTACGTGCCGGCCGAGCCCTACCTGGTGCCCGAGGCGACCGCGGCCGCGGTGGCCGCCACCCGGGCGGCCGGCGGCCGGGTGGTGGCGGTCGGCACCACCGTGGTCCGGGCGCTGGAGACGGCCGCCGCGGCCGGACCGGTGGCCGGCCCGCGGGCCGGGGGTGGGGTGAGCCGGCTGCGGATCGGGGCCGGGCATCGGCTGGCCGCCGTGGACGGGCTCCTCACCGGGCTGCACGAGCCCGAAGCCAGCCATCTCGACCTGCTGGCCGCCTTCCTCGACCGGCCGGCGCTCGACCGCGCGTATGCCGCCGCCCTGGCCTCCGGCTACCTCTGGCACGAGTTCGGCGACGTCTGCCTGCTCCTTCCGCGCAGGTCATGACGCTTGCACGATGGTTGCATCCGCAACTCGGCGGAGTTGCCTGCGCGGATCGGCTTGCTTTAGATTCCTTGATTTGCGGGTGTGCCTGGACTGAGCGCTCAGGCGAGGATGAGCGCTCGTGGAGGACGACACCATGGATCGGGCGGAGCCCCGGCAGGCTCTTGACGGCGCCGAGGCGCCGCAGCCGCCTATGCCGAGGCATCCGGAGGAGCCGGCCGTCGACCATGACGGGCAACCCGCCCTGCCCCCGCCCCAGCCGCTGGCCCTCGAGCAGCCGGAGCAGCCGGAGCGGCCGCGCGGCCGCCACGAGGCGACCGGGCGGCGGGCGCTGGGCGGCCCGGCCGGCGTGGCCATCGCCGTCGTCGTCGCCTCGGTGGTGTTCGCCGGGGTGCTGGCCACCTGGCTGATCTCGTCGGCCGAGGAGGCGCCCGACCCGGCCCCCGCCGCCGAAGCGGCGGCCACCACCGCCCAGGGCGGCCCCACCTCGCGGCCACCTGGACCGGGGTCGTTCGGCAACCTCGTCGTCAACTGGAGCTTCGAGCAGGACCTGAACGGCTGGCAGGTGCTCGGCGAGGCCGACGCCAGCCGGGAGCCGCAGGGCCGGACCTCCGGCTCGTGCGCCTCGGTGCGGGCCCGCGGGCCGGAGCCGGGCCGGGTCGGCCTGGCCCTGCCCGAGGTCGTCCCCACGGCCGGGAAGGGCCAGCGCTACGTGGCCTCGGCCTGGGTGCGTTCGAGCGCCGCCGGCCAGCAGGTGACCGTCCGGCTGGCCGGCGCCGGCGGCAAGGAGGTCTCCAGGACGGCCGCGGCGACGCTGCCCGGCCTGGCATGGCGGCGGGTCATCGTCGACCACACCGTCGCCACCGCCGGCCCGCTCAGGCTGGAGATCGTGGCCGACGGGGTCCCGGCCGGCGACGCGCTGCTGGTCGACGAGGTCGTCGTCCGACAGGGATAACCCTTAAGGAGAGCTGAGGATGGTACGAGCCGGCAGGGAAGACCCGGAGCTGAACCTGCTCGTCGGGGAGCCCGAACGGCGGGTCGGGCGCCGCGGTTTCCTGCAGGTGGCCGGGCTGCTGGCCGCCGCCGGGGCGGCCGGCTACGCCGGCGGCACGGTGGCCGGGTGGGGCGACGACGACCCGCCGGCGGCCGCGGGCGCCGCCGCGCCGGTCTCGGGCAACCGCGTCAACGAGCGGCTGCTCAACATCTACAACTGGTCGGACTACATCGACGACCGCACCATCCCGCTGTTCCAGGCCCAGTCCAACCTCCGGGTCAACTACGACGTCTTCTCGTCCAACGACGACCTGCTGAAGAAGATGCGGGCCGGCCCCACCAGCTACGACATCATCGTCCCGACCAACAACTTCATCCCCACCTACATGAACCTCGACCTGATCGAACCGCTGCGCCAGGACCTCATCCCCAACCTGACCAATATCGACCGGGAGTTCGTCGACACCGACTACGACCCGGGCAACCGCTACACCGTCCCCTGGCAGTGGGGCACCACCGGGATCGGCTTCAACCGCCAGCGGGCCGGCGACGCCGTCAACTCCTGGTCGGCGGTGTTCCAGCCGTCGGCGGCCATGGGCGGCCACGTCACGCTGCTGCGCGAGCCGACCGACCTGATCGCCTGCGCCCTCATCTACCTCGGCCGGAGCCCCAACTCCATCAAGGACAGCGACCTGAACGACGTGGTCAAGCTGGTGCGGTCGATCAAGCCGCGGCTGAAGGGGTTCACCACCGACACCTACATCGACGAGCTGGCCGCCAACGAGACCTGGCTGGCCCAGGGCTGGAGCGGCGACGTGTTCCAGGCCCAGGACCAGAACCAGGACGTCAGCTACACCATCCCCAAGGAAGGCTCGCTGCGGTTCGTGGACGTCATGGCCATCCCCAAGGGCGCCCCCCATCCCGCCAACGCCGCCCGCTTCATGAACTACGTCCTCCACCCCAAGGTGCAGGCCCGCATCTCCAAGTACGTCAGCTACGGCACGCCGGTGTCGCTGGCCAAGCCGCTGCTGCCCCCGGAGCAGACGGCCGACCCGTCGATCTACCCGCCGGCCTCGACCAAGCTGTCGATCCTCACCCTCACCGGGCCCGAAGCTCCAGAAGTGGCAGGCGGCCTACGACGAGATCGTCAAGTAGCCTTCCCGGCATGAAGGAAGGCAAGCTGATCGTCTGCGCGACCCCGATCGGCAACCTCGAGGACGCCTCGCCGCGGCTGGCCAGGGCCCTGGCCGAGGCCGACCTGGTCGCCTGCGAGGACACCCGCCAGACCCGCAAGCTGCTCGCCCACCTGGGCGTCAAGACCCGCATGACCAGCTACCACGAGGTCGGCGAGCGCGAGCGGGCCCAGGAGCTGGCCGACCGGGTGGCCACCGGGCTGCGCCTGGCCCTGGTCAGCGACGCCGGCATGCCGGCCGTGTCCGACCCCGGCTACCACCTGGTCGCCGCCTGCCTGGAGCGTGGCCTGCCGGTCGAGGTGGTCCCCGGCCCCAGCGCCGCCCTGGCCGCGCTGGTGGTCAGCGGCCTGCCCACCGACCGGTTCTGCTTCGAGGGGTTCCTGCCCCGCCGGCCCGGCCAGCGCGACCGCCGCCTGGCCGAGCTGGCCGCCGAGCCGCGGACCATGGTGTTCTTCGAGGCCCCGCACCGGGTCCTGGCCACCCTGGAGGCGATGGTGGCCGCCTTCGGGCCCGAGCGGCCCGGCGCGGCCGTCCGCGAGCTGACCAAGCTGCACGAGCAGGTCCTGCGCGGCCCCCTCGGCGAGGTCCGCGAACGGCTGGCCACCCAGGGCCCGCGGGGGGAGCTGACCCTGGTCGTCGCCGGGGCCACGGCCGGCCCCGCCGCCACCGCGCGTCCGGCCGAGCTGGCCGCCGAGGTCGCCACCCAGGTGGAGGACGGGGCCAGCACCAGGGACGCCGTGACCGCCGTGGCCGAGGCCACCGGCGTCCCCCGGCGGGTCGTCTACCAGGCCGTGCTCGACGCCCGGGGCGAGCCCAGTTGATGCTAGCCTGACCGGGTTACGTCCGCGCCCCCCGGAAAGGCACGTCGCGCGGTGACCGAGAAGGACACCTTCTACCTCACCACCCCGATCTACTACATCAACGACCTGCCGCACATCGGCCACGCCTACACCACCATCGCGGCCGACGTCCTGGCGCGCTGGCGGCGTGCCCACGGCGAGCAGGTGTTGTTCCTGACCGGGACCGACGAGCACGGCCAGAAGGTGGCCAGGGCGGCCGAGGCGGGCGGCCTCGACCCCCAGGCCTGGACCGACCGGATCGTCGAGCGCTGGAAGGCCACCTGGGCCGAGCTGGACATCGCCTACGACGACTTCATCCGCACCACCGAGGAACGCCACGTGGTGCCCGTGCAGCATCTCTGGCAGCAGCTCTACGACCAGGGCGACGTCTACCTGGACAGCTACGAGGGCCTGTACTGCGTGGCCTGCGAGCAGTTCTACAGCCCCGAGGAGCTGGTCGACGGCAACTGCCCGATCCACGGGACGCCAGTGGACACCGTCCGGGAGGAGAACTACTTCTTCCGCATCTCCAAGTACACCGACCGGCTCCTCGAGCACTACCGCGACCACCCCGAGTTCGTCCGCCCCGAGACCCGCCGCCGCGAGGTCGTCTCCTTCGTCGAGCAGGGCTCCAAGACTCTGTCGATCTCGCGCTCCAGCTTCACCTGGGGGGTGCCGATCCCCTGGGACCCCAAGCACGTCATGTACGTCTGGGTCGACGCCCTCCAGAACTACCTGACCGCGGCCGGCTGGGACGCCGACATGGAGAAGTTCCGGCGGGTGTGGCCGGCCGACTACCACTTCGTCGGCAAGGACATCCTCCGCTTCCACGCCGTCACCTGGCCGGCGATCCTGCTCGCGGCCGGCCTGCCCCTGCCCCGCACCGTCCAGGCCCACGGCTGGCTGCTGGTCGGGGGCGAGAAGATGAGCAAGACCAAGCTCACCGGCATCGCCCCCCACGACCTGGTGGAGCCGTTCGGGAGCGACGCCGTCCGCTACTTCTTCCAGCGCGAGGTCGCCTTCGGCCAGGACGGCAACTTCTCCTGGGAGGCGATGGTCGAGCGCTACAACGCCGACCTGGCCAACGGCCTCGGCAACCTGGCCAGCCGGGTCACGGCCATGGTCGAGCGCTACCGCGACGGGGTGCTGCCCGGGCCCGGGCCGGCCACCGACGCCGAGGTCGCGGTCCAGGACGCCGCCGAGCGGGCCTACGCCGAGGCGTTCGCCGCCCTCCAGGAGGTCGCCTACGAGCGGGCCCTGGCCGCCATCTGGCGGTTCGTGGGCGCCGCCAACGGCTACCTGTCGGAGCGCAAGCCCTGGGACCTGGCCAAGGCCGGCGACGACCTCGCCCTGGACACCACCCTGTACACCGGGGCCGAGGCGCTGCGGATCGCCGCCCTGCTCACCGCCCCCTGGCTGACCAGGGCCGCGCCGGCGCTGTGGTCGGCGCTGGGCGCCGCCGGGGAGCTGGCCGCGGCCAGGCTGCCGGAGGCGCTGGCCTGGGGCGGGCTGCCACGGGGGGCGCGGGTGGAGCGGGTCGGGGCCCTGTTCCCGCGGCTGGACGCCGAGGGCAACGTGGCCAGGCGGGCGGGTTGACCTTGGCCGCCCGCGGGACCCAGCCGGTCGAGGTGGTCGACTACGACCAGGACTGGCCTCGCGCCTACGCCGAGGAGCGCGACCGCATCGCCGCCGCCATCGGGGAGACGACCCTGGCCATCGAGCACGTCGGCGGGACGGCCGTGCCCGGCCTGCCGGCCAAGCCGGTGATCGACCTGATGGTCGGGGTGGAGGACATCGAGCGGGCAGGCCCGGCCGTGGCCGGCCTGATCAACCTCGGCTACGAGTACGTCCCCGAGTTCGAGAGCCAGCTCCCCGACCGCCGCTACTTCCGGCGGGGCACGCCCGAGACCCACCACGTCCACATGGTCCCGGTGTCCAGCGACTACTGGGAGGAGCACCTGCTGTTCCGCGACTGGCTGCGCGGCCATCCGCAGGCGGCCGAGGAGTACGGCAAGCTCAAGCGCGGCCTGGCCAGCCGCTTCCGCTTCGACCGCGACGCCTACCGGGCCGGCAAGGTGCCGTTCATCGACACGGTGGTCGCCGCCGCCCGCCGCGAGGCCGGCGACCACAGCAGCTAGGAGCGACCCATGACAACCACCAGCGTCCCGGGGCGTCCCCGCTCCACCGAGGTCACCGCCGGGCGCGACCGGGCCCCGGCCCGGTCGATGCTGCGCGCCGTCGGGTTCACCGACGACGACTTCGAGCGGCCCCAGGTCGGGGTGGCGTCGTCCTGGAACGAGGTCACCCCCTGCAACATCCACCTCGACCGGCTGGCCGTGGCCGCCAAGGACGGGGTGCGCCTGGCCGGGGCGGTCCCGCTCACCTTCAACACCATCACCGTGTCCGACGCCATCGCCATGGGCCATGAGGGCATGCGGGCCTCGCTGGTCAGCCGGGAGGTGATCGCCGACTCGGTGGAGCTGGTGATGCACGCCGAGCGCCTCGACGGCCTGGTCGCCATCGCCGGCTGCGACAAGTCGCTGCCGGGGATGCTGATGGCCTGCGCCCGCCTGGACCTGCCGTCGGTGTTCGTCTACGGCGGCACCATCCTGCCCGGGCACTTCCGCGGCCGCGACGTGACCGTCCAGGACATGTACGAGGCCGTCGGGGCGGTGGCCGCCGGGACCATGTCCGAGGAGGACCTGGACGAGCTGGAGCGGGTCGCCTGCCCGACCGCCGGGTCGTGCGCGGGCATGTACACCGCCAACACCATGGCGGCGGTGTCGGAGGCCATCGGCATGGCCCTGCCCGGCTCGGCCAGCCCGCCGGCGGTGTCCGAGCGCCGCGCCGAGGCGGCCCGCCGCACCGGCGAGGCCGTGGTCAACCTCCTGTCCCTGGACATCCGGCCCCGCCAGATCATGACCAGGGCGGCCTTCCTCAACGCGACCGCGGTGGTGATGGCCACCGCCGGGTCGACCAACGCCGTCCTGCACCTGCTGGCCATCGCCAGCGAGGCCGGGGTCGAGCTGACCATGGACGACTTCGACGCCGTGAGCCGGCGCGTGCCCCACATCGTCGACCTGCGCCCCGGCGGCCGCTTCGTGATGGCCGACCTCGACCGGGTCGGGGGCATCCCGGCGGTGCTGCGCGAGCTGCTGGAGGCGGGGCTGCTGGACGGCGACGCCCTCACCGTCACCGGCAGGACCATGGCCGAGAACCTGGAAGGGGCGGCCTCCCCGGACGGCGAGGTGATCCACCCGGTGGCCTCGCCCATCGCCGCCGAGGGCGGCCTGGCCGTGCTCCGGGGCAGCCTGGCCCCGGCCGGCTCGGTGGTGAAGATCCCCGGCAACGACAACCTGACCTTCCGCGGCACGCGCCAAGGTGTTCGACTCCGAGGAGGACTGCTTCGCCGCCGTGACCGGCGGCCGGGTCGGCAAGGGCGACGTGCTGGTGATCCGCAACGAGGGCCCCAAGGGCGGCCCCGGCATGCGCGAGATGCTGGCCGTGACCGGCGCCATCAAGGGGGCCGGCCTCGGCAAGGACGTGCTGCTGATCACCGACGGCCGCTTCTCCGGGGCCACCTGGGGCGCCTGCGTCGGCCACGTCGCCCCCGAGGCGTTCGTGGGCGGGCCCATCGGCCTGGTCGCCGACGGCGACACCATCTCCATCGACGTGCCCGCCCGCCGCCTCGACCTGGAGGTCGACGCCGGCGAGCTGGACCGCCGCCGCCAGGCCTGGAAGCCGCCCGAGCCCCGCTACACCCGCGGCGCCCTGGCCAAGTACGCCGCCCTGGTCGGCGGGGCCGACCAGGGGGCGGTCTGCGGCTAGCCGGCAGCGGGAGGAGCCGGGCACGTGGCCTTCGACCGACGAACACCGAGCTCTACGCGGACCCCAACCTGACCGAGGGCGTGGACTACGCGCGCCGCCACCGCCGCCACGAGCGCTTCGACGACAGCCTGGCCCGCACCGGCGAGGTGCCCAAGACCATCATCGTCGCCCCCCACGGCGGCGGGATCGAGCGCGGCACCTCCGAGCTGTGCCTGGCCGTCGCCGGCTACCACCCGGCCACCCTGCCCGAGACGCCGCCCGCCGGGGTCACCTACGACTACTGGATGTTCGAGGGCGTGCGCGAGGCCGGCAACGCCCCGCTCCACGTCCCGTCGACCGGCTGCGACGACGGCATGGCCGTGTCGCTGTGCGCGGGCGCGCTCAACGCGCTCGTCCCTGCACGGCTTCGAGCCCGGCAGCCCGAGCTGCCCGCCGACGCACAGGTCGTGCTCGTCGGGGGCCGCAACGAGGACCTGCGCGAGTTCCTGCTGGCGGGGTTCGAGCGACACGCGACCTGAGGCGCGGGACGCCGGCGAGCACGGGGAGCTCGACGGCGACGAACCGCTGCAACATCGTCAACCGCACCCTGCAGCGGCAAGGGCGCCCAGCTGGAGCTCAGCGAGCCGCTGCGCGACGACGATGTTCGGCGACCAACACCCGCCCGCGGCGCAAGCACACCACCACCGAGGTGTTCTGGACCTTCGTGGCGGTGTGCCGCGACGCGCTCGACCGGCTCGAGGCCGAGCAGGTCGTCCCCTAGCCCGTCTGGAGGACCGGGCTATGGCGAGATCGTCAGCCTGGCCACGGCGCCGCCGCCTCGTTCTCGTAGAACTCCATCCTGACCTCGTGGTTGCCCGCGGTCACCTGGCGGGAGACCGTGTAGGTGGTCGGCGACTGGTCCCTCCACTGGTTGATGATCAGCGTGCCGTCCAGGTACACCCGCACCCCGTCGTCGGCGGTCGCGGTGAAGGTGTAGGAACCGGTCGTCGCGAACGAGCGCGTCCCCACCCAGCGGACCGAGAAGTTGTTGGGGCCGACGCCGGTGCCCGGCGGGCTTCCGCTGCCCCAGTTGTTGTTGATCGCGGTCTCACACCGCACGGTGGCCGGCGTGCCGGTCAGGGTCCGGTTGGCGAAGTAGCTCGCCAGGTACTGACCGGTCGGGCACGAGGAGACGGTGGCGGCCACGTTGAGCCTGGCCACGGCGCCGCCGCCGTTCTCGTAGAACTCCATCCTGATCTCGTGGTTGCCGGCGGTCACCTGGCGGGTGGCCGTGTAGGTGGTCGGCGACTGGTCCTTCCACTGGTTGATGACCAGCGTGCCGTCCAGGTACACCCGCACCCCGTCGTCGGCGGTCGCGGTGAACGTGTAGGAACCGGCGGTGAAGCTCTGCGTCTTCACCCAGCGGGTCGAGAAGTTGTTCGGGCCGACGCCGGTGCCCGGCGGGCTCCCGGTGCCCCAGTTGTAGTCGATCGCGGTCTCACAGCGCACGGTGGCCGGCGTGCCGGTGAGGGTCTGGTTGGCGAAGTAGCTCGCCGTGTACTGACTGGACGGGCAGCCGGCCGGGACCTGCTGGTAGGTGGCCGTGTAGGTGGTCGCGGTGGCCGGGGCGGTGATGTTGTGGGTCTGCGGCGCCCCCGTCCGACCAGGACTGGAAGCCGTAGCTGCTGCCCGCCGAGGGTCTGGGGCGAGGGGGCGCTGACCGAGTTGGTGGACCCGACGATCACCGTGCGGGTGAACGGCGCCGCCTGGCTGGCCGCCCCGACCGCCAGCTGCAGCCCGGTCGGGCTGGTCTGGAAGGTCAGGTCGACCGTCTGCGGGTCGAGCCGGACGGTGTCGGTGTCGGTGAGGCCGCCGGAGTCGGTCGCGGTCAGGGTCAGCTCCAGGTAGGACGGGTACTCGTGGTCGGGGGCGTTGAAGCTGCCCGAGGCCACGCCCGTCGAAGGTCTGCACCGGGTGCTGGTGGCAGTTGCTGGGCGCTGTCGCAGTGGTGCAGCACCAGCGACCACGACAGCGCCGAGGCGGGCAGGGTGCCGCTCTGGGGGTCGGTGGCCCCGCCCGAGAACGTCACGGTGTCGCCCACCTTCCAGCGCAGCGAGGACGCCGGGCTGGAGATGGTCGCCGTCGGCGCGGCTGTTGCCGGCGGTGATCGTCACCGTCGTCGGTGTCGGTGGCCCCCTGGTTGTCGGTGACCCGCAGCGCCGGCGTGTAGGTCCCTGGCTGTCTGGTAGGTCCAGCTGGCGGTGACCCCGGTGGCGTCGTCGTAAGGCGCCGTCGTCGTCGAGGTCCCAGGCGTAGGTCAGGGGGCCGCCCGGGTCGGGGTCGCTCGACCCGCTGCCGTTGAAGCTGACCGTGAGCGGGGCGGTCCCGCTGGTCGGGGTGGCGGCGGCGACCGCCGTCGGCGGGCTGTTGGTCCCGGCGTAGCGGACCCGGCGGACGGTGCCGCCCGAAGTCGGCGTACCAGAGCTCGCCGTGTCGGGCCGATCTCCAGGTCGACCACGTCGACCGGTTCTGGCGTGGGCGGCGTTGGCGGCCACGAAGGTGGTGCTGGTTGGCCGGGTCGGGCAGGCCGTCGGCGCCCCGGCGCATCGCCCAGATGCAGTCGCGGGTGTAGTCGGCGAAGAACAGCGCCCCGTGGTACTCGGCCGGGTAGCGGCCGCCGGCGGTCGGGTAGAAGGCGAGCCCGGCGACCGAGGAGCCGCCCGTCGGGCAGGTCTCGCCGGCGACCACCTTGGCGTTGTGGTTGTAGGCGTAGTGCGGGCTGGTCGACCGCGCTGGCCCCGGCCGCGTACAGGTTCTCGCAGATGTTCAGGTTGGCGCCGTCGTAGCCGCCCTGGCGCGCGACGCCCTCGTAGCAGGGCCAGCCGAAGTTGGTCACCGCGGCCGGTCGGGGTCTGGATGCGGTTGATCTCCTCCCAGGTGCCCCAGCCGACGTCGCCGACCCACAGCTCGTTGGTGCCGGGCCGGTTGGTCATGCGGAACGGGTTGCGCAGGCCGTGGGCGACGATGCGGCGGGCGTTGGGGTCGGCTGGAGCCGGCCAGCGGGTTGTCGGGCAGGGCCGCGCCGGTGTCCGGGTCGAGCCGCAGCACGGCTGCCGTCCAGGGTGGCCGGGTCGGCCGGTGGTGCGCAGGTCCTGGCTGCGCAGGGCGCCGCCCTCGGCCGTCGGCGGGGTCAGGGTGCCGCCGGCCCCGCCCGGCGGGTCGCCGCAGGGGTTGAGCGGGCTGCCGTCCTGGCCCCAGTCGGCGAAGTTGAAGCTGGCCCCGTCGCCGCCGGTGACGTACAGGGCGCCGTCGGCCCCGAAGGCCAGGTCGCCGATGGAGTGGCTCGGGTACTGCTGGCACCAGTCCTCGATCAGCACCTGCTCGGTGCCGGTCATCTGGTTGCCGGCTGGCGGTCAGGCGCGACAGCCGGCCCGAGACCACGCAGCCGTCGCCGGTCGGCCCCGGCGGGGTCGGGCAGGGGTCGGAGAGCACGCCGGCGGTCCCCCAGCGCGGCGCCCCGCCGGGCGTGCCGAGCACGTGGTCGTAGGTGTAGAGGACGTACACGGACGGGGTCGGTCGGGAAGTTCGGGTGCGAGGGCCATGCCGAGCAGCCCGCGGTCCCAGAAGTTGTGGACGTTGACGTTCAGGTCGGCGAACAGCGTCGGCCGTGGTGTCGGTCGGGTTGTCGAAGACCTTGATGACCGGCCGCTCTTCTCGGCGACGAAGATGCGGCCGTCGGCCGCGAACTCGATGTTGGTCGGGTTGGTCCAGCCCGCTCCACACGACCGACTCCTGCGAAGCCGGTCGGGCAGGTCGACCGCCCTGCGCCGTCGCCGGTGACAGCAGCGTCACCAGCAGCGCGAGCGCGACACACGGATGCCAGCCGACGCCCACGCATGGCGCGACCCCCTATGGTCCCCCCGATGGTGGCGCCCCCATGGGCCACCGGCGGAGGTACGCTAACTGGGCATACCTGCGCAGACGTCATCGCATCTTCGCCGTAGCGGCGACTACGGCGGCGCCGGGCTGTGGCATGCTCGGCCCCATGCTGGTCGACACCCACTGCCACCTGCACCTGCTGGAGTCCCCGCCCGAGCAGGTGGTGGCCGAGGCGGCCGCCGAGGGGGTCGGGCACCTGGTCGACGTCGGGGTCGACCTGGCGTCCAGCCGGCAGGCCGCCGCCAACGCCGCCCGGCTGCCCCAGGTGTCGGCCACCGCCGGGGTCCACCCCCACGACGCCGACGGCTTCTCCGGGGCCGCCCTCGAGGAGCTGCGCCGGCTGCTGGCCGACGAGCGGGTGGTCGGGGTGGGGGAGACGGGGCTGGACTACTACTACGACAACTCGCCCCGGGACGCCCAGCGGGCCGCCTTCGCCGCCCACGTCCGCCTGGCCCGCGAGCTCGACAAGGCCCTGGTGGTCCATTGCCGCGACGCCTTCGCCGACGTGGTCGCCACCCTGGAGGGCGAGGGCGCGCCGCCCAGGGTGGTGTTCCACTGCTTCGCCGGGGACGAGCGGGCCGCGGCCCGGGTGGTCGAGGCCGGCTGGTACGTGTCGTTCGCGGGCACGGTCACCTTCCGCAACGCCCCCGGGCTGCGGGCCGCCTGCGCCGTCGTCCCCCTGGACCGGATGGTGCTGGAGACCGACAGCCCGTTCCTGTCCCCCCACCCCTACCGGGGCCGCCCCAACCGGCCCGGCCGGGTCGGCGGTCACCGCCCAGACCGTGGCCGAGGTCCACGGCGTCGGGGTCGAGCGAGGTGGCCGCCAGGCACCACGGCGACGGCGGCCGAGGCCTTCGGGCTGGCCCTTGACGGCCGTGCCTGAGCCGCCGCCGCGGCCCCTGCTGACCCCGCCACGGGTGCGGGAGCTGCTGGCCCGCCACGAGCTGCGGCCGCGCAAGGCGCTCGGCCAGCACTACCTGGCCGACCCCAACACCGCCCGCAAGGTGGCCCGCCTGGGCGGGATCGAGCCGGGGGAGACGGTGCTGGAGGTCGGGCCGGGGCTGGGCAGCCTCACCCTGGCCCTGCGCCAGGCCGGGGCCGCGGTGGTGGCCGTGGAGGCCGACGCCCGCCTGCTCCCGGCCCTGGCCGAGGTGCTCGGCGACGACCCGCTGGTCCGGGTCGAGCTGGCCGACGCCCTCCGGGTCGACCTGGCCGCGCTCGCCCCCGCGGCCAGGCGGCTGGTCGCCAACCTGCCCTACAACATCGCCGCCACCCTGGTCCTCAAGGTCCTGGCCGAGGCCCCGGCCATCGCCCACCAGGTGGTCATGGTGCAGCGCGAGGTCGGGGAGCGGCTGGCCGCGGCGCCGGGCTCGCCCGCCTACGGCGCGCCCAGCGCCAAGCTGGCCGCCCAGGCCACCGCCCGCGTCCTTGCCCCGGTGAGCCGGCGCGTGTTCGTGCCCGAGCCCCACGTCGACTCGGTGCTGCTGGGGGTGACCAGGCGCCAGCACCCGGCGGCCGCCGGGCTCGACCCGGCCGAGCTGGGCCGGGTCATCGACGCCGCCTTCGGCCAGCGGCGCAAGACCCTCCGCAACGCCCTGCGCGGCCTGGGCCTGGACGCGGCCGGGGTCGAGGCGCTCGGCGCCGCCGCCGGGGTGGACCTGGGCCAGCGGGCCGAGCGCCTCGACGTCGCCGCCTTCGCCGCCCTCGCCGAGCAACACGTCAAGCGTCGCTTTTGAACCGATCGCCGGGCGCAGCTACCATGCCCGGGCATCGACGTCGGGGAGGGACGCTCGTGGCCGCTCAGCAACGCCAGCCTGGAGACAACCCGACCCCGGCCTCGCTCCGGGCCAGAGCCGCGGCCAAGGTGAACCTCGGCCTGTACGTCGGGCCGCTGCAGGAGAACGGCCGCTACCACGAGGTCGTCTCGGTCCTCCAGTCGATCGCCATCTGGGACGAGCTGGAGGTCCAGGTCGTGCCCGAGGGGCTCGGGCTCGAGGTCGAGGGCGGCGGCCTGCCCCCCGACGAGACCAACCTGGTGCTGGTCGCCGCCCGCGAGCTGGCCCGGCGCTCCCGCGACCTCCCCGGCGCCCGCTTCCGGCTCCGCAAGGGCATCCCGGTCTCGGCCGGCCTCGGCGGCGGCAGCGCCGACGGGGCGGCCGCCCTGATCGCCCTGGACCGGCTGTGGGGGCTGCACCTGCCCGCGGTCAACCTCCACGCCATGGCCGCCGAGGTCGGCTCCGACGTGCCCTTCTGCATCGGCGGCGGGGCCGGCGTGGCCACCGGGCGGGGAGACAAGGTGCGCGAGGTCCCGAGCAAGGGAAGCACCTGGTGGGTGGTCGGCATCGACCACGAGCGGCTGTCCACCGAGGACGTCTACGGCCGCTTCGACGAGCTCGGCCTGGCCGCCCCGCTCGAGGACCGCTGGCCGGACGACCTGCTGGCCGCCCTGACCGCCGGCGACCCCGAGCGGCTGGCCGGAGCCCTGTACAACGAC
The DNA here is from genome assembly GCA_963733175.1 of uncultured Actinomycetota bacterium. Lineage (GTDB taxonomy): Bacteria > Actinomycetota > CALGFH01 > CALGFH01 > CALGFH01 > CALGFH01. Next base: position 17,043 of record CAVTCL010000009.1, read on the forward strand.
CTGGAGCCGGCCGCCTTCGACCTGCTGCCCGGCCTGGCCAAGTCCAAGCAGCGGCTGCTGGACGCCGGCGCCATCGGGGCGATCATGAGCGGCAGCGGCCCGACCATGCTCGGCCTGTGCCGCGACGAGGACCACGCCACCCAGCTGGCCCGCTCGGTCCGCTCCGGCTTCGCCCGTGTCGAGGTGGCCCGCGGCCCGGTGCCCGGCGTCACCTTCGGGTAACCTCGGGACCAGCCCTGGCGGGTGGTGTAATGGCAGCACGGCGGCCTTTGGAGCCGTCAGGTCAAGGTTCGAGTCCTTGCCCGCCAGCTCCGAGGATCATCGAGGAAACGGGGGACCGATGGGCCAGGGCCTGACCGTGGTCGTGCTCGCCGCCGGGGAGGGCAAGCGGTTCCGCTCGGCCCTGCCCAAGCCGCTGCACCCGGTCGCCGGCAAGCCGCTGCTCTGGCACGTGCTCGCCGCCGCCGCCCCGCTCAAGGCGGACCGGACCGTGGTCGTCGTGGGCAGCGGCGCCGACCAGGTCACCGCCGCCGTCGACGGGTTCGACCTGGGCCCGGTCTCCTTCGCGGTCCAGGCCGACCAGCGGGGCACCGGCGACGCCCTGGCCACCGCCCTGCCCCTGCTGGACGGCGACGGCGACGTCATGGTCCTGTCCGGCGACACCCCGCTGGTCTCGGCGGAGCTGCTGGAGGGGCTGCTGGAGGCCCACCGGTCGGCCAGGGCGACCGCGACCCTGCTCACCTCCACCCTGGCCGACCCGGCCGGCTACGGCCGGATCCTCCGCGACGCCGGCGGCGCCGTCACCGGGGTGGTCGAGGAGCGCGACGCCACCGCCGCCCAGCGCGAGCTCCGCGAGGTCGGCGCCGGCATGTACGTGTTCCGCCGCCAGGCCCTCGACGGCCTGGCCGAGCTGCGCCCCGACAACGACCAGGGCGAGTACTACCTCCCCGACCTGGTGCCCCAGGTGCTGGCCGGCGGCGGCCTGGTGGCCACCGCCGAGGGCCCGGAGGAGGAGACCAGGGGCGTCAACGACCGGGTCGAGCTGGCCGAGGCCGCGGCCGTGCTGCGCCGTCGGCTGCTGGAGCGGCTGATGCTGGGCGGGGTGACGGTCACCGACCCGGCGACCACCTACGTCGACGCCGACGTCGAGGTCGGCCAGGACACGGTGCTGGCCCCCCTCACCTTCCTGGAGGCCGGGACCCGGGTCGGGGCCCGCTGCCGGCTCGGGCCCAACGTGCGCCTGGTCGGCTGCACCGTCGGCGACGACGCCACCGTCAGCCAGGCCGTGGCCGTCTCCTCGGCCATCGGCCCCCGGGCGGTCATCGGCCCGTTCGCGTCCCTGCGCCCCGGCAGCGACCTGGGCGAGGGGGCCAAGGCCGGCACCTTCGTCGAGGTCAAGAACTCGGCCATCGGGCCCGGTTCCAAGGTCCCGCACCTGAGCTACGTCGGCGACGCCGACATCGGCGCCGGGGCGAACGTCGGCGCCGGCACCGTGTTCGTCAACTACGACGGGGTGCACAAGCACCGCACCGTCGTCGGCGACGGCGCCTTCATCGGATCGGATACCATGCTGGTAGCCCCCGTGACGGTCGGGAGCGGGGCCCAGACCGCCGCCGGATCCACCATCACCAAGGACGTGCCGCCCGACGCCCTGGCCATCGAACGCTCCGACCAGCGGACGATCGAGGGCTGGGCGGCCAGGCGCCGACGGCGGAAGACCAGGGAGTAGACGGGGAGGGCACGGTGAGCAACGGTGTGACGCCCAAGCAGGTGGAGGCGCTTGGGCGCAGGCACCTGATGCTGTTCGCGGGACGGGCCAGCCGCGAGCTGGCCAACGAGGTGGCCAGGCACCTCGGGATCGAGTGCGGTTCGGTGGACATCCGCGACTTCGCCAACGGCGAGATCTACGCCCGGTTCGGGGAGAGCGTGCGCGGCACCGACGCGTTCGTGATCCAGACCCACAGCGCGCCGGTGAACGAGCGGATCATGGAGCAGCTGATCATGATCGACGCCCTCAAGCGGGCGTCGGCCAAGCGGATCAGCGCCGTCATCCCCTACTACGGCTACTCCCGCCAGGACAAGAAGGGCCGGGGCCGCGAGCCGATCTCGGCCAAGCTGGTGGCCGACATGCTGGACACGGCCGGGGCCGACCGGCTCATCACCATGGACCTGCACTCCGGGCAGATCCAGGGGTTCTTCGACGGGCCGGTCGACCACCTGACCGCCATGCCGGTGCTGGCCGACCACATCCGGGCCAGCTGCGAGAGCCGCGACCTGGTGGTGGTCGCCCCCGACGCCGGCCGGGTCAAGACGGCCGAGAAGATGGCCGGCGTGCTCGGCGCCCCCCTGGCCTTCCTGCACAAGCGGCGCAGCCGCACCGAGGCCCACAAGATCGAGGTCCGCGAGGTGGTCGGCGAGGTCGACGGGCGGGTGTGCGTGCTGATCGACGACATGATCGACACCGCCAGCACCATCGTGCAGGGCGCCGAGGTGCTGATGGCCAGCGGCGCCGAGCGGGTGACGGCCGCCGCCACCCACGGGATCTTCTCCGGCCCGGCCATCGACCGGCTCAAGAACGCCCCCATCTCCGAGGTCGTGGTCACCAACACCCTGCCCCTGGGCCCGGACCAGAAGCTCGACAAGATGCGCGTGCTGTCGGTGGCCGGCATCGTCGCCGACGCCATCCGGGCGGTGTTCGAGGACGCCAGCGTCTCCGAGATCTTCAACGACCAGAACCAGTTCTGAGCCTGTTTGCGTCCTCCTGAGAGGCGTCAATGCTAGTCGGTGAAGCATTGTCGTCCTCGAAACGGGAGGAGCACGTGGCAGGCGAGCTGCAGGGCAGGAAGATCGCGTTCCTGGCAACCGACGGAGTCGAGCAGATCGAGTACACCGACCCCCGCAAGGCGGTCGAGGAGGCTGGCGCGACCGCCCACCTGGTGGCGCTGGAGCCCGGCGAGATCCAGGGCTTCAACCACCTCGACAGGGGAGACAGGTTCCCGGTCGACAAGGCCGTGGCCGAGGCCAGCGCCGACGACTACGACGGGCTGGTGCTGCCCGGCGGGGTCGCCAACCCCGACGCCCTGCGGGCCGACAAGGATGCCGTCCAGTTCGTGCGCTCGTTCTTCGAGGCCGGCAAGCCGGTCGCCTCGATCTGCCACGGCGCCTGGACGCTGGTCGAGGCCGACGTGGTCAGGGGCCGCACGCTGACGTCGTGGCCCAGCATCCGCACCGACGTGGAGAACGCCGGCGGGATCTGGGTCGACGCCGAGGTCCACACCGACCGCGGCCTCGTCACCAGCCGCAAGCCCGACGACCTGCCGGCCTTCAACGCCAAGATCGTCGAGGAGTTCGCCGAGGGCGTGCACGACGAGCAGGCCCAGGCGACCACCCGGGCCTGAGCGGGGCCGGGCGATACCTGGACCTGCTGGACGCCCGCGGCCTGAAGGAACCCAGTTGAGGAGGAGGTAGGCGCCATGCCGAAGACGGCCCGCGACGTCATGACCCCCAACGCCGAGTGTGTGGGGGAGAACGAGACCCTGCTCGACGCGGCCAGGAAGATGGCCGACCGGGGCTATGGGTCGATGCCCATCTGCGGCGAGGACAACCGCCTCAAGGGCATGCTCACCGACCGCGACATCGTCGTGAAGGCCCTGGCCAAGGGCAAGGACCCGGGCTCCACCCGGGCCGGCGAGCTCGGCGAGGGCAAGCCGGTCACCATCGGGGCCGACGACTCCATCTCCGAGGCCCTCAAGACGATGGCCCAGCACAAGGTCCGCCGGCTGCCGGTGATCGACGGCCACGACCTGGTCGGCATCATCTCGGTGGCCGACGTCGCCCGCGAGCTGGACGACGACTCGTCCAAGGGCGACCTGATCCAGGCCATCTCCGAGGGCCCGTCGCAGTAGCCGCGGCACGTTCGTGGCACCATCGGGGGCATGGACCTGCCTGTCATGCCCCCGATCCGCCCCATGCTGGCCAAATCGGTGTCGATCCTGCCCGAGGGGATGCTGTACGAGCCCAAGTGGGACGGGTTCCGCTGCGTGGTGTTCCGCGACGGCGACGAGGTCGAGCTGGGCAGCCGCAAGGAGCGGCCCCTGACCCGCTACTTCCCCGAGATCGTGGAGGCGGCCAGGGCCCAGCTCCCGCCGCGCTGCGTGGTCGACGGCGAGATCGTGATCGCCAGCGGCCCCGGCCTCGACTTCGAGGCGCTGCTGCAGCGCATCCACCCGGCCGCCTCCAGGGTGAACATGCTGGCCACCGAGACCCCGGCCATGCTGATCGCCTTCGACCTGCTGGCCATCGGCGACCGGTCGCTGATGGAGCGGCCGCTGGCCGAGCGCCGGGCCGCCCTCGAGGAGGCCCTGGCCGGCGCCGAGGCGCCGGTGCACCGCACGCTCATCACCGACTCGCTGCGCCAGGCCGAGCGCTGGTTCCGGCTGTTCGAGGGCGCCGGGCTGGACGGGGTGGTGGCCAAGCCGCCCGACCTGCCCTACCTGGAGGACCAGCGGGTGATGTTCAAGGTCAAGCACGAGCGGACCGCCGACTGCGTGGTCGCCGGCTTCCGCTGGCACAAGAAGGGCCCGGTGGTCGGCTCGCTGCTGCTGGGGCTGCACGACGAGGAGGGCAAGCTCCAGCACGTCGGGGTGTCGGCCTCGTTCTCGATGGAGCGCCGCCGCGAGCTGCTGGACGAGCTCGCCCCCTACCGCCTCCAGCCCGGCGACGAGCACCCCTGGACGGGGTACTCGACCCCCCAGCGGGTCCCGGGCGCGATGGTGTCGCGCTGGAACGCCAAGAAGGACCTGTCCTTCGAGCTGCTCGACCCGAAGCTGGTGGTCGAGGTCGCCTACGACCACATGGAGGGCCACCGCTTCCGCCACACCGCCCAGTTCCGCCGCTGGCGCCACGACCGCGACCCCGAGTCCTGCACCTACGAGCAGCTCGAGCGGCCGATCGAGTTCGACCTGGGCGACATCCTCGCCGGCCGCGACCCGAGCGCGAGCTGATTCCAGCCGGCCCTGACGGGGAAGGAGGCTGCACATGGACCAGACAGATGACCAGGCGCCGGTCGAGGCCGGGCCGACGCCGATCATGGTCGCCTACGCCTCGGCCCTCGACGCCGGCGACGCCGGCCTGGCGGCCGGCCTGTTCGCCGAGAACGCCCTGCTGACCAGCGCCGACGAGCGCCTCACGGGCCGCTCCGGGATCGCCGGCTGGCACGAGGACCTCCTCTCCAGGGGCGCGGTCACGGCCAGCCCCTCCAGCCAGGGCAACGACGCCGGGCGTCTGGAGGTCGACGGCCCGACCGGCCGGTACGTGGTCGAGCTGGCCTTCGACGCCTCCGGCCGGATCGGCACCGCCCGCTGGCTCACCCGGGACGAGGCCGCCCAGCCCCAGGAGGAGCGGGAGCGGAGCGCGACATGACCGAGGACTTCGACGGCGACGCCGTCCGCTACGAGCACGACCGCCCGGTGGCCGTGGGCGACCTGCGCCTGGCCCAGCCGACCAGGATGGCCACCACCAGCGCCGGCTTCTGGGGCCTGTACGAGGCCGGCGACCAGGTCCTGGTCGTCCACCCGGCCGGGGCGCTGCGCGGGCCCGCCGACGAGGTCCGCGACCGGCTGGCCGCCGTGGCCGGCGACGAGGGGCGCGACGACGCCGACCGGGAGGCGGCCCGCTCGTTCCTGCCGTTCCTGGGCGGCGACGACCCGGGCGCCGCCACCGGCGTCCCCCGCTCCCGGGTGGAGCAGGGCCCGCCCCCCACCTACGACCTCTCCGACGAGACCAACACCCCGTAGGGCGCCCATGGCCAGGATCAGGCGGGTCGACTGCTCGGGCCCGGGCATCCGGCGGCGGCGGCGGGGGCGGTCCTTCAGCTACGAGGACCCGGCCGGGCAGGCGGTCACCGACCCCGAGGACCTGGCCCGCATCCGGGCCCTGGCCATCCCGCCGGCCTGGAAGGACGTGTGGATCTGCCCCATCCCCACCGGGCACCTCCAGGCGGTCGGGACCGACGCCGCCGGCCGCCGCCAGTACCTCTACCACGAGGCCTGGCGGACCCGGCGCGAGCGGCCAAGTTCGACCACATGCTGGAGTTCGCCCACGCCCTGCCCGGGCTGCGGGAGCGGGCGGCCGAGCACCTGGCCGCCGACGGCCTCGGCCGGGAGCGGGTGCTGGCCTGCGCGACCCGGCTGCTGGACCGGGGCTTCTTCCGGATGGGCACCGAGGGCTACGCCGAGCAGAACCAGACCTACGGCCTGGCCACCATCCAGAAGCGCCACGTGCGCCTGGACGGCGACCTGATCACCTTCGACTACGTCGCCAAGAGCGGCAAGCGGCGCCTCCAGTCGGTGCTGGACCCGCCCGTGCGCGAGGTGGTGGCCCAGCTCAAGCGACGCGCGGCGGGCGGCCACGACCTGCTCGCCTACAAGCAGGGCCGGGCCTGGGTGGACGTCCGCTCCGACGACATCAACGACTACATCAAGGAGCAGACCGGCGGCGACTTCACCGCCAAGGACTTCCGCACCTGGGCCGCCACCGTGCTGGCCGCGGTCGCGATGGCCAGCTCGTTCCCCCAGGCCCGGTCCAGGACGGCCCGGGCCAGGGCGATCAGCCGGGCGGTCAAGGAGGTCGCCCACTACCTGGGCAACACCCCGGCGGTGTGCCGCGCCTCCTACATCGACCCCCGGGTGTTCGACCGCTACCGCTCCGGCCTGACCATCGCCGGGGCCCTCGACCAGCTCGGGGAGGTCGGCGAGCCCGGCGAGCCGGCCCACCAGGGCCCGGTCGAGGAGGCCGTCCTCGACCTGATCGAGGACAAGCACGCCCCAGCCCCCGAGCTGGACCTCATCGCCTGACCACTGCTACCCTCGCCGTCGTCCCCGGCCAACGCCGGGCATCGCTGTGTGCACGCAAAACGCGTCCGAGGAGGCTCGCCCCCCATGTCCGAGTTCAAGCTGGCCGCCGAGAACCGCTCGGACGCCGGGAAGGGGGCCGCCCGCCGCCTGCGGGCTTCCGGCCGGGTCCCGGCCGTGCTCTACGGCCACGGCACCAAGCCCCAGCACCTGAGCGTCGACGCCCGCCAGTTCGGGCAGGCCCTGCGCACCGACGCCGGCGTCAACGTGCTGATCTCCCTGGAGGTCGGGAGCGACCAGCACCTGGCCCTGGCCAAGGAGATCCAGCGCCACCCGGTCAGGGGCCACCTGATCCACGTCGACTTCATCCAGGTCCGGCGGGGCGAGAAGGTCCACGTGCAGGTGCCGGTGCACCTGGTCGGGGAGGCCCCTGGGGCCCGCGAGGGCGGCATCGTCGACCAGGACCTCTACCAGCTCAACGTGGAGGCCGAGGTCACGGCCGTGCCCGAGGCGGTCGACGCCGACGTGTCCGGGCTGGGCATCGGCGACGTCCTGCGGGTGGCCGACCTCAAGGCCCCGGAGGGCGCGGTGATCCTCGACGACCCCGAGGCCTCGGTCGTGTCGGTGGTCGCGCCGACGGTCGAGGTCGAGCCCGAGCCCGAGGAGGGCGAGGAGGGCGAGGTCGCCGAGGGCGAGGAGGCCCCGGCGGCCGAGGAGGCCGGCGAGGGCGAGGACCGGCCCGAGGCCTAGGCGGCCGATGCCGCTCCAGCTCCGGAGGAAGGCGGCGGTGGCCGGCGGCGACGGCGACGCCGGCGGCCCCTGGATCGTGCTCGGGCTCGGCAACCCCGACGACGAGTACGGCAACACCCGGCACAACGCCGGGGCCATGGTGGTCGCCCGGCTGGCCGAGCGGGCCGGGGCCAAGCTGAAGCGCAGCCGCAACCGCGCCCAGGTGGCCGAGGTCCGCGACGGCGACACCCGGGTCGTGCTGGCCAGGCCGAGCAGCTACGTCAACGAGTCGGGCGGGCCGGCCTCGCTGCTGGCCCGCTGGTACAAGACGCCGGTCGAGCGGATCATCGTCGTCCACGACGAGATCGACCTGGCCTACGGCAAGCTCCAGGTGCGCCGCGACGGCGGCACCGCCGGCCACAACGGCCTCAAGGACATCGCCAAGGCGCTGGGCTCACCCGACTTCCTGCGGGTCCGCATCGGCGTCGGCCGCCCCCCCGGCCGCAAGGACCCGGCCGACTACGTCCTGGAGCCGATCGCCAAGCGCGACGCCGAGGACTTCGCCGTCCTGGTCGAGCGGGCCGCCGACGCCGCCATGGACCTGGTCCACCTGCCCCTGGAGCGCGCCCAGGACCGCCACAACCACTAGTCGCCCAGTCGGCCTATCCTTTGCTCGTCCCGGCCACCCCGAGCGGTAGCGGGAAGGAGCGAAGTGAACCCAGCAGCGGTGCGGTCCGCAGCGACGCGGATCGCCGGCCAGGTCCACCGCACCCCGGTGCGCACCTCGGCCACACTCGACGGGCGCACCGGCGCCCAGGTCCTGCTCAAGGACGAGGCGGTCCAGAAGACCGGCTCGTTCAAGGCCCGCGGCGCCCTCAACCGCCTGCTCACCCTGCCCGACGAGGCCCGCGACCGGGGGCTGGTGTGCGTCACCGCCGGCAACCACGGAGCCGCCGTGGCCTGGGCGGCCGCCCAGGTCGGGGCCAAGGCGACCGTGGTCATGCCGACCTACAGCCCGGCCGCCAAGGTGGCCGCCTGCTGGAGCTACGGCGCCGAGGTGGTGCTCCACGGCGACACCACCGTCGAGGCCTTCGCCGAGTGCGAGCGGCTCCAGGGCGAGCGCGGCCTCACCTTCGTCCACCCCTTCGACGACCCCGAGATCGTCGCCGGCCAGGGCACCGTCGGCCTGGAGCTGGTCACGGACGCCGGGCCGGTCGACGTCTGGGTCGTGGCCGTCGGCGGCGGCGGGCTCACCTGCGGCACCGCCCTGGCCGTCCGCGAGGCCAACCCCGACTGCCGCGTGGTCGCGGTCGAGCCCGAGAGGGCGGCCGCCCTCACCGCGGCCCTGGCCGCCGGCCGCCCGGTCCCGGTCGTGCCCCGCTCGGTGGCCGACGGGCTCTGCGCCCCCTTCGCCGGGCCGCTCACCTTCCCGCTCTTCCGCGACCTGGTGGACGAGGTCGTGCTCCTGTCCGAGGCCGAGCTGCTGGCCGGGGTCCGGTTCGTGATGGAGCGCCTCAAGGTGGTGGTCGAGCCGGCCGGGGCGGCCACGGTCGCCGCCCTGCTGGCCGGCAAGGCCGGCGACGTGGCCGGCCGCCGCGTCGGCACCGTCCTCACCGGCGGCAACGTCGACCTCGGGGCGATCGCCCCCCAGCTCCCGACGGGGGACTGACCCGGGGCCTTGACGGCCGAGCGACGATGTGTGACCATGAGGTAACGTGACTAAGAGGTCACATAGTGGTTCCGGAGGTCCCCGTGGACGACGACGCCGGTCTGGTCTGGAAGGCGCTGGCCGACCCGACCCGGCGGGCGATCCTCGACCTGCTGCGCGACCGGGCGCACACCACCGGCGAGCTGAGCGGGGCCTTCCCGGCGCTGAGCCGGTTCGCGGTCATGAAGCACCTGGGGGTGCTGGAGGACGCCGGGCTGGTGGTCGTGCGGCGGCGGGGCCGGGAGCGCTGGAACCACCTCAACGGGGTGCCTCTGCGGGCGGTGTACGAACGCTGGATGGGCCAGTACGCCGACCGCTGGGCCGAGTCGCTGCTCCGGCTCAAGGAGACGGCCGAGCGGCAGGAAGGAGCCGGCATGACCGCGACCCTGGACGTGGAGCAGGAGGTGGTGGTGGCCGCCCCCCGGGAGAAGGTGTTCGACGCCCTGTGCCGGATGGGGGAGTGGTGGCCGCACGCCTTCCGGGAGGGGGCGGCGGTGCACCTGGAGCCGCGGGTCGGCGGCCGCTTCTGGGAGGACTGGGGCGACGGCGACGGCGCCCTGTACGCCACCGTGACCGGCATCCGCCGGCCCGAGCAGCTGACCTGCACCGGGCCCATGGGCATGCGCACCCCGGTGACCGGCGTGTTCAGCATGGAGCTGGACGAGCGCCCCGACGGCACGCTGGTGCGGCTGTCCCACCACGCCGTCGGCCCCATCGACGACGAGACCCGCGCCGCCTACGAGGCCGGCTGGAGCGAGGTCTTCGACGCCCTGCGGGGCCATCTCGGCCTCTCCGGCTGAGTGTCGGAATGCTGCGGTAGCCTGAGCGTTGACATAGTTGACATAGCGGGAGCCCCCCGGCTGCGGCCGTCGGGGGCTACCCGTCTGTGCAACCGACGCCTGCATGCAAAGGACCCACTTGCGCCTCACCCCCCTGCTCGACCGCTGGACCGACGACCCCGCCTTCGCCGAGCTCCTCGCCACCCTGGCCACCGACGGGGCCGGCCAGCGCCCCGAGGTGGTCGTCCCCGACGTGGCCAGGGCCTTCCTGCTGGCCGGGATCGCGCAGCTCGGCGGGCGGCTGGTCGTCGTCACCACCGCCACCACCGCCGACGCCGAGGCCCTGGCCGCCGACGCCGCCGCGTTCCTCGGGCCCGAGGAGGCCGCCACCTTCCCGGCCTGGGAGACCCTGCCCCACGAGCGGCTCTCGCCCCGCTCCGAGACGGTGGCCACCCGCCTGCGCCTGCTCCACCGGCTCGGCCTGCCCGAGCAGGACGGACTGCGCCTGCTGACCGTGCCCGCGCGGGCGATGATGCAGCCGCTGGCCCCGGGCCTGGACGCGGTCGACCCGGTGCGGGTGGCCCAGGGCGACCAGGTCGAGCTGGAGGAGCTGCTGGAGCGGCTGGTCGCCTCCGGCTACCGGCGCACCGACATGGTCGAGCGCCGCGGCGAGGTGGCCGTCCGGGGCGGCCTGGTCGACTTCTTCCCCCCGGGCGAGGACCACCCGGTCCGGGTCGAGCTCTGGGGCGACGAGGTCGAGAGCATCCGCGCCTTCGCCGTGTCCAGCCAGCGCTCCCTGACCGAGCTGCCGGAGGTCGAGGCCTGGCCGTGCCGCGAGGTGCGCCTGGGCGAGGCCGAGCGGGGCCGGGCCCGCCAGCTCGCCGCCGAGGACCCGGTCGCCGGCGACCTGCTCGCCCAGGTCGCCGAGGGCCTCGACGTCGAGGGGGTCGAGTCGCTGCTGCCGCTGCTGTTCGACGACCTCACGTCCCTGCCCGCCTACCTCCCCGACGACGCCCTGCTGGTGCTGGTCGACCCCAAGCGCACCCTCGACCGGGCCGAGGAGGTCCGCCACCAGGCCGACGAGGCCTCCCAGGCGTCCTGGGGCAGCGCCGCCGACGGCGCGTCCGCGCCCGTCGAGGGCGTCGCCTACCGGCCCCTCGAGGAGGTGCTGGAAGGGTCCGGCCGGGCCCTGCTCCGGCTGGGCCCGTTCGACTCCGGGCAGGCCAGCGCGGTCCGGATCGACGCCCACGCCATCGAGCCCTACCGGGCCAACGTCACCCGCGTCGCCGCCGACGCCCGCGACCTGATCGCCGCCGGCTCGACGGTGGTGCTCTGCACCGAGGGCGCCGGCCCGGCCCAGCGGCTGGTCGAGGTCCTGCGCGAGGAGCGCCTGACCGTCCCCGATCTGGCCGCCGAGCTCCCGCCCGACCCGGGCCCCGGGGCCCTGGTCGGGACCGCCCCGCTGCTCACCGGCTTCCGGCTGCCGTCGGCGCGCCTGGCCCTGGTGGCCGAGGGCGACCTCTACGGGACCCGCCGCCAGACCCGCGAGCAGGCCCGCATGCCCTCCAGCCGCCGCCGGGCCAAGCACGCCGGCGGCCAGCTCGCCCTGGAGGAGCTCCAGCCGGGCGACATCGTCGTCCACGCCGTCCACGGCATCGGCCGCTACGTCGGCATGGAGCACCGCAGCGTCGGCGGGGCCGAGCGCGACTACCTGGTGCTGGCCTACGACCAGGGCGACAAGCTGTACCTGCCCAGCGAGCAGGTCGAGCTGATCAGCCGCTACGTCGGCGGCGAGCACCCCAAGCTGTCGCGCCTGGGCAGCCGCGAGTGGGACCGCCAGAAGGCCAGGGTCCGCAAGAAGGTCCGGGAGATGGCGGCCGAGCTGGTCCGGCTGTACTCGGCCCGGATGGCCTCGCCCGGCCACGCCTTCGGCCCCGACACCCCCTGGCAGCGGGAGCTGGAGGACGCCTTCCCCTTCACCGAGACCCCCGACCAGCTCACCGCCGTCGAGGAGATCAAGGCCGACATGGAGGCGCCGATGCCGATGGACCGGCTGCTCTGCGGCGACGTCGGCTACGGCAAGACCGAGGTCGCGGTCCGGGCCGCCTTCAAGGCGGTCATGGACGGCAAGCAGGTCGGCGTGCTGGTCCCGACGACCCTGCTGGCCCAGCAGCACATGGCCGTCTTCTCCGAGCGGTTCGCCCCCTTCCCGGTCAAGGTGGCGGTGCTGTCGCGCTTCCAGTCCCCCAAGGAGCAGGACGACGTGGTCGCCGGCATGGCCGACGGCACCATCGACGTGGTCATCGGCACCCACCGGCTGCTGTCGGCCGACGCCAAGTGGTCCGACCTCGGCCTGGTCGTGGTCGACGAGGAGCACCGCTTCGGCGTCGTCCACAAGGAGCACCTCAAGCAGCTCCGGACCGAGGTCGACGTGCTCACCCTCACCGCCACCCCGATCCCCCGGACCATGGAGATGGCCATCTCCGGCATCCGCGACCTGTCGGTGATGGAGACCCCGCCCGAGGAGCGCCACCCGGTGCTCACCTTCGTCGGCGCCTACGACCAGGGCACCGTGACCAACGCCATCCGCCGCGAGATGCTCCGCGAGGGCCAGACCTTCTTCGTCCACAACCGGGTCGACACCATCGACCGGGTCGCCTACCAGGTCCGCCAGGCCATCCCCGAGGCCAGGGTGGCCGTGGCCCACGGCCAGATGCGCGAGGAGCAACTCGAGCGAATCATGCTCGACTTCTGGGACAAGGAATTCGATGTTCTTGTCTGCACGACCATCATCGAGTCCGGGATCGACATCCCCAACGCCAACACCCTGATCGTCGACCGGGCCGACACCCTCGGCCTGGCCCAGCTCTACCAGCTCAGGGGCCGGGTCGGGCGCTCCCGGGAGCGGGCCTACGCCTACCTGTTCTACCCGCCCGAGCGCTCCATCACCGAGACCTCCCACCAGCGGCTGGCCACCGTCGCCACCCACCAGGACCTCGGCTCGGGCATGGCCATCGCCATGAAGGACCTCGAGATCCGCGGCGCCGGCAACCTGCTCGGGGCCGACCAGTCCGGCCACGTCGCCCTGGTCGGCTACGACATGTACATGCAGCTGCTGGCCGAGGCCGTGGCCGACCTGCGCGGCCGCCCGATCGAGGTCCCCAAGGAGCTGAAGCTGGAGGTCCCGGTCGACGCCCACCTCCCCGCCGCCTACGTGCCCCGCGAGCGCCTGCGCCTGGAGGCCTACCGCCGCCTCGGCGGGGCCAGGGTGGTCGAGGAGGTGGAGTCGCTGGCGGCCGAGCTGGCCGACCGCTACGGCCCACCTCCGGCCCCGGTCCGCAACCTCCTCCAGCTGGCCGGCGTCCGCGCCCAGGCCACCGCCGTCGGCCTCACCGAGCTGGTCTGCTTCGGCGGCAGGGCGCGGCTGTTCCCGGTCGACGACCTCCCCGAGTCCAAGCAGGTCCGCCTGGACCGCCTCTACCCGGGCGCCATCTGGAAGCAGCCCGAACGCACCCTCCTGGTCCCCCTCCCCCCCGAGGGCACCAACCTCCCCACCTGGCTGTGCGAGCTCCTCACCGGGGTCCTCGGCGCCCCCGCCGCCCCCGCCCTCCCCGAGACCGACCGCCCCGAGCATCGCCGGGCCGCGTCATAGGTTGGGCTGTTCGCCGCTGGCCGGGTACCGTACCCCTGGGACCCTTCCGGAGCGGGGTGAGCGATGACGGTGAACGAACGGGCCGGCAAGCCGGCCGAGGCGGCGGCCCTGGTCGACGTCGAGCGGCTGGTCAAGGCGTACTACGAGGAGCGGCCGGACCCGGCCGACGCCGCCCAGCAGGTGGCGTTCGGGACCTCGGGGCACCGGGGGTCGGCCCTCAAGGGATCGTTCAACGAGGCCCATATCCTGGCCACCACCGAGGCGATCTGCCGCTACCGCAGCCAGCAGGGGATCGACGGGCCGCTGTACCTGGGCCGCGACACCCATGCGCTGTCCGAGCCGGCCCAGGCGACCGCCCTGGAGGTGCTGGCCGCCCACGGCGTGCAGGTGCGGGTCGACTCCGGCGACCGGCCGACCCCGACCCCGGCCATCTCCCACGCCATCCTCGCCTGGAACCGCGACCGGCGCGAGCACCTGGCCGACGGCATCGTCGTCACCCCCTCCCACAACCCGCCCGAGGACGGCGGCTTCAAGTACAACCCGCCCAACGGCGGCCCGGCCGACACCGACATCACCGGCTGGGTCCAGGACGAGGCCAACCGGCTGCTCCGGGCCGGGCTGGACGGCGTCCGGCGGGTCTCCGGCCGACCAGGCGGCCGGCCGCGCCCGGGGTGGAGCGCTACGACTACGTGGCCGCCTACGTGCGAGGACCTGGCCACGATCGTGGACATGGAGGCGGTCCGGGGCGCCGGGCTGCGCCTGGGCGTCGACCCCCTCGGCGGGGCGGCGGTCGACTACTGGTCGGCCATCGCCGAGCACTACCGGCTGGAGCTGGAGGTGGTCAACCAGGCGATCGACCCCACCTTCGGGTTCATGACCCTCGACTGGGACGGCAAGATCCGCATGGACCCGTCCTCGCGCTACGCCATGGCCGGGCTGATCGACCTGCGCGACCGCTTCGACGTCGCCTTCGCCAACGACGCCGACGCCGACCGGCACGGCATCGTCACCGGCGGCGCCGGCCTGCTCAACCCCAACCACTATCTGGCCGCCATGGTCGCCTACCTGTTCGGCGGCGGCCGCGACTGGGGCGAGCGGGTCGGGGTGGGCAAGACGATGGTGTCCAGCTCCATGATCGACCGGGTGACCGCCGACCTGGGCCGGCGGCTGGACGAGGTCCCGGTCGGCTTCAAGTTCTTCGTGGACGGGCTGCTGGACGGCTCCCTCGGCTTCGGCGGCGAGGAGAGCGCCGGCGCCTCGTTCCTGCGCCGCGACGGGACCGTCTGGACCACCGACAAGGACGGCATCGTCTGCTGCCTGCTGGCCGCCGAGATGACCGCCCGCCGCGGGGCCGACCCGGGCGCCCAGTACCGCGAGCTCACCACCCGCTTCGGCGACCCCGCCTACCGGCGGGTCGACGCCCCGGCCACCCCCGAGCAGAAGGCCGTGCTCAAGCGGCTGTCCGCCGGCGACGTGCAGGCCTCGGAGCTGGCCGGCGAGCCGATCACCGGCGTGCTCACCTCGGCCCCGTCCAACGGCGCCGCCCTCGGCGGGGTCAAGGTGATGACCGAGCACGCCTGGTTCGCGGCCCGCCCGTCGGGCACCGAGGACGTCTACAAGGTCTACGCCGAGAGCTTCCTCGGCGACCGAGCACCTGGAGCGGGTCCTGGAGGAGGCCACGGCCGTGGTCTCGGCCGCCCTGGATGCCGCCGGTTAGGCGTCGCTGGACTCGGCCCAGAGGTTGATGCCGGCCTCGGTGGCGTGGCGGTCGATCTCGGCCAGCTCGTCGTCGCCGAAGTCGAGCCTGCCCAGGGCGGCCACGTTGTCCTCGAGCTGGGCGACGCTGGAGGCGCCGAGCAGGGCCG
This sequence comes from uncultured Actinomycetota bacterium, assembly GCA_963733175.1. GTDB lineage: Bacteria > Actinomycetota > CALGFH01 > CALGFH01 > CALGFH01 > CALGFH01. The sequence goes on from CAVTCL010000009.1 coordinate 32,627, forward strand.
AGGTGACCCGCGGGTCGCGCAGCGTCCAGGCGACCGCCATCTGGGCCAGGCTCTGGCCGCGCCGGCCGGCGAGCTCGTTGAGCGCCCGGACCTTGGCCAGGGTCTCCTCGCCGAGCTGGTCGCGGTCGATGGTGCCGGGCCGGCTGGCCCGCGAGCCCTCGGGGACGCCGCCCAGGTAGCGGTCGGTGAGCAGGCCCTGGGCCAGGGGCGAGAACACGATGCAGCCGACCCCCTCCTCGCCGAGCACGTCCAGCAGGCCGTCCTCGATCCAGCGGTTCAGCATCGAGTACGACGGCTGGTGGATCAGCAGGGGCGTGCCCAGGCCGCGCAGGATCGCCGCCGCCTCCCGGGTCCGCTCCGGCGAGTAGGAGGAGATGCCGGCGTACAGCGCCTTGCCCTGGCGCACGGCCGTGTCCAGGGCCCCCATCGTCTCCTCCAGCGGCGTGTCCGGGTCCACCCGGTGGGAGTAGAAGATGTCGACATAGGGCAGGCCCATGCGCTGGCAGGCTCTGGTCGAGGCTGGCCAGGAGGTACTTGCGCGAGCCGTGGTCGCCGTAGGGCCCCGGCCACATGTCGTAGCCGGCCTTGGTCGAGATCACCAGCTCGTCGCGGTAGCCGCGGAGGTCGGTGGCGAGGATCCGGCCGAAGTTCTCCTCGGCCGAGCCGTAGGGCGGGCCGTAGTTGTTGGCCAGGTCGAAGTGGGTGATGCCGAGGTCGAAGGCGCGGCGCACGATCGCCCGCTGGGTCTCGAACGGCCGGTCGCCGCCGAAGTTCTGCCACAGCCCGAGCGAGATGGCCGGCAGCAGCAGCCCGCTGCGCCCGACCCGGCGGTACCGCATGGTGTCGTAGCGGCCATCGGCCGGTTGGTAGCTCATCGGCGCATTCTCGCACCCCGAGCGCGGCACCCGCCGGTATGCTTGTGCATTGTCGTCGTCGAGTCGTGAACGTGAGGTCGTCCCGTGCGCCGTCTGCTCCCCGTCCTGTGTCTCGCCGTCCTGGCCGCCGGCTGCTCCGGCCTTGGCGTCAGCAACTCGGACGCCGCGACGGTCAACGGCGTCGGCATCCCGACCGACCGCCTCAGCGAGATGACCAAGGCCCAGCTCGGCCAGCAGCAGCAGGCCGAGCAGCAGGGCCAGCAGCAGTCCCAGGACATCGAGGGGGCGACCCGCCAGGCCCTCGAGGGCCTGATCCAGTTCCAGCTCGTGCTCGACGGGGCGAAGAAGGAGGGCATCACCATCCAGGAGTCCGACGTCGACGCCCGCATGGAGCAGCTCAAGCAGCAGGTGGCGTCCCAGGGCCAGAACTTCGAGGAGCTGCTGCAGACCCGGCAGATCTCCGAGGAGGTGCTCCGCGCCCAGCAGCGGGTCCAGCTGGCGGTCGACCTGGTCGCGGTCAAGCTGGTCCCCTACTCGTCCGACGCACAGCTGCGCAGCACCCTGGCCAAGCGCAAGGACGACTTCCTCGAGGTCCACGTCCGCCACGTGCTGGTCAAGGACAAGGCGGCCGCCGACCAGATCCGCCAGGAGCTGGTCGCCGAGGGCAACTGGGCCGCGGTGGCCAAGCGGAGCTCGATCGACACCCAGAGCAAGGACAAGGCCGGCGACCTCGGCTTCAACGCCAAGGGCGCCACCGTCAAGCAGTTCGAGCAGGCCGAGTTCGCCCTCGCCGGCCAGGGCGACTGCAAGGGCAAGACCAGCGGGTCGTGCGACTCGCCGATCTCCCAGCCGGTCAAGACCCAGTTCGGCTACCACGTCCTCCAGGTCGTGGGGGTGCGGCTGCCGGCGCTCGACAACGATCTGCGGGCCAAGCTGGAGCCGGCCGTCAGGGACCGCCGCCAGCAGGCCGTCCAGCGCTGGTTCGACGACCAGGTCAAGCAGGCCGAGGTCACCATCAACCCGCGCTTCGGCCGCTGGGACGCCGAGACCGGCAAGGTGATCGACCGCGAGACCGCCCCCGGGGCCGCCACCACCACGACCGCCGGGCTCGGCGGGCCGTCGCCGACCCAGCCCTGAGGTCCCCATGACCCGAGTGGTGCTGGTCGCGTCCAGCCCGCGGTTCCCGCTGCTGTTCCCGCCCCAGACCTGGCGGGCCCTTGACGCCGCCCGGCCGGTGTGGCTGCTGGACGACGGGCACCCGTCGCTGCCGGCGCTGGAGGTGGCCGAGATCCCCTGGCAGGTGCTGGCCCCGGCCGACGACACCGGCCCCGCCGGGCGCGACCTGCTCCTGGTCGGCCAGGGCCTCGACATGGAGGGGGTGGCCCTGGCCAGGCGGCAGGCCGACGCGCTGCTCGACCACGCGCGGCGGGACGGGACGGCCACCCTGCTGCTGCCGCCGGTGCACGACGGGCCGCTGGTGCAGCTGGTCGCCGACCGGGCCGCCCGCAGCCACATCGAGGTCGAGGCCGTCTACCCGCTGGGCGAGCCCAAGGGGGCGGCGCTGCTGGACCTGGTCGCGACCGAGACGCGCCTTCGCGGACCCGACGGCTGCCCGTGGGACCGCGAGCAGACCCACGCCTCCCTGGCCAGGCACCTGGTCGAGGAGGCCTACGAGGTGCTCGACGCGATCGAGGAGGGCGACCCCGAGCACCTGCGCGAGGAGCTGGGCGACCTGCTGCTCCAGGTGGTCTTCCACGCCCAGCTGGCCGAGGACGCCGGCGACTTCGACGTCGACGGGGTGGCCAGGGCGATCACCGAGAAGCTGGTCCGGCGCCACCCGCACGTCTTCGGCGACCTCCAGGTCGCCTCGGCCGGCGAGGTCGTCCGCAACTGGGAGGCGATCAAGCGCGAGGAGGAGGGGCGCACCGACCCGCTGGCCGGGATCCCCTCGGCCCTGCCCGCGCTCCAGCTCGCGGCCAAGCTCCAGAAGCGCGCCCCCGACGGCGGCCTGCCCGCCGGGGCCGGGTCGCCGGCCAGCGTCCGCGAACGCCTCGACGACCTGGCCGGGGCGGCCGGCGCCGACGGGCTCGAGCGGGCCGTCGGGGAGCTGCTGTTCGAGGTGGTCGCCCTGGCCAGGGCCAACGGCGTCGAGCCGGAGGCCGCCCTGCGCGCCACCGCCCGCCGCTTCCGGGCCCGGATCCTGGCCGCGACGCCGGAGGGCTGAGGCCCTCCGGCCCTAGGACGGCGGCGTGGGTCCCCGTTCCCCCTGGGGCGGCGGCGGGTCGGGGTCCAGCCGCTGGGTGTCCCCGGGTCCCTGGACCGGCGGCTCGGCCTCGGGCCGGGGCGCGGCCGGCGGCGCCGCGGGCGGCGGCTGGGCCGTAGCCCGGGGGCGGCGGGCCGTAGCCGGGCTGGGCCGGCGGGGTGGGCTGGCCGTAGCCGGGCTGGGCGGGCTGGTTCCACGGTGGCTGGGCGGGCGGGGGCGGCTGGCCCCAGCCCTGCTGGCCCCACGGCTGGGGGGCGCCGCCCTGGGCCCAGGCGCCGGCGGGCTGCGGGGCCGGCCGGCGCCGGACCGCCCGCACGACCAGGACGATCACGAGGACGATCAGCAGCAGCAGGACCAGGGCGACCACCCCCGCGATCAGGGTGGCCTGGCGGGCGATGTCCTCCACCGACCGGTCCAGGTCGGCCGGCCGCGGCCCGAACTGCTCCTCCAGCACCGCCCTTGGGTAGTCGCGCCGGCTGGGGAACGCGCCACCGTCCGAGGTGACGGTGATCTGCTCGATGCGGAAGGGCAGGTTCCGCCAGATGATCGCCGCCGCCCGGTCCTGTTCGGCCCTGGCCTCCAGCGGGTTCGGGTCGGCGTCGTATTCGAGGGTGGCCGTGCCGCCGTCGTAATTGAGATTCGGGTTGCGGATCCCGGCCTCCTGGAGCTCGCTGGCCGTCCGCACCGTGCCGGTGGCCAGCTCGCAGCCGGCGAGCAGGGCCGCCGCCGTCACCAGCAGGACCAGCGCGCGCCACCGGGTCACCGGGCGGTGGCGCGGGGCCGGTTCGGTCATGGTCGCTCCCTCCAGCGTCGCCGGTCGTGGCGTTCGCGCGTAACGGTAATCTGACCGGCCGCCCGCGGCGAGCCGGCCGGTGAATTTTTCCTCCTATCCTCGCTGGTGGAGGTCGGCGGCGATGATATGCTCGCCGACGCCGCCGTCCGCTCCAGCCGCGCAGGAAGGCTTCCCCATGGCCACCATCGAACTCGTCGTCGCCCGGGAGGTCCTGGACTCTCGCGGCAACCCCACGCTCGAGTGCGACGTCCACCTCGACGACGGCGGCTTCGGCCGCGCGATCGTCCCCTCCGGCGCCTCCACCGGCCAGTTCGAGGCCGTCGAGCTCCGCGACGGCGGCGACCGCTACGGCGGCAAGGGGGTCCGCAACGCGGTCCGCAACGTCAACGAGATCCTGGCCAGGGCGCTGCTCGACGAGGCCCCCGACCCCTATGACCAGCGGGCCGTCGACGGGGTCGTGCTCGCCGCCGACGGCACCGACAACAAGGCCAAGCTCGGCGCCAACGCCACCCTCGGCGTCTCGATGGCGGTGGCGCGGGCGGCCGCCGACTCCCTCGGGCTGCCCCTGTACCGCTCCCTTGGCGGGCTCAGCGCCTACGTGCTGCCGGTGCCGATGATGAACGTGCTCAACGGCGGCGCCCACGCCGACAACGACGTCGACTTCCAGGAGTTCATGGTCGTGCCCGTCGGGGCCCCGTCGTTCGCCGAGGGGCTGCGGATGGGGACCGAGGTCTACCACGCCCTCAAGGCCGTGCTGAAGGAGCGGGGCATCGGCACCGGCATCGGCGACGAGGGCGGCTTCGCCCCCGACCTGCCCGGCAACGAGGCCGCCCTCGAGCTGCTGGTCGAGGCCATCGGCAAGGCCGGCTTCGAGCCCGGGGCCGAGGTCGCCCTGGCCATGGACCCGGCCTGCACCGAGCTGTACCGGGACGGCCGCTACGAGCTGGCCGGCGACGGCCGCAGCCTCGACTCCGACGGCATGGTCGAGCTCTGGCGGGACCTGGCCGACCGCTACCCGATCGTGTCGGTCGAGGACGGCCTGGCCGAGGACGACTGGGCCGGCTGGACCGCCCTCACCGAGGCCCTCGACGACAAGCTCCAGCTGGTCGGGGACGACCTGTTCGTCACCAACGTCGAGCGCATCCAGCGGGGCCTGGACGAGGGCGCCGCCAACAGCGTCCTCATCAAGGTCAACCAGATCGGCACCCTCACCGAGACCTTCGACGCCGTCGAGCTGGCCCACCGCAGCAACTACTCCACGGTGGTCAGCCACCGCTCGGGCGAGACCGAGGACACCACCATCGCCGACATCGCCGTGGCCGTCGGCTCCGGCCAGATCAAGACCGGCGCGCCCTGCCGCACCGACCGGGTGGCCAAGTACAACCAGCTGCTGCGCATCGAGGAGCAGCTGGGCGACGTCGCCCGCTACCCCGGCCGGCAGGCCTTCTCGCGCACCTACCCCTCCGGCGGGTCATGAGCGAGGAGCCGCGGCCGCCGCTGGGCCTCACGCCACGGGGCGCGGTGCTCCTGCTGGTGATGTTCGCCCTGGCCGCGACCGCGGTGTACCCGTTGCGCCAGTACGTGTCCCAGCAGGACCGGATCGAGCGGCTCCAGGCCAAGCAGCAGGCCCTGGCGGTTGAGAACGCCCGCCTCGATGCCGAACGCAAACGCCTTCAGGACCCGGCCTACGTCCAGCAGCTGGCCAAGCGGGACTACCACGTGGTCTCCCCGGGCGAGGAGGCCTGGGTGGTCACCGGCACCCCGCCGGCCAGCGCCACGGCCCCGCCGGCCGCCGCCGCCGACCCGGATCCGCCCTGGTACAAGCGCGCCTGGCAGGGACTAACCGGCTGGTTGAGCTGAACCCGGACGAGCCGCCCCAACCAGGCCGCTCGTGAAATTGTTGACGCTCCCGGAGGGCCATCCCTACGATGGAACCCGGGCCGAGCTTCGTCGGCCCGGTTCTCCATCTGAAAGGAGCGCTGGTCGCCAGCATGAGTGCCGAGATCGGGGCGATCGTCCCGGGCACCGTCGTTCGGATCGCACCCTACGGGGCCTTCATCAAGCTCGAGTCGGGCGAGACAGGCCTGGTCCACATCTCCGAGATCGATCGCAACTACGTCCGCTCGGTCGAGGAGCACCTGCGCATCGACGACACCGTCACGGTCAAGGTCGTCGGCGTCAAGGAGGACGGCAAGATCGACCTGTCGATCAAGCAGGCCGCCTCCGACTGGCAGCCCGAGGCGAGCCGGCCCCGCCGCGCCGCCAAGGACCCCGAGTTCGAGCAGAAGCTCAAGCGGTTCATGCGCTCCAGCGAGGAACGGCTGGTCGACGTCAAGCGCCAGCGCGAGGGCCGGCGCGGGTAATCGGTGCCCCGCACCCCGGCCCGGTCCCCGGCCCGGCCCGACCCCACCGCCCTCCCAGACCCCAAGCGTCTCCCCTGGCGCCCTCTGGCGACGCCCGACCCTCGGGCCGAGGCCGGGTGGGCGGCCGCGCTGCCCGAGGCCGGGGCGGCCGAGCGGCGGCTGATCGAGGCCCAGATCGGCCGCGACGTCCGCGGGTCGGTGGCCGTGGCCAGCCGCTGCCGGTACGGGCTGCCGGTGGTGGTCCGGACCGCGCCCCTGCTGCCCGACGGCACCCCGTTCCCGACCCTGTACTGGCTGGCCTGCCCGGCGGCCAGGGTGGCGGTCGGCCGCCTGGAGGCGGCCGGATGGAACGCCGAGCTCAGCGAGCGGGTCGCCGCCGAGCCCGAGCTGGCCGCCGCCCACGCCGCCGCCCACGCCAGCTACCTGGCCCAGCGCGACGCCATGGCCCCCCTCCCCGGCAACCCAGGCGTCGGCGGCCTCCCCGGCAGGGTCAAATGCCTCCACGCCCTCTACGCCCACCAGTCCGCCACCGGCGCCAACCCGGTCGGCCGCATCGTCAGCCAGGTCGTCGACCCCATCGACTGCCCAGGTCCCTGCGTCAACCCCCACCCGGCAGCGGCCGACCGCCAGCTCGGCCGACCCGGCCGAGTCCCCCGGTGGGGAGCGTAGCCCACGCCGGGTGGAGTGCCCGGGCTTCCAGCCCGGGGACTGAGACGGTGCGGCTGGCCGCGCTCGACGTCGGTACCAACTCGACCCGGCTGCTGGTGGCCGACGTCGCCGGTGGCGCCATCGTGGCCGAGCACGCCCGCGAGATGGTCATCACCCGGCTCGGCAAGGGCGTCGACCGCACCGGCCGCTTCGACCCGGCGGCGCTGGCACGCACCCTGGAGGTGCTCGCGGGCTACGCCGCCACCTGCCGGCGACTCGGCGTGGAGCGCCGGCGCCTGGTGGCGACCAGCGCGACCAGGGACGCGGCCGACCGCCAGGTGTTCCTCGACGGCGTCCGCGACCTGCTCGGCGTGGAGCCCGAGGTGCTGACCGGCCAGGCCGAGGCGGCCGCGGCCTACCGCGGCGCCACCGCCGGCCTCGACGGCGACCAGCCCACCCTGGTGGTCGACATCGGGGGCGGGTCCACCGAGCTCATCCTTGGTGACGGCACCACCAGCCGGGCCATGGTCTCCCTCGACATCGGCTGCGTGCGGCTGTTCGAGCGCCACCTGCACAGCGACCCACCGACCGCCGCCGAGGTGGCCGCCCTCCGGGCCGACGTGGCCGCCCACCTGGCGCGGGTCGCCGGGGTGCTCGACCCGGCGGCCGCCTCCCGGGTCGTCGGGGTCGCGGGCACGGTCACCACCGTCACCGCGATCGCGCTGGGGCTCGACACCTATGACCCTCACCGCATCCACCGGGCCACCGTGGACGCGTCCGAGATCGCCGCCGCCGCCGACAAGCTGGCCGCGATGACCGTGGCCGAGCGGGCGGCGCTGCCGGTGATGGCCGAGGGCCGCGAGGACGTGATCGCCGCCGGGGCACTCCTGCTTGACGAGCTCGTCCGGATGTTCCACCTTCGGAACGTCATCGCCAGCGAGACCGACATCCTCGACGGCGTCCTGCTCGGGTTGGCGGAAGGAACCCATGGCGGTTGAGAGCCAGGTGTCGCCGGCGCAGGCCGACGACCAGGTGCCCAGGTACCGGGTCGCCGCCGTCGAGCGGATGACCCGCATCCCGGCGAGCACGCTGCGGTCCTGGGAGCGGCGCTACGGCTGGCCCCGGCCGTTCCGGGCCGCGTCCGGCCAGCGGCTCTACTCCGACCACGACGTGGCCCTGATCCGCTTCCTTGACCGGCGCCGGATCGAGGGCATGTCGATGTCGCAGGCCACCGCCCTGCTCCGGTCGGCCCCGGAGGTCGAGGACCACGACCCGGGGCGGCTGCTGGCCCGCCTGGTCGCCGCCCTCCGCGCCTTCGACGAGGCCGAGGCCGAGCGCGCCTTCGCCGCCGCCGAGGCCCTGCTCGGGGTCGAGGGCGCGGCCATCGGCGTGGTCCCGGCCGCCATCGTCGCCGCCAGCGCACCCGGCCCCGGCTCCGACCCCGGCCAGGACGGATCGCCGGTCGAGGTCGAGCACTTCGCCTCCAACTTCCTGCGCCGCCAGGTCCTGCGCCTGCTCGACGGCCAGCCGCCGGCCATGGGCCGCCCCGTGCTGGTCGGCTGCGGCCCCGACGAGCAGCACGAGCTGGGCGCCCTGCTGCTGACCCTGCTGCTGCGGGCCCGCGGCCACCGGGTCGTCTACCTGGGCGCCCGCGTCCCCGGCCCGGCCATGGAGCGGGCCGCCGCCGCCCTCGACCCGGCCGGGGTGGTGGTCAGCCTGACCATGCCCGAGTCCCTGGAACTGGCGCTGGGCTGGACCAGCGACCACCGCCGCTGGTCCCGGCACACCCCACCGGCATGGTGGGGCGGCCCCGCCGTCGCCAACGCCCCCGACCTGGCCACCCGCCTGCCCGGTGGGCTCCTGGACGGCGACGTCGACGCCGGCGCGGCCACCGTCGACGCCGCCCTGGCCCGCCGCCGCTGAGCCGCGGGTGTGGACAGCCGGGCGCACCCTCCGCACCCGTTCGGCTACGCTCCCCCACCGGGGGACCCGGCAACGGGAGCTTCGGCTCCAACCTGCGGTGGAACCCTTACCCGACCGAACGCGCGAGGTCGACCGCGTGGGCGACGAAGCGCATCGTCTCGGGCAGGTGGCGGTCGTCGGGGCGCTCGTCGGACCGCCAGCCGAGCGCCCGCTCGACCAGCGCCGGCCACGGCGGCCCGAGCCGCCGGGCCGCCCAGGCGGCCGCCGCCGGCTTGGACACCAGCACCCCGTGCTCCAGCACGTACAGGTCACGGCACATGGTCAGGACCGCGAACGCCTGGTAGTTGCGCGGCCGCAACCAGGCCAGGTCCGCCTCCGGCTCGAGCCGCTCGGCCCAGTCGCCCAGCATCGAGGCCAGGACCGCGGCCCGGAGCTCGGCGGGGCCGATCGGGTCGATCAGCTCCCGCGGGTCGGGGCCGGCCACGACCACGCCGTGCTCGCGGGTCACCCAGCGGTCCAGGACCCAGGTCGGCCCGGGCCGGCCGAGGGTGAAGTCCCAGTCCGACCCGACCGTCGGGCAGCGGCCGCCGTCCGGGTCCTGGCGGCGCAGCGCCGCCGGCGGCAGGTACACGCCCTCCAGCCTGGCCACCCAGCCGCCCTCGGCCTTGAAGCCGGCGTGCAGGGCGCGCAGGCGGGCCAGGGCCGGCTCGCCGAGGGCCCCGGCGGTGGCGACGTGGAAGTCGACGTCGCTGGCCGGCGGGAAGAAGTCGCCAAGGGCCAGCGACCCGTGCAGGTACAGCCCGACCAGCTCGTCGCCGACGGCCTCGGCGACCCCGTCCAGCAGCCGCTCCACGGCCCGGTCGACCTCCGGCCAGGGCGTCGGCCAGGCGGCCCCGGCCCGGCCCCGGTCACCGCCGGGGTGGTCCCCCGGTGGATCGGGGGAGTGGGCCCATGGTGAGGCGGAAGGCGCCGATGCGGGCGTCGGCCATGCCGTAGTAGACGTCGGCCTCGTCCTCGCCGCGGCGGTCGATGGCGGTGGGGAAGACGACGTTGGCGACCACGCCCTCGCGCTCGCCGGGCAGCTCCGGCTCCAGCAGCGGCTCGGCCGAGCGGGCCAGGACCCGGGTGACGTCCTCGGGGTCGAGCAGCATCGCCCCGGCGGCGTAGCGGACCGCCGGCTGGTGCTCGACCCGGCCCGGGGCCAGCGCGCCGGCCACCCCGTGGTGCAGCACCAGCCAGCCGCCCTCCACCCGCAGCGGCGGGGTGCCGCCGCCCAGCTTGGCCTCCTCCCAGGGCCGCTCGGGCAGGGCGACCAGCCGATGGTCGCGCAGGCTGGTCAGGCGGACGGGGTCGGCCAGCACCTCCTTGGCCGGGGCGAACGACACCCAGATGCCGGGCCGCGGGTCGGGCAGGCCGGGCGGCGGGACCTCGCCCTCGGCCGGGTTGGACCACGACAGGTCCCACATCGGCCGGTGCAGCAGCGCGAACGCCGGCTCGCCGTCGGGCCCGGGCACCGGTTCGGGGAACAGCAGCGCGTCCTTGTTCGGGTACAGGTTGAGGTCGGTGCGCAGGCCCGGGTCGAAGGCGAAGCCGACCGGCCCGAGCCGCTCCCAGCGCTCCAGGTCGATCGAGGTGGCCAGGGCGATGCGCGGCCCCAGCGGCCCCCAGCCGGTGTAGGTCATCACATAGCGGCCGAGGGCGGGCACGAAGGTGATCCGCGGGTCCTCGACCCCGCCGCCGCCGCGGTGCCGCTCCCACAGCTCCTCCGGCTCCAGCGCGACCCCGAGCCGCTCCACCCCGGCGGGCACGCCGTCGTCGAAGCGGACCCGGGCCAGCCCGACCCGCGAGTAGTTGCCCTCGGCGACCAGGCGCGGGAACAGGTACAGCTCGCCGTCGGGGCCGCGGGCGGCGCGCCGGGTTGCACACCCCCACGGCCTCGCGGGGGTCGTCGGGGTCGGGGGCCATGACCACGCCGAGGCGGCGGACCGTCCAGCCCGCCGCCGCGAACGGGTCGGCCGCCGTCGTCATCCCTTGATCGCCGAGCCGAGGTTGGAGGCCTGGAAGCGGCGCTGGAAGACCAGGAACAGCACCACCGCGGGCATCGCCAGCACCACCGCGCCGGCCAGGATGGCCCCGAACGGGTTGGCCTGGCGGGCGGCCACGGTGGAGATGAAGTTGGCCAGGGCCACGGCCAGCGGCTGGAGGGCGAGCTGCTTGGTGACCAGGAACGGCCAGAGGAACTCGTTCCAGGGGCCGATGAAGGTGACGATCACCGCGGTCAGGATGGCCGGCTTGGCCAGCGGGATGGCGATGCGGGTGAGGATCTTGAGCTCGCTGGCGCCGTCGAGGCGGGCCGACTCGAACAGCTCCTTGGGCAGCTGGAGGAAGAACTGGCGGAAGATGAACACCGCGGTGGCGTTGACCGCGAACGGCAGGATCATGCCCAGGTAGCTGTCGGCCAGCCGGTAGTTGCGGACGATCATCACGTACAGCGGGATCATCAGCAGCTGGAAGGGCACGATCAGGATCAGCAGCATGGCGTTGAACACCGCGCCCCGGCCGCGGAACTCCAGCCTGGCCAGGGCGTAGCCGGCCAGCAGGCCGAGCACCAGGGTGGACAGCAGCACCCCGCCGGTGAAGATGCCGGAGTTGAGCAGGGTGCGGGGCAGGTCGATGGCCTGGTCGATGTCGCGCAGGTTGTCCAGGGTCAGGTTGGCCGGGTTGGGGAAGGCCCCGGTGATGCTCGAGTTCGGTTCGCGCTGCAGCGCCCCGATCACCATGTAGTAGAAGGGGAACAGGAAGACCAGCGCGCCCACGGTGAGGCCGAGCAGCGGCCAGAGGCGGCGCCGCGAGCGCCGGCTCGGGCGGCGCGGTCGGCTGGGCTCGCTCCTCGACGACCTCGGGATGCTGGGGTTGGGTGGCGGTGGCCATGGTCAGCTCCTCTCCAGCAGGTAACGGTTGACCAGCGAGACCGCGATCACACCGATCGCCAGCAGCACCCCGATCGCCGCGGCGTAGCCGGCGTGGCCCTGCTCGATGCCCTCGGTGTACATCAGCAGCACCGGCGAGACCGACGCCCCGTCGGGGCCGCCCCGGCCGGTGAGCAGGTACGGCTCGGTGAAGAAGTTGGCCCCGGTGATGGTGGCCGTGATCACCACCAGGGTGGTGGTCGGGCGGACCCCGGGCAGGGTGACCGCGGTGAAGCGCTTGACCGTCCCGGCCCCGTCGACCTCGGCGGCCTCGTAGAGCTCCTCGGGGATGTTCTGGAGGGCGGCCAGGTACAGCAGCACGTAGAAGCCGAGCTGCTTCCAGGTGGCGAACAGGGCGATGATCGGCATCGCCCAGAAGCTGTTGACCAGCCAGGACGGGTCGGGGGCGAGCGGCCCGAGCAGCGTTGTTGACCAGCCCGTCGGAGTTGAACAGCCACAGCCAGACGCCGATCACGGCCACGCTCGCGGTCACATAGGGCACGAAGTAGCTGGCCCGGAAGAAGGTCCGGAAGGGGATGGCGGTGTTCAGGGCGGTGGCCAGGATGAGGCCGACGAACACGGTCAGGGGCACGTTGATGGCGATGAAGATGACCACGTTGAGCATGGCCCGGTGGAAGGTCGGGTCGGCCAGGGCGGTGGTGTAGTTGTCCAGGCCGACGAACGGCCGCTCCACGATCGCCCCCGGGGCGGCGAAGAAGTAGTCGTAGAACGACATATAGACGGCGAAGCCGAGCGGGTAGGCGAAGATCGCGAACAGGAACACCACGTAGGGGGCGACGAACACGTAGCCCGATCGGGTGCCGGCCCAGCAGCCGGCGTGTCAGGGGAGGCCGCGAGGTCGTCGCGGCGCTGGCGGCCATCGGCTCAGCTCCCCGCGGCCAGGGTCTTGACCTTCTCGGCGGCCTGGTCGAAGGCGCCCTTGACGTCGGCCTTGCCGAAGATCACGGCGTCGGTGTAGGCGTCGCGGAAGGTCTGCCAGATCTCCACCGAGTTGGGGACGTTGGGCACCTCGACGGTGCGGGCGGCCTGGGCGGCGAAGAGCAAGTACTCCGGGTGGCTCTTGAAGTAGGCCGGATAGGCCGTGGGGAGATCGGTCCGCATCGGCATCTGCCCGGTGATCTCCAGCAGCTGGCCGTCGTTGCTCCTGGCTGGTCGCGAACTTGAGGAACTCCCAGGCGGTGGCCCGGTTCTGGCAGCTGGAGTACATGGCGACTCGACTTCTCATCGGAGAAGGTCTGGATCTGGCTCGGATCCTTGCCGCTGACTGGTCGGGATCGGCGCGACGCCCCACTCGACCTTGTCGCCGTAGACCGCGATCGCCCACGGCCCGACGATCGCCATGGCCGCCTTCTGGTCGCCGAACGAGTCGCCGTTGTACGGCTCCTGCTGGGCCAGGCCGTCGGCGTACAGCTGCTTCCAGAACTCGCCGACGGCGACACCCTCCGGGGTGTTGAACTGCGGCTGGCCACCCTCGACCAGCTGCTTGCCGGTCTCGGCGATGAACAGCGGGTAGAAGTCGAACCAGGACTGGAAGAACTCGCTGGACGGCGCCGGCCAGATGGCCGCCTTGACCCCGCCCTTGTCGACCAGGGTCTTGGAGGTGGCCAGGAACTCGTCGTAGGTCTTCAGCGGCGGGTTCTCGGCGTCCAGCCCGGCCTTGGCGAAGACGTCCTTGTTGTAGAAGATCATCACCGGGTTGGTCTTCCACGGCATCTGGTAGAACTTGCCGTCGGGTGACTTGTACTGGTCGGCCCGCGGCCCGGTCCGCTCCTGGATGTAGGACGCCCCGTCGCTGAAGGAATCCAGCGCCACCAGCCCGCCCTGCTTCTGGAACTGCGGCACCGCGGCCGGCGCGGTGTTGAAGATCAGACAGGGGGTGTTCCCGGCCGTGATCGAGGCCCCGATGACCTCCTCGGAGCTCTTGCCGGCCGGGATCTCCTCGGCGGTCACCTGCTCGTCGGGGTGGGCCTGGTTCCAGGCGGCGACGACCGCCTTGCCCCACTTCACCTCGTCCTCGTTGTTGGAGTACCAGATCTTGATCGGGCCTTTGGCCTGGGCGGCCTGGTCGGCCGACTGGCCGCCGCCACCACCGCAGCCGCACAAGGGCCAGGCCGAAGGTGGCGACGACCGCGATCCAGAGCCGGATGCGGGTGCTTGGCATGGGGGCCTCCTTGGGGAAGGGTTGGCTCACTCCGGTCGGGGCGGGCCGGTGGACGCTCGGAAGACGGGGGTGGCCGGCGGCAGCTCGACGTCGGGGGCGGGCCGGCCCTCGCCGGCCGCCAGCAGCACCGTGGCGGCGGCCCGGCCCCAGGCCATGGGCGTCCTGGCGGACGGTGGTCAGCGGCGGGGCGACGTGGGCGGCCAGGGGCACGTCGTCGAAGCCGGTGACCGACAGGTCGCCGGGCACCTCGAGGCCGAGCCCGATGGCCACGCCCATGCCGGCGATGGCCATGACGTCGTTGGCGTACACGATCGCGGTGGGTGGGTCGGCCAGCTCCAGCAGGGCCCGGGTGGCGGCCGCCCCGCCCGGGCCGGTGAAGTCGGCCATCAGCTCGGGCCCGGGGGTGACGCCGGCCGCCTCCAGGGTCTGGCGCCAGGCGGTGCGCCGCGACAGCGAGTGGACGTAGCCCTCGGTGCCGCCGACGAACGCGACCCGGCGGTGGCCGAGGCCGAGCAGGTGCTCGACCGTCCCGGCCACACCCTGGCGGTCGTCGACGGTCACCACCGGGAACGGGCAGGGCCCGGTCGGCCGCCCGACCGCCACCGCGGGCAGGCCGAGCCCGGCCAGCAGGCCGAAGCGGCGTTCTGTCGACCCGCAGGTCGTTGAGGAACACCCCGTCGACCCGGCCCTGGGTGGCCAGCCGCCGGTAGCTGGACGCCTCGGCCTCGTCGTCGTCCCCGACGACCTGGAGGACCAGCGCGCTGTCCCGCTCGGCCAGCAGCGACTCCACCCCGGCCAGGAACTGGGGGAAGAACGGGTCGGCCCCGAGCAGCTCCGGCACCCGCCGCATCACCAGTCCGACCGCGAACGCCCGCGACCGCGACAGCGCCCGTGCCCTGGTGCTCGGCTGCCACCCCAGCTCACGGGCCGCGGCCAGGATCCGGTCCCGGGTCTGGGGCGCCACCCCCGGCCGGCCGTTGAGCGCGAACGACACCGCCCCCTTGGACACCCCGGCCCGCCTGGCCACATCGACGATCGTCGGCCCACGCCGGGTCGGACGTGGGCCTCTGGACCGCCGCCTGCTCCGTTCCTGGGTGTGCCGCACACTCGCTCCCGTGCCGCTGGACCCTGTGGATACCTCGCTGCCCCATCCATAAACCGGTTTAGCCTGGAAATCAGGGGGTACCCCCGGACCCTCCGCCGCAGCGCGCCTGGAGGTGCTGATGCCGCCGACCTCAGCGAAGCTTCGACGAGCGCCTTCTTCCTCTGCTTGCCCTGCTGGTCGCGGTAGGGGTGATGGCGCCTCCAGCCGGGGCGGCGAACCCGGCCCCGCTGGCGAACCTGGGACATCTGGACTTCCTCGGGGACCGGGTCGACCCGCCGGAGCAGGCGGGGCACACCACCTGGCGGCTGGGCCAGGAGCCGGAGATCGGGGTGCTGTGGACCTATGCCGAGCCGCAGCCGGACGGCAGCTACCGGCGCCTCGGGGGCGGCGCCTACGACCCGGCCACCGACACCTGGGGCCAGGGGGCGTTCAACGCCGACGACATGACCAGGGCGGCGGTCGTGTACCTCCGCCACTGGCGCCAGTCCGGCGACCCGGCCAGCCGCGAACGCGCCTACCAGCTGCTGCGGGGCGTGACCTACCTCCAGACCTCATCGGGGCCGGACGCCGGGAACGTGGTGCTGTGGATGCAGCCGGACGGGACCCTCAACCCCAGCCCGACCCCGACCGAGGAGCCCGACCCTTCCGACTCCGGTCCCTCCTACTGGCTGGCCCGCACCATCTGGGCCCTGGGCGAGGGCTACGCCGCCTTCCGCGGGCCCGACCCGGCCTTCGCCGGCTTCCTGCGCGAGCGGCTGGAGCTGTCCCTCGACGCCCTCGACCGCCAGGTCCTCGACCCGCGCTACGGGAGCTTCCTGACCGTCGACGGGCTGCGCCTGCCCGCCTGGCTGATCGTCGACGGGGCCGACGCCTCCTCGGAGGCGGTCTACGGCCTGGCCGCCTACGTCGGGCGCCGGCGGGTCGGCGCGGGCCCGCCTCGACCTGCGCCGCCTGGCCGACGGGATCGCGCGGATGCCCCTGGGCGACGTCCGCCGCTGGCCGTACGGGGCCCTGCTGCCGTGGGCCAGGTCGCGCTCGCTCTGGCACGCCTGGGGCGACCAGATGGCCGGCGCCCTGGCCGAGGCCGGGCGCGCGCTCGGGCGGGCGGACTGGGTCCGGGTCGCGGTGGGGGAGACGGGGCGGTTCACCCCGCACCTGCTCGCCCAGGGCGGGCCCGAGAACGGCTGGCTGCCCGCGCCCACCGACCGGGTCCAGATCGCCTACGGCGCCGACGCCACCCTCCAGAACCTGCTCCGGACCGCGGCCGCCGCCCACCGGCCGGCCTTCGCCGACCTGGCCGGGATCGCCGGCGCCTGGTACTTCGGCAACAACCCGGCCGGGGTGGCCATGTACGACCCGGCCACCGGGCGCACCTTCGACGGCATCAACCCCGACCGGACCGTCAACCGCAACTCGGGCGCCGAGTCGACCATCCACGGCCTGCTGTCGATGCTGGCCCTGGACGCCCATCCGGCGGTGGCGGCCAGGGCCCGGGTGGCGGGGCGCCAGGCGCAGGTCACCTGGCAGCTGGTGGAGGCCGAGGCCGGCGCCCTGAGCGGCGCCGCCGAGGTCGTCACCCCGGCCGAGGCCTGGACGGGGGAGAGCGCCTGGAGCGGCGGCGCCTACGTGCGGCTCGCCCCCGGCGGCCGGGTCGCCGGCACCGTCGACCTGCCGGTCGGGGGCGGCTGGTGGCTGTTCCCGGTGCTGGACCGCCAGCAGCTCCCGGCCGGCGAGGTCGCGACCAGCCACCGCCTCGGCGGCGCCGCGGCCGGCCGCGTCGACCACGGCGGGGCCGGGCCGCAGGGGGTGACCGCCGTCCCCGGCTACCTGGACCTGGCCACCACCGGCCCGGTCGAGGCCGGCCCCGGCCCGGCCGAGCTGGCAGGCGCCTACGCCGGGGCCGGGCCCGAGGCCCGCCTGGACGCCGTCATGGTCCAGCCCGAGGTCGAGTGGCTGGTCCTGGGCGGCGCCGGCGGCGGCCAGGCGCTGGCCCGCAGCTTCGCCCGCCACCGCGAGGTCCGCGTCCATCGACCTGGCCGGCAGCGGGCCGGCCAGCGCCCGCAGCTACGACCGGGCCGGCCGCCTGGTCGAGGTGGCCGCCAGCCCCGACGGCCACCTGCGGGTCCCGGTCGCCCCGGGCGGGTTCACGGTGGCCAGCCGCTGACCCGGTAGGTGGCGGGTTCACCGGGCCCGCCGCCGACCCGGGACGGCCCCCGCCGGGTCGGCGGCCTGCCGACCCGGTACCGTTGGGCCATGCTGGACGGGCGGGCGCTCGGCGCCCTTCGTGAACGGTTCCGGGGGCGGGTCGTGGTGCCCGGGGACCCGGGGTATGACCGGGCGCGGGCGGTGTGGAACGCGACCGCCGACGCCCGGCCGGCGCTCGTCGCCCGCTGTGCCGGGGTCGAGGACGTGGTCGCGGCGGTGCGCTTCGCCCGCGAACGGGAGCTGCTGGTCGCCGTGCGCGGCGGCGGCCACAGCTACCCCGGGTTCTCGACCTGCGACGGCGGCATCGTGATCGACCTGTCGCCGATGGCCGGGGTCGTGGTCGACCCCGAGCGCCGGGTGGCCACGGCGGCCGGGGGCGCGCTGCTCGGGGAGCTCGACCGGCGGGCCCAGGCGCACGGGCTGGCCTGCCCGACCGGGCACGTCTCCCACACCGGCGTCGGTGGGCTGACCCTCGGCGGCGGGGTCGGGCGGCTGACCCGCCGGCACGGGCTGACCCTCGACAACCTGGTCGCGGTGGAGCTGGTCACGGCCGAGGGCGAGCGGGTCCGGGCCGACGCCGGCACCGAGCCGGAGCTGTTCTGGGGCCTGCGCGGCGCCGGGGCCAACTTCGGGATCGCGACCTCCTTCGAGCTCCGCCTGCACCCGGTCGGGCCGCTGGTGCTGGCCGGCATCGCCGTCTACCCGATCGAGCGGGCCCGCGAGGTCGCGGCCGCCTTCACCGCCTGCATGGCCACCGCCCCCGACGAGGTCACCGCCGGGATGGGCTGGTTCGTGGCCCCGCCCGGCCCGCCGTTCCCGCCGGCGGTGGCCGGCCGCCCGGTGGTGGTGGTCAACGCCACCCACGCCGGCCCGCTGGCCGGCGCCGAGCGCGACCTGGCGCCCCTGCGCGCCCTGGGACCGGCGCTGGACACCTTCGCCCCCCGGCCCTACCTCGACCTCCAGGCCGAGAGCGACGACCACTACCGCTGGGGCCGGCGGAACTACTGGAAGGGCCTGCTGCTGGAGGACATGGCCGAGGGCGCGGTGGACCGGATCGGCGCGCTCGTGGCCGCCGCCCCCGGGCCCGACTGCGGGGTCGGGCTGCTGTCGCTGGGCGGCGCCTTCGGCCGGGTCCCCGAGGACGCCACCGCCTTCAGCGGCCGCTCGGCCGCACTGTGGCTGATCACCGAGGCGGTCTGGGACGACCCGGCCGAGGACCCGGCCCGGATCGCCTGGGGCCGCGACGCCATGGCCGCCCTGCGCCCCTTCGCGACCTCGGTCAACTACGTCAACGACCTGGGCCAGCTCGACCAGGACGCCGTCCGCGGCGCCTACGGCCCGGCCAAGTACGACCGCCTGGCCGCCCTCAAGCGCGCCTGGGACCCGGACAACGTCTTCCGCCGCAACCAGAACATCCGCCCGTCGACCGGCGGAGATGTCCTAGCCGGCCGAGGGCCGGTCCGGGTCGTGGAGGAAGAACTCGGTCAGCACCGGCGCAAGGTCGTCGCCGGGGACCCCGTGCCACGCGCCGGCCAGGCTGCGGGAGGTGCTGCTGGGGAGCGCCTCGGCGACCGTCGCCGCCATGCCGGTCAGCTCGCCGCCGCTGCCCTGGCTGTCGATGACGAGGGTCGGGGCCGTCACCGAGCGGACGCGCCGCAGCGACATCGCGTCGGAGATGACGCAGTCGTAGACGAGGGTGTGGGCGACCGCCTCCAGCGCCGCCCACACCGGCGGCGTCATCTGCTCCATGACCTCATCGGGCACGCCGATCCCGCGGTGGAAGAACGCCACCGCGTCCCGGCGGCGGCCGGCGGCCACCAGCTCGGCCAGCTCGGTCGTGAAGGCGGTCTCGCCCGTGGGGGCCTCGTTGGGCTCGATCGGCGGCTCGAACAGCGCCAGCTTCGGGATGGCCAGCCCGCCGGCGGCGGCGTGCAGGGCGAGCAGCGAGCCCGAGGACATGGCGTACACGTACGCCGACCCGCCGGCCTCGGCGATGAGCGCGGCCAGGTCGTCGACCTCGCGCTCGACCGCGTAGGGGAGCGTGTCGGTGCTCGCGCCGCGGCCCCGGCGGTCGTAGAGGTAGACGGTGAAGTGCGCCGCCAGCAGCTCCACCGGCGGCCGCAGGGGACGGAAGTCCCGGTAGCTCCCGGCGGCGTCCACCGCGATGAGCGCCGGCCCGGCGCCCGACCGCTCGAAGGCGATCGTGGTCCCGTCGCGGGAGGTGACCTTGTTCTCCATGTCCATGTCCGTGCTCCTTCCGAGGGTTCCGGCGTTGCCGTTCGTGAGGTAGTCGAACGGGCCGGGTCGGAATCGACGACCGGGCAGAGGTTGTGCGGTACAACGGTGACCACCCGACGCCGAGGAGACCGCGATGCAGTACCTGTGCCTGGTCTATGCCGATGAGGCCCGGGTCAACGGCATGTCGCAGGAGGAGATCGACGCGCTGATCGACGAGACCGCGGCCAACAACGAGGAGCTGCGGGCCAGCGGCCAGCTCGTCCTGGCCCAGGCGCTGGAGCAGGTCGATGAGGCCATGACCGTCCGGGTGCGCGACGGCCGGCTGTCGGTGACCGACGGCCCCTTCGCCGAGACCAACGAGCAGCTCGGCGGGTTCGTGCTCGTCGAAGCCCGAGACCTGAACGAGGCGCTCCAGATCGCCGGGCGGATCCCCGAGCGCCCGCCTCGGGAGCGTCGAGGTGCGTCCGGTCATCGACCTGATGCGCGAGCGCTCGGCTCCGTGAGCCACGGCGCGGACGCCGAGCTGCGCGAACGGATCGACCGCCTCTACCGCTCCGAGTCGCGCCAGGTCCTGGCCACCCTGATCCGCCTGCTGGGCGACTTCGACCTCGCCGAGGAGGCCCTCCAGGACGCCTTCGTGGCCGCGGTCGAGCGCTGGCCCCGGGACGGCACGCCGGCCAACCCTCGCGCCTGGCTCATCTCGACCGGCCGCTTCAAGGCGATCGACCGGCTCCGGCGACGTTCCAGGTTCGACAGCCTGCTCGGCGAGCTCGCCGCCCGGCTCGACGACCAGGCGGCCGCCGACCCCGCCGACCAGGACGACCAGGGCCTCGAGGACGACCGGCTGCGCCTCATCTTCACCTGCTGCCATCCCGCCCTGCCGCCCGACGCCCAGGTCGCGATGACGCTGCGTGAGGTGTGCGGCCTCACCACCGAGGAGATCGCCCGCGCGTTCCTGACCGGGCCGCCCACGGTGGCCCAGCGGATCGTGCGCGCCAAGGCCAGGATCCGGGCCGCCGGCATCCCGTACGAGGTGCCGCCGCCAGGCGAGCTGCCCGACCGCCTGGAGACGGTCCTGCACGTCGTCTACCTGGTCTTCACCGAGGGGTACGCGCCGGCGTCGGGGGAAGCGGTGGTCCGCCCCGAGCTGGCCGAGGAGGCGATCCGCCTCGGCCGGCTGCTCGTCGAGCTCCTCCCCGGTCCGGAGCCGGAGGCGCTCGGCCTGCTGGCGCTGATGCTGCTCCAGGACTCCCGGCGGGCGGCGCGCGCCTCCGCCGGCGGTGACCTGGTCCTGCTGGCCGACCAGGACCGCTCGCGCTGGGACCGGGCCCGGATCGCCGAGGGGAAGGCCCTGCTCGAGCGGGCGGTGGCGTCGGGGCAGGTCGGCCCCTACGGCCTCCAGGCGGCGATCGCCGCCGCCCACGCGGAGGCGCCCACCGCCGGGGCCACCGACTGGGCTCGGATCGTCGGGCTGTACGACCTGCTGGCGCGGGCCGAGCCCTCGCCGGTGGTCGAGCTCAACCGGGCGGTCGCCGTGGCCATGCGCGACGGGCCGGCGTCGGGCCTGGCCCTGGTCGACGCCATCCTGGCCCGCGGCCAGCTCGACGGCTACCACCTGGCCCACGCCACCCGGGCCGACCTGCTGCGCCGGCTGGGGCGGACCGATGACGCGCTCGCCGCCTACCGGCGTGCCCTGGACCTGGCCCGGCAGGAGCCCCAGCGGCGCTTCATCGAGCAACGGCTGGACGAGCTGGCCCGCGGGCGGCGGCGCTAGCGGGGGAGGCTGGCCGGGCGGGTGGCGGCGCCGGTGGTGGCCGACTCCTGGGCGGCCAGGGCGGCGGCCAGGCTGGTCCAGGCGTCGGCGGGGGTGACGGCCGGCGGCCCGCCGGTGGCGATGGCGGTGAGGAGGTCGGCGAGGCCGGCGCGGACGCTCTCGCGGTAGACGCGGGCCTTGGCCGCCTGGCCGCCCAGGGTGGCCCGGAGGCGCAGGTCCCAGTGGCCGGGCCGGCCGCGGCTGGCCAGCTCCAGGGTGATGCGCTCGGCCCCGCTGGGACGGTAGCCGGGGACCGCCAGGGCGGCCCGATGGTCGGTGGCCAGGGCCTGCACCGCGGCCAGGCCGGCCCCGTCGGTGCGCAGGTCCAGCTCCAGCTCGACCGGGATCCAGCCGTAGAGCCGGCCGCTGGCCACCTCGCCCCAGTCAAGGGTGGTCCACTGGGACTCGGCCCGGTCGGGCCGGGCGAAGCTGTGGGCGTAGCTGGCGGTGACGCCGCCCGGGTGGGTCGCGGAGGCCAGGGCGGTGTCGACCCGGCCGTCGGGCCGGGCCGCCTCCAGGCCGTGCACCCGCTCGGGCTGGGTCCCGAGCAGCCAGGCGCAGGCGTCGAAGAAGTGCACGCCGTGCTCGACCTGGATGCCCCCGCTGGCCTCCCGGTCCCAGAACCAGTGGTCACGCCCGAGGTGCTCGTCGCTGGCCAGGTTCTCGAGGGCGAAGCGGCGGGGCGGCCCCAGCACCGTCTGCCGCAGCCGGGCCAGCAGGACGTACAGGGGGTTGCGGCGCAGCACGTAGTCGACCGTGAGCCGGGGCGCCCCCGGCCCGGCGGTCGCCGCCAGCACCTCGGTCGCGTCCTCCAGCCTGGTCGCCAGCGGCTTCTCGCAGAACACGTGGCGGCCGCCGCGCAGGGCGGCCAGGGCGAGGGCGGCGTGGCCGGCCGGCGGGGTGGCGATGGCCACCACCGCGACCCGCGGGTCGGCCAGCAGGCGCTCGGGGTCGCAGGCGTCGAGGCGCTGGGTGGCGGCCAGGGCGTCGGCCCGGGCCTGGTCGCGGTCGGCCACGGCCACCGGGCGCAGGCCCGGAAGCTCCCTGGCCGCCTCCAGGACCAGGGCCCCGAACCGTCCGGCCCCGACCAGCCCGAAGCCGAGGTCCTCGCCGGGGGGTCCCGGGGACCGCCGGGGTGGTCCCCCGGTGGATCGGGCCGGTCCCGGGTCCCTCCGGGCGGGCCTGGGGGGCCGGCGAGGCCAGGGCGTCCCGGTCAGCTGCGGGGCTCGGCCTGGAGGAGCTTCACCGGCAGCTCGCGGCCGGTCGGGGTGACGTAGCTGAACTTGTCGCCGACCTTGCGGCCCGACACCGCCTGGCCGAGGGCCGACTGGAGGCTGAGCACGTCCATGCCGTCGATGGCCTCCTCGCGGCTGCCGAGGAAGTAGGTCTCCTCCTCGCCGGCGATCTCCAGGACCACCACCGTGCCCGGCCCGGCCACCCCGCTGGTCCCGGCCACCTCGCCGACCACCGCCGAGCCGAGCAGCGTCTCCAGCTGGCGGATGCGGGCCTCCATCATCCCCTGCTCGTTCTTGGCCGCGTCGTAGTCGGCGTTCTCGCGGATGTCGCCGTGCTCGCGGGCCGTGGCGATGGTCTGGGAGACGCGCTCGCGCCCCTCCGACTTGAGCTCGTTGAGCTCGCTGGACAGCCGCTCGAAGGCCTCGGGCGTCAGGTAGGTGACGCCGCGCTCACTGGTTGGCTGGGACATCGTTGATGGAACCTCCTTGGCCCTACGAGTTGCCGGCCCTACAGGTTGCCGCGGAGCGCCTGCTCGCGCTCCAGGGCCACGAACAACGCCTTGAAGTTGCCCTCGCCGAACCCGCGGGCGCCGTGCCGCTCGATCAGCTCGAAGAAGACTGTCGGCCGATCCTGGGCCATCCTGGAGAAGATCTGCAGCAGATAGCCCTCGTCGTCCCGGTCGGCGAGCACCCCGAGCTCGGCCAGGCTGTCCAGGTCGAGGTCGATGTCGCCGAAGCGGCCGGCCAGCTCGGCGTAGTAGGTGTCGGGGACCCGCATGAACTCGATGCCCCGGTCCCGCAGGGCGCGCACGCTGGCCACGATGTCGCCGGTCTGGATGGCGATGTGCTGGACTCCCGGCCCGCCGTAGAAGTCCAGGTACTCGTCGATCTGGGAGCGTTTCTTGCCCTCGGCCGGCTCGTTGATCGGGAACTTGATGCGGCCCTCGCCGTCCCAGACCACCTTGGACATCAGCGCCGAGTACTCGGTCGAGATGGCCTCGTCGCTGAAGTGGACCAGCTCGGTGAAGCCCATGACCCGCTCGTAGAACTCGACCCACTGGTTCATCCGGCCCAGCTCGACGTTGCCGACCACGTGGTCGATCGCCTCGAGGCCGACCGGCGGCAGCGGGTCGGCCACCGAGGTCCAGGCGGTGAACCCGGGCAGGAACGGCCCGCTGTAGCTGGAGCGGTCGACCAGCGAGTGGACCGTCTCGCCGTAGGTGGCGATGGCCGCCCGGCGGACGATGCCGTGCTCGTCCTTGTCGTCGGTGGGCTCCAGCACGCCGGTGGCGCCCCGCTCGGTGGCGGCGGCGTAGGCGACCGCGGCGTCGGGCACGGCCAGGGCGATGTCGTGGACCCCGTCGCCGTGCCGGGCGACGTGGTCGGCGATCTCGGTGCCGGGCCGCAGGGAGGTGGTCAGCACCAGCCGGATCGACCCCTGCCCCAGCACCCAGGAGGCGCGGTCGCGCAGGCCGGTCTCGGGGCCGGCGTACGCGACCGGGGTGAAGCCGAAGCCGGTGCGGTAGAAGTGGGCCGCCTGCTTGGCGTTGCCGACCCACAGCTCGACGTGGTCGATGCCGAGCAGGGCGAGGGGGTCGTGCGGGGTAGTCGCGGTCAATGCTCCACCTCCCGCGAGAATTGCGAAAGCAGCCCAGAATGCGCAAAAGGGCGGGACGAGGTGTCCGCGCCGGCCACCAATCTACCGTCTGGACGCTGCATGCGCCAGGACGGGGGTGGGGCTCCAGCCACCGGCGAGCCAACCAGGTTCGCTACCCTCGTGGCTGTCCCCGAGCGGAAGGAGCATCCAGGCCGTGCCCAGAACCCTGCTCGCCGTGCACGCGCATCCCGACGACGAGTCCTCCAAGGGCGCGGCCACCATGGCCCGCTACGCCGACCAGGGCGTGCGGGTGGTGGTCGTCACCTGCACCGGCGGGGAGGCCGGGGAGATCCTCAACCCGGCCATGGACAGGCCGGGGGTGCTGGAGCGGATGCCCGAGCTGCGCCGCCAGGAGCTGGCCAAGGCGCTGGAGGTCCTGGACGTCACCGCCCACCACTGGCTCGGCTACCGCGACTCGGGCATGGCCGACAGCGAGACCAACGGCCACCCGGACGCCTTCGCCAACGCCGACCTGGAGGAGGCGACCGGCCGGCTGGTCGCCCTCATCCGGGCCGAGCGGCCCCAGGTGGTGCTCACCTACGACGAGCACGGCGGCTACCCCCACCCCGACCACATCCGCACCCACGAGGTGTCGGTGGCCGCCTTCGAGGCCGCCGGCGACCCCGGCCGCTTCCCGGAGGCCGGGCCGCCCCACCAGCCGCTCAAGCTCTACTACCACGCCACCTTCAGCCGGGCCCGGCTGGAGCTGATCCACAAGGGGGCGGTCGACCGCGGGATCGAGAGCCCGTTCGCCGAGTGGCTGGAGCGCTGGGACGAGGAGGAGGACGGCATCCCCGAGCCGGTGGTGACCGCCCAGGTCGACGTGGCCGCCTGGCTGGGCCGGCGGCGCGACGCCCTGATCGCCCACGCCACCCAGATCGACCCCAACAGCTTCTGGTTCGCCATCCCCGACGAGGTGACGGCCGAGATCTACCCCTGGGAGGACTTCACCCTGGCCCGGTCGCTGGTCGCCGTGCCCGAGCGCGAGACCGACCTGTTCGAGGGGATCGACGCCGACGGCAACCCGATCACCTAGGGCCATCCGGGCTATGCTTCCGGCATGGAGGTGTACGACTCGATCCTGGAGGTGGTCGGCGGCACCCCGCTGGTCCGGCTGTCGCGGCTGGGCCGGGGACTGGCCCCGACCCTGCTGGCCAAGGTCGAGTACCTGAACCCCGGCGGCTCGGTCAAGGACCGGATCGGGCTGGCCATGGTGGAGCGGGCCGAGCGGGCCGGCCAGCTCAAGCCGGGCGGCACGATCGTGGAGCCGACCAGCGGCAACACCGGCGCCGGGCTGGCCATCGTCGCCGCCCTCAAGGGCTACCGGTGCGTGTTCGTGATGCCCGACAAGATGAGCCAGGAGAAGATCGCCCTGCTCAGAGGCTACGGGGCCGAGGTCGTGATCACCCCGACGGCGGTGCCGCCGGACTCGCCCGAGTCCTACTACTCGGTGGCCAACCGGCTCACCGCCGAGATCCCGGGCGCCGTGCAGCCAAATCAGTACGCCAACCCGGCCAACCCCGAGGCCCACTACGCCAGCACCGGCCCGGAGGTGTGGGACCAGACCGGCGGGGCGGTCGACGTGTTCGTGGCCGGGGTCGGCACCGGCGGCACCATCAGCGGGGCCGGCCGCTACCTCAAGGAGCGCAAGCCCGGCCTGGAGGTGGTCGGGGCCGACCCCGAGGGTTCGATCTACACCTCCGAGGACGTCCACCCCTACCTGCTCGAGGGGGTGGGGGAGGACTTCTGGCCCGAGACCTTCGACCGCTCGGTGGTCGACCGCTACGTGACGGTCCCGGACCGGGACTCGTTCCTGATGACCCGCCGCCTGGCCCGCGAGGAGGGGCTGCTGGTCGGCGGGTCGTGCGGGCTGGCCATGGTCGCCGCCGTCGAGGTGGCCAAGGAGTACGGCCGCGACACCACCATCGTGGTGCTGCTGCCCGACGGCGGCCGCGGCTACCTGTCCAAGGTCTACAACGACGACTGGATGCGGGACCACGGCTTCCTGCCCCGCCGGGGCGCGGCCACCGTGGTCGACGTGCTCGGCGGCAAGGCCCACCACGACACCCCGCCGCTGGTCACCGTCGCCTCCCACGAGCGGGTCAAGGAGGCGATCGACCGCCTCCACGCCTACTCGGTCAGCCAGCTCCCGGTCGTCCACGGCGAGGACCCGGCCGACCTGTCCAGCGTGGTCGGCTCGGTCCAGGAGGGCACCCTGCTGGAGCGGCTGTTCCGCAAGCCCGAGGTGCTCGACGCCCAGGTCGTGGACGTCATGGACCCCCCGTTCCCCACCATCGAGCAGCACGAGCAGGCCGAGGCCGCCTTCGAGCTCCTCTCCAAGGGCCGCTCCACCGCCGTCCTGGTCACCGACCACGGCCGCGCCGTCGGCGTCATGACCCGCTCCGACCTCCTCGACCACCTGGCCACCCGCACCGCCGCCCGGTAGCCGGCCGCGGTGTCGTCCTGGGCACACCTTCGAGCGTGATCAGGGTAACTGAGGTGCCATCTGCCAGCCGATCAGGCGTGATGGCGCGTCGCTGACGAGGGCAGGCCTATGCTGGCCGGCGACAATCGGCGACCCAGCGAAGGGGATGGCGTGAGCTTCGAGGGGATGGACTTCGAGACCAGGGCGGTGCATGTCGGGTCGGAGCCCGACCCGGCGACGGGGGCGGTGATCGCGCCGATCTACCAGACGTCGACCTTCGCCCAGGAGGCGGTGGGGCGGCACAAGGGCTACGAGTACGCCCGCACCGGCAACCCGACCAGGGCGAACCTCGAGACGTGCCTGGCCTCGCTGGAGGGGGTGGCGCCGGGGGGGCCGGGGGGCGGGCTGTGCTTCGCCTCGGGGATGGCGGCGACCTCGACGGTGCTCCAGACCCTGGCCCCGGGCGACCATCTGGTGCTGTCGGCCGACGTGTACGGCGGGACCTACCGGGTCGCGGCCCGGCTGTTCGCGGGGTGGGGGCTGCGGCTCAGCGTGGTCGACATGACCAGCCTGGACCAGCTCAAGCAGGCCATCCGGTCCGAGACCCGGCTGGTCTGGGTGGAGACGCCGACCAACCCGCTGCTGGGGGTGGTCGACATCGCCGGGGCGGCCGAGGCGGCCCATGCCGCCGGGGCGCTGTGCGCGGTCGACAACACCTTCGCCACCCCGTTCCTGCAGCGGCCCCTCGAGCTGGGGGCCGACCTGGTCGTCCACTCCTCGACCAAGTACCTGAGCGGGCACTCCGACGTGGTCGGCGGGGCCCTGGTGACCCCGGTGCCCGAGCTGTTCGAGCGGGCCCGGTTCCTCCAGAACGCCGTCGGGGCGGTGCCGGGGCCGATGGACTGCTGGCTGACCCTGCGCGGGGTCAAGACCCTGGCCCTGCGGATGCGGGCCCACTGCCACAACGCCATGCGGGTGGCCGCCTTCCTGGCCGGCCGGCCCGAGGTGGCCGAGGTCCGCTACCCGGGCCTGGCAGCCGACCCCGGGCACGAGCTGGCGGCCAGGCAGATGGCCGCCTTCGGGGGCATGGTCGCCTTCCGCCCGGCCGGCGGGGTGGAGGCGGCCAAGCGGCTGGTCGCCGCCACCGAGGTGTTCACCCTGGCCGAGAGCCTCGGCGGGGTGGAGAGCCTGATCGAGCTGCCCGGCGAGATGACCCACGCCAGCGTGGCCGGCACCGACGCCGAGGTCCCGGCCGACCTGGTCCGCCTGTCGGTCGGCGTCGAGCACCCCGACGACCTGGTGGCCGACCTGGCCCAGGCGCTCGACCGGGCGTGAGTGGGGGGTCCGGGGGGCTCATGGAGCGGAGCGGTAGCCCCCCGGGACTGGCGGACCGCCCCCCGGACCGAGGTCACCGTCCGGGAGGCCACCCTGGCCGACGTCGACGCCCTGGTCGACCTGCTGGTCGCGGTGGCCGGCGAGGGCCGCTGGATCGGCACCGAGGCCCCGGTCGACACCGAGCGTCGCCGGCGGCGGATGGCCGAGGACGTCGAGGGCAGCGACGCGATCGTCCTGGTCGCCGAGGCCGGCGGGGAGCCGGTGGGCGAGCTCGGCCTCCACCTGGCCCGCTACGGCGTCGCCGACCTGGGCATGGCCGTCGCCGCCGGCTGGCGGGGCCGCGGGGTCGGCACCGCCCTGCTGGCCGAGGCCGTCGACCGGGCCCGCAGGGCCGGCGCCCACAAGCTCGCCCTCCAGGTCTGGCCCCACAACACCGCCGCCATCGCCCTGTACGAGCGGTTCGGCTTCCAGCGCGAGGGCTACCTGCGCCGCCACTACCGGCGCCGCTCCGGCGAGCTGTGGGACGCGATCATCATGGGCCTGCCGCTGGACTGACGGCGCGGGTAGGCTAACCGCCTCATGCAGCCGAAGCCGCCGACCAAGCCGACCCTCGACGGGCTCGAGCGCAAGTGGGCCGACCGGTGGGCGCGCAGCGGCGTCTACCGCTTCGACCGCACCCGTCCCCGGGTCGAGGTGTTCTCGATCGACACCCCGCCGCCGACGGTCAGCGGCTCGCTGCACCTGGGCCACGCCTTCTCCTACACCCAGACCGACGTGATCGCCCGCTTCCAGCGGATGCGCGGCCGGGCGGTGTTCTACCCGATGGGCTGGGACGACAACGGCCTGCCGACCGAGCGCCGGGTCCAGCAGCACTTCGGGGTCCGCTGCGACCCGTCGCTCCCCTACAAGCCGGCCTTCGAGCCGCCCGAGTGGCCGTCCCGCCAGCCGATCGCCGTGTCCCGGCCCAACTTCATGGAGCTCTGCAGCCAGCTCACCATGGAGGACGAGCAGGCCTTCGAGGCCGTCTTCCGCCGGCTGGGGCTGTCGGTCGACTGGTCGCTGACCTATGCCACCGTCGGCGAGCAGGCCCGGCGGGCCTCCCAGCGGGCGTTCCTGCGCCTGCTGGCCAAGGGCCTGGCCTACCAGGCCGACGCCCCCACCCTGTGGGAGGTCGACTTCCACACCGCCGTCGCCCAGGCCGAGCTGGAGGACCGCGAGGTCGAGGGCATGTCCTACCGGCTCAGGTTCGCCGACGGAGTCGAGGTCGACACCACCCGGCCGGAGCTGCTGGCCGCGTGCGTGGCCCTGGTCGTCCACCCCGACGACGGCCGCTTCGCCGGCCTGCTGGGGACGACCGTGCGCACCCCGCTGTTCGGGGCCGAGGTGCCGGTGCTGGCCCACCGGCTGGCCGAGCCGGCCAAGGGGACCGGCATCGCCATGCTCTGCACCTTCGGCGACCCGACCGACCTGGTGTGGTGGCGCGAGCTGGGCCTGCCCATGCGGCCGGTGCTGGACCCCGACGGGACCATCCGGCCGGTCGCCTGGGGCTCGCCCGGGTTCGAGTGCGCCGACCCGGCGGCCGCCCAGCGGGCCCACGACCAGCTCGCCGGCCTGAGTGTCCGCCGGGCCAGGGAGCGGATGGCGGCCATGCTGCGCCAGGCCGGCGCGCTGGCCGCGCCCCCGGCCCGGGTCACCCAGGCGGTCAAGTTCTACGAGCACGGCAGCCAGCCGGTGGAGATCCTGACCAGCCGCCAGTGGTTCGTCCGCACCGTCAGCCTCAAGGACGCCCTGCTGGCCAGGGGGAGCGAGCTGTCCTGGCATCCCGAGTGGATGCGCAGCCGGTTCCAGAACTGGGTGGACGGGCTCTCGGCCGACTGGTGCATCAGCCGCCAGCGCTTCTTCGGGGTGCCGTTCCCGCTGTGGTACCGGGTGGGCCCCGACGGCGCCGTCGACCACGAGCACCCGCTGGTCCCCGACGAGGCCCGGCTGCCGGTCGACCCGTCCACCGACGTGCCCAGCGGCTACCTCCCGGCCGACCGGGACCGGCCGGGAGGGTTCGCCGGCGCCCCCGGCGTGATGGACACCTGGGCGACCTCGGCCATCACCCCCGAGATCGCCGGCGGCTGGGTGGACGACCCCGACCTGTTCGCCCGCGTGTTCCCCATGGACCTGCGGCCCCAGGGCCACGACATCATCCGCACCTGGCTGTTCTACTCGCTGGCCAGGGCGCACGTGGAGCACGGCACGGTGCCGTGGGCGCACGCGGTCATCGCCGGCTGGGTGGTCGACCCCAACCGGCGCAAGCTGGCCAAGTCCCGGGGGGACGCGCTCACCCCCGTCGACGCCCTGGAGCGGTTCGGGGCCGACGCCGTCCGCTACTGGGCGGCCGGCAAGCGGGCCGGGGTCGACACCACCCTGGA
The DNA here is from genome assembly GCA_963733175.1 of uncultured Actinomycetota bacterium. GTDB lineage: Bacteria > Actinomycetota > CALGFH01 > CALGFH01 > CALGFH01 > CALGFH01. The sequence continues at coordinate 63,076 of CAVTCL010000009.1, forward strand.
CGAGGGCCAGCTCCGCGTCGGGCGTCGCCTGGCCACCAAGCTGCTGCACGCCTCCCGGTTCGTGCTCGCCCTGGACGGGCTGGCCGCCGCCGAGGCGACCGACACCCTGGACCGGGCCATGCTGGCCGGGCTGGCCGGGGTGGTCGACGAGGCCACCGCCGCCTTCGAGGCCTACGAGCCGGCCCGCGCCCTCGAGGCCGGCGAGGCGTTCTTCTGGAGCTTCTGCGACGACTACCTGGAGCTGGTCAAGGGGCGGGCCTACGGGGAGGCCGGCCCGGCCGGCCAGGCGTCGGCCGTCGGCGCCCTGCGCCTGGCCCTGGACACGCTGGTGCGCCTGTTCGCCCCCGTGCTGCCGTTCGTCACCGAGGAGGTCTGGTCGTGGTGGCGGGACGGCTCGGTGCACCGCAGCCCCTGGCCGGAGGGAGGCCCCCTGCGGGCCGCCACCGGCGTGGAGGGGCCCAGCCCCCTGGCCCTGGAGGCGGCCGCCGCCGTCCTGGCCGAGATCCGCCGGGCCAAGACCGCCGCCCAGGTGTCCCTGCGCGCCCCCGTTGGCCGGGTCGGGGTCGCCGACCGGCCCGAGCGCCTGGCCGTCCTGGCCGAGGTGGCCGCCGACCTCCGCCGCGCCGGCCACGTCGCCGACCTGGCCCTGCTCGACCCCGCCGACACCCTGACGGTCACCGTCGAGGCTGGCCGGCGGGTAGCCCGCGCTGTCAGTCCTCGGGGTCGCGGGGGCGGCCCCGCAGGCGCTTGGTGGCCGAGCGGCGGCGCTTGGCCTCGACCCGGCGGGCGGCCGCGGCCCGGGTCGGGCGGGTCGGGCGGCGGGGCCTGGGGGTGGCCAGGGCGCCGGACAGGAGCTCGGCGAAGCGCTCGACGGCGGCGCGGCGGTTGGCCAGCTGGCTGCGCTGGGCCTGGGCCACCACCCGCAGGACCCCGTTGGAGTCGACCCGCGGGCCGAGGCGGCGCAGCGCCCGCTCCTTGGCCTCCTCGGTCAGCGACGGCGAGCCGGCCAGGTCGAAGCGGAGCTCGACCCGCGAGTCGGTGGTGTTCACCCCCTGCCCGCCCGGGCCCGAGGCCCGGCTGGCCCGGAACTCGAGCTCGGCCACGGGGATCGGCGACCTCCGGTGTGATGCGGACAACCTCACTCATCTTCGTCTCGAACCCCCAGAACCGCCAAATCACCCCTCGACGACGGTCGCTGCATACAGTACAAACGTCAACTTCACCGCATACCGACTGTTCCCATTCTCGCAAGGTCGACCACCGGTCCCATCGCCTCAGGAGATCCCGACAAGGGGGAGGAACAGATGCGCACACGGATGCTTGCGGTCATGGTGACCGCCATGGTGCTGGTGCTGGCGGCGCCGGCGCTGGCTGGTCCAGCAGGAGGACGCCCAGGCCCGCCGGAAGCTGCTGGCCGGACAGACCGCCCGCGCGGCGGTCATCCAGAACGGCGAGACCAAGGAGAACATGGAGCAGGTCGTCGTCAACCACTTCGGCAACCCCGACCAGGGCCAGGTCCTGATCCAGACCTGGGTCGAGCCGGACTGGACCAACGTTCGAGGCGGTCGACATCCAGGGCGGCCGTCCAGGCGGTCAAGATCCGCCGGGCCGGCGCCGGCTTCGCCAAGCGGGTCGCCATCCGGGTGGAGCTGTACGGCCGACGGCAGGAGCTCCAAGCCAATTCTCCTCCACGGTGAACACCGGCGACGTCAACGGGACCGCCTTCGTGCAGACGCCGGAGGCGGGCGGCCTGAACACCGACCCGGCCGCGCTCGTGCCTGTGGTTCTCGGTCGCCATCTACACCATCCGCTGGGACGACAACACGCTGACGTCGGGCCGCTTGCTGATGGCATTGGGCGACTGGCTGAACCCGGTCTGCATGCTCACCCCGGCCTCGGACCTTCGCGCTCCGCTAGGGGGTGTGGCGGGCCCAGGCCGGCATGGGGCCCTCGGACAGGTAGTTGGCCGAGTTGACGAGGGCGACGTGCGAGAACGCCTGGGGGAAGTTGCCGAGCTGGCGCCTGCTGGCCGGGTCGTACTCCTCGGCCAGCAGCCCGACGTCGTTGCGCAGGGTCAGCAGCCGCTCGTAGATGGCCAGCGCCTCCTCGCGCCGGCCCATCAGGGCCAGGTTGTCGGCCAGCCAGAACGTGCAGGCCAGGAACGTCCCCTCGCCCGGGGGGAGGCCGTCGACCGACGGCGACCCCTCGGGCGGGTAGCGGTGGACCAGGCCGTCCACCACCAGCTCGCGCTGGATGGCGGCCACCGTGCCCTTGACCCGCGGGTCGTCGGCGGGCAGGAACCCGACCAGGGGGATCTGGAGCAGGCTGGCGTCGAGGTGGTCGGCCCCGTAGAACTGCACGAAGCTGTCGCGCTCGGCGTCGTAGCCCTCGCGGCAGACCTCGTCGTGGAGCTCGCGGCGGACCGCCCGCCAGCGGTCGACCGGGCCGTCGTGGCCCATCAGCTCGACCGCCTTGATGGCCCGGTCCAGCGCCACCCAGGCCATCACCTTGGAGTGGGTGAAGTGCCGCCGGGGGCCGCGGATCTCCCAGATGCCCTCGTCCGGCTGGCGCCAGTTCGACTCGAGGAACTCGAGCAGCGCCTGCTGCAGGTCCCAGGCCGCCTCGTCGCTCTCCAGGCCGATGTGCCGGCCCAGGTGCAGGGTGTCCATGACCTCGCCGTAGACGTCGAGCTGGAACTGGTTGACGGCCGCGTTGCCGATCCGCACCGGCCGCGACCCCTGGTAGCCGCCCAGCCAGTCCAGCTCCTGCTCGGTGATGCGGCGCTCGCCGGCCACGCCGTACAGGATCTGCATCTGTTGCGGCTGGCCGGCGACGGCCCGCAGCAGCCACTCGCGCCACGCCTTGGCCTCGTCGGCCAGCCCGGCCAGCATCAGCGCCGACAGGGTGAAGGTGGAGTCCCGCAGCCAGCAGTAGCGGTAGTCCCAGTTGCGGACCCCGCCGAGCTGCTCGGGGAGCGAGGTGGTGGGGGCGGCCACGATCCCGCCGGTGGGGGCATAGGTCAGCGCCTTCAGGGTGAGCAGGGAGCGGATCACCGCGTCCTGCCAGCCGCCCTGGTAGTCGATGCCGCTGGCCCACTCGCCCCACCAGGCCTCGGTGTCGCCGAGGGCCCGGATCGGGTCGATGCGGCGCGGGGCCGGCCGGTGCGAGGCGTGCCAGGTGAGCATGAACGGGACCCGCTCGCCCTCGGCCACGGTGAAGTCGGCCAGGGTGGTCCAGTTCTCGCCCCACACCGGCACCGGGGTGCGCAGCCAGACCGAGTCGGGCCCGGCGACCGCGTGCAGGGCCCCGTCGACGTGCCGCACCCAGGGCACGATCGAGCCGTAGTCGAAGCGGATGGTCAGCTCCATCCGCATCCGCACCCGCCCCCTGACCCCCTCCACGACCCTGGCCACGTCCGGGTCCCACTGGCGCGGGGGCATGCAGTCGACCACCCGGACCACCCCGTCGTCGGTCCGGTACTCGGTCTCCAGCACCAGGGTGTCGCCCTGGTAGCGGCGGCGGACCTCCCGGACCTCCCCGGCCGGGGCGAGCAGCCAGCGGCCGTTGGAGCGGTCGCCGAGCAGGGCGGCGAAGCAGGCCGGCGAGTCGAACCGGGGCAGGCACAGCCAGTCGATCGACCCCTCCCGGCTCACCAGCCCGGCCGTGTGGGTGTCGCCGATCAGGGCGTAGTCCTCGATGGGCGCGGCCATGGGACGACGCTACACGTTGCAGCCTCGAGGGTGCCCGGTCCAGGCACCCTCGAGGCATATGAGGGCGGGGTCTCGGCCCTCCTGGAAAGGCGTTGCCAGCCGGGAGGCTTCCAAACCGCCCGGTGGCGAGGGCCGGCCGAGGCCTAGCTCTCGACGAGCTGGCAGCGCATGCGCTCGATGGCCCGGCGCAGCAGCCGCGAGACGTGCATCTGGGAGATGTGCATGCGGGCGGCGATCTCGTCCTGGGTCAGCTCCTCGACATAGCGCAGCAGGACGATCTGGCGCTCCCGCTCCGGCAGCCGCCCGATCAGCTCGGGCAGGACCAGCAGGTCCTCCAGCTCCTCGCGGTGGCGCCGGTCGACCACGAAGTCGCCGAGCACGGCGTCGCCGTCCTCCCCGGCCGGCTGGTCGAGGGACGGCGCCGAGCGGGTCTGGGCGACCTCGATCGCCTCGAGCACCTCCTCCGGGCTGGCCCCGAGGTGGTCGGCCAGCTCGGGCACGGTGGGGGAGTGGCCGAGCTGCTGGGGCAGCTCGTCGATGGCCCGGCACAGGCGCAGGGCCAGGTCCTTGGTCCCCCTCGGCACCCGCAGCCGCCAGCTGGCGTCGCGCAGGTGGCGCTTGAGCTCGCCGACCACGGTGGCCACGGCGTAGGGGATGAACGGGTTGGCGCGCTCCGGCTGGTAGCGGTCGACCGCCTTGACCAGGCCGAGCCGGGCCACCTGGCGCAGGTCCTCCAGGGAGACGGCCCGGTTGCTCCGGTAGCGTTCGGCCAGCCGGTCGGCCAGGCCGAGATAGGCGAGGATGATGCGCTCGCGCAGGACCGGGTCAGGGTTCTGGGCGTAGTCGCGGAACCATTGCTCGACGCGCTGGACGGCGACCTCGTCCTCCGGGCGGACCTCGAGCGTCTCGGACGACGCACCGGTACCCGGGGGATCGATAGGGTCGACGCCAAGGTCGACAACCGCGGACGACATGGCGACCTCCACGAGGTGTGGCCGGCCCGCGGGGACAGGGCGGGACCTGTCAGTTGCTTCTGCGACCCTAGCATCTCCTCCCCACAAGGAGATAAACCCGATCCGGGGGCAGGTTCGTACATTTCGACCGGATCAGCTGGCCGACCACCAGGCCCACCGGCGCGGGGTCACGGCCACCACCGGGCCCGGCGGGCGGTCGGCCCGGTAGGGGGGATAGCGGCCCGCCAGGGCGTCGAGGGCGGCCTCGGCCGCCGCCCCCTCCAGGACGGCGGCCGTCCCCTGCAGCTCGACCCACCACAGCGCGGTCCAGTCCTCGCTGTAGTGGTCGACCAGCATGGCCACCCGCGGGTCGGCGGCCAGGTCGCGCTCGCGCCGCAGCGGGCCCGGCCGCTTGGGCTTGACCCGGTCGACCGCCCACACCGCGGTCCCGCCGTGCCAGGCGAAGGTCACCGGCACCAGCCTTGGCCCGGCCGCCGAGAGGGTGGCCAGGCTGGCCACCCGCTGGGCCGCGAACCGCTCCAGCACCGCCGCCGGCGGCCCCTCGGCCCCGGCCCGGCCGCTGGTCATGGGTGCTCCCCGGACAGCAGTCGCATCCCGAGCGCCCGGAACCCCTGGATGAACGCCTCGTACACCCGCTCCGGGGCGACTGGTCGCCTTCAGGTCGCTCCTCCCGGCCGTCCAGTCCGCGGTGCCCGGAGTCCTGGCCCCCGTGTCCGCCGGTGGTCCGCTCACTGGTGTGGCGGTGGCTTCATCCTGACGGAGGATGCGCCGAGACCGTAGACAGGCGATCGTCAGGTCGATGGGACGGGTGGCTCCATGAGTGGCTGAGCAGGACCGCCATCCGGGACACCGGAGCACCAGGATCGCCCGGTGCCGGGGCCGAGCCACGCTGGCCGATGGCCACCGCCGTGCTCGCCGCCACGGTCCTGTACGTCGGCATGCCACACCGCGGGCGCGTGCCTGGATGGTGGATCTTCCCGGTGCTGCAGCTGGTCCTGCTCGGGTTCCTGATCGCCCAGGACCCGGGTCGGATCGACCGCCGCTCGGCATCGATGCACCGGCCGATGGTGGCGCTGCTCGCCGTCATGACCGCTGGCGTCGTTATCTCCGTCACCGTGCTCGCCTACGACATCCTGGTCAGTGTCAGGGGCGTCACCGCGACCGTGCTGCTGGGCCGGGGGGCGGCCATCTGGGTCGAGAACGTGATCGTGTTCAGCCTGTGGTACTGGCAGTTCGATCGCGGCGGGCCCGCCGAGCGGGCCGCCGGGTCGCCGATCCCGCCCAGCTTCGCCTTCCCCGAGAACGCCACCCCGGAGCTCGCGCCAGCAGGGTGGCGGCCGGCCTACCCGGACTACCTGTACCTGTCGTTCACCAACGCCACCGCGTTCAGCCCCACCGACACCCTCCCGGTCAGGCAGTGGGCCAAGCTGACGATGATGGTCCAGGCGGCACTGTCGCTGGTGATCGCGATCCTGGTGATCGCCCGGGCCATCAACGTCCTGCCCGGCTAGCGGGTAACGGGCGGACTGGGGCTCCCGGTCCGCAAGCTTGGGAGCAACTGCTTCGGGCCGTTACACTTCGGCCTTTGCGACTTCGGCGGAGAGTGAGACACCATGGCCGACGCCAAGGAGATCTATCAGGCGCATCCGACGTCCGATGAGATCGCGGAGGTGCTCGCTGAGACGTCTCGTCGCCACCGTGGGAACGCTCAACGAAGACGGCTCGATCCACCTCGCCTACGTGCTCTTCCTCCACGAGGACGATCGTCTGTACTTCGAAACGTCCTCGGTCACGCGCAAGGCCGGCAATGCGGCGCGGCGCGGATGGGCTTCGATGATCGTCCAGGGTCCAGCGTCCACCGGAAGGCACCTCATGGTCGCAGCAGAGGGCACGGCCAGGGTGCTCCAGGGCACGCAGGCGCAGGAGCTCAACCATCGCCTGCGTGCCAAGTACATCAAGCCGGAGGCGCTGGACGGGATCGATCGCGCGTGGGGAAGGCTCGATGACGTCGCGGTGGAGATCACGCCGAAGAAGTGGCGATCGTGGACCGGATCGGCCCTTCACAAGGAGACGCAGAAGGAGCTCGCCGGGTCCTACGAGGACGCCTGGCTGGCCGACGATGCGTAGCCACAGCCCTCGGGGGTGCCGGAGGAGGGGCTCGAACCCTGCTTCGGCCCATCTGCACACCCCCGAGGTCGCGGCGCGAAGGCGCGGTGACCTGCGTTCTTCCTACCCGTCGTGACCGCTCGTGCCAGCCGAAGACCGCCGTTCCCGATGCCGTGCGGACCCAGCACGGACCGAGCCACGCGATGAGTCCGTGATTTGTGCCGGCCGGGTCGAAGCCTTGGGGAGCGTGGCTCGCCGGCCGGCCGGAGCTTCATCCGCGCCCAGGACTTGGTCCTCGCGGTCCCAGGACTCTTTAGGTCGCCCTGCCGCGTCTGCCCGTCACCGAGGCCGCGATCATGACAAGGACGGCCGCGACGACGATGCTGATGATCCACCGGATCCAGTCGATGCCGCCCGTCGCCTCAACACCGAGCGCTGCGGCCAGGTAGTAGCCGATGAGCACGCCGCCGATCCCGCAGACAACAGTGAGCCAGAGCGGGATGTTGTCGCGGTTGCCCGGCGCGAAGAACTTGCCCAGCAGGCCGATGATGATGCCGGCGATGATGACACCGATGATGTCCATAGCGACCCCTTTCACCATTGGGGACGGCCTTGTTCCCCGACAGTGCGGGAGTCCCCGTCCGGCCGAGGCTCAATCCAGCATGGGATCATCGCACAACTGAGGGTGGCCGTGATGCTCGGTGCGCCCGGACGTTGACGGGACCAGACCATCGGCAAGGTTCTCACGCCTGCCTGGAGGTCTGGCCCCGTTGTCATACTGCCCACGTTCGTCGCTGCCCGCACACGTGCTGGCCTGGCTGGCCGCTCGCCTGGCCCACCTGCTGCCATCCCGCCGCCGGGCAGGGCGGCACCCCGCCACTGTCGCTGGAGGTCCGCCTGGATGCGGTCGCCGCGGTGGTGCTGGACGGGCTGTCGTACCGGCGCGCCGGCCGGACGGTCGGGATCTCCAAGACCGAGGTCGGCGACAGCCTGGAGCTGCTGCTGGGCGCGCTGGCCGCCCTCGGGTTCTGCCAACCCGACGGGAGCTTCATCACCAGCCTCGACGAGCCTGGGCCAGTGGCTATCCGAGATGGCCGCAGCCGGCGAGGCGGTCTGCGTGGACGGGCTGGCCACCCGGGTGCAGCGACCCCACGGGATGGCCCAACCAGAAGGTCCTGTACGACACCAAGCGCGACACCCACACCGCCCAGGGCATGGCGGTGACCACGATCTGGGGGGATCTACTGTGGTCGACGGGGGCTGGCCGGGAAGCTACCGCGAGCAGGAACTCATCGTACTGGCGGGCCTGGAGGGGGTGCTGGACGGGCCGAGGTCGCCGGCCTGCTGGACCGGGGGTTCCGCGGGCTGGCCAAGACGCGCGAGCACTGGCACGCGCCGGTCGGGGACCGCCGCACCAAGGACCGCCTCAGCGACGCCCAGCGGGCGTACAACCGCCTGCAGGCAGGGCTGCGCGCGCTGGTGGAGCAGTCGATCGCCCATCTGGCCAACGCCTGGGCGCTGCGCCGGTGGCGCGGGCTGCTGTACCGCGTCCGAGACGTCTACCGGGCCGCCGGCGCGCTGATCTGCCTTGGCCGCTGGCTGCACCGAGTCCCCGCGTGACAAGAGATCACGGACACCCTCTACGCCCTCCTGACAATCCCGGTTTCCCCAGGATCGCCCCTGCGACCTGCGCGAACGACGTACCGCTGGAGACCGTTGCGAACCGCTGGGTTCCGATGGCATGTGGACCAAACGTGGACCAATCCGCGCGCTGCTCCTTGCTGTCGGCTGGGACGGTAGCTCGGCTGCGGGCCGCTTGCTGCTGTCCGTCTCCATGCGCCTAAACAGACAAAGGTAGGCATGCAGACGCGACCGTGATGTAATGCCGATCCGAGCACTGCCAGCCGAACGCTGGCGAAGCCAGGAGGGGGTCGGGATGAGAAGAATCGCCCTAGTGGTCGCCGGTGCGTTGGCGCTCGCGGTCACCCAACTGATTGGTCCCGCCGCCGCCCAGGACGAGCCGCTGTGCGGTCCTCCCGGCGAGGAGGTCCCGGCCACGATCGTGGGCTCCGGCACCATCGTCGGCACCGCCGGCGACGATGTCATCATCGGCAGCGAGGGGAACGACACCATCCTCGGCCTTGGCGGCGACGACGTCATCTGCGGTGAGGGCGGCAACGACCGGGTCCTCGGTGGCGACGGCAACGACGTCCTCATCGGCGACGGCGTGGATGCTCCCCCGTTCATTCCCTCCAACGGTCAGAACGACGAACTCCCCGACGGCGGGCCAGGCGACGACCTGCTCGCCGGCCTCGGTGGTGATGACGACCTGCTGGGGGACCTGGCGACGACGAGCTCATCGGGTTCGGCGGCAATGACCGCATCCAGGGTGGCCCGGGCGACGACGAGGCGTTTGGCGGCCCCTTGGACGACAGCATGGCCGGTAATGCTGGCGATGACACCCTGTGGGGCAACTTCGGCAGTGACGCCATCAGTGGCGGCCCTGGCGACGACTTTATCGACGGCGACAACCCGTTCCCGCCGCCCCCGGGCCCGCTGCCGTTCCCCACCGGGCACGAAGATGATGTCTACTCGGTGGCCCGGGCGACAACACCGTGAACAACTGCGAGGTTGCCTCCTAGCGGCGGTTCTTCACTCAGCACACGCGAGCCGGCCGGTGGCCGCCCCGTCCCTGTGATGGTCGGCCGGGGATACGGCCATCGCCGCCCGCTCGATGGGCTGGTGCAGGCCGCCGCGTTGCCAGCTACTGGGGAGCCGTCTCAGGCTGCGAGCGGCACGCGGGTTACACGGATCGGACCAGACCAGCAGGAGGCGTCAGCGCAGGGGACAGACTGCGACGCTCGAACTCGGGGTTGTGACAGGTAGGGCCTGCCAGAACTTGAACCTGGGACCTCATCCTAATCCGAAAATCGATGGTGAGCAGGCAGGCGGCAGCTCCCGGCGTAGCGCAGCGGAGCCGGGAAGGGGTGGGTTGGCTCAGGCGGCGGGTTCGAGGGTGACGGTGTAGCCGAGGGCTTCGAGCTGGCGGATGTGGTTGCGTTTGGCGCGTTCGGGGTTGATGCGGGTGTCGTAGAAGCCGGGTCCGAGGTCGTGGAAGCGGGCGTCGGGGTCGGACAGCAGGTGCCAGACGATCACCAGGATGGATCGGCCGACGGCGACGATGGCTCGTTTCTTGCCTCGGCGGCGGGCGATGCGCCGGTAGCGTTCGCCGAGGAAGGTGTCGGTCCGGCCGGCGGCGACGGCGGCCTCGCCCAGGACCCGGGCCAGGTAGCGGTTGCCGTGCCCGGTGGAGCCGCTGCCCTTGTTCTTGCCGGCGGACTCCTTGACGCCGGGGGCGAACCGGGCCCAGGACGCCAGGTGGGCGGCGGTGGGGAAGCGGGTCATGTCCAGCCCGATCTCGGCGAGGAGCGCGCGCGCGGCGACCAGGCCGATGCCGGGGATCTCATCCAGCCGGTCACCGCCTGGGCGAAAGGGGCGATCAGCTCCTCGATCTGGGCGTCGACCTCGGCGATGTCGGCGTCGAGGGCGTCGATCCGGGCGAGCATCTTGGCCAGCAGGAACGCGTGGTGGTCGGTGAAGAGCCCGGTGAACGCCTCCTCCAGCAGGCGCGATCTTGACGCGCATCCGGGCGCGGGCCAGCTGGGCCAGCACCTTGGGGTCGCGCTGCCCGGCGATCAACGCGGCCATCATCGCCCGCCCGGACACCCCGAAGATGTCGGAGGCGACCACCGACAGCTTGATCTGGGCGTCCTCGAGCAGCTTCTCCACCCGCTGCTTCTCCGCGGTCCGGGCCGCGACCAGATCGACCCGGTAGCGGGTCAGATCCCGCAGCCGCCGGATCGGCGGCGGGGGCACGAAACTGGGCCGGAGCATCTGCCGCTCGGCGACCTTGCACAGCCACACCGCGTCCAGCTTGTCGGTCTTCGGCCGTCCCGGCAGGTGCTTGACATCGCGGGCGTTGACCAGCCACGTCTCGAACCCGGCCGCCTCCAGCAGGTAGAACACCGGCTTCCAGTAGTCGCTGGTCGCCTCCATCACCACCCGGGTCACCCCCAGCTCGGCAGCCGATCGGCCATGCACCAGCAGCGACCGGGTCATCGTCGAGTAGGTCCGCACCTCCTGCAACCGCCGCCCCGGCTTGCCCTGGCCTGGCACCCGGACGCAGCAGACCAACTCGGCCTTGCCGATATCCAGCGCCGCGACCCGCTGCGATGATCTCCTCGGTCTCCTGCGTCTCCTCCAGCACCGCGGCCTCCCCGCGCTCCGACGACCCAACGGGCGGTCGCCCGCAGGAGCTGCAGGGGACAGGCGAATCTGATCCGCGTGCTCGAAGCAACAGTGAAGGGCCCACAGCGTGGCTCCCAGCACCCGACTTATCAACGGCCTCCAACGACCAAGGACAAACGACGTCAGCGGACGACCACCCCATTTTCAGCCGGAACGGGCCCCCGCAGGGCGGCACCGCCGCTTATCAGGGATATTCGCGAGATGCGTTCCAGCTGCTAGAGCGAGGGAGCCCCCAGCTAGTCAGGCCGTGGGAGTTGACCGTGGTTGTCCGCTTGGTACCGCTCCTTGACCGTCCGATGTGGCATGCGGGTGGCACGGCCGGCGAGATCTAGCGCCTCATGGCCAGCGAGATCCGGGCTTGAGACCACCAGAGCAGTTGGAGGCCGCCCGCACTCGAGTACGCCCAAGCGCTCACGGTAGTCCAAGGAATTACCCTGTCTGGCGAACCAAGGCGCCGCTTCTGCTGTGATCTCGGGTCGTGGCTGCTGATGGCGTAGGACTGGGCTGAGGCCGGGTCGGCGCCGCGCACATTATCGAGTACGGTTTGGCCTTGCTGATCAACAAGGCGGGTGAACAATTGTTGCGCGTACCCGAAGACCAGTGCCCAGGCAAGGATCTGCGCGGACGTGTCTAGTGCGGTGAGGCCGGGGACGAATTGGCCACGCATGAGCAGCAGCCCGAGGAAGGCGGTGATCGCGCCAGTTGGGAGCTTGAGGGCGGCGAGAGCAATGGGCAGGCCGTACCGTTCGGATGAGCCCTTGCTGCGGCGGATGGCTGCGGCAGTTGCTATGGCAGCGGCGGTGAGCCCGACGAGTTCGACCACCATGAGGTCCAGTGGTTTGGCAGTCTCCGCGACTACAACGTCGGTGATCCTCGCCGTCTCTGTATGCCGGTCCCCTGTGCTGGCTCTCACCGATAGGAACGAATGGTCCAGACTCGGCGGTTGGGCACACGACTGTCGTTTTGCCAGCCTCCTGAGGAGCGAAGCACAGGGGAATCAAGGTCGGAACGAAAAGACCCGTGATCGCCACTCCGATGCAAGCAGTGCCATGGCTAGCGACGTGACGACCACGACGTTTCGGAAGCTGCGCAGACGTATATGCTCGCGGAGCGCGGCCGGAGCTTGCCGCTCGCACTGTCGTGACGATCTTGCCCCGCTCGTCCTCGACTATTCCCACTTTTTCGGCCAGATTCGGACCTTTGGGGTTCTGAACCAATGGGTGATCCGGATCCTTGATCCCAAGCCTTTGAGCGATCCGCTCGAATTCCTGCCGTGCCGGGTCAGTCGGAGGGAGGCGACACCGTACGTGCCTGAGCAGGCAGGGCATTTGGCCATATATGTAGTCGGTTGGTGCGAGGTTGAGGAGATGAGCCTCTGCAGCATCGAGGTTGCTCATCGCGCGTTCAATAAGCGGCCCATTGCGGAAGATCCGGAAGATGCGGAACCATTTCGGCGGGTCCAGTGGATCGACTCGAGCCGCCTGCCTGGCCGCTACAAGATGGCGGCGAGATGGCGCTCGCTAGAGCTTGATTGTTCTTTCGTGAGTTCTTCGCTCTGACCCAGCCGCTCTTTCGTGAGTTCTTCGCCCTCACCCAGCTGCACAGCGCTTCAAGTTCCGCGGCCCGCGTCAGGGTGCCTTCGCGCCAGGCTACCCACACAGGGCCTCCGATAGGCGCAATCGTCCCAGCAGCAGGCTTATCGCTCCCGCCAGCAGGCCTGTCGCTCCCGCCAGCGGGCCCGTTCGCTTCGTTGGAGCTGGCGACGCTCCAGTGCCCATCATGTCCCCCCTGCGAAGGTGCCCCCTGTGGGGTAGAGTCTGCTCATCGTGGACGTAACACAAGGAGATATTCCGACTCAGACCTCGATCCGGCCGACTTGCTCCACATGAAAGAGGGTGGATCTTTCGTAGCCAACCAGTCGGCCGGATCTGGCCGATCGCATCTGCTCGGGAGCCGGATGTTGGTTGACTGAGGCGCGCGGACTTAGTCGCCGCGGTGGGGAGCCGTGGCGCTGCCGGGCCGGAGGGCGGCCGCAGGCCACCCGCAGGGCCGGCCTTGAGTTCGTAGAGAAACTCCTCACAACGAATCTCACCAGCACGTGTACTGCTCGGGTGATGCTTGACACGCCGGCTCGGTCTGCTGACGCGGCAACCACCGACCGGTCACCTAGGCGGCTTCACCTTCGCGGGCGGGAGTAGCCGCTGGCCGCCGAGCACCTCGTTGACGACATCGATCAGCGGCCGCCGTGAGGACCGAGCCGCATTCCGCAGCCGCTCGAACGCGGCCGCGTCGTCGATCCCCTCCTGCATCATCAGCATCCCCTTAGCCCGCTCGATGCGATTGCGGTGCTCAAAGGCCACCTGCAACTGGTCGGCCAGCCGCCCCTTGACCCGGCCGGCCGCGGCCTGGCAGAGCAGCGTCGCCGCCAACGCCGCATACACCTGGGCGGCGCTGATCTCCGCCTGATCCCAGTCTCGGGGCGCAGCCGAGTACAGGTCCAGGGTGCCGATCGGGCCGCCTTCCAACTGGATCGGGACGCTGAGGCCGGCCCGCATCTCCTGGCCGGTGACCACCTCGGCGATCTTGCCCCACTGCGGTCCTTGGTTGCATCCCGCATGGCCACCGGGGTGTGCTCGGCGAAGGCGTTGACGCAGGGACCCTGCCCCAGCCCTTCCTTGCCCTCCTCAATGACCTGGGTCTGCTGGTCGGAGGCGGCCGCCCAGCGCAGCTCACCGCGCTCGTCGGCCAGCATCAGCCCGGCCCCGTCTACCCCCAGCAGCGCCTTGGCCGCGCTGGCGAGTCTGCTGCATCGCCCGCGCAAGGTCGTGTTCGGCGTCCAGGGCGGCCAGTGAGCTGAGGTTCCGGGCCAGGGCAGCAGGATCGACCGGCATGCCGATCTCCTTCACCGATCAGGGGAGGCGCGGCGGCGCGCTGGCCCAGAAAGACTGAGCTTCCTATAGCCGGCAGTTTACGACAAGCGCGCATCCACTCAACCCGCCATCCGTGCGTTGTCGCGTGCCCGGGTTGCAGCCAAGCGATCAGGGATACACCCACAGCGGCTGCCCCGGGCGGCTGGCCTCCGCCACGGGCCGGTACCAGCCTCGTGGGGAGTGGCAGGCCTAGACCTCGCGTGCCATCGTCGGCGCCCGGGGCAGCTTCATCTCTCCCTAGTACGGACGCGACGAGCGAAACGCGAGCATGCTTCGCCCGCGTCCCGCACCGCCGCATCGCTGGTCGAGCTGGCTACTAGCCCTGGCTCCGCGTCGCCCTGGTCGTCGTCATCGTCGCCCACCGCAGGCTCGGTCCCAGCTCGTCGGCCAGCAACCTCGACGATGGAGCGGGCGCTGCCGTCCTCGGCGGTCCAGCTCCGTTGCTGGAGTCGGCCTACGACTACGACCCGGCTGCCCTTGGTCAGCGACTCGGCCGCGTGCTCGGCCTGGTCCCGCCACACGATCACGGTGAAGAACGACGCCTCCTGCTCGCGCCGCCCGGACACGGCCACCCGGAACATGGCCCGGGCGATCCCCGCTCTCGGTGTGCCGCAGCTCGGGGTTGTCGGTGAGGTTGCCGGCGAAGCTGACGCTCGGCTCGGTCATGGTGTGCCCCTTCCTGTTGCCTGGCCGGGTGGTCTGCCCTGCCCTTGGAACCGGGGGACGGTGGACACCGTGGCATGCCAAGA
>CAVTCL010000010.1:0-86121 GCA_963733175.1 uncultured Actinomycetota bacterium
CGGTTGCGTCGGTCCTCAGCAGCCACCGGTGGTCTCCCAGGATCGGGCGTTGACGTCGGCGCGCAGCCGGTCGAGGGCGGACGAGAAGCGGTCGCCCGGGTCGGGCGACCCGCCGGCCAGCCGGGTGTGCAGGCCGCACTCGCGGTCCGGGTCGGCCTCCCACCACCAGCGCCCGGCGCGCTCGTCCTCCCCGGGCCGGGTCGGGCGGGTGCAGGGGGCGCAGCCGATCGAGGTGTAGCCCTGGGAGTACAGCGAGCTCACGGGCAGGCGGTGGGAGCGCACGTAGGCCCAGACCTGCTCGCGGGTCCAGTCGGCCAGCGGGTTGAGCTTGACGATGCCGCCGTGGGCGTCGTCCAGCTCGGCCCTGGGGGTGCCGGCCCGGGCCGGGCCGCCGTCGCGGCGCAGGCCGGTCGCCCAGGCGCCGACCCCGGCCAGGGCGCGGTCCAGGGGCGCGACCTTGCGGACGTGGCAGCAGAGCCGGCGCAGGGCCGGGTCCTTGTGGAACAGGTTGGGGCCGTGGCGGGCGACCATGGCGGCGACGTCGGCCGGGTCGGGGGTGATCGACCTCGACCTCGAGGCCGAGGCCGGTGCGGACCGCCTCGATGACCTCGTAGGTCTCCTCGGGCAGGCGGCCGGTGTCCAGGGTCAGGACCCGCACGCCGGGGTCGACCTGGCGGGCCAGGTCGAGCACGACCATGCCCTCGGCCTGGAAGCTGGTGACCACGGCGAACCGGCGCCCGTAGGTCTCGACGGCCCAGGCCAGCAGCCGGTCGGCCGGCAGGTCCTGGAGGGGGGCGAGGTCGGGTGCGTCTAGGTGGGGGTCAAGGCCGTGCGGCCAGGTGGTGGCGGTCGCCGCCACAGGCGAGCTCCTCTCGACACGCTCGGGTCGGGTTGTCCAGGCCCGGTCGGTCGGAAAGCACGCGAGCTACGTCGTCACACGGCACGACCGCCGAGCCCACGGACACGCGCAGGTCACCACCCACCCGTAGTCGAGTGCGAGGTCGCGGGTCAGCAGCGTGGCGGTCATGGCGTGCCACGGTAAGGTACAACCCATCGAATCGGCAATACCCCAGACCCGAAGGACCCTCCGTGCCCCGCATCCTCTCCGGCGTCCAGCCCACGGGAAACACCCACCTCGGCAACTACATCGGGGCGTTCCGCCAGTGGGTGGACATGCAGCACGACTTCGAGGCCCTCTACCCGGTGGTCGACCTGCACGCCATCACCCTGGCCTACGACCCGGAGGAGCTGGCCGACCGGACCCTCGAGGTGGCGGCCATCCTGCTCGCCAGCGGGCTGGACCCGGAGGTGTGCACCGTGTTCGTGCAGTCGCACGTGCCCGAGCACACGGAGCTGGCCTGGCTGCTCAACCACCTGGCGACCGTGGGCGAGCTGCGCCGCATGACCCAGTTCAAGGCCAAGGCCGAGGCCGGGGGCGAGGGCGCGCTGCCGGCCGGCTACTTCAACTACCCGGTCCTGCAGGCCGCCGACATCCTCATCTACCAGGCGGACCTTGTGCCGGTGGGGGAGGACCAGCGCCAGCACCTGGAGCTGACCCGCGACGTGGCCCAGCGCTTCAACGCCCGCTTCGGCGAGACCTTCGTGGTCCCCGAGGCCTACATCCCCAAGGTCGGCGGCCGGGTCATGGACCTCCAGGTCCCGACGGCCAAGATGTCGAAGTCGAGCGCGTCGCCGGCCGGGCGCATCGAGCTGCTCGACCCGCCCGAGGCCATCCGCCGCAAGGTCCGCTCGGCCGTGACCGACTCGGGCCGCGAGGTGCTGGCCCGGCCGGACAAGCCGGCCATCTCCAACCTGCTGGAGATGTTCTCGGTGGCCACCGGCAAGACGGTGGGGGAGCTGGAGCAGGCCTACGCCGGCCGCGGCTACGGGGACTTCAAGGCCGACCTGGCCGACGCCCTGATCGCCTTCCTGGCCCCGGTCCGGGAGCGCTACCAGGAGCTCCGCGGCGACCCGGCCCGCCTCACCGCCATCCTCGAGCAGGGCGCCGCCAAGGCCCAGGCCATCGCCCGCGAGAACCTGGCCCTGGCAAGGGAGCGGATGGGGTTCCTCCCCCGGGCCGGCGGCTGAGGCGACCGGGCGGCAGCATGGCCAGGGCGCGACTCGGCGTGATCACGCGGCTGCCGGAGCCGCTCGCGATCCACGTGCAGGCGTGGCGGCGGGCGCTGGGCGACCCGGAGGCCGGGCGGATCGGGCCCCACCTGACCCTGGTGCCGCCCCAGACGGTGGCCGAGCGCGACCTGGACCGGGCGGTCGCGCTGGTGGAGCGGGCCGCCACCGGGGCGGTGCCGTTCCTGGTCGAGCTGGACGGCGCCGCCACCTTCCTGCCCGAGAGCCCGGTCGCCTACCTGGTCGTGCGCGAGGGCGGGCCGGCCCTGCGAGGCCATCGAGGCCGCCCTCCGGGAGTCGCCGCTGGAGCGCCGGACCCACCCGTTCCACCCGCACGTGACCGTCGCCCAGGACCTGCCCGACGACCGCATCGAGGCGGCCGCCCGCGAGCTCGCCGGCTTCCGGGCGCGCCTTCCCGGTCCGCGAGCTGGCCCTGCTGCGCGAGGACCGCGACAAGGTGTGGCGGCCGCTGGCCACCGCGACCGTCGGCGCGTCAACGGCCGTCCGTGAGGTCCCGTTCGGCGAGGCGGCCAGCGCCGCCCTGCTGCTGCTCGACCCCGACCCACCGCGGGTCCTGCTCGGCCTGCGCACCCGCGACCTGGGCCGCCGCTACCCGGGGGCCTGGGACGCCATCGGCGGCAAGCCCGACGAGGGCGAGTCGCTGCTGGAGGCCCTGGCCCGCGAGGCCCGCGAGGAGGCCGGGATCGAGCCGCTCGACCTCACCGCCCTCGGCTGCTTCCACGACGGCGACCGGGCCGACGCCTACTACCTGGCCACCGCCTGGAAGGGCCGGCCGAGCAACCGCGAGCCGTCCGAGCACAGCGAGCTCGACTGGGTGCCGCTGCACGAGGCCGCCGGGCGCCCGCTGACCCCGACCACCCGGGCGGCGGTGGCCCGCCTGGCCGCCATGCTGGCGACCGGCCATCGACTGCACCCGCCCCGTTGATGTGCGATAACTCTTGCGGTGGCGGGGTAGAGAGACCGGACCCAACGAGACGACGGTAAGGGGGCACTGCCTTGGCAATCCAGGACCAACAGCCGGGCGCGCGGACGACCACGCGGCCCGCCGGGGCGGCGCCCACCGAGGAGCCGTCCACCGGGGAGCTGCTGAAGGGGCTCGCCGACGACGCCACCACGCTCGTCCGCCAGGAGATCCTGCTCGCCAGGCAGGAGCTGCAGGAGGGACTGACCGCCGAGCGCCAAGGCGAGCGCCCTGCTCGTGGCGGCCGGCGTGCTCGCGCTGTACGCCTTCGGCTTCCTGCTCTACACCATCGGCGAGGCGATCGGCGGGCCGAGCTGGCTCGGGTTCGCCATCGTGACCGCCGTGCTGCTGATCGTGGTCACGGTGCTCGCGCTGGTCGGCAAGAAGCGCCTGGCCGCCTCCAAGGTCGCCCCGGAGAAGGCCAAGGCCGAGCTCCAGACGACCGCCAACGAGCTGAAGGAGGAGATCACGTGGGGGAAACCTCAGCGGCAACCGCCCGAGAGGTAGAGGCGACCCGCAAGCAGATGGAGGACAAGGTGGCCAAGCTCTCCGAGCGTGCCCCGGAGGAGGCCCGCAAGCTGCTCAAGCGGGTCGCGTTCGCGGTCATCACCGCGGTCGCCGTGCTGGCCACCCGCAAGCTGATCGACAAGCTCTGGGAGCGGGCCACCGGCGAGCTCCCGCCGACCAAGGTCGACGCGACGACGACTAGCGACGCCTGGTGCAGGGAACGGGCGCCGGTCACGGCCGGCGCCCTTCTCTTGTCCGAGGATTTCATTCGTCGTAGACTTCATCCGACGATGAATTCTGTGGTCGCGGAGGTGCCGCCGGCATGTGGGCCATGGCGATGAAGGAGTTCCGCCAGATGCGCCGGGACCGGCGCACGCTGGCCATGATGATCCTGCTCCCGGTGCTGCTGCTGGTGGTGTTCGGCTACGCGGCCAGCTTCGACGTCGACCAGGTCAGGACGGTGGTGGTCGGCCCGCGGGCCGAGCAGGTGGCGGACGCCCTGCCGGACCGGCTGGAGGTCGTCCGGGTCGCTCCCGGCGAGGGCCGCGAGGCCGCCGTCGAGGCCCTGCGCGACGCCGACGCGGCGGTGGCGGTGGTCACCAGCGACGCCGGGCAGCCGCAGGTGCTGGTCGACGGGGCCGACCTGTTCTCGGCCCGCTCGGTGGTGACCGAGCTGCGCGGCCGCCCCGGCCTGCCGGCCCCCGAGGTGCTGTTCAACCCCGGGCTGGAGACCTCGGCGATCATGGTCCCCGGCCTGATGGGCGTGGTGCTGGTGTTCGTCGGGACCATCGCCACCGCCCTCGGGGTCGTCCGCGAGCGCCAGAGCGGCACCCTGGAGCAGCTCGCGGTCATGCCCTTCCGGGCCCGCGACGTCCTCGGCGGCAAGCTCCTGCCCTACCTCGGGGTGGCGGTGGTCGACCTGGCCGTGATCGTGGCCGTCGGGGTGCTGCTGTTCGACGTCCCCTTCCGCGGCTCGCCGCTGGTCTTCGCCCTGGGGGCGATCGAGTTCCTGTTCGTCACCGTCGGCATCGGCGTGCTCATCTCGACCGTGTCCGAGACCCAGGGACAGGCCATCCAGCTGGCCATCATGACCATGCTCCCCCAGATCCTGCTGTCCGGGCTGATCTTCCCGCTGCCGGCCATGGCCCCGGGGGTCCGCTGGATCGGCTACCTGCTGCCCGCTCACCTACTTCGTCCAGGTGGCCAGGGGGGTGATGGTCAGGGGCGCCCCGTTCGAGGCCCTGATCCTCCCGCTCGGCATGCTGGCCGTGCTCGGCACGGTCGTGTTCGGCCTGGCGATCGCCCGCTTCCGCCGCGACCTGGCCCCCGCCGGCCGGGGCCACGGCGCGGACGCCGGACGCGGACCAGGACCAGGCGGCCACGGCCAGGGCGGGCGCCCGATGAGTCGGGACCGGACGAGCTGGGGCTGCCGGCGGCTCGGGGTCCGCTACGGCGCCACGGTGGCCCTGGAGGAGGTGACCTTCGAGGTGGCCGCGGGCACGGTGGCGGCCGTGGTCGGGGGGGACGGCGCCGGCAAGACGAGCCTGCTGCGGGCCCTCGCCGGGACGGTCCGGCCGGCCGCGGGCACGGTCCGGCGGCCGGACGAGCGCCGGCTCGGCTACGTCTCCGCCGGCCCGGGCGTCTGGGCCGACCTCACCGTCGACGAGAACCTCAGCTTCTCCGGCCGCGCCTACGGCCTGTCCGCCGGCGAGCTCGACCGGCGGGTCGGCGGGCTGCTGGAGCGGACCGGCCTGGCCGAGGCCCGCGACCGGCTGGCGGGCCGGCTCTCGGGCGGCATGCGCCAGAAGCTGGCCCTGGCCATGGCCGTCGCCCACGAGCCGGACCTCCTGATCCTGGACGAGCCGACCACCGGGGTCGACCCGGTGAGCCGGGCCGAGCTGTGGCGGCTGCTGGCCGCCTCGGCCGCCGGCGGCGCGGCCGTCGTGGTGGCCACCACCTACCTCGACGAGGCCGAGCGGGCGGCCACCGTGCTGGTCCTGGACCGCGGCCGCAGCCTGCTCGCCGGCACCCCCGACGAGGTCGTGGCCGCCACCCCCGGCCTGGTGGTGGACGCGGCCGCCCGCCCCGACGGCCTCCCGTCCTGGCGCAGGGGGTCGCGCTGGCGGGCCTGGTCGCCCGACGGCTCGACCCCGCCGGGCGCCGGCCCGGCCACCCTCGACCTGGAGGACGCGGTGATCGTGGCCCAGCTCCGCGAGGACCAGCGGTGGGCGGCATGACCCCGCAGGAGGGGCCCGGGGGCGCCCCGGTGGCCCCGGAGCTGGCCGGCGCCCAGGGGGCGACCAGGCGGTTCGGGGAGCTGCTGGCCGTCGACGGCGTCGACCTGGCGGTGGCCGCCGGCGAGGTGGTCGGGCTGATCGGGGCCAACGGCTCCGGCAAGACGACGCTGATCCGCATGCTGCTCGGCCTGCTCGCCCCCACCGCCGGCCGCGTCCGGCTGTTCGGCGAGCCGCCGTCGCGCCAGACCCGGGCCCGCCTCGGCTACGTGCCCCAGTCCCTCGGCCTGTACGAGGACCTCACCGTGGCCGAGAACATGGCCTTCTCGGCCGCCGCCTACGGGAGCCAGGACGCCGTCCTGGAAGGCGAGCTGGCCGAGGCCCGCGACGTCCTGGTCGGCGAGCTCCCGCTCGGGCTGCGGCGGCGGGTCGCGTTCGCCATCGCCCTCGGCCACCACCCCGACCTGCTGGTCCTGGACGAGCCGACCTCCGGGGTGGACCCGCTCCAGCGGGCCCGGCTGTGGGAGACCATCCGGGCCAGCGCCGAGCAGGGCGCCGGCGTGCTGGTCACCACCCACCACCTGGGCGAGGCCGAGCAGTGCGACCGCCTGGTCGTGCTCGCCGCCGGCCGCGTGGTCGCCGCCGGGACCCTGGCCGAGGTCGTCGGCGACACCACCGCCGTCGAGGTCCGCACCCCGACCTGGGAGGCCGCCTTCACCGCCCTGGACAGGCCGGCGTCCCCGTCAGCCTGGTCGGGCCCGCCAGCCTGCGCGTCCCCGCCCGCCGACCCGGCGTCCCGCCGAGCGTCCAGCCGCCTGCTGGCCGGCCGCCGGGGTCGCCGGCCGAGCTCGGCCGACCTGTCCCGGCCAGGCTTCGAGGAGACGTTCGTGGTCGCTGGCCGCCGTCACGCGGTTGGCCGCACGAGCGTCCGCAGGTCGCCACCGGGTCGTCCTCGCCGGTGGCTGAGCGAGATCGGCGCGTTCGCTGCGTCCGCCGGGTCAGACCTTGCGGAACAGCAGGGCCCGCTTCACTTCCTGGATGGCCTGGGTGACCTTGATGCCCCGGGGGCAGGCGTCGGTGCAGTTGAAGGTGGTCCGGCAGCGCCAGACGCCCTCCTTGTCGTTCAGCACCGTGAGGCGCTGGGCGGCGCCCAGGTCGCGGGAGTCGAAGATGAAGCGGTGGGCGTTGACGATCGCCGCCGGGCCGAAGTACTCCTCGTCGGCCCAGAACACCGGGCAGGAGGTGGTGCAGGCGGCGCACAGGATGCACTTGGTGGTGTCGTCGAAGCGCTCCCGGTCGGCCTGGGACTGGCGCCGCTCGGTGTCGGGCGCGGGGTCGTCGTTGACCAGGTAGGGCAGGACCTCGCGGTAGGAGGCGAAGAACGGCTCCATGTCGACCAGCAGGTCCTTGTTGACCGGCAGCCCCCGCAGCGGCTCGACCGTGATCTGGTCGCCGACCTCGCGGACCAGCACCTTGCAGGCCAGCCGGTTGGTCCCGTTGATGAGCATGGCGTCGGAGCCGCAGATCCCGTGGGCGCAGGAGCGGCGGAAGGTCAGCGACCCGTCCAGGTTCCACTTCACCCAGTGGAGCAGGTCCAGCACCCGGTCCATCGGGTCGGCCGGGACCTCGTAGGTCTCGATCCGCGACTCGCTGTCGGTCTCGGGGTTGAACCGGCGGACCCGCAACGTCACCTGCACCTAGTACTTCCTTTCCATGGGCTCGTAGCGGGTCATGGTGACCGGCTTGTAGTCGAGCTTGACCCCGCTGCCGGTGCGGTGGGCGAGGCTGTGCTTGAGCCAGTGCTTGTCGTCGCGGGCCGGGTAGTCCTCGCGGAAGTGGCCGCCGCGGCTCTCCTGCCGGGCCCGGGCCGACACCACCAGGGCCTCGGCGAGGTCGAGCAGGAAGCCGAGCTCGACCGCCTCCAGCAGGTCGGTGTTGTAGCGCCTGGAGGTGTCCTGGACCCAGACCCGGGCGTAGCGCTCGCGCAGGGAGGCCAGCTCGACCTCCATCTCCTTGAGGAGGGTCTCGGTGCGGTACACCCCGGCCTTGTCGTCCATGCTGGTCTGGAGGTCGGCCCGGATGGCGGCGGCCCGCTCGCCCTCGGGGTGGCCGGCCAGGTCCTCCAGCATCCGGGTGACGGCGCCGGCCGGGTCCTCGGGCAGCTCGGCGTGGCTGGCGCCGGCCGCGTACTCGCCGGCGTGGACCCCGGCCCGCTTGCCGAACACGACGATGTCGAGCAGCGAGTTGGTCCCCAGCCGGTTGGCGCCGTGCACCGAGACGCAGGCGCACTCGCCGGCCGCGAACAGCCCCGGGATGACCGTGTTGGCCGCGTCCCCGACCACCTGGGCGTCCACGTCGGTGGGGATGCCGCCCATGGCGTAGTGGGCCGTCGGCTGGATCGGCACGCCCTCCTTCTTGGGCTCGACGCCCAGGTAGGTGCGGGCGAACTCGGTGATGTCGGGCAGCTTGGCGTCGATCACCTTGGGGTCGAGGTGGCTGACGTCCAGGTAGACGTAGTCCCCGTTCGGCCCGGCGCCGCGGCCCTCGCGGATCTCGGTGTAGATGGCCCGGCTGACCATGTCGCGCGGGGCCAGGTCCTTGATGGTGGGGGCGTAGCGCTCCATGAACGCCTCGCCGTCGGCGTTGCGCAGGATGCCGCCCTCGCCCCTGGCCGCCTCCGACAGCAGCACCCCCAGCCGGTACAGGCCGGTCGGGTGGAACTGGAAGAACTCCATGTCCTCCATGGGCACGCCGCGCCGGTAGCAGACCCCGGGCCCGTCGCCGGTGAGGGCGTGGGCGTTGGAGGTGATCTTGAACATCTTCCCGAAGCCGCCGGTGCAGAACACCACCGCCTTGGCCCGGAACACGTGCAGCTCGCCGGTGGCCAGCTCGTAGGCGACCACCCCGGCCGCCCGGCCATCGACCAGCAGCAGGTCGAGCACGTAGTACTCGTCGAAGAAGATGGTCCCCTGCTTGACGTTCTGCTGGAACAGGGTCTGGAGGATCATGTGGCCGGTGCGGTCGGCGGCGAAGCAGGAGCGGCGCACGGCCCCCTTGCCGTGGTGGTGGGTGTGGCCGCCGAAGCGCCGCTGGTCGATCCTGCCGTCGGGGGTGCGGTTGAACGGCATGCCCATGTGCTCGAGGTCGTAGACGGCCTCGATCGCCTCCCGGCACATGACCTCGGCCGCGTCCTGGTCGACCAGGTAGTCGCCGCCCTTGATGGTGTCGAAGGTGTGCCACTCCCAGTTGTCCTCTTCGACATTCGCCAGGGCGGCGCACATGCCGCCCTGGGCGGCGCCGGTGTGGGAGCGGGTCGGGTAGAGCTTGGTGATCACCGCCGTCCGCCCCCGCCGGGAGCTCTCCAGGGCGGCCCGCAGTCCGGCCCCCCCGGCCCCGACGATCACCACGTCGAAGGTGTGCTGCTGGGTCATGGGGGCTCCTACGAGGGCTGGGGGGTGAAGGCGAAGATCGTGAGGGTGCCGAGGGCCCAGGTCAGGCCGACCACGGTGGCGTTGACGCTCTGGTAGAGCAGGCGGCGGGTGCCGGTGCGGGCGTAGTCGTCGATGATCACCCGCAGGCCGTTGCCGCCGTGCAGGAGGGCCAGGGTGAGCATGGCGAAGTCGTAGACCCGCCAGAACGGGTTGGCCCAGCGGCCGGACACGAACGCGAAGTTGACCCGGTCAAGGCCGCCGTCGATCACGTGCATGATCGCGAAGTGGCCCAGCACCAGCAGGACCAGCAGCACCCCGGAGATGCGCATGAACACCCAGGCGTACAGCTCGAAGTTGCCCCGGGTCGGCTTGGGCTGGCGGCGGTCGGCCGAGGTCGAGCGGGGGAGCGGGGCCGGGGTGAGGTCGGCGGCCATCCTCAGAGCTCCTCGACCACATGGGAGCCGATGGCGATCACCGGCGGGATCGCCAGCACCAGGAACAGCACCGTCTGCACCCAGAGCATCTGGCGCTGGCGGGCCACCCCCTGGGACCAGAAGTCGAACAGGATGATCCGCACGCCGTTCAGGGCGTGGAAGATCACCACCACCGCCAGGCCGATCTCCAGCAGCCCGACGAACGGGTTGCGGTAGGTGTCGATCACCCGGTCGTAGGCCTCGGGGGAGACGTTCAGCAGCGCCTGGTCGGCCACGTGGGCGAACAGGTAGAACAGGATGGCCACCCCCGACACCCGGTGCAGGACCCAGGTCCACATCCCCTCGCGGCCTCGGTAGAGCGTCCCTAGGCGCTGCATCCCTCGAAGGTCACCTCCCGTCGGGTCCAGCTCGACTCTACCACCGGGTAACCGACCTGTCGTGCCCGCAAACCGCCTGCTCACAGGCGGTTTTGGGTGGGGTGCGGTTTGGTCGTATCGTTTGGAGCCCACATGGCCCAGGACGCCGCCGACCGGCTCGTCGCCGGCCGATGGATGCTGCACACCGCGCTCCGCCGCGGCCCCACCGGCATGATCTGGCGGGCCACCGAGCTCAACACCCACCGCGCGCTGTCGGTCGAGGAGCTCCGCCTCCCCTCCTTGCCCGGACAGGTGGGTCAGGGGTTGACGAGACGGGGCCTGGCGGTGGGGTCGCGGCGCTCGGGTCGGGGCCTGGGGGTCCGGACTGGCGGGGCGGCCGGGGCTCGGGGTCGGGTCGGGGGTCCTGTGGGACCGGGTGGCGGCCGAGGTGCGGACGGCGGCCTCGCTGGACCATCCCGGCCTGGTCCGCCTGGACGACGTGGTCGTCCAGGACGGCGTCGTCTACGTGGCCACCGAGCTGGTCGACGCCCTCACCCTCGACGAGCTGATCGCCCGGCACGGCCCGCTCCCGGTCCGCCGGGTGGCCCAGCTGGGCCTCGAGCTCCTCGACGCCCTGGAGGCGGCCCACGACGCCGGCCTGGCCCACCTCGACCTCCGCCCCGCGAACGTCCTGATCGCCGCCGACGGCCGCACCCGCCTGGCCGGCGTCGGCCTGGCCACCCTCCGCACCGACCCGGGGGTCGAGCGCGCCACCACCGCCTTCCTCGCCCCCGAACAGATCAGGGGCGACCCGGCCGGCCCGCCGGCCGACCTCTGGGCCCTGGGGGCGATCCTTTCACTTGCAGTTGAGGGTGAGACCCCATTCGCAGGCGACGGCAGCAAGGCCACCATGGCGGCCATCCTGACCGACCGCCCCCGCCCCCCCGAGCACGCCGGCCAACTCGCCCCAACCCTCACCGCCCTCCTCACCAAGCCGGCCGGCGGCCGCCCAACCATCGCCGCGACCCGCCGCCTCCTCGAACCCCTGACCGGAGGCCCCCGCCCGGTTTCCTCGCCGGCCGGGTCGATGGGCGTCGGGTGCGGCTCGGTGCCAGGCCGCCCGGAGGCGGAACCGGGCCCGTGGCGCGAGACCAGGGCGCCGGGTCGGCGTCCACAGCCCCCGCTCGGCCTTCGGGCGGTGCGGAACGCCATGGACCCGGTGGTGCAGCGGGTGCTGCTGATCGCCGGCGGGTCGGTCCTGCTGGCGCTGGTGTCGTTCGCGGTCGCCGTGGCCGTCATCGGGGATCCACTCGGCCTGCGGTCCCAGGCCGTGGCGTCGACGATCGCGACGGTTCCGCCGACGACCCTTCCGCCGACGACGGCGCCGCCGACCACCATCACCCCGACCACCCTGGCCGCCCTGGTCCCGCCCGGCTGGTCGCGTGCATACCGACCCGGCCACCGGCTACCAGGTCGCCGTCCCGCCCGGCTGGCAGCTGGTCAGCGACGGCCCCCGCACCGAGCTGCGCGACCAGAGCTCCCCCACGATCCTGCGCATCGACTGGCAGCAGGACCCCCAGGCCGACCCGGTGACCCTGGAGCAGCAGGCCAGCCAGGCCCACGCCGGCGAGCGCGGCGACTACCGTCAGGCCCGCCTGGAACCGGCCCAGTTCAAGGGCCTGCCCGCCGCCCTGCTCGAATTCACCTACCAGGACGGCGAGACCTGGCACGCCTTGGAGCTGGGCGTCCGGTCCCCTCGCCACCACGTCGCCATGGCGATCTATGCCCGCGACCGCGACTGGGGCGCCGGCTGGGCCCTGTTCGAAGCCTTCAAGGGATCGTTCGTCCCCCCGCCCGCCTGACCGGTTGGTGCTGGCGACCTGCGGGTAGTGTGGCCGGGTATGTCTGGCCGGGCCGGCGGCCGCATGGTCGCCGATCGCTACGCGCTCAGCGCTCCCCTCGGGCGGGGAGGGATGGGCGTCGTCTGGCGTGCCCGGGACGCGGTGCTGGGTCGCGAGGTGGCGGTCAAGGAGGTGGTGTTCCCGCCCACCATGCCCGAGGAGGAGCGGCGCCCGGCTCAGGCGAGGGTGATGCGGGAGGCGCGGGCGGCGGCCCGGCTCAACCACCCGGGCGCGGTCACGCTCTACGACGTCGTCAAGGACGGTGGCGGCACCTTCATCGTGATGGAGCTGATCAACGCGCCGACCCTGGCCGACCTGGTCCGGTCCGACGGTCCGCTGCCGGTCGAGCGGGTGGCCAGGATCGGCGCCCAGGTCGCCGGCGCGCTGGAGGCGGCTCACCAGGCGGGGATCGTCCATCGCGACGTCAAGCCGGGCAACGTCATGGTCCCCGGCAACGGCACGGCCAAGCTGGCCGACTTCGGCATCGCCTCGCTCCAGGGCGACCCGCAGCTCACCTCGACCGGTCTGGTGATCGGCTCGCCCGCCTACATGGCCCCTGAGCAGGCCAAGGGCGAGGAGAGCGGCCCGCCGGCCGACTTCTGGGCGCTGGGAGCGACCATGTTCTACGCGGTCGAGGGCGAACCGCCCTTCGACCGCGGCACCTCGATCGCCACCCTCGCCGCAGTGGTCAACGACCCACCCCGCACCCCCCGCCGCGCCGGCCGCCTGACCCCCCTCATCACCGCCCTCCTGGCCAAGGACCCTGGTTCCCGCCTATCCGGCCCCGAACTCCGGGCCGAGCTCGGCCGCCTCGCCGCCGTCCCCCCATCCCCACCCACCGAGGTCCTCCCCACCTACGGCCCCGGCCGCACCATCCCGCTCCCAGCCGCCCCCCCTCCGCCCACTCCCACCGCCCCCCAGGACACCCCCGCCGACCCCGACTCCACGGCCACCGCCACGGCAGACGCCACTCCCGTTGCGCCGGCCGCCGCCGCCGGGCCTGCAGCCGTCGGCTCGGACCCCGACCCACCGCCCGTCGTCCCCGCAGCGCGGCCCGCAGTCCCGGCCCCGCAGCCCGCTGCCTCTGCCCCGAGTGCCGTGGGTGCCGCCGGGCCGGGGCGGCCGGTGCTGCCGCCGGCGCCGGTGGTGGAGCGAGGGGGGCGGGGGAGGGTGGCTGTGGTCGCCCTGCTGGCGGTGGTGGGGTTGGTGGCCGTGCTGCTGGCGGTGAACCTCAGGTCGGGCGGGGACGGGGACCCGGCCGCGGGTCCGGCGACCACTGCTGCGGGTGCCGGGGCGGGCGGGGAGAGCGAGACGACCGGGGGGGCCACGTCGACCACGGGCGGGGCCGAGACCACCACCGCGCCGACCACCACCGCGGGCGGCGCGGGGCTGCCGGAGGGCTGGACGGCGTTCACCAACCGGCGCGGGAGCTATCGCATCGGCGTCCCGCCTGGGTTCCGGGCCCGGACGCGGGAGAGCAACAACGCGACCGTGGTCGAGGAGGAGGACGACCCGGAGCGGGTGTTCACCGTCCGCTCGACCAACCCGTCCAACCCGCTGCCCCAGGCCTCCCGGGACTACCGCAGGTCGGCTCCTGGGCTGTTCCCCGAGGGCTACCGGGAGATCAGCTACGAGGAGGGCCAGACCTACGCCGGTCGCCCGGGCGCGGTGGTGTTCGAGTACGAGGCGGTCAGGGATGGCCGGCGGGTCCACGTCAGCCACATCAACTTCAAGGGCCAGACCTGGGGCTACAACGTCGAGTTCATCGTCCCGGCCGACCAGTGGGACGCCTCCCAGGACCTGGCCCGCCAGTTCGAGCAGGCCTTCCAGCCGCTCGGCTGACCCGACCGGCTCCGCCGGTCGGAGTCTGTTGATCGTCGGCCGCAGGCCGACTCCAGCTTGTAGGGTCGTGGCCACCCGACCCGGCAGCCGGTAGCGTTCCGGTCGATGGCAACCAACGGTACCGGGCGGCGGGTCGCCAACCGCTACGAGCTCGAGGAGGAGCTCGGGCACGGCGGCATGGGCGTGGTCTGGCGGGCGACCGACACGCTGCTGGCGCGGCAGGTCGCGCTCAAGGAGGTCGACCTGCCGCGTGGGGGCGACGCCGCCGAGCGGGAGGGGCTCCGGGCCCGGGTGTCGCGGGAGGCGCGGGCGGCCGCCCGGCTCAGCCACCCCGGTGTGGTCACCGTCTACGACATCGCCCATGACGGCGGGCAGGACTTCATCGTCATGGAGCTGGTCTCGGCGCCGACCCTGGAGGAGCTGGTCCGCAGCGAGGGGGCGCTGCCCCCGGAACGGGCCGCCCGGCTCGGGCTCGGGCTGCTGGACGCGCTGGAGGCGGCCCACCGGGCCGGGATCGTCCACCGCGACCTCAAGCCCAAGAACGTGATGGTCCGCGAGGACGGCGCCACCAAGCTGGCCGACTTCGGCATCGCCTCGGTCCAGGGCGACCCCCGGCTGACCGCGACCGGCCTGGTGGTGGGCTCGCCCGCCTACATGGCGCCCGAGCAGGTCGAGGCCGAACCGGTGAGCCCGGCCACCGACCTGTGGGCGCTCGGCGCCACCCTGTGGTTCGCGGTCGAGGGCCAGCCTCCCTTCGGCGGTGGCGAGTTCCAGACCCTGACCGCGATCGTCAACGGCCAGCCCCGCCGCCCCCAGCGCCTCGGCGCCCTGGCCCCGGTGCTGGCCCGCCTGCTGGTCAAGGACCCGGCCAGCCGCGCCACCCCGTCCCAGCTCCGGCCCCTGCTGCGCCAGGTCGCCTCGGGCCAGGGCCGCGGCGGCGGCCAGGTCCACGGAGTCCCGGCCGGGGACGCCGCCACCAGGACCGCCGCCGACCACTGGGCCGGAGCCACGGTCGTCGTGGGCGGCCGCGGCGCCCCGACCGCCCCTGGGCGGGCCGGCGAGCCGGGGGCCGGACCGGCCGGGCCCGGACGCCGCCCCTCCGGCCGGCGGGGACCGGGGAGGGGTCGAGTCGGGGGACACGCCGCCGGTGCCGAGCCGGGTCCGGCGGCGCGAGGGCGACGGCGACACGGCGGTCCAGGCGCCGAAGAAGGGGCGGCGCAGGGGCCGGCGGCTGCCCCCGGTGCCGCCGGTGCCGATGTCGGGGGAGCCGGTCCACGCCGGCGCCCGCCGACCCCGGGCCCGGCTCCCGGTGGTCTTCGCCGCCGTGGCCGTGGTGCTCGCCGGGACCTTCGTCTGGCAGAGCCTCACCCGGGACGACCAGGAGCGGCGGCCGACGGCCGAGACCAGGCGGCCGGCCGTGCCCGCCAGCTGGCGCAGCTTCCAGGACCCGGACGGGACCTACCGGCTGTCGTTCCCGCCCACCTGGACGCCGACCGACCGGGGCCCGTTCATCGACTTCACCGAGCCGGGTGGGGAGCGCTTCTTCCGGGTCCAGCCGACCACCGACGGGCTGGCCCCGCTGGTGGCCCAGCGGAACCTGGAGCGCGCGTTCATGGCCAGGCACCCCGGCGACGGCTACCGGCGGCTGCGCCTGGGCTCGACCACCTTCCGGAGCGTGCCCGCGGCCGAGTGGGAGTTCACCTTCCTGGACGAGGGCCGGCTCACCCGCGGCTACGACATCACCTTCATCGCCGCCGGCCGCCGCCACGCCATCCTGTTCCAGGCCCCGTCCAACCGCTGGGCCGGCTCCCGCGACGAGCTCCAGTCCTTCCTGGCCGGCTTCCGCCCCCGCGGCTGACCCGACCGGCCCGAACCGGGCCGGTCGGAGTCAGATGATCGTCGGCCGACGGCCGACTCCACGCCGTTGTCGGCTCAGTTCTCGGGACCGCTGCGGTCGCCGCCGCCGCGATCCCGGTCCATCGCCTCCAGGGCCTCGACCAGGACCTGGCGCTCGGCGTCGCTCAGGGCCGCGTCGGGGTGGACCAGCAGGTAGCGGCGGGGCGGCATCTCGGCGTCGGCCACCACCTCGGCGGCGTCGTCGGCCTCGCCGTCGTCGGTGTCCCAGGTGGAGAAGTTGAGCGCCTCGCGGCCCTGCTCGACGTCGCGGGCCACCATCCAGGAGAACGGCGCCACGTAGCTCTGCAGCGGCCACCGGGTCTGGTTGCTGTGGCAGTCGTAGCAGGCGGTCGTGGCCAGCTCCCTGGCCCGCCCGTCCGGCCAGGGCGCGTCCTGGGTCACGGGAGGGTTGGTGTGGTCGCGCCCGTACGGCACCAGCTGCAGCAGCACGGCCACGGCGAACAGCCCGAGCCCTGCCCGGACCAGGATCCTGCGCCTTGGTGTCCGCATCCCGCTCCCTTGATCGCCGCCGCGGCCCGTTCGTTACGGTCGGCACCACCAGCGGGTAGGCTGAGGACCACCTGCGGGAGGTTTTGTCCATGGGCGACGGCGACCAGCGGTACACCGAATCGGGCATCCCGGTCCAGGTGACCTACGGGCCCGCCGACCTCGCCGGCTTCGACCCCGAGACGGCCCTGGGGGAGCCGGGACGCGACCCGTTCACCCGCGGCATCTACCCGACCATGTACCGGGGCCGGACCTGGACGATGCGCCAGTACGCCGGGTTCGGGTCGGCCGCCGAGACCAACGCCCGCTTCCGCTACCTGCTCGACCACGGCCAGACCGGCCTCAGCGTCGCCTTCGACCTGCCCACCCAGATGGGCTACGACTCCGACCACCCGATGGCCGCCGGCGAGGTCGGCAAGGTCGGGGTGGCGATCGACTCCCTGGCCGACATGCGCCGGCTGTTCGAGGGCATCCCCCTCGACCAGGTCTCGACCTCGATGACCATCAACGCCCCGGCGGCGTGCCTGCTGCTCCTCTACCAGCTCGTCGGGGAGGAGCAGGGGGTCGACCCGGCCGCCCTCACCGGCACGGTCCAGAACGACGTGCTCAAGGAGTACATCGCCCGCGGCACCTACATCTACCCGCCGGCGCCGTCGCTGCGGATCACCACCGACCTGTTCGCCTACTGCGCCGAGCACCTGCCCCGCTTCAACACCATCTCCATCTCCGGCTACCACATGGCCGAGGCCGGGGCGACCGCCGTCCAGGAGATCGCCTTCACCCTGTCCAACGCCATCGCCTACGTGCAGGCGGCGGTGGACGCCGGGCTGGCCGTGGACGCGTTCGCGCCCCGGCTGGCCTTCTTCTTCGTGGCCCGCACGACCCTGTTCGAGGAGGCGGCCAAGTTCCGGGCGGCCCGCCGCATCTGGGCCGACACCATGGCCACCCGGTTCGGGGCCAAGGAGCCGCGCTCGCGGATGCTGCGCTTCCACACCCAGACGGCCGGGGTCCAGCTCACCGCCCAGCAGCCGCTCAACAACGTCGTCCGGGTGGCCGTGCAGGGCCTGGCGGCGGTGCTCGGCGGCACCCAGTCGCTGCACACCAACGCCTACGACGAGGCCCTCGCCCTGCCCAGCGAGGCCGCGGCCCGCCTGGCCCTGCGGACCCAGCAGGTGCTGGCCAACGAGACCGGGGTCACCGACACGGTCGACCCGCTGGCCGGGTCGTACTTCGTGGAGCGCCTGACCGACGAGGTCGAGGCCGCGGCCAGGCAGCTCATGGCCCGGGTCGAGGAGCTGGGCGGCGCCGTCGCCGCCATCGAGCGCGGCTTCCAGAAGCAGGAGATCGAGCGCTCGGCCTACGACCAGCTCCGCGCGGTCGAGCAGGGCGACCGGGTGGTGGTCGGCGTCAACCGCTACGCCGGCGGCGAGGAGGAGCCGGTCACCATCATGCAGCTCGACCCGGCCATCGCCGACGCCCAGGCCAAGTCCCTGGTCGACATCCGCGCCACCCGCGACCAGGACGCCGTCCACGCCGCCCTCGCGGCCCTCCGCGCCGCCGCCCGGGGCCGCGACAACCTCCTCCCGCCCATGCGCGACGCCCTCCGCCACCTCGCCACCGTCGGCGAGGTCTGCGACGCCCTCCGGGCCGAGTTCGGCACCTACCGCCCCCCCGACGCCTTCTGACCCGGCGCCGCCGGACGGCCCGGCGCTCCAGCCGGCCCGGCGCGCCCGATCCGCCCAAGCTCAGTCGTTTTGCGGAGGTTGGTCCGCATTCAGCGCGGGTTAGTTGGGCTTGTTCTGATTTCCACGTCCGGAAGGAGTCGCGCCATGCCCGACGCGCTCGAGTTCATCCTGTACCTGGCCGCCTTCACCTGCTTCCTGCTGGCGGCCTTCAGCGTCCGCGCCCCCTGGGCCGGCCGCATCAACCTGATCGGCCTGGGCCTCGCCTGCTGGGTCTTCATCCCCCTGGTGGCCGCCCTCCAGACGGGTGAGCTGACCCCGGCGAACCGGCTCCGTCGACGGGCGGGACGCGACGTCGCGCCCCGCCCGTCAGCACCCCATGGCCACCGCCAGCGCCCGGCACGCCTGGACCATGCGGACGGGCGACAGCTGGCAGATCGGCTCCACGAACCAGCTCTTGCGCATCAGGGTCAGGTTGTCGAAGTTGAGCACGCAGTCGGCCGGCATCCCGTCGTCGGTGGCGAGCGGAACCTCGGAGGGGATGCCCCGGATCCGCTTCGTCGCCGGCACCCCCGTGACCTTGTCGCACCACCGGGATCACGGCCTGCCGGGTCAGCACGAGGAACGGCCGGCGGCCGGTGGCCGGGTGGTCGACCCACCAGACCTCGCCTCGGTTCACCAGGGTCGTCCTCGTTGATCGATCGCGGATGATCGTCCTCGTAGCAAGGCCGTCGAACTCGTCGTCGTCGGGGACCCGGGTGTAGCCCTCGACCATCGCCCGGTCGATGGCGGCCTCGATGTCCTCCTTGTAGTACTGCTCGATGGCCTCGCGGATCAGGTCGGAACGCGAACGGCCGGTCTCGGTCGCCCGCTGGTCGAGCACCTCGAGCAGCGTGTCGTTGAGCTGCACCATCGTCTGCGTCCTTCCCATAGGCCTACGATAGCCCTATTGCCGACCGGAGGCTAGCACGCGATGCCGTCAGCCGCGCCAGGCCGTCCACAACCCGGTCTGGGCGGCGCCGAGTCGGTACCATCGGCCCATGCGGGTGGTGATCGTTGGCGGGGGGCCGGGCGGCTACGAGGCCGCCCTGGTCGCGGCCGACCTGGGGGCCGAGGTCACGGTCGTCAACGACGAGGGGCTGGGCGGGGCCTGCGTGCTGTGGGACTGCGTGCCGTCCAAGACCCTGCTGACCTCGGCGCAGGCGTTCAACACGCTGGAGACGGCGCCCAGCCTCGGGGTGCACTTCGAGGGGATGGCGGGGCTGGAGGTGCCCCGCTACGAGGTCGACCTGCCGACCATCATGGCCCGGGTGCACGACCTGGCGCTCGCCCAGTCCGAGGACATCAGCAAGCGGGTGGTGGCCGCCGGGGTGCGGGTGGTGCTGGGGCGGGCCCGGGTCGTCGGGCCGCACACCGTCGAGGTGCGCCAGGCCGACGGGGGCGGGGTGGAGCGGCTGGAGGGCGACGCCATCCTGGTCGCCACCGGGTCCGACCCCCGGCGCATGGACACCGCGCCCACCGACGGCGAGGTCATCCTGTCCAGCCAGGACGTCTACAAGCTGCGCAAGGTGCCCGAGCACCTGGTGGTCGTCGGGGCCGGGGCCACCGGGGCCGAGTACGCCACCGCCTTCCTGCGCTTCGGCGCCCAGGTGACCTTCGTGGTCAGCCGTGACCGCATCCTGCCCACCGAGGACCACGACGCCGCCCTGGTCATCGAGGACGTGTTCGAGCGCCGGGGCCTGCGGACGGTGAAGAACGCCCGGGCGGCCAAGGTCGAGCGGGTCGGCGACCGCGGGGTGGTCCACCTGGAGGACGGCCGCACCGTGGAGGGCAGCCACGTGCTGCTCACCATCGGCCAGGTGCCGCAGACCAGCGGCCTCGGCCTCGAGGAGCTGGGCATCCAGACCAACGAGCGCGGCGCCGTGGTCGTCGACGGGGTCAGCCGCACCTCGGTGCCCAGCATCTACGCCGCCGGCGACGTCACCGCCAAGCTGATGCTGGCCTCGGTGGCGGCCATGCAGGGCCGCATCGCCATGTACCACCTGCTCGGCCAGGCCGTCACGCCGCTGCGCTGGGACGCGGTGGCGGCCACCATCTTCACCGACCCGCAGATCGCCACCGTCGGCCTGTCGGAGCAGCGCGCGGCCGAGACCGGCATCGAGGTCGAGGTCGACACCCTGCCGCTGGCCGGCAACTCGCGGGCCAAGATGAGCAACCGGCCCGACGGCTTCGTCAAGCTGCTGGCCCGGCCCGGCTCGGGGACGATCGCCGGCGGGGCGGTGGTGGCCAGCTACGCCTCCGACCTGATCGCCCCCATCTCCGAGGCCTGCTTCAACCGGCTCACGGCCAGCCAGCTCGCCCAGGCGTTCCAGACCTACCCGTCGTTCGCCGGGTCGATCCAGGAGTGCGCCCGCCGCCTGGCCGTCCGGGTCCAGGGTTCCTACCGGTACTAGCAGCGACAATCCGGCCCAGGGGCCCTTGTCCTGCGTTGGCTTGCATCGCACAATAACGCAACTCTTCAGTTACTGACTGTTCAGTCAGGTGTTGTCGGCGGTGGTGGGATTCCCGCAAGGGGGCCGGGCGTGGGCGCAACCAGCAGAGCAGGTGGGAACGGGCGGAGCCTTGGATCCAAACGGTTCCGGAGGGGCGCGGCCATGGCGGTGCTGGTGGCGCTGCTGGCCCTGACGGCGGCGCCGGGCGTGACCGCCCAGGAGCAGCCGGCCGGGAAGCTCACCTTCACCGTCGGCATCCTCAACGACGTCGACTCGCTCAACCCGTTCATCGGCATCCTGGCCGAGACCTACGAGGTCTGGGCGCTGATGTACGACTACCTGGTCGGCTACAGCCAGAAGGACTTCTCGCCCGTGCCCGGGCTGGCCGAGTCCTGGGAGGTCTCCGCCGACGAGCTCACCTGGACCTACAAGATCCGCCAGGGCGTGAAGTGGTCCGACGGCCAGCCGCTCACGGCCAAGGACGCCGCCTACACCTTCAACCGGATCATGAAGGGCAGCTTCGAGCAGACCAACTACGGCAACTACGTCTCCAACATCAAGACCGTCGAGGCCCCCGACGACGCCACCCTGGTGATGACCACCAAGGAGCCCAGCCCGACCATGCTGCGGCTGGCCGTGCCGATCCTGCCCGAGCACATCTGGAAGGACATCGACGAGAAGGAGGTCACGACCTTCGACAACGAGAAGGACGCCGTCGGCTCGGGCCCGTTCGTGCTCGCCGAGCGCAGCACCGGCCAGTTCGTGCGCCTGACGGCCAACAAGTCCTACTGGGGCGGCGCGCCCAAGATCGACGAGGTCGTCTACCGGGTCTTCAACAACGCCGACGCCCAGCTCCAGGCGCTGAAGAAGGGCGAGATCGACTTCGCCGACGGGCTCGACCCGGCGCCGTTCAACTCGCTCAAGGACACCGAGGGCATCACCGCCGTGGCCGGCGACTACTCCGGCTTCGACGAGCTGGCCTTCAACGTCGGGGCCGCCCTGGACACCGGCGAGCCGATCGGCGACGGCCACCCGGCCCTCAAGGACAAGCGGGTCCGCCAGGCCATCGCCCACGCCATCGACAAGCAGGCGCTGGTCGACCGGGTGCTGGGCGGCTACGGCACCCCGGCCACCGGGGTCATTCCCGCCCTCTACCAGAACCTGACCTTCCAGCCGGCCGACGGCGAGGCCTACAACTTCGACCTGGCCGAGGCCAACCGGCTGCTCGACGAGGCCGGCTACAAGGACACCGACGGCGACAAGGTCAGGGAGATGCCCGACGGCAGCCGGCCGCTGCGCTTCC
Source organism: uncultured Actinomycetota bacterium (assembly GCA_963733175.1). Lineage (GTDB taxonomy): Bacteria > Actinomycetota > CALGFH01 > CALGFH01 > CALGFH01 > CALGFH01. The sequence continues at coordinate 21,695 of CAVTCL010000010.1, forward strand.
GGCTGTTCGCCCGGCAGGAGTCCAACACCTCCCAGCAGTCGATCCAGTTCATGCAGGGCTGGCTGCGCGACATCGGCATCGCCACCGAGGTCAAGGTGCTGGAGGAGAACCGGCTGACCGAGATCATCGGCCAGGGCGAGTTCGACATGTTCGAGTGGGGCTGGGTGGTCGAGCCCGACCCCGACTACCAGCTCTCGACCTTCACCTGCGGCTCGCGGAGCTACAAGTCGGGCGGCGACGTCCTGGCCAACCTGTCCGACAGCTTCTACTGCAACCCCGAGTACGACAAGCTCTACGAGCAGCAGAAGGTCACCATCGACCCGGCCAAGCGGGCCGAGATCGTCAAGCAGATGCAGCGGATGCTGTACGTGGACGCGCCGTACGTCGTGACCTTCTACTACGACGAGCTCCAGGCCTACCGCAGCGACCGCTTCGCCGGCTTCGTGGCCCAGCCCGACCCGGGCGGCGTGGTGCTGTTCCAGTACGGCACCTACAGCTACCGCAACATCGCCACCCCGCAGGCGGCCGCCGCCGCCGGCGACGACGGCGGCGGCCTGCCGATCGTGCCCATCGCCGTCGGGGTGGCCGTGGTCGGGGCGGTCGGGGTGCTGCTGGCCATGCGGCGGAGATCGACCCAGGACGAGCGCGAGTAGGGGCCGCTGGCCCGATGGCCGCCATCTCCACCCGGACCTTCCGTCCCAGCGCCGGCCAGCGCCGGCTCGGCGCCAAGCTGCTCGGGGCGCTCCTCAGCCTGGCCTTCGTGCTGGTGTTCAACTTCTTCCTGTTCCGGGTGCTGCCCGGCGACCCGGCCAAGAACCTCACCCGCAACCGCCTGGTCCCGGCCGAGCAGGTCCAGGTGCTGCGCGAGAGCTTCGGGCTGGGCAAGCCGCTGCACGAGCAGTTCGCCACCTACGTGAAGGACACCCTCAGCGGCGACCTGGGCATCTCCTACAAGTTCCGCCGGCCGGTGTCGGAGGTGATCGGGGAGCGGATCTGGCCGACGGTGCTGCTGCTCGGCCTCTCGACGCTGCTGTCGACGGCGATCGGCTTGTGGATCGGCATCCGGGGGGCGTGGAAGCGCAACAGCCTCTTCGACCGGGTGTCGATGGGGGCGTCGCTCACCCTGTACGCCATGCCCGAGTTCTGGCTCGGCATCATGCTGCTGATCGCCTTCGGGGTCGGGGTCGGGTCCTTCCCCGGGCTGTTCCCGACCGGCGGGCTGTCCAGCCCCAACACCGAGCTGGCCAGCGTCGGCGGGGTGGCCGACGTGGCCAGGCACCTGTTCCTGCCCTGCCTCACCCTCACCCTGGCCTACATCGCCGAGTACGCGCTGGTCATGCGCTCGTCGCTGCTGGACGAGCTGGGCGAGGACTACCTGACCACGGCCAGGGCCAAGGGGCTGCGGGACGCGCTGGTGCTGCGCCGCCACGCCGTGCCCAACGCCCTGCTGCCGACCACCACCCTGATCTTCCTCAACCTCGGCTTCGTCGTCTCGGGGGCCATCGTCATCGAGACGGTCTACTCCTGGCCCGGGCTGGGCCTGCTCAGCTACGAGGCGCTGCGGACCCCCGACTACCCGCTCCTGCAGGGGGTGTTCCTGCTCTTCAGCGCGGCCGTGATCATCGCCAACCTGCTCGCCGACCTCCTCTATGCCTACCTCGACCCGCGCGTGAGGACCGGCTGATGACCCAGCCGACCATCGAGGAACCCCTCGGGCCGGACCCGGCCGAGGGGCCGCCCCGGGCGGACACGACCCTGCCCCCGAGCCTGCCCCCGCAGCTCAGCCCGCGGGCCATCGCCCGGGCGCGGCGGCGGCGGGCGGCGGGCCGGGCCTGGAGCGAGTACCGGCGCAACAGCATCGGCATGGTCGGGCTGGCCATCCTGGTCCTGTTCGTCGCCATGGCCGTGTTCGCGCCGCTGCTGGTCCCCGAGAGCGAGCTGGACGTGACCAGGGCCACCGGCACCCCGCTCTCGCCGCCCAGCGCCGAGTTCCCGCTCGGGACCGACGAGAGCGGCCGCTCGGTGCTGGCCCTGACCATCTGGGGGTCGCGGGTGTCGCTGCTGGTCGGGTTCCTGGCCTCGGTGATCTCGGTGGTCATCGGCTCGGTGGTCGGCATCGCCGCCGGCCACTTCGGCCGCTGGACCGACTCGGTGCTGATGCGGGTCACCGACTGGTTCCTGGTGATCCCGTTCCTGCCCCTGGCCATCGTGCTGGCCACCGTGCTCGGGCCGTCGCTGGCCAACATCGCCTTCGTCATCGGGATCACCTCCTGGCCGGGCACGGCCCGGATCGTCCGCGCCCAGGCCCTGGCCGTGACCTCGCGGCCCTACATCGAGCGGGCCCGGGCCCTGGGCGCCGGCGACTGGCACCTGATCGGCCGCCAGATCCTGCCCAACGTGGTCCCGCTGATCTTCGCCAACACCGTGCTGATCGTGGCCGTGGCCATCCTGTCCGAGAGCACCCTGGCCTTCCTGGGGCTGGGCGACCCGCTGCGGGTGTCGTGGGGGTCGATGCTGGACGCGGCCTTCACCCAGGGGGCGGCCTCGATCGGGGCCTGGTGGTACCTGGTCCCGCCCGGGGTGTGCATCCTGCTGGTGGTGCTGGCCTTCACCATGATCGGGCAGGCGCTGGAGTCGGTCCTCAACCCACGGCTGCGGGGGCGGTGACGATGGCCCTGCTCGAGGTCCACGACCTGACGGTCAGCTACCCGGCGCGGGCCGGCGCGGTGCCGGCGGTGCGCGGGGTCGACCTGACCCTGGACCCGGGGGAGACCCTCGGCCTGGCCGGCGAGTCGGGCTGCGGCAAGTCGACGACGGCCGCGGCCATGCTGCGGCTGCTGCCGCCGGGGACCACCACCACGGGCAGCGTGCTGCTGGAGGGCGAGGACGTGCTCACCATGCGGCCGGGGCGGCTGCGGGCGGTCCGCTGGACCGAGGCGGCGGTGGTGTTCCAGGGGGCCATGCACGCCCTCAACCCGGTCCGCCGGGTCGGCGACCAGATCGCCGAGGCCATCCACCTCCACGACAAGGTCACCGACAAGCAGGCCGCCGCCCGGGTCGGGGAGCTGCTGGAGCAGGTCGGCCTGCCGGCCCGCCGCGCGTCCAGCTACCCCCACGAGCTGTCGGGGGGCCAGCGCCAGCGGGTGATGATCGCCATGGCCCTGGCCTGCTCGCCCCGGCTGCTGATCGCCGACGAGCCGACCACCGCCCTGGACGTGATGGTCCAGGCCCAGGTGCTGGCCCTGCTGGAGGAGCTGCGGCGCGAGCTCGGGCTGGCCCTGCTGCTGATCACCCACGACCTGTCGGTGCTGGCCGAGACCTGCGAGCGGATCGCGGTCATGTACGCCGGCCGGATCGTCGAGGAGGGCCCGGCGGCCAAGGTGTTCGAGGCCCCGGCCCACCCCTACACCCGGGCCCTGGCCGAGGCGTTCCCGACCATCGGCGACCGGGCCTCGCGCCGCAACCCCCACGGCCTGGGCGGCGACCCGCCCGACCCGCGGGACCTGCCCAGCGGCTGCGAGTTCCACCCCCGCTGCCCGGTGTCGGTCGCGGTCTGCCCGACCCTGGACGTTGAGCTGTGGCCGGCCGGTGAGGGCCGCCGGGCGGCCTGCGTCCACGTCCGGGACGGCCACCCCGAGCTGGTCCGCCAGGCGCCGCTGGCGCCGGTTGTCGAGGACGCCCCGGCGCATCCGGGGGTGGGCCCGTGACCGCGACCCAGCCGGCGCCGTCGGCCTCCCCGGCCGGCCAGGGCCCGATCCTGGAGGTGCGCGACCTGTACGTCCACTTCGGGGCCAGGCGCGGGCGCGGCCCCACCGCCAAGGCGGTGGACGGGGTCGACCTCCAGGTGCAGCCGGGCGAGATCGTCGCCCTGGCCGGCGAGTCCGGCTGCGGCAAGACCTCGCTGGCCAGGGCCATCCTCGGCCTGGTGGAGCCGACCAGCGGCCAGGTCCTGTACCGGGGCAAGCCGATCGGCCGCGGCACCGCCGCCCTCAAGCCCTACCGCCGCGAGGTCCAGCTGGTCCTCCAGGACCCCACCGGGGCCCTGAACCCGCGCCAGTCGGTGTACGAGTCGGTGGCCGAGGGGCTGCGCATCCACCGCGTCAAGGGCGACGAGGAGACGCTGGTCGAGGAGGCCCTGGCCCGCAGCGGCCTGCGCCCGCCGCGGCGGTTCTTCCTCGCCTACCCCCACGAGCTGTCCGGCGGCCAGCGCCAGCGGGTGGTGATCGCCGGGGCGCTGGCCCTCGAGCCGAGCATGCTGGTCGCCGACGAGCCCGTGTCCAGCCTCGACGCCTCGGTCCGGGGCGAGATCCTGGCCCTGCTGCTCGGCCTGGTCCGCGACCTCGGCCTGTCCATCCTGGTCGTCACCCACGACCTCGGCCTGGCCTGGAACATCGCCGACCGGCTGGCCGTGATGTACCTGGGCCGCATCGTCGAGCAGGGCCCGACCGAGGCCGTGCTGGCCAACCCCCGCCACCCCTACACCCGGGCCCTGCTGTCGGTCGTCCCCGAGGTCCACCACATCTGGAGACCCAGATCCTGGCCGGCGAGCCGCCCGACCCGACCCGGGTCCCCGGCGGCTGCCGCTTCCACCCCCGCTGCCCGGCCCTGGCCTCCGGCGAGGCCGCCCAGGCGGGCGTCGACGACCGCTGCCGCGACGAGCCCGTGCCCATCCTGCGGGGCGTGGCCGAGCATCATGCCGCTTGCTTCCTGACTGACGAATCAGTTAAAAAGGAAGGTGGGTCGAAGGTCGGGAGGTAGGCGCATGGAACAGGGGCGGTACGACGCGATCGTCGTCGGCGGGGGGCACAACGGGCTGGTCGCGGCCGCCTATCTGGCCAAGCAGGGCCACCGGACGCTGGTCTGCGAGGCCCGGGAGGTGGTCGGCGGCGCCGCCGTCACCGAGCAGCCGTTCGGGCCCGGCTACAAGGTGACCTCGCTGTCGTACGTGGTCAGCCTGATGCCGCAGGGGGTCGTCCGCGACCTCGACCTGCACCGCCACGGCTACAAGGTCTACCCCCAGGGCCCCTACTTCGCCCCCCACGCCCGCGGCACCTCGCTGCAGCTCGTCCAACGACCCGGCCAGGCGCCGCGAGGAGATCGCCAAGTTCTCGCCCCGCGACGCCGACGCCGAGGAACGCTGGGACGCCTGGATGGCCGGCCTGGCCGACGTGCTCGGGCCGCTGCTGTCGGCCGTCCCGCCCAAGGTCGGCTCCCGCCACCCGGTCGACCTGGCCGAGCAGGCCCGCCTGGTCTGGCGGCTGCGCGGCCTCGACACCCGCAAGGCGGCCGACGTCACCCGGCTGTTCACCCTGAGCATCGCCGACCTGCTGGAGGAGTACTTCGAGTCGCCCGAGCTCCAGGCCGTCCACGCCGTCAGCGGCGTCATCGGCACCTGGGCCGGGCCGCGGGCCCCCGGCACCGCCTATGTCATGGCCCACCACCACATCGGCGACGTCGGCGACGGCAAGCTCGGCAGCTGGGGCTTTGCCGAGGGCGGCATGGGCGGGGTCAGCAACGCCATGGCCGCCGCCGCCCGCTCCTTCGGGGCGGAGATCCGCACCTCGGCCCCGGTCCGGCGCATCACCACCAAGGGTGGGCGGGCCACCGGGGTCGTCCTGGAGGGCGGGGAGGAGCTGACGGCCGACGTGGTGGTGGCGGCCACCCACCCCAGGATCACCTTCCTGGAGCAGGTCGACCGGGCCGAGCTGCCGGCCGACTTCGTGACCGACATCGAGCGCTGGAAGACCCGCAGCGGCACCGTCAAGGTCAACCTGGCCACAGACCGGCTGCCCCGTTTCACCTGCCGTCCCGAGTTCGACCCGGAGATCCACGGCGGCACCATCGTGCTCGCCGAGTCGCTGGACGACATGGAGGGCGCCTTCCAGGACGCGGCCGCCGGCCGGCCATCGGCGCTGCCCTTCGCCGACGTCTGCATCCCCTCGGTGTTCGACAAGACCCTGGCCCCCGAGGGCCACCACATCGTCTCGATGTTCACCCAGTGGGTGCCCCACACCTGGGCCGGCAAGCCGATGGACGAGGAGCTGGAGGCCCACGCCGACCGGGTGGTGGCCCGGATGGAGCGGGTCGCCCCCGGGTTCACCGACTCGATCCTGTTCCGCCAGGTGATCGGGCCCTACCAGATGGAGCACGAGTACGGGCTGGTCGGCGGCAACATCTTCCACGGCGAGCTGTCGGCCAGCCAGCTGTTCCACACCCGCCCGGCCGCCGGCTACGCCGACTACCGCACCCCCATCCGCGGGCTCTACCAGGCCGGGTCGGCCACCCACGGCGGCGGTGGGGTCACCGGCATCCCGGGCCGCAACGTGGTCCGCCAGATCTCCAAGGACCTGCGCCGGAGCGAGCGGCGGCGCAAGCTGCGGCTACCGACCCGCTGAATCGGGGGTTCCCCGGGGAGGAGGTGACGGCCGTGGCCGGTCTGGAGCGGGCCCTGCCCGCCGCGTACTACCTGAGCGACGACGGCTTCGACCGGGAGCGGGAGCGGCTGCTGTACCGCGAGTGGTTCTGCGCCGGCCGGGCCGACCAGCTCCAGCGGCCGGGGTCGCTCCAGGTGGTGGAGGTGGCCGGCGAGAGCGTCCTGCTCGTCCGGACCAGGGCGGGGGAGCTGCGGGCCCACTACAACGTCTGCCGCCACCGGGGCTCCCAGGTGGTGCCGTGCCCGCCGGCGGAGCCAGGCGGCCCCCAGGCCGGCCCGGCCCGCAAGGCCGGGTCGCTGCGCTGCCCCTACCACTCCTGGACCTACCGGCTCGAGGGCGACCTGCTGCGCGCCCCCTGGAGCGAGGAGATCGACGGCTTCGACCAGGCGGCCTTCGGGCTCCACCCGGTCGGGGTGGCGACCTGGGGCGGGTTCCTGTTCCTGCACCTGACCCCGGGCGAGGCGGTGCCCCTGGCCGACCAGCTCGGCCCGGTGCCCGAACGGCTGCGCCGCTACCCGCTGGAGGACCTCGCCGTCGGGCGGCGGCTCGCCTACCGGGTGGCGGCCAACTGGAAGCTGGTCGCCGAGAACTACAACGAGTGCTACCACTGCGCCGGGGTCCACCCCGAGCTGTGCCGGGTCGTGCCGGCGTTCAAGCGCGGCGGGGCCGGGCTCGACTGGGAGCGGGGCATCCCCCACCGCGAGGGCGCCTGGACCTTCACCGCCAGCGGCCAGAGCGAGCGGGCGCCGTTCCCGGGCCTGGACGACGACGAGCGCACCCGCCACAAGGGCGAGCTGGTCTACCCCAACCTGATGCTGAGCCTGTCCGCCGACCACGTCGCCGCCTTCACCCTCTGGCCCCACGGCCCGGGGAAGACCACGGTCGTCTGCGAGCTGCTGTTCCACCCCGACGAGCAGGCCCGGCCCGGCTTCGACCCCTCGGACGCGGCCGACTTCTGGGACCTGGTCAACCGCCAGGACTGGGCCATGTGCGAGAGCGTCCAGCGCGGCATGGCCTCCCGCGCCTACACCGGCGGCTGGTTCGCCCCCATGGAGGAGCCCAGCCTCGACATCCGCCGCTACGTCCTCGACCGCCTGGGCGAGGAGGAGTGACCGACCCCGCCTGGCGCGAGCGGCCAGCCGGGGCGCCGCGCCCCTCGCCGGCTGGGCCGGTGTGGGATGCCGTGGTCGTCGGGCTGGGGGCGCTGGGGAGCGCGGCCGCCCTGGCCCTGGCCAGGGCCGGGGCCAGGGTGCTGGGGCTGGAGCAGTTCGAGCTGGGCCACCACCGGGGGGCGTCCCACGACCACGCCCGCATCATCCGCCGCTCGTACCACACGCCCGGCTACGTGCGCCTGGCCGGCCTCGCCTACCAGGCCTGGGAGGAGCTGGAAGGGGAGGCGGGGGAGCGCCTGGTGCTGACCACCGGCGGCCTCGACCTGTTCCCGGCCGCCGCGGCCATCCGGCCCGGCCCCTACCGGGCCAGCCTGGAGGCCTGCGGCGTCCCCTACCACTGGCTGGACGCCGCCGCGGTGATGCGCCGCTGGCCGGTGTTCCGGCTGGACGCCGACGTCCACGGCCTCTGGCAGCCCGACGGCGGCATCGTCCCGGCCGCCCGCGGCACCCGGATCATGCAGCGCCTGGCCACGGGCCACGGCGCCACCCTGCTCGACCGGACCCCGGTGACGGCCGTCCGCGATCTCGGCGGCTCGGTCGAGGTGGCCACCGCCGGCACCACCTACCGGGCCGGGCGGCTGCTGCTCTGCGCCGACGCCTGGACCGCCGGCCTGGTCGCCCAGCTCGGCGCGGAGCTGCCCCTGGTCGTCACCCAGGAGCAGTTCAGCTACTTCCGCCCGGCCGACCCGGCCGCCTTCGCCGTCGGCCGGTTCCCGGTCTGGATCTGGATGGACGACCCCAGCTTCTACGGCTTCCCGGTCTGGCCGGACACCGCCCTCAAGGCCGCCCAGGACGTCGGCGGCCACCAGGTCACCGCCACCACCCGCGGCTTCGACCCCGACCCGGCCGCCGCCGAGCGCCTGGCCGGGTTCCTCCGCACCCGCCTGCCCGCGGCCGCCGCCGCCCACGACCACAGCGCGACCTGCCTCTACACCCTGACCCCGGACCGCGACCTCGCCCTCGGCCCCCTGCCCGGCCACGACCGCGTCCTGGTCGCCCTCGGCGCCGCCCACGGCTTCAAGTTCGCCCCCCTGGTCGGTCGGGCCCTGGCCGACCTGGCCCTCCACGACGGCACCGAGCTGGACCTCGCCCCGTTCGCGCTGGACCGTCCCGCCCTCGCCACCCCCCAGGCCGAGGCCAGGTACCTGGTCTGAGCGGCGACGGCCGGAATCGGGCGTCCGGGCCCCTCAGTGCAGGCAGAACTCGTTGCCCTCGGGGTCCTGGAGGACGACCCAGTGCTGGCCGGCCTCGTCGTAGTCCTTCACCCGGGTCGCGCCGGCGGCCACGGCCCGTTCGACCGCGGCGGCGACGTTGGCACGGCGCTCCTCCATGGGCGTGCCCGGCCCGCCGCTGACCGACAGGTCGAGGTGGACCCGGTTCTTGGCCGTCTTGGGCTCGGGGACACGCTGGAAGAACAGCCGCGGCCCGACGCCGTCGGGGTCGACCCGCGAGGCGTAGTGGTCCCACTCCTCGCGCGGCAGGTCGTTGGCCGCGGCCCACCCCTCCCAGCTGTCGAACCCCTCGGGCGGGTCCTCCTCCTTGTAGCCGATCGCCTCCCCCCAGAAGGCGGCGAGGGCTGGCGGGTCGGCCGCGTCGAACACGACCTGGAGCTTGACGGCCATGGGCGTGCCTCCTCGGGCCACGTCGGTGTGGTCGGATCCTCCCGCCGGGGTGCGACAACGGCGTGGAGTCGGCCTGTGGCCGACGATCAATAGACTCCGACCGGCAGAGCCGGTCGGGCTACCCGGCGAGGGTGGCGGGGTCGACCGACAGCTCGGCGGCGGCGGCCGCCCGGACCCAGTCGGACAGGCGGGTGGTGGGGACGCTGCGGTGGACCGTGACCTGGACCCCGAGGCCGTCGAGCAGGGCGGTGAGCCGCCAGGCGGCGGCGTCGGGGTCGGGGCAGGTGAACTCGCCGGCGGCAACGCCCTCGCGGATCACCGCGGCCAGGGTCTGCTTCCAGCGCAGGTCGAGCTGGCGCGACACCTCGGCCAGCTCGGGGCTGCGCAGGGCCTGGCCCCAGGCGTCGATCCAGAGCAGCCACGCCTCCGACGACCCGACCGAGGCCCCTCTGGCCGAGGTCGAGGCCGCCGTCCCGCCGCCGGTCTTGCTCCAGTCGCCGCTGGCCCCGGCGGGGGAGTAGAGCTGCAGGATCCGGTCCAGCCGCTGAGCGGCGCTGCCGCCGCCGGCGGCGGTGGCCGACAGCCGGTCCAGGTCCTCGGAGGCGGCGTGCCGGAACGCCTCCCCGAGCAGGGTCTCCTTGTTGGTGAAGTGGTAGAAGACCAGCCCGGTCGAGACCCCGAGGGCGGCGGCGACGTCGCCGACCCGGGTGCTGGCGAACCCGCGGGCGATCACCTCACGGCAGGTCGCCCTGAGGATCTCCTCCCGGCGGACATCCGCCTTGATCCGCGCCACGGCCGCAGTGTAGCGACCGGCGGCTGGTCCCGGGCGGTCTCCCGTCATATACTGACTGACGAGTCAGTTGAAGTAGGTTGGAGGTCCGACCATGCTGGACGCCACCGCTCCGCCCTTCGACCCGGTCGACCTCGAGCCGGCCCTGCGACCGTTCGGCCAGAGCCGCATGCTGCCCCGGGACGCCTACACCTCGCCGCGGGTGTTCGCCTTCGAGCAGGAACGCTTCTTCGCCGGGTCCTGGACCTGCGTGGGCCGCGAGGGCGACCTGGAGGCCGCCGGCGCCCAGCGGGCGGTGCGGGTCGGCGGGGCCGGGGTGCTGCTGGTCCGGGGGACCGACGGGCGCGTGCGGGCCTTCGCCAACACCTGCCGCCACCGCGGCCACGAGCTGCTCGGGGTGGGCGAGCAGACCACCAGGCGGACCGTGCTCTGCCCCTACCACGCCTGGACCTACGACCTGGACGGGTCCCTGCGGGTCGCCCCCGGGTTCCGCGACCACCGCGAGTTTCGCCCCGGCGAGCACGGCCTGGTCGAGCTGCCGCTGGAGAGCTGGCACGGGTTCCTGTTCGTCAACGGCTCCGGCGACGCCCCGCCGTTCGCCGAGCACGTCGGCGCCCTCGACGAGCTGGTCGCCCCCTACCAGCCGGCGCGGCTCGTCCCCCTGGCCAGCCACGCCTACGACCTGGCCTGCAACTGGAAGGTGGTGCTCGAGAACTACCACGAGTGCTACCACTGCCCCCTCATCCACCCCGAGCTGTGCCAGGTCAGCCCGCCGGCCAGCGGCGACAACTTCGAGCTCAACGGCGCCTGGGTCGGCGGCACCATGGACCTGAAGGACCACGCGGTCACCATGTCGCTGGACGGCCACAGCGACGGCGTCCCCATCCCCGGGCTCGACGCCGAGCGGCTGCGCACCGTGGCCTACCTCGGGCTGTTCCCGAACCTCCTGCTCAGCCTGCACCCCGACTACCTCATGACCCACCTGGTGGAGCCGCTCGGCCCCGACCTGAGCCACGTCGTCTGCACCTGGTACTTCCCGCCCGAGGCGACCGAGCGGCCCGGCTTCGACCCGGCCTACGCGGTCGAGTTCTGGGACCGGACCAACCGCCAGGACTGGGCGGCCTGCGAGTCGGTGCAGCGCGGCATGGCCTCGCCCCACTTCCAGCCCGGGCCCCTGGCCCCGGCCGAGGACGCCGTCTACCACGTGGTGACGATGATCGCCCGGGCCTACCTGGGGGAGCGGCCGAGCGCCTCGCCCCGGGACGCCGGCACGGCCCGCACCCAGGAGCCGTCGCCGGTCAGGTAGGCGTCCACGGCCAGCCCGGCCTCGGCCAGGACCGCCGCCAGCGCCCCGTCGTCCAGGCGCCGGGCCGTGAACCACTGGGTCCACACCCGCTCCCCGATCTCGTACTCGACCGTGGCCGAGAGCAGGCCGGGCCCTGGCCGGGCGAGGTCGCGCAGCCGGAAGGTGATGCCGCCGCTGGTGCGCTCGCCCTCGGCCGCCTCGTCGAACCACGCCGGCGGGTGCCGCTGGACGAGCACACAGCCGTCGTCGCCCACATGGTCCCGGCACGCCCGCAGGAACCGGCCCCTGAGGTCGTCGTCGGGCTCGTTGACCAGGAACGAGGCCAGCACCACGGCGTCGAACCTCCGCCCCAGGTCGAGCTCCTGGATCCTCGCCTGAACGGTCTCGGCTCCGACCGAGGCCAGTCCGGCCGAGGTCGAGGCCGTGCGGCCTGCACCCGTCCGTTCCCGGCGAGCCTCGGCCCCACGGATGCGGGCCAGCATCTCGCCCGACTCGTCCACGGCCACCACCGGGTGGCCGAGCGCGACCAGCGGATGGGTCATCCGCCCGGCCCCGGCTCCCAGCTCCAGGATCGAGGCCCCCGGCGGGATCGCGCCATGGACGATCTCGGGTTCGCCCATGGACGGCAGCAGCCCGTAGAACTCGACCGAGCACCCATCCGGGGTGATCACCCCGGGTCCCGAGCCGTGGGGGACCGCCGTCCGCCTGCTGGACGTGGGCCCCCGGTGGGGGAGCGTAGCCGACCGGGGTGAGGGGTGCTCTCGGTTGTCCACAGCCCTCCCAGCCCTCCCGGCAGCGCTCCGCCCCGCTCCGGTCAGGGGGCCGGGAGGGTGGCGGAGACGCGGGCGCCGGAGCCGGTGCGGCCGGTGAGGGTGGCGCGGGGGTGGCGGGCCAGGTCGTCCCAGCGCATGCGGAGGGTGGTGGTGATGCCTCCAGGGCCCTTGACCTTCACGTTGGCGGAGACCTGGCCGGTGCTGGTGTTCCAGGTGGCGCGGCCGTCGACGACGGTGTCGGCCACGAACCGGATCTTGTGGAGGTCGAGGCGGACGCTGGTGTCGCCTTCGGTGGTGAACCAGCCGCCGCGGAGGCCGTGGCCGCGCGAGCCGGGCAGGTACCACCACTGGGCGATGGCGTCGCCGACCGCGGCCGCCCCGACGGCGGCCAGGCGGAGCCCGGCCGACCCGGCCTGGTTGCCCTTGCGGGGCGTCGCCGGGGTCGCCCCGGACAGCCGCCGCGGGTAGTCGCCGACGACCCGGACCTCGGGGATGCGGCTGGCGCAGGACACGTCCATCGAGTGCAGCCGCTCGGGCTGGCGGACGAACTGGCGGACCAGCCCGCTGGCGCAGCCGTAGGGGTCGGCCAGGGCGGTCACGTGGATGGTGTTCTCGACCTTGACCCAGCGGGCCGACGGGCCCAGCTGCTCGGCCACGATGGCGCCGTCGGTCCAGGTGGTCAGGGTGTCGAGCCCGCCCGACAGCACCAGCACCGGCAGGGTGGGCGGGAGCAGCGGCGGCCGTTCGGTGATGGGCGGGTCGGAGCGGACCGGCGACGGCCAGTTGACGCAGTCGTCGAACTCGGCCACCGGCGAGGTCGTCCACTCCTCAACGGTGAACGGCGCGTACACGTCGTCGGGCAGGGCGCCGGCGGCGGCCTCGTACTGGGCCAGCCGCACCGCCGGCGGCGCGCGCATGTCGAACGCCTGGGGGTAGTCGGTGCAGGAGACGGCGATGTACTGGCCGGCCGACCACTCCCGCACCGGCCCGCCGTCGTCGATGTAGAGCGACTTGGCGGCCAGCCGCAGCAGCGGGGCGCCGTCCCGGTGCTCCAGCACCGCCCGGGCGGCGGCGTCCAGCTCGCGGTACACCCCGGCGTCGGCGCCGGCGTTGTTGACCAGCGCGATCAGGACGCTGACGTCGACCCGCCAGGTGGACGGCGCGCTCCCCGGTTCGCGGGTCCGGCCGACGACCGGGGCGCGGCGCAGCCGCTCGGCCAGGGCGCCGATCCTCGCCATCGACGACCCGGGGGCGGCCAGCGCGCAGGCCACGCTGCGCCGGCAGGTCAGGTCGAAGGCGACCCGGGCGGTCTCGATGGTCGAGATGTAGAACGCGTCGGTGCCGAGCACCGGCCAGGTGGCGTCCAGGGTCAGGGACCGCAGCAGCCGCGGGTAGCGGGCGGCGAAGGTCTGGCCGAAGTAGCTGCCGTAGGAGTCGCCGTACAGGTCGACCGGCCCGGTCTGGAGGGCGGCGAGCACGTCGGCCAGGTCGCGGGCGGCGTTGGCGGTGCCGTACAGGTCGCTGCCGTGCACGAAGCCGCCGCCGGGCAGCGCCCGGGCGGTGTTGAGCTGGTCGCCGCAGGCGGCCAGGCGGCGGTCGAACTCCTCCTCGCCGAGGGCGAGGTGCCAGCGCTGCAGCGGCCGGCAGTTGACCAGCCCGGAGGTGCCGGTGCCGCGGTTGTCGACCAGCAGCAGGTTGCGGGTGCGCTGGAGGCCGGCGAACAGCTCGATGTAGTAGTCGCGGCTGCCGGTGCTCGGGTAGCCGGGGCCGCCCTCCATGGCCACGAGTGTGCCCACCGGCGCCTGCTCGGCCGGGTACCACTCGAAGTTGATCGGGATCGTCCCCGCGGCCGGGTCGGCGCGGTCGTACGGCACCCGGAGGTTCCCGCACCAGGCGCCGTCCAGGTCCTCGCAGGGGTCGAGGCGCAGGCGTCCGACGGTCAGGCGGCCGTCGTCCTCTTCCTGCGCGACGGCCATGGCGGGGGCCAGGCCGACGGCGGTGATCGCCGCGACCAGCAGGGCCGGGACGAACCAGGACCGACGATGGCGCATACGCGATCATGGACAGAAGCTGAACGGCGGGTCAATCCCGCGTTCGGCCGACCTTGGCCGGGACCGGGATCCCACGGGCTACGGTCAGCCGAGGTGGCGGGGGATGCGGCGGCGCCAGGTCCGGGCCCAGCGGAGCTCGTCGCCCTCGCGGGCCTCCAGGTCGAGCCGGACCTCGAAGGCGTCGGCGTCGCCACGCAGGTCGAGCCGGACGCTGGTGGCGACGGTCGCCTCCGGCCACTCGACGCGGTAGCTGGCCGACCCGCGGGCCCAGGTGGGTCCCGGGTCCAGCGCCGTGCCCACCGTCCCCTGGTACCGCTCGACCAGCACCGCCCCGTCCGGCAGCTCGGTCCGGCCGCCGTGGTCGATCTCGGCCTCGGTCCGGCGGCCGAGCACGTCCCGGACGACCCGCCAGCGGGTCGGGGGGTCAGGGGGGCTGGGCATGGATCGTGGGTCGGGGGTGGACGCGGTCGCTGGGCGGTCGGCCGGGCGCGGAGGGGGGAGCGAGGGCGGCGGGCTCGGGCCGGGCCCGTCGAGCGCCGGGAGGGTGAGCGCCGACCCGTCCCGTTCCACGGTCAGGGTCACCGGCGCCGGCGGCGGGACCAGGTTCGGCCAGTCGGTCCCGGCCAGCGACAGCCGCAGCCGGTGCCCGGCAGGGAACACCCACGAGGTCGCGTCCAGCTCCACCTCGACCGCCTCGACGACCCCCGGCCGCATCGGCTCCGGGTCGGTCCGCGACCGGCGCTGGGCCAGGTTGAGGAATCCCCGCGCCACCAGGGCCGAGGTCCCGTCGGGGAACACGTCGCACAGCTTGGCGGACAGGAAGGCCACCGGCGCCGACGACCCGACCCGGACCGCCAGCCGCGGATGGCCGAGGATCTCCAGCTCCTCGTCCAGCTCCCAGTCGTACACCAGCGACCAGGCGTCGTCGGACCGCTGGTCGTCCGGCTGCCCGAACGGCAGGTGCCCGGCGCAGCTGATCCAGGCCGCGCTGCCGACGTCGGCGCGCACCGCCAACCGGTCCACACCCTCGGAGGCCGGGGCGGCGCCGGACAGCGGGAGGGTCAGGGACCTGGCCCGTTCGGGGGGCCAGACGGGTTCGTCACGCCAGCTGCCGGCGACTTCGTCGAGGTCGGGAGCTGGCCGGGTGGCGTGGCGGACGAACACGGTGACCGGCGGGGCCTCGTCGACGCCGTTGCGCCGGCCGCGCAGCCAACGGTCCCACCACCGGACCATCTCCGGGACCAGGTCGATCCGCGGCCCGGGCAGGGAGGTGTCGATGGCCATGTGGCTCCAGGGCCCGAACAGCAGCCGGGCCGGCGCCCGCAGCCGCTCCAGCATCCGGAAGGTGGCGTTGCGGTAGCCGTCGGCCCAGCCGGCCACCAGCATCGTCGGGCAGGCGATCCGCTCGTAGGCCGGCCGCAGCGAGCCCTGGCGCCAGTACGGCCCGTCGGCCTGCTCCTCCAGCCACCGCAGCAGCCACGGCTCCAGGCCCTCGACCCGCGCCCGCCACCGTTCCCGCCAGTCCGGCCCGGCGATGGCCGGGACCGGCGGCAGCGCGTTCAGGGCGACCATGTACAGCGGGTAGTCGACCAGGTCGAGCAGCTTCAGCGCCCCGCCGGTGTAGTGCACGTCGTCGGTGTAGCGGTCGTCGCTGGCGTAGATGGCGACGACCGCCTTCAGCGCCGGCGGCCGCTCGGCCGCGACCTGGAGCGAGTTGAACCCCGAGTAGCTGGTCCCGTACATCCCGACCGACCCGGTCGACCACGGCTGGGCGGCCAGCCAGGCGATCACCTGGCACAGGTCGGCCTGCTCGCTCGCCGGGTACTCGTCGGTCGCGATCCCCTCCGAGGACCCCGTCCCCCGCAGGTCGACCCGGGCCACCGCGTACCCGTACTCCCCGCACAGCCGCTCGTACTCCGGCCGGTCAGACGCGGTGGCGTCGTCCTTGCGGTACGGCAGCGCCTCCAGCACCACCGGCACCGGCGCCCCCGCCTCCGCCGAGTCCGGCACGTACAGGCTGGCCGCAAGCCGAACCCCATCCTCCATCGGGATCCAGCTCCGCCGCTCGACCATGGCGGCATTCTCCCGACCTATCCTCCACCGGCGCAATGCTCGGGTTGGTTGAGCGACCGCTCCTTCACCTTCCGGTCCAACCGGTTCGACCCGCGACCCGCAGCTGTGGACAACACCCGGGGAACTACCCCGGGAGCCACCAGACGTGGCCGCGGAGGGCGAGGTAGCCGAGGCCGGCGGCGGCGTCGATGAGGAAGTGGGCGATGACCAGGGGGGTGGTGCGGCCGCGGAGCTGGTAGAGGCGGCCGAAGAACAGGCCGAGGGCGAGGTTGCCGAAGAAGCCGCCGAAGCCCTGGTAGAGGTGGTAGGCGCCGCGGAGGAGGGCGCTGGTCCAGAGGGCCCTGGCCGGGGACCAGCCGAGCTGGTCGAGGCGGCGCAGCAGGTAGCCGCAGACGATCACCTCTTCCAGGAGGCCGCTGCGGAGGGCG
This sequence comes from uncultured Actinomycetota bacterium, assembly GCA_963733175.1. Taxonomy (GTDB): domain Bacteria; phylum Actinomycetota; class CALGFH01; order CALGFH01; family CALGFH01; genus CALGFH01. The sequence continues at coordinate 38,344 of CAVTCL010000010.1, forward strand.
GCGAGGAGCAGCACCGGGACCGTCCACCAGTGGCCGGTGGGGGGGATCGGGACCACGGTGCGGTTGACGCCGAGGCCGACGGCCAGGATGTAGATGCCGAGGCCGACCCCGCCGACCAGGGCGGCCAGGGCGACCCCCCAGCGCAGGTCGGCCCAGGGCTGGGTGCGGTCGAGGCCGATGCTGGCCGCCGACTCGCCGGAGCGGTGGAGGAAGTGGAGGACCAGGGCCACCGGGACGATCGAGGTGGCCAGGTTGAGCAGCTGGTAGACCAGGCCGACGTCGGCGAACAGGGGCGCCTCGACCCCGCGGATGGGCGCCGAGAGGATGTCGACGATGGCGTACAGGGCCGACGCCGCCAGCGACAGGGCCAGGACCAGCGCCACCTCGTCCCGCAGCACCCGCCGCCCGGGCAGGGCGGGGCGGCGAGCCTCCGGCGGCCCGCGGGGTCAGGGGTTGCCGGGATGTCCGCCGGTCCACAGGGTCGGGGGTGGGCGGCGGTGTGGGCTTCGTGTGTGTCCACGGCACCACGGTAACGGCATCGGCTACGCTTGACTTTATGAACCGGGATTTCCTGGGGGCGCTGCGCGAGCGCGTCCTCGTCTTCGATGGCGCCATGGGAACGATGCTGCAGAACGCCGGGTTGTCGCTGGACGACTACCAGGGGCTGGAGGGCTGCAGCGAGATCCTCTGCGTGAGCCGGCCCGACGTGGTCAGGGACATCCACGCGGCCTACTTCGAGGCCGGGGCGGACGCGGTGGAGACCAACTCGTTCGGGTCGTCGGCGATCGTGCTGGCCGAGTACGACATCGCCGACCAGGTGGTGCCCCTGAACCGGCTGGCCGCCCAGCTGGCCCGGGAGGTGGCCGACGGCTTCCAGGCCGACGGGCGGCCCCGCTGGGTGGCCGGGTCGATCGGGCCGGGGACCAAGCTGCCCACCCTCGGCCACACCACCTACGACGTGCTCGCCGCGACCTACGCCGACCAGGCGTTCGGGCTGCTGGAGGGCGGGGCGGACCTCCTCCTGATCGAGACCTGCCAGGACCTGCTCCAGGTCAAGGCGGCCGTGGCCGGCGCCTATGCCGGCATGCAGCGGGCCGGGCGCCGGGTGCCGGTGATCACCCAGGTGACGGTGGAGACGACCGGCCAGATGCTGCTGGGCTCCGACATCGCCGCCGCCCTGACCGCGATCGAGCCGCTCGGGGTCGACGTGATCGGGATGAACTGCGCCACCGGCCCGGCCGAGATGGGCGAGCACCTGCGCTACCTGGCCCAGCACGCCCGGACGCCGCTGTCGTGCCTGCCCAACGCCGGCCTGCCCGAGCTGCGCGACGGCAAGCCCTGGTACCCGCTCACCCCCACCGAGCTGGCCGAGGCCCACACCCGGTTCGCGACCGAGTTCGGCCTCAGCATCGTCGGCGGCTGCTGCGGCACCACCCCCGAGCACATCCGCCAGGTGGTGGAGGCTCTCGGCGGGCGCGCCCCGGCCCCCCGGGAACCGCTGCACGAGCCCAGCCTGTCCAGCCTCTACCAGGCGGTCCCGCTCGACCAGGACACCACCTACCTGACGGTGGGGGAGCGTTGCAACGCCAACGGCTCGCGCAAGTTCCGCGACCTGATGCTCGAGGGCGACCTGGACGGCATGGTCGGCGTCGCCAAGGAGCAGATCCGCGAGGGCGCCCACGTCCTGGACGTCTGCGTCGACTATGTCGGCCGCGACGGCGCGCCCGACATGGACGTGCTGGCCGCCCGCCTGGCCCAGCAGTCGACCGTGCCCATCATGCTCGACTCGACCCAGGCCGACGTGCTCGAGGCCGGGCTCAAGCGCCTGGGCGGCCGGGCCATCATCAACTCGATCAACCTGGAGGACGGCGAGGCCCGCATGGACGCCGTCTGCCCCATGGCCAGGCGGTACGGGGCCGCCCTTGTCGCCCTGCTGATCGACGAGGAGGGCCAGGCCCGCGACGTCGACTGGAAGCTGCGCATCGCCCACCGCATCCACGACCTGGCCGTCGGCAAGCACGGCCTGGCCGCCGAGGACCTGATCTTCGACGCCCTCACCTTCCCGCTCGGGTCGGGCCAGGAGGACCTGCGCGGCGACGCCGTGGCCACCCTGGAGGCGATCCGGCGGATCAAGGCCGAGCTGCCCGGGGTCCGGACCATCCTCGGCGTCTCCAACGTCTCCTTCGGGCTGGCCCCGGCCGCCCGCCAGGTGCTCAACTCGGTGTTCCTGCACGAGGCCCGCGAGGCCGGGCTGGACTCGGCCATCGTCGCCCCGGCCCGCATCCTGCCCATGCACCGCATCGACGACGAGCAGCGCCAGGTCGCCCTCGACCTGATCTACGACCGGCGCCGCGACGGCTACGACCCGCTGCAGAAGTTCATGGCCCTGTTCGAGGGCAAGGAGGTGGCCAAGGCGGCCAGCGCCGAGGACCTGGCCGCCCTGCCGATCGACGAGCGCCTCCAGCGCCGCATCGTCGACGGGGTCCGCGAGGGCCTGGAGGCCGACCTCGCCGAGGCCATGGCAGGCCCGCAGCCCGCTGTCGATCATCAACGAGGTCCTGCTGGCCGGGATGAAGACGGTCGGGGAGCTGTTCGGGGCCGGGGAGATGCAGCTCCCCTTCGTGCTCCAGTCGGCCGAGGTCATGAAGGCCGCCGTGGCCGTGCTCGAGCCGCACATGGAAAAGGCCGACCAGGGCGGCAAGGGCCGGGTGGTGCTGGCCACGGTCAAGGGCGACGTCCACGACATCGGCAAGAACCTGGTCGACATCATCCTCACCAACAACGGCTACACGGTCCACAACATCGGCATCAAGCAGCCCATCGCCACCATCATCGACAAGGCCGAGGAGGTCGGGGCCGACGCCATCGGCATGTCCGGGCTGCTGGTCAAGTCGACCATCGTGATGCGCGACAACCTGGAGGAGCTGAACGCCCGCGGCCTGGCCAGCTACCCGGTGCTGCTGGGCGGGGCCGCCCTCAACCGCACCTACGTCGAGGGCGACCTGCGCCAGATCTACAAGGGGCGGGTGTTCTACTGCCGCGACGCCTTCGCCGGGCTGCGGGTCATGGACCAGCTCCGCTCCGAGCGCGAGCAGGGCATCCAGGCGGTCAAGGAGCCGGTGCGGGCGCCCCGGGTCGCGCCCGCCAAGCCGCGCGGCCCCGCCCCGGCGCCTCCCGAGGTGTCCGAGCTGGCCCGCTCCGAGGTGGCCACCGACGTGCCCGTGCCCAGCGCGCCGTTCCTGGGTGAGGCCAGGGTGGTCAAGGGCATCCCCGTCGGCGACCTGGTGCCGTACCTGAACGAGTCGGCGCTGTTCCGGGGCCAGTGGCAGCTGCGCCCGACCGGCGGCAAGGAGGCCTGGCGCCACACCCTGGAGACCGAGGCCCGGCCGCGCCTGCGGGCCCTGCTGGACGAGGCCATCGCCAGCCAGATCCTGCGCCCGGCGGTCGTCTACGGCTACTTCCCCTGCAACGGCGACGGCAACGACGTGGTCGTCTGGGACGGCGACGGCCGCGAGCGGGTCCGCTTCAGCTTCCCCCGCCAGCGCCGCGACCGGCGGCTGTGCATCGCCGACTTCTTCCGGCCGATCTCCTCGGGCGAGCCCGACGTGATCGGCATGCACGTCGTCACCATGGGCCTGGCCGCCTCGGAGGCGACGGCCAGGCTGTTCGCCGACAACCGCTACCGCGAGTACCTGGAGCTGCACGGGGTCACGGTCGAGATGGCCGAGGCCCTGGCCGAGTACTGGCACCAGCGGGTCCGCCAGGAGCTGGGCATCGCCGGCGACGACGCCGCCGACATGGAGGACCTGTTCGACCAGGGCTACCGGGGCTCGCGCTACTCCTTCGGCTACCCGGCCTGCCCCGACCTGGAGGAGCAGACCAAGCTGTTCGAGCTGCTGCGCCCCGAGCGGATCGGGGTCGAGCTGTCCGAGGAGTTCCAGCTCCACCCCGAGCAGTCCACCTCGGCCATCATCGTCCACCACCCGGAGGCCAAGTACTTCAACGCGAGGTGAACCGTGGCCGCAGGAAGCGAGCAGCTGTTCGTGTCGCGGCTGGCCCGGCTGCCGGTGCGGGCGCCCAGCTCCGAGACGATCGGGCGGATCGCCGACGTGGTCATCGCCCGGCGGGAGTCGGGGGCGCCGCCGCCGGTGCTGGGGTTCACCGTGATGGTGCAGCGGCGGCCCATCTTCCTCGGGGTGGGGCGGGTCCGGGAGCTGGACGAGAGCGGGGCGGTGCTGTCCACCGGGAGCGTGAACCTGCGCCCCTTCCAGCAGCGCGAGGGGGAGACGCTGGTCATCGGGGAGCTGCTGGACGCCCGGGTGCGCCACCGCGACAGCGGCAAGGAGCTGCGCCTGAACGACGTCGCCATCGGCCGGGTCCGTGAGGAGTGGGTGGTGACCGCCCTGGACGTGCTGGAGCGGGGCGCGGGGCTGCGGCCGTGGCGGCGGGCCAAGCACCTGCGGCTGCCGTGGGAGCAGGTGGCCGGGCTGGAGCCGGCCGAGACGGCCGAGCGGCGGGTGGCCGCCCTGGCCAACCTGCGCCCGGCCGACCTGGCCGCCGCCCTCCAGGCCCTGCCCGTCCAGGCAAGGCAGGAGGTGGTGGCCGGCCTGGACGACGACCGGCTGGCCGAGGCCATGGAGGAGCTGCCCGAGGAGCTCCAGGCGGTCCTGCTGGCCGGGCTGGGCGACGAGCGGGCGGCCGACGTGCTCGAGGCCATGGACCCCGACGACGCCGCCGACCTGCTGGGCGAGCTGCCGGAGGCCGACCGGGCGCGGCTGCTGGCCATGATGGTGCCCGACGAGGCCGAGCCGGTGCGGCGGCTGCTGGTCTACGACGAGGAGACCGCCGGCGGGCTGATGACCACCGAGCCGGTGATCATGCGGGCCGGCGACACCGTGGCCGAGGCCCTGGCCCGGGTCCGCGACCCCGACCTGCCGCCAGCCCTGGCCGCCCAGGTGTTCGTGGTCAGGCCCCCGACCCAGACCCCGACCGGCCGCTACCTGGGCGTCGCCTACCTCCAGCGGCTGCTCCGGGAGCCGCCCGGCGAGGAGCTGGGCGCCTGCGTCGACACCGACCTGGACTGCATCGGCCCCGAGGAGCCGACCCGGCGGGTGGCCGAGTACCTGGCCGCCTACGACCTGCTGGCCGCCCCGGTGTGCGACCCCCAGGGCCGGCTGCTGGGGGCGGTCTCGATCGACGACGTGCTCGACCACCTGCTGCCCGCGGCCTGGCGCCGGGGCGCGGGGGTGGCCCGGTGAGGGTCCGGCCGCGCGGGGGGCGGCGCGCCTGGTCGCTGGGGGCGCCCCGCCAGCCGGCCCGGCTCCAGCTCCAGCCCCACTACGACCCGGAGGCGTTCGGGCGCTTCTCGGAGGCCATCGCCCGGTTCCTCGGCACCGGGCGCTACCTGGTGTTCCAGACGGCGGTGGTGTCGCTCTGGGTCGTCTGGAACGTGCTGTTCCGCGACCGCGAGGCCGGCTTCGACCCCTACCCGTTCATCCTGCTCACCCTGGCCCTGTCGCTGCAGGCGTCGTACGCGGCCCCGCTGATCCTGCTCGCCCAGAACCGCCAGGCCGAGCGGGACCGCCAGGAGTCCGAGCGCGACCGGCGGTCCAGCTCCCGCACCCAGGCCGACACCGAGTACCTGGCCAGGGAGCTGGCCGCGATCCGCCTGGCCCTCGGTGAGATGCCGACCCGCGACTACCTGGACGACGAGCTGGAGCGGCTTCAGTCGGAGCTGGCAGACCTACGGAAGCGGATCGAGAGCTTCGACAGGCCGCCCGTCGACGGTCGAGACTGAGACGGCCTGCCGGCTGGGCCGTTGTCAGACGCCGGGGGTGACGTCCGACACCGGCCGGCCCCCGATCGCGACCGTCCGGCGTAGCAGGTCGCGGACCCCGACCAGCCGGCCGGCGGCCGGTCCCAGGCCCTCGGCCTCGCCGCCGGCCAGGGCGAGGTCGAGCGCCTCCAGGTGCCGGTCGAGCAGCCCGGCGAGCTCGGCCGCCACCGGCGCCGCCAGGCCGAGGGCGCGCAGGTGGTCGCCGAGGGACCGGTAGGCGTCGCGGGCCGCGGCCGCGTCCTGGAGCCCGCCGTGGCGTTCCGGCCCGGGCCGGCAGCACTGGACGGCGGCCTCGGCGGCCGGCTGGAGGGCGACGGCCCGTTCGGTCAGGGCGAGCAGGGCGTCGCGGCCGGCCGGGTTGGCCCGGGCCCACTCGGCGACCGACGGCGGTGTCCACCGCTGGCCACCCTAGGTGGCTTCGATGGTGGCGATGGTGGCCCCGGTGGGGACGGTCTGGCCCTCGGCGACCTGGAGGCCGGCCACGGTGCCGTCCTGGTGGGCGGTGACGTGGTTCTCCATCTTCATGGCCTCCAGCACGACCAGCGTCTGGCCCGCCTTGACGGTGTCGCCCTCGGCGACCAGCACCTTGACGATCGTGCCCTGCATGGGGGTCTTGACGACCTCCTTGCCCGGCCCGCCCGTCTCGGCCCGCGCCCGTTCCAGGGCCCCGGGGCTGCGGGGGGTGCGGGTCCGCTCCGGCACCTTGACCGGCTCCTGGGGGAACAGGTCGACGTCGAAGCGCTTGCCCTCCAGCTCGATGACCAGCCGCCGGGGCGGGGCCTTGGCCGTCGGCGGGCCGGTGCCGTCCAGGGTCGCCGGCACCAGCGACGACAGGTCCATGCCCTGCTCGACCAGGACGGTGGAGACCTCCCCGGCCACGAACGCCGGGTCGGTCATGGCCAGGCGGTGGAACGGGATGGTGGTGGGCACGCCCTCGATCTGGAACTCGTCCAGGGCCCGGAGCATGCGCCGGCGGGCCTGGTCGCGGTCCTCGCCCCAGACGATCAGCTTGGCCAGCAGCGAGTCGTAGGCCTGGGGGACGGTGAAGCCGGCCCGCACCCCGGCGTCGACCCGCACCCCGGGGCCGGACGGCTCCCGCCAGCCGGTGATCGGCCCCGGGGCCGGCATGAACCTGGCCCCGGGGTCCTCGGCGTTGATGCGCGCCTCGATGGCGTGCCCGCGGGCCACCACCCCGTCGTAGGCGGCCGGGATGCCCTCGCCGGCGGCCACCCGGAGCTGGGCGTGGACCAGGTCGATGCCGGCGGTCAGCTCGGTCACCGGGTGCTCGACCTGGAGCCGGGTGTTCATCTCCAGGAAGTAGAACTTGTGGGTGGCCGGCTCGTAGAGGAACTCGATGGTGCCGGCGTTCTCGTAGTCGGCGGCGCGGGCGATGTCGCAGGCCGCCTTGCCGAGGGCGACCCGCACCTCCTCGGGCAGGCCGGGGGCGGGCGCCTCCTCGACCAGCTTCTGGTGGCGGCGCTGGAGCGAGCAGTCGCGCTCGCCGAGGAACACCACCTCGCCGCGCCCGTCGGCCAGGACCTGGGCCTCGACGTGGCGGGGGGCGTCCAGGTAGCGCTCGGCGTAGATCTCGTCGCGGCCGAAGGCGGCCTTGGACTCGCGCCGGGCCGACTCCAGCCCGCCGACCACGTCGTCGGCCGAGCGGACCACCTTCATGCCGCGGCCGCCGCCGCCGAAGGCGGCCTTGAGGGCCAGGGGGTAGCCGTGGCGGTCGCCGAAGGCCAGCGCCGCCTCGGGACCGGCCAGCGGCTCGGCCGTGCCCGGCACCAGCGGCGCCTTGGCCTGCTCGGCGACCCGGCGGGCCGAGACCTTGTCGCCCATGGCCGCGATCGCGGCCGGTTTGGGCCCGACCCAGCGCAGCCCGGCGTCCATCACCGCCTGGGCGAAGGCGGCGTTCTCGGCCAGGAACCCGTAGCCGGGGTGGACGGCGTCGGCCCTGGCCCGGCGGGCCACGTCGACCAGGGCGTCGATGTTCAGGTAGCTCTTGGCCGGGGTCGTCTCGCCGATGTGCCAGGCCTCGTCGGCCACCTCGACGTGGAGGGCGTCGCGGTCGGCGTCGGAGTAGACCGCCACCGCCACCAGGCCGAGCTCGCGGCAGGCGCGCAGCACCCGCACCGCGATCTCGCCCCGGTTGGCGACCAGCACCTTCTCCACGCGGCTTCCTCCCTTGGACGGGCCCGACCGGGCATCGCCGACAAGCGTAGCCCAGCGGGGACCGGCGCAGGGAACTCGGGCCGGTGCACAAGGTTTGCACAATGCCATAGGGTGCAACCGCAACCAGGTGTGCGGCGAAGGTTCCAAGAGACACGGAAGCATCCCGAGGAAGCGGAGCGAAGGTGAGCGAAGCCCAGGTCTGGCCGGCCACGCTCGAGGAGTTCTGGTCCTGGCACATGCAAGCCGCCTGCCGGCGGGTGGACACGACCCTGTTCTACTCGCCGGAGGGGGAGCGGGGACCACGCAAGGAGCGCCGCGAGGCCGCGGCCAAGCAGATCTGCGGGACGTGCAGGGTGGTCGAGCTGTGCGCCGCCTACGCCATCGCCACCCGGGAGCCGTACGGCACCTGGGGCGGCCTGTCCGAGAACGACCGCCGCGAGCTCGTCCGCCAGATCGACCCCCGCCTGGCCCAGGTCCGCTACCGCACCGCCCTGGCCGCCTGGGAGCGCAGCGCTTGGAGTCGGCCGTCGGCCGACGGCTGACGGCTCCGACCGGCAGATCGCCGGTCGGTCAGGTCGCGGCCCCAGGTCGAGCGGAGGCTGGCCCCCCAGCGGCCGCCGGCCGCATAGGCCCTGGCCCCGATGCCCGGGCGGGCGTTGGTGACCCAGGGGCCGAGCTCCTGGCTCTTGTCCCAGGCCTCGACCCGGTCGATGGCGGCCGCCAGGACCTCGGCCTCGTCGCCCTCCGGCACCCCCTTGACGAGCTGGAACCGCAGCCCGTCGGGGGTGTGGAGGACCAGGATGTCCCCTGGTCGCCGGTCTGGAGTCTGTGGTCGGCCGAAGGCCGACTCCGCGTTCATAGGGGAATGTTGCCATGCTTGCGGGGCGGGCGGACCTCGCGCTTGGTCACGCACATCTCCAGGGCCTGGATGAGCCGCGGGCGGGTCACCTGGGGCTCGATCACCTCGTCGATGTAGCCCCGCTCGGCGGCGATGTAGGGGTTGGCGAAGCGCTCGGTGTACTCGGCCACCAGCTCGTCGCGGCGGGCCACCGGGTCGTCGGCCTTCTCGATCTCCTTGCGGAAGACGATGTTGACCGCCCCCTGCGGGCCCATGACCGCGATCTCGGCCGTCGGCCAGGCGAAGTTCATGTCGGCCCGCAGCGGCTTGGAGGCCATCACGTCGTAGGCGCCGCCGTAGGCCTTGCGGGTGATCACCGTCAGCTTGGGCACGGTCGCCTCGGCGTAGGCGTACAGCAGCTTGGCCCCGTGGCGGATGATGCCGCCCCACTCCTGGCTGGTGCCGGGCATGAACCCGGGCACGTCGACGAAGCTGAGGATGGGGATGTTGAAGGCGTCGCAGAAGCGCACGAAGCGGGCGCCCTTGACCGAGGCGTTGATGTCGAGGACCCCGGCCAGGTGCAGCGGCTGGTTGCCGACGATCCCGACCGGCCGGCCGTTGAGGCGGGCCAGGCCGATCACGATCGACTCGGCGTGGGCCTGGAGGATCTCCAGGAACTCGCCGTCGTCGACCACCCGGGTGACCACCTCGCGGATGTCGTAGGGCTGGTTGGGGTGGTCGGGGACCAGGTCGACCAGGGCCTGCTCCTCGCGGCGGGGGTCGTCGGTGGGCTGGCGCCGCGGCGGGTCCTCCATGTTGTTGAGGGGCAGGAACCCGACCAGCTCGCGGGCCAGGTCGAAGCACTCGTCCTCGTCCTCGGCGGCGAAGTGGGCGGTGCCGGACTTGGTGGCGTGGGTCATGGCCCCGCCCAGCTCCTCGAAGGTCACGTCCTCGCCGGTCACCGTCTTCACCACGTCCGGGCCGGTGATGAACATGTAGGAGGTCTCCTTGACCATCAGCACGAAGTCGGTGATGGCCGGGGAGTAGACGGCCCCGCCGGCCGAGGGGCCCATGATCATCGACAGCTGCGGGACCACCCCGGAGGCCTGGACGTTGCGCCAGAAGATCTCGGCGTAGCCGGACAGGGCGACCACGCCCTCCTGGATGCGGGCCCCGCCGGAGTCGTTGATGCCGATGCAGGGCACCCCCATCTTCAGCGACAGGTCCATGACCTTGCAGATCTTCTCGGCCATGACCTCGCCCAGCGACCCGCCGAACACGGTGAAGTCCTGGGAGAACAGGCAGACCCGGCGCCCGCCGATGGTGCCGTAGCCGGTGACCACGCCGTCGCCGGGGATGCGCCGCTCGTCCATGCCGAAGGCGGTCGAGCGGTGGGTGGCCAGCATGTCGGTCTCGACGAACGAGCCCGGGTCGAGCAGCCCGTCGATCCGCTCCCTGGCCGTCAGCTTGCCCTTGTCGTGCTGGACCTCCACCGCCTGCCTGGAGCCGGCGTGCAGCGCCTGCTCCTTGCGGGTGCGGAGCTCCTCCACCCGTTCCTTCATCGACTTCGGCTGCTGTGGCGCCACCTGGCCATCCTTCCCCACCCGCACGCTGGTCGCAGGCATTGTAGGGGTAGGCTGCGCCCGTCATGGACGCGATCGACGGCGACTGGGTCCGCCAGGCCCTGCCCGGGTTCTTCAGCCCCCTGGAGGTGGCGGCCAGCGTGCCCACCACCATGGCCAGGGCGGCCGAGCTGGCCGCCTCCGGCGTCCCCGAGGGGGCGACGGTGGTGACCGAGGAGCAGACCGAGGGGCGGGGCCGGCTGGGCCGGGTCTGGGTGGCGCCGCCGGGCAGCTCGCTGCTGCTGTCGGTGGTGCTGCGCCCGCCGCTGCCCCGGGACGCGGTCTGGCTCACGGTGGCCGCCGCCGGGGCCGCCCTGGCCGCGGCGGTCGACGAGGTCGCCCCCAAGGCGGCCCCGGCCGGCCTCAAGTGGCCCAACGACCTGGAGCTTGGCGGGCGCAAGGCGGCCGGCCTGCTCGCCGAGGCCCACCTGGAAGGGGACCGGCTGGCCGCGGTGCTGCTCGGCATGGGCGTCAACGTCGGCCAGGGGCCGGCCGACTTCCCCCCCGAGGTGGCCGACCGGGCGACCAGCGTCAGCCTGGCCGCCGGCGCCCCGGTCGACCGGGCCGACCTGCTGGCCGCCTGGGCCGGGCGCTTCCTTGAGGGGTACGCCAGCCTCCGCGACGGCCGCCCGGGCCCGGTCCTGGCCGCCTACCGCGAACGCCTGGTGACCGTCGGCCGCCAGGTCCGGGCCGACCGCGTCGGCGCCGACCCGATCGTGGGCACCGCCGTCGACCTCACCCCGACCGGCGCCCTGGTCGTCCAGACCCCCTCCGGCGCCCGCGTCGAGGTCCTGGCCGGCGACGTCCACCACCTCCGCCCGGGTTAGCCGACCGGCGCCGACCGGCGAATCTGCCGGTCGGAATGGACCAGCCGCCGCCGAAGGCGGCTCCAAGCCGTTGGCGTCCGCGCCGTCACGCCCGGGCGGTACGATCCCGCGATGCCGTCGCTCGATCCCACGTTGCTGCGCTGGGCGGTCCGCGAGGCCGCCCCGGGGGCGGAGGTCGCCGAGGTGCGCGGCCTGCGCGACGGCGGCTCGCCCTGGCTGGTCCGGCTCGGCCGGGGCGGTACCCGGCGGAGCGTCGTGCTGCGGGTCGGCGACGGGCAGGACGCCGCCGGCCTGGCCACCGAGGTGGCGGCGCTCCGGCTGGCCGCCGAGCACGGCATCCCGGCGCCGCGGCTGCTGGCCGCCGAGCTGGGCGGCGACCAGCCCGCGGTCCTGGTCGAGCAGCTGGCCGGGAGCAGCCGGATCCCGCCCGAGCCCCCGTCCGCCCGGCTGCGGACCCTGGGCCGGACCGCGGCCGCGCTGCACGCGGTCGCGCTGGCCCCCGGCCCGGCCCTGCCCCGCCGCGACCGGCCGATCGCCAGCGAGGACTTCGCCGCCCTGCGCCGCCGCCAGCCGCCCCAGCCCCTGCTCGTGGAGGCCGAGGAGCGGGTGGCCGAGCCGCCGGCGGGGGAGGCCGAGGTGTTCGTCCACGGCGACCTCTGGCAGGGCAACGCCCTGTGGGAGGGGGACACCCTGGTCGGGCTGATCGACTGGGACTGCGCCGGCGCCGGACCGGCCGGGGTCGACCTCGGCTCGCTCCGCGGCGACGCCGCCATCTGCTTCGGCCTCGAGGCCGCCGAGGACGTCCGGCGTGGCTGGGAGGAGGCGGCCGGCCGTCCGGCGGCCAACCTCGCCCACTGGGACGTCGTGGCCGCGCTCAGCACGCCGCCGGACATGGGCTGGTTCCCCGGGGCCATCGCCGGGCAGGGCCGGCCCGACCTCACCCGGGCCGTGCTGGTCGGGCGGCGCGACGCATTCCTCCGGGCCGCCCTCGACCGGCTGGACGCCGGCGACGGCTGAGCCGGCCTACCCGGCGGCCAGGCGGCGGCGGGTCTCGGCGGGGGGGAGCAGCGGGCAGGTCGCGCACGGCTGGCCGGCAACGGTGTAGTTGAGGCAGCAGGTGACCCGCCGGCGGACCAGGCACCCCCCGTCCGCGGGGCCGACCTGGAGCAGGGCCGGGGCGGGCAGGGGCCGGCCCGGGATGGCGAGGAGCTGGTCGAGCAGGGGGGCGACCCGGCCGGGGGGGAGGCCGGCGGCCCGGGCCTGCTCGACCAGGGCGGCGGCGCAGCCGTTGGCGACCAGGCCCCACAGGGCCCGCGGGCCCCGGCGGACCCGCCGCTCGGCCAGGCGGGCGACCAGCGCCGCCAGGTGGCCGTCGACCAGCCGGGCCACCGCCCCGGCCCCGCCGCCGGGCGGGGGCGCCGGGTCGCGCAGCCCGACCTCGGCCAGGCGGCCGCCGCCGAAGCGCAGGCGCACGTTGCCGGCGGCCAGGTCGGGCGCTGGCGCCCCGGTGGCCAGGGCGGCGAACAGGGGCAGGCCGAGGGCCCAGGCGTACCCCTCGAGCAGGGCGGAGGCGGCCACGGCGAGGCGGTCGGTGCCCAGGCGCTCGGCGGCCAGCTTGAGCTGGAGGTCGAGCTCGACCGGGACCGGGCCGAGCAGGTCGCCGGCGGCCAGCCAGGTCACGGCTCGGCGACCTCGTCCAGGGCGTTGCGGACGGTGCCGAACACGGCCGCGTGGGGCCGCTCGGGCCGGTCGGCGTAGCCGTCGGTGAGCAGCCGGTTGCGGTTGAGGCAGATCTTGGCGAACCGGGGCGCCAGCAGGTCGAAGGTCTTGAAGCGGTCGGCCAGCTCGGGGAACCGGTCCTGGTAGCCGAGCACGGCGGACCGGACCATCGTCCAGAAGCGCCGCTCGCCCACCCCCAGGTGCTCCTCGGCCAGGTCGGCCAGGTAGCGGAGGTGGCCGACGAACAGCGCCGCCCAGAGGAACTGGCACAGCCACTCGGGCGGCTCGGCCAGCAGCACCTCGGCGACCTCGGGGGTCATGGCCGCGGCCAGCTCGGGCAGCGGCTGGTCGGACACGTTGACGTCGTCGACGAAGTCCTTGACGGCCAGGCGGGTGGGGACGCCGTCGCGGTGGACCAGGATGGCGTTCTCGCCGTGGGGCGAGAAGGCCGTGCCGTAGCGGTACAGGACGTGCAGCAGCGGCGGCAGCACGGCCTCGAACAGGGCCTCCAGCCAGGCGGTGGCGGCCATGCCCGACCGCTCGACCATGGCCGCGGCCACCGGCGTGCCCCGGCGGTCGCGGTGCAGCAGCGCCGCCATGGTCATGGCCCGCTCGCCGTCCTCGAGCTTGCCGTGGAGGCTCTCGCGCCAGATGCAGCCGAGCAGCTCCCGGTACTGGTAGGGGGCGCCGGGCAGGGTCTCGTAGTCGGGGTGGGGAACGGCCAGGCTGGCCACCTCGCCGAGCAGGACGAGCCGCCGGTCGGCGCCCAGGAACGGGTCGGCGGCCACGATGCCGGTGAGGAACTCGGTCACCCGGGGGGCGGCCAGCGTCCTGTCGGTGGGCAGGCCCCGCCAGACCAGGGTGTTGAGGATGCTCATGGGCAGCTTGAGGTGGTGGCGGCGCGGGGTGGTGCGGTTGGTCAGGGTGCGGATCGACTGCTGGGGCAGGTACTCGTCGGGCCCCTGGCCGAGCGGGACCAGGTCGCCGGCGGCCAGGCTGGGCGCGAACAGGGGCACGACCACGTGCTCCCACTGCCAGTCGTGCACCGGGAACCAGCGGTAGTCGCCGGGGTCGGCGCCGGCGGCGGCCAGGGTGGCGGTGAAGGCGCCGGCGGTGGCCGGGTCGAGCTCGCCGGCCAGGAGCCGGTCGTGGGGCAGCCCCGGGACCGCCTGGTAGGAGGCGACCCCGGCCCGGGCGGCCAGCCAGTGCAGCCGCACCGGGGCCCGCCGCTCCGGGGCGTAGCGCAGGTAGTCGGCGTAGCCGAACCCGAGGCGGCCCTTGTTGGGGGCGATCCAGGGGTGGCCGCCCATCTCGCCCTCGATCTCGTGGTGGTCCAGCTCCAGCAGGCCGGCGGCGGTGGCGCCCCCGGCGGCCAGGTGGCAGTCGGCCACCTGGGTGGCCCGCAGCTCCCTGACCAGGTGGGCGGCGGTGGCGGCGGTGACCCCGGCGGTGGTCCGTAGGTCCAGCAGCAGCCGCACCGGGTCGGTGGCCGGGGCCTCGCCGTGGCCGTCGCGGCGCACCACCGAGCCCTCGGTGACCCGCCAGCCGTCGAACAGCCGCCGGGCGGCCCGGAAGCGGTAGGCCACCCCGCCGGGCAGCTCCACCTGGAAGGCGCCGGGGTCTGCCGGGCACCGGCTCGGCGGCCAGCAGCTCCTCGTAGAGGAACTCGGCCAGCATCTTGGCGGCCAGCGCCCGGCCGGTCTCGGTCCAGCGGCCCCCGGTCAGGACGGCCGCCGCCACGGGATGGGTGTCCATGGTCAGTCGACTCCGAAGTCGGTGAAGGCGGTGCGCGACGGCGGCCGGTAGACCTCCCGGCCGCTGACGGCGTTGACGATGGTGGCGGCCCGGTGCGCCCCCAGGCCCAGGTCGGGGGCGCCGACCCCGTGGGTGTGGAGCTCGCCGTTCTGCACGTACAGGCCGCCGGTGACCCGCGGGTCGGTGGCCACCCGGTAGTCCAGGCCGACGCGGTAGCGGCCCGCCTGGTCCCAGTCGACCAGGCCGGCCAGCCCGTCCAGGCAGGCCGGCGGTTCGGCCTGGTAGCCGGTGGCCAGGACCACGCAGTCGGCCTCGAGGGTGAAGTCGCGTCCCTGCTCCCACTGGCGGCCGGCCAGCCGCCAGCGCCCGCCGGCCGGCTCAAGGGACCGGACCTCGGCGTGGGCCAGCAGCCGCACCGGCGGTTCGGCCCCGGCCACGGTGCGCTCGTACAGCAGGTCGCCGATGGCGGCGATGGTGTCGACGTCGATGCCCTTGTAGAGCAGGTCCTGGGTGGGCAGCAGGCGGTCGCGGGTGGCGGCGGGCAGGCCGTGGAAGTAGCGGGTGTAGTCGGGGGTGAAGTGCTCCAGGCCCAGCCGCGAGTACTCCATCGGGAAGAACCCGGCCGAGCGGGTCAGCCAGTCCAGCCGGTAGCCGCAGCCGGGCTGCTCGCCCAGCAGCTCCAGGAACACCTCGGCCCCGCTCTGGCCCGACCCGACGACGGTGATCGCGGCCGCCTGGCGGAGCCGCTCGCGGTGGTCGAGGAACTCGGCCGCGTGGAACACGTCCTTGCCGATGGCGCCGGCCAGGGCGGCCGGCACGGCCGGGGCCCAGCCGACCCCGAGGACCAGGTTGCGGGCCCGGCGGCGGCTGGTCCGCCCGGAGGCGACCTCGGTCAGCTCGGCCTCGAACAGCCCGGGGCCGGGGAGCCAGCGCAGCCCGTCGACCCGGGTGCCGAACCGGCAGGCGGCCAGCCGGCCGGCCACCCAGCGGCAGTAGTGGTCGTACTCGCGCCGGGGCAGGTGGAACCGCTCGCGCAGGTAGAAGCGGTACAGCCGGTCGTGGGCGCGCAGGTACTCGAGGAAGCTGTGGCGGCTGGTCGGGTCGGCCAGGGTGACCAGGTCGGCCAGGAACGGCACCTGGGTGGTGGTCCCCTCGACCAGCAGCCCCGGGTGCCAGGCGAAGCCGTCGGCCTGGTCGAAGAAGACGGCG
Organism: uncultured Actinomycetota bacterium; assembly: GCA_963733175.1. Lineage (GTDB taxonomy): Bacteria > Actinomycetota > CALGFH01 > CALGFH01 > CALGFH01 > CALGFH01. The sequence goes on from CAVTCL010000010.1 coordinate 54,322, forward strand.
TCGACGCCGTCGACCGGGTCGAGCAGGGCGGCCAGCGACAGGTTGAACGGCCCGATCCCGACCCCGAGCAGGTCGTGGGTGGGGATCATGGGGCGCGCTCGTGGAGCATCAGGGCGGCCCGCTTGTCGGGCAGCTCCAGCTCGCCGGCGCGGCGGAAGCCGCACTGCTGGAACACGTGGATCATGCGCTGGTTGCGGACGTCGGGCTCGGCCACGACCCGGCGGGTGGCCGGCTCGCGGCCCAGCTGCCAGGCCACCACCGCCTGGAGGAGCTGGCGGCCGAGGCCCCGGCCGGTCCGCTCCGGCGGCCCGATCAGCAGGTGGACGCCCTGGTCGGCCGGCTCGGCCGGGTAGTGGGCGGCCAGCGGGTCCCGGGCCGCCCAGTAGCACTCCCAGTACGACACCGGCTCGCCGTCGACGCTGCCGATCAGCACCTGCTGGTGGTCGTCGGCGGCGGCCCGGCCCAGGTAGGCGGCGAGGTCGTCGCGGTCCAGGTCGAGCTGCCAGAACGGGACCACATGGGGCTGGTGCATCCAGCCGTGGACCAGGTCGAGGTCGCCGGCCGGGTCGAGGGCCCGGAAGCTGGCCGCCCCGCCGCCGGCCAGGGCGGCCTCGAACACGACCCCGGCGGTGGCCGCCGGCCGCCGGGCGCTCATGCCGGCCCTCCCAGCCCGGCCAGCGGGTTGGCCACCTCGACGTACACCGACTGGCTGGCCAGCGGCCCCACCAGCTCGTCCATGTCGTCAAGGCGGGTGCGCAGGTTCGCCTTGACCCGCAGCCGGGGCGAGCCGAGCAGGGTCGCGACCAGGGGCGGGACCGGGGGGTGCTCCCGCGCCCAGGCGGCCAGGTGGGCGGCCAGGTCGGCCAGCAGGTCGCGCTCGTCGGCCACGCCGTCGCGCCCCAGGGTGCCGACGATCCCGAACAGGTGGTTGACGGCCAGGTAGTAGCCGAAGCGCTCGTCGGCCACGGCGTCGTCGCAGACGGTGTCGCTGGCCTGGTTGAGGCCGGGCAGCAGCCGCCGCAGCCGGTCGGCGGCCGACGCCTTGAAGTAGTAGCCCTGGTTGTCGCGGTAGCGGAACCCGGCCGGCCAGCCGCCGGCCAGCTCGACCACGCTGTTCTGCTGGTGGGCCTCGAGCGCGATCCCCCTGGCGCCGTACAGCCACAGCAGCGGGTCGGCGGCCACCGCCAGGTAGCGGCGGAACCACTCGGCGGCCACCTCGGCGGCCGGCCGGCCGCCGGCCGCGGCCAGCTCCCGGACGACGGCGGCCAGCCGCGACGGCCCGCCGCCCGGGCCGGGGTGGCAGAGGGCGGCCACCACGGTGGCGTCGGTGCCGTCGCCCGCCGGGTACGGGTTCTCGCGCAGCACCACCTCGAAGCCCGACTCGGCCCGGTCCTCGCCGGTGCGGACGGTCAGCCAGGCCGGGTCGCGGACGATCGCGAAGCCAGGGGAAGCGGGCGGCCAGCTCGTCGCCCAGCCCGGCCGCCAGCAGCCGGTGGACCTCGACCCCGCGGGCCAGCTCCTTGGCCAGGTTGACCCGGACCGAGTTGGTGATGCGGACCCCGAGCGACAGCTTGAGCATGAACGGCGCGTCGGCCCGGTACACCGTCCGCACCGACGAGGTGGCCGACCAGGGCCGCCCCTGGGGGCCGAGGTCGGCCAGCAGCCCGGCGCCGAGCAGGGCCCGGACCGGGGGCTGCTCCAGCAGGCGCGCGGCCTGCCAGGGATGCACCGGGACCAGGGCGTGGCCGTCGGTCCGGCCGGCGGCCCGCCGGACGTCCGGGCCGGCCAGCTCGTCGCCGGCCAGCAGCCCGGCCAGCAGCTCGGCCGCGCCCGGCCCGAGGGCGGAGTCCTGGGCCACCACCGAGCGGTCGGCCCGGAACCAGTGCAGCGGGAACGCCGCCCCCAGCTCGGGGGCGTAGCGGCCCACCTCGCCGGGGGTCATGGGCTGGCGGCTCTTGGCCGCCGGGTGCAGGGGGTGCCCGGCGGCCAGGGACTGCTCGGCCCGCAGGAACGGCGTGGGCGCGGCGGCCGCGTCCCCCGGGCGGTCGGGGCCGGCCAGGAACAGGGCGACGTTGCGGGCCGAGGAGGCCACGGCGGTGACGAACTCGCCCAGCCGGGCCCGGCCCCCCTCGGCGAAGGCGAGCTCCTTGCCGAGCAGGGCGGCCAGGGTGACGTGGTCGAGGGCGACGGGCGCCCCGCCGGGCCCGGCCAGGGTGGCCGGCAGGTGGTAGGCGTGCTGGCCGGTGGCCGAGCGGTAGCGGACCGGGGCGGCCACCTCGAGGCCGAGCCGCTCCAGCCGCACGGTCCCGGTCGCCGCCGACCCGGTCTCGCGCAGGTAGCAGTTGAGCAGGGTGGTGACGGCGGTCTCGTCGGCCGCCGCCTCGGCCGTGGCCGGGCGGCCGGTCTCGACCTCGATGGCTGTCGTGGGCAGGGCTGGCGCCTCCTTCAGGGCTGGCCGGGCCGGTCGAGGGCGGCGCCGGCCCGGGCGACCAGGGCGACCAGCGCGGCCACGTCGGCCTCGGTGACGGTGGGGTTCATCAGGGTGAGCTTGAGGTGGGCCCGCCCGGCGACCTCGGTGCGGCCGACCACCGCCTGGCCGGTGGCCAGCAGGTGCAGCCGGACGGCCTCGTTGACCCGGTCGGAGCGCGCCGGGTCGTCGGGCGACGGCCGGTAGCGGAACACCACCGAGCCGAGCACGGGGCGGGCGGTCAGCTCCAGGGCCGGCTCGGCCTCGACCGCCGCGGCGGCATGGACGGCCAGCTCCAGGGTGCGGTCGACCAGCTCGCCGACGGCCCGCCGGCCGACCGCCTGGAAGCTGAGCAGGGGCCCGAGGGCGGCGAAGCGGCGGGTGGTGGCCAGCGACCGGCCGACCAGGTGGGGCATCCGCCACTCCTCCGGCCAGCCGGCCGGTGGGTCGGGGTTGAGGTAGGGGACGGTGACCTCGATGGGGGCGAGCCGGGCCCGGTCGCGGACCAGGAACGCGCCGCAGCCGGCCGGCTGCCAGAGCAGCTTGTGGAAGTCGACCGCCACCGAGTCGGCGGCCTCGATCCCCTCCAGCAGGCCGCGGTGGCGGTCGCTGAACAGCAGGCCGCCGCCCCAGGCGGCGTCGACGTGGAGCCACAGCCCGGCCGCGGCGGCCCGCTCGGCCAGCGCCGGCAGCGGGTCGATGCTGCCGAAGTCGGTGGTGCCGGCGGTGGCCACCAGGGCCACCGGGACCTCCCCGGCGGCGTCCATCCGGTCAAGGGCGCGGTCCAGCTCGTCGGGGCGCAGGCGCCGCCCGCCGTCCACGCCGAGCGGCTGGACGGCCCGGCTGCCCAGCCCCAGCAGGGCCGCGGCCCGGCCGACGCTGAAGTGGGCCAGCTCCGAGCAGAGGACCCGCCAGCGCCCGGCGTCCGGGCCGAGCCCGTCGGCGGCGGCGTCGCGCCCGGCCCGGCCGGCGGCGGCGTCGCGGGCCAGCAGCAGCCCCATGAGGTTGGACTGGGTGCCGCCCGAGGTCACCACCCCGCCGGCGGCGCCGGCGTCCCAGCCGACCCGGGCGGCCAGCCCGGCCACCAGCCGCTGCTCCAGGTGGGTGGCCACCGGCGCCTGGTCCCAGGAGTCGAGCGACTGGTTGGTGGCGGCGGCCAGCGCGTCGGCGGCCACGGCGGCGGCCAGGGGCTGGCAGTGGAGGTGGGCGGCGCACGCCGGGTGGCCCGGGTCGACGCCGTGGCGGAGGCTGAGGCGGCCCAGCCCGGCCAGGGCGGCGTCCAGCCCGGCGCCCTCCTCGGGGAACGGCTCGACCCCGGCCACGGCCTTGGCCAGCTCCCCGGGGCTGGCCCCGCTGTAGGGCCCGGACCGCGCCGCGGCCGCCTCGGCCAGCAGGTCGCCGGCGGCCCGCAGGGCGTCGGGCACGCCGGCGGCGAACAGCCGGCGCCCGCCTTCCTCGCCGGCCACCATGCCCTCCCCATCGGTCGTGACTTAGGCTGGACTAAGACAGCCGCGGATCATGACCGACCCGCCGGGCGATGTCCAGTCCGTGACGTTCGGTGGCGCTAGCGCCCCACCCAGACCGGCAGCTGGACCGAGTAGCCGATCTGGCCGTCCTCGGCGCTGACCTCGAAGGCCTCCAGGGTCCAGGCGTGCGGGCCGGCCGGCGGGGTGAAGCTGAGCGCGCCCGAGAACTGCCCCCGGCCGGGGGCGCCCTCGGCGGCGGTGGCGTGGCCCTGGGCCATGACCTGGCCGCGGTCGTCGCGCAGGCGCAGGCTGACCGTGCCCTCGTACACGCTGGCCTCGCCCTTGACCACCAGCCGGTCCCCCTTGACCAGGGCCCCGGGCGCCGGCTCGGCCAGCGCGATCGGGGCCAGGGGCAGGGAGGTGTCGCGGGTCAGCGGCCCGGCGACGGCCCGGCCCTCGACCTGGACCGCCACCCGCTGCACCGTCGGGAACTGGGTCAGGGTGTGGACCAGGGCCTGCAGGGGCCAGCGTCCCGGCCGGTCGGTCGTGGCCGGCAGGGCCGTCCCGGACAGGTCGACGGTGGCCGTCCCGGCCTCGATCTCGACCTCGCGCAGGCGGGCGCCGGGCGGGAAGGGCCGGCGCGCCCCGGGAGCGTACGGCTCGCCTTCGAGGAGCTCGCCGACGGCGGCCGCGGCCACCGCGCGGGTGGAGGGGACCGGGTGCCACTCGGGCGCCAGGTAGCGCCGCCCCCGGAAGGTGCGCAGGTAGTAGACGGCCAGGTTGAGCTGCCGGCCGCTGAGGTGGGTGCCGCGCTGCTTGACCGTGGCCGCCCTCGGGCGGCCGGTCGTGGTGGTCGCGGCCAGCCCACCGGCGGACGGGGCCGGATCGCCCGCCGGGCGCGCGCAGCCGGCCAGCACCCAGAGCATGCCAACGGCCGCCAGCCCCGCCGTCAGGCGTCGCATCTTCCCGGCCCCCCAGGCCCCGAACCCCGGGCCACGGCGGCCCGGTCACGTCTACCATCCATCACGCTGGTTGCGATTGGACAACGGTGCAGCCTCGGAGGAGGCAAGGTTGGCGTTCCCGGAGCGGCTGCTGTCGGAGGACGAGGAGCTGATCTACGACCTGCGGCCGCACTGGCTGACCCTGGTCGTGCCCGTGCTGATCACGGTCGCGGTCATGGTCGCGGTGGGGGCGGCCTGGGTGGTCATGCCCGCCGGCGACCTGCAGCAGCCGGCCCGGATGGCCGTCGGCGTGCTCGGGCTGGTGGTGCTGCTGGCCACCGTGGTCGGCCGGGTGCTGCGCTGGTCGACCACCCATTTCGTGCTCACCACCGAGCGGCTGATCTTCCGCTCCGGGGTGGTGGCCAAGTTCGGCCGCGAGATCCCGCTGGAGCGGATCAACGACGTCACCTTCTCCCAGTCGCTGTTCGAGCGGATGATCGGCGCCGGCGACCTGCTGCTGGAGTCGGCCGGCGAGCACGGGCAGTCCCGCTTCTCCAACATCCGCGACCCCGAGACGGTCCAGCTCGAGATCTACCGCCAGATGGAGGCCAACGACCGCCGCCGCGCCGGCTACGCCACCACCCAGCCCCACCCGGCGGTCGCCGACCGCACCCCCACCCCCCCGACCCGCGACCCCCGCGGCCCCCGCACCCCCACCGCCCTCGACGACCTGGAACGCCTGGCCAACCTCCGCGACCGCGGCGCGGTCACCGAGGAGGAGTTCCAGCGCATGAAACGCGAGCTCCTCGACCGGATGTAGCCGGTAGGATCGTCGGGTGACCGAACCAGCGGGGGAACGGCCCGAACCGGCGTTGCGGGCGCTGGCCAAGCAGGCCAGGGCCGGCGGGGCCGAGCGCTACCACGCCAAGGCCCGCGAGCAGGGCAAGCTGTTCGTGCGGGAGCGGCTGGCCCGGCTGCTCGACTGAGGCCGACGGGTTCGTCGAGGACGGGCTGCTGGCCAACGCCCTGGCCGGCGACCTGCCGGCCGACGGCGTGGTCACCGGCATCGGCGCCGTCGGACGGGCGCACGGTGGCGGTGATGGCCAACGACTCGACCGTCAAGGCGGGGTCGTGGGGGGCCAGGACGGTGGAGAAGATCCTCCGCATCCAGGAGTACGCGCTGCGCCACGAGGTCCCGATGCTGTGGCTGGTCGACTCGGCCGGGGCCCGGATCACCGACCAGGTGGAGATGTTCCCGGGCCGCCGCGGGGCCGGCAGGATCTTCTACAACCAGGTCCGGCTGTCCGGGCGGGTCCCCCAGGTCTGCTGCCTGTTCGGGCCCGTCGGCGGCCGGCGGGGCCTACATCCCGGCCTTCTGCGACGTCGTGTTCATGGTCGAAGACAACGCCTCGATGTACCTGGGCTCGCCCCGCATGGCCGAGATGGTGATCGGGGAGAAGACGACCCTGGAGGAGATGGGCGGGGCGGCCATGCACTGCCGGGTGTCGGGCTGCGGCGACCTGCTCTGCGCCGACGAGGACGAGGCCATCCAGGCCGCCCGCCGCTACCTCGCCTACTTCCCCGGCAACTGGCGGGGCGACCCGCCGGCCGAGGCCCCGCGGGGGCCGGCCTACGCCGGGCCGGTCGCCCCCCTGGTCCCGACCGACGAGTCGCAGCCGTTCGACGTCTACCCGCTGGTCGCGGCCGTCCTCGACGAGGAGAGCTTCTTCGAGATCAAGCGCGAGTTCGCCGCCGAGGTGGTCTGCGGCCTCGGCCGGATCGAGGGCCGGGCCGTCGGTGTCGTGGCCAACCAGCCGATGGTCAAGGGCGGGGTGCTGTTCGTCGACTCGGCCGACAAGGTGGCCCGCTTCGTGTGGCTGTGCGACGCCTTCAACCTGCCGCTGGTGTTCCTGGCCGACGTGCCCGGGTTCATGATCGGGAGCGAGGTCGAGCGCCAGGGCATCATCCGCCACGGGGCCAAGCTGATCACCGCGGTCAGCGAGGCCACCGTGCCCAAGATCTGCGTGGTCGTCCGCAAGGCGTACGGGGCCGGGCTGTACGCCATGGCCGGGCCCGGGTTCGAACCCGACGCCACCCTGGCCCTGCCCACCGCGTCGATCGCGGTGATGGGCCCGGAGGCGGCCGTCAACGCCGTCTACTACAACAAGCTGGCCGGACTGCCCGAGGCCGAGCGCCCGGCCGAGGTGGAGCGGCTCCAGCGCGAGTACCGCGAGGACGTCGACCTGGTCCGCCTGGCCGCCGACCTGGTCGTGGACGCCGTGGTCGACCCCGACGACCTCCGCACCCAGCTGGCCCGCCGCCTGGCCGCCGCCGCCGGCAAGGACCGCGAGTTCACCCGCCGGCGGCACGGGGTCCCTCCGGTATGAGCGCCTTCCCCTTCCGGTCCGTGCTGGTGGCCAACCGGGGGGAGATCGCCGTGCGGGTGCTGCGGGCCTGCCGGGAGCTGGGGCTGGCCGGGATCGCGGTCCACTCCGACCCCGACGCCGGCGCGCTGCACGTGCGCGAGGCCGACCGGGCGGTGGGCATCGGCGGGGCGGCGGTGGCCGACTCCTACCTGGACCAGGGCAAGCTGCTGGCCGCCGCCGCCGAGGCGGGGGCCGAGGCCGTCCACCCCGGCTACGGGCTGCTCAGCGAGCACGCCGGCTTCGCCAGGGCGGTGACCGCCGCCGGCCTGGTCTGGGTGGGCCCGCCGCCCGAGGCCATCGCCCAGATGGGCGACAAGCTGGCCGCCCGCCGGGCGGTGCTGGCCGCCGGGGTCGAGCCCGTCCCCGGCACCACCGACCCCGTCGCCGACCCCGCCGAGGTGGTCGCCTTCGGCGAGGCCAACGGCTGGCCGGTGGCGGTCAAGGCGGCCGCCGGCGGGGGCGGCCGCGGCATCCGCGTCGTCGCCGGGCCGGCCGAGGCCGCCGCCGCCCTGGCCGCCGCGACCCGGGAGGCCCAGGCCGCCTTCGGCGACGGCGCCTGCTACCTGGAGCGCTTCTTCCCGCGGCCCCGCCACGTCGAGGTCCAGGTGCTGGCCGACAGCCACGGCGCCATCGTGCACCTGGGCGAGCGGGACTGCTCGGTGCAGCGCCGCCACCAGAAGCTGGTCGAGGAGGCGCCGTCGCCGGGGCTGCCGGCCGAGGTCGGCCAGCGGCTCCGCACCTGGGCGGTGGCGGTGGCCAAGGCGTGCGGCTACGTCGGCGCCGGGACGGTCGAGTTCCTCTGGGACCCGGCCTCGGGCGGCGCCTGGTTCCTGGAGATGAACACCCGCATCCAGGTCGAGCACCCGATCACCGAGCAGGTCACCGGGGTCGACATCGTGGCCGCCCAGCTCCGGGTGGCGGCCGGGGAGCCGCTCGGCCTCGGCCAGGACGACGTGGCCGTGCGGGGCCACGCGGTCGAGTGCCGGATCAACGCCGAGGACCCGGCCAGGGGCTTCCTGCCGACCCCGGGCACGATCACCGCCCTGCGCTGGCCGGGCGGCCCCGGCCTGCGGGTCGACGCCGGCTACGAACGGGGCGACACCGTCTCGGCGTTCTACGACGACCTGCTGGGCAAGCTGGTCGCCTGGGCCCCCGACCGCGACCAGGCGGTGGCGCGGCTGCGGGCCGCCCTCGACGAGCTGGTCGTCGAGGGGGTCGCGACCACCGCCCCGGCCCTGGCCGAGGTCCTGGACCACCCCGACTTCCGGGCCGCCCGGCACTGGACGACCTGGCTGGAGGAGGCGGTCGACCTCGGCGGCATCGCCCCCGCGGCCGCCCCCGGGCCCGAGGCCGACTTCCACGTCACCGTCGGCGGGCGGACCTGGCCGGTGCGGCTCCACCGCCACCGCCCCCGCACCCCGTCGGGCGCGGCCAGTGGCGGCGGCGCGGTGGTGTCGCCGCTGGCCGGGACCCTGGCCAGGGTGGAGGTGGCCGCCGGCCAGCGCGTCGCCGAGGGGGAGCTGCTGGCCGTGGTCGAGGCCATGAAGATGGAGACGCCGCTGCTGGCACCGTTTGCCGGGACGGTGGTAGGGGTAAGATTTCCGGTTGGCGGACCAGTCGCCGCCGGTCAAGTCGTGGTCGAGATCCAGGCCGATGGGTCGCCATAGGAGGTCGCCATCAGGTCGGAAGCGGGGATGTTGGAGGCGCAAGGACGTCGGGAGTTCGTCGGGCAGGCCGACCAGGTGGCGGCGGCCCGGCGTTTCGTCGTCTCGGCGATCCAGGCCGCCGGTCCCGCCCGCGACGTCACCAGGCTCCTGGTCAGCGAGGCCGCGACCAACGCCATCCTGCACTCGGCCTCGGGCGACGGCGGCACCTTCGCGGTCCAGTACCTGATCTCCGACCACCTGGTCCGGGTCGAGGTCCACGACGGCGGCGGCCCGACCAGCCCCCGGCGCCGCGTCCACGACCTCGAGTCCATGACCGGCCGCGGCCTCGACCTGTTCGACGCCCTCTCCGACCGCTGGGGCGTCGACGGCACCCCCGACGGCTGGACGGTCTGGTTCGAGCTCGACCTGGCCGCCGAGCAGATCAGCCGCTAGCCCCCGGCCAGTCCGGGTCGCGCTGCTCGACCCAGGCGGCGATGCCCTCGCGGCGGTCGTCGGACAGGACGGCCCGCCGCCACGCCTGGTCCTCGACCTCCAGGGCCGCCTCCAGCGACAGGTCGGCGCCCACCTCAAGGGCCCACTTGGCCATGCGGACGGCGGTCGGGGCGTTGGCGGCGATCTCGGCCGCCAGGGCGGTGGCCGCGGCCAGGACCTCGGCCCGGGGCACGACCCGGTCGGCCAGGCCGATCCGCTGGGCCTCGGCGGCCGGGACCCGGCGGCCGGTGAGCACCAGGTCCCTGGCCACCGCACGGCCCACCCGGCGGGCCAGCAGCTGGGTGCCGCCGCCGGCCGGGACCAGGCCGAGGCGGACCTCGGGCAGCCCGAAGGTGGCGTCGTCGGCCGCGACCACCAGGTCGCAGCTCAGCGCCAGCTCGGTCCCGCCCCCCAGCGCGAAGCCGAACACCGCCGCCACCGTCGGCAGCGGGCAGCGGCGGACCGCGGCGAACCCGCGGCGGAACACCTCGCGCTGGGCCAGCCAGCCGTGGTCGTCGAGGCCGGCCCGCTGCTTGAGGTCGGCCCCGACGCAGAAGGCCCGGTCGCCCGCCCCGGTCAGCACCACCGCCCGCACCCGGGGGTCGGTGCCCAGCGGCTCCACGGCCGCGGCCAGGTCGGCGGCCAGCTCGGTCGAGATCGCGTTCAGCGCCTCCGGCCGGTCCAGGGTGACGGTGGCCAGCCGGTCGGCCACCTCCACCCGGACCAGGCCGGTCATGATTCACCGGGGACCCCTCCGGCGCCCCGTGGCCGGCGCTCGACCGACCCGCTGCCGGCTGGGCCGTCTGGGACGCCCACGCCCAGGTGCGGGCCAGGCCGTCGGCCAGGTCGGCCCGTGGCCGCCAGCCGAGGACCCGCTCGGCCTCGGCGCAGTCCAGCGCGATCCGGGCCAGCTCGCCCGGCCGGGCCGGCGCGAACCCCGGCTCGCCGCCCCGCCCGGCGACCCCCCGCAGGGCGTCGTACAGCTCCAGCACCGAGGTCTCGACCCCGGTGCCGATGTTGACCCTGGCCCCGGGGGCGCCGGGGTGCTCCCCGCCGGCCACGAAGGCGTCGACCACGTCCTCCACGAACACATAGTCGCGGGTCTGGCGGCCGTCGCCGAAGATGGTCACCGGCTCGCCGGCCAGCAGCCGGTTGCAGAAGATGGCCACCACCCCGGCCTCGCCGTGCGGGTCCTGGCGGGGCCCGTAGACGTTGCCCAGGCGCAGGCTGACCGGCTCCAGCCCGTGCAGCTCGGCGAAGCTGGCCAGGTAGTCCTCGGCCGACCGCTTCGACACCCCGTAGGGGTTGGTGACCCGCGGCGGGTAGCGCTCGTCGATCGGCAGGGCCGACGGGTCGGGCTCGCCGTAGACGGTCCCGCCGGAGCTGGCGAACACCAGCCGCCGGCAGCCGGCCTCCAGGGCCGCCTTGGCCAGCGCGATGGTGCCGAGCACGTTGACCCGGGCGTCGTGCAGCGGGTCGCTGACGCTGCGGCGCACGTCGATCTGGGCGGCCAGGTGGTAGACGACCTCGGGGCGCGCCCCGGCCACCAGCCCGGGCAGCTCCGGGCCGGCCAGGTCGGCCTCGGCCAGCTCCACCCGGCCGGAGGCGAGCGCGCCGGCCAGGTTCTCCCGCCGCCCCGTTGACAGGTCGTCGACCACCGTCACCTGGTGCCCGTCGCCGGCCAGCCGGTCCACCACCGCCGAACCGATGAAGCCGGAACCGCCCGTGACCAGCGTTCGCATGCCAAGGTCGCCTTTCTGAGGGGTCGGTCAGAGCGGTCATCCTAGAGCAAGCTCTGTCTTGTCGTTGGCGGCCCGATCGTGCAGGCTCCGTCGGGCAGGCCAGGCGAGAACCAGGTGAGAGGGGAGGTACGTGCAGGAGGCGGCCAGGCCGGTCACGACCGGCACCAGGATGGTCGCGGCCACCCGCGGCTGGCTGCTCCCGTACCTGCTCATCCTGGTCGTCTCGGTGGTCGAGCTGCTCGCCGGCGACCTGGTCGTCGGCGGGTTCCTGGTCCTGGCCCCGCTGCTGGCCAGCCGGCTGTCGAGCCGGCGCAGCCAGGTCATCGCCGTCGGCCTGGTCACCCTGGCCGTCGCCGCCGCCCTCGGCCTCTACGCCAGCAAGCTGACCGGCAGCCAGCTCGACCATCCGCCTGGTCCTGATCGCCCTGGCCACGCTGTTCGCCCTGGTCAACTGGGGTGCGTCCCAGCGCGAGCAGTCGGCCCTGGAGCGGGCCGCCGACACCATCAGGATGGCCGGGTCGCTGGCCGCCGGCCTGGAGCCGGAGCAGGCCTACGACCTGCTCGCCCGGTCGGCCCGGACGCTGTTCGCGGCCAACGTGGCCGCCGTCTACCGCCGCCAGGGCGACCAGATGGTGACCGTCGGCCAGGCCCGCGACCCCGAGGTCCCGGCGATGCCGCTGCGGCTGCCCAGGGCCAGCTACCCGGCCGCCTTCATGACCGTGACCCGGCGGGCCAGCGTGCGCTCCTCGACCGAGCCGGAGGCGCCGATGCTGGAGGCGCGCGGCCTCAGCAGCCTGCTCTGGCTGCCGCTGCTGGACCGGGCCGGCGAACAGCTCGGCACCATCGTGCTCGCCTGGAAGCGCGACCCCAAGCTGTCCGCCCAGGCCCTGGAGGCCTCCGAGAGCTTCGCCGGCCTGGGCGCCCGGGCGATCTCCGGCTCCGAACGGGTGCGGGCCCAGACCGAGGTGCTGGAGCAGATCCAGGCCCTGCTGCTGAGCACCCCGCCGGCCTGGGTGTCGGGGTTCCAGGTCGGGGTCAGGTACCAGTCGGCCAGCGGCCTGGCCCAGATCGGCGGCGACTTCTACGACGTGGTCGAGCTGGACGAGCGCGGCCTGGCCTTCATCCTGGCCGACGCCCGCGGCAAGGGGCTGGAGGCGAGCTCGCTGGCCGCCCTGCTCAAGGGCGCCTTCCGCAGCCTGGCCGGCGAGGGCGCCGGGCCGGCCCGCATCCTCAACCGGCTCGACCGGCTGGTGGCCCGCGAGGGCGGCGACGAGGACTTCGTGACCGCGCTGGCCGGGCGGCTCCACCCCGACGGCCGCATCCTGCTCGCCTCGGCCGGGCACCCGGCCCCCCTCGGCGCCGGCCCCCGCCTGGTCCAGGTGGCCGCCCCCCTGGGCCTCGGCACCCAGGCCAACGAGAGCCAGGGCCACCTGCGCCCCGGCGACCGGCTGGTCTGCTACACCGACGGGCTGGTGGAGGCGCGCAACGCCGCCGGCGAGTTCCTCGACCGCTCGGTGTTCGAGCAGGCGGTCGAGGCCGAGACCATGAACGCGGCCCTCGACCTGCTGGTCGAGCTGGTCGACCGGCACGCCGAGGGCCGCCACGACGACGACCTGGCCCTGCTCGGCCTGGAGTACGACCCCCGGCGGGAGGAGGACGGCGGTTAGCATGTCGGAGTCGCCCACGAGGCGCCCGACCACGCCGTTCATCCCACAAGGGAGTGCCGATGGACTACGAGCTGACCCCCGAGCAGGAGGAGTTCCGCAAGATCGTCCGCGCCTTCGCCGAGGAGGTGGTGGCGCCCCGGGCCGAGGCCATGGACCGGGACGAGACCCTCGACCCGGTGGTGCTCGACCAGATGGCCGGCATGGGCCTGTTCGGGCTGCCGTTCCCCGAGGAGGTCGGCGGCATGGGCGCCGACTACACCACCCTGTGCCTGGCCATCGAGGAGCTGGCCCGGGTCGACTCCTCGGTGGCCATCACCCTCGAGGCCGCGGTCGGCCTGGCGGCCATGCCGATCTGGCGCTACGGCACCTCCGAGCAGCACCAGCGGTGGCTCCGGCCCCTGGCCACCGGCGAGCGGCTCGGCGCCTTCGGGCTCACCGAGCCGGGCGGCGGCTCGGACGCGGGCGCGCTGGCCACCCGGGCCACCCTGGACGGCGACGAGTGGGTCATCGACGGCACCAAGTCGCTCATCACCAACGCCGGCCTGGACCGCTCCGCCCTGGTCACCATCGCCGCGGTGACCGGCCAGCGGCCGGACGGCCGCAACGAGATCACCAACATCATCGTGCCCACCGGCACCCCCGGGTACCGGGTCGGCCGCACCTACCGGAAGGTCGGCTGGCACGCCTCCGACACCCGCGAGCTGATCTTCGAGTCGTGCCGGGTGCCGGTGGCCAACACCCTCGGCGAGCGCGGCGCCGGCCTCGGCAACTTCCTGCGCACCCTGGAGGAGGGCCGGGTCGCCGTGGCCGCCCTGGCCACCGGCCTGTGCCAGGGCTGCGTCGACGAGTGCACCGGCTACGCCCGCGAGCGCCAGGCCTTCGGCCAGCCCATCGCCAGCTTCCAGGCGATCGCCTTCAAGATCGCCGACATGGAGGTCCGGGCCCACACCGCCCGCCTGGCCTGGCAGCGGGCCGCGGCCAGGCTCGACGCCGGCCAGCCCTTCGGCCGCGAGGCGGCCATCGCCAAGCTGTATGCCTCCGAAGCCGCCGTCACCTCGGCCCGCGAGGCCGTCCAGGTCCACGGCGGCTACGGCTACATGGAGGAGTTCCCGGTCGCCCGCTTCTACCGCGACGCCAAGGTGCTCGAGATCGGCGAGGGCACCAGCGAGATCATGCGCATCCTCATCGCCCGCTCGGTCGGCCTCTAGCAAGCTTGTCCCCAGATCGGGGTTGGGTCCTTGTGTTCTGGTGGGGGCTGGTAGGCTCTGGCCATGGAATCGAACATGCATTCGACCGGTACGCCGCCGGTCGGCGTGACGCAAGCTCGCGCAGGACCTGGATCGTCTGGGCGGGGCTGCGCTCGGCCGACCATGCCCGGGAGCTGCGGCGGCTGATTGACATCGTCGAAGACATCTGGCTGCAGGAGTTGGCCGACGTGGACCGCCGCGGCATCGCCGGCGCCGACCGGGGCGAGGTGGCGCCTTCCACCGCCGACTGGCTGAGCGCGCGGCTCGACGTGAGCTCCGCCACCGCCAACTCCTGGGTCCGCATCGCCCGGGCCAGGTACCCCGGCCCCTGACCGGGACGGCCGCGGCGCTGGCCGGCAGGGTTGCGGGCAGCCAGCCCAGTCTCGTCGCGACCCAGGGCACCCCGCAGGGTAACCCCGGGCGGGGTGGGGGGCACTATGGGCTGATGGACGACGCGGCGCTGGTGCGGGTTGGCCCGGGAGGGGGACAGGCGGGCGTTCGGGGAGCTGGTGGCGAGGCACCGGCCGATGCTGGTCGGGTTGTGCCGGCGGATGCTGGGGGACGGCCGGCTGGCCGAGGACGCCGCCCAGGAGGCGGTGCTCCAGGCGATGGTGGGGCTGGACGGGCTGGAACGGCCGGAGCGGTTCGGGGCCTGGCTGGGGGGGATCGGGCTCAACGTGTGCCGGCGGTGGCGGCGCGACCAGGCCCGCGAGGCCTGGTCGCTGGCCGCGCTGACCGGGGGGCGGGCCGGGCCCGACCCGGTGCCGGCCGAGCCGGCGGAGGTGGCCGAGGCGGCCGAGGCGGCCCGGCGGGTCCGCCGGGCGGTGGGGCGGCTGCCGGCCGGCCAGCGGGCCGCGGTCGTCCTGTTCTACCTGGTGGGGATGGCCCACCGGGAGGTGGCGGCCGCCCTCGGCATCGGCGTCGGGGCGGTCAAGACCCGGCTGCACAAGGGCCGGGCCGCCCTCCGCGAGGAGCTGGCGGCGTGGTGGAGGGAGGACGACATGGCGGCGACGACGACCGGGCCGGTGACCATGCGGGTGACCGAGGTGCGCCGGCAGCCGGGGGAGGGCGGGCGGCCCGAGAAGACGGCCATCCTGCTCCAGGAGGAGGCGGGAGCGCGGCGGCTGGGCATCTGGGTGGGCGCGTTCGAGGGACTCCAGGTCGCCTTCGCCCTCGAGGGCACCGACCTGCCCCGGCCGATGGCCTACCAGTTCATGACCTCGCTGCTGGAGGCGACCGGCGGCCGCCTGGCCGAGGCCAGGGTCACCCGGCTGGACGACGGCACCTTCTACGGCGTGGCCGTGGTCGAGGGCCCGGCCGGGAACCGGGAGGTCGACGCCCGCCCCAGCGACATCCTCAACCTGGCCCTGCTGACCGGCGCCCCCATCCGGGTCGACCCCGAGGTCCTGGCCGAGGCGTCCGAGACCGAGCAGGGCGCCCGGTACCTCGCCGAGGCGGCCGCCTACCCCGGCGACACCGCCGCCATCGTGGCCGAGTTCCAGGCCGAGATGGAACGCGCCCGCGCCGAGTTCCTCCGCCGTCGCTAGCCGACCGGGGCCTCGTCCGGGTCCGGGACCCGGGTCGGGTGGAGGCCGGCCCGGGCGGCCTCCTCGGCGAACCAGATGGCGTCGCGGACCGCGCAGCCGGCCGGGTCGTTGTTGAAGTAGACGTAGGCGTCGGCGCCGGGGCCGACCAGGTCGGCCAGCCGGCCCGCCCAGGCGGCCAGGGCCTTCCGGTCGTAGCAGGGGCGGGGGTCGGCGGTGCCCTCGTGGAGGCGCAGGTAGGTCCAGTCGGCGGTGCGCCACACCGGGGTGTGGCGGCGCGGGCTGTCGGCCAGGCAGAGCGCGGCCCCGCGCGACCCGAGCAGGTCGCGGACCTCCTCGGTCCACCAGCTGTCGTGGCGGGGCTCGACCGCGACCCGGACCCCGGCCGGGAACGCCCGCAGCGTCCGGTCGAGCGCGGCCGGGTCGGCCTTGAGGGTCGGGGGCAGCTGGAGCAGCACCGGGCCGAGCTTGGGGCCCAGGTGGCGGGCGTGGTCCATGAGGCGGCGGACCGGCTCCTCGGGGTCGCGCAGGCGCCTGGTGTGGGTCAGGAAGCGGCTGGCCTTGACGGCCATGACGAACCCGGGCGGGGTCCGCTCGGCCCAGGCGGCGAAGGTGCCGGGCTCGGGCAGCCGGTAGAAGGCGTTGTTGGACTCGACGGTGGCGAACCGCTCGGCGTAGTGCTCCAGCCAGCGGGCCTGGGCCAGCCCGTCGGGGTAGAGCCGGCCCCGCCAGTCCCGGTACTGCCACCCGGAGGTCCCGACCAGGACGGGCACCCGGTCGTCACCTCCGTCGTTCCGTCACCAGCCCGTGGTGCCCGGGCCGCCCTTGAACGGGCCGGTCACCGCCGAGGTGATCCAGCCGCCATAGTAGCCGCCCGGCTGGGCCTCGACCCGCTCGCCGTCGACGGTGGCCTTGTCCACCCGCCCTGGATAGAAGGCGTAGCAGCCGCCGATGGCCTCGTAGCCGGGGCTGGGGGAGGGGTAGGTCCAGGCGACGGCGGGGTGGTCGCCGGCGTCGAGGTAGGTGGCCGTGCCCTTGTACTCGCACCAGGTGGAGCGCCTGGCCGACGGGGCCAGCCGGTCGGTGCGGACGTCGGCGGCGGGGATGTAGTAGACGGGCGGGTGGCTGGTCTCCAGCACCCGGAGGCTGCGCCGGGTGTCGGCCAGCACCTCCCCGTCCAGCTCGACCACCACGCGGGCCGCCGAGGGCTCGACCCTCGGCGGCCGCGGGTAGTCCCAGACCGACTCCATCGCCTTCTTTCAGCCGTCCACGGAGACGAACACGCCGAAGCCAGGGTAGTCGCCGGTGGGCGTCAGGAAGCCGACCGCCCAGGCGGTGTAGGAGGTGCTGCCCTTGAGGCGGACCTTGCCGAGGTCCTTGACCACGGTGTTGGTGCCGGCGGCGACGATCCGCAGCCGGTACTTCCAGGCCGGGAGGAGCAGGTAGCCGGTGGCCTCGCCGAACTCGAGGCCGCGCACGACCCGGACCCACCTGCCGAACACCTTGGCCTGGACGTCGACGGCCGGGGCGTCGGGGCTGGTGTGGGCGACCCGCAGGCGGGTCAGGTGGCGGGAGATGGTGTCGCGGTCGCGCAGCACCTTGAGCTGGAGGGCGCCGCCGTCGCCGGTGAGCGAGCCGATGGCGGCGATGGTGGTCGGGCGCTTGCCGAGGCGCACGTCGGCCTCGAGGGCCGCCGGGTCGCTGCCGGTGGACGGGGCCACCTTGACCTGGACGTTGTAGGTCCCCCTGGGCACCTCGAGGTAGTCGCTGAGGGTGCCGTAGGTCACGTCCGACAGCGTCTTGGCGCCGTTGACGTAGATGTCGACCGCCGGGGTGTCGGGGCTGTTGTGGAACGCGCGGACCTTGGCGGTCCCGCCGCCGCCGCTCGCCGAGGCGGGGACCGCGAACGCCAGGACCAGGGTGGCGGTGAGGATCGCGCCGACCAGGACGCGGAGTCTTGCCACTACGACGACCTCCTGCAACGAGGGGCTGGGCACGACCCGTTCTTCGGGCCGGCCCGGCGACCGGTTGCAGGCAATCGCGCGGGTTCGGGGCGCTGCCGGGTGCTACTCGAGGTCGTAGCGGTCGCGCATCGCCTGGTCGGCGGGGTCGATCTCGCGCTGGCCGGCGTCGCGCAGGCGCCGGTTGATCTGGTCGAGGTTCTTGCGGACGAGCTCCTTCTCGGCCTCGGTGATGCGGCCGCGGTGGGGCTCGCCGGCGTGCTCGAGGGTGGCGTAGTTGACCTTGCCCCGGCCCGAGCGGCCGGCCGGCGCCGACCCGCCGGCGCTGGAGCGGGGGCGGTTGCGGTGCTTGGCGATCAGGGCGTCCTGGACGGCCGACTCCATCACGCCGGGCCCGGCCAGCAGGTTGAAGTCGTCCAGGCTGACCACCATCCGGTCGCCCTTGCGGGCGCCGGGGGCGATCCACTCGACGGTCACGAAGCGGCTGGCGCCCTGGAGCGACTCGATCTCGTCGGGCAGCACCTCGAGGGTGACCGGGAGGTCGGCGTACTCGGGGTGCTCGTGGACCACGAGCCGTCCAAGCGACTGCTCGTCGGCTTCCTTGCCGGAAATGTCCGACACATGGACGACCTTGACTGCCATCAGGGCGGATTCCTCCTCGGGGCGAAAAGGTATGCCGGAGCGCCAAGACGGTAATGGAAAAGGGCGAGGCAGGCAAACACCTTGGCCGCTAGGATGCGCGGCTGTGGAGACCGATTCCCTGCCCTCCAACGCCAGGAGGCGCTCGCGCTGGCTGACGGTCGCGGTGCTTGCCGTGGTCGGCGGCTTTTTCGTGGCCACGCTGGCCGCGCGCTGGAACGACGTCATTTCCTTGAATTGGCGGCTGGAGCCCGGGCTTTTCGTTCTGGCCACGGTGCTGCTGGCGCTTTCGTATGGGCTGGTCGCCTGGTTGTGGGGCGTGGCCCTGCACCGGGCCGCCGGGACCAGGGTGGCCGCGGGGGCCAGGATCTGGTTCCTCTCCAACCTGGCCCGGTACGTCCCCGGCAACGTCTGGAGCTACGTCGGCGCGGTCGAGCTGGCCCGCCGCGAGGGCGTGGCCCGGCGGACCACCCTGGCCGTCATGGCCCTCACCCAGGTCCTCTCGGTCGGGGTGGCCGTGGCCGCCGGGCTCCCCGTCCTGCTGGCCGAACGGGCCCGCCTCGGCCGCCCCGCCCTGCTGGGCGCGCTGGTGGTCGCCGCCGGGGCCGCGCTCGCGGCCCTGTTCCGCCGCCAGCTCCTCGACCTGGCCCGCCGCCGCCTCCCCGGGTTCGACCCCGCCGACCTCACCCCCTCGGCGGGCACGGTCGTCCTGCTGGTCGCCGGCTACGCCCTCTACTGGGCGGTCACCGGCCTGGCCTTCGCCGCCCTGGTGGCCAGCCTCTACCCCCTCGCCCCCGGCGACGTCCCGGTGGTCGTCGCCGCCTACGCCGCCGCCTACGCCGCCGGCTTCCTCGCCCTGCTCACCCCGGCCGGCCTTGGCGTCCGCGAGGGCGTCCTCGTCGTCGCCCTGGCCCCGGTCCTGCCCGCCGGCCCCGCCCTGGTCGTCGCCCTCCTCTCCAGGGTCTGGATGATGCTGGTCGAGCTGGCCGGCGCCGCCATCGCCCACCTGGCCGACCGTCGGAGGGTGTAAGACCCTGGCCGGATGTGGTGTTGGAGTTGGTGAGAGGTACCGTGGCCACACGCGAGCATGGAGGAGCGGCCGGTGCGTGCCGTGCGCGATGAGGTTGGGACCCGACCCGGCTCCCGGGAGCGGTTCACGGGCGTGTTCCGGGAGCGGTACCGCGAGCTCTACGGGCTCGGGTACCGGCTGCTCGGCGACCACGGCGAGGCCGAGGACGTCGTCCAGGAGACCTTCCTCAAGCTGGACGGGCACCCGGTGCTGGAGCGGCCCGACGAGGAGGTCGCGGCCTGGCTGCGCCGGGTCTGCCTGAACACCGCCTACAACCGGCTTCGGGGCCTGCGCCGGACCACGGCCCGGCTGGAGCGGGCCGGCCGGGCCGAGCGGGCCGACGACGAGACCGACGCCAAGGCGACCCCGCTGCTGGACGTGCTCCGGGCCGAGCAGCAGCAGGCGGTGCGCCGGGCCCTCGCCTCGCTGCCGGAGCGCCAGCGCGCCTGCCTGCTGCTCCGCCACGCCGGCTACTCCTACGCGGAGATCGCCGCCACCCTCGACCTGGCCGTCGGCTCGGTCGGGGTCCTGCTCGCCCGCGGCGAGCGGGCCTTCCGCGAGGCCTACCTCGACAGCGACGACCCCGACCCGGGAGCTCACGATGCCCTGCCCTGACCTCGGTGCCCTGCGGGCGTCCATCGACGACGCTCCCGGCACCGCCCCGGCGCTGCACGACCACGTGCGCGCCTGCCCCTCCTGCTCCGGCACCCTGGCCGAGCTCCAGCGCAACGCCGAGCTGGCCGCCCCGGCGATCGCCCTGACCGCCCCCGCCGACCCGCCGCCGGCCGCCGCCGAGGCCGCCCTGGCCCGGCTCGAGCAGCGGCGGGCCCGGCTCGCCAACGCCCGGACCGCCACCGCCGGCGCCACGGCGACCCTGACCGCCACCCCCGCCCCGGCCCCGGCGATCCCGGCCCCCGCCCCGCTCCCGGCGTCCCGGCGCGGCCGGCGTCCCAGGCTGGGGACCAGGGCCCGCGGGGCGGCGGCGGCGCTGATCGCGGCCGTGGTGCTGACCGGGCTGGTGGCGACGCCCGGGGGCCGGGCCGCCGCCGCCAGCTTCCTGGCCCAGTTCCGCAGCCAGCGCTTCGAGGTCCTCTCGCTCGACCCGACCCAGGCGACCCAGTTCGAGGAGGTCATCGGCGAGCTGGTCGACACCGGCGTGTTCACCGGCGACGCCTTCGGGGGCAACGTCTACGGCGACCCGCGGGTGGCCGCCGACCGGGACCAGGCGAGCCGGATGGCCGGGTTCGCGGTCCCGATGGTCGACCCGTCGGTCCTGCCCCGGGGCGTCGGGCGCACCCCCGAGCGGATCATGGTCATCCCGGCCCGGGAGACAGCCATCACCTTCGACCGCGACCACGCCCTCGACTACCTGCGGGACAACGGCCGCCCGGACGCGCGGCTGCCCGAGCGGTTCGACGGCACCCGGCTGGTCGTCCAGCTCCCGGCGGTGGTGATCCAGCAGTTCGCGGGCCGCGACGGCGGGCCGGCGCTGCTGGTCGGCAAGGCCGGGATGCTGGGCCTGGACACCGAGGGCGGGGCCAGCCTCGAGGAGCTCCGCGAGGTCGTGCTGGACCTGCCCGGCCTGCCCGAGGGGACCGTCGCCCAGCTCCGCGCCATCGGCGACTGGCGCAACACCCTGCCCCTCCCGGTCCCGACCGACGAGGTCAGCTGGCGCGCCACCCAGGTCGAGGGGGCCGACGCGATCAGCTTCGCCGACCCGTCGGGCCGGCTGCACGCCCTGCTCTGGCAACGCTACGGGTACATCTGGGGGGTGGCCGGGGTCGTCGGGTCCGGCGAGGCACGCGATGTCGCGAACAGTCTCGCCTGAGCAGGCGGGGGCGGTCGCCGGGACCGGCAGCGGGGTCCCGGCGATCGCCACGTCCTCCCTGCGCAAGGCCTACGGGTCCCGGGTCGCCCTCCACGACCTGACCCTGGCCGTCCAGCCGGGGGAGGTGTTCGGGTTCCTCGGCCCCAACGGCGCCGGCAAGACCACCGCCATGAAGATCCTGCTCGGGCTGGTCCGGCCCACCGGCGGGGAGGCGCTGATCTTCGGCCGGCCGCCGGCCGAGCCGGCCGCCCGCCGCCGCGTCGGCTACCTGCCCGAGCACTTCCGCTTCCAGGAGTGGGCGACCGGCGCCGAGCTGCTCGACTTCCACGGCCGGCTGGCCGGCCTCGGCGCCCCCGAGCGGGCCGCCCGCATCCCCGAGCTGCTGGAGCGGGTCGGCCTGGCCGGCCGGGGCGGCGAGCGGGTCCGCCGCTACTCCAAGGGCATGACCCAGCGCCTCGGCCTGGCCCTGGCCATCCTGCACCGGCCCGAGCTGGTCCTGCTCGACGAGCCGACCTCGGCGCTGGACCCGGTGGGCCGGCGCGAGGTCCGCGAGCTGGTCCGGGAGCTGGCCGCCGCCGGGGTCACCGTGTTCCTCAACTCCCACCTGCTCACCGAGGTCGAGGCGGTCTGCGACCGGGTGGCGATCGTCACCCAGGGCCGGGTGGTGGCCAGCGGGCCCCTGGACGACCTGGCCGGGGCGGTCACCCAGCTCCGGCTGCTGCTCGACCGCGTCGACCGGGAGCTGCTCGCCCTGGTCGGCCGGCACGGCCAGGTGGCCAAGGTCGAGGGCACCGCCGTCACCCTGGCCGTCGAGACCCTCGACGTCGCCCCCGACCTGGCCCGGCTGCTGGTCGAGGCCGGCTACCGGCTGTACGGCCTGGTGCCGGTGCAGCGCTCCCTCGAGGACATCTTCGTCGACCTGGTCGGGGAGGTGCGGGAGGGATGAACGTGCTGGTGGTGGCCCGCTGGACGGTGCTGGAGGCCCGCCGCCGCCGGCTCCTGCTGGCCGGGGTGATCCTCAGCGTCGCCTTCGTCGCCCTGTTCGCGGTCGGCTTCTTCCTGCTCTACCAGGACCAGCAGCGGGCCCTGGCGGAGAACCCGGCGGTCGGGGCCGGCGTGCTGGCGGCCCGCGAGGAGCTCCTGGCCATCTCGACCATCCTGGTCGTCCTCGGCCTCTACGGGGTCCAGTTCCTGGCCGCGCTGCTCGGGCTGTTCCTGGGCGTGGCCTCGGTCTCGCCCGAGATCGACTCGGGCGCGCTCCACGCCGTGCTGGCCCGGCCCCTCAGCCGCCTCGAGTACCTCCTCGGCCGCTTCCTCGCCCTGGCCGGCCTGCTCACCGCCTACGTGGTCGTGATGAGCGGGTCGCTGCTGCTGATCGCCCGGATCGTGGCCGGCTACCAACCCGGCGACGTCACCCGGGTCGTCGGCCTGATGGTCCTCCAGGTGCTGATCCTGCTCGCGGTGAGCCTGCTCGGCAGCACCGTCCTGCCGACGCTGGCCAACGGGGTGGTCATGCTGGTCCTGTTCGGGCTGGCCTGGCTCGGGGGGATCATCGCCTTCGTCGCCACGATCCCGCCCGGCAACGAGCTCATGGCCAACCTGGGCACGGCCGTGAGCCTGCTCCTGCCGGCCGACGCGGTCTGGCGCGGCGCGTCCTACCACGTGCTGCCGCCCAGCTTCCTGGTGGCCAGCTCGTTCGCCAACGGGGACAACGTCGGGATACCGTTCGCCTCCACCGAACCGCTGGCCCCGGCCATGCTGGCCTGGGCGCTCGCCTACCCGGTGGCCTGCCTCACCCTGGCCGTTGCCGCCTTCCGCCGCCGCGACCTCTGACAAAGGCCCAGCCGGCAAGGGGCGCGGTCCTCCGACCGGCCACCGGCAAGGGTCAACCGTCGACGCGCTCGAGGAGGGCGAGGGGGCCGTCGCGGGTGACCAGGCGGAACCGGCCGCTGGCGACCAGGCGGTCGACCGTCGCCTGCCACTCGCCGGGGGCGAACACCCGCGGTTCGTCCACCACCACCACCTGCCGGGTGCCGGTCTGGCGGAGCACCTCCAGGGCGGCGGGGTCGGCCCGGCCCCGGTTGAGCGGGTCCAGGCGGGCCACCCGCTCGGCCTGCCAGGGGGCCGGGGTCTGGTTGTAGGCGTTGAGGACGCGGCGGCGGCTCTGGGCGCCGAGATAGGTGGTGGAGGAGTTCCAGGTCACCGCCTGGGCCATGATCGGCACCCCGAGCACCGGCCCGGCCCCGTCGCCGGCGGCCCGCAGGGCGGCCACCACCTGGTTGTCCGCCCGGTCCGGTTCCAGGCGGTTCCTTGACACCCGGTAGTCGGCCAGCAGGGCAACGGTGGCCAGCGACACCACCACCGCCGCGGCCACCAGGGCCCGGCGCCGGCCGGCCAGCAGCTCGCCGGCCACGTCCAGGGCGGTCACCGCCAGCAGGACCAGGACCAGGGCCGTCACCACCATCAGCCGCTCCGGGACCCGCTGGAGGGAGAGGAACGGCAGGTGGTCGAAGAGGAACCGGTACACCTGCACCCCGGCGATGTCGGCCCGCGCCCCGTAGGTGAGCACGACCAGGGGCACGGCCAGGACGGCGTAGGCCAGCGCCGCCCGCCGCCGTGCCAGCACCGCGAGCAGGCCGAGGCCGGCCAGCACCAGCAGCGGCCAGCCGACGTAGATCAGCCCCTCGCCCTGGGTGCCGAAGCTCTTGCGGACCAGCGCCCAGACCGAGCCGGGGGAGTAGAGCACGACCTGCTGCCAGCTCCCGTTCTCGCCGGCCACCGTCCCCTTGAACACGGCCTGGAAGACCCCGAGGACATAGGCGCAGGCCACGGCGAGCGTGACCGTCACCGCGGCCAGCGGCCCCCACGGGACCCGGGTCCGCCCGGCCAGGCTGGCCACCAGCGTCCAGACGACCAGGTACCCGAGCAGCCCGGTCAGGTAGAGGATGAGGTGGAACTCGCCGCTGACGGCCACCGTCAGGGTGACCGCGGCCAGCCCCGCCGCCGGCCACCCCCAGGGCCGCCCGGCCCGGCGCCGCTCCAGCATCACCTCGAAGGCCAGCAGGGCGGCCGGGAAGGCCCACCACATGACCGCGTTGAAGTGGCTGGTGAGCTGGAACATCCGGTGCGGGGTGCAGGCGTAGGCCAGGGCGCCGGCCGCGGCCAGGAGCTGCCAGCGGGTGTGGCGGCGCAGCCAGGCGAAGGCGGCCACCGCGGTGGCCACCGAGGACAGGGCGAGGGCCAGGTTGTAGGCGGGCACCAGGCCGACCAGCGGCCAGGCGACCGCCAGCACGGCCGTCCAGGGCACGTCCAGGGAGGTGGTCTTGAGCGGGGCCGGCCCGGCCGCCCCCTCGCGCAGGTCGAGATACGGGCTGCGCAGCGCGCGCACGTTGTCGACGATCACCGACTGGATGAAGACGTTCTGCAGGTGGTCGCCGCCGTGCATGCCGCCGGGGCGGGCGACGAAGTTCGGCTCGGCGGCCACCCCGCGGTTGCCGGCCATCGTCCAGAAGTGGTCGGGGTGCAGGGCCAGCGGCCAGGTCAGGACGACGAACGCGGCCAGGCCGGCCAGGGCGACGGCGACCCAGGTCAGCGCCCGGCCGCGGGGAGGCCCGGGGTCGGACGCGGCCGGCGCCGGACTGGACGCCGAGGAGCCGGAGGGAGGTGCCTCGGTGGCGCTCAAGGTCCCGGGTCGAGGTCGCGGCTGAGCCGCCGCTCCAGCCGCTCGACCCGCTCGGAGACGTTCACCACCAGCTCGCCCAGGAAGCCGACGAGCACGATCAGCAGGCCGGACAGGATGGCGATGCCCGCGGCCAGCATCAGGGGGCGGCGCTGGGTCTGGGTGGCCAGGAACAGCCAGCCCAGGTACGCCCAGACGAGCAGGCCGGCGCCGATCAGGGCCGAGCCGAGGCCGCCGAAGAAGATGATCGGCTTGCGCTGGAAGGTGAGCAGGAACTTGAGGGTCACGACGTCGATGGCCGAGACGGGCAGGCGCCCGAGGCCGAACTTGGACCGGCCGGCCTCGCGGGCCCGGTAGGGGACCTTGACCTCGCCGATCCGGTAGCCCTCGTGGTGGGCCATGACCAGGATGTAGCGGTGCCACTGGGAGCGGAGGGCGAGGCCGTCGGTGACCTCGCGGCGGAACGCCTTGATCCAGTTGAGGTCGTGGACCTCGAGGCCGAACAGCAGCCGGCAGGCGATGTTGGCGATCCGGCTCGCCACCCGCTTGCCGTCGCGGCGGCCCTGGCGCCAGCCGGCGACGACGTCGTAGCCCTGGTCGAGCTTGCCCAGCAGCAGGGGGATGTCGTCCTCGGGGTCGGACTCGAGGTCGGCGGGGAGGAACACGATGATCTCGCCGCGCGCCTCCCGGAAGCCGCGGTTGAGGGCCTCGGTGAGGCCGAGGCGGCGCCGCTGGCGGACGAGGCGGACCCGTGGCTCGCGGGCGGCCTCGGCCTCGACGGCGGCGGCGGTGCCGTCGCTGGAGCCGTCGTCGACGTAGACCAGCTCCCACGGCCGGCCCAGGTCGGCGAAGGCCTTGGCCGTCTTCTCGACGAACGCCGGGACCGTGGCCTCTTCGTTGTTGGCCGGCACGACCACCGAGACCAGCGGCTCGCTGGACCCGGTCACCCGTGCCTGCCCCATGTGCGCATGCTCGCATCATGCCAAGCCCGGCGTCACGCGGACCACCCCGCCAGGGGACAGAACGCCCAGATCACCATGGAACGCATGGCTACAGGAATCCGGCGGCCCCGCCGATACACCCAGAGATCGACGCTCTCCGTGGGCGAAGTCTCCGGAGAGTGGTTGCAACCTTTAGTGGAGGTCGAGCTTGGGCCGGGTGCGTGGTGTCTGGATCAGGACAACCGCACGCGTTGCGCGTCAGACCATCGTGATGACGACCTTGCCCTTGGTCCGGCCGCCTTCGACGTGGGCGAGGGCTTGGGGGGCCTCGTCGAACCGATACACCCGGTCGAGGATGGGTCGGAGGACGTTGGTCTCGATGAGCTTGGTGATCTGGTCGAGTTGCGTACCGCTGGCGCGCATGAACAGGAACGAGTAGCGCACGCCTTGGCGGCGTGCCGCTCGGCGCGTGTTCAGGCTCAGGGCGGTCATGGCCAGCCGCAGCGGAAGGCGGAGTCCTTTCTGGCGGGCGAAGTCTGGGTCCGGTGGGCCGGCGATGCCGATGGCCGTCCCTGCGGGCTTCAGGACCCGGAGCGACTTGGCGAGGGTGTCGCCGCCCTGGGAGTCCAGGACGATGTCGTAGTCGTGGGCGACCTCCTCGAAGTCCTGGGTTCGGTAGTCGATGACGAGGTCGGCACCGAGGTCGCGGACCCATTCGAGGTTGCTGGTGCCGGTCGTGGTGGTAACCGTCGCCCCCAGGTGCTTGGCCAGCTGGATCGCGTAGGCGCCGACGCCTCCGGAGCCGGCGTGGACGAGCACCTTCTGGCCGGGCTGCAGGTTCGCTCGCTCGACGAGGGCCTGCCAGGCGGTCAGGGCGACGAGGGGCACCGAGGCCGCCTCGGCCATGGAGAGGTTGGTGGGCTTGATCGCGAGATCGTCCTGGTCCACGGCGATGCGCTCGGCGAAGGTGCCGATGCGGTGGTCGCGCGGTCGCGCGTAGACCTCGTCGCCCACGGTGAAGCGGGTCACGGCCGACCCGACGCGGGCGACGACGCCGGCGAGGTCGTGCCCGAGGATGAATGGCGCCTTGTAGGGGAGGAACAGCTTGAACTCCCCGTCGCGGATCTTGGCGTCGAGCAGGTTCACCCCGGCCGCGTGGACCTCGACGAGCACGTCGCGGTCGTCGATCGCCGGCTCCGCGACCTCGCCGACCTGCATCGGCCTCTTGTACTTGCTGACTGAGTAGGCCTTCATGATCGGGTCCTCGCCGAAGGTTCGGGTCGTGGGTCGGGGTTCCGTCTCAGAGGAACTCGAGCGCCCGCTTGACGAAGTCCTGGTGGAACTGGAACACCCCGCCGTGGCCGGCGTCGGGGTAGAGGACGAGCTGGCTGTTGGGGAGTCGTCGATCGAGGTCGACGGTGTTCTTGGAGGGCACCATCTTGTCGCTGTCACCGTTGATGGCGAGCACGGGCTGGTGGATGCTCGCGAGGTCGGCAGGCTGCTGCTGACCCCATCGGTGGATGGCCTTGAGCTGGGCGCGGAAGGAGCGTATGGAGATGGCCTTGTCGCGGTCGCGGGTACGTTCCTGCCAACCGGGCCAGGAACTCCTTGCCGGCTCGGCGCCCGTTCGGGGTCCTGGTGAAGAAGAGGAACTGCTTGGGGTCCTGGCGGGTGAGCAGTCCTCGCGCGGTGTCGAGCAGGGAGATGCGGGTCACCTTGTCGATGTCTTCGCCCCCGGCAGGGCCAGTTCCGGCGAGGATCAGCTTGCGCACGAGCTGTGGCTCCTGCTGGGCGATCACCTGGGCGATCATGCCGCCCATGGAGAACCCGAACAGGTCGACCTGATCGAGGCCGAGGGCACGGATGAAGGTGACGGCGTCGGTCGCCATCTCCTGGATGGTCGTCGGCGTGGACCCGCTGGAGGCACCGACACCTCGGTTGTCGAAGGTGATGACCCGATGCTTGGCGGCGATGCCGTCCACGACGCGGGGGTCCCAGTTGTCCAGGACGGCGGCCAGGTGGGTGAGGAAGACCACCGGCGCGCCGGTGTCTGGGCCGAGCTGTCGGTAGGCGAACTCGACGCCGCCGACGTTGATGGTCTGGGTAGCTGTGTCCTTCCACGTCGTGTGCACTGCCAGCGCCCTGGGGCGCTTGGACCTTGCTCATCGCTGCTGCTCCTTTGACCGCCAGGGCGGCCGTTCGAGGTGCTGGGGCTTACTATACGAATCGTATAGTGACTAGGACCCTGGACGTATGTCAACCCTCGGTATACGCAACAGATGGCGTGTGGCTACGGATCGTATGGCGATCGACGGCATCTCTCGCTATGCTTGGGGGGTGCCGACCAAGACCTACGGGCAGATGTGCCCGCTCGCCCGCTCGCTGGATGTCCTCGGCGAGCGCTGGACGATGCTGGTGATCCGTGAGCTGCTGCTCGGTCCCAAGCGGTTCAAGCACCTCCTCGCGGTCCTCCCGGCGATCGGGAGCAACCGGCTCGTCGGAGCGACTGCGAGGACTCGAGGAGGCAGGGATCATCCGCAAGCGCACGCTCCCTCCTCCCGCCGGCGTCGCGGTCTATGAGCTCACCGAGGAGGGAGAACGACTGCGCGATCCACTGATCGCCCTCGGGTTGTGGGGGCTCGATCTCCCCGTCGACGATCGCATCGACCCACAGACGGCTCGCGCCGAGCTCGTCGCGCTGTGCCTGGCCGGAACCCAGACCAACCTCCTGGATCCGCAGTCGCCGCGAGACCTTCGAGTTCCACGTCGGCGACGAGGTGTTCCATTTCCAGCTCCGCCACGGCAGGTTCCTGCCCCGCTCCGGCCCGTCGCCGACCGACCCAACGCTACGGATCGCCTGCGATCTTCAGACATTCATGGACCTCGCGCTGCGTAAGCTGACGCCGTCCCAGGCGCTCAAGGATGGCCGCGCGACGATCCTCGCCGGGTCGCGCTCGTCACTCGCCGAACTCTTCCGCGTGCTGGCATACACCCCGCAGGCGCCTCGACCAGTACACGCCTAGCGGCAGTCGCCCGAGTACCGAGTCCGGCGGGGATCGGTCGGCACGCCAACGCGTGCCGATAGCGTCCCGGAGGTCTCCGTGCTGGGTCACCAACCCTCGCGCCTGGCCGCGAGCGTCCAGGCCGTGGTCGTCGTGTTTGTGTGGGCAACCTCCTGGATCCTCGTCAAGCGCCAGCTCCACGACATCCCGGCGCTCAGCTTCGCGGGGCTGCGCTACGGGCTCGCCTTTGTGTGCCTGCTGGCGTTGCTGGTGGGCCGGCCGGTGTTGCGGTCCCGGCGCCGCTGCAGGGCGGCGGGGTGCTGTTGTCTGTGGCCGGGGCGCTGGTGTACTTCGGACCGGTCGCGCTCCCCGCCAGCCAGATCGGGGCGGTCGCTGTCGTCGCTGTGGGGCGTGGTCGCCTTCGCCGCGGCGACCATGCTCGGGCGGTCGGTGAACCGCGACGACGGCCTGCCCGCGCTCACGGTCACGGTGGTGAGCATGGGCATCGGGTCGGGGGTGCTGCTGGCCGTGGCGGTGGTGCACGACGGCGTCCCCAGGCTGACGCTGTCGAGCTGGCTGGTGGTGGTGTGGCTGGCGGTGATCAACACCGCGGCTGCCTTCACGGTCTGGAACCACACCATGCGGCGGCTGTCGGCCATGGAGTCGAGCCTGATCAACAACACGATGCTGGTGCATGTGGCGGTGCTGGCCTGGATCTTCCTTGGCGAGCGGCCGAGCACACGGGGCATGCTCGGCCTTGTCCTGGTGGCCGGCGGTGTCGTCCTGGTCCAGCTCCGCCGGATCGGCAACCATCAAACCAGTCCGCAGGCGCACCACTAGCCCTTCGGACCGGCGCGCGGGCGCCGGGCTTCAGCGGGCGCCGAAGAACCCGCGGACGACCTCGACGACGCGGTCCTGCTGGGCCTCGGTCAGCTCCGGGTAGAGGGGGAGCGAGAGGCACTCGGCGGCCCATGCCTCGGTGACGGGCAGGTCGCCGCGGGCGTGGCCGAGGTGGCGCCAGGCGGGCTGGAGGTGGAGGGGGACGGGGTAGTGGATGCCGGCCCCGACCCCGGCGGCGTGGCAGGCGGCGAGCAGCTCGTCGCGGTGGCGGGTCCGGAGGACGTGGAGGTGGCGGGCGCTGGTCCGGCCCTCGACCCGGGCCGGTGGCACCAGGTCGCCGACCCCGGCCAGGGCCTCGTCGTAGCGGCCGGCCAGGCGCTCGCGGGCGGCGTTGCCGGCCTCCAGGCGCTCCAGCTTGACCCGGAGCACGGCCGCCTGGAGCGCGTCCAGGCGCTCGCCCCAGCCGACCTCGGCGTGCTCGTACTTGGAGGTGCGGCCGTGGTCGCGGAGCCGGGCGACCCGGTCGGCCAGCTCGTCGTCGTCGGTCGTGACCGCGCCGGCGTCGCCGAAGGCGCCGAGGTTCTTGCCCGGGTAGAAGCTGAACGCGGCCAGCCGCCCCACCGACCCGGCCCGCCGGACCTCGCCGCCGGCCAGGGTCATGGTCGCCCCGTGGGCCTGGGCGGCGTCCTCGACCACGGGCAGGCCCGCCTCGGCGGCCACGGCCAGGATCGCGGGCATGTCGACCGGCAGCCCGTACAGGTGGACGGGCAGGACCGCGGCCGCGCCCTCCAGGGCGCCGGCCAGGGCCTTGGGGTCCATGCCCCCGGTGGCCTCGTCGACGTCGACGAACCGGGGCCGGGCGCCGGCGTGGGCGACCGCCTCGGCCGAGGCCGTGAAGGTGTGGGCGACGGTCACCACCTCGTCGCCCGGCCCGACCCCGAGCGCGGCCAGGGCCAGGTGGATCGCGGCCGTGCCCGAGGCCACCCCGACCGCCCGCCGGGTGCCGCAGAACCCGGCGAAGGCCGCCTCGAACCCCTCCACCTCCGGCCCGAGGATGAACCCGCCGCTCCGCACCACCCCGGCGACGGCCGCGTCGAGCTCGGCCTGCTGGGCCAGGTAGGCGGCCCGGACGTCGACCAGCGGGACAGCGTCGGGCACCTCGCGACTCCTCTCGGCTTGCGGACCTGCCGCGCATGGTGGCACCACCGGCCCCCACCGCTCAATCCAGCGGCCGGGCCGGGCCCGGCGGGGCGGGCCCGCCCCCCGACCCGCCGGCCGCGGCTAGGATCCCGGCAGGCGGACCGAGGAGGCGGCGGTGGCGGACGACAGCGGCGTGCGGGTGGTGCGGGACGGGCCGGTGACGGTGGTCACGATCGACCGGCCCGAGCGGCGCAACGCCGTGGACGGGCCGGCCGCGGCCGCGCTGGCCGGGGCCTTCCGCGACTTCGACCGCGACCCGGGTGCCTCGGTCGCCGTGCTGACCGGCGCCGGCGGGGCCTTCTGCGCCGGGGCCGACCTGAAGGCGGTCGCCGCCGGCCGGCCGCCAAGGGTGGCCGGCGACGGCGACGGGCCGATGGGCCCGACCCGGCTGCGGCTGTCCAAGCCGGTGCTGGCCGCGATCGAGGGCCCGGCGGTGGCCGGAGGCCTCGAGCTGGCCCTCTGGTGCGACCTGCGGGTGGCGGCCGAGGGGGCGATCCTCGGCGTCTTCAACCGCCGCTTCGGGGTGCCGCTGATCGACCTGGGGACGATCCGGCTGCCCCGGCTGATCGGCCATGCCCGGGCCATGGACCTGCTGCTCACCGGCCGGCCCGTCGGCGCCGCCGAGGCGCTCGCCATGGGCCTGGTCAACCGGGTCGTCCCCGACGGCGCCGCCCTGACGGCCGCGGTCGCCCTTGCCCACGAGCTGGCCGCCCTGCCCCAGGCCGGCCTGCGCAACGACCGGCTGTCGGCGATCGAGCAGTGGGACCTGGCCGAGCCGGAGGCGATGGCCAACGAGTTCCGCCGCGGGATGGCGACGCTCGCCTCGGGCGAGACGGCCGCCGGGGCGGCGAGCTTCATGGAGGGGAGAGGCCGCCACGGCGCCGCCCTTCCACCAAACTCCGGGTCCGAAACTCGTTAGTTTTCATGTCCGGACAGGTTTGTCTCTGACCGTCCGTGGTTGTTAGGGTCCGGCGCTGTTGGTCGGCTGATCGCCGGTTGGCTG
>CAVTCL010000011.1:0-36866 GCA_963733175.1 uncultured Actinomycetota bacterium
GCGGCTGGAACTGCGAGGCCGAGAACGGGTCGGTGCGCTCCTCGTTCGACACGACGATCAACGTGCTCGACGGGCTGCTCGAGTTCGAGCGCGCGACCGGGGGTTCCGCCGCGGTGCGCGAGGCCCGCCGCAGCGGGGAGGAGTATCTGCTCGAACGCGGCCTGTTCCGCCGCAAGAGCACCGGCGAGGTCGCCGATCCGGCATATCTCGACTTCGCGTTCCCCTACTACTGGCGCTACGACGTGCTGCGCGCGCTCGATTACTTCCGCCGCCCGGGCGCGGACCCGGATCCCCGGATGGCGGAGGCCGTGGAGGTCGTGCGGTCCAAGCGGCAGCCCGACGGCCGGTGGCTGCTCGACCGCATCCATCCGGGTCGCGTCCACTTCGACCTCGAGGGCGGCGTCGGAGCGCCCGAGTCGCTGGAACACCCTCCGCGCGCTCCGGGTGCTCGACTGGTGGGACCGAGGGGCGCGCGGCGACGTGACGCCGCAGCCGTGATGTCGGCGACGACCCGAGCTCGCCGTCAGCGAACGACCCGGTAGCTGATGTGGGTCGCGAACGGCGACTGGAGCAGGTTCAGGTGCTCCAGGGTCAGGGGCTGGTCGAAGTCGTCGAACAGGCGCTTGCCGGCGCCGAGCACGACCGGGGCGATCGAGATCGCGAGCTCCTCCACGTGGCCGGCGCGCAGGGCCTGGCGGATGATGTCCGCCCCGCCCATGACGAGCACGTCCTTGTCGCCGGCGGCCTCGCGGGCCTGGGCGATGGCCTCGTCCAGCCCGTCCACGAAGGTGAAGCCGGCGTCGGCGGGAGCGTCGTCCGGTCGGTGCGTCACGATGAAGAACGGCACGCCGAACGGGTTGTGCCCGCCCCATGCCTCGGCTGCCTCGTAGGTGTTGCGGCCACCGACGACGGCGCCGACGCGGGCGAACCCTGCGTCGAGGAACTCCTTGTCCACGCCTGTCGCCTCGCCGCTCGGGGCCTCGGCGTAGCTCCAGGGGCCGCCGAAGACCCAGTAGTGCAGTCGCTCACCGCCTTCGCCGAGGCCGCGGCCCGGCCCGTCGTTCGGCCCGGCGATGTAGCCGTCGAGTGAGGTGGTGATACCTGCGGCAACCTTCGTCATCGGTTCCTCCGGCGAGAGGCGGCGTGCCGTCCGATGGGAATCATTTCAGACGGTGGGGACACCACCTGATGCGGCGACCGCTGCTGACCGAGGGCCGTAACGGTCCCGTACCGTTGGGGGCCTACGGTGCTGCGACCCACCTGAGGGTGAGCCGATCACGGATGGTGCCGATGCGCGTGCGGAGCAGGACCCTGCTCGCCTGGTCGTTGTGGCTGGCCACCTTCGGCTGCCTGGTCGGCGGGCTGGTGGTCACGCTGTTCGTGACCCGGCCGCTGACCTCCGACGTGCTCGTCACGGGCGCCTTCGACGGCGCCGTCTGGCTGCTGTTCGCGACCATCGGGCTGGTCCTGACGCTGCGGCGGCCCGCCAACCCGATCGGCTGGCTGTACGCGGCCGCCGGGCTGGTCTGGGCCGCCTATGTCCCCTGGGACCCATGGGTCGACCTGCTGCTGCGCACCGGACGGCCGCTGCCACCGGCCGCCCGGCTGGCGGCTCTGGCCGGCGACAGCCTGTGGGCGGTCGGCATCACCCTCGCCATCACCCTGCCGTTGCTGCTGCTGCCGAACGGGCGGCTGCGGTCGCGCCGCTGGCGGGTGGTCGCCGTCGCCGCCGTGGCCGGCACCACCCTGGAGGTGGTGGGCTGGGTCCTGTCGCCGGGCCCGATGACCCAGACCCTGGTGCCGGTGGCCAAGCCGTTCCCGCTGGGCGGCTGGGCCGGCACGGCCGCCGGCATCATCAGCTGGGTCGGCTGGGGTGTGCTGTTCGCCTGCATCCCGGCGGCGGCCCTCTGTGTGGTGCTGCGGTTCCGGTCCTCGGGTGGGGTCGAGCGCCAGCAGCTGCGCTGGGTCGCGGCCGGGGCGGCCACGGCCGTCGTCGGGCCGCTGCTGCTGATCCCGCTGGAGGCCTTCGGGGTGCTGCCGACGGTGGACTCCTTCTCCTGGCCGTTGCTGCTGGCGGTCCCCCTGGCGATCGCGGTGGCGGTGCTGCGCTACCGGCTGTGGGACCTGGACCGCCTCGTCAGCCGGACCGTCACCTACGCGCGGTGACCGTCCTGCTGGTCGTGCCGTACCTGCTGGTCGTCCCGGCCGCCAGCCGCCTGGCCGAGGGCTCGGGCAGCCTGGCCGTGGCCGCCGCCACCCTGGCCGTGGCCGCGCTGTTCCAGCCGCTGCGCCGCCGGGTCCAGGACCTGGTGGACCGGCGCTTCAACCGCCGCCGCTACGACGCCGCCCGGACGGTGGACGGCTTCGCGGCGCCGCCTGCGCGACCAGGTCGACCTGGACGCCCTGCACGGCGAGCTGCTGGGCGTGGTCGACCAGACCATGCAACCGACCCAGGCGTCGCTCTGGCTCCGCCGGCGCTGAGGGGGCGTACGCCGCGCGGGGCATGCGCGGGTTCTGAGCGGTTCGTCGCGAACTGGCTGCCGGGTTCCCGATCGGGGACGATGGCCCACTATGTCGCGGGGTCGGGGGGAATCTGAGCGGGGGAGCGTCGCCATCACGGTGGCGCTGTCGCTGACGGTGCTGCTGGGCTTTGCCGCCCTGGTGGTGGACATCGGGCTGAACTGGGCGACCCGGACCTCGGCGCAGACGGCGGCGGACTCGGCGGCGCTGGCGGGCGCGTCGTCGCTGCTGTCCGACGGGGGCGTGGCGGCGATCACCACCGTGGAGACCTTCCTGAACCGGAACGTCGGCGGCCTGGTCGAGCTGCCGGATGATGCGGGCTGGGCGACCGACGGCAACGTGGGGAACGGCGAGGTCGTCTGCTGGACCATGCCCAACCCGGTGCCAGGGCCCGGCGCCGCCTGCCCGGACGGATCGAACGCGCTGCAGGTGACCACGCCGCCGATCGTGGTCCGGTACGCGTTCGCGCCCGTGCTGGGCAAGACCACCAGCAGCATCAGGGCGAGGGCCGCTGCCGGGGCGGGGCCGGCGGCGCCCAACAACTGCGTGCTCTGCGTGCTCGACCCGGACGACGAGGCCGCACTGGCAATGCTCGGCACGGGAGGGATCGAGGTCACGGCGGCGGGATCGTCGTCAACTCCGACGACTCCGACGCGGTGCTGATCGACGGCGTCGGCAACGTCAGCGCCAACCAGATCAGGGTCGTCGGGGGGGTCGAACTCGACGGTCCCGGAGACCTGCTCCCGCCGGCCGAGACGGGGGGGCCGCCGGTCCCCGACCCGCTCGCCGACCTGCTCACCCCGGACGAGCTGACCACTCCGCCGACGCCGGACTGCGACCCCGGTGCGGAACATCACCGCGGACACGACCCTCACAGCCGGGCGTGTACGACAGCATCACCGTGAACGACGGCGCCACCCTGACCCTGGACGAAGGGGTCTACGTGGTCACGGAGTTCTCCCCCTCGGTCCCCGGGTTCAGGGTGATGAACGGCGGTCGGGTGGAGAGCACTGGCGGCGTCACCATCTACCTGGCTTGCGAGGACTACCCGACGCCGTGCGACGGCGACGCCGGGTCCAGGTTCCGGCTGGACGACGGGGGCGAGTTCGTGGCCAGCCCGCCGGCCACCGGCGAGTACGCGGGGCTGTCGATCTTCGCCGACCCCGGCAACACCAGGTCGATGCAGCTGCGCGGCCCGGTCAACCTGACCGGCGCGGTGTACGCGGCCAGCGCCCCCCTGGTCGTCTTCCCGTTCCTGCTGGCGCCGTCCAGATCGACTCCCTGCTGGTCGTGGACCGCCTCACCGCCCTCAACCTCGACCCGCTGCAGGTCAACTACGACCCGAGCCTGCCCATCTTCGGGGTCGGGGTGCCGGTCCTCATCGGCTGAGATTGCTCCGCCGCCGGTACGTGAGCGGTTCGTGAGGACCGGGTGGTTCGCTGAGCTCAGCGAGCTTGCGCCAAGGCGCTGAGGGGCCGGCACCCCGGCTGGAGAAGTTGGGCCGGCCCCTCATCCAATCCCGAGGTCTCCCGGCGAGCGGGCGGTCAGGTCCAGCCGGTCCGCCGGCGCAGCCAGTCGAGGGCGACCAGGCCCTGCCCGAGCTGGAAGGCCCGCAGGGTGGGGAGGCCGGGCGGGTCCGGCAGGCGGGGAGCCGGGGCCGAGCGGGGGAGCAGGCCCATGTTGCGGGCCTCGGCGCGGTGGGCGGCGGGACTGTCGGGGTTCGGCTCCGGCCCGATCCGCCATGGAGGTGCGTTGCATTGTCCACAGCCCGGCCGCAGCCTCGACTCGGCGCTCCGGATCCTCCCCCGAGGCGACCGATCGGCGCGCGTATACTGGCCGCCGTTCTGTCAGTGCTCGGGCGGGTCCCGCCCGGGCTTCCGGGGTGGCTTGGCGTCCCGGACCCAACTCCCGGGCTTGTTGCTCGGTTCACCCGTTCCCAATTCGGAGGCACCCGTGCGCAGCACCCTCGAGCCAGTCGAGCCCACCAAGGTGCGGATCAACGTGGTCGTGGAGCCCGACGAGCTCCGGCCGGCGATCGACCGTACGGCCAGGCGGCTGTCCCGGGAGGTCCGGGTGCCCGGGTTCCGGAAGGGGAAGGTGCCCCGCCAGGTGATCGAGGCCCGCATCGGCCGCGAGGCCCTGCTGGCCGAGGCGATCGAGCAGGAGGCGGTGCCCGAGTTCTACGCCAAGGCGATCGAGGAGCTGGGCGTCGAGCCGCTGTCCAGGGCCCAGGTCGAGCCGCCCGACTACACCGACGGCGAGGCGCTGGAGTTCTCGGCCACCTTCGAGGTCAAGCCCGAGCTCGACCTGCCCCCCTACCAGGGCGTCGAGGTCGAGCGGCCGGTCCTGGAGGTCACCGACGAGCACATCGACGCCCAGCTGGAGCGGCTGCGCGACCGCACCGCCCAGCTCGAGGTCATCGGGCGCCCCCTGGCCAAGGGCGACTTCGCCCAGATCGACCTGCGGGCCACCCACCACACCGACGAGATCCCCGAGCTGACCAGGAGCGACTTCCTCTACGAGGTCGGCTCGGGCATGGTCGTGCCCAAGCTCGACGAGGAGCTGGAGGGCAAGCGCAAGGGCGACATCCTCCAGCTTCAACGCCACCCTGCCCGAGGAGGCCGGCGAGGAGCTGGCCGGCCGCGAGGTCACCTTCCAGGTCCTGGTCAAGGAGGCCAAGGCCAAGGTCCTGCCCAAGCTGGACGACGACTTCGCCCAGGAGGCCAGCGAGTTCGACACCCTGGACGAGCTCAAGGCCGACCTGCGCCAGCGCCTGGAGGGCGCGGCCGCCGCCCAGACCGCCAGCGAGCTGGAGACCAGGGTCCTGCAGGCCTACCTCGACCAGGTCGAGGTGCCCCTGCCCGAGTCGCTGGTCCACGACGAGCTGCACTACCGGGCCAACCGCTTCGCCCAGCAGCTCCAGATGATGGGGACCAACCTCGAGCAGTACCTGGCCGCCCTGGAGCAGACCGCCGAGGACGTCGAGGCCGACCTGCGCGCCCAGTCCGAGCGGGCCGTCAAGGCCCAGCTGGTGCTGGAGGCGGTGGCCGCCGCCGAAGGCTTCGAGGCCAGCGAGGAGGAGGTCGAGGCCGAGATCCGGCGCCAGGCCCAGCGGGTCGGGCGCGACCCCGAGGAGGTCCGCCGCGCCCTGGCCGACGGCCGGGTCGGGGTGATCACCGGTGATATCCTGCGGAGCAAGGCCCTGGCGTTCATGGTCGAGCATGCCGAGCAGCGCGACCCGGCGCCCGACGACGAATCCGAGCCCAAGGAGTAAGCGGCGATGCAGCCACCTTCCAACTATCTGGTCCCGGTCGTCGTCGAGCAGACCAACCGCGGCGAGCGGTCCTTCGACATCTACTCGCGGCTGCTCAACGAGCGGATCATCTTCCTGGGCACGCCGATCGACGACACCGTCGCCAACCTGGTCATGGCCCAGCTCCTGCACCTGGAGAGCGAGGACCCGGACAAGGACATCCAGCTCTACATCAACTCGCCCGGCGGGTCGGTGACGGCGCTGCTGGCGATCTACGACACCATGCAGTACGTCAAGCCCGACGTGGCCACGACCTGCATGGGCCAGGCCGCCTCGGCCGCGGCGGTGCTGCTGTCGGCCGGCGCCCCCGGCAAGCGCCTCGGCCTGCCCCACTCCCGCGTCCTGATCCACCAGCCGTCGGGCGGGGCCGAGGGCCAGTCGGTCGACATCGAGATCCAGGCCCGCGAGATCATCCGCATGCGCCGGATGCTGGACGAGATCCTGGCCACCCACACCGGCCAGGACGTGGAGAAGATCGGCCGCGACACCGACCGCGACTTCATCATGACCGCCACCCAGGCCAAGGAGTACGGGATCATCGACGAGATCATCGAGAGCCGGGAGGCCGCCGAGGAGCTGCTGGCTGTCGCGAGCGCCCAGTAGGCTCGAGAAGATGGTGGCGGGCGGCACCAGCGGGCAGGTACGCTCCCCAAGTCGACGACCGCAGCCCTGAGCGAGAGGACTCGACCAGATGGCCAAGTTCGGAGACGGCGGCGACCTGTTGAAGTGCTCGTTCTGCGGCAAGTCGCAGAAGCAGGTCAAGAAGCTGATCGCCGGGCCCGGCGTGTACATCTGCGACGAGTGCATCGACCTCTGCAACGAGATCATCGAAGAGGAGCTGTCGGAGACCTCCGAGCTCAAGTTCGACGAGCTGCCCAAGCCCAAGGAGATCTACGACTTCCTCAACGACTACGTGATCGGCCAGGACGGCGCCAAGAAGGTCATGTCGGTCGCCGTCTACAACCACTACAAGCGCATCCAGGTCGGGGCCACCGCCTCGGGCGACGTCGAGCTCCAGAAGTCCAACATCATCCTGCTCGGGCCCACCGGCTGCGGGAAGACGCTGCTGGCCCAGACGCTGGCCCGGATGCTCAACGTGCCGTTCGCGATCGCCGACGCCACCGCCCTCACCGAGGCCGGCTACGTCGGCGAGGACGTCGAGAACATCCTGCTCAAGCTGATCCAGGCGGCCGACTACGACGTCAAGAAGGCCGAGACGGGGATCATCTACATCGACGAGATCGACAAGATCGCCCGCAAGAGCGAGAACCCGTCGATCACCCGCGACGTCTCCGGCGAGGGCGTGCAGCAGGCCCTGCTCAAGATCCTGGAGGGGACCACCGCCAGCGTGCCCCCCCAGGGCGGCCGCAAGCATCCCCACCAGGAGTTCATCCAGATCGACACCACCAACGTGCTGTTCATCTGCGGTGGGGCGTTCGCCGGGCTCGAGAAGATCATCGAGTCGCGCATCGGGCGCAAGGGGGTCGGCTTCGGGGCCGACCTCCGCCGTATCGCGGACAAGGACGTGGGCGAGATCCTGGCCAAGGTGCTCCCCGAGGACCTGCTCAAGTTCGGCCTGATCCCCGAGTTCATCGGCCGCCTGCCCGTCATCTCCTCGGTCCACTCCCTGGACAAGCAGGCCCTGGTCCGCATCCTCGTGGAGCCCAAGAACGCGCTGGTCAAGCAGTACCGCAAGTTCTTCGAGTTCGACGGGGTGGAGCTGGAGTTCTCCGACGACGCGCTGGAGGCGGTCGCCGACCAGGCGATCCTGCGCGGCACCGGCGCCCGCGGCCTGCGGGCGATCCTGGAGGAGGTCCTGCTCGACGTCCAGTACGACCTGCCCTCGCGCGACGACATCCGGCGCTGCGTGATCACCGCCGACGTGGTCTCCAGCGGCGTCAACCCCACCCTCGTCCCGCGCGACCGCGAGACCCCGGAGCGGACCCGCCGGGAGCGCAGCGCCTGATCGTCATGGACGGGACCCGGGTGAGCAGGATGGTGGCCACGCTGGCGGCCCAGACCGCCTCGGCCCTTCGAGTATCGGGCTAGGCTTACGCCTTCGCGCGCCGCCGAGCGGTGCCGCGGCCCGGTTTCCGATCGAGGAGCACACCACCCGTGACCACCCCACAAGGGCGCCCCGAGCTTCCCAAGACCTACGACCCCACGACGGTCGAGGGTCCCACCTACCGGCGCTGGCTCGAGCAGCGGTGTCTTCCGGGCCGACCCGGCGTCGGGCCGGCCGCGCTTCAGCATGGCCCTTCCGCCTCCAAATGTGACCGGGTCGCTCCACATCGGCCACGCCCTCGACCACACCTACCAGGACTACCTGGCCCGCCTGCACCGGATGCGCGGGGACGAGGTGCTGTGGCTGCCCGGCATGGACCACGCCGGCATCGCCACCCAGAACGTGGTCGAGCGCGAGCTCGCCAAGGAGGGCAAGACCCGCTTCGACCTGGGCCGGGAGGCGTTCGTGGAGCGGGTCTGGGCGTGGAAGGCCGAGTCGGGCGGGCGGATCCTGGGCCAGATGCAGCGCCTCGGCGACTCGGTCGACTGGTCGCGGGAACGCTTCACCATGGACGAGGGCCTGTCGCGGGCCGTCCGCGAGGTGTTCGTCTCCCTCTACGAGCAGGGCCTGCTCTACCGGGGCCGGCGGATCATCAACTGGTGCCCCCGCTGCCTGACCGCCCTCTCCGACATCGAGGTCGAGCACGAGGAGGTCCCGGGCGAGCTCGCCCACCTCCGCTACCCGCTGGCCGACGGGTCGGGCTGGATCGGGGTGGCGACCTCCCGGGCCGAGACGATGCTGGGCGACACCGCCGTCGCCGTCCACCCCGACGACCCCCGCTACCGCGACCTCGTCGGCAAGACCGTGCGCCTGCCCCTGGTCGACCGGCTCATCCCGGTGGTGGCCGACGCGGCCGTCGACCGCGAGTTCGGCACCGGCGCGGTCAAGGTCACCCCGGCCCACGACCCCAACGACCACGAGATCGCCGAGCGCCACGGCCTCCCGGCCGTCGACATCTTCACCGAGGAGGCGATCGTCAACGCCGAGGGGGGGCGGTTCGAGGGCCTGGACCGCTACGCCGCCCGCCGCGAGGTCAAGGCCGCCCTGGCCGAGCTGGGGCTGCTGGAGCGGGTCGAGGAGGCGCCGCACTCGGTCGGCCACTGCTACCGCTGCCGGACCGAGGTCGAGCCGCGGCTGTCGCTGCAGTGGTTCGTGGCCACCGGGCCGCTGGCCGAGGAGGCCATGGAGGCGGTCCGCTCCGGGCAAGACCCGGTTCGAGCCGGCCCGCTACGAGAAGACCTTCTTCGGCTGGATGGAGCAGATCCGCGACTGGTGCGTGTCCCGCCAGCTCTGGTGGGGCCACCGCATCCCCGCCTGGTACTGCCCGGACGGGCACGTCACCGTGGCCCGCCAGGACCCGGCCGCCTGCGCCACCTGCGGCGCGGGCGAGCTGGCCCAGGACGAGGACGTGCTCGACACCTGGTTCTCGAGCGGGCTGTGGCCGTTCTCGACCCTGGGCTGGCCGGAGAAGACCGAGGACCTGGCCGCCTTCTACCCGACCTCGGTGCTGGTCACCGGCTACGACATCATCTTCTTCTGGGTGGCCCGGATGCTGATGTTCGGCTGCCACTTCCAGCCGCCCACCCCCTTCGAGGTGGTGGCCATCCACGGGATGGTCCGCGACGCCCAGGGCAAGAAGATGTCCAAGTCGTTCGGGAACGTCATCGACCCGATCGAGCTGATGGACCGCTACGGCACCGACGCCCTCCGCTTCGCCCTGATCCGCGGGGCCAACCCGGGCACCGACGTGCCCCTGGCCGAGGAGTGGGTCGAGGGCGCCCGCAACTTCGCCAACAAGCTCTGGAACCTGGGGCGGTTCGTGATGGGTCCATCGAGGGGGCGACAAGCGCCCCCCCGAACCCCCCCCAACCGAGTCCGTCCCTCGCCCTGGCCGACCGCTGGCTCCTCTCCCGGCTGGAGCGGACGCGGGCCGCGGTGACCGCGGCCTACGACGGGTTCGACCCGGCCGAGGCGGCGCGGCTGCTGCACGGGTTCGCCTGGAGCGAGCTGGCCGACTGGGCGGTCGAGCTGGCCAAGCCGCGGCTGGCCGCCGGCGGCGAGGACGCCGAGCGGGCCGGGGCCACCCTGGCCTACGCCCTCGAGGTCACCCTGGCGCTGCTGCACCCGGTGATGCCGTTCGTCACCGAGGAGCTGAGCCGGGCCCTGACCGGGGTCGAGACCCTCACCCGCGGTCCCTGGCCGGCCGAGCGGCCCGGCGACCTCGACCCGGAGGCCGAGGCCGGCATGGCCGACCTCCAGGAGGCGATCGTGGCCCTGCGCCGGTTCCGGGCCGAGCACCGGGTCCCGACCACGAGCCGGCCGCGGCTGCTGGTGGTGCCCGCCGACGAGGCCCAGGCCACCCTGTTCCGGGCCGAGGCCGACAGCGTCCGCCGCCTGGTCCGCCTGGAGGCGGTGGAGGTCGGGTCGCCGCCCCAGGGCACGCCCGCGGCGAAGCTGCTGGCCGGCCGGGCCGAGCTGTACCTGCCGCTGGAGGGGCTGCTCGACCTGGAGGAGGAGCGGGCCCGGCTGGACCGGGAGCTGGCCACCCTCGGGGCCGAGCGGGCCCGGGCCGAGGCCAAGCTGGCCAACCCGGCCTTCCTGGAGAAGGCCCCGGCCCCGGTGGTGGCCAAGGCCCGCGAGCGCCTGGCCGAGGTCGACGAGGCCCTGGCCAAGGTCCGCGCCCAGCAGACCGAGCTGGCCGGCGCCCGCTGAGGAGGGACCGATGGGCGTGGTCCCGGAGCGGCCCTCCCTGGACGGGCTCGAGGCCAGGTGGGGAGCCCGCTGGGAGGCCGACGGCACCTACCGGTTCGACCCGGGCCGGCCGCGGGAGGACGTGTACGCGATCGACTTCCCGCCCCTCACGGTCAGCGGGAACCTGCACGTCGGCCACGTCTTCTCCTACTGCCACACCGACGTCCTGGCCCGCTTCCAGCGCATGCGCGGCCGGGCGGTGTTCTACCCGGTCGGCTGGGACGACAACGGGCTGCCGACCGAGCGGCGGGTCGAGAACTACTACGGGGTCCGCTGCGACCCGTCGCTGCCGTACGACCCCGGGTTCTCGCCCCCGGCCAGCCCGGGCCCGGCCAAGCGGCCCATCTCGCGGCCCAACTTCGTGGAGCTGTGCCGGCGCCTGACCGACGCCGACGAGCAGGTGTTCGAGGCCCTCTGGCGCCAGCTCGGCCTGTCGGTCGACTGGACCCTCGCGTATGCCACCATCGGCGAGCGGGCCCGGCGGGCCTCGCAACGCGGGTTCCTGCGCCTGCTGGCCAGGGGCGAGGCCTACCAGGCGGAGGCCCCCACCCTGTGGGACGTGACCTTCCGGACCGCCGTCGCCCAGGCCGAGGTCGAGGACCGCGAGGTCCCCGGCGTCGCCGTCCGGGTCCGGTTCCGGCCCGAGGTGCCTCGTCACGACCTGGTGGTGGAGACGACCCGGCCGGAGCTGCTGGCCGCCTGCGTGGCCCTGGTCGCCCACCCCGACGACGCCCGCTACCGCGACCTGGTGGGCACCGGAGCGACCACGCCGTTGTTCGGGGTGCCCGTCCCCGTGCTCGCCCACCGGCTGGCCGACCCCGGCAAGGGGACCGGGCTGGCCATGATCTGCACCTTCGGCGACCTCACCGACGTGCTCTGGTGGCGGGAGCTGCGGCTGCCGGTGCGCTCGATCGTCGGCCGCGACGGCCGCATCCAGGCCCACCCGCCCGACGGCGTCCCCGCCGCCGGTGCCTGGGCCGAGCTGGCCGGCCGGACCACCGCCGAGGCCCGCCGCCGGGTGATCGACCTGCTCCGGGCCTCCGGCGACCTGGCCGACGAGCCCCGGCCGGTCACCCACCCGGTCAAGTTCTACGAGAACGGCGAGCGGCCGCTGGAGATCGTGACCAGCCGCCAGTGGTTCATCCGCCTCCTCGCCCAC
This sequence comes from uncultured Actinomycetota bacterium, assembly GCA_963733175.1. GTDB lineage: Bacteria > Actinomycetota > CALGFH01 > CALGFH01 > CALGFH01 > CALGFH01. The sequence continues at coordinate 11,809 of CAVTCL010000011.1, forward strand.
CGCGACCGGCTGCTGGAGCGGGGCAGGGAGCTGGAGTGGCAGCCGCCGTTCATGCGCGCCCGCTACGAGCACTGGGTGACCGGCCTGCACAGCGACTGGCTGGTCAGCCGCCAGCGGTTCTTCGGCGTGCCCATCCCGCTGTGGTACCCGCTGACAGCGGACGGCGAGGTCGACCACCACCACCCGATCGTCCCGCCCGAGGCCCGCCTGCCGGTCGACCCCTCGACCGACGTGCCCGACGGCTACCGGGAGGCCGACCGGGGCCGGCCCGGCGGGTTCGCCGCCGACCCCGACGTGTTCGACACCTGGGCCACCTCCTCGCTCACCCCCCAGATCGCCGGCGGCTGGGAGGAGGACCCGGAGCGGTTCGCCCGGGTGTTCCCCATGCACCTGCGCCCCCAGGCCCACGAGATCATCCGGACCTGGCTGTTCTACACGGTGGTGCGGTCCGACCTCGAGCACGGCGTGCTGCCCTGGGCGAAGGCGGCCATCTCCGGCTGGGTGGTCGACCCCGACCGCCGCAAGATGTCCAAGTCCAAGGGGAACGCCGTCACCCCGACCGCGATGCTGGACCGCTACGGGGCCGACGCCCTGCGCTACTGGGCGGCGGGGGGCCGGCCGGGCACCGACACCGCCGTCGACGAGGGCCAGATGCGGGTCGGCCGCCGCCTGGCCGTCAAGCTGCTCAACTCGGGGCGGTTCATCCTCGGGCTGCCCTCCGACGGCCCCGGCGGGGCGGCGCCGGCCGAGGCGCTCGACCGGGCCATGCTGGCCGGCCTGGACGCGGCCGTGGCCGACGCCACCGCGGCCCTGGAGGCCGCCGACTGGACGGCCGCCCTCGAGAGGGTCGAGCGCTTCTTCTGGTCGTTCTGCGACGACTACCTGGAGCTGGTCAAGGACCGCGCCTACCGGCCGGCGGGGGAGCCCGCCGGCGAAGCGGCCAGGGTCAGCCTGCGTGCCGCCCTCGACGTCCAGCTCCGGCTGCTCGCCCCCTACCTCCCGTTCGCCTGCGAGGAGGTCTGGTCGTGGTGGCGCGACGGCTCGGTCCACCTGGCGCCCTGGCCTGGCCCGGACCCGGCCGCCGCCGGGGCCGACCGGCGGCCCCTGGAGGCGGCCAGCCAGGTCATCACCGCCGTCCGCCGGGCCAAGAGCCAGGCCAGGCTGCCGCTGCGGACGCCCGTCACCCTGGCGGTCGTCACCGGGCCGCGGGCGTGGCTGGACGCGGCCCGGGCCGCCGAGGCCGACCTGGCCGCGGCCGGGCGGGTGGCCGCCTTCGGGTACCGTGAGCGCCCGGAGCCGGACGGGCTCGAGGTGCGGGTCGAGCTGGCCCCGGCCGAGGAGTCCGCCACATGAGCGGGCAACCCCGCGAGGTCGAAGGGGTCCTGCTGGTCAGCGCCGACGACCAGGAGGGGGCGGGGCGCCGGGTTGCCGCCCTGGAGCGCGTCGACCGGTTCGAGCTGCGGCCGCGACCGACCCAGCGGATCCGCGACGTCTACCTCGACACCGGCGACGGCGCCCTGGCCGGCGCCCGGGTCGCCTTCCGGGTCCGGGAGCTGGACGGCCAGCCACTGCTCACCGTCAAGGCCAACCCGGTCCGGTCCGGGCTGGTCACCGAGCGCCTGGAGCTGGAGGCGCCCTGGTCGGCCGAGGCCCTCCGGTCGATGCTGGAGGAGCTGCGCCGCCACGGCGTCCAACTTCCCGGCCCACCGGAGGGGACCGAGGCGGGGGAGCCGCTGGCCGACCTGGCCGGGCTCGGCCTGCACCCGACCCAGAGCCGCCACACCACCCGCATCCCGCGCGACGTGCACGAGCGGGGCACCGACGGCGGGCCGGTCGCCGAGCTCACCGTCGACGACGTCGCCTACCTCCCAGCCGGCGTTTTTACCGTTCGCCTTCTCGCGGTTCCTCCAGCCGAGGTCCGGCGGGGCAGGTGCAGCCTCTGCTCGGTCCACGCCCAGGTGCCAGGCCGCACCGGCGCCCCTGCCGGCTACTGCCACGGCCAGGGCTGCAGCGGCTGGTGGCCGCTGGTCGCCGGTGACCGCTCACTGAACGCACAATCCTTCAGATGGACTACCAGGACGCCGTCGACGCCCTCTACGCCCGCATGCCGACCCGCATGGGGCCGAGCCTTGACCGGATCATCCGGCTGGCCGAGCTGCTCGACCATCCCGAGCGGACCGCCCCGGCCGTGCACCTGACCGGCACCAACGGCAAGACCAGCACCGCCCGGATGGTGGCGTCGCTGCTGGCCGCCTTCGGGGTGGGGGCCGGGGTCTACACCAGCCCCCACCTCCAGGACGTTCGCGAGCGGGTGGCGCTGGCCACCCGGCCCATCTCCACCGAGGAGTTCGCCGAGACCTGGGCCTACCTGGAGCCGTTCCTGGCCGAGGTCGACCGGGCCTCCGACCAGCCGGTGACCTTCTACGAGGCCCTGACCATCCTGGCCTTCACCTGGTTCGCCGAGCTGCCGGTGGACGCCCAGGTGGTCGAGGTCGGCATGGGCGGCACCTGGGACGCCACCAACCTTGTCCACGGCGACGTGGCCGTCGTCAACCGGGTCAGCCTCGACCACCCCGAGCTGGGCGACACCCCGGCCGCGGTGGCCGCCGAGAAGGCCGGCATCATCAAGCACGGCGCCACCGTGGTCAGCCAGGCCCAGGACGACGACGTCGCCCGCGTGATCGCGGCCCGGGTCGCCGACCAGGACGCCCGCCTGCTGGTCGAGGGGCCCGACTTCGGGGTGGACCGGCGCCAGCTGGCCCTGGGCGGCCAGGTCCTTGACCTGCGCACCCCGGGCGGGGTCGTCACCGACGTCCTGGTCCCCCTGCACGGCCGCCACCAGGCCGACAACGCCGCCGCGGCCCTGGTCGCGGTCGAGGCGTTCCTGGGGGCGCACGAGGGCGCCTGGGGGCCGGGGACCGACGCCCCCGCCCCGGCGCCGGCGCGGGCTGGACCCCGACACCGTCCGGGCCGGGTTCGCCACCGTGACCTCGCCGGGGCGGCTGGAGGTCGTGTCCCGCCAGCCGCTGGTCCTGCTGGACGGCGCCCACAACCCGGCCGGGGCCCGCGCCCTGGCCGAGGCGCTGCTGAGCGAGTTCGTGGTCGACCGCCGGACCCTGGTGGTGGCGTGCCTGGCCGACAAGGACGTCCGCGGCATCCTGGAAGGGCTGGCCCCGGCCACCGGCCGGCTGATCGTGACCGCCAACCGGAGCCCGCGGTCCGCCCCGGCCGAGCGGCTGCGCAAGGAGGCCGAGGCCCTCGGGCTGGTCGCCGAGGTCGCCCCCGACGTGGCCACCGCCGTCCGCGGCGCGATCGACGACGCCGCCGGGTCCGAGGCGGTCGTGGTCACCGGGTCGCTGTACACGGTGGGGGAGGCCCGCGACCTGCTCATGGGCACCGGCCCGGCCTGAGTAGAATCCCCTCACCTTCGCCGTTCCGTTCGGGGGCTATCGCCTTCGGCTCCTTGAGCCCCCGAGCCCCCGCCCCTGGAGGATCCCCGTGGCCGACGAACGCACCCTGGTCCTGTGCAAGCCCGACGCCGTCGCCCGCGGCCTGGTCGGCGAGGTGATCGGCCGGCTGGAGCGCAAGGGGTTCCGGCTGGTCGCCATGGAGCTCCGCACCCTCGACGAGGCCACCGCCAAACAGCACTACGGCGAGCACGAGGGCAAGCCGTTCTTCGGCGACCTGGTCTCCTTCATCACCTCGGGACCGCTGGTGGCGCTGTGCGTCGAGGGGCCCGACGCGGTCGCCGCCGTCCGCACCCTGATGGGCCCGACCAACCCGATCACCGCCCCGCCGGGCTCGATCCGCGGCGACTACGGCCTGGAGATCGAGAAGAACCTGGTCCACGGCTCCGACTCGGGCGAGTCGGCCGCCCGCGAGCTGGCCCTTTTCTTTCCCCAGATGTGACCTCCCGGCCATTGGGTCGTTCGAGGGGCTGGTGTAGGATGCCCGGGTTCTCCTCCGGGCTTCTCTGCCCACCGCCGTGATCCACAGCAACGCTGGAAGGGGCTGGTCTGGCTTGCAGAACGCCTTCCGCTTCCTCGGCCGCGACATGGCCGTCGACCTCGGAACCGCCAACACCCTCGTCTACGTCCGCGGCCGCGGGGTCGTGCTCAACGAGCCGTCGGTGGTCGCCATCAACCACAAGAACAACGCCATCCTGGCCGTCGGCACCGAGGCCAAGGCGATGATCGGCCGCACCCCGGCCCACATCGTGGCCATCCGCCCCCTCAAGGACGGGGTCATCGCCGACTTCGACACCACCGAGAAGATGCTGCGCTACTTCGTCCACAAGGTGCACCGCCGCCAGTTCATGGCCAAGCCGCGGGTGGTGGTGTGCGTGCCGTCGGGCATCACCGGGGTCGAGCGCCGGGCCGTGGTCGAGTCGACCTACCGGGCCGGCGCCCGCAGCGCCTTCATCATCGAGGAGCCGATGGCGGCCGCCATCGGCGTCGGCCTGCCCGTGCACGAGCCGGCCGGCAACATGGTGGTCGACATCGGCGGCGGCACCACCGAGGTCGCCGTGGTCGCCCTCGGCGGCATCGTCACCAGCCAGAGCATCCGCATCGGCGGCGACGAGATGGACGAGTCGATCATCAGCTACATCAAGAAGGAGTACTCGCTGATGCTGGGCGAGCGCACCGCCGAGCAGATCAAGATCAACCTCGGCTCGGCGTTCCCCCTGCCCGAGGAGCCGACCACCGACATCCGCGGCCGCGACCTGGTCAGCGGCCTGCCCAAGACGATCACCATCGGCGCCGAGGAGATCCGCAAGGCGATCGAGGAGCCGGTCAACCAGATCGTCGACGCCGTCAAGAACACCCTGGACCGCACCCCGCCCGAGCTGGCCGCCGACGTCATGGACAAGGGCATCGTGCTCACCGGCGGCGGCGCCCTGCTCCGCGGGCTCGACGAGCGGCTCAAGCACGAGACCAGCATGCCGATCCACGTGGCCGACGAGCCCCTGCACTCGGTGGCCTTCGGCTCCGGCAAGTGCATCGAAGAGTTCGAGTCGCTCAAGAAAGTGCTCATCTCGTCAGAGGCCCACTGACACCATGGAGGTCGGGAGGCCCGGCGCCTCCCGGAGAAGGTGCCGAGAAGTCCCCGCCGCGCGCGTACCGTCCTGGCCGTGCTCCTGGCCGCCGCGATCGTGCTCATCACGATCGACTTCCGCCAGCCCGACGGCGGCCCCGTCGACCGCCTCCAGCGCCTGGCCATCGCCGTCTTCGGGCCGCTCCAGCGGGGGGCCAGCGCGGTCGTGCGGCCGGTCGGCGACCTGGCCGGCGGGGTGGCCGAGCTGGGCGGGCTGCGCGAGGACAACCGGCGGCTGGAGGCCGAGGTGGCCCGGCTCCGGGCCCAGGAGCGGACCTATGCCGACGTGCTCGGCGAGAACCGGCGGCTGCGGGGGGCGCTGGGCATGGCCGGGCGCTGCGGCTGCCGGACCGTCGGGGCCTCGGTGGTGGCCAGCTCCGGGTCGAACTTCCAGCTCTCGGTCACCGTCGACGCCGGGTCGCGCCAGGGGGTGCGGCGGGACATGGCCGTGGTCGACGCCGACGGGCTGGTCGGGCGGGTCACCCAGGTGACCGCCGACTACGCCACCGTGCTGCTGGTCACCGACCCGGCCAGCGGGGTCGCGGCCACCCTGGCCCGCGGCAAGGCGCCCGGCATCGTCAAGGGCAGCGGCGCCCAGCTCCTCTCCTTCCAGCCGGTCCGGGCCGGCACCGAGGTCCGCCGCGGCGACCCGGTGGTCACCCAGGGCTACCAGGGCAGCGTGTTCCCGGCCGGCCTGCCCATCGGCGTGGTCGAGCGGGTCGACCCGGCCGGCGCGGCCAGCCTGGTCCCCCGGGTCGCGGTCCGCCCCTATGCCGCCCTCGGCACCCTCGACGTGGTCGCGGTCGTGGTCGACCGCCCGACCCCGCCGGCCAGGGGGAGCTGAACGGTGCGCCGGCTCCTCGCCCTGGCCGCGATCCTGGTCGTGGCCGTGCTGGTGCAGTCGACCGTGCTGGCCGAGGTGCGCCTGGCCGGGGTCCGGCCCGACCTGCTGGTGCTGGCCGTGGTGGCGGTGGCCATGGCCTCGGACGCGACCACCGGGGCGGTGTTCGGCTTCGTGGCCGGGCTGGTCGCCGATCTCCTGTTCGACCTGCCGGTGGGGGTGTCGGCGCTGGTCTACACCGCCGTCGGGTTCGCGGTGGGCACGGTCCGGGTGTACGTGACCACCAACCACCCCCTGGTCCACCTGCTCCTGGCCGGCGCGGCCAGCCTGGCCTCGGTCTGGTGCTGCGGTCTGCTGCTGCGCGTGTTCGACCTGTCCTCGTGGGAGGCCGTGGCCCGCGCCGGCCCCCTGGTCGCCCTCTACAACCTGCTGCTGACCCCGTTCGTCTACCCGGTGGTGTGGGCGCTGACCGAGCGCGTCCCCGCCCGACCGGCCCAGCGTTGGTAGGTTCGCGCCCGTGCACCCGCCGTCCTCCCCGCTCCGCCCGCGTCTCACGGTGCTGTCGATCCTGGTCGCGGTGCTGTTCGTCGCCCTCTCCTCGCGCCTGTGGTACCTCCAGGTGCTGGCCGGCGAGCGCTACGGCGACCTGGCCGAGGGCAACCGCGTCCGCCAGGTCGTGGTCGAGGCCCCCAGGGGCCGGATCCTGGACGCCGACGGGCGGGTGGTGGTCCGCAACCGCGCCGCCTGGGCGGTCACGGTCAAGCCGCCGGAGCTCGGCGACCGCCGCCGCGAGGTCCTCGGCCGCCTGGCCCGCCTGCTCGGCACCACCCGGGCCAAGCTGGAGGCGCGGATCGCCGACTACTCCGGCTCGCCCCTGCGCGGCATCCCGGTCGCCGAGGACGTCCCCACCCGCCAGCTCTTCTACCTGACCGAGCACGCCGACCGCTTCCCCGGGGTCGCCCCCCAGGTGCTGGCCCTGCGGGAGTACCCGGCCGGGGCGGCCGCCGCCCACGTGCTCGGCTACGTCGGCGAGATCTCGCCCGACGAGCTCAAGCAGCGGCGCTTCCGCGGCTATGCGGCCGGCGACATCGTCGGCAAGGCCGGGGTCGAGCTGACCTACGACAAGTGGCTGCGCGGCCGCGACGGCGTCCAGGACCTCGAGGTCAACGCCGCCGGCGAGGTCGTCCGGGCCCTCGGCGGCCGCCCGCCGACCCCCGGCCGCGACCTCCAGCTCACCCTCGACCTCAACCTCCAGGTGAGTGTTGAGCGGGCCCTGGCCGACGGCATGCGGGCCGCCCGCCGGCTGCCCGACAGCCAGCGGGGCGGCACCTACCCGGCCCCGGCCGCCACCGCGGTCGTCCTCGACCCCGACGACGGCGCCCTGCTCGCCCTGGCCAGCCTGCCCCGGTACGACCCGCGCCGCTTCGTCGGCGGCATCTCCCGGCGCGACTTCGCCAGGTACGCCGAACCACCCGGGCAAGCCGCTGCTGCACCGGGCCGTCCAGTCGGCCTACCCGCCCGGCTCGACCTGGAAGCCGTTCACCGCCCTGGCCGGCCTCAAGGCCGGCACCATCACCCCGACCAGCACCTACAGCTGCCCCGGGTCGTTCACCATCGGCAGCTACACCAAGCGGGACTGGACCCCCAGGGGCCACGGCGCGGTCGCCCTCACCGACAGCCTGCGGCTGTCGTGCGACGTCTACTACTACAACCTGGGCGCCCAGCTCGGCGTGGCCGAGCGGGCCCAGGAGGAGCGGGGCGAGAAGGTCGACGAGAAGATGCAGGCCACCGCCCGGGCGTTCGGCTTCGGGCGCCAGCCCGCCCTCGACCTGCCCTACGGGGCCGAGGGCACGGTCCCGACCCGGGAGTGGCGCAGGCGGTTCTGGGAGCAGAACAAGAAGACCTACTGCGCCGGGTCCAGCGACCTGTACCGGGAGCTGTGCCGCAGCGGCTGGCGCTGGCAGGGGGGCGACAACCTCAACGTCGCCATCGGCCAGGGCGACCTCCAGGTGTCGCCGCTGCAGCTCGCCCTCGGCTACGGGGCGCTGGCCAACGGCGGCACGGTGTACCGGCCGCACGTCGGCCGGGCGGTGCTCGACCCGGCCAGCGGGCGGGTGGTCCGGCGGGTCGAGCCGCGGGTCGCCGAGGTGGCCGAGGTGCCCGCCGGCGCCCTGGCCGCCGTCGGCCAGGCGCTGGCCACGGTGCCGGCCGGGGGGACGGCGGCGTCGGCGTTCGCCGGCTTCCCGCTGGACCGGTTCCCGGTGGCCGGCAAGACCGGCACCGCCGACCTGCCGCCCCAGGCGCCGTTCGCCTGGTTCGCCTCCTACGCCCCGGTGGGGAACCCGGAGTACGTGGTCGTGGTCATGGTCGAGCAGGGCGGCCACGGCGGCGAGTCGGCCGCCCCGGTGGCCAGGGCCATCTACCAGAAGCTGTTCGGCCTGCCGGCGACCCCGGTGGCCGCCGGCGCCGACCGGAGCGGCTGATGCAGGAGTCGTGGGGAACCTTCAGCGACCGGGTGTCGCGGCTCGGCTGGGAGCAGGCCAGCGACCGGCCGATGGCCTGGCGCGCCCCCTGGCGGCACCTGGACCCGACGGTGGTGCTGGCCGCCATCGCCCTGACCGCCCTCGGGCTGCTGGCCATCTACTCCTCGACCTTCGCCGGGCTCCGCGCCCAGGGGCTGCCGGAGGCGTCGATCATGCGCCGCCAGCTGCTCAACCTCGGCCTCGGGGTGGCCGTCATGGTGGCGGCCATGGTGGTCGACTACCGCCGCCTCCAGGCCTGGGCCGGGGTGGTGTTCGGCGCCGTGGTGGTGGCCCTCGGGCTGGTCCTGACCCCGCTGGGGTCGGCCACCAACGGCGCCCAGTCCTGGTTCGAGCTGGGCGCCTACCAGGTCCAGCCGTCCGAGTACGCCAAGGTCGGGGCCATCGTCACCCTGGCCGCGGTGTTCGGGGCCCGTCGGGAGGCGCCCGGGCCGCGCCGGCTGGCCGCCGGGCTGGCCGCCATGGCCCTGGTCTGCGCCGAGATCCTGCTCCAGCCCGACTTCGGCACCTTCATGGTGTTCGTGGCCATCCTGTTCGGGGTGCTGCTGGTCAGCGGGGTCCAGCTGCGCTGGCTGCTGGTGCTGGCCCTGGTCGGGGTGATCGGCACGGTCGGCATGTTCAAGCTCAACGTGCTGCGCGAGTACCAGAAGGAGCGCCTGACCGCGTTCATCGACCCGAGCGCCGACGACGGTGGACGAGGCTTCACCTACAACTCGAGGCAGGCGCTGATCGCCATCGGCTCGGGCGGGGTCACCGGCAAGGGCTACCTGCGCGGCAGCCAGACCAACCTCCAGTACGTCCCCGAGCAGAAGACCGACTTCATCTTCACCGTCATCGGCGAGGAGCTCGGCTTCGCCGGCGCCATGGCCCTGCTCGCCCTGCTCGCCCTGCTCCTCTGGCGCGGCCTGCGCATCGCCGCCGTCGCCCGCGACCCCTTCGGCGCCCTCCTGGCCACCGGCGTGGTGACCATGCTCGCCTTCCAGGCGTTCGTGAACATCGGCATGACCATCGGCATCATGCCCATCACCGGCATCCCCCTGCCCTTCGTCTCCTACGGCGGCTCCTCCCTGGTCGCCACGTTCCTGGCCATCGGCCTCCTGGAGAACGTCCACATGCGCCGCTACCTGTAGCGACGGGCAGGTGGGAGCGGATCTTTGCCGGAGCTTGTCGGTTCTGGCAGACTCTTTGGCAGTCTTGCGCCATGCCATCCGGCGGTGCGGCCCGGCGGCGTTCCTGCTGCTTCCTGCTGTTCCCGGGGCATCTCGTGGTAACCGGCCATCGTGCCGCCAGCCATGGGCTTGCCCGGAGAGGGAGCGCCGGTCCGCGTATCGCGGCCGTTCCACCGGTGGCGGGGGAGTTGCCGCTCCTCTCGAGCGCAGAAGGTTTGCGGTCGCCCGTGGCGGCCGTCCGAGCTTGATAGAGGAGCATCAATGGCTTCCCCCGACGACGCGCGGGTCGAAGAGGCCCGCGACCAGTCCACCGTCCCCACATCCCCGCCCGCGGCAACCGACCCCAGCCCACCCACCTCCACCAGCACCGCCGCTCGTGATGCCGCTCCGGCCAATGACGAGCCCACCTCGGCCCCGCTGCGTCGTCCGCGCGGGGCCGCGTCGTTCCCGGGGGGCCCGCCGCCGGCGGCGCCGGCCCCGGCCGACACCCCGGTCGTTCCGCCCCCGGCCCCCGAGCCCGCCCCGCCGCCCCGGTTCCGCGTGACCACGGTCGACTCCACGGCCGCGTCGTTCGCCGGCGGCCCCCCGCCGCCCGCCCCGCCGCCCCGCGACGACCCGCCCCCCGTGACCACCGCCCGCTCCGGGACGCCCGCCGAGGCGGACGCGCCCGCGGCGCCGGCGCCGTCGACGCGCCGGGCGGCCCGGAGGGGGCCGTCCGGCGACCAGGCCGGAGCGGCCGAGAGCGACCGAGGCGGCCCCGACAGGGGAAGGCGCCTCCACCGAGGCGACCCCGGCGGAGGAGGCCGCGGCCACCCGGACGGGTGGGCGCCGGCGCCGCCGGGGCGGTCGCGGCAGAGGGTCCGCCGACCCGGCGGCCGCCGCCGAGACGGCCGGGACCGACGGCGCCGCCGCCGAGGCGGCCGCCCCCGACCCGGCGCCCGCGGCCGGACCCACCGGGCTCGGTGGCCCGGCGGTCCGCGACCCGGCCCCCGAGCCCACCGCCGGCGACGCGACCCCGGCCGGGCCCGGCACCCCGCAGGACGAGGCCACCACCGCCGCCGGCGGCTCGGCCAGGACCCGGGCCCGCCGCCGCCGCCGCGCCGCCGCCAAGGCCCGCGGCCGCGACGGCTCCGCCGACACCGCCGAGCCGGCCAGCAGCGGCGACGCCGACGAGCCCACCACCCCGTCCGGGCCCACCGCCGCCCCGGCCGACGAGCCCAGCCCCATGGCGGCCCGGGCCGACGAGCCCGCCGCCAGGACAACCAGGGCCCGCGGCGGCGCCCCGGGCGAGGAGACCAGCACCGGAGCGGCCCGGTCCCGCGGCGGCGCTGCCGGCGCCGCGGCCGTCCAGGCGGCGCCCGCCGGCGGCGCCCAGGGCGAGCGTGCCGGCGAGGCGCCCGCGCCCACCCGGACCTCGAGGAGGCGCCGCGGCGGGAGCGGCAACGGCGAAGCCCAGCCGGCGCGCCCCGCCAACGGCGACCCGGCCCAGCCGGCCGACGGCGACCCCCAGGCCGGGACCGCGACCCGGGCGCGCGGCGAGCGCGGCTCCGGCCGGAGCCGGCGGCGGGCCCGGGGCGGCGGCCGCCTGGCCGCGGTCGACGCCGACACCGACGCCGCCACCGCGACCCCCGACGCCCCGCCCGAGGGCGAGGCCAGAGAGCAGGGCGGCGGCCGGGGCCGGTCGGGCGGCTCCGAGCGCTCGACCCGGCTGGAGACCCGCTCGCGGCGCGAGGGCGCCCGCCAGGCCGACCGCGGCCGCCGGCGGCGCCCCTCGGGCCTGACCGAGGAGCAGAAGCGGATCCTCCGCGAGGAGGGCCCGGACCGGCGCATGGTCGTCACCGAGGGCACCGAGCGGACCCAGATCGGCGTCCTCGAGGGCCCGACCCTGGTCGAGCACTACGTGACCCGCAAGGCCGGCCGGTCCATGGTCGGCAACATCTACCTGGGCCGGGTCCAGAACGTCCTGCCCGGCATGGAGGCCGCCTTCGTCGACATCGGCCGCGGCCGCAACGCGGTCCTGTACGCCGGCGAGGTCAACTACAACGAGGAGGACCTGGACGGCGAGGCCCCCCGGATCGAGAGGGTCCTCAAGGCCGGCCAGCCCGTGCTCGTCCAGGTCACCAAGGACCCGATCGGGGCCAAGGGGGCGCGCCTGACCGCCCAGGTGTCGCTGGCCGGCCGCTACCTGGTCCTGCAGCCGGAGGACAACACCTTCGGCATCTCCCGGCGGCTGCCCGAGGCCGAGCGGTCGCGCCTGCGCGACATCCTCAAGGAGGTCCGGCCCAAGGGCCTCGGCCTGATCGTCCGCACCGCCGCCGAGGGCGCCAGCGAGGACGACCTCCGCGCCGACCTGGCCCGGCTCCAGGCCCGCTGGGAGACGGTCGAGCGCAAGGCCAAGAAGGCCAGCGCCCCGGCCGTCATCTACTCCGAGCCCGAGCTGGTCGTCCGGGTCATCCGCGACATCTTCTCGCCCGACTTCGTCGAGCTGGTGGTGGACGGCGACGACCTCTACCAGCGGGTCGAGGAGTACCTGGCCGAGGTCGCCCCCGACCTGCTCCCCAAGCTGCACAAGCACCAGGGCAAGCTGCCGGTGTTCGAGCACTACCGGGTCGTCGAGCAGATCCACAAGGCGCTGGAGCGCAAGGTCTGGCTGCCGTCGGGCGGCTCGATCGTGATCGACCGCACCGAGGCCATGACGGTCATCGACGTCAACACCGGCAAGTTCGTCGGCAAGGCCAACCTCGAGGAGACGGTGGTCGCCAACAACCTCGAGGCGGCCGACGAGATCGTCCGCCAGCTCCGCCTGCGCGACATCGGCGGCATCATCATCATCGACTTCATCGACATGCTGTTCGAGCGCAACCAGCAGGCCGTGGTCGACCGCCTCCGGGCCGCCCTGGTCAGGGACAAGACCAAGAGCCAGGTGATGGAGGTCTCCTCCCTCGGCCTGGTCCAGATGACCCGCAAGCGGGTCTCGGGCGGCCTGCTCGACAGCTTCTCGGAGACCTGCCCCACCTGCGACGGCCGCGGCGTGGTGATCACCCACGAGATCTGAAGCCCGTCGGCTACCTCACTGAGGTGACCGAAAGCACCCTCCTCGGGTGTCCTCGGCTCAGGTGACCTGAGCCTCGGTTCCCACTTCGTTGGGGCTGGCTGCACCGTCACCGAGATGGCGGCCAGCACCTTCCCCTCCATGGGCATTGATGACCCGGCCGCCCGCTTGGCGGTCCGGGGCCTGGGCGTGGTGGCGCTCGGCCCAGGCGGCGAGGTTCGCGGCCGCATTGCGGTCCCGGTCCGTCGCAAGACCACAACAGCCACAGCGGAAGGTTCGCTCCGCCAATCCGATCGGCTCGCCCAGCGTCCCGCATTGCGAGCAGGTCTTGGTGGACGCGAACCAGCGGTCGCAGGTGACCAGTTCGGCGCCCAGCCACGTTGCCTTGTAGCGGAGCTGGCGGCCAAACTCCGCCCAGGCGGCATCACCGATTGCGCGGGCGAGACGCTTGTTGCGTGCGAGGTGGGCGACGGCGAGGTCCTCGACGGCCAGCTTGGCGTGGGTCTTGACAAGCTGGCCAGAGACCTGGTGAAGGAAGCTTCGCCGCAGGTCAGCAATGCGAGCATGCTCTTGGGACAAGCGTCGGCTGGCCTGGACGCGGTTGCGGGAGCCCAGTTTGGTGCGTGACCAGGACTTCGAGCGGCGCTGGAGTCGGCCGAGCCGGCGGGTGAGCGGTTTGGATCCTTGCCAGCGTCCCACCTCAGCCAGATCCGACGTGGCGGCCACCACGAAGGCAGAAAGCCCGCGGTCGATCCCGACAAAGCCTGGATGTCCGCTGGTGAGGCGCTGCGGATGACAGCGGTCGGGGTGGAAGTCAGGCGCGTGGACGTTGAGGCTCACATACCAGCGGACGCCATGGCGGCTGACGGTGGCGAACAGGACTCTCGCCCGGGGCGCGACGACTGGCTGGCCGCTGTCAGGGTCGATATGACTGACGGGGCGAAGCAGTCGTCGCAGACGGCGTGTGTCATTGTGGACTCGGATCGTGCCGAGGGTTGGCAGGGTCACCGAGCGGGGGTGGCCTTCGCCGACTCGGATGCGGAAGCCGCTTCCTCTGCTCTGTCGATTGCGTAGCCGAAAGCTGTCGCGGCAACGTCCCTTACGCTTGAATCTCGGGAAGCCGGGCTGGCGACCTTTGCGCTCGCCGTTCTTCGCCTGGGTGTAGGCGGAAAGGGCCCGGCCGAGGTCGACGGCAGCCTCCTCGAACACCTGTGCGGCGACCTGTTGCTGCCAGGGCAGGCCCGTCACGTGCTTGGTGACCGTCCCGTCGCGCGCGACGACGAAGACGCGCCCGGCTTCCTCCGTCCTCTTCCAGGCATTGAATGCGTTGATGAGGTCGAACCCCGACCAGGGCACGGGCACCGACGGGTCGTCTCTGTTGGCCGCAAGAGCGTCGGTGACAAGCCGCAGCGACTGGTTGTAGGCGAACCGCGACGCTCCCGCGTGGCGGGAGAGGGCTTGCTCTTGGACCAGTGTCGGGTCCAAGGCGAAGCGGAAGGTTGTGTGCCGCATTGGAGCTGGCAGCGTACCTCGCGTGTGGGACAGATCTGCCGGCATTCGGACCATTGGTCGTGACCGCGGCGGATCTCTCTCGCACCAACTACAGCAATTTGCTAACCTCTGCGGTCGGCGCTCCGGCGACCCTGCCTGACGCCGCCCCCATCTTGAAAGGACGATCCCCAGGTGTACGCCGTCATCCGGACCGGCGGGAAGCAGTACAAGGTGAAGGTCGGTGACCTCATCGACGTCGAGAAGCTCGGCGGCGACGACGGCGCCAGCCTCGAGCTGGAGCCGCTGCTGGTCGTCGACGACGACGGCAACGTGACCTCGGCCGCCGCCGACCTGGCCAAGGCCAAGGTCACGGCCAGCGTGGTCGACCACCACCGGGGCAAGAAGATCCGCGTCTTCACCTACAAGAACAAGACCCGCCAGAGCCGCACCATGGGCCACCGCCAGTCCCTGACCAGGCTCAAGGTCGAGACCATCGACCTCGGCGGCCGCAAGCGGGCGGCCCGGTCGGGCGCCAAGGCCAAGAAGGAGCAGCAGGACAAGCAGGAAGAGGAAGGCTGAGATGGCGCACAAGAAGGGCGCATCCTCCAGCCGCAACGGCCGCGACTCGGCCGCCAAGCGGCTCGGGGTCAAGCGCCACGGCGGCCAGCTGGTGACCGCGGGCACGATCCTTGTCCGCCAGCGGGGCACCCGCATCCACCCGGGCGACGGCGTCGGCCGCGGCGGCGACGACACCCTGTTCGCCAAGGTCGACGGCACCGTCGTCTACCACATGGTGCGCGGCCGCAAGCTGGCCAGCATCGACCCGGGCGCCTAGCCCGGCCCCGGCCCAGCCCCGCCGGCGATCCCCCTGGATGTTCGTCGACGAGACCACCATCGAGGTGACCGCCGGGCGGGGCGGTGACGGGGTGACCGCGTTCCATCGCGAGAAGTACAAGCCGCGGGGCGGGCCCGACGGCGGCGACGGGGGCCGCGGCGGCGACGTCGTGCTGGTCGCCGACCCGGGTGTCGGCACCCTTGTCGAGTACCACTTCCACCCCCACCAGCGGGCCGGCCGGGGCGCCCACGGCCAGGGGAACAACCGCAAGGGCGCCGACGGCGACGGCCGGACCCTGCCGGTCCCGGTCGGCACCCTTGTGCGCGACGCCGACGGCGAGCTGCTGGCCGACCTGGACCGGCCCGGGGCGAGGTTCCTGGCCGCCCGCGGCGGCCGCGGCGGCCGCGGCAACGCGGCCCTGTCCGGGCCCGGGCGCCGGGTCGCGGGGTTCCACGAGAAGGGCGAGCCGGGCCGCCAGCGCCGCCTCACCCTGGAGCTGCGGTCCCTGGCCGACGCCGGCCTGGTCGGCTTCCCCAACGCCGGCAAGTCCAGCATCGTCGCCCGGGCCTCGGCGGCCCGGCCCAAGGTGGCCGACTACCCGTTCACCACCCTGGAGCCGGTCCTGGGGGTGGTGCGGGCCGGGGACCACGACTTCGTCCTGGCCGACGTGCCCGGGCTGATCCCCGGGGCCGCCGCCGGCAAGGGCCTCGGCCACCGGTTCCTGCGCCACGTGACCCGCTCGGCGGTGCTGGTCCACGTGCTCGACCTGCACCCGCTGGAGCCGGGCCGCGACCCCGAGGCCGACCTGGCCGCCCTCGAGGCCGAGCTGGCCGCCTACGACCCCGAGCTGGCCGACCGGCCGGCGATGGTGGTGGCCAACAAGGTCGACCTGCCCGAGGGCCGGGCCCGGCTCCCCGAGGCCGAGGCGGCGGCCAGGCGGCGCGGCCTGCCGTTCTTCGGGGTCTCGGCCGTGACCGGCGAGGGCATCGCCGCGTTCCTGTACGCCCTCGGGGCCGAGGTCGCCCAGGCCAGGGCGGCCAGGCCGGTCGCCTCGGCCGCCCCGTCGACCTCGATCGCCGCCGACCCGGAGGTGCCGATCTCGGTGACCAGGGAGGGCCCCGGGTTCCGGGTCAACGGCGACCGCCCCGAGCGCTGGGTCGCCATGACCGACCTGGACAACCCCCAGGCGGTCGCCTACCTCCAGCGCCGCCTGCGCCGGGCCGGGGTCGACGACCTCCTGGCCGGGGCCGGCGCCAGCCCCGGCGACGAGGTCCTGGTCGGCGAGGCCGCCTTCGAGTTCACCCTCGACCCCCTGGCCGACGCCCCCCGGCCGCGACCGCCCCCGCCGCCCGGCCCGCTAGGCCCGCCGACCAGCTCGGTGCGGAGCTCGTGGCTGCCGTCGGGCAGCGGGGCCTCGTACCAGAGGCGGTAACCGCCGCCGGGCAGGGGGACCACCTCCAGGTAGCGGACGTCGGCGGCGGGGCCGCCGCCCTCGGGGACCAGCCGGCCGTCGGGCCCGGCCAGGCGGGCCAGGCCGGTGCGTTCGGAGAAGTTCTCCTCCTTGGTGGCCCGGCCGTCGTAGCTGGCCCGGCCGTCACCGAGCACGGCGGTGACCCTGGCCCCGCGGGCGTCCCAGGTCCCCGGCCGTCCCGCCAGGGCGGTGCCGCGCCACGCCCAGGCCAGCCCGTCCTGGCTGGTCGCATACGCGGTGGTCATGCGGTCCTCCTGGCCCGGCTCGTCCAGCGGGTGGCAGCAGACCCAGGCGTGCCAGCGGCCGTCGGCGACCCGGATGACCGGGTCCTTGACCCCGACCCGCTGGTCGCCGGCGAACACCGTCGCGGCCTCCGCGTCGGCCAGCCCCTCCGGGTCGGCGGCCTCGAGCACGTCGATCCACCAGTGCCTGCTGTCCGGGGTGGCGCAGCAGACATACAGCCGCCAGCGACCCTCCGGGGTGCGGACGACCGCGGGCCGCTCCATCGACATGGCCCCGAACCGCTCCTTGTCGAGGCGGGCCACGGTGGTCAGCGCCTCGCCGTCGGCGGAGCGGGCGACCACGGTGGCCGCCCCCCGCCGGTCGACCACCCGGACCCGGTAGGCGACGACGAACCCGCCGTCGGGGTCGAGCGCGGCGCTCGGCGCCCCGACCCACCGCCCTTCCCCAGGTCCCGGCGCGGGCACCGCCACGGTCGCCCGTCCGGTCCCGGGCAGCGGGAACCCGGTGCCGCCGGTTGCCTGCGTCATGGTCCCTCCCTGTCGAGCCGGAGCTGGACGGTGCGGATCTCCCAGGCGCGCAGGTCGAGCCGGAGGGCGCCGCCGGCGACCGGCAGGTCGGGACCGGGCCGGCCGAGCAGGTCGGCCGCCCGGGCGGCGGCCAGCCCACCGCCGATCGTCGCCGTGGTCGGGGCGGGGTGCTGGCAGGCCAGCCGCAGCTCCAGCCAGTCGCCGCGCCGCCGCAGCGACGACAGCGTCACCCCCACGCCGTCGACCGACAGCCCGCCACCTTCCAGCCCCCGGACCCGTCCCCGCCCGTCGCCGGTGCCGGGGGCGGCCAGGAGGTCGTGGCGGAAGCACTCCATGAAGGTGAGCACCTCGTCCTCGTGCCAGGCGCCCGGGTGCGGGTAGACGGCCAGGCCGGCGACCTGGGTGCCGAGGCACTGGGCGCCCGGGGTCGGGGTCTGGGGGCCGGCCGGCTCCTCCCGGTAGCGGTGGTGGTCGCGGCTGATCTGGCCCACCGCCCGCAGCAGGGTCAGGGCCAGCTCGGGCGGCTCGGTGACCAGCTCGTACTCGGTCACCTGGTCCAGCAGCACCGCCACCCCGCCGGCGTCGACGAACCCGCTGGCCGGGAAGGTGGGCAGCGGCACCTCGCCGTGCCCGCCCTCGGCCGAGGTGCCCCGCTCCACCACCGCGAACTGGCCCTCGGCGAAGGACCGCTCGGCCGGGCCGGCCAGGGGCACGTGCAGCCGGACCCGGTGGTCGCGGCACGGGTTGTCGACCACGGCCCGCAGCCGCAGGAACGGCTCCCCGGCCCGCAGCTCGGCATGCAGGACGGTGGCGACGGCGGCCCGCTCGCCGGAGCGGCCGGTCCCGGCCGGGTCGAGGCCGACCGGCCACCGGTAGGTCCGGCGCACGGCCAGCTCCCCCCGGACCGGCCCGCCGGCGACCGCGACCACCTCGACCCGCTCGGGCTCGGAGACCACCAGGTCGCGCTCGGGCGGCGCGTAGTTGTACAGGTCGCCG
Source organism: uncultured Actinomycetota bacterium (assembly GCA_963733175.1). GTDB lineage: Bacteria > Actinomycetota > CALGFH01 > CALGFH01 > CALGFH01 > CALGFH01. Next base: position 30,068 of record CAVTCL010000011.1, read on the forward strand.
GCGTCGCCCCCGTCGACCAGCCGCCCCACCCCGTCCAGCACGACCTCCCCGGCCCGCACCCGCAGGGTCCCGTCCCGGTTGACCTCCACCGACACCAGCCCGTTGCCGAGCATCCCCGGCCCGGCGACCACCGGCCCGGCCGGTGCGGGGAGCGAGCCCCGGCCCTGGGCGGGCGCCACCGCGGTCCAGCCGAGCGCGGGGACGGGCACGGCGGCCAGCAGCCGCCGCCGGGGCGGGGCGACCACCCGCACCTCCCAGTCGGCCTCCGGGGCGGCCGCGGCGGCCGTCTCGACCTCCATCCGCAGCTCGTCCATGTCGAGGTGCGGCGGGTCGGGGTGGTCGTCGACCTCGACGACGAGCCGGTGGCCGCCGTCCAGCTCGACCCGGATCCCGTTGACCACCCGGTGGTAGAGCTCGCGCCCGTGGACGCGGCGGAACAGCTCGGCCAGCCGGCTCCCGGGCAGGGTCTCGCCGTGGACGAGGGCGGGGGAGCGGCCGACCTCCTGGGTGGCGACCAGCCGCCCGTCGGCCAGCTCGAGCGCCACCTCGTCCCAGCCGTCGGGCACGACCAGGTCGAGGTCGACCAGGCCGGAGCGGGCGAACGGCGACGGGTTGAGCAGCGCCACCGCCCCCCGGGGCACCCGGGCCGCGACCTCGGCCGCGACCCGCTCGGCCAGCCCGGACCCGAGCTGGGCGGCCTCGCCCAGCCGCACCGCGACGTGGTCGGCCACCGCGTCGGCCCCGCAGCCGGTGATCGAGTCGTGCCCGGAGGACTCGACCAGCCGCCGCCAGCCGAGCTCGAGGAACGCCTCCGGCCAGCCGGTCCCGTGCAGCGCCTGCAGCGGCTCGGCGTAGCGGGCCAGCAGCCGCTCGGCCCGGGCGCAGGCCGCCTTGAGCCCGACCCGGGCCGAGAGCACCCCCATCAGGATGTTGGCCCGCGCGCTGGAGCGCAGCTCACCCTGCCAGCGCGGCAGCTCCTCGCCGTCGGCTCCGGTCTCGTGGAGGACGTAGCCGGCGAGGGTGGCCAGCCGGACCTGGTAGCCGTCCTGGCGGCGGTTGATCTCGTCGACCACCTCCAGCAGCTCGGGCAGGGGAGCGGCGTGGTCGGCGCCGTACATGGCCAGCACCGGGTCGGCCCCGAAGAACGGCGCCAGCCGTTCCAGCAGCCGCCGGCCGGCGGCGGCAACGTCCGGGTAGGCGAACAGGCCGGCCGCGTTGCCGTACCCGCCGACCAGGTACTCGGTGCGGACGGTGGAGCCGTCGGGGGCGCTCCAGTGGAACGCGTGGCGGTCCACGGCCGCCGGCACCCCGCGCCAGACGGCGGCGTGCCCGAACCCGGCGAGCCGCAGGAGCTGGGGGATCTGGGCGGCGTGCCCGAACTCGTCGGGCAGGTAGCCGACGGCCATGGCCCGGCCGAACCGCTCGGCCCGGGCCACCCCGGCCTCCAGGTTGCGGACCAGGGTCTCGCCCGAGACCAGGAACTCGTCCGACAGGATCCGCCAGGGGCCGACGGCGAGCTGCCCGGTCGCGACCAGGGCCCTGATGCGCGCCTCGGCCTCGGGCCGGATCTCCAGGTAGTCCTCGAGCATGGCCGTCTGCCCGTCGAAGGTGAAGCAGAAGCGCCGGTCGGCCTCGGCCCGGTCGAGCACGCCGTCGACCATGTCGACCAGGCGCAGCCGGAACCGCTGGAACGGCTCGTACCACTCGCGGTCCCAGTGGGTGTGCGGCACCAGGTGCAGCACCGCCGGCGTCGGTGGCCGGGCGGTCATGCCCGCGCCGCCTCGCCGGCCAGCTCGATCCCGCGCCCCGCGGCCAGCCGCCGCACGATCCGCTGGCAGGTCAGGATGTCGGCCCGCCCCTCGGCGATCCCGGCGGCCGGCGGCGTGCCCTCGGTGACCAGCCGGTGGAAGGCGAGCAGCTCCTCCTCGAACGCCTCCACGGTCGAACGGTGGGTCCGGACCCGGGCACCGTCCCCGTCGCGCTCGGTCACGGTGAGGACGGTGGGCGCGTTGAGCAGGTACGGGGACGGGAACGTGAGCGCGACGGTTCCCTGGTCGTGGTGCACCCGCACCTCCTCCCGGTACCCGGGATACCGGTCCAGATAGTGCCAGCGCAGGCTGAACCGAACCCCACCCGGGCAGACGGCCTCGACCGCCACCGACTCCCAGTTCCCCTCCGGCCACGCGTCGGCGAACTCCACCCGCTCCGGGTCCCCAGCCAGCATCCGCACGACCGCCAGGTCGTGCACCACACTGCCGAGCAGCACCTCGGTGTAGAGCCGCTCAAGCTCGTCCAAGGGACGGAGGGGGTGCGTCCGGTTGTCCACACCCCCCTGGCCGACCGCCTCGGCTCGGAGCCGGGCGGTCTCGTCCCGGAGCGCGGACAGGACCGCCGGCGGGACGTCGCCGGGCGGCGGGGCCAGGGCGGCGTGGGCGAGCTGGGACGACCCGGACGGGTGGAGGACGGTCACCTCGACCGACCGCAGGGTGGGGTTGGCGGCGGCGAGCTCGCGGGCGGCCCGCCGGACGGCCGGGTCGTACAGCTTCATGTACCCGAGCTGCAGCGGCGCCCCGGTCCGCTCGGACAGCCGGGCCAGCTCGTCCGCCTCGGCCAGGGTGTAGGCCAGCGGCTTCTCGCAGAAGACGGCCACGCCCCGGGCGAGCGCGGCCCCGGCGACCTCCCCGTGGGACCCGGAGCTGAGCACCAGCACCGCGTCCACACGCCCGCCGTCCAGCAGCTCCTCGGCCGCCCGGCAGCGCTCGGCAGCCCCCAGCCCGAAGCGCTCGGTGACCACCGCCGCCAGCTCGGCCGACAGCTCGCACACGGCCGTGACCTCGAACCGGTCCCGGTGCCGGGAGAGGAGCGGCAGATGCACCGCCTGGGCCACGGTCCCGAGCCCGATGATCCCCAACCGCACCCGCCCACCGGCTCCACGGCTCATGTCCGCCAGCCTACCCCGCCCCGGGCTAGCTCTCGGGAGGGGTGTGCTCCAGCAGCGGGGCCATGCTGGCCAGGTAGGCGGCGACGGCCGCGTAGTCCTGGTCGGCGAGGCCCCGGCCCTTGGCGCCGGCGTACAGCTCGGCCACCCGTTCGGTCCCGGGCAGGCTGGCCCGGGCGGCCCGGGCGGCGTCGACGGCCAACCGGAGGTCCTTGTGCATCAACGCCAGCCGGAACCCCGGGTCGCCGTAGTCGCCGCTGCGGAGCATGTCCCGCTTGGACCGCACCGTCTGGGTGGCCACCGAGGCGCCCTCCAGGACGTCGAGCGCGTCGTCGGGCGACAGCCCGAGCACCCGCCCGAGCGTGTACCCCTCGGCCACCGCGGCCGTCACCCCGCCGAGGACCAGGTTCACCATCAGCTTGGCCGCCTGCCCGGCTCCGACCGGGCCCACATGCCAGGTCCGCTGCGGGTCGCCGAGCACCTCCAGCAGCGGCCGCGCCCGCTCCACCGCCTCGTCGGGCCCACCGACCATGATGGCCAGCGTGCCCTCGGAGGCCGGGCCGACCGAACCCGCCACCGGGGCGTCGACGAACCCGACACCCCGTTCCTCCAGCGCCTTGGCCACCTTCCTGGCCGGAGCCGGTCCGGTTGTCGACATGTCGATCAGGAGACTTCCCGACCCGAGGCCCCCGGCCAGCCCGTCCCGGCCGAGCACGACCTCCTCCAGGGCAGCGCCGTCGGCCAGCATGGTGACCGCCACGTCGGCCTTGGACCCGGCCTCGGCGGGCGAGTCCGCCACCTCGGCCCTGTCCGCCAGCGCCTCGGCGTGCGCTCGGGTCCGCGACCAGACGACCAGGTCATGCCCAGCGTTGGAAAGGCGCCCCGCCATGGGGGCGCCCATCCGTCCGAGCCCGAGGAAGGCGACGCGGGTCACGCCTGTTCGGACTTCGCTTCCCGTCGTCCTCGGGCGCCTTCGCCCTCGGTGACGCGGCCGATGGCCTGGCCGGTGTCGGCGTCGAAGAAGTGGAACCCTGCGGTGTCCACGGCCAGGTCGATGGTGCGGCCGACCTTGGCCTGGGTCTTGGGATTGACCCGGGCCGTCCACAAGCTCTGGCCCTCGCCGGCCAGCTCTTCGGCCTCGACCTCGTCCTTGGCCGCCTTGTCGAACTTGGCGATCATGACGTCGTGATGGACCTGGGGGGCGTGTGATGTGGAAGATCACGTTCACCTCCGAGCCCAGCTCCTCGGTGACCGCGACCTCGCCCTTGATCCGCGGCCAGTCCTGCCGGGGCGTAGGCGGCGTCCTCCAGGCTGGAGGGGCGCAGCCCGACGATCAGCGTCCTTGTCGAAATAGCCGTCCAGGCCCTCGCGGGAGGAGACCAGGCTGTCGGGGACGGGGACCTTGTGGTCGGCGAACACCAGCGCCGGGCCCTGATCCCGCACCAGCTTGGCCTCTGACAGGTTCATCGCCGGGCTGCCGATGAAGGTGGCCACAAACAGGTTGTCGGGGGCGTCGAACAGCATCTGGGGGGTGTCGACCTGCATCAACTCCCCATCCTTCAAGCACCGCCACCCGGGTGCCCAGGGTCATGGCCTCGATCTGGTCGTGGGTCACATAGATCGTCGTCACCCCGAGGCGCTCATGCAACGAGCTCAGCTGGGCCCGCATGCTCACCCGCAGCTTGGCGTCCAGGTTCGACAGGGGCTCATCCATCAGGTACGCCTGCGGGTTCCGGACGATCGCCCGGCCCATGGCGACGCGCTGGCGCTGGCCGCCGGACAGGGCGGCCGGCTTGCGCTTGAGGAACGGTTCCAGGGCCAGCATCTTGGCCGCCTCCGCGACCCGCTTCTTCTGCTCGTCCTTGGGGGTCTTGCGCAGCTGCAGGCCGAAGGCGAGGTTGTCCTCGACCGTCATGTGCGGGTACAGGGCGTAGTTCTGGAACACCATGGCGATGTCGCGGTCCTTGGGCGGCATGTCGTTCACCACCCGGTCCCCGATCCGGATCTCGCCCTCGGTGATGTCCTCCAACCCGGCCACCATCCGCAGGGCGGTGGACTTGCCGCAGCCCGAGGGGCCGACGAACACCATGAAGTCGCCGTCGGGGATGTCGAGGGAGAGGGCGTTCACCGCCCGGACCCCACCGGTGTAGACCTTGGACACATCCTGCAACTCGATGCGCGCCATGCGTCGATCTCCCTCCACCCGGGTCGGGCCAGCCTGTCGGCAGAGCCGCTCGGGCTGCCCTGCTGACCTGCGCAGACTTTACCCGACGTATCCAAGCAGAAACGCCGTCCGGGGACAGCCCTGCCGACCTAGGCCAGTAGCGTAGCCGCCAGCGATGGTCGAATCCAGCGGGGACCTCGGGACGGTCGGTGGCGGGGCGCTACACTCCGCGCTCATGAGCCGGCGCATCGGGGTCATGGGCGGCACCTTCGACCCCATCCACCACGGCCACCTCGTCGCCGCCGAGGAGGCGCGCTGGCAGTTCGACCTGGACAGGGTGGTGTTCGTGCCCACCGGCCGGCCTTGGCAGAAGCCGGTCGGGGTCAGCCCCGCCGAGGACCGCTACCTGATGACCGTGATCGCCACCGCCTCGAACCCCGCCTTCACGGTCAGCCGCCTGGAGATCGACCATCAGGGCCCCACCTACACCGTCGACACCCTGCGCCGGGTCCAGGCCCAGCAGCCCGAGGGCACCCGACTGTTCTTCATCACCGGGGCCGACGCGGTCCTCCAGATCCTCACCTGGAAGGAGCCCGACCAGGTGCTCGCCCAGGCCGAGTTCATCGCCGCCACCCGGCCCGGCTTCGACCTCGACCGCCTCGTCAGCCAGGTGCCCGGCGCCGCCGGCCGGGTCCACCGCATGGAGATCCCGGCCCTGGCCATCTCCTCCAGCGACATCCGCGCCCGGGTCGTCCGCGGCGCCCCCATCCAGTACCTGGTGCCCGACGGGGTCGCCCGGTACATCCAGAAACACGCTCTCTACCGCACCCCGGCCGGCGCCGACCCCCCCGACGCGCCGCCCGAGCACGGTACCCAGTGAGATTTCCCAGGTGCGCGCCGCTCTCCGGCTCGCTACCGTAGAGATGCCAGACCGCACCGACGTCAGGAGCTCGCCCCTGCCGACCAGCCTCGATTTCGCCCTCACCGCCGCGTCGGCGGCATCCTCCAAGCAGGCCCGCGACGTCATCGTCCTCGACGTCTCCGAGCCGCTGGTCATCTCCGACTACTTCGTCATCTGCTCGGGCAACAGCGACCGCCAGGTCCGCGCCATCGCCGAAGCGGTCGAGCGCGCCTGCCGCGCCGAGGGAGCCCGGCCCCTGCGCCGCGAGGGAGAACGCGAGGCGCGCTGGGTCCTCCTGGACTTCGTCGACTTCGTCGTCCACGTCTTCCTCGAGGAGGAGCGGGCCTACTACGACCTGGAACGCCTGTGGCGCGACGCCCCGGTGGTCGCCCGCAGCGACGAGGTCGGCAGCCTGGTCACCGCCTGATTTCACCCAGTTTGCCCAGCCGGACCTCCCCGGCGCAGACTACCCTGCCAGTCACCGGCAGGGGGGTTAAGGAGCGCACGTGGTCCGCCGCAGATTCAGCCTCCTCGGCCTCATCTACGTCCTGGTAGGGATCTACGTCGCCTTCGCCAATGACTACATCACCGTCCGCATCGTCAAGCTTGTCCTCTCCGCCCTCCTCGCCATCTTCCTCTGGCCCCTCGTCCTCCTCGGGGTCGACCTCCGCATCCGCTGACCTTTGCGACCGACCGGGGTCGGTCGCTATAGTCACCCCTTCCGGGGCTGTAGCTCAGCTGGCAGAGCACTTGCATGGCATGCAAGGGGTCAGGGGTTCAAATCCCCTCAGCTCCA
>CAVTCL010000012.1:0-54478 GCA_963733175.1 uncultured Actinomycetota bacterium
GTTCGTGGGCTGGGCGATCCAGACCGACCGGGCCAACAGCGCCCTCTACACCAGCGACATCGGCTGCGACGATCATGAGGCGCTGTGGCTGATGGCCCAGGCGGTGCCGTCGGCCAGCGCGGTGCCGTGCGTCCAGCTCGAACCCGACGGCTGGTCCCTCAACGACGTCAAGGTGGGCAGCGGGTTCGCCAGCATCGTCTTCGACATCGTCCAGCCCTTCCAGGAGGCGGCGGTGACGGTGGAGCTGCACCCGTCCTGCGACCTGGCCGGGTCGACCGAGATCAGCTCCGACCAGCCGGGGGCCAGGCGCTACATCCGCATCGACCGCACCGCCACCCCGGTCCGGGTCACCCGCTCCTACACCTTCCCGGGCGGCTGCATCACCGAGCGGTTCGTCTCCGGCGTCAGCCCGCAGCGCCTGGCCAGCGACGCCTCCTCCACCTTCGGCTTCGTCACCCGCGACCAGCTGGCCCGCGACCTCGACCGGCGCTCCGCCGGCCGCCTGCAACTGGACCCGTCCTAGGAGGCGCCCATGGGTTCGCACGAGGACACCGTCAACACCCTCGAGGTGGAGCTCGGCCAGGTCGAGCAGGGCTTCCGGAGCCTCACCGCCGACCAGTGGGCCACCCCGACCAAGCTCCGGCCGCTCGACGAGACCAAGCCCCACTGGACGCTGTTCGAGCTGGCCGGGCACTTCGACATCTCGATCGGCCTGACGGTCATGCTCATGGCCGAGCCCCAGGCCGGGCAGGTGGGGCGCGACCGGGTGAGCTTCTTCATCTTCCCCCGCTCGGAGGTCGCGCCGGTCGTCTACGACTACGCCTACACCATGGTCGAGGGCAAGACCCCGGCCCAGATGCCCGACGTCCTCCGGGCCACCTTCGCCAAGACGGTCGAGGGGGCGCGGTCGATGGCCCCGGACACGGTCGGCCCCGGGTACTACGCGCTCATGCGGCTGGACGAGTTCGTGGCCAGCCGGGTGGTGGAGGCGGTGGTCCACGGCCTCGACCTGACCGATGCGCTCGGGCGCGAGCCCATGGCCACCCCCGAGGGGGTCGCCGTGACCGCGGCGATCCTCGACGAGCTGCTGGCCCGCAAGACCGTGGCCGGCCGGCCGGCCGACCTGGCCGACGACATGGCCTGGGTGCGGGCGGCGTCGGGCCGGGGGCCGGAGCATCCCGACCCGAGGCTGCCGCTGATCGGCTGAGCCGCACCACCCCGAGGAGGCGGCATGGACTTCACCGAGGAGACCGCGACCGGGGCGGTGGTGGCGAGCTTCGCGGCCACCCCCGACCCGCGGCTCCGGGAGCTCCTCGGCAGCCTTGTCAGGCACCTGCACGAGTTCGTGCGGGAGGTCGAGCCGACCTTCGAGGAGTGGGAGCGGGCGGTCGAGTTCCTGGCCGCCACCGGGCGCATGTGCGACGGCCAGCGCCAGGAGTTCATCCTGCTGTCGGACGTGCTCGGCGTGACCATGCTGGTCGACGCCATCAACCACCGCAAGGCGTCGGAGGCGACCGAGTCGACCGTGCTCGGCCCCTTCCACATGGTCGAGTCGCCCCCGAGGGAGCTGGGCGACACCATCGACCTGGTCGCCACCGGGGACCCGTGCGTGGTCACCGGCCGGGTCGCCTCCCTCGACGGCACCCCACTGGCCGGGGCCCAGGTCGACGTCTGGCAGGCCGACGACCACGGTTTCTATGACGTCCAGCAGCCGGGCGTCCAGCCCCCTGGCAACGGCCGCGGCCTGTTCACCTGCGACGCCGACGGCCGCTTCTGGTTCCGCACGGTCACCCCCAGCGACTACCCCATCCCCACCGACGGCCCGGTCGGCCGCCTCCTCGGCGCCAGCGGCCGCCACCCCTACCGCCCCGCCCACATCCACTTCATCGTCGCCGCCCCCGCCCACCTCCCGGTCACCACCCACGTGTTCGTCGCCGGCAGCCCCTACCTCGACTCCGACGCCGTCTTCGCCGTCAAGCAGAGCCTGATCCGGGACTTCGCCGAGGTCGACGACCCCGGCCAGGCGGCCGCCTACGGCGTCGAGGCCCCCTTCCGCCACGCCCACTTCGACGTCGTCCTCCAGCCCGCCGGGTAACCTGTTGGCCGGGCGGCCGGCCGGGGGCCGCAGGCAGGAGGGGGAGCTGATCGCCGTGGCCGCTGACGCTGAGGCGCTGGCCAGCTTCCTGCCGCAGCGGCTGGTGCGGAGGCTGGCCGAGGCGCCGGAGGGGGCCGGGCGGCCGCATGCCGACCGGATGACGGGGGCGCTGCTGCTGGCCGACATCTCCGGGTTCACGGCCATCACCGAGCGGCTGGCCGAGCGGGGGCCGGGTGGGGCCGAGGAGCTGCGGGGGCTGCTGGACGGGGCGTTCCAGCCGCTGCTGGAGCTGATCGCCGGGACCGGCGGGGACGTGCTCAAGTTCGCCGGGGACGCGCTGCTGGCCTGCTGGCCGGCGCCCCCCGGGGACCTGGGGGAACGGGGGCTGGCCGCGGCCGCCGCCGCTGCGGCCGGCTGCGCCCAGGCCATGCAGGCGGCGCTGGGGCGGTACGCGGCCGCCGAGCGGCTGCCCCTGGCCCTGCGGATCGGGGTCGGGGCCGGCGAGGTGGTGGTGCTGGACGTCGGGGGCGAGCGGGAGCGGCGCGAGCTGCTGGTCGCCGGGGCGGCGGTGCCGCAGACGACCGACGCCGCCGGGCAGGCCATGCCCGGGCAGGTGAGGCTGTCCGAGGCGGCCATGCGCCTGCTGGCGCGCGACCTCGACGGCCAGGCGCGGCACGCGCGCCCCGAGGCCGCCCCCGCCCCGACGGCCAGCGCCGCGCTGGTCGCCCCCTACCTGCCCCGGGCCATGCTGGCCTCGATGGTCGCCGGCCACGAGGAGTGGCTGGCCGAGCTGCGCCAGATCACGGTGGTGTTCGCCAACCTGCCCGACCTGGACCACCGGGCCGGCCTGGACGAGGCCCAGGAGGTGATGGCGGCCCTCCAGGGCGCCCTGTACCGCTACGAGGGCAGCATCAACAAGCTCAGCGTCGACGAGAAGGGCACCACCCTGGTGGCGGCGCTCGGGCTGCCGCCCCTGGCCCACGAGGACGACCCGGCCAGGGGCGTCCAGGCCGCCGTGGCCATGTGCCAGGCCCTGGCCGCCAGCGGCCGCCGGGTCGCGGTCGGGGTGACCACCGGGCGCGTCTTCTGCGGCACGGTCGGGAGCCGCTGGCGCCGCGAGTACACCATGCTGGGCGGGGTGGTGAACCTGGCCGCCCGGCTGATGCAGGAGGCGGGCGAGGGCGTGCTCTGCGACGCCGCCACCGCCCAGGCGGCCCGCGCCGCCATGGCCTTCGAGGCCCTGCCGCCGGTCCGGGTCAAGGGCCGGGCCGACCCGGTGCCGGTCTACCGGCCCGGGCGCCCGGGGGCCGGGCGGCCCGGCCGGGGGCCGGAGCCGGTGGCCAGGGCCCCGCTGGTCGGGCGGGAGGACGAGCGGGCCCGGCTGGCCGGCGCCCTCGGCCGGCTGACCGCCGGCGGCGACGGCCGGACCCAGGTGCTGGTCCTGGAGGGCGAGGCCGGGGCCGGCAAGTCGCGTCTGGTCGCCGAGCTGGTCGACCAGGCCCTGGCCGCCGGGGTGCCGGTGCTGGACGGGGCCGGGGACGCGGTCGAGCGCAACACCCCCTGGCACCCCTGGCGGGAGCTGTTCGGCGGGCTGCCCCCTTCGACGGCGCCGACCGGGCGGAACGCCGGCGCCTGGTGCTCGAGCTGCTCGGCCCGGACCCCGAGGACCGCGACCTGGCCCCGCTGCTCAACCCGGTGCTGGGCCTGGAGCTGCCCGAGACCGCCGCCAGCGCCGAGCTGAGCGGGCAGGGCCGCGCCGGCCGCACCAGGGACCTGCTGGTCCGGCTGCTGCGGGCGGCGGTCGGGGAGACCCCGACGGTGCTGGTGATCGAGGACGCCCACTGGCTGGACTCGGCGTCGACCGGGCTGGTGCTGGCCCTCAGCCGGGAACACCTGCCGCTGCTGCTGGTGGTGGCCACCCGGCCGCCGGGCGACACCGGGACGCTCACCGACGACCTCGGCTGGGCCGCCTACCGGCGGCTGCTGCGAGCGCCCGACCTGGAGCTGCTGGTGCTGGACCGGCTCTCCTCCGACGCGGTCAGGGAGCTGGTCGGCCAGCGCCTTGGCGCGACCTCGGTCCCCGACGCCCTGGCCCGGCTGGTCGAGCGCAAGGCCGAGGGCAACCCGCTGTTCACCGAGGAGCTGACCAGCGCGCTGCGCGAGGCCGAGCTGGTCCGGGTGGTCGACGGCCGGGTCGAGCTCGCCTCGGAGGTCGCCGACGTGCTCGACCGGCGCATGCCCCAGACCGTGCACGGGGCGATCACCAGCCGGATCGACCGGCTCAGCCCCACCCAGCAGCTCACCGTCAAGGCGGCCAGCGTCATCGGCCGGGTGTTCGCGGTGGTCATCCTGCGCGAGATCCACCCGCTGCGCGAGGCGGTCGCCCGCACCCTGACCGCGGACCTGACCGCCATCGAGCGGGCCAACCTGACCGTGCTCGAGACCCCCGAGCCCGACCTGCACTACCTGTTCAAGCACGTGATCACCCAGGAGGCGGCCTACAACCTGATGCTGCTGTCGCAGCGGCGGGGCCTGCACCGCTCGGTGGCCGAGTGGTACGAGCGGTCGGGCGGCGGCGACGTCGCCCTGCTGGCCCACCACTGGCGGCTGGCCGAGGTGCCGGACAAGGCGATCCACTACCTGGAGCGGGCCGGCGCCGAGGCCATGCGGGAGGGCGCCTACGCCGAGGCGGTGCGGTTCTTCACCGCGCTCCTGGAGGTCGACGACGCCGTGCCGGCCGACCCCGCCGCCGGCGACCGCCGCCCGGGCACGCCCGACGCCCACGCCATCCGGCGGGCCCGCTGGGAGCACCAGCTGGGCGACGCCTACCTGGGGCTCGGCCAGCTCGCGCCGGAACAGGAGCACCTGCACGCCGCCCTGGCCCTGCTCGGGCGCCGGACCCCGGCCAGCGGCCGCCGGCTCCCGGGCAAGCTGGCCTGGCAGGCCGGCCAGCAGCTCCGCAACCGGGTCTGGCCGCGGCCGCTGGTCGCCGGCTCCCCGGAGGCCAGGTCGGCCCTTGAGGAGGCGGCCGAGGTCTACGAGCGCCTGTTCCTGGTCGACTACCACGCCAGCCGACGGGCCCGGACGGTGCACCAGGCGGTCAAGGGCCTGAACCTGGCCGAGGCGGCCGGGTCGCCCTCGGCCGAGGCCCGGCTGGCCGCCGCCTGCGCGGTCGGCGCCGGCCTGCTGGCCCGCCACCGGCTGGCCCAGGCCTACCTCCGCCGCGCCTTCGCCGCCCTCGAAGGGACCGACGACCCGTCGGCCAGGGCGGGGGTGCTGCAGTCGGCCGCCCTCTACGAGGTCGGGGTGGGGCGCTGGCCCGAGGTCCGCGAGCACCTGGAGGAGGCGGCCGGGATCGTGCGCCGGCTCGGCGACCCGCGGCGGCTGGCCGAGCTCGCCGGCCTGGGGATCTGGGAGCGCTACTTCCAGGGCGAGCTGGCCACGGTGCGGCCGCTCCTGGCCGAGCTGGACCGGATCGGCCGGCAGAGCGGCGACTCCCAGGTCCGGGCCTGGGCGGTGGCCGGCCACGCCGTCATCGGGCTGCGCACCGGCGACCTGGCCGAGGCCTCGGCCGCGCTCCGCCGCCGGCCGGCTCCCGCTCCCCAGGCCATGCTGGCCCTGCTCCAGGGCGACCGCGCCATGGCCGTGGAGACCTTGCGGCGGGCCCTGGAGCATGCCGCCCTCCCGCCGGTCAAGTGCTACTGGTTCGACCTGTACGCCATGTCGGCCGAGGTCGCCATGGCCCTGTGGCTGGACCGCCGCGGCCGGGACGGCGGCGACACCGGGCCGTGGCGGGCCATGGCCGACCAGGCCGTCGGCTACCTCGGCCGCTACGCCCGGGTGTTCCCGATCGGCCGGCCGCGGGCGCTGCTCCACCGGGGCCTGCTGGCCTGGACGGCCGGGCGGGCGGGCCCGGCCAGGCGGGACTGGCGGGCCGCCCTGGCCGCCGCCGAGCGCCTCGGCATGCGCTACGAGCAGGCGCTGGCCCTGGACATGCTGGGCCGCCACGGGGAGCCGGGGCGGCGCCCGGCCAACCGGGAACGGGCGGCGGCGCTGTTCCAGGAGCTGGGGGGCCAGGACCTGACCTCGCCGGAGGCGCTGGCCGAGCGGCTGGCCGATCCCGGGGGACCACCCCGGCGGCCCCCGGACCCCCCGGCCGTGAACCGGCTGCGGCGCACCGTCCGCACCCTTGTCGCCAGGTACCGGGGACGCGGCGAGCCGCCGGGCTGGCGGACGGCCAAGACGACCCTGGCCGCGGTGCTGTCCTACGTGCTGGCCGTCTGGCTGCTCGGCGACGAGGTCCCGCCGCTGCTGGCCCCCCTCACGGCGCTGCTGGTGGCCCAGCTCACCATCTTCGAGACGGTCAAGAGCGGCGTGGAACGGGTCGGCTCGGTGGTCGCGGGCGTGCTCGTGGCCGTCGCGGTGTCCAACTTCGTCGGGCTGACCTGGTGGAGCCTTGGCATCGTCATCTTCGCCTCACTGGTCATCGGGCGGGTGCTGCGGCTGGGCGACCACACCCTGGAGGTCCCGATCAGCGCCATGCTGGTGCTGGCCGTGGCCGGCCAGGCCGGGACCGCCGCCCTCGGCCGGGTGGTGGAGACGTTGATCGGCGCCGTCACCGGCGTGATCGTCAGCTTCATGCTCCGGCCCCCGGTGTACGTCCAGCCGGCCGGCGACGCCATCGGCGAGCTGGCCGGCGAGATGGGCGAGCTGCTGTCGTCGATGGGGGAGGAGCTGACCGAGGGCTGGTCGGGCGAGCAGGCCCGCACCTGGGAGGACCGGGCCCGCGAGCTGGACCGGCCGTTGCGGGCGGCCCGGATCGCCCTGGCCCGCGGGGAGGAGAGCCTGCGGCTCAACCCGCGCCAGCGGCGGGTCCGGGAGGGCGCCTCCAGCCTGCGGGCCGCCCTTGCCGCCCTGGAGCACGCGGCGGTCCAGGTCAGGGGGATCACCCTCGACCTGGCCGACCTGGCCGAGGCGGTCGAGGCCAAGGGCCAGGCCGAGCCCGAGCTGCTGGTCGCCCTTGGGCGGCTGCTGGTCGAGCTGGGCGGCGGGGTGGCCGCCTTCGGCCAGCTGGTCGCCCCCGAGGTCGCCGGCCCGCCGCGCGAGGCCGTGCCCCTCCATATCGCGCTCGAGATCGCCCAGACCCACCGCGACGTGCTGGCCGAGCTGATGCTGGTCGACGCCCGCACCGACCCGGAGCTCTGGCACATCCAGGGCAGCCTGCTGGCCAACGTGGACCGGCTGCTGCGCGAGATCGACCTGGAGCGCGGCCCGGACGCCCGGCGCGTGCGCCGGCGCTGAACGGCGACAATACCGAGGCGGCCGCCGGCCTGGCGCGGCCATGGAAGGAGCGGCCTGGATGGACGTCCACCTGATCACCGACGCCGGGGTCGAAGAGCACACCCCGGAGGACCTGCCCGATCTGCTGGAGCACCGGCGGGGACTGGTCTGGGTCGACATCCCGCGGGTCGACGCCGAGGCGGCCAGGGTGCTGGCCGAGGTGTTCCGGTTCCACCCGCTGGCCATCCAGGACTGCGAGAACCGCAACCACGTCCCCAAGGTGCACGTCTACCCCGACCACGTGTTCCTCGCCCTGCACTCGCCCGAGCTGGGCAAGGGCGGCCACGTCCACCACCTGGAGCTCGACCAGTTCGTCGGGCCCGGCTACCTGGTCACGGTGCACGGCCCGCTCGACCCGGAGGTCATCCCCGAGCTCGCGTTCCGGGAGACCGGGGCGGTCTTCAAGCGGGTCAAGGCGGGACGGTTCCGCCCGTCGGCGTCGTACGAGCTGTCGCACGCCATCGTCTCGGCCATGACCCGCCACCAGGAGGAGTTCCTCGGCATCCTCGCCCTCGAGGTCGGGCTGCTGGAGCAGCGGGTCATGGGCGAGGAGCACGAGGACCCCGAGCAGTTCCTGGAGGAGCTGTTCCGGGCCCGCCACGGGCTGATCGCGGTCAAGACCATGGCCGCCCTCAGCGGCGAGATCTACGCCCGCATGGCCGCCCTGACCCGCTTCGTGCCCGCCGACGCGCAGCCCATGGTGGCCGACAGCGCCGACCAGTTCGAGCGGATCAAGGGCATGGCCGACGGGGAGACCGAGTTCCTCCAGGCGGTGATCGAGTTCCACCAGTCGCGGACCAACACCAAGATGACCATCGCGGCCGAGCGCCTGGCCGTGATCGCCGCCGTCACCCTGCCCGTCACCGCCATCTCGTCGGTCTACGGGATGAACATCATCGCCAACGACGCCACCGACTTCTGGCACCTGGCCGTGGTGCTGCTGGTGATGGCGGCCATCTCGGGGACGCTGCTGCGCTGGGCGAAGCACCAGGGCTGGTGGTGAGGGCCGGTTCACCGCACGGTCAGGTCGTAGACGGTGGCCCCGCCGACGCTGGTCGCGGGGAAGGTGTCCGCGACCCAGGCGGCGATCTCCCCGGCGGCGTCGCTGCCGCCCATCGACCGGCCCATGCGGCCGCCGCCGAGGAACCAGTGGATCCTGCCCTCGGCCACGTACCGCTGGAACTGCTCGAGGGTGGGGGCGGGGTCGCTGCCGTTGAAGCCGCCGATGGCCATGACGGGCTCGCCGGTGGCCAGCTGGACCCCGGCGGCCGAGTTGGACCCGACCGCGGCCGCGACCCAGGTGTAGCGGTCGGCGTCCTGCCGCAGCAGCGCGACCAGCTCGGCGTCGGGCGTGCCGCCGTCGAGCAGGCCGCCCATGCCGCCCCGCCCGCCGGCCCCGCCAGGGGCCATGCCGCCCTGGCCCATGCCGCCCGGGCCGCCGGGGCGGCCTGGCCGAAGGGGCCGGCGCCGCCGTCGCGGCCGAAGCCCGGCGGGGGGCCGCCGCCGTTGCGGAAGCCGCCGCCGCGCGGCCCGCCGCCAGGACCGCCGCCCTGGACGGCCGGCCCGGCCGAGGGGATGGCCCCGCCGTGCGGGGTGGCGGCGGTGTCGAGCGAGTAGGCGGCCGGCCCGGCCAGCGCGACCAGCAGCCCGGCCCCGGCGACAACCGCGGCCATCCTCCGGCCGCCGCGCCCGGCCCAGCCGGAGCTGGCCGGCCCCTGCCAGGGCACGGCCGCGATCAGGGCGGCGACGGCCAGCCCGCCCAGCAGCACCAGCGGGGCCAGCTCGGGGTGCCAGTCGGGCGTGCGCCGCAGCAGCACCCACGACCAGACGGCGGTCACGGCCACGGTCCCGGCCAGCCACCAGCGGGTCACCAGGCTCCGGCGCACCTCCCAGAGGCCGGTGGCGCCCATGCCGACCAGCGCGCCGACGGCCGGGGCCAGGGCGACGGCGTAGTAGGCGTGGAAGATGCCCTGCATGAAGCTGAAGACCGCGCCGGTGACGACCAGCCACCCGCCCCAGAGGGCGAACGCCGCCCTGGCCCGGTTGGTCCGCGGCGCCCGCCGGGTCAGCCACAGCCCGGCGGCCAGCAGCAGCAGGGCGGCCGGGAGCAGCCAGGCCACCTGGCCGCCGACCTCGGCCCCGAACATGCGCGTCCAGCCGGTCTGGCCCCAGCCGCCGCCCGGGCCGCCGCCGACGCTGCCGGTCTCGTCGCCGGTGAGCCTTCCGAGGCCGTTGTAGCCGAAGGTCAGCTCGAGGATGCTGTTGGTCTGGGAGCCGCCGATGTACGGCCGGGCCGACGCCGGCAGCAGCTCGACGATCGCGACCCACCAGCCGGCCGAGGCCACCATCGCCGCCCCGGCGGCGGCCAGCTGGCCCAGCCGGCGGCCCAGCGACCCGGGGGCCGCGGCCAGGTAGACGAGGGCGAACGCGGGGACGACCAGCAGCGCCTGGAGCTGCTTGGCCAGGAAGCCGAGACCGACGCAGGCCCCGGCCAGGACCAGCCAGCCGGTGGCCCCGTCCTCCAGCGCCCGGACCACGGCGTAGGCCCCGGCCACCAGCAGCAGCGTCAGCAGGGCGTCGGGGTTGTTGAAGCGGAAGATCAGGGTGGCCACCGGCGTCAGGGCCATGACCGCCCCGGCCAGCAGCCCGGCCGCCGGCCCGAACCAGCGGCGCACGCATCCGTACAGCAGCGCGACCGTGGCCACGCCCATCAGCGCCTGCGGGCGCCAGCAGGCTCCAGGAGCTGACGCCGAACAGCCGGGCCGACAGCCCCATGACCCACAGCGCGGCCGGCGGCTTGTCGACGGTGATGAAGTTGGACGCGTCCGACGACCCGAAGAAGAAGGCCTTCCAGCTCTGGCTGGCCGCCTGGGCGGCGGCCGAGTAGAAGTCGTTGGCCCACCCCGAGGCGCTCAGGGCCCACAGGTACAGCAGGGCGGTCGCGGCCAGCAGGCCGAGCAGGGACGGCCGGGCCCAGGCCGGGTCGTCGGCCCGGCCGCGCACCAGGCCGGGCCAGCCGGCCGGGGGCCGGCGCCGCCGCCGGCGGTCGTTGGAGGGTCGTGGTGGTCATCGGTCTCAGGACTCCTTTGCCTTGGTGGTGACGGTGCGGCGGGGATGGAAGACCCACGACCGCAGGAGGACGAAGACGAAGCTGGGCAGCTGCTGGCGGGCCACCCTGGCCATGCCGCGCAGGTCGTCCAGGGCGGTCCGGACCACGTCGACCCGGCTGTCGGTGTCCTCGACCCAGTCCACCGGGACCTCGTGGATGCGCAGGCCGCCGCGCTGGGCGGCCAGCAGCAGCTCGGTGTCGAAGAACCAGGCCTGGTCCTCGACGGCCGGGAGCAGCGCCCGCACGACCTCGGTCCGGCCCGCCTTGAAGCCGCACTGGGCGTCGCTGAAGCGGGCCCGCATGGTGGTGCGCAGCAGCAGGTTGTAGCAGCGCGAGACGAGCTCCCGCCGCGGCCCCCGGACCACGGCGGCGCCGTTGGCCAGGCGGGTGCCGATGGCCAGGTCGCTGTGGCCCGACAGCAGGGGCGCGACCAGCGGCAGCAGCGCCTCCAGCCCGGTGGACAGGTCGACGTCCATGTAGGCGACCACGGCGGCGTCGCTGGCGCTCCAGACCTGCCGCAGGGCCCGGCCCCGGCCCTTCTGGGGGACGTGGACGGCCCGGACGCCACCGAGCCGCTCGGCCAGCCGCTTGGCCAGCAGCCAGGTGGCGTCGGTGCTGGCGTTGTCGGCGATGGTGATGCGGAAGCTGAACGGGAAGCTCGCCTCGAGGTAGCCGTGGAGGCGCCGGATGCTGGCCTCCAGCACGTGCTGCTCGTTGTGGACCGGGACGACGACCTCGACCAGCGGACCGGCCGGGGCCGCGGCGGGCTGGGCGTCGGGGACAAGGGCAAGGGTGCGCATGGCCGCTGGCTGCTCCTCGGGTGGCGGTGGCATGCCCTCGATGGTCGGGCCCGCCCCTTGGGGCAACTTGGGCCGTGCCTGGGAGCTTGCTGGGAGTGCTAGCCGGCGGCGCCGGGAGCCAGCGGGAGGACCACCCGGAAGCGCGCCCCCCGCCCGGGGACGGTGTCGACCCCGACGGTGCCCCCGTGGACGGCCACCAGGGCGGCCACGATCGACAGGCCCAGCCCGGTGCCGCCGTCGGCGTGCGAGCGGGCCGGGTCGGCCCGGTAGAAGCGCTCGAACACCCGCTCGGCCTGCCCGGGCGCCAGCCCGGGGCCGTGGTCGACCACCTCGACGGCGGCCCCGGGCCGGCCGTCAAGGGTCGAGGCGCCGACCCGGACCTCGACCGGGCTGCCGGCCGGGGTGTGGGTGAGCGCGTTGTTGACCAGGTTGGCCAGGACCTGGCGGAGCCGCTGGTCGTCGCCGAGCACGACCAGCGCGGTCTTGCGGTCGCCGTTCTCGCCGCCCACCACCAGCTCGATCCGGCGGTCGGGGGCGACCGCCCTGGCGTCGTGGACGGCGTCGGCGGCCAGGGCGAGCAGGTCCACCGGGTGCCGGTCGAGGGGGCGCTGCTGGTCGAGGCGGGCCAGCAGGAGGAGGTCCTCGACCAGCAGGCCCATGCGGGCCGCCTGGTCCTCGATCCGCCGCATCAGGCGGTCGAGCTCGGCCGGGTCGCGCGACCCGCCCTGCCGGTACAGCTCGGCGAAGCCCCTGATGGTGGTCAGGGGCGTGCGCAGCTCGTGGCTGGCGTCGGCGACGAAGCGCCGCATCCGGTCCTCGGAGCGCCTGGCCGCCTCCTCGGACCGGCGGGCGCTGGCCTCGGAGGCGGCCCTGGCCCCGAAGGCCGACTCGATCTGGGCCAGCATGGTGTTGAGGGCCCGGCCGAGCCGGCCGACCTCGGTGCGCGGGTCGCGGTCGGGCACCCGCCTGGTCAGGTCGCCGGCCGCGATCGCCCTGGCCGTCTGCTCGATCTCGACCAGCGGGCGCAGGCTGGCCCGGACGATGACCACCCCCACCCCGGCCAGCGCCAGCAGCACGACCACGCTCACCACCAGGTCGATCACCCGGAGCTGGCGGATGGTGCCGTCGACCCCGTCGAGGCTGGCGGCCACGACCACGCTGCCGGAGCCGTCGCGCAGCGGCTGCACGGCGACCCGCCAGCGGCCGTCGCCCCCGGTGGCGGGCACGGTCACCGCCTTGCCGGCGTTGGCGTCGAGCCAGGCGGCGTCGTCCGGCACCCGGGGCGGCTGCTGGCCCTCCTGGAGCAGCTCGTTCTCCAGCTCCTTCTCGAGCCGGCCATCGGTGTTCCGGTACTGGACCAGGTAGGGGCTGCGCGGCCCGCCGCCCGGACCGGGCCCGTCGACAGCTGGGCGGCGGCCGGCCGGCCGACCGCCGGGCCTCCTGGTGGAGCTCGCGGTCGAGGCGGCCGACCAGCAGGCCGTCGACGGCGGCCACGCTGGCCAGCCCGATGACGGCCAGGGCAACGGCCACCAGGGCGAGCACGGCCACGATCAGCTTGACCTGGAGCGGGGTCCGGGCGGCGACGCGCCGGCCCGCGGCCAGCGGCCGCAGGGTCATGGGTCGGGCAGCCGCAGGACGTAGCCGACGCTGCGGATGGTGTGGATCAGCCGCGGCTCGACCGCGTCGACCTTGCGGCGCAGGTAGGACACGTACGACTCGACGATGCTGGAGTCGCCCCGGAAGTCGTAGTTCCAGACGTAGTCGAGGATCTGGCCTTGGACAGCACCCGCCCGGCGTTGGTCATCAGGTAGCGCAGCAGCTTGAACTCGGTCGGCGACAGCTGCACCCGCCTGCCGGCCCGCCAGACCTCGTGGCTCTCCTCGTCCAGCTCCAGGTCGGCGGCGCGCAGCCGGGTCGGGGGCGGGGGCGGCCCGCCGGAGCTGGCCCGGCGCAGCACGGCGCGGATGCGGGCGATGACCTCCTCGAGGCTGAACGGCTTGGTGACGTAGTCGTCGCCGCCGATGGTGAGGCCGGTGACCTTGTCCTCGGTGGCGTCCTTGGCCGTCAGGAACAGCACCGGGGTCCGGGTGCCGCCCGAGCGGAGCCGGCGGGCGACGTCGAAGCCGTCCAGGTCGGGCAGCATCACGTCGAGCACGACCAGGTCGGGACGGTGCCGCTGCACCGCCGCCAGCGCCTCCAGCCCGCCGGTGGCCGTGGCCACCTCGAACCCGGCCAGGCGCAGGCTGGCCGAGAGCAGCTCGAGGATGTTGGGCTCGTCCTCGACCACCAGCAGCCGGGCCTCCGGCCCCGTCTCGCTCATGCCTGCCATTCTCCCCGTTCGGCTGCCGGACGTTGCCATCCTGGCCTGGGTTCCTTGGCGACGGCTTGAGCCTTCCTGGGAGGTTGCTGGGAGCATAAGCTCCTCACCGTCGACACCGTCCGACCCCCGGGGGTAGCCATGGCCTCCAGCGACCACACCGCGGGCTTCGGCCCGCTCGAGGGCTCCAAGACGGCCCTGCTGACCACCTTCCGGGACGGCGGGGAGGCGGTCGGCACGCCGCTGAGCATCGCCCTGGCCGACGGCAAGGTCTACTTCGTCACCGCGACCGACAGCGGCAAGGCCAGGCGGCTGGCCGGCACCGCCCGGGTCACCCTGGCCCCGTGCACGGTCATCGGCAAGGTCACCGGCGAGACGG
Organism: uncultured Actinomycetota bacterium; assembly: GCA_963733175.1. GTDB lineage: Bacteria > Actinomycetota > CALGFH01 > CALGFH01 > CALGFH01 > CALGFH01. The sequence continues at coordinate 14,041 of CAVTCL010000012.1, forward strand.
TGGACGGCCGGGCCAGGCGGCTGGACCCGGCCGAGCGCCGGACGGCCGCCAAGGGCCTGCTCAAGCCGACCGGGCCGCTGTTCTGGAGCCTGGTGATGTACCGGCTGTTCCACGGCCGGAAGATGGAGCTGTTCGAGGTCGTCCCGGCCGACGGCCCCGCCGCCCGGCCGGCGGCCAGGGGCCGGTCACGAGCAGAGGATGACCTCGAGGGTGCGGGGGCCGTGGACGCCCTCGACCCGGTCGAGCTCGATGTCGCTGGTCGCGCTGGGGCCGCTGATCCAGGTCTGCGGGCGGGTCGGGTCGAGGCGGGCCAGGGCCTCGGGCACGCCGGCCACCACCTGGGCGGCGGTCACCACCACCAGGTGGTAGTCGGGGACCAGGCTGAGGGCGCGCCGGCCCTGGCCGGAGCCGCCGTCGAGCACGATCGTGCCGGTCTCGGCGATGGCCACGGCGCAGCCGGTGAGCACGCCGTCGAGGGCGTCCAGGTCGGCCGGGCCCAGCGGCGGGTCGTCGCCGACCAGCTCGATCCCGGGGTCGAGGCGGTCGAGGCCGGCGGGGAGGATGCCCTCGGGGACCGCGACCCGGCGGGCCCCGCGCTCGGTGAGGGCGGCCACCACCCCGGCCGCGACCAGCGCGATGGTGCCGCGCCGGACCAGGGCCTTGTAGTCGACCAGCCGGTCGACCAGCAGCTCCAGCAGCGCCTCGCCGGCCAGGCCGGGCGGGTGGTCCGCGGTCCGGTAGCGGCGGGCGACCGGAGGCGGGTCGGCTGTCCGCGCGGCGGTGGCCGTCCGGATCCGGGCCAGGACCTCGTCGCGGGCGCTCACGAGGATTCCCCGCCCCGCCGCTCGCGCCGGGCCCACCAGTCGCGGAAGGTCTGGGCCGGCGGGCAGGGGTACGTCCCTGGTGCCGGTCCAGGCCGACAGCGGCGGGGGCAGGCTGGAGATGCGGCGGCGCCGCCGGCCCAGGAGCCGGCCCAGCCGGGCCGCGCGCAGGGCGCCGGCCCAGCGGGCGGGGCTGTCCATCGTCCAGGCCGCCGAGGCCATCACCGCCTGCTCGGGCGTCGGCACCCTGGAGGCCCGGCGCTTGTCCTCCACCACCCGCGAGCGCAGGTGGACCAGCATCTGGGGGATGTCGATGGCCACCGGGCAGACGTCGTAGCAGGCGCCGCAGAGGGTCGAGGCGTACGGCAGGGAGGCGTTGTCGGCGACCCCGGTCAGCTGGGGGGAGAGGACGGCCCCGATGGGGCCGGGGTAGACGCTCCCGTAGGCGTGGCCGCCGGTGCGCTCGTACACCGGGCAGACGTTCAGGCAGGCCGAGCAGCGGATGCAGCGCAGGGCGCTGCGGCCCTGCGGGTCGGCCAGGGTGGCGGTGCGGCCGTTGTCCAGCAGGACCAGGTGGAACTCGTCCGGGCCGTCGCCGGCGTGGACCCCGGTCCACATGCTGGTGTAGGGGTTCATCCGCTCGCCGGTGGCGGAGCGGGGCAGGAGCTGGAGGAACACCTCCAGGTCGCGCCAGGTCGGGACCAGCTTCTCGATCCCCATGACGGTGATCAGCACCCGGGGCAGGGTCAGGCACATGCGGCCGTTGCCCTCGGACTCGACCACGGCCAGGGTGCCGGTCTCGGCGACGGCGAAGTTGGCCCCCGACACCGCCACCTGCGCCTCCAGGAACTTGCGGCGCAGGTGCAGCCGGGCCGCCTCGGCCAGGGCCCGTGGCTCGTCGGTCAGGTCGGGGGGCGCGGGCAGGCCGACCTTGGCCATCTCGCGCAGGAAGATCTCGCGGATCTCGGCCCGGTTGCGGTGGATCGCCGGGACCAGGATGTGGCTCGGGGTGTCGTGGCCGAGCTGGACGATCAGCTCGGCCAGGTCGGTCTCCCAGGCGGCGATCCCGGCGCCGGCCAGGGCCTCGTTGAGCCCGATCTCCTGGGTGGCCATCGACTTGACCTTGACCACCTCGGCGGCCCCGGCCGCCCGGACCAGGTCGGTGACGATCCGGTTGGCCTCGACGGCGTCCCTGGCCCAGTGGACGACCCCGCCGCGGGCGGTGACCTGCTCCTCGAGCTGGACCAGGTAGCGGTCGAGGTTGGCCAGGACCTGGTCCTTGATGGCCGCGCCGGCGGCCCGCAGCTCGGCCCAGTCGGGCAGCTCGCCGACCACCTGGGCGCGCTTGGCCCTGATCGTCCCGGTGGCCTTGGCCAGGTTGCGCCGCAGCTGGGCGTCGCCAAGGGCCGTCCTGGCCGCCTCCGGGAACGGCTCGCCGGCTGCGCAGCTGCCCCACCCCCGGCGGCGCCGTCGGCATCCCCAGGAAGACCGGTTGGGTCATCGGGGCGGCACCTCCGGCTGCCCGGCCCGGGTCGAGGCCAGGATCTCGGCCAGGTGGACGGTGCGGACCCCGGTCCGCAGCCGCGACAGCCCGCCGCCGATGTGCAGCAGGCAGGAGCTGTCCGAGGCCGAGCAGACCTCGGCCCCGGTGGAGAGGACATGGTGCATCTTGTCGGCCAGCATGGCCGCCGAGGTGTCCGGGTTCTTGACCGCGAAGGTCCCCCCGAAGCCGCAGCAGGCCTCTGCCTGGGGCAGCTCGACCAGGTCGATGCCGCCGACCTCGCGCAGCAGCCGCAGCGGCCGGTCCCCGACCCGCAGCACCCGCAGGCTGTGGCAGGTGGGGTGGTAGGTCACCCGGTGGGGGTAGTAGGCGCCGACGTCGGTGACCCCGAGCACGTCGACCAGGAACTCCGACAGCTCGAAGGTCCGCGAGGCCAGCTCCTGGGCGGCCGCGGCCAGCCCGGGGTCGCCGGCCTCGGCGGCGACCCAGGCGTGCTGGTGGCGGACCGACCCGGCGCACGACCCGCTCGGCGCCACCACCGCCTCGTAGCCCTCGAAGGCGGCCACGTGCCGGCGCACCAGCGGCACCGCCTCGGGGAGGTAGCCGGTGTTGATGTGCATCTGGCCGCAGCAGGTCTGGGCCCTCGGCACCTCGACGGTGCAGCCCAGCCGCTCCAGCAGCCCCACCGTGGCCTTGCCGACGTCCGGGAACAACCCGTCCACCAGACAGGTCACGAACAAGGCGACACGCACGCTCGACCCTCCAGGCGTTGCTGGTCCGTCCGCTTCCTCGTGGAGGACAGCGCGACGCTACCAGACGTCGCCCGCCCGCCAGTCACAGGTGATCGGGCCGCCCAGGTCGAGCTCGCCGGTGGCCGGGGTGCGCAGCACCAGGACGCTCCCGTCCTCCTCGGCGGTCCGCTCCGGCCCGTCCGGCCCCGCCACCCAGGTCGGCCCCTGCCAGGTCTCCCACCCCAGCCGCTGGTAGAACCCGGGGATGCCGCTGCCGTCGCCCAGCGCCCCCAGCTCGTACCCGCCCTCCTCGATGACCCGCCCCACCTCGGCCATCACCAGCGTGGCCAGCCCCAGCCCCCGCCGGTCCCCCCGGGTCGCCACCCCCTCGACGTACCCGGTCCGCAGCGCCCGCCCCCCGGCCGCCAGCGTCCGCGGCACCACCGCCGCGTGGGCCACCACGGCCCCGCCGTCCTCGGAGGCCAGCACGTGCACGCCCCCGAGGGTGTGGTCCCAGTCGTGCTCGTCGAACCGCCCCCCGAACGCCTCGAACACCAGGCGGCGCAGGGCCTCCAGCTCCGCCGTGGTCAGCTCCGCCGTGGTCACCCTCCGCAGCCGGGTCATCCCCGGAGGATACCGGCTACGGTCGTGTACCGGCGCGGCGTGACGCTCGGCCGACCCGGCGAGCCTGGGTCTCGGCCAGGAGGGAGCCGGCCAGGACCAGGACCAGGGCGGTCAGCTGGGTGAGGGCGGAGACGGTGAGGCCGAGGGGGATGGTGGCCAGGGCGAGGGCGGCGGCGCTGGCGCGGAGGCGGCCGGGGCCGAGGTCGAGGGTGCGGCGGAACAGGATGTCGCCGGCCAGGAAGAGGGCGGCGCCGCCCGACAGCATGAGGGCGTGGGCCAGGTCGAGGGGGTCGAAGGCGTGGCCGATGGCGTCCTTGAGGCCGGCGGCCAGGGCGATGATGCCGAGCAGCATGAGCAGGTGCCAGCAGCCGAAGGCCTGGAAGGCGACCCAGCCGCGGCGGTCGTCGGGGACCGTGGCCAGGGCCTGTTCGGCGCGGGTGTCGTCGCCGCCGAAGTAGGCCCACCACAGGCAGGCGGCGAGCAGCAGGCCGAGCACGGCCACGCTGGCCAGGGCCAGGTCGACGGGGAGGCCGGCGGCGCCGATGCCGATGGCCACGATCGACTCGCCGAGGGCGACGATCACCACCAGGCCGTGGCGCTCGACGAAGTGGGCCGGGGCGATCCGGAAGCCGGCGGTGCTGGCGAGGCGGGGCGTGAACCACTCCAGCGCGAACGCGGCCCCCCACAGCAGGTAGGCGGCCGTGCCCTCGACCATCACCGCGCCCAGGACCAGCAGGGCCGAGACGAGGTTCAGCGGGGTCAGGCGGAGCAGCGCCCGGAGGATGTGGGCATCAGAGGAACGCGTGTAGAGCCCGGCGTGGATGCCCACGATCACCAGGTAGGCGATCCCGAAGGCGACGTCGCCCTCGGAGAAGGCCCGGGGGATGGCCAGGGCCAGGACCAGGAACCCGGCCATGCCGCCGAGCAGCAGCAGCCGCCGGGCCGCCCGGTCGGCCGCGACGGCGTTGGTCAGCCAGGCGTAGCCGCCGTACATGTAGAAGATCACGCCCAGCATGAGCACCACCCGCAGCAGCCCCCGCGGGGTCGGGTCGTCGCTCAGCACGGCGGTCAGCTGGGTGATGGTGAACACGAAGACCAGGTCGAAGAAGAGCTCCAGGGTGGAGACCCGCTCGACCCGCTCGGCCCGCTGGGACGGCTGGGCCACCGCTAGACCCCGGCCTCGGCCGGGAGGCGGCCGGCGGTGACGGCCTGGCGCAGCGCCTCGTGGTCTGCCTCGGTCTGGTCGGCGTAGGCCTTGGCGAAGCGGGCGAAGGCCCGGTCGGCGCTGTCGCCCTTGCCAAGGTAGCCGGACAGGACCGTGGCCCCGGTGGAGCGGGCATGGCCCTTGGCCAGCAGGGTGCCGCAGACCCTGGAGTAGTCCATCAGGGCCGACCCGTCCATGCCGTCGACGGTGATCGCGCCCTTCATGTCGCGGAACTGGCGCACGTAGTAGTCGCGCCCGCCGACGCTGGTCCAGCCGAGCAGCGGGTCGCTCACCGTCTGCAGGGTCTGCTGGTACTCGACCACCCGCTGGCCCTGGTGGGCGTGCCAGGCCGTGTCGCCGTGCACGAACCGGGCCACGCACGACCGCCGGGCCTGCTTGAGCTGGAGGAACACGACGTCGCTGGGGTCGTTGCCCTGGAGCAGGGCGACGTAGGCGCGCAGGCCGACGCTGCCGACCCCGACGACCTTGTGGGCCAGGTCGACGACCACGTAGTAGCCGAGCACGCGGCGCCAGTGGGGCGGCAGGGTCGCCGAGGTAGCGACTCGAGGCCCTCGATCAGCTGGTCCGCGCTCCCGGTCGGACACGTGGGTGATCAGCGGCGGCTGGTCGACGATGTGGCGGGCCCCGCCGCGCTCGCGGGTCAGCTTGGGCAGGGCCCGGTCGCTGGTCCTGCCCCTGGCGCTCTTGGCCGCCCGCTCGATCTCGCCCCGCAGGGACCAGTCGGCCAGCTCGGCCCGCATGCGGTCGATGTCGAGGCGGTCGAAGGACCGCGCCAGCAGCGGCTGGCCGGCCAGGGCGCGCAGCTGCCGCCGGTAGGAGTAGGCGCAGCGCAGGACCGCGTCCTCGCAGGTGTCCTCGGACAGGCCGTTCTGGCGGCCGGCCACCCACACGCTGGTGGTCAGCCGGTACAGGTCCCACTCCCAGGGCCCGGGGTGGGCCTCGTCGAAGTCGTTGAGGTCGAAGACCAGGTCGCGCTCGGGCGAGGCGTAGAAGCCGAAGTTGCCCAGGTGGGCGTCGCCGCAGATGACCGGCTCGACCCCGGTGCGGGGAAGGTGGGCGAAGTCCTCGGCCATCAGGGCGGCCGAGCCGCGCAGGAACGCGTACGGCGAGGCCATCATCCGCCCGACCCGCACCGGCACCAGCCGCTGCAGCCGCCCCTCGTGGGCCTCGTCGATCAGGTCCAGCGGGTCGGGCCGGTCCTCGGCCGGCCGCCAGCGCCCCAGGGCGCCCCGCCTCACCCGGTCGCGCAGGGCCCGCCCGGCCTTGAGGCGCTCCTCGCTGGTCGGCAGCGAGGTCCGCAGGACGCTGGCCATGTCACCCTCCCGCCGGGTCACGGTCCGCCGGCTGCTATCTTGCCAGGCGACGACGGCCCGGCGAGCAGGGGAGCGCAACGTGCGGATCGGCATCGGACTTCCGAACCCCGTCCTGGAGGTCCCCGGGCGCCTGCCGGTGGCCTGGGCCAGGCGGGCCGAGGAGCGCGGCTTCTCCTCGCTGGCCACCATCGACCGGATCGCCTACCCGAGCTATGACTCGCTGACCGTCCTGGCCGCGGCGGCGGCCGTGACCGAGCGGATCGGCCTGGTCACCAACATCCTGCTCGGGCCGGCCTACAACCCGGTGCTGCTGGCCAAGGTGACGGCCAGCATCGACCAGCTCTCGGGCGGCCGCCTGACCCTCGGCCTCGGGGTGGGTGGCCGGCCCGACGACTTCCAGGCGGCCGGCCGGTCCTTCGCCGACCGGGGCCGGCGGCTCGACGCCGACCTGGAGCTGCTGCACCAGGCGTGGGCGGGCGAGCCGGTGGCCGGCAGCCCGTTCCCGGTGGGCCCGCCGACCACCCGGGGCCGCATCCCGCTGCTGATCGGCGGGCAGCCGCAGCTGGCCGCGCCGCGGGCGGCCCGCTGGGACGCCGGCTTCACCCTCGGGGGCGCCCCGCCGGCGATGGCCGCCGGCGCCATCAGCGAGTTCAGGAAGGAGTGGGAGCGGGCCGGCGGGACCGGGCAGCCGCGGGTGGTCGCCCTGACGTACTTCTCCCTGGGCGAGGAGCACACCGCCGAGTCGCTCCACAACCTGCGCAGCTACTACGGGTTCCTGGGCGACTGGGCGGAGGGGATCGCCGGCGGCGCGTCCCGCACCCCGGAGGCGGTCAAGGAGACGGCCGCCGCCTTCGAGGCCGCGGGCGTGGACGAGCTGATCTTCGACCCCACCGTGGCCGACCTGGACCAGGTCGACCGCCTCGCCGACGCGGTCCTGGAGGGTCGATGACCGGGCCGGCCGGCAACGGCGAGTGGAGGTTCGACGAGCTGCGCGCGCTGTTCGTCAACTGCACCCTGAAGCGCTCCCCCGAGCCGAGCCACACCGAGGGGCTGATCGACCGGAGCCGCTCGATCATGGAGCGCCACGGGGTCGCGGTGGAGGTGCTCCGGGCGGTCGACCACGACATCGCCACCGGCACCTGGCCCGACATGACCGAGCACGGCTGGCCGACCGACGAGTGGCCGGCCATCTACCAGCGGGTGCTTGCGGCCGACATCCTGGTGCTGTGCGGCCCGATCTGGCTGGGCGACAACAGCTCGGTCATGAAGCGGGTGATCGAGCGGCTGTACGCCTGCTCGAGCCTGCTGAACGACGGCCGGCCAGTACGCCTACTACGGCCGGGTCGGCGGGTGCCTGATCACCGGCAACGAGGACGGCATCAAGCACTGCGCCATGAACGTCCTCTACAGCCTCCAGCACCTCGGCTACACGATCCCGCCCCAGGCCGACGCCGGCTGGATCGGCGAGGCCGGTCCCGGGCCGTCCTACCTCGACCCCGGCTCCGGCGGCCCGGAGAACGACTTCACCAACCGCAACACCACCTTCGCGACCTGGAACCTCATGCACCTGGGGGCGATGCTGAAGCGGGCGGGCGGCGTCCCGGCCCATGGCAACCAGCGCTCGGAGTGGGAGGCCGGCTGCCGCTTCGACTCCGAGAACCCCGAACACCGCTGAGCCCCGGCGGCCGGCGCTGTCGCACCCGTCGCCGAGACTCGCGGCCATGATGAAGCGCAGCCACTTCCTGGTCGGCGGCGCCGCCGGGGTGGCCGTCGCCCACACGATCGGCGACTCGATCCTGGCCGGCGGGATCGTCGGCGGGCTGGCCGGCCTGCTCCCCGACGTCGACCATCCCCACTCGGCCGTCGGCCGGCTGCTGCCCCGCTGGTGGCACCGGCTCACCCCGGGGCACCGGGGGCCGACCCACTCGCTGGTCTGGTGCCTGGCCCTGGCGCTGGCCGCCCACCTGGCCGGCGCCGCCGGACCGTGTTCCTGGGCGCCCTGGCCTTCCGGACCAGGAGCTGGGCCGAGGCCCTGGTGGTGCTCGGCGTGGTCGCCGGGGTCGGCTACTGGGTCTCGCTCTGACTCGACGGCGAGGACCTGCTCGGTTACACCTATAACGTTCAAGTTGGGGGTTGACATCGGACAAGAACGGGCTAATATACAGAGAAACAAAAACCAAACGGACAGGAGTCCACATTGTTCGCCGAACAGCGCCAGCAGCGCATCGTCGAACAGGCCCGCCAGGCGGGGCGGGTGGACGTGGCCGAGCTGGCGGCCGAGCTGGCGGTGACGCCCGAGACGGTGCGCCGCGACCTGACCGCGCTCGAGCGCCAGGGCGTGCTCCGGCGGGTGCACGGCGGGGCCATACCGGTGGAGCGGCTCGGCTTCGAGCCCGGGCTCGCCGCCCGGGACGCGGTGCGCCGGGCCGAGAAGGAGCGGATCGCCAAGGCGGCCCTGTCCGAGCTGCCGGTCGAGGGCTCGGTCCTGCTCGACGCCGGCACCACCACCGCCCGCCTGGCCGAGGTCATGCCGGCCAACCGCGACCTGATCGTGGTCACCAACAGCCTGCCCATCGCCCTCTCCCTCTCGGTCCGCCCCGGCCTCGTCGTCCGCCTGGTCGGCGGCCGGGTCCGCGGCCGCACCCAGGCGGTGGTGGACGACTGGGCCCTGCGGGTGCTGGGCGACACCTACGTCGACGTGGCCTTCGTCGGCACCAACGGCATCTCGGTGGAGCGGGGCCTGACCACCCCCGACCCGGCCGAGGCCGCCGTCAAGCAGGCCATGCTGGCCGCCGCCCGGCGGGTGGTCGTGCTGGCCGACCACACCAAGGTGGGAGCGACCCACTTCGCCAGGTTTGGAGGACTGCGCGAGGTGGCAATGCTGATCACCGACTCCGGACTGGACGCCGACGTCGCCGCCCGGCTGGAGGCGGCCGGACCCACGGTGGTGCGCGCATGATCGTGACCCTCACCCCCAACCCGAGTGTCGACCGGACCATCGAGGTGGACGCGCTGCACCGGGGGGCCGTGCTCCGCGCCCGGGCCACGCGCGTCGACCCCGGCGGCAAGGGCGTCAACGTGTCGAGGGCCCTGGCCGCCAACGGCCGCAAGACCAGGGCGGTGCTCCCGGCCGGCGGCTGGGAGGGGGAGCAGCTGGCCGCCCTGCTCGCCCCCGCCGACGTCCCGGTGGTGGTCGTCCCGGTCGCCGGGTCGGTCAGGGCCAACGTGAGCGTGGTCGAGCCCGACGGCACCGTGACCAAGCTGAACGAGCCCGGCCCCCGGCTCAGCCCCGAGGAGGTCGAGGCGGTGACCGCGGCCACCGTCAGCGCCGCCGCCGACGCCGAGTGGCTGGCCTGCACCGGCAGCCTCCCCCCGGGCGCCCCGATCGACTTCTACGCCCGCGTGGTCGAGCGGCTGGGCGGGGCCACGGTCAAGGTGGCCATCGACTCCAGCGGCGCCCCCCTGGTGGCCGCGCTGGAGGCCGGCCCCGACCTGATCAAGCCGAACCGGGAGGAGCTGGCCGAGGCCACCGGCCGCCAGCTGCTGACCCTCGGCGACGTGGTCGCGGCGGCCGAGGAGCTGCGCGGCCGGGGGGTCGGGGCCGTCCTGGCCAGCCTCGGGGCCGACGGGGCGGTGCTGGTCGACGCCACCGGCGCCACCTTCGGCTCGGCCACCGTCGAGCGGCCCCGCAGCGCCGTCGGCGCCGGCGACTCCATGCTGGCCGGCTTCCTGGCCGGCGGCGGCAGCGGCCCGGAGGCCCTGAGCCGAGGCGCTGGCCTGGGGCGCGGCCGCGGCCAGCCTGCCCGGCAGCCGCATGCCCACCCCCGACGACCTCGACCACGCCGCCGTCACCCTGGCCGACCGGATCGACCCCGACCGCCCTCTCAAGGAACGGAGCTGACGCTCATGGCGGACCTCATCACCCCCGACCTCGTCGACCTCGACCTCAAGCAGACCGAGCGCGGCGAGGCGACCCGCGCCCTGGCCGAGCGGCTCCAGGCGGCGGGCCGGGTCACCGACCTCGACCAGTTCCTGGCCGACGTGCGCGCCCGCGAGGCCCAGATGCCGACCGGCATCGAGGGCGGCATCGGCATCCCGCACTGCCGGTCGGTGGCCGTGGTCGAGCCGACGCTGGGCTTCGGCCGCAGCACCCAGGGCATCGACTGGGGCGCCGCCGACGGGCCGGCCCACCTCATCTTCCTGATCGCCGCCCCCGAGGGCGGCGGCGCCGAGCACATGGGCATCCTGGCCAAGCTGGCCCGGAAGCTCATCCATGCCTCCTTCCGGGACTCGCTGCACCAGGCGCCGGACCCCGAGGCCGTCGTCACGCATCGTGAACAAGGAGGTGCTGGGGCAATGAAGATCGTCGCCGTGACGTCCTGCCCCACAGGAATCGCCCACACCTACATGGCGGCCGAGGCGCTGGAACAGGCGGCCAAGGACGCCGGGCACGACATCAAGGTCGAGACCCAGGGCGCGGCCGGGGCCGAGGCGGTGGCCGACGCCGACATCGCCGGCGCCGACGCGGTGGTGTTCGCGGCCGACGTCGAGGTCCGCAACCGCGAGCGGTTCGCGGGCAAGCCGCTGGTCCAGACCTCGGTCAAGCGGGCCATCAACGACGCCGCCGGCCTGATCGCCGAGGCCGAGGCGGCCGCCAGGACCGGGGGCGCGGGCGGCCTGATGGCCGCGGCGGGCAAAGAGGCCCGCGAGCAGCTCGCCATGGACACGGCCTCCCGGCCCGAGACCAAGATCGACCAGGGCGCCGGCCTCGGCACCCGGCTGCGCCAGTGGCTGATGACCGGGGTCAGCTACATGATCCCGTTCGTGGCCGCGGGCGGCATCCTGATCGCCCTGGCCTTCCTGCTCGGCGGGCCCGAGGTGGCCAACAAGGTCAGCGGCGGCACCTTCCAGGGCGTGGAGTACCCGGCTGTCGAGGACCTGTCCAACCTGATCGTGCAGGCCGGCTACGCCGGGCTGCTGTTCAAGATCGGCGCCGTCGCCTTCTCCATGCTGGTCCCGATCCTGGCCGGCTTCATCGCCTACGCCATGGGCGACCGGCCGGCCCTGGTCGCCGGCATCGTCGCCGGCCTGATCTCGGTCGAGATCAGCGCCGGGTTCCTGGGCGGCCTGATCGGCGGCCTGCTCGCCGGCGCGGTCGTCATCCTCATCAAGCAGGTCAAGGTGCCGCGCGGCATGGCCGGCATCATGCCGGTGGTGGTCATCCCGCTGGTGTCGACCTTCGTCGTCGGCGCGCTGATGCTGGTCGTGATCGGCCAGCCGATCGCCGCCATCCAGGAGGGCCTGACCGACTGGCTGGAGGGCCTGTCGGGCAGCAACGCCATCCTGCTCGGCATCATCCTCGGCCTGATGATGGCCTTCGACATGGGCGGGCCGGTCAACAAGGTGGCCTACGCCTTCGGGCTGGCCGCCCTGGCCAGCGGCAACCTCAAGATCATGGCCGCGGTGATGGCCGCCGGCATGACCCCGCCGCTGGGCCTGGCCCTGGCCACCGTGGTCCGCAAGCACCTGTTCACCAAGGCCGAGCGCCAGGCCGGCGAGGCCGCCTGGCTGCTGGGGGCGTCGTTCATCACCGAGGGGGCGATCCCCTTCGCCGCCGCCGACCCGCTGCGGGTGATCCCGGCGCTGATGGTCGGCAGCGCCGTCACCGGCGCCCTGGTGATGGGCTTCGGCAACGAGTCCCGGGCGCCGCACGGCGGCATCTGGGTCGTCGGCCTGATCAGCAAGCCGGTCCTCTACATCCTCGCCATCCTCATCGGCACCGCGATCACCGCGGCCGGGGTGATCATCCTCAAGTCGACCGGCCGCAAGGAGGCCGCCGAGATCGAGCCGGCCGCCTCCCGGCAGGCGACCGCGACCGGGTAGGCGACCCGGCACCCGAGACGGTGCCCTCCGGCGGCCCAGGCCCCGGAGGGCACCGTCCTCTCCGCCCGGGGCTCGTCCGCCGCCGTCAGGCCCGCTCGACCGGCGCGGTCGTGCCGCGCACGACGAGGCGGGGGGCGATCACCAGCTCCCCGCCCGGGACCGGCGCGCCAAGGCTCTCCACCGCCCGCTCCACGGCCAGCCGGGCCAGGCTCGGAGCGTCCTGGGCGATGGTGGTCAGGTTGACGTGGGGGAGCCGCGAGAGCCGGTCGTCGTCGTAGCCGACGACCGAGACGTCGCCCGGGACCGCCACCCCGGCGCGGAGGAGCACGTCGAGCAGGCCGACCGCGCAGCGGTCGTTGAAGGCGACCACCGCGGTGGGCAGGGAGGGCCGGGCGAGCAGGACCGCGGCGGCGGCGGCGCCCTCCTGCTCGGTCAGGCCGCCGCCGATGACCAGGGCCCGGTCGCCCAGGCCGGCGCGGCGCATGGCCGTGCGGTACCCGCGTCGCCGGTCGGACGACCCGGGTGCCCTCCCGCCGTCCACCTGGACGATGTCACGGTGCCCGAGGGCCACCAGGTGCTCGACCGCCTGGCGGACCCCCTGGTCGTCGGCGCTCCGAACCACCTGGACCGACGGCGCCCGCAGCCGGCGGGCGACCACCACCACCGCGACCTGGCGGCCCAGCTCGGCCAGGCGCGCCGCGGGAACCTGGGGGCCGAGCAGGATCAGCGCCTCGCACCGGTAGTCCAGCAACGACTCGACCGCCCGCCGCTCGTCGCGGCTCGGGGTCAGGGCGCTCAGGGCCACCTCGTAGCCCGCCCCCTCGGCGGCCAGGTAGATCCCCTCCAGCAGGTCGGCGTGGAAGGCGTTCTGGGCGCCGAAGGTGACCCCGAGCAGCCGGGAGCGGCTCCGGGCGAGCAGCCGCGCGCGCGGGTCGGGCCGGTAGCCGAGCTCCGCCGCCGCCCGGAGCACCCGCTCCCGGGTCTCGTCGCTGGCCCCGGGAGCGCCCCGGATCACCAGCGAGACCAGCGCCCTCGAGACGCCGAGGTGCGCGGCGACGTCCTCGAGGGTCGGGCGACGGCCGGTCCGACCGCCGGGTCCCTGTTCCATGGGAGGCACGGTACCGCCTGCGGGCCGGTTCGACTAGAGCGCTCCAGAACGTAGGGGACAAAGGGTTGACGCGCGCCCCCGGCGTGGCCCAGACTCGGCACTAGAGCGCTCTAGTAGAAGGGCACGTGCATGTTCGACCTGGCCGTCTGCGCCGAGATGGTGTTCCTCGAGCTACCGGTCACCGAACGGGTCCGGCGGATCGCCGACCTCGGGTTCCAGGTCGAGATCTGGGACTGGACCGGCAAGGACGTCGACGCCCTGGTGCGGACCGGGGCGGTGTTCTCGTCGATGACCGGGTACGTCACCGGCACCCTCACCGACCCCGACGGCGCCCGCGAGCTGCTGGCCACGGCCGAGCGGTCGGTCGCGACCGCCGAACGGCTCGGCTGCCCCCGCCTCAACCTCCACGGCACCGGGCTGGACGCCAGCGGGCTGCCGGTGCGGCCGGTCCATGAGGTCACCGGGGCCATGTGGCTGGCCGCGGCCCGCACCCTGGACCGGGTGGCCGAGCTGGGGGAGCGGGCCGGGGTGACCTTCTGCCTCGAGAACCTGAACACCGCCGTCGACCATCCCGGGGTGCCGTTCGCCCGCGCCGCCGACACCCTCGCCCTGGTCGAGGCGGTCGGCCGCCCGGGGCTGCGGATGATGCTCGACCTCTACCACGCCCAGATCGGCGAGGGGAACCTGATCGAGCTGGTCCGCCGGGCCGGGCCGCTGATCGGCGAGGTCCAGGTGGCCGACGTCCCCGGCCGCTGCGAGCCCGGCACCGGCGAGATCAACTACCCCGCCGTCGCCCTGGTCCTCGACGAGCTGGGCTACCGCGGCACCGTCGGGCTGGAGGCATGGGCCTCCGGCGACAGCGAGCACGCCCTGGCCCGCTTCCGCGAGGCCTTCACCGTCCCCGGCACCCAGACAGGAGCGCCGCCATGACCCAGACAGATCCCATTCCCGGGGCCGGGGCCAACGACGACCCGAGCAGAACCGGCGATGGGACGGCGGCCTCGATCGGCCGGAGAGGCCTGGCCGGGGCCGGTGGCGACACGACCGTCGGCGTCGGGCTGGTCGGGGCCGGGGCCATCGGGGCCTTCCACGGGGAGAGCCTGGCCTGGCGGGTGCCGGGGGCGCGCCTGGCCGGGGTCGCCGACCCGGCGCCCGGGGCGGCCGAGGGGCTGGCCGCGCGGCTCGGCTGCGGGCAGGCCACCACCGACCCGGCCGAGCTGCTGGCCGACCCCTCGGTCCAGGCGGTGGTGATCGCCGCCCCGGCCCGCTTCCACGCCGACCTGGTGGTGGCGGCCGCCGGCGCCGGCAAGGCGGTGTTCTGCGAGAAGCCCATGGCCCTGACCCTGGCCGACGCCGACCGGGCCGTCGCCGCCGCCGAGGCGGCCGGGGTGCCGCTCCAGGTCGGCTTCAACCGTCGCTTCGACGCCAGCTTCCGGGCCGCCCACGACCTGGTCGCCGCCGGCCGGGTCGGCACCCCGCAGCTGCTGCGCTCGCTGACCCGCGACCCCGGCATCCCCGACCCCGGCCGGGTGCCGCCCTCCGGCATCTTCCTGGAGACCCTGATCCACGACTTCGACACCCTGCGCTACCTCAACCCCGGCGCCGAGCCGGTCGAGGTGTACGCCGTCACCGACGCCCTCGCCTACCCCGACTTCAAGGACCAGGGCCTCCAGGACACCGCCGTGGTGCTGGTGCGGTTCGACAACGGCGCCATGGCCACCGCCGAGGCCAGCTTCAACGCCGTCTACGGCTACGACATCCGTGGCGAGGTGTTCGGCTCGGCCGGCATGGTCACCGCCGGCGACATCCGCCGCACCACCGCCACCCTCCACGGCGCCGACGGGGTGGCGAGCGACACCTGGCGGCGCAACATCGACCTGTTCCACGACGCCTACGCCGCCGAGCTGGCCGCCTTCGTGGACTGCGCCCGCACCGGCGCCGCCCCCGACCCCACCGGCCGGGACGCCCGCGCCGCCCTGGCCATCGCCCTGGCCGCCATCCGCTCGGCCGCCACCGGCCGCCCGGTACGGCTGGAGGAGGTCGAGCAGCCGGCATACTGACCACCAGGACGGCAGCCGTGGAGGAGACGCTGATGGCCGAGACACCGACCGCCCCCCGCCGCGACCTCGGCGTCGGCCTGATCAGCGTCGGCTGGATGGGCAAGCTGCACACCCGGGCCTACCAGGCCATCCCCTACGTCTATCCCGAGACCGGAATCCGCGCCCGGCTGGTGCACGCGGCCGACACCGCCCCCGACCGGGTCGACTACGCGACCGAGGTCCTCGGCTACGCCAGCGGGACCACCGACTACCGGGAGGTGCTGGCCGACCCCGAGGTCGACGTGGTGTCGATCTGCGCCCCGAACATGCTGCACCGCGAGATCGGGGTCGCCGCCGCCGAGGCGGGCAAGCCCTTCTGGATCGAGAAGCCGGTCGGCCGCGGCGCGGACGAGACCGCGCAGGTGGCCGCCGCCGCCAACGCCGCCGGGCTGGTCACCTCCATCGGCTTCAACTACCGCCACGTCCCGGCGATCGAGCACAGCCGCGACCTGGTGGCCGACGGCGCCCTTGGCCGGGTGACCAACGTGCGGGCCGCGTTCTTCACCGGCTACGCCTCCGAGCCCAAGGGGGCGCTGTCGTGGCGTTTCGACCGCGAGCTGGCCGGCAGCGGCGCCCTCGGCGACCTCCTCAGCCACGTGGTCGACCTGCTGCAGTACCTGGTCGGTCCGGTGGCGGAGGTCACGGCCCTGACCAGCACCGTGTACACCGAGCGGCCGATCCTGCCGATGGGCTCGGCCACCCACTTCGCGGTGATCGAGGACGGCGAGCTGGGCGCCGTCGGGAACGAGGACTACGCGGCCACCCTGGTACGGTTCGCCGATGACGCCCAGGGGGCGGGGGCGGTCGGGACCCTGGAGGCGTCGCGAGCCATCGTCGGCCCCCAATGCGGGCTCAGCCTCGAGCTGTACGGCACCGACGGCTCGCTGGCCTGGGAGTTCGAGCGGATGAACGAGCTGCGGGTGTGCCTGGGCCGGGGTGGCCCGCACCAGGGCTACACCCGCGTGCTCGCCAACGCCCACCTCGGCGACTACGCGCGCTTCCAGCCCGGCCCCGGGATCGCCATGGGCTATGACGACCTCAAGGTCACCGAGGCCAAGAAGTTCCTGCGTCGCCGTGGCCGGCGGCGAGCGCCGCAGCTGCTCCATCGACGACGCCCTCTCCGCGGCCGAGGTGCTGGCCGCCGCCGAGCGCTCCGCCGCCGACGGTGCCTGGCACAAGGTCCCCGCCGTGGCCGGCACGACCGCGGCCCGCCGGAACGGACAGCGGGGAGGACGAGCCCGATGAGCGCCGGAGAGCGGATCGCCGGCGCCCCCATCTCCTGGGGAGTGTGCGAGGTGCCCGGCTGGGGCCACCAGCTCGGCCCCGACCGGGTGCTGGCCGAGATGCGCGAGGTCGGCCTGGCCGCCACCGAGCTCGGGCCCGACGGGTTCCTGCCCAGCCACCCCGCGGCCATGGCCCGGGTCCTGGACCGGCACCACCTCCAGGCCGTTGGCGGGTTCACCCCGCTGCTGCTGCACGTGGCCGGCCACGACCCTGCGCCCGAGGTCGACCGGCTCCTGGAGGCCTACGCCGCCTCCGGAGCCGGCGTGCTCGTGCTGTCGGCCGTCACCGGCCAAGAGGGCTACGACACCCGGCCGGAGCTGGACGAGGACGGCTGGAGGGTCCTCCTGGGGAACCTCGACCGCCTGGCCGCGCTCGCCGCCGCCCGCGGCGTCAGGGCGGTGCTCCACCCCCACGTCGGCACCATGGTCGAGAACGGCACCGAGGTCCAGCGGGTCCTCGACGGCTCCTCGATCTCGCTCTGCCTGGACACCGGCCACCTCCTCATCGGCGGCACCGACCCGGCCGAGCTGGCCCGCCAGGCACCCGACCGGATCGCCCACACCCACCTCAAGGACGTGCACGCCGCCCTCGCGGCCAAGGTCCAGGCCGGCCGCCTCACCTACACCGAGGCCGTCCGCCAGGGCATGTACCGCCCGCTGGGCGCCGGCGACGTCGACGTCCCCGCCATCGTCGCCCACCTCCGCGCCAACGGCTACGACGGCTGGTACGTCCTGGAGCAGGACACCATCCTCACCGAGGAGCCCGCCGGCGCAGGCCCGGTCGCCGACGTGTGGACCAGCGCCGAGCACCTCCGCACCATCCTGTCCCGCTCCGGGTAGAGGAGCGCCCGGAGACGCCGGCTGTGGACAACAGGACCCATCTGTCTCGTCGACTCGATAGGTTCGGCACCTTCGACCCAGTCGAGGAGGTGAAGCAAGGGGGTGAAGGTCCGCGAGGTCGTAAGGCTGATCGAGGATGATGGGGTGGGTGCTCAGCCGGACACGTGGTAGCCATCGCCAATACAAGCATCCGACCAAGCCGGGACTCGTCACGATCCCGGGCAAGCCCGCCAGGGACTTGCCCATTGGGCTGCAGCGGAGCATCCTCAGGCAGGCTGGCCTCCTCCAGGACCGACCATGACCACATGGAGCCGTGCGATGCCCGTGACCGATGCACCCAGCTACCTGATCGTCATCGAACGCGCCGAGGACGGCGGCTATGGCGCCTGGGCGCCCGATCTGCCCGGGTGCGTCGCGCTCGGCGACACAATCGAAGGCGCTGAGCAGCAGATGCGTGAGGCCATCGCCTTCCACCTTGAGGGGCTGCGCGAGCAGGGCGAGCCGGTCCCGGCACCGACCGCGGTCGCGGCGGTGATGGTGACGACACCTGCGGCCTAGCTGCGCGAGGGCCAGCGGCGAAGGGCCCCGGCCCGACCGTGGACAGCACGCTCCAGCGGATCTGGCCTACCCCGGCACCCCCGGCCGGGCGGCGCTCAGCCCAGCCGGGAGGCGGCCGACTGGAGGGTCTCGGCGGCGCGCCGCAGCCCCTCCATCTGGTCCAGCTCCTGGTCCTCGTGTTCGATGTTGACGGCCATGTCGGGGTCGATCTTGGCCAGGGCCCGGAGGAAGTCGGTCCAGAAGGCGACGTCGTGGCCGCGGCCGACGGCCACGAAGTCCCAGGAGGAGTTCTCCGGCCAGCGTGCTCAGGGTGTAGCGGCCGCCGAGGGAGAGGGCGTCGGGGTCGTCGGGGGCGACCCGCCCGAAGCGGTCGTCGAGCACCCCGTTGAGCTTGGCCGCCTCGTTGATGCGGGTGTCCTTGGCGGCCGCGTTGTAGACCAGGGCGCCGAGGTGCTCGGTGGCCAGGACCGGGTCGATGCCCTGCCAGAACAGGTGGCTGGGGTCCATCTCGGCGCCGACGTGGGTGGCGTCGATCTCGGTGGCCAGGCGCTCCATGGTGGCCGGGTTGTAGACCAGGTTGTGGGGGTGCATCTCGATGCAGACCTTGACGTCGGCGTCGGCCGCCCGCGCCTGGATGTCCTTCCAGAACGGGATGGCGACCTCGTTCCACTGGTAGTCGCGGGCGTCGAGGTAGACGCTGTGCCATGGCTCGACCGTCCAGGACGGGTAGCGGGCGCCGGGGTCGGAGCCGGGCAGCCCGGACATGGTGACGACCCGCTTCACCCCCAGCAGCGCCGCCAGCTCGATCGAGTCGCGGACGTCCTTGGCGTGCAGGGGCCCGACCTCGGGGTTGGGGTCGAGCGGGTTGCCGTTGCAGTTGAGCGCGGTCAGGGTGATGCCGGCCGAGCCGAACAGGCCCAGGTACTCGTCGCGGGCGTCCTGGCTGACCCGGAGGTCGGTCGACCGGGAGGTGGACGGGGGGCAGGAACCCGCCCGAGTTGATCTCCGCCGAGTCCAGGCCGAGCTCGCGCAGGGTCGCCAGGGCGTCGGCGATGGGCTTGTCGTGCAGGCAGGCGGTGTAGGCGCCGAGCTTCATGTGAACCGTCCTCTCCGTCAGTCGATGGCCACGTCGGCGCCGCCGGCCTTGGCCGAGGCGACGACGGCGTCCAGCAGCCGGATGTTGTGCAGGCCCTCGGAGAACGAGGCCAGGCGCGGGAGGCCCTCCAGCCCGGCGACCTGCTCGAGGAAGGCCCGGGCCTGGAAGGTGAACAGGTCGTTCTGCCCGTAGCCGACGCCGGGGAAGTCCATGGGGATGCCCCCGGTGAGGTACGGGTGGGCGGGCCCGACCAGCACCTGGCGGAAGCCCTGGGTCGCGCCGGCCGGGGCGCCGTCGACGAAGCCGAACTCGCCGGCCCGGGCCAGGTCGAAGGTGGCCGCGCCCGACTGGGCGAACAGCTCGAAGCCGAGGGAGTTGGCCAGGCCGTAGGCGGCCCGGGAGGCCGAGAGGGTGCCGGTGGCGCCGGAGGCGAAGGTGGCGGTGAAGGTGACCAGGTCCTCGTTCTCCACCGGCTCGGTCACGTCGCTGACCTCGGCGGCGGCATGGCCGACGGCCGCGCCCAGGGGGAGGGCGCGCTCGGTGACGAAGGTGGACAGCACCGCGCCCCGGACCGACTGGATGGGGCCGCAGACGAACTCGGCCAGGTCGATCAGGTGGCTGCCGATGTCGGAAAGGGCGCCGGAGCCCGGGCCGCCCTTGTAGCGCCAGCTCATCGGGCCGCTGCGGGTCGACGCCGTAGTCGCACCAGTAGTGGCCGTTGAAGTGCAGGGGCCGGCCGATGGCGCCGGAGGCGAGCTGGTCGCGGATGGCGCCGATGGCGGGGGAGCGGCGGAACACGAACCCGATGCCGGTCTCCCGGCCCGAGGCCTTGGCCGCGGCCACCATGGCCTCGGCGTCCTCGACGGTCGGGGCCATCGGCTTCTCGCAGAGCACGTGCTTGCCGGCGGCCAGCAGGCCCTCGACGATCTGGCGGTGGAGCGGGTTGGCCACGACCACGCTGACCACGTCGACGTCGTCGGCGGCGGCCACGGCCTCCCAGCCGGCCTCGGCCCGCTCGAACCCGAAGCGGCGGGCGGTGTCGGTGGCGAAGGCGGGGTTGACGTCGGCGATCGCGGCCAGCCGGATCTCGGGCAGGCCCTCGCCGTAGACCGTGGACGCCGACCGGTAGCCGGCGGCGTGGGCCCGGCCGGCCATGCCGGCCCCGATGACGGCGACGCCGATGGACGAGTCTGTCATGGCGAACCCCCTTCCTGTGGGTTTGAAGCGCTTGATTTGAAGCGCTTCAAACCGTACTATGCAAGGCATCGATGGAGGTGTCAAGGGATGAAGCGCGCGGCGCGGCGCCGTCCGCGGCTGGAGGACGTCGCGGCCCGGGTCGGGATGTCCCCGGCGTCGGTGTCGATGGTGCTGTCCAACGCCCCCGGGCCCAGCGCGGCCACCCGCGAGCGGGTGCTGGCGGCGGCCGCCGAGCTGGGCTACCGCCCGGACCGGACGGCCAGCCTGCTCGCCCGGCGGCGGACCCACCTGGTCGGGGTGCAGATGGTCGTGGGCAGCGCCTTTCACGCCGAGCTGGTCGAGGACCTCTACGAGGCGGCCGAGCAGCAGGGCTACGACGTCGTGCTGAGCGCCGTGACCCGGACCCGTGACGAACGCCGGGCCACCGAGACCCTGGTCGACTTCCGCTGCGAGGCCCTGATCCTGCTCGGCCCGGTCGCCCCGGCCGCCCAGCTGGCCGCCCTCGGCCGGCAGCTGCCGGTGGTGGTGATCGGCCGCCGGGTCGACGGCGGCGGGGTCGACGTGGTCCGGTCGGCCGACGCCGACGGGGTCGGGCAGGCCGTCGACCACCTGGCCGGGCTGGGGCACCGCTCGATCGCCTACGTCGACGGCGGTCGGGGGACGATCGCCGCCGACCGCCGCCGCGGCTACCGCACGGCCATGCGCCGCCACCGCCTGGCCGACCACGTCCGGGTCATCGCCGGCGACCACACCGAGGCGGCCGGGGCGCGGGCGGCCCGGCCTGCTCCTGGACGAGGGGAGGCCGCTGCCCAGCGCGGTGGTGGCGTACAACGACCACTGCGCCCTTGGGCTGCTGGACGCGTTCAACCGGGCCGGGGTGGAGGTCCCGGCCGGGGTCTCGGTGGTCGGCTACGACGACAGCAGCCTGTCCCGGCTCGCCCACGTCAACCTGACCACGGTCAGCCAGGACGCCCGCCGGCAGGCCGAACACGCCCTGGCCGCGGCCGTCGAGCGCCTCGACCAGGGCCGCACGACCCACCGCGAGGTCGTGCTGGCCCCGCACCTGGTGGTGCGGGGCACCACCGGCCCGCCAGCTCCGGAAGCGGGGCGTACCCTCGGGACGGGACGGCGGGGACGGCGAGATGAGCGAGCGGGACAACTACACCCCGGACGAGTGGCGGACGCTCCAGTTCGCACCGTTCTGGATGTTCAGCGCGGTGGTCGGCGCCTACAACCGCTACGATCCCCGCGACTTCCAGGTGTTCGTGCGCTGCCTCGAGGTGGCGACCCTGGGCGAGGGCCGGCTCCGGCGCGAGCTGCTGGAGTCGGTCCTGGCCGACCGCGACCGGCTGGCCGAGCGGTTCCGCGCCGAGCCGCGCACCATCGGCGTCGGCCTGTTCCAGGTCGACCTCGTGCTCCGCCGGGCCGGCGGCGACGAGGCCGCGCTGTTCAAGGAGATGCTGGTGCTGGACGTGGGCGAGGGCGTGGCCAGGGCCAGGGGCCGCTACGGGACCGAGATGAGCGACGAGGACGCCAAGGCCGTCGCCCTGGCCGCCCAGCTCCTGGCCGTTGACCGCTACCCGGTCGAGGACCTCTGACCGAAGTCGCCCTCGGGGTCGCGCCAGACCGAGTGGACGTGGTTGGCGCCGTCCTGGACGTTGTCGTACTCGATCAGCAGCCTCGGCCCCTGGATGCGGTAGTAGTGCGGCTGGCCGGGCTCGGTCCCGCCCGCCCAGCCGAAGTGGACCGCCTCCAGCCGCTCGCCCATGACCCGCTCGGCCTGGAGGCGGCCAGGGGGCCGGGGAGCCGGTCGAAGTACTGGCGCAGCAGCCCGGCCAGCAGCTCGCGCTGCTGGGGCAGCATCCCGGCGGCGGCCAGCCCCTCGGGCGGGCCGACCCGCACCGCCGGGCGGTTCCGCTGGAGGATGTCCCCTGGCGCCTCCGGCGACAGCATGGCCGTTGCCAGCTGGTCCGGGGCCAGGGCGTCCAGCAGCTCGCGGCCCAGGTCCTCCTCGGCGGCCAGGGGCCGCAGCACCCCGGGCCCGACCAGCCGGCTCATGGCCGGGTTGGCCCCCAGGAACAGCGGGCTGGCCGAGACGCCGCCGTCGGCCGCCAGGGTGTAGTTGAGGGCGACGTGGTGGCCCCCGACCCGCCAGCCCCACGGCCCGGCCCCGGGGTCGCCGAAGACGCTGACGAAGTAGAGCTGGGGGTCGCGGCCGCGGTGGGGGACGGCCCGCCCGTCGTAGCCCCGCCGCCAGCCCTCCCTGGCGTCGAGCACGTTCTCCAGGCCCATGACGGTGGCGGCGGTGTTGTAGCCGCCCTCGCTCAGCCCGCTGGCCACCAGCCGGTGGGCGAGGCGCTGGGAGACGGGCCCCATCTCGGCCAGGGGCAGGCCGCCCCGCTCGGTCGGGGTGTAGTACCAGGTGGTCCGCTCGTCGTCGGCCGGGAACGGGTAGCTGGCCTTGGCGCGCTGGCCGGGTTCCAGGGACGCCAGCCAGTCGGCCGCCGCGGCGGCCATGGCCTCGCGCACCGGCGCCAGGCCGTCGCCGGCCTCAGGCATACAGCGCCGGCCGCTCGACCAGCTCCACCGCCACCCGGCCCCCCTTGGTCTGGGACTCGACGGCGGCCTCGGCCACGGCCGTGGTGGCGTAGCCGTCCCAGGCGCTGGGGCCGACGACCTCGCCCCGGAGCACGCCCGAGACCCACTCCTGGAGCTCGTTCTGGTAGGCGTCGCCGAACCGCTCCCGGTAGTCGGCCGGGATCGGGCCGTGGTGCCCGCCCTCGGCGCGGACCTGGACGCCGGCCTGCTCGCCGAGGGCGACCGTGCCCGTCTCGCCGACCAGCTCGTAGCGGATGTCGTAGCCGAACTGGCAGCTGACGAAGCTCTCCACGTCGACCAGCACGCCCTCGGCGGTCTCCAGCATCACCATCTGGGGGTCCTGGAGGCCCTCGGGGGCGAGCGAGCTGGGGCGGGCCTTGAACACGGTGGCGGCGACGATCTCCTGGCCGAGCAGCCAGCGGGTCACGTCGATGTCGTGGACGACCGAGTCGGTGATCATCATGTCGCTGGTGAACCCGGGGGGGACGTGCGGCGTTGCGGTGGCGGCAGTGGAGCAGCAGCGGCCGGCCGACCCGGCCGGCGTCCGTGGCCGCCTTCAGGGCCCGGAAGCCGTCGTCGTAGCGGCGCATGAACCCGACCTGGATCAGCCGCCTCGGCTTGGCCGCCTCCGCCTCCAGCACCCGCAGGCAGGCGTCGATGGTCGGGGCCAGCGGCTTCTCGCACAGCACCGGCTTGTCCGCGGCCAGGCAGGCCAGGGTGAACTCCTCGTGGGTGAACCCGGGGGAGGCGATCAGCACGGCCTGCACCTGGTCGTCGGCGATCAGCTCGTGGCCGTCGGAGTAGGCGCGGGCCCCGACCTGCTCGGCCACCTGCTTGGCCCCCTCGACGTAGACGTCGGAGACGGCGACCACCTCGGCGTCAGGGACGCTGCCGGCCAGCCGCTCCACGTGGTACCGGCCCATCTGGCCGGTACCGACGACGCCGATCCCCAGTGTCATCGCGCATCACTCCCAACGCCCAGCTGTCCGGAGGTACGTGCAGGTCCGGGTGGCGATCGGCAGCGGGTCGTCCGGGTCGCACGGGTACAGGTCCTGCTCCACGATCGCGAACAGCTCGCCGTCCAGGTGCTGGTCGACGGCGTCCAGCAGCGCCTCCAGGTCGGGCTCGCCCTTGGGGGGCTCGCACATGACCCCGCGCCGGACCGCCTCCCCGAACCCGAGGTGCTCCGCCTTGACCTGCTCGAGCACGGCCGGGTCGGCCTGCTTCAGGTGCAGGTAGCCGATGCGGTCCGGGTACTTGCGGATCAGCTCGACGTTGTCGCCCTCGTAGTAGGCGACGTGGCCGGTGTCCAGGCAGAGGTTGACGTCGGCCGGGTCGGTCTCGGCCAGGAACCGCTCGATCTGGGGCTGGGTGCCGACGTGGCTGTCGGCGTGGGGATGGAACACCGCGGCCAGGCCGTGCTCGTCCCGGAGGATCCGGCCCAGCTCGGCGGTCCGGTCGACCAGGGTCCGCCACCGGTCGCGGTCGAGCTCCGGCGGGTTCGGGCCCGCGTCGGCCGGGAGCAGCACCACATGGCCGGCGCCCATGGCCGTGACCAGCTCGGCCACCTGGTGGGCGTCGCGGAGGTCGGACTCCCACCTGCTCGGGTCGTGCAGCGCCCCGAACACGGCCTGGCCGGAGACCCGGAGCCCGCGCCGGTCGACCTCGTCGCGCAGCCGCGCCGGGTCGGTCGGCAGGTAGCCGTAGGGGCCCAGCTCCAGCCAGCGGTAGCCGGCCTCGGCGAGCTCGTCCAGGAACCGGTGCCAGGGCGTCTGGCTCGGGTCGTCGGGGAACCAGACGCCCCAGGAGTCGGGGCAGCTCCCCAGCCGGAGGCGGGACCGGGTGCTGGTCATCGGCGCACCTCCCTACTGGCCGTGCTTGGCGACGTAGTCCCTGATCCTGTCGAGGTTGTGGCGACAGGAGTCCTCCGCCCGCTCCTCCCAGGCGAACACGCAGACGGTGGCGATGCCGTCGAAGCCCGACGTCGGCCAGGGTGGCGAAGAACAGGTCCCAGTCGACCTCGCCCTGGCCGATGTCCAGGTGCTGGTGGATGCGGGCCGGGGTGCCGGGCGGGTTGAGGATGTAGCGGAGCCCCGAGCTGACCCCGGTGGTCGAAGGAGTCGGCGATGTGCAGGTGGGTCAGCAGCGGCCCGGCGTAGCGCATGATGCCTTCCAGGTCGCCGCCCTGGTGGAAGGTGTGGGGGGCGCAGTACAGGAAGCTGACCAGGTCGTTGTCGATGCCGCGGATCATCTCGACGGCCGCCCGGCCGTCCTCGATGAAGTCGTCGGGGTGCGGCTCCAGGCGCAGCTGCATCCCCTCGCGCTCGAAGACCGGCAGCAGCTCCTCCAGCGACCGCCAGAACTGGGCCTCCGAGGCCGCCGCCGCCTCGGGCCGGCCGTTGAACTCCGAGTTCATGATCCGGCAGTCGAGGTCGACGGCGACCTGGATGGCCCGCTTCCAGTAGCGGACGGCCGCCTGGCGCTCGTCCTCGTCCGGCCCCGACCACTTGTACAGCGGCAGCACCGAGGAGACCGAGACGCCAGCCGCCGGCCAGCGCCTGCTTGAAGCCTGGCGATGGTGGCCCTGTCGGCCCGCGGGTGGACGAAGAACGGGATGAAGTCCTCCCGCGGCGACAGCTCGATGTGCTCGTAGCCGAGCTCGGCCACCACCCCTGGCAGCTCGGCCAGGGGGGTGGTCCGCAGCATGTACGGGTCGAGGGCGATCTTCATGGCTGGGGCGGCTCCTGCCGGGTGCCGGTGCTGTCGGAGGGCGGCGTCCGCTGCCCGCTCAGCTCGCCGACGTGCAGGTCGGCGACCTCCTGCTCGAACGCGTGGGCGACCTGGGCCAGCTCGGAGTCCTCGGCGCCGGCCGCCTCCAGCTCGTGGGTGAGCTCCTCCAGCTCCGAGCCACCGGCCATGAGACCGGTCAGCTCGCCCATGGTGATCTCGTCCTTCTGCCAGTAGCCGAGGCTGCGGCCCCGCTTGAGGATGAGGAAGTTGTCGCCGACCGGGTAGGCGTGGTGCGGGTTGTGGGTGATGAAGATGACGCCCAGGCCGCGCTCCTTGGCCTGGATGATGTAGCGCAGCACCACCCCGGACTGCTTGACGCCCAGGGCCGCCGTCGGCTCGTCGAGGATCAGCACCTTGGCCCCGAAGTGGACCGCCCGGGCGATGGCCACGCACTGGCGCTCGCCGCCCGACAGGGTGCCGATCGGCTGGTCGACGTCGCGCAGGTCGATGCCCATGTCGAGCAGCTCCTGCTTGGCGGTCGTGCGCATGCCGGCGATGTCCATGGCCGGGCCCTTGCGGACCTCGTTGCCGAGGAAGAAGTTGCGCCACACCGGCATCAGCGGCACCACCGCCAGGTCCTGGTAGACGGTGGCGATGCCGCGGTCCAGGGCCTCGCGGGGCGAGTCGAAGTGCACGTCCTCGCCCTCGACCTCGTAGGTGCCGTGGGTGTGCTGGTGCAGCCCGGCGATGATCTTGATCAGGGTCGACTTGCCGGCCCCGTTGTCCCCGAGGACGCAGGTCACCTCGGACGCCGCCGACGTCCAGGGTGACGCCCTGGAGGGCGATGATGTTGCCGTAGTTCTTGCCGGCGTCGGTGAGCCGGACCAGCGGCGCCTCGGTCCTGGTGTCGGCTGTGGCGGTCATCTCGATGCCTCCGCGCGCTGTCGGATGAAGTTGTTGAACAGGATGGCCCCGAGCAGCAGGGCGCCGAGGAAGAAGTAGAACCAGTCGGGGTTCCAGCCGGCGTAGACGATGCCCTGGTTGGTCATGCCGAAGATGAACGCCCCGATGGCGGCCCCGATCACCGAGCCGTAGCCGCCGGTGAGCAGGCAGCCGCCGACCACCGCGGCGACGATGTAGATGAACTCGTTGCCGATGCCGATGCCGGACTGCACGGTGTTGAAGGCGAACAGGATGTGCATGCCGGTGAACCAGGCCATGAACCCCACCGTCATGAACAGGCCGATCTTCACCTTGTTCACCGGGACGCCCACCGCCCGGGAGCTGGCCGCGGAGCCGCCGACGGCGAAGATCCAGTTGCCGACGTGGGTGCGGAGCAGGACCCAGGTGGCGATGAGGACGAACAGGATCCACCACAGCAGCGTGATCCGGATCGAGACGCCCCCGACCGTGAACTGGGAGGCGAAGATGTTCTTGGCCATCTCGAAGCCGGCGATGTCGGAGACGTCGTTGGTGCCGACGTTGCCGGTGACGATCTTGGTGATGGCCAGGTTGAGCCCCCGGATCATGAAGAACGTGCCCAGGGTGACCAGGAAGCTCGGGATGCCCGTCTTCACCACCAGGTAGCCGTTGATGAAGCCGATCGCCAGCGCGACGACCAGGGCGACCAGGACGCCGACGAACATGTTGGCGCTGAGCTGGTAGGCGACCATCGAGGCGACCAGCGCCGAGGCGGTGACGGCGACGCCGGCCGACAGGTCGAACTCCCCGCCGATCATGAGCAGCGCCACCGCGACCGCCGGGATGCCGTAGGTGGAGCTGACGTAGAGGACGGTCGCCAGCGAGCTGGGCTCGCGGAACGGGGGCGCCACGATGAAGAAGATGAGGAAGATGACGATCGCGCCGGCCAGCGCCCCGATCTCGGGGCGAGCCAAGAGCCGGCTGAGCGTCGACCGCTGTGCGACCCGCTCGTCTTGGGGCGGGGCCGGCGGGGTGCCGACGTCCACTGTCTGACTCATTCGAACCTCCGAGGCTGGGGCGGGCGCACGGGGGCCGCCGACGCGTGACGGCCCCCGCGCGCTGGCACTACCGCGTGCCGGCCTCCGCGAACGGGGCGATGAACTCGATGTTCTCCTTGTCGACCAGGAACGGCCCGGTCAGGGTCGGCTGCCCGCCGCCGAGGACGTTGCCGTTGTTCTTGTAGAGCCACAGCGAGTCGACCGACAGGTAGCCCTGCAGGTACGGCTGCTGGTCGATCGCCCACACGAGCTCGCCGGAGTTGATCTTGGGCGGGATCTGGGGGTTGAAGTCGAAGGTCCCGACCTTGGCCGAGCTGCTCGCACTCCTTGACCGCGTCCATCGCGTTGAGGGCGATCGGCGCGCCCAGGGTGACGATCGAGGTCGATGCTCTTGTCCTGGGCCAGCTTGGCGCCGATGGTCGACTTCACCGACGGCAGGTCCCGTCCGTTGACGTAGATCTTCTGCCAGTTGCCGGTGAAGGTCTTCTTCACCCCGTCGCAGCGGGCCTCGAGCTGGACCTGCCCCTGCTCCTGGATGACGCACAGGAGGTTCTTGAAGCCCTCGTCGGAGGCCCGCTTGCCCGCGGTCTCGCCGGCCAGGCTCTCGTCCGACCCGAAGTACGACAGCGCGCCCGACTCCGCGTAGTTGCCGATGCCGGCGTTGAAGGCGACCACCGGGATGCCGGCGTCGATGGCCTTCTGCACCGCCGGCGCGATCGCCGGCGGGTCGGGCAGGGTGACCGCGATGCCGTCGACCTTGGCGTCGATCGCGCTCTGGATGAGGGTGGCCTGCTTGCCCGAGTCCGGGTCGGCCGAGTACTGGAACTTGACGTTGTCCTTGGCCGCGGCGGCCTCGGCGCCCTTGCGGATGATGTCCCAGAAGGTGTCGCCGGGGGCGCCGTGGGTGATCATGGCGACCGTCATCTCGGGCGTGTTCGCCTGGCCGGCGTTGGCGCCCGCGGCGGGCGCCTCCTCCTGCTTGCCGCCGGTGTCGCTGCAGGCGGCCGCCGCCAACAGCAGCACGGCCAGCAGCGCCACGCGGATTGGGTGCCTACGAAGTTGGATCATGCAGATCCACCTTTCTGCTTGGTCCTGCCTGCAAGGGGGTCGGGGGCGGGTGGCGCCCGCGAGTCGCTCCTGCTGTCGTCGTGCATCCCACCTCCAGTCAGCGTGACGTCGGGAACCCGAGCTCCACGGCGGAGTCGCGGGGGACGGGCCAGCGGGTGGTGACGACCTTGCCGCGGGTGTAGAAGGCGACGCCTTCCGGCCCGTGGACGTGCAGGTCGCCGAAGAGGGAGTCCTTCCAGCCGCCGAAGGAGTAGAAGGCCAGCGGCACCGGGATGGGCACGTTGATGCCGACCATCCCGACCTGGATCTCGTTCTGGAACTTGCGGGCGGCGGCGCCGTTGGCGGTGAAGATGGCCGTGCCGTTGCCGTAGGGGTTGGCGTTGACCATCCCGACGGCCTCCTCGATGTCGGCCACCCGGAGCACGATCAGGACCGGCCCGAAGATCTCCTGCTTGTAGATCTCCATGTTGGTGCGGACCTCGTCGAACAGGGTCGGCCCGACGTAGAAGCCGTCCTGGTGGCCCTCGACCCGTACGTCGCGCCCGTCCAGGACCAGCTTGGCGCCCTCGTTGACGCCGGTCTCGATCAGGCCCGACACCTTGTCGCGGGAGGCCCCGGTGACCAGCGGCCCCATGTCGGAGGAGGGGTCGAGGCCCGGCCCGGTGCGCAGGGCGCTGGCCCGCTCCAGCACCTTGCCGACCAGGGCGTCGCCGGCCTTGCCGACGGCCACGGCGGTGGAGATGGCCATGCAGCGCTGGCCGGTGGAGCCGTAGGCGGCCGACACCAGCGCGTCGGCGGCCGAGTCCATGTCGGCGTCGGGCATGATCACGGCGTGGTTCTTGGCCCCGCCGAGGGCCTGGACCCGCTTGCCGTGCGAGGTGCCGCGCTCGTAGATGTAGCGGGCGATCGGGGTCGAGCCGACGAACGACACCGCCGAGATGCCGGGGTGGTCGAGGATGGCGTCGACCGCGACCTTGTCGCCGTGGACGACGTTGAAGATCCCGTCGGGCAGGCCGGCCTCGGCGTACAGCTCGGCCACCCGGAGCGACACCGACGGGTCGCGCTCGGACGGCTTGAGCACGAAGGCGTTGCCGCAGGCGATGGCGATCGGGTGCATCCACATCGGGACCATGATCGGGAAGTTGAACGGGGTGATCCCGGCGGCCACCCCCAGCGGCTGGCGGAGCGAGAAGCAGTCGACCTCGGTGGAGACGTTCTCGGAGAAGTCGCCCTTGAGCAGGTGGGGGATGCCGGAGGCGACCTCGACGACCTCCAGGCCCCGCTGGACCTCGCCGGCGGCGTCGGGCACGACCTTGCCGTGCTCGGAGGCGATGATCCGGGCCAGCTCGTCGCGGTGCTTCTCGAGCAGGTCGCGGAAGGCGAACATGACCCGGGCCCGCTTGACGACCGAGGTGTCGCGCCAGGCCGGGAAGGCGGCCTGGGCGGCCCGGACGGCGGCGTCGACGTCGTCGCCGGTGGCGTAGGAGACCTGGGCGGCCTGCTGCCCGGTGGCCGGGTCGTAGACGGCGCCGGTGCGCTCGGCCGAGGTGGCGACGCTCTGGCCGTTGATCCAGTGGTTGATGGTCCGCATGGGCAGTCCTCCCGCCAGGTTGGGCGCTACAGGTAGTGCCGCTGGTCGGCCTTGCCGGCCTCGTAGTCGGTCCGGGCCCGCTGCACGGACTCGGAGGTGGAGACCTCGGCCACGGCAACGTCCCACCATGCGCCACCGATGGTCACATACTCGGCCGGGTCGGTCTCGACGTGGACGACGACCGGCCCGTCGGCCGCGCGCGCCTCCTTGAGCGCGTCGGCCAGCTCCCCGACGGTGCGCGGGGTCAGGACCTTGGCCCCGAGGCTGGCCGCGTTGGCGGCCAGGTCGACGGGGAGGACCTCGCCTTCTGTGCCGTCGGCCTCGCGGTAGCGGAACCTGGTGCCGAAGCGGCCGTTGCCCGACGCCTCCGACAGCGACCCGATGGACGCGTAGCCGTGGTTCTGGACGACGACCACGATGATCTTGACCCCTTCGGCCACCGCCGTCACCAGCTCGCCCGGGTTCATCAGGTAGCCGGCGTCGCCGACCATGGCGAACACCTCGCGGCCGGGGTCGGCCAGCCGGATCCCGATGGCGCCGGGGATCTCGTAGCCCATGCAGGAGTTGCCGTACTCCAGGTGGAACTGCTTGGGGTCGCGGGTCCGCCACAGCTTGTGCAGGTCGGCGGGCATGCTCCCGGCGGCGCAGACGACCACGTCGCGGGCCTCGGCGGCGTCGTTGACGGCGCCGATGACCTCGCCCTGGCTGGGCAGGGGGCCGTGCCCGGCCCGGTAGACGGCCTCGACCTTGGCGTCCCAGTCCCGGTTGTGCCGGGCGGCGGCCTGGCGCCAGTCCTCGTCGGCCCGCCAGCCGGCCAGCGCGCCGGCGAGCGCCTCCAGGGCCACCCGGGCGTCGGCCACCAGCGGGACGGCGGCGTGCTTGAAGGCGTCCACCGGGGCGACGTTGACGTTGACGAAGCGGACCTCGGGGTTGGCGAAGATGCTGTGGGAGGCGGTGGCGAAGTCGGCCCAGCGGGTGCCGACCCCGACCACCACGTCGGCCTCGCGGGCCATGGCGTTGGCCCCGTCGGTCCCGGTCACGCCGATGGCGCCGAGGGCCGAGGGGTGGTCGTACGGCATCGAGCCCTTGCCGGCGTAGGTCTCGGCCACCGGGACGCCGGTCGCCTCGACCAGGGCCCGGAGCGCCTCGGTGGCCTCGGCGTAGACGACCCCGCCGCCGGCCACGATCAGGGGCCTGCGGGCGCCCCGCAGCACCTCGGCCGCCCTGGCCAGCATCGCCGGCTCGGGCACGGGCCGGGCCACGTGCCAGACCCGGCGCGCGAACAGCTCCTCGGGGTAGTCGAAGGCCTCGGTCTGGACGTCCTGGGGCAGGGCCAGGGTGACCGCGCCGGTCTCGGCCGGGTCGGTCAGCACCCGCATGGCCTCCAGCAGCGACCCGGGGAGCTGGTCGGCCCGGTTGATCCGGTCCCAGAAGCGCGACACCGGCCGGAAGGCGTCGTTGGCGCTGACGTCCGGGCCGCCGGACGACTCCTGCTGCTGGAGCACGGGCGGGGCGACCCGGGAGGCGAAGATGTCGCCGGGCAGCAGCAGCACGGGCAGGCGGTTGACGGTGGCGGTGGCCGCCCCGGTGACCATGTTGGTCGCGCCCGGCCCGATCGACGAGGTGCAGGCGAAGGTGGCCAGGCGGTTGCGGTGCTTGGCGTAGCCGGAGGCGATGTGGACCATGCTCTGCTCGTTGCGGGCCATGTGGTAGGGGAGCACGTCCGCGTACTGGCGCAGGGCCTGGCCGATGCCGGCCACGTTGCCGTGGCCGAAGATGCCGAAGCAGCCGGCGAACAGGCGCTGCTCGCGCCCGTCGCGCTCGCTGTACTGGTTGGCCAGGAACTCGACAAGGGCCTGGGCCATGGTCAGCCGGCGGGTGCCGCTCATCGGCTCCCTCCCGGTCCGGTCATGGGCAGGCGGGGGTCGAGCTCCTGGCCCTCCCAGGTGCCGCGGACCCAGGCGTGGGCCGGGTCGTCGCAGAAGCGCCAGGCCCGCTCCGGCGCGGGGCCGGCCATCACGTTGAGGTAGTACAGGTCGTAGCCGGGGGCGGCCATCGACGGCCCGTGGTAGCCGTAGGGGACCAGCACCACGTCGCCGCAGCGGACCTCGGCGAGCACGTCGATCTGGCGGTCCGGGCCGGAGCTGTAGACCCGCTGGTAGCCGAGGCCGTCGCGGCCGGCGACCTCGAAGTAGTAGATCTCCTCCAGCTCGACCTCGTCGGCGCGCTGCTCGTCGTGCTTGTGCGGCGGGTAGGAGGACCAGTTGCCGCCGGGGGTGAGGACCTCGACGACGATCATCTTGTCGGCCGGGAACGACGCCGGGGTGCAGACGTTGTTGACCTGCCGGCTGGCCTGGCCGGCCCCGCGCAGCTCGACCGGGACCCCGTCGGCCGGCCCGTAGGCCGGCTCCAGGCGGGAGGTGGCCCGCGCCGAGGGCAGGATGAAGCGGCCGCCGCCCGGGCTGGAGACGCGGACCTCGGCGTCCCGGGGGACGTAGGCGAAGTCGCTGACGCCGGCGAACACGCCGTCGCGGCCGGCCAGCTCGAACCGGCGCGACCCGCACTCGACCACGCCGCCGCCCTCCATGGGCAGGACCAGCAGCTCGTCGGCCCCGGTGGCGAAGCGGTGCTCGGCGCCGGGGGCGAGCTCCAGGACCCGCAGGCCGCTGTAGCCCCAGCCGGCCTGCTCGGGGGTGACCACCAGCGACCAGGCGCCGTCGGCGGTGTCCCCTCGCCGCAGGTGCAGCTTGGGTCCATCATCCGGTCCCTCCTGCATCAGGCCCACCGCGGTGTCGACGGCCGCGGCGACGTCGTCGCCGGGCGGGTACAGCAGCGACCGGCCGATGACCAGGCCCTGGACGGTGGGGAGCTTGAGGGCCTTGCGCCAGCTCTCGAAGGCCGCGTCCTGGGCGCCGGAGACCTCGCCGCCCAGCAGCACCGCGGGCAGGGTGGTGGCGGCCATGACCCGCTCCATCTCCTCCACCACCGGGACCTTGAGCCAGGTGTAGGCGGAGGTGTTGCCGATGCCGGCGGCAACGGTCATGGCCCGGATGGACGCCTCGACCCCGAGGTCGATCCGGACCCGGCCGTCGACCCGGTGGGCGATGAACGGCTCGACCATGGCCATGCAGCCGGCGCGCGGCCAGCTCGCTCACCGCCCGCCCGCAGGCCTCCACGGTGGCCACCGTGCTCGGGTCGTCGGGGTCGATCCGCAGCAGCATCTTGCCGCCCTCGAAGCCGTCCCTGGCCAGGCTGTCGGCGTCGTAGGCGGTGAAGCGGTCGTCGATCTCGAACACGGTCCCGGCCAGGCCGCCGCGGTTCATCGACCCGACCACCACCTTGTTGTCCAGCGCGCCCAGCAGGAGGAGGTCCTCGAGCACGTCGGGGGTGCCGAGGACGCCGTTGACCCCGGGCCGGGAGAGGGCCAGGCAGAGGCGGTCGAGCAGGTCCACCCGGTCGGCCATGGCCAGGGCCCGGTCGCCGGCCCGCAGGGCGCCGCGGGCCGGGTGGTCGGCCGCGATCATCATCAGCCGGCCGTGGTCGTTGAACAGCGAGACCGGGCGGGCCCGGCGGGCGGCCGCCTCGGCGATCGCCTCCGGTCGCCGGGTCCGGGCCTCGAGCACGGTCCGGTAGCGCTCATCCAGCATTGACGGCCTCCTCGAGCAGCGCCTCGACCTCGGCGGCCTCGGGCATGGCGTCGGCGCAGGCCAGCCGGGAGGCGACCAGCGCCCCGGCGGCGTTGCAGAACCGCATCAGCCGCTCCAGGTCCCAGCCGGCCAGCAGCCCGTGGCAGAGCGCCCCGCCGAACGCGTCGCCGGCGCCGAGGCCGTTGACCACCTCCACCGGCACCGGCGGGACCTCGACCTCGGTCTCCCCGTCGGCGGCCAGGACCCCCTTGGGGCCCTGCTTGACCACCACGACCTCGACCCCGCGCTCGCGCAGCGCCCGGGCGGCGGCGCGCGGCTCGCGCTCGCCCACGGCCGTGTCGCACTCGTCGAGGTTCCCGACCGCGACCGTGACGTGCTCCAGCGCCCGCTGCACCCACGGCCGGGCCTCCTCCCGGGACGGCCAGAACATCGGCCGGTAGTCCAGGTCGAGGATGGTGATGCCGGACTTGGCCCTGGCCTCCAGCGCGCTGGAGGGTGGCGCTGCGGCTGGGCTCCTGGGACAGCCCGGTGACCGTGACCCAGAAGACCCGGGCGGCCCGGATCGCGTCCAGGTCGAGCTCCTCGGAGCGGATCTCGAGGTCGGGGGCCTTGGGGTAGCGGTAGAAGTAGAGCGGGAAGTCGTCGGGCGGGAAGATCTCGCAGAAGGTCACCGGGGTCGGCAGGCCGGGCACGGCGGTCACGAAGCGGTCGTCGACCCCGAAGCCGCGCAGGGCGTCGTGCAGGTACTCGCCGAAGGGGTCCTGGCCGGTGCGGGTGATGACCGCGCTGCGCCGGCCGTAGCGGGCCGCGGCCACGGCCACGTTGGTCGGGCTGCCCCCGAGGTACTTGCCGAAGGCTGGTGACCTCGCGCAGCGACACCCCGACCTGCAGGGGATAGACGTCGACCCCGATCCGTCCCATGGTGAGGACGTCGAAGATCTCCGGCCGATCGAGGAGCATCAGAACGCCGTGTGCATGGCGGGCCTCCAACCATGCTGTCGAGGGGGATGCTGGCTCGTTGGGGCCTGGACAGCCGGAACGTGAATGTTACAATGCGATAACTACTACTCAATATATGTTGTTGTCAACCCTTTGTCATGACCTGTTGACAATGTAACCTCTACGAGGGTGTGAGACATCGACGGACAGGTTGCCGGCAAGGTGGCCGGGGACAGCCGTGTGATCTTCTCCCCGGCGTCCATCACGGTCGACCGCACGAGCCCCGTCCCGATGTACTACCAGGTCGCCCAGCAGCTGGAGCAGGCCATCGAGACCGGCGAGCTGGCGCCGGGCACCCGCCTCGACGGCGAGGTGGTCCTGGCCGACCAGCTCAAGGTGTCGCGGCCGACGCTGCGGCGGGCCATCGAGTACCTGGTCGACCGCGGCTACCTGGTGCGCAGGCGCGCCGTCGGCACCCAGGTGGTCCACCCCAAGGTCAGGCGGCCGGTGGAACTGACCAGCCTGTACGACGACCTGATCACGAGCGGCAAGCAACCCCGGACGACCGTGTTGTCGATACAGACGGTGCCGGCGACCGACGCGGTCGCCCACGCCCTCGACCTGGATGAGGGCGGCATGGTCCTGGCCTTCGAGCGACTGCGCTATGCCGACGACCAGCCGCTGGCGGTCATGCGCAACTGGATCCCCATGGGGCTGGTGGAGCTCGACGCCGAGCGGCTCGAGCGGACCGGGTTGTACCAGCTCATCCGCGCAGCCGGGATCTCGTTGCACCACGCCTCCCAGACCATCGGCGCCCGGGCGGCCACCCCCGCCGAGGCGCGGCTGCTCCACGGCAGCAAGGGCGAGCCGCTCCTGACCATGCGGCGCACGACCTATAGCGAAACAGGGTCAGCCGGTGGAGCTTGGCGACCACATCTACCGGGCAAGCTTGTACTCGTTCGAGATCGTTCTCGTCACCCGGTAGTCCCCCGAGCAGGAGGGAGGGCCCCTTATGGCCAGCATGGACGGTCAGGTCGCGCTCGTCACCGGCGGTGCCCGCGGGATCGGGCTGGCGATCAGCACCAGGCTCGCCGACCGCGGGGTCAAGGTGGCGGTCGGCTACTCCCACGGGGCGGACACGGCCAAGCAGTTCGCCGCCGCCCATGAGGGGTCGACCATCCACCAGGGCAACATCGGCGTCGCCGCCGACTGCGAGCGGGTCATCTCCGAGGTGCTGGAGCAGCACGGGCAGCTCGACATCCTGGTCAACAACGCCGGCATCACCATCGACAAGACGGTCCGCAAGATGTCGGTGGAGGACTGGGACCGGGTCGTCCACGTCAACCTGTCGGGCGCCTTCTACCTGAGCCGGGCCGTGCTCCAGCACATGCTGGACCGCGGCTATGGCCGGATCATCAACATCAGCTCGGTGATCGGCGAGAAGGGCAACATCGGCCAGGCCAACTACGCCGCCGCCAAGTCGGGCCTGTTCGGGCTGACCAACAGCCTGGCCCTGGAGACGGCCCGCAAGGGGATCACGGTCAACTCGGTCGCGCCCGGGTTCATCGCCACCGAGATGGTCTCGGCCATGCCCGAGGAGGTGCTGAGCCGGGTGATCGCCCAGATCCCGGTCGGCCGGCTGGGCGAGCCGGAGGAGATCGCCCGGGTGGTCGAGTTCCTGGCCGACCCCGACTCGGGGTACATCACCGGGGAGATGTACGGGATCAACGGCGGACTGTACATGTGAGGTAACAGAGCAAGGAGTGTGAACGTGGCTGCAGGACGTGAGGTCGTTGTCGTTTCCGGTGTCCGCACGGCCGTCGGGAAGTACGGGGGGAGCTTGAAGGACATGCCGCCGGCCGACCTGGGGGCGGCGGTGGTCCGCGAGGCCATCAGCCGGTCCGGGGTCGACCCGGCCGAGGTCGGGCACGTGGTGTTCGGCAACGTGATCCACACCGAGACCCGCGACATGTACCTGTCCCGGGTGGCGGCGGTCAACGGCGGCCTCCCGGTGGAGACGCCGGCCTTCACCCTGAACCGGCTGTGCGGGTCGGGGCTGCAGGCGATCGTGTCGGCCGCCCAGCTGGTCATGCTGGGCGACACCGACGTCGCCCTGGCCGGCGGGTCCGAGGTGATGAGCCGCGGCCTGTACGGGCTGCCGGCGCTGCGCTGGGGCGCCCGCATGGGCGAGACCTCGGCCTCCGACATGATGGTCGGGGCGCTGACCGACCCCTTCGACGACTGCCACATGGGGGTCACGGCCGAGAACGTGGCCGGCAAGTGGGGCATCTCCCGCGAGGACCAGGACGCGCTGGCCGTGCAGAGCCACCAGCGCGCCGCCAAGGCGACGGCCGAGGGGTACTTCAAGGAGCAGATCCTCCCCATCGAGCTCAAGTCGCGCAAGGGCACGGTCACCTTCGACACCGACGAGCACATCCGGGCCGACGCCACCATGGAGGGCATGGCCAAGCTGCGCCCGGTGTTCGACAAGAGCGGTTCGGTGACCGCCGGCAACGCCGCCGGGATCAACGACGCCGCCGCCGCGGTGGTGCTGTGCGACGCCGAGACAGCCGAGCGCAAGGGCCTTGAGCCGATGGGCCGGCTGGTCGCCTACGCCCACGCCGGGGTCGAGCCCAAGTACATGGGCATCGGCCCGGTGCCGGCGGTCCGGACGGTGCTGGAGAAGGCCAACCTCAAGGTCGACGACATCGACGTGTTCGAGGTCAACGAGGCCTTCGCGGCCCAGGCCCTGGCCGTGGTCCGCGACCTCAGCCTCCCCGAGGACCGCACCAACCCCAACGGCTCGGGGGTGTCCCTGGGCCACCCGATCGGGGCCACCGGCTGCATCCTCACCGTCAAGGCCCTGTACGAGCTCAAGCGCACCGGCGGCCGCCGCGCCCTGGTCACCATGTGCATCGGCGGCGGCCAGGGCATCGCCGCCATCTTCGAACGCGCCGCCTGAGCGGCGTGGAGTCGGCCTCCGGCCGACGATCGGTCGACGTCGCCGGCCGCCTACTTCTCGTGGATGTAGCTGCCCGGGGCGTCGGCGATCGGGGGGTAGCGGTCGCTGCCCATGGGCGGGGGCTTGCGGCGCTGGCCGCCGTGGGCCTTGGCCCAGCCGACCCAGTCGTCCCACCAGGAGCCGGGGTGCTCGGTCGCCCCGGCCAGCCAGACGTCGGGGTCGGGCGGGGTGTCGTCGTTGGTCCAGTGCCGCGCCTTGGGGCTGGGCGGGTTGACGATCCCCGCGATGTGGCCCGAGGAGCTGAGCACGAACCGGGTGTCGCCCTTGACCAGCTGGGTGGTGTTGTAGGAGGAGGTCCAGGGGGTGATGTGGTCGGTGACGGCCCCGACCAGGTACAGGTCCTGGGTCACCGCGTCCAGGTGCAGGCGCACCCCGGCCAGCTCCATCTCGCCCCGCGCCAGCTGGTTGTCCAGGTAGCAGGTGCGCAGGTAGAACGAGTGCATGGCCGCGGGCATGCGGGTCGAGTCGGCGTTCCAGGCCAGGATGTCGAAGGCGGGAGGGTCCTCGCCCATCAGCCAGTTGCTGGCCACGTAGTTCCAGATGAGGTCGTTGGCCCGCAGCAGGTCGAAGGTGGTGGCCATCTCGCGGCCCTCGAGGTAGCCCTGGCGGGCCATCTTGGCCTCCAGGCGCTCGACCGTCTCGCGGTCGGTGAAGGTCCCCAGCACCCCGGGCGCGGAGAAGTCGATCAGGGTGTTGAGCAGGGTCGCCGACTTGACCCGCTGGTCGCCGATGGCGTCCAGGTAGGCGATCAGCATGGTGGTCAGGGTGCCGCCGAGGCACAGCCCGACCACGTTGGCCTGGGGCGCGCCGGTGATGTCGCGGACCACGTCGAGGGCGGTCACCGGCCCCTGGAGCAGGTAGTCGTCCAGCTTCACCCCGCGCATGGTCGTGTCGGGGTTGCGGTAGCTGATCGCGAACACCGTGTGGCCGTGGTCGACCGCCCACTGGATGAAGCTGCGCCCGGGGGCCAGGTCCATCACGTAGTACTTGTTGATCCAGGGCGGGCTGCACAGGATCGGCGTCTCGTAGGCGGTGCGGGTGGTCGGCGAGTACTGGAGCAGCTCCATCAGGGAGTTGCGGAACACCACCTTGCCCTTGGTGGCGGCCAGGTTCTCGCCAAGGGTGAACGGGGTGGTGTCGACCTGGCGGGGCTTGCCGCCGTTGCTGACCAGGTCGTCGAGGAGGTTGTTGATCCCCTTGGCGGCGCTGCGCCCGCCGGTGTCGAAGGCCCGCTTGAGGGCGGCCGGGTTGGTGGCCAGGAAGTTGGTCGGCGCCATGGCGTCGACCAGGAGCTGGGTGGCCAGCTCGGCCTTGGCCCGCCAGCGCGGCTCCAGCTCGGCCGCGGCCACCAGCTCCCTGGCCAGCCTGGCCGTCAGCAGGTAGCTCTGGTGGAGGCCGAAGAACAGCGGGTTCCCGGTCCAGGCCTGGTCGGCGAAGCGGCGGTCCCTGGCCGGCGGCGGGATCGGCGGGCTGGTCTCGCCCCCGAAGGCCCTGGCGGCGCTGACCGCGCCGGTGGCGGCCAGGCCGGCGGCATAGCGGAACCCGGCCAGCGCCCCGCCGAAGGGATGGCGGGCCAGCCCGGCCCCGACCTCGGCCATCGCCCTGGCCAGTGAGACCGGGTCGAGGCTGGCGACCAGCCCGGCCTCGGGGCCAAGGGCCTCGGCCGCTCGCTCGGCGACGCGTTCGGCGTCCTGTCGGTCCATCCCACGATCAATATGACGAGCAGCCGCGTACTTCGTCAACTAACGCGCCGGAAGCACGACGAGGCCCTGGATTGGGCCTCGTCGTGCCGGGGGATCCCGTGGGGGGACCTGCGGTCAGCTCTTGACGCTCTTGGCGGCCTTGGTGCCCTGCTCCTCGATCTTCTCGTAGAGGGGGGTGGTCACCTCGATCGCCTTGTGGAAGAACTCGCGCTGGGCCTTGAGCAGCTCGGCGGCGAAGTCGTAGGCGGTGTCGACCAGCTCGGTCGGGGAGGGGTAGCGCTCGGCGCCCGGCCAGGCCGTGGCGGTCCGGGGCACGAACTGCTCGGCCGCCTCGGTCCAGCTGCGCAGACCGTCGACCACGGCCTCCTGGCCCTTGCGGATGGTGTCGAGGACCTGGACCTGCAGGTCGTCGGTGGCGGACTTGGTGCTGGTGGCCATCTGTATGGGTTCCTTTCCGGTGTGTTTCCTTGATGCAGCGCAAACTATAGTTTGCATATCCATGGTTTGTCAAGTGCTAGCATCGACGCACGATGAACGACCCATGGAAGTCGCAGATGGAGGCCCTCGGCTCCTTCATCCGGACCCAGCGCAAGCTGGCCGACCTGTCGCTGCGGGAGCTGGCCGAGATGACCGAGGTCTCCAACCCGTACCTCAGCCAGCTGGAGCGGGGGCTGCACCAGCCGTCGGTCCGGGTCCTCAAGTCGATCGCCAACGCCCTGAACGTGTCCGCCGAGACCCTGCTGGTCCAGGCCGGCCTGCTGGAGGACGGCGTGGAGGGCGCCGAGGCGGCCCGGTCCTCGGTCGAGTCGGCCATCCGCACCGACCCGGTCCTCTCCGACGACCAGAAAGAGGCCCTGATCAACGTCTACCGGGCGATGGCCC
>CAVTCL010000013.1:0-86312 GCA_963733175.1 uncultured Actinomycetota bacterium
CGACCGGCGGCCGGGCTAGCCGCCGATGCGCCGACCGGCCGCCGGCGCCGTCGCCTCGGTGGAGGACCTGGAGCTGCTGGCCCGGCTGCGCCGCGGGGACGAGGCGGCCTTCGCCGAGCTGGTCCAGCGGCTGTACGGGCCCATGCTGCGGCTGGCCGTGGTGCACGTCGGCAACCGGGCCGAGACCCGGGCGAAGGTCGAGCGGGCCGTCCAGGTCCTGCCGCCGGCCCAGCGGGCGGTGATCACCCTCCGCGACGTCGAGGGGATGTCCGCGGCCGAGACCTGCGAGCTGCTCGGGTTGACCGAGGGCAACCAGCGGGTACTGCTCCACCGGGCCCGTTCCAAGGTGCGCCGGGCCCTGGAGGAGTACCTGGACGAGACCGAGGTGGCGGGATGACCGACCCGATGGCCGACGACGACCTCGTCTGCCGCGACGTGGTCGAGGTGGTCACCGACTACCTCGAGGGCGAGCTGGCGCCCGACGACCGGCGCGCGTTCGAGCGGCACCTGGCCGCCTGCGAGGGCTGCCAGGCCTACCTGGAGCAGCTGCGGACCGTCATCCGCATGGCCGGCCGGCCGACGGTGGCCGCGGTCCCCCCGGAGACGATGGCCGGGCTCCTGCGGGCGTTCCGGGACTGGCGCCGCTGACCGGGGCGGCCGGCCGTCAGACGGGGGCGCGGGCGGCCGAGCGGCCCAGCAGCAGGGTCGCGGCCAGGCAGGCCAGCGCCACCACCAGCACGGTGGTCGGGATCACGGCCGGCGAGCTGGCGTCGACCAGCCGGCCGATCACCACCGGCAGCACCACCCCGCCGAGGTTGGCGGCCGCGAACACCATGGCCGTCGACCCCCGCGCCCCCGGCGCCGCCTGGGCCAGCCAGGCCAGCGCGGTCGGGAACACCGGCCCAAGGGCCAGGCCGGTCAGGGTGTAGGCGGCGGGGGCGAGCGCCGGGAGGTGGGCCAGGCCCAGCCCGACGGCGGCCAGGGCCAGGGAGCCGGCGGCCAGCACGGGCGCGGACACCCGCAGGGCCAGCGGGATGGCCAGCAGCCGGCCGGCGGTGATGGCCGCCCAGTAGCCGGCCGTCCAGCTGGCCGCCGCGGCCGCGCCGGCGCCGCCGGCCCGCAGGCTGGTCGCCTCCCAGCCGCCGATCCCGCTCTCCACCCCCACGTACAGCGCGGACAGGGCCACGAACCCGCCGACCACCCCGAGGGCCGGCCGTTCCTGGCGCGGGGCCGGGACCCGGGGCGTCCTCGGCAGGTCCCGGGCGAGGGCCAGGGACACCACGGCCATCAGGGCGCCGGCGCAGAACGGCGCCCGGTAGCCGCCGCTGGCGGCCACGGCCAGCGGGCCCAGGATCGCCCCGGCACCGAAGCAGGCCCC
This sequence comes from uncultured Actinomycetota bacterium, assembly GCA_963733175.1. Classification (GTDB taxonomy): domain Bacteria; phylum Actinomycetota; class CALGFH01; order CALGFH01; family CALGFH01; genus CALGFH01. Next base: position 1,379 of record CAVTCL010000013.1, read on the forward strand.
GAGCAGGTTGAGCATGGCCGTGGCCCGCTGGCCGAACGCCTCGGCGAACAGCACGTTGATCTCGACCACCACCACCCCGAACCCGACCCCGAGGCCGAACGCGGCCGCCAGCACGACCGGCCACGCCGGGGCGAACGCGATCCCGACCGCCCCGGCGACCAGCAGGACGACGGCGACCAGGAGCCAGGTCCGGGGGGCCAGGCGCCGCTCCAGCCCCCACCAGGCGATCCCGGCCATCGCCCCGGCGAAGTGGGCGCTGAGCACCAGCGCCGACCCGGCGCCGCCCACCCCGTAGGCCGCCCGCAGCTCCGGGATGGCCGGCCCGTACAGCGACAGCAGCAGCCCGACGGCCGCCGCCAGCACCAGCACCCCGACCGTGCTGGCCCGGCTCACCGGCTCACCGGTCCGGGTCGGCGGTGAGCCGGGCGGTGGCCGCCTGCTGGCGGCGGGCGACCTCGTTGAGGAAGTGGAGGATCAGCTCGAGCTGCTGGTCGGTGTAGCCGGCGTACAGCTCCTCCAGCGAACCCACCCAGTCGGCGAACAGCGGCGCCATGCCGGCGTAGACGCGCTCGGCGTCGATCTCGACCAGGATGCTGCGCCGGTCGCTGGGATGGGCGATGCGCCTGGCAAAGCCCTTGCGCTCCAGCCGGTTGACCAGCCCGGTCACCGACGCCGGGGCCAGCCCGGAGCGCTTGGCCAGCTCGCCGGCGGTCAGCGGCCCGAAGCGCTCCAGCAGGTCGAGCGCCTTCTCCTCGGTGGCGCTGAGGCCCTGCCGCTCGGCCACGGTGGCGTGGAACATCACCGTGGCCGCGCTCATGGCCCGCCCGGCCAGCGCCAGCTCCTCCAGCAGCTCGGCCCGCCGGCCGGTCCGGCCCGCGCGTCCTGGCGACCTCGGGGGCTTGTCATACCCGGAAGTGTACCCTATATTTAGTTCGTCCGAACGAAATATCTGGAGAGGAAGCAGCAGATGGTCAAGGCACTGATCGCCGGGGGCGGCGTCGCCGGCCCGGTCACCGCGATGGCGCTGCAGCGCGCCGGCATCGACGCGGTCGTCTACGAGGCCCACGTCCCCGGCGGCGGCGACGCCGGGTCCTACCTCACCGTGGCCAGCAACGGCCTCGACGCCCTGCGGGCCGTCGACGCCGACAAGCCGGTGCTGGCCGCCGGCTTCCCGACCCCGACCAACGTGCTGCTGAGCGGCACCGGCCGGCGGCTGGGGGCCGTCAGCAACGGCGGCCGGCTGGCCGACGGGACCGTCAGCCACACCATCAAGCGGGCCCGGCTGTACGGGGCGCTGCACGACGAGGCGGCCGGCCGCGGCGTCCGCATCGAGTACGGCAAGCGGCTCGTCGGCGCCGAGGTCACCGCCGCCGGCGGCGTGGTCGCCGGCTTCGACGACGGCACCGAGGCGGCCGGGGACCTGCTCGTCGGCGCCGACGGGGTCCACTCGGTCGATCCGCCGGCTGCTCGACCCCGCCGCCCCCGCTCGCCGCTACGTCGGCCTGGCCAACTTCGGCGGCTACACCCCCGGCGGCGCCGGCAGCGGCGAGCCGGGCGCCTGGCAGATGATCTTCGGCCGGCGGGCGTTCTTCGGCTACGTCGACGACCCTGACGGCGGGGCGGTCTGGTTCGCCAACGTCCCCCGCCCCGCGGTCACCCCGGCCGAGCGGGCGGCCACCACCCCCGAGCAGTGGCAGCGCCAGCTCGTGGAGCTGTTCGCCGGCGACCACGGCCCGGCCAGCGGCCTGATCGCCGACGGCTTCCTGGAGCTGGCCGGCGACAGCACCCACGACCTGCCGTCGGTGCCGACCTGGCGCCGCGGCCCGATGGTGATCGTCGGCGACGCCGCCCACGCCCCCTCGCCCACCTCGGGCCAGGGCGCCTCCATGGCCGCCGAGGACGCGGTCGTGCTCGCCCAGTGCCTCCGCGACCTCCCCACCATCGGGGACGCCCTGGCCGCCTACGAGGGCCTGCGCCGCCGGCGGGTCGAGCGCATCGTCGCCCAGGGCGCCCGCACGGGCCGGTCCAAGACCCCCGGCCCGGTCGGCCGGGTCCTCCGCGACCTGGCCCTGCCCCTGGTGTTCAAGCTCCTCGTCACCGAGAAGTCCCAGGCCTGGATCTACGACCACCACATCGACTGGGACACCCCCGTCGGCGCCGGGGCCCGGTCAGCCTGACCCCGGGGCGGGGTGGTCGGCCAGGACCTCGGAGGGGTCGAACCCGAGCAGGCGCAGGGCGGTGGCGGCCTCGGCGGCCACCGCCTCGGCGTCGGCGGGCTGGGCGGTGGCGCGGCGGGCGTCGTCGAGGACCAGGCGGATGGTGCGGACGCAGGCGTGGCGGCGGTCCTCGGTGGCCGAGCTGGTGCCGACGTCGCGCAGCAGGACGATCAGGGCCCGGGTCACGGCTGGCTCGGCGGCCCCGAAGCGGCGGATCTGGGCCGTGCCCAGGCGCAGGTAGTCGGCGAACTTGGGGCGGGGGACGGCCACCCGCAGCTCCCCCTGGTCGTCGTGGACCGTCCAGTCGCCAAGGCGCAGGCGGGCAAGGCTGCACAGCAGCACCGACAGGTGGTGGACCGCCTGGACGCCGGTGTAGGGGTCGTTGATGGCCGGCGACAGCGCCTTGTTGGCGATGTCGACCAGGCGGCGGATGCCGAAGCCGACGTCCTGGACCATGGTCCGCTCGAACCCGACCAGGACGCCGTGGGCCACCGCCTCGGCCAGGGCCTCGGCCCCGGGCGGCGGCTGGCCGGCCGACCGGCGCCAGGCCCAGGCGATCGGCGTCCCGGCGACGATGTGGTCGCCGACCTGCCTGGCCAGCACGACCACCAGGTCGTGCTGGACGGCCACCCTGGCCAGCGGCCGGGGGTCGACGGCCTGGACGTAGCCGGAGCGGGGCGACGGCAGGCCGACCGCCTCCATGGGCGGCTCGGGGCAGCGGTCCTCCGGCTCCCGGTAGCGGGGCTGGTCGGGGTAGACGTCGTCGATCACCGACCGGGCCTCGCGCTCGACCTGGCTCATGATGGTGTCGATCTGGATCGAGTGGGCCAGATGGTGGATGAAGTAGATCAGCACCCCGACGCTGGCCAGGGCCAGGGCCAGCGACCCCGACACGGCCAGCCGGGGGACGAACGCCTCCTGGCCCGAGCCCTGGATCCCGACGGTGTACAGCCCGGCCGTCGAGTAGGCGAAGGCGCCCACGAAGATGCTGAGCACGAGCTGGGTGCCCCGGTCGCGCATGAAGTTGCGCAGCAGCCGCGGCGAGTACTGGCCGGAGGCGATCTGCAGGGCGACGATGGTGAGGGCGAACACCAGGCCCGTGACCGTGATCATGGTCGAGGACACCACGATCAGCAGCGAGCGGGCGTCCTCGGCGGTGCCCTGGAAGGCCAGGCGCGCCATGGGCCCGTCGCCGTCGACCTCGACCCGCGACAGGGCCGCCCCGGCCAGCAGGAACACCACCACCGAGAGCGTGGGCAGCACCCACAGGGCGCCGGCCAGGTAGTCCAGGATCACCCGGCGCCGACCGATCAGGCTCACGCTGGCGCCTACCGCCGCGGCCTGGTGGCGACCAGCAGCTCGTAGCTGCCCGGCTCCAGCTGCGTGTGCTCCACCGGGACCGCCCTGGCCTCGAAGCCGGCCTCCTCCAGCAGCGCCAGCCAGGTGGCCCGGGGGAACAGCCCCTCGAGGTGGCGGTCGTGCTCGACCCGGACCGAGCCGTCGGCGTCGCGCAGCAGGTAGGCGTAGTCGACGGTGTAGGTGGTGTCGAGCGGGTCGGGGTCCCAGGTCCAGGCCAGGAACCGGGCGCCCCGCCCGTCGCCGTCGTGGCCGCCGTAGTCGGTGCCGGTGCGGAAGTGCTCGCGCAGGTGGTCGGGGGCGAACAGGGCCGCCCCGCCCGGACGGCAGTGGACGAAGGCCGTCGCGATGGCCTGCCGGAGGTCCTCGGGGGTGGTCATGTACATGACCGCGTCGTGGACGAACACGGCGTCGAACTCCCGGCCCAGCCGGACCGTGCGCATGTCCCCAAGGACGTGCTCGCACCCGGGGTTGGCCTCCCGGCTGACCTCGAGCATGCCGGCCGACAGGTCGACCAGGGTGAGCTCGAAGTGGACCTTGAGGTGGGAGGCGTTGTTGCCCCCGCCCGAGCCGAGCTCGAGCACCGTCACCGGCGGCCGGTCGCCGGCCTCCACCAGCAGCCGCCGGTAGATCTCGGCCTCCTCGGCGTACTCCGACGGCGCCGACAGCAACGGCCACCACGGCGCCAGGTCGCGGTACATGCGCGGCTCCATGGCCGGAGTCTAGCGAAGGCGCCAGACCTGCTCGCCGTCGACCTGGTCGGGGGTGGGGTGGAGGCCGGCCCGGGCGGCGACCAGGGCCGAGGCGGTGTGGTCGGGGTGGACGTGGGCGACGATCTCGCGCGCGCCGCGGCGGGTGAGCCAGGCGACCAGCGCCCGCGCCGCCTCGGTGGCGTAGCCCTTGCCCTGGTGGGGGACGCCGATGACCCAGGCGATGTCGGCGGTCCAGCCGCCGGGGTCGCGGATCATGGTGGCCTGCACGGTGCCGACCGGTTGCCCGTCGTCGCGGCGCCGGACGATCCAGTTGCGCCACACCTCCCCGGGGCGTCCCGAGCCCGAGGCCAGCGCGGCATAGCGGGCGCGCAGCTCGTCGAGGGTGGCCGGACGGCCGCCGATGAACCGGTGCAGGGCTGGGTCGGCGAGCACCTCGGCCATCTCGTCGGCGTCTTCGGGGGCCAGCGGGGCCAGCAGCAGCCGCCCGGTGGAGATGGCCTCGGTGTCCAGCCAGGCCAGCGCCCCCTCGACCAGGCCAGCGACCCGGTCCTGGAAGGCGTGGACGCGGGCCGGGTCGAGGGGCCGGGAGCGGTCGCCGTGGCGGAGGGCCAGCGCCCCCGAGACCGTGGCCGGGTCGTCGGTGCGGGCCAGGGCCCAGGCCCCGGCGTCGTCCTTGGAGGACCACACGCCCTCGGAGGCGAAGCGCCAGCCCCGGCTGGCGTTGAGCACCGCCTGCTGGAGGGCCCCCTCGTTGGCGTCGTGCCAGGCCAGGGAGTCGCGCACCGCCTCGAGGAGCCACCGGCGGGGGATCGGGCCGACCAGGTCGCGGGGTGGGGGGCCGGTCAGGGTGCGGCCGTGGTCGCGGAGGATGGAGAGGTCGAGCAGGAACCAGTGGGCGGGCTCGGACGCCGGGTCGAGCGACGCGCGGTAGGGCATGCGCGGGCCGACGTTGAGGTTGAGCGCGAACCGTGGGCTCCGGGCCGGGGCGGCGACCGCGGCCCGGCTGTAGAGCACGAGCTCCAGGCCCCGCAGCGGCCAGGTCATGGCCAGCTCGCCCAGGCCGGCGACGACGGCCCGGGTACGCTCGGACGGCGGGTCGGTGGCGCACACGGCGACGACGTCGACGTCGCTCTGGCCGGGCGCGACCCCGCCGAGCGCCCCCGAGCCGATCAGGTAGGCGGCCACCAGGTCGTCGCCGAGCAGGCGGCGCAGCCGGCCGGCCGCGGCCCGGCCGCAGTCCTCGACCAGCTCGCCCGGGCCCATCAGCGGGCGGGCGACAGCTCGGCGGCGCCGAAGGCGTAGGTGAAGCGGCGGCACCAGATGACCACGCTGCGGTAGCGGTCGAGGCGGGCCCCGGCGTCGATCTCGTAGTTCTGGTTGCCCTGGTTGGCCTTGAGGCGGCCGAGGCTGAGGAACTCGTCGTCGAAGGCGTCGCGGGGGCCGTCGGCGGCGGTGGTCGACAGGTAGACGAACAGGTCCGGCCCGTTGCTGGTCTGGAGGTCGTCGAGGCGCAGGAACCGCCGCCCGCCGTCCACCTCGAGCACGGCCGCCCGCCCCGAGGTGGTGTGCCCGAGGGACCGGAACCGCCCCGCGGCCACGGTGACGGGCCCGCTCGGGGCGGCGCGGGTCGCGGCCGTGCCCTCCCCGCCGGTGGTGGCCGGCCCGGCCGCCGGGGCGCCGGGCAGCGCCTCGTCAACCCGCTGGTCGATCACCAGCTTCTGCGGCTGGAACCAGACCACGGCCCCGGCGGCGGCCAGCACCAGGACCACCAGCCCGAGCACGACCAGCCTGGTGCGCCTCCGGCCTGCCCCCACGGTCCACGCTCCCTGCTGACGGCGTCCCCGGTCCCATTGTCCCCGGCCGGTGGGGGTTCGTTACGACGCAACAGCCCGGGCTGCGGGGTCGCACCCTCGGGGTACGCTGCCTCGATGACCCTGCATGTGACCAACGGCGACATCGTCGTGGACCTGCTGCGCCGGGCCGGGCTGGCCGGTGACGCCCTCGCCTGGGCCGACGTGCTGCACGAGGGGCCGGTGCCGGGCGGGCTCGACGACGCCGGCCTGCGGCGGGTGCGGGCCGAGTTCATCGCCGGCGCCGACGGCATCGACCCCGCCGAGGTGGCGGGCCGGTTCGAGGAGCGGGACCGGGCGCTGGCCGCCAACCGTGGTGGCGAGTACGTGCTCTGGTTCGAGGCCGACCTGTACGACCAGCTCCAGATCGCCCAGATCCTGGCCGCGCTGGACGCCCTCGGGGTGGCCCCTGGCCGGGTCACCCTGATCTGCATCGGCGAGTACCCCGGCATCGCCCACTTCGGCGGGCTGGGCGAGCTCGAGCCCGGCCAGCTCCCCGGCCTGCTCGACGTCGCCACCACGCTGACCGCCGCCGCCCTCGGCCTTGGCGCCGCCGCCTGGGCGGCGCTGCGGGCCGCCGACCCTTCCGGGCTGGGCACGGTCGCGGCCAGCCGCTCGCGGGAGCTGCGCTTCCTGGGCGAGGCCTTCGACCGGCTCAGCCGCGAGTACCCCTCGACCCGGGACGGCCTTTCGCTGACCGAGCGCCGCATCCTGGCCGCGACGCCCGCCGACGGGGCCCCCGCCGGGACGGTGTTCGCCCGGCTGGGGGAGCGGGAGGCGCGACCGTATCTCGGCGACCTGTTCTTCTTCCGGATCGTCGCCCGCCTGGCCCGGGCCCGGGTCCCGCTGCTCGCCCTCGACCCGCCCGGGGAGGTGACCGCCGGCACCGGCCTGCGCCCGACCGCGGCCGGCCGGCGGGTGCTGGGGGGCGAGGCCGACCACGTGGCCCTCAACGGCATCGACCGCTGGGTCGGCGGCGTCCACCTGCACGGTGACCACGCCCGCTGGCGCTGGGACGAGGGCACCGAGTCGATCACCGGCCCGCCGGCCTGACCGACCGGCCGTCTCGGCGGGCGATTTCACCCTACCCGGGTGATGCGCGCCCGGGCGCCGGCCGTCAGGCTGCCCTGCGTGACTGCAACAATCTCGCCGAGCTGGCCCGCCAGCCGGAACGAGTTCTGGTCCTGGCAGGTCAGGGGGGCCTGCCGGACGGCCGGGCCCTCCCTGTTCTACTCGCCCGAGGGCGAGCGCGGCTCCCGCAAGCGCCGCCGGGAGAGCGCCGCCAAGGCGATCTGCGCCACCTGCGACGTGGCCGCGGTCTGCGCCGCCTACGCGCTCGCCTGGCGGGAGCCGTACGGCACCTGGGGCGGGATGTCGGAGGCCGATCGCGAGGCCCGCTACCCCGAGCTCGACCCGGTCGAGGCCAGCGCCGGCTACCGCGCCGCCCTGGCCGCCTGGCACCGGCGCGCCGGGATGGCCGGCGTGCGACCCGGTCAGCCTGAGCGGGTGATGTCCAGCCTGGCCGTCTGGTGCCGGAACTCCAGCGGCACCAGCAGCAGCTCGGTGGCCGCGACCAGCCCGGGGAGGTAGGCGGCGCGCAGCCGGCCGAAGTCGCCCCAGGCCTGCTCGTAGGGGTGCAGCGGCACCCCGTGCCCGGCCAGGCGCTGGTAGGCCTCGCGGAACGGCGCCTCGTCGGCCGGCGGGCCGTCCGGCGCGGCCGCCCTGCGCAGGATCCCGGGCATCCCCCGCATGCTCTGCAGCATCCTGGAGGCCCGCCGCCACAGCCGCGCCGCCGGCCCGGCGCGGGGGCTGTCGACCGCGGCCAGGCAGATGGTGGCGGCGTCGAGCACCACCCCGAGCGCGGTCAGCCAGTTCTGGCCCGGCTGCCGGGAGCGGAACATGGCCAGCATCGGGTAGGCGGTGTGGCTGTCGAACACCTCGTCGCACCACCGCTCCCAGTCGGCGAAGGCCGACGCCACCTCCTGGGCGCCGCCGGCGGTGTAGCAGGCCTCCAGGAACCCGATCGGCGTGGTGGCCTCGTCCGACATGTCGTCGAGGGCCAGGAGCTGGACCTCCCGCCGGCTGTAGGCGTTGTACAGGGTCGGCAGGTAGCCGATGACCAGGGCCATGGTGACCAGCCCCATGAACGCCTCGACCAGGACCAGCAGGCGGGCCAGGCCGCCGGTGGGCACCAGGTCGCCGAAGCCGACGGTGAAGAACCCGACGCCGGCGAAGTAGACCGCGTCGAGGTAGCCGTCGACGCCGGTGACCGCCGACCGGAGCCCCCACCACACGGCGCCCCAGCCCGCGACCAGCAGCACCACCCAGGTCACCAGCAGGCCGAGCAGCGACAGCGGCCCGTAGACGGCCAGGAACCCCTCGCGCACCTCCGGCGTGGCCCGGCGCGCAGCGGCCACCCAGGCGTGCCAGGTCCGCCGGTAGAACACCTGGGTCGGCCAGTGCCGGCCGCGCCGGCGCCGGGTCGTGACCAGCGTGCTGACCGCGTCGCTGGCGCTGACGAGCACCAGCGCCAGCCCGGCGACCACGGCCAGGACCTCGACGACACCGAAGTTGTCCACAGGACAGAAGCATGGCATGGACAGACACGGGCATGGGGCCGCCTGCGGCGGCGGCTTTCTGCATTCCGACCGCCAGGGTCGGCGGTGGGGCGGCGCTTTCGTCCGATTCCGATCGCCAATTTCGGCGATCGGCGTCAACGTCCCACACCTGAGCGGGATGTTGCGGTAGCGTCCGGCGCCGTTCGACGTGCCTTCCGTCTCCTTCCCCACGGAGGCCGCCTTGTTGTCGCCTGCCCGTCCTCCCGCCGCGCCGCGGCGGACGACCGTGTATCGTGCTCGTCGCCGCGCTCCTGGCACCCCTGCTGGTGGTGCCGGCACAGGCCGGCCCGCAGGACCGGGCCGAGCTCTCCCAGGTCCAGCGCAAGCTCGACCGGATCCGCAAGGTCCTCGAGAACGCCAAGTCAGACGCCGGCGAGGTCGCCGCCGCCCTCGAGCAGGCCGACCGGGACGTGGCCGCGGCCCAGGCCGCCCTGGCCGAGGCCCAGCGCCGGTTCCGGGCCGCCCAGGCCAGGCGCAAGCAGGCCGCCCTGGAGGCCGCCCGGGCCAAGCTGGAGGTCGACGCCCAGCAGGCGGTGATCGACCGGCGGGCGTATGCGACCTACGTCAACAGCGGCGCCTCGGCCATGCTGACCCTGGTGGTCGACGCCGACAGCGTCGCCGACCTGCTCGACCGCTCCAAGCTGCTCGACAACGTGGCCAAGGCGGCCAACAGCGAGCTCCAGGCGCTGGTCGACGCCAAGGTGGCCGCCGACGCGGCCCGCCGGCGGGCCGTGGCCGCCGAGCGGCAGGCCGCCGAGGAGGAGGAGCGGATGCGCGCCCGGGCCGCCGAGCTGGAGGCGATCCGGGCCGCCCGGGCGGCCGCCCAGGAGGCGCTGGAGCGCAAGATCGACTCGCTCCAGGCGCGCCAGGGCTCCCTGGCGGCCAGGTCGGGCCGGCTGATCCGCAAGATCAAGGCCGAGGAGGCGGCGCGCCGGCGCGCCGTCGAGCGGGCCCGCAAGGCCCGGCTGGCCCGCCTGGCCAGGGAGCGGGCGGCGGCCTCGCGGCCGACCGTCATCTCCAGCGACGACGACGGCGGGCACCTCGGCGGGCCCAACACGACCAGCTACAACTACCTCACCCCGAACGGCAAGCGGGTCTACGGGCTGGTGGTCAGGATCTTCGACGTCCACTCGATCGGCGGCTGGCGGCCGTACGGGTCGGTCCCGGGCAGCGACCACCCGCGGGGCCGGGCCATCGACGTGATGACCTGGTCAAACCGGTCCCTCGGCTGGCGGATCGCCAGCTGGGCGGCGGGCAACGCCTGGGCCCTCGACGTCAAGTACGTGATCTTCAACGGCCGCATCTGGACCCGGAGCCGGGGCTGGCACGGCTACCGCCACCCGTCCGACCCCTGCAACTGCAACCCGACCCTGCGCCACGACGACCACGTGCACATCTCGGTGCTCTAGGAGGAGGCCTCCTCGGCCAGGATCTCCTCGCACAGCGCCAGGCACTTGTCGCAGATCCGGGTCCCCTGGCCGAACTTGGTCCCGGTCGCCTCCGCCAGCCCGCTGGCGACCAGGTGCCGCACCTTGCGGGCCTCCTCGCCGCAGAAGCCGCAGCGTACCTCCGACCCCGGCGGTTCCAGCGACATCGGCGCCTCCGCCGGGTCGTCGACCGCCGTGCCGCTGGCCAGGCTGCTCGCCCGGGCCACGCACCGCTCGCAGATGAAGCTCCCCGGCCCGGCGATCAGCTTGGCGCACTCCTCCTGCCAGCGGCCGCAGAATGAGCACGGCCCGACCTGCTCCTCGTCGCGCCCGCCGGCGATCTGGTGGACCCGCTGGTGGCTCAGCCGCAGCGCCTCGGCGATCTCGCGCAGCGACCCGCCGGCCGCGTGCAGGCGGCGGATGGCGTGGTGGTAGTCGGCCCGGGCCCGCTCGGCGGCCTGCCGCGACTCGGCCAGCCGTTCCCGCGCCGCCTCGGCGTCGCGCACCAGGTAGGGATCGAGGGCCATCTGTCTAGTGTCGCTAGACAGATGGCGGTTGTCCAGTTCCGGCGCCGGGCACGCGGACGGGCCCGGGCGGACATGCCGCCCGGGCCCGTGGCCTGTGGTCGCTAGATGGCGACCTTCACGACCTGCCCGGCGTCCGACAGGATGCTGTTGTTGGTGATGTAGGCGGCGCCGTGGCCGAGCACGAAGCCGCCGGGGGCGGCCAGGCCCTCGCTGGCCAGGGTGGTGCGGCTGCCGTCCTTGTTGACCCGGACCAGCCGGCCGGTCGGGAGCTCGCCCTCGGGCGTGTTGAGCAGCCCCTCGGTGGCGATCTCCAGCACGTACAGGCGGCCGCGCTTGTCGAAGGCGATGTCGATGATGTTGGTGAAGCCGCCGGCGAAGACCTCGGGGGCGTGGCCGGGCACGACCCGGAACACGTTGGCCCCACCCGGCGGGAACGGGAAGCCGGTGAGCTGGCCGACGTAGTAGGCGCCGTCCGGGCCCTTGACGACCGAGGTCGGCACGGCCTGCATCGGGAGCTCCGGCGGCAGGTCGGGGATCCCCGGCGGGGCGGGCACGAGCCGCGGCGGGAACACCGCGACCACGCTGATGCGGCCCTTGGGGTCGACCTTGAGCAGGTCGTTGCCGCCGGCGTCGGCCACCAGCTGGGAGTGCCTGCGGACCAGCAGCCCGTTGGGGTTGCTGTCGATCCCCGGCTCGCCGCCGGGGAAGGTACCGGCGCTCTCGTCGGGGTCGTTGGCAGCCTCGAAGCGCGGGAAGTCGGCGACGGCGCGGATGCCGCGCAGGTTGACCTTGAGCAGCTTGCCGAGGCGACGAGCTCCCGGGCCGAACTGCGCGCGGGTCTCGGGGTCGCCGAGGTTGCCGAGCAGCAGGTAGCCGGTCCAGCCGGAGAAGCCGAGGTCGACCGGGCCGGTGGCGGCGACGCCGCCCTCCTCGGCGACCGAGGGCAGGCCGGTGAGGACCCGGTGCTGGGACCGCTTGGTGATCCTGGTCACGGCGCCGGTGCGGCCGAAGCAGGTCTCCTCGCCCTCGGGGCCTGCCGGGACGCACGGGCCGGCGCCACCCGATCCGGACTCGGCGACGTAGAGGGCGCCGTCGGGACCGAAGCCGATCCCGCGCGGGTTGTCGAGCCCTTCGGCGACGACCTTGAGCCCGCCACCGCCGCCGGAGGCGCCGTGGGCGGCCTCGGCCATGGCCTTGGACGGGCTCTTGGCCTTGCTGCCTGGGGCGGCCGTGGCGGCGCCCCCGAAGGCGGTCACCGCGGCCAGCGCGAGCAGGCCGGCGACGGCGCCGGCCCGACGTACGGAGATACGCATGCAGCAACTCCCCTTGCTGGTTCCGGATTGTCAGGATGAAGTCGCGCCGGCCCCCCTCCCCCCATTCGTACGACACTCGCCGAGAACCCTATCTTGCAGACTGAGGTGGGCCACAGACGCATTTTGGGTAGTCCCAGGAACGTAGTCCGCTGTGGGACGCTACGTCGGTGACGACGATTCGAGCCCCGTCGCTCCAGCGATCCGGCGAACGTCTGCCGTGGGGGCTGGCCGAGCTGGCCCTGCCCGCCCTCACGGTCACCTTCGGGCTGCAGCTGCTGCGGCTGATGGTGGCCACGATGGTCGGCGTCCACCGCGACCGGTTCGGGGCGCCCCTGGCCAGCCTGGCCCTGTTCGCCCTGGTGGTGGTCGGCCTCGGGTTCCTGGCCGCCCCGGTCGCCCGGCTGCTCGGCCGAGGGCGCGCCCTGGTGGTGACCGCGGCCGGGGTCGCCCTGGTCCGGCTGGTCCTCCAGCTGGTCCCGGACGCGGTCGCCCGCTGGCTGCTCGCCCCGGTGGGGGTGGTCCTGTTCCTGTGGTTCGTCCCGGTCTGGCTGGCCCGGGACGATCGGGGCGGCCGGGGGTTCGGGTTCGGGGTCGCCCTGCTGGTCGGGCTGGCCCTGGACACGGCCCTGGCCGGCCTGGGCGGCGGCTGGGACTACGCCTGGTCGATCACCCCGTGGACGGTCGCCCTGGCCGTCGTGCTCGCCGGCGTCGCCCTGTGGGCGCTGGCCGCGCTGCCCGACCCGGTGCCCCGGCCGCCGGGCCGCGGGGTGGCGGCGGTGCTGCCGCTGGCCGGGATCGGGCCGGCGCTGTTCCTGCACGCCCTGGCCTGGCAGAACCTCGGCTGGCAGGCGGTCCTCGGCGGTCGCTCCCAGGGCCAGGCGTTCCTGCTGGTCATGGTGGCCAACCTGGCCGCCCTGGCGGCCGGGACGGCCGTCGTCGCTGGCCCGGGAGGTCCGCTGGCCGGTCCTGGGGACCGCGCTGGCCGGGCTGGCCGTGGCCGTCGCCCTGCTGGATGCGGCAGCACCCGCCGCCGTCGTCCTCGGCCAGACCGCCGCCGCCGTCCTGGTGGTGGCCATCGTCCGGCGGGCCACCGGGCCCGACGCGGCAGCCCCCGACCAGGGCCGCGCGGCCGGGCTGGGGTTGCTCGCCGCCGCCTGGTCGGCCGGCATGGGGCTGTTCGTGCTGCTGGTGTTCGCCTACTACGCCGCCTACGACGTGGTCCTGCCGGCCGGCAACGGGTGGCTCCCGGCGCTGGCCGCCGCCCTCCTCGGGCTGGCCGCCGCCGGGTCGATGCTGGGTCGCCGCGGCCAGGCGGACCAGGCCGCCGACGGCCGGGCCTCGGGGCGCGACCTGGTCCCGGTGGGGGTCGGGGTGGCGCTGCTGCTGGCGCCGCTGGTGTCCTGGGCGACGGCGCCCGGCCCGGTCGCCGCCCCCCTCGGGGCCACTCCAGCGGCGCCCCGGCCGGTGCGGGTGCTCTCCTACAACCTGCACTTCGGCTTCGACGTCCGGGGATGGAGCGACCTGGAGGGGGCGGCCAGGGCCATCGAGGCCAGCGGGGCCGGGGTGGTCGGGCTCCAGGAGGTCTCCCGCGGCTGGTACGTGAACGGCGCCACCGACATGCTGGCCTGGCTCCAGCGCCGGCTGCGCATGCCCTACGCGCGGTTCGCGGGCGCCTCCGACGCGATCTGGGGCAACGCCGTGCTCAGCCGGTACCCGATCGTGGCCGGCGAGGTGGTGCGGCTGCCCCGCGAGGGCGTCCCGCTGCGCCGCAGCGCGCTCCGGGTCGAGCTCGACCTGGGGGCAGGGCGGCGTCTGTGGGTGGTCGTCACCCACCTCCACCACGTCGAGGGGCCGGAGGGCGCCCGGGTCCGGCTGGCCCAGGTCCCGCGGCTGCTGGAGCTCGTCGGCGGGCGGCCGGCCACCGTGCTCATGGGCGACCTCAACGCCGAGCCCGGCTCGGCCGAGATCGGCCTGCTCCGGGCGGCCGGGCTGACCGACGCCTTCGCCGCCGCCGGCGGCGGGCCCGCCGACGAGCTGACCTGGCCGGCGGACCGGCCGGACCGGCGCATCGACTGGATCTGGCTCTCGGGCGACCTGGCCGCCACCCGCTTCGTCGCCACCACCAGCACGGCCAGCGACCACCGCGGCGTCGCGGTCACGGTCCTACGCCGGTCGGGCTAGGCCTCCCTCTGGCTCCTCCTCCTGCGGCTGGTCGCCCTGAGCGAGGATGGCGTAGAGGCGGCGGCGCGAGTCGTTGAGGATCTCGAGGGCCTTGGCCTGCTGGGCCTCGGTGCCGGCGCCGGCCACGCTCCAGGTGGCCTGGGCGATCTGGCCCACGGCGTCGCGGAGGCTCCAGGCCGACGGGGTCACCCCGGCCACGGCCTGCTCCCACGGGGCCTGCTGGTCCTGGCGCTCGGCCTCGGCCCGCCCGGCGTCGGTGAGCGCGAACCGGCGGCGGCCCTCGCCCTCCTCACCGGCGATCAGGTCCTCGTCCTCGAGCAGCTGGAGGGTCGGGTAGACCGACCCCGGGCTGGGCCGCCAGACGCCGCCGGTGCGCGCCTCCAGCTCCTGGATCATCTCGTAGCCGTGCATGGGCCGCTCGGCCAGCAGGGCCAGGATCGCGGCCCGGACGTCGCCCCGGCCGCGCCGCCCCCGCCCCCGGCCCCGGCCGCGGCCGCCGAACCCCCACGCCCCCGGCGGGCCGGGCGGCATGGGCGGCGGCGGGGGACCGAAGGGCCCGAAGGCGCCGTGGTGCCCCAGCCACTCCTCGTGGGGCCCGTGTCCGTGCAGGTGTTGTCGTCGCATCGCTGCATCACCTCCTGTGGTCTCGCAGCGACTCAACGATATATCGTGACACTCGATGATGCAACTCGATTGTACGTTGATGCAACGTTCGGTTGATGGCGTCGATGCGGGCCTGGCTGGTGGGGTGGGAGCGGAGCAGCGCGGCCATCCCCCTGGGCCGGGGTGCCGACTGCTCGGCCCGGAGGAACAGGACCAGGACCTGGACGAGGCCGGGGCCGTAGCCCAGCTCGGCCGCGTGCCGGTCGGCCGCGTGCTCGCCGGCCCGCGACAGCGCCGCCGCCAGCACCTTGGCCAGGCGGACCAGCAGGGCCAGCGGCAGCCAGAGCACGCCGAGGGCGACCACCAGGACGCTGCCGGCCAGCACCAGGACGCCGAGGACGGCCAGCAGCACCAGCATGCCGAGGGCGCCGTCGGGGGCCCGCCCGCCGGCCATTCCGCCGGTGCGGTCGTTGAGCCGGCCGAACGTCCGGGCCAGCCACCGGGTGAGCCGGCGGATGGTCCGCAGCAGCCGGTCGCCCGCCTCGAACGGCAGCAGGTACCACCAGCCGAGGATGATCGCCAGGGGGTGGAGGTGCCGGTGGTGGCCGACCTCGTGGGCCAGCACCGCCTCCAGCATGTCGTCGGGCAGCTCCAGCGACATCCGGGTCACGGCCAGCACGTGGCCGCCGAGGGCGAACGCGTTGACCTGCCGCTTCTCCTCGACCCGGAGCAGGTAGCGGCCCGGGTCGGTCCCGGCCCGGCGGCACACCCGCTCCAGGGCCGGGGCGATCCGGGCCAGCTCGGCCGCCCGCGGCCGGCGCAGGTCGCGGTACAGCAGCCAGGCCAGCCCGGCCTCCACCGGCCGGACCAGGATCAGGGCGGCGCTGGCCGTCCAGGCGGCGCAGGCCACGGCCACGACCGGCACCCGGGGCCAGCCGGCAGCGAAGGCCGCCCCGTAGGCGGGCAGGGCCACCACCACCAGCGAGAGCAGCCAGATGAGGACGACGATGGCGAACATCCCGACCGAGGTCCCACTGACCCGCGACCGGGCCGGGACCAGGGCCCGTTCCCCATCGGCTGGGTGCTGGCGCGGCGGCATGGCCCAACGATACGTAGAGTGGGCGTGGCGTTCCATGGTGCGACGACGGGAGGAGCCATGCCCATCTTCCGGCTGAACCACGCCGTGCTCTACGTCCGCGACCTGGAGCGCAGCGTCGCCTTCTACGGCGACGTGCTCGGCTTCGAGCCCGTCATGCGCATGCCCGGGGCGGCGTTCGTCCAGGCGCCCGGCTCCAGCAACGACCACGACCTCGGCCTGTTCCAGATCGGCCCCCAGGCCGGGCCCTCGGAGGCCGGGCGGCGCACCGTCGGCCTCTACCACCTGGCCTGGGAGGTCGACACCCTGGCCGAGCTCGGGCGCCTGGCCGACCGCCTGGCCGAGGCCGGGGCCCTGGTCGGCGCCTCCGACCACGGCACCACCAAGAGCCTGTACGCCAAGGACCCCGACGGTCTCGAGCTCGAGGTCGCCTGGGTGGTCCCGGCCGACCTCCTGGACGCCGACGCCCTGGCCGCCCGCGAGCGCATCGGCCCCCTCGACCTGGCCCGCGAGCAGGCCCGCTACGGCGCCGACACCAAGGGCGGCATCGGCATCTCGGTCCCGGCCGGCTCCTGAATACAGAAGGCCCGCCAGATTCGGCGGGCCTTCTGTATGGGGGAACCTATCCGTTGGGGCGGGCGTAGCCGACGATGCTGCTGCCGAGGGACTGGACCCGGACGTAGTCGCCGGTGTGGGTGGCCGAGATCCGCTGGCCGCCGCCGATGTACACGGACACGTGCGAGATGGGGCTGTAGTAGAAGATCAGGTCGCCCGGCTGGAGCTCGCCGGCCGAGATGCGCCGGCCGACGTTGTACTGGGAGGCGCTGGAGTGGGGGAGCGAGACGCCCGCCTGCTGCCAGGCCATCATCGTCAGGCCCGAGCAGTCGAAGCAGCCGGGGCCCGAGCCGCCGTAGCAGTAGGGCTTGCCGACCTGGGCTCTGGCGTAGGCCACGACCGCCGCGGCCGAGCCGCTGCCGCCACCGCCGCCCGAGGGCGGGGGCGCGACCGGGCTTGACGGGGCGCTGGGGGCCGACGGGCGGTCGGCGGCCCGCATCCGGGCCAGCAGGGCCCGGGTCTTGTCGGCGGCCCGCTGGACCTCGGCCTTCTTGGCGGCCAGGCGGTCGACCTCGGCGGCCTGGGCCTTCTCGGCGGCGACCAGGTTGCCGTGGCGCTCGTCGAAGGCCTTGCCGGCCACCCCGAGCTGGTCCATCAGGTCGCCGTCGTGGGCGGCCAGCAGGTCGAGGACCTGGACCCGGGCGATGGCGGCGGCCGGGTCGTCGGAGCCGAGCACGGCGGCTACGGCGCTGCCGGCGCCCTGGACGTAGGCGGCGGAGGCCCTGGCGCCCAGCACCGCCCGGAGCTTGCGCACGTCCTCCTCGGCCGCGTCGGTCTGGCCGCGGAGGCCCTTGAGGGACCGCTGGATCCGCCGCAGGGACTCGTTGCTCTGGTTGTACTGCTCGACCAGCTCATCGGCCTCCCGGTTCAGCTGGTCGAGCTGATCCTCGAGGCGGGCGGGGGAGGCCGGGGTTGCCAGCGCTGTCGTGTTCGACCCGGTGGACAGCAGCGTCAGGGGCAGCAGGATGGCAGCGAGCATCACGCTGCGGGCAGCGTGATGCTGCCAGCGACGGTGGGGGGTCCGTCGTGCGCCCAACGGCGGCAAGAGCCCGTCCTCCTTTCCTCCGCCTCAAGTGGCCGGACACCTACCTGGGCGCGGGTGGAGATGTGGGGGGCGCCCTCTCCTCCGATGGGGGTCGGAGGAGCCGTTCACGGCGAATCGTGTCCGTCCGGTAATCATTCCGTGACCAAACGGGCCGGACTGTAGCGTGCTTCTGCGCGATTCACCAAATCCTCTGGTCATGCGACGCGGAATCTCGCGGCTGGCTTGCCCCCGCAAGATGTAGCGCTTATGGTTCGGCCCAATACAAGATCTAGCGGGTCCGATGCCGCCGGTCCGGGGACGCAGCTCGGTCCCTGCCTCCGGAGAACTGCGGGGTGAGGACGTGGAGAACTACGCACAGTTGCGGGGGGCTCCGCCCCCCGCATACCCCCCAAAACCCCATCGCGGGAGCGGGATGCCGACGCCGTCGGCCCCCTGGGCGAGCGGGAGCGGACCGTGTTGGCCTTCGAGCGCCAGTGGTGGCGGCACGCCGGCGCCAAGGAGGAGGCGATCCGGCGCGAGTTCGGCATCGACCCGACCGCCTACCACCAGCTCCTCAGCCGGCTGATCGACGACCCGGCGGCCACCGCCTACGACCCCATGCTCGTCAAGCGTCTCCAGCGCCAGCGCGCCTCCCGCCACCGCAAGCGCTCCGGGCGTAGGCTCAGCCCACCACACCAGAGCGGCGGCACCTAGGAGGGGGTTCCCCTGAAACCCGGTCCGACGGCCCGGGCGGCGTTGGTCTTGTTGGCGTTCCTGGCCGTGTTCACGATCGTCGACCGGATGTCGGCGCCCGACGGGGACCGGCCCTCGGCCGCCGCCCCGCCGGCGACCGCCGCACCCGAGCCGGACACCCGTGCGGCGCCGACCCCCACGACCGCCGCCCCCACGACCACCCGGGCCCCGACGACCACCGCCCCGCCGACCACCAAGGGGGCCACCGAGCCCACCCTGCGCCCGGCCACCGGGGTCACCGTGCAGGTCCTCAACGGCGTCTGGGTCACCGGCCTGGCCAACCGGGTGGCCGCCCAGGTGCGGACGGCCGGCTACGAGGTGGTCGCGGCCAAGACCGCCCTCGGCAACTACTCGGCCTCGCGCGTCTACTACACCGGCGGCCACCGGGCCGACGCGGAGGCGTTCCGGGACCGCTTCCCGGCCTTCGCCGTGGTCGAGCCCGCCCCGGCCAACCTGTCGCGCCGGGTCGCCCTCCACGCGGTCATCGGGAAGGACTACCCGGGGGTCTGACCCCGGCGCCGGAGGGCGGCAAGGTCGTCCCGCTGGGCGGCGAACCACTCCTGGGGGGGCAGCGCGGTCGCGCCCTCGCGGAGCGCGGCGGCGCGCTTGGCCCGCTCGTCGGGGGTGAGCTCGAGGGCGGTGGCGATCGTCTCGGCCAGCTCGGCGGTGTCGAAGGGGTTGACCAGCAGGGCGCCGGAGCCGAGGTCGTCGGCGGCGCCGGCGTTGCGGGACAGGATCAGCACCAGGTCGCGGCGGCTGATCGCCGGGCCCTCCTTGGCGACCAGGTTCATGCCGTCCCAGACCGGGTTGACGATCAGCACGTCGGCGGCGGCCATGGCGGCCAGGGCCCTCGGGTAGTTGTCCCGCAGCTCCAGCACCACCGGCTCCCAGGTCCGGGTCCGGTAGCGCTCGTTGATGGACTCGGCCATGTGCTTCACCTCGGCCGTGTACGCCTGGTACTCGGGCAGGTCGCGCCGGGAGGGATAGGTCAGCGCGTAGTGGACGACCCGCCCCCTGGCCCGCGGGTTGCGCTCCAGGAACATGCCATAGCTCTCCAGCCCGCGCAGGATGTTCTTGGACAGCTCCATGCGGTCGACCCGCACGATCAGCCGGCGCCCCCTGGCCAGCTCGGTCACCGCCCGGTCCTGGGCGCGGGCGTCGGCCTCGGCGGCCCGCTGGCGGAGCGCGTCGCCGTCGACCCCGAGCGGGTAGCTGCGGACCAGGACGGTGCGGCCGTCGCCGGCCCGGACCGTGCCCCGGGCGAGGTCGACCTGGTGGCCGGCGTCCAGGCAGCACCGCAGGAAGTTGCGGGCCCAGCGGGGGACCAGGAACCCGAGCAGGTCGGCCCCGAGCATCCCCTCGAGGATCCCCCCGCCACCTGGCCGGGCAGCATCAGGAAGTAGCCGGGGTCGGCCCAGGGGCAGTGGCTGAAGTGGGCGATGCGCAGGTCGGGCCGGCGCCGGCGCAGCATGGCCGGGGCCAGGGCCAGGTGGTAGTCCTGCACGAACACCTCGCCGCCGTGGTCGGTCTCCTCGTCGCAGGCGGTCGCAAAGGCCCGGTTGACGCTCTCGTAGTGCTGCCAGGCGACCCGGAAGCCACGGTCGAAGCGGGGGTGGCGGGGCACGTCGAACAGGTAGTGGTGCAGGAACCAGATGGTCCGGTTGGCGACCCGGTTGTAGAAGCTCTGGTACTCCCGCGGGTCGAAGGCCAGGCTGCGCAGGCGCACCGCGCCCTGGGCCAGCTCGACGGTCCGCACCCGCCCCGAGCGGGCGACCCGCCGGGCCGCCACCCGGTCGCCCTCGCTGATCGCGGCCGCCACCCAGGTGCCGGCCTGGCCGGCCAGGGCCGGGCCCAGGGCGGCCACCATGCCGCCGGCGCCCCGGCCGGCGGTCAGGTTGCCGTCGTCGTCCAGCTCGAACTGGACCGGTCCGCGGTTGGACGCCACCACCAGCTCGGCCATCCTGGCAATCCCGCCCTTCGGCGTCGTGAGGAACCCGTATGCTCTTGTTGCATCCTGGCATTCCTGAACGCGACGGTCGACCGGATCCGAAGGCGGCGAGCCATGACCCAGACGGGCGAGCAGGCGCCACGGGCGCCCCTGCTCGAGCCGCCGCCGCACCGTCCATCGCCCTACGAGCGGTTCGTCCGCATCGGCATCATGGCCTGGTGCGGCATCGGCGTGCTCATCCTCGCCTACCTGATGCTCCGGCTGATGGTCTACGTCAACCCGATCGTCCCGCCCCTGCTGATCGCCATCGCCGTCGTCTACCTGCTCAACCCGCTGGTCTCGGCGCTGGAGCGCCGCGGCGTGGCCAGGGTGGCCGGGGCCGGCATCGTCTACCTGCTGTTCCTGTGCATCGTGGCCCTGGTCGTCTCCCTGCTCGTCCCGGTGGTGGCCAGGCAGGTCGGGGCCGTCATCGACCACTTCCCCGACTACCTGGCCGACGGGCAGGCGGCCATCCGGCGGCTGGCCGCCCGCTTCGGCCAGGAGGCCAACTTCCGGCTGGACGCCGAGCAGGTCAGGGAGTGGCTCTCGGCCAACGAGAACCGCCAGGCGGTGACCAGGTACCTGACCGGGCTGCGGTCGGTCACCAACTCGGTGATCAGCGGCCTGATCATCGTCGTGCTCGGCCCGGTCATGGCCTTCTACCTGCTGGTCGACCTGCCCCGGCTGCGCCGGGGGGCGATGGCGCTGATCCCGCCCGGCCGCCGCGAGGAGATCCGCAGCCTGATGGACCGCATCGGCCAGGCGGTGGGCGGCTTCTTCCGCGGCCAGCTCCTGGTCGCCCTGTTCGTCGGGGTGGCCTCCTCGATCGGCCTGTGGGCCATCGGGCTGCCGTTCTGGCTGCTGGTCGGCATCGTCGCCGGCATCTTCAACCTGGTCCCGCTGGTCGGCCCGTTCATCGGCGGGGGCCTGGCCGTGATCATCGCCCTCATCTCCGGCCAGCCCCTCAAGGCGGTCTGGGCCGCCCTGGTGCTGCTGGCCGTGCAGCAGATCGACAACCACCTGATCTCCCCCAACGTGATGGGCCGCACCGTCCAGCTCCACCCCGTCGTGGTGATGCTCGCCCTGCTGGTCGGGGCCAGCTTCGCCGGCCTGTTCGGCATGCTGGTGATCGTCCCCCTGGTCGCCGTGGCCAAGATCGTCTTCCTGTACGTCTGGTCCAAGTACGTCGACTACGGCGACGAGCTCACCCAGGGCAGCCCCGAGGGCTAACCCGGCGGCATCCGCTCCAGCAGGGCGGTGACGGCCTCGGCCCAGCCGTGGCCGGCGGGCGACGGGGTGACGATCACCGCGGTGGCGGGGTCGCCGTCGGCGGCCGCCCAGGCGCCGTTGGCGACCAGGAACATGGCCCCGACCACGTCCGCGAGCTGGAGGTCGGCCGGGCTGTCGCCGATGGCGGCCGCCCCGGCCGGGTCGAGGCCGCGGCCGGCCAGGTAGGCGGCGGCGGTGCCGGCCTTGCTGACCCCGGCCGGGAGCAGGTGGTAGGCGTGGGTCGGGCCCGGTCCGAGGTGCGGGTAGGCGCCGCGCAGGCGGCCGTTGTCGAGCAGCCGCGCCCAGCCCAGCCCGCGGCCGGCCAGCAGGGCGTCGGCGGCGGCGGGGTCGACCTGGCCGCGGAGCAGGAAGGTGCCCCTGCGGCCGAGGTGCCATGGGGTGTGGGGCTCGATCCGGCCGGCGAAGCTCTCCAGCACCGCGGCCAGGGCCCCCGAGCGCTCCAGGGCCTCGGCCGGGCAGGCGCCCAGGTCACGGGGGGCCTCGCCCCAGTGCAGCTCGACCTCCCGGCCCCGGACCAGCACCGTGCCCAGCTCGGCGATGGCGTCGCGGGTCCCGACCAGCCGGCCCGTCTCCCGCAGCTGCTCGGCCGTGCGGCCCGAGACCAGCACCACCTCCAGCCCGGCCCGGTGGGCGGCGACCAGCGCCTCGGCGGCGACCAGGGTGGGCCGGCCGTCCAGGTCGGCCAGCAGCGACCCGTCCCGGCCGACCAGCGTCCCGTCGACGTCGGAGAAGAGCAGCGCCGGGGCGAGCCGGTCCAGCAGCGGCCCGGCGTCGGCCAGGGCCAGGGCGGGCACGCTACTCGGACGCGGCGACGGGGTCGGCCCGCCGCCGCCGGTAGTCGTCGACGGTCACGATCGGCGGGCGCCGGGAGGTGACGATCTCGCGCGGCTCGGGCTGGTACTCGACCAGCTGGTTGGAGAACTGGACCAGGGTGGTGGCGAAGTTCCCCGGGGCCGAGCGGCCCTCCTCGGCCAGCCGCAGGAACGCCGCCTGGAGGATCCCGAAGCTCATCCGGCCGAGCGCCTGCATGTCCTGGTTGCGGTGGACGCGCCGGTCCAGGTCGACCTGGGCGATGGCGTCGACCCCGAAGCGGGCGGCGATGTCGACCAGCAGGCCCAGCTCGACCCCGTAGCCGGAGAAGAACGGCACCTGCTCCAGGGTCTCGCGGCGCCCGGCGTACTCGCCCGACAGCGGCTGCACGATCCCGGCCAGCTCCGGCCAGAGCAGGTTGATGAGGGGCCGGGCCAGCAGCTCGGTGACCCGGCCGCCGCCGGTGGCCCGCAGGGCGTTGCGCTCGCGGATCGGGCGCTCGTAGAACGCCTTCACGTACTGGATCTCGGGGTGGAGCAGCAGCGGGCCGAGCAGCCCGTAGACGAAGCGGGCGTGGAAGTTGCGGATGTCGGCGTCGATGAAGCAGATGAGGTCGCCCTGGCAGGCGTGCAGGCTCTTCCAGAGGGCCTCGCCCTTGCCCGACCCCGGGCCCTCGCCCGGCAGGACGTCGTGCTCGAAGAACACCTTGGCCCCTTCGGCCTGGGCGATGGCCGCGGTGTCGTCGCCGGAGCCGGCGTCCATGACGACGATCTCGTCGACCAGCCGGGCCCGCTCGACCAGGTTGCGGCGCAGGTTGCGGACGATCCCGCCGACGGTGGCGGCCTCGTCGCGGGTGGGCAGGCAGACCGAGACGGTCAGCCCGAGCCGCTCCTTGGCCGCGCGCAGCTTGGCCGGCGGCTCGAACTGGCTGTGGTGGAAGGTCCGGTTGCCGAACCACTCCCAGGTGTCGATATCGGTCATCCGTTCTCCCGATCGCTGGCCGCTCCGTTGCCAGCCGTCCCCACCTTCTATCCCCCTCTGGTGTTGCAGCCAAGCAGCGTGCCAGGGCAAGCTGGCAGACCACAACTCCATAGGTAGTCCAGGCGACGCATCCAGAGGGGCGGAGGGACCGGCCCGACGAAGCCCCGGCAACCTCCTCCGGACGAGGAAGGTGCCACTTCCGGCCTCGCCATCGTGGCGAGGGAAGATGCGCCGAGCGGTTGACCGACCGCGGCGCGACGTCGCCCCACGCCGAGCCCGGAGGTCGCCGACCATGACCGACCAGACCCTCGACCACGTCATCCTGCGCTGCCGCGGCTGCCAGGCCGCCTACCCCGCCGCCCTGGAGTACGCCTGCTCGCGCTGCCTGGGCCCGCTCGACCCCGAGTACGACGCCGAGGCGGTCGCCAGGAGCCTGAGCCGGGCCGCCATCGAGGCCGGTCCGCGCTCGATCTGGCGCTACGCGCCGCTGCTGCCGGCCAGCCCCGGCCCCGGCGACCTCGCCCCCGGCCTGACCCCGCTGGTGCCGGCGCCCCGGCTGGCCGAGGCCCTGGGCGTGCCCGGCCCCCTGTTCCTCAAGGACGACACCCGCAACCCCACCAACTCCTTCAAGGACCGGGTGGTGGCCGTGGCCGTGGCCAGGGCGCGGGCGTTCGGCCTGTCGACGGTGGCCTGCGCCTCGACCGGGAACCTGGCCGGGGCCACCGCGGCCGCGGCCGCCGCCCAGGGGCTGGAGTGCGTGGTCGTGATCCCGGCCGACCTGGAGGCCGGCAAGGTCGCCTCGGCCGCCGCCTTCGGGGCCACCGTCGTGGCCGTCGAGGGGTCCTACGACCAGGCCAACCGGCTCTCCATGCAGGCCGTCGAGGCCTTCGGCTGGGGCTTCGTCAACGTCAACCTGCGCCCCTGGTACGCCGAGGGCTCCAAGACCGTCGGCCTGGAGGTGGCCGAGCAGCTCGGCTGGTCGCTGCCCGACCACGTGGTCGTCCCGATCGCCTCCGGCGCCCTGCTCACCAAGGTCCACCAGGGCTTCGGGGTCCTGGCCGACCACGGCCTGGTCGAGCGGACCCCGGCAAGGGTCCACGGCGCCCAGTCGGTCGGCTGCAGCCCGGTGGCCACCGCCTTCGCCGCCGGGGTCGACGAGGTGACCCCGGTGCGGCCCAGCGGCATCGTCAAGTCGCTGGCCATCGGCGACCCGGCCGACGGGGCCGAGGCCCTGGCCACGGTCCGCGGGACCGGCGGCCGGATCGAGGCGGTGGACGACGAGGAGGTCGTGTCGGCGATCGAGCTGCTGGCCCGCACCACCGGCGTGTTCGGGGAGACCGCCGCCGGGGTGACCGTGGCCACCGTCGGCCGCCTGGCCGCCAGGGGCGAGTTCCGCCCCGGGGAGCGGGTCGTGGCCCTGATCACCGGCCACGGCCTCAAGACCCGCGAGGTCCTCGACGGCCGCGCCGGGGCCACCGTCACCGTCCGCCCCAACATCGACGCCCTCACCGAGGCCCTGGCCCCGCTCCGCCCCGGCCTGGCCGTGACCGGCTAGCTGGGGTCGCTCCGGGAGCAGGGCGGCGGCGAGGCTGGCGGCGAACCACCGCTCGTACTCGTCCAGGGTCCAGCCGCGCTCCAGGACGAGCTGGCGGTAGGTGTCCGGGGCGGTGTGGAGCCAGATCAGGTCGCGGGCGCGCTCGACCCGCAGGCCGGGCGCCAGGGCGCCGGCGGCGGCGAGGTGGGCGGCCAGCGCGGCGGCGCCGGCGAGCCGCTCGCGGTCGATGGTGGCCGCGAACTCCTGGAGGTCCGGCTCGCCGGCGCGGGCGGCGGCCAGCAGGGCGCTGGTGAGGGGGCCGGCCCGCTCCAGCATGGCCCGGCTGATGGCGGCGTAGCGCGCCAGCTTGCCGCGCGGGTCCGGGTCGGCGGCCAGCGCCTTGAGCGCGGGCCGCTCGGCCACCGGCACCGGGTCGACGTCGCCGGCCAGCAGCACGTCGTAGACCCGTTTGACCAGTTGGGGCTTGGGCCCGAACACCTTGTAGAGCAGGGGGACCGAGACGCCGGCCTCGGCGGCCAGGTCGGCCATGGCCAGCCCGGCGTAGCCGCGCTCCAGCAGCAGCCGGTGGGCGGTGTCGACCACGCGCCGCTGGGTGCGCCCGGCGGC
This sequence comes from uncultured Actinomycetota bacterium, assembly GCA_963733175.1. Taxonomy (GTDB): domain Bacteria; phylum Actinomycetota; class CALGFH01; order CALGFH01; family CALGFH01; genus CALGFH01. The sequence continues at coordinate 26,900 of CAVTCL010000013.1, forward strand.
GGCGGCGCGGCGGGCGTTGTCATAGGGGCGGGTCTTGACAGGACGCGGCAATTTGGTAGAACCTCCTTCTACCAAAAGAGTAGCACGAGGAGACGGCTGGCATGGACACGCGCACGCACGACCGCCCACGACCTCGCCCGGCGGAGCCTGCTGCTGATGCAGCGCTGGGACGACGGCGAAGCGGCCGCGATCATCCACCCCGACGCCGCCAACGACGAGGCGGTCAGCGAGCCGCCCGCCGCCAGGGGCCGCGGCCCGGCGGCGTTCAAGGCGACCCACGACTGGCTGCACGCCGCCTTCGACGGGCTGGCATGGGACGTGGAGGAGCTGGTGGCCGAGGGCGACCTGGTCGTCGCCCGCACCGTGATGCGCGGCCGGCAGGTGGCGCCGTTCGCGACCTACGGGCCCGACGGCCACCTGGCCCAGGTGTTCGCCTCCAGCGGCCGGTCCTTCGCCGCCTCCCAGACGCACTGGTACCGCCTGGCCGAGGGCCGCATCGTCGGGCATGCGGCCAACCGCGACGACCTCGCGCCAGGCCCGGCAGCTCGGCTGGGTGCCGCCCAGCCCGGCCTTCCTGCTCCGCTCGGCCCTGGCCAGGCGGCGCCTGCGCCGCACCACCGCCGGCTAGCGTCTGTAGCTGCAAGACCTGCGGCTGAAGGAGACAACGATCATGGCTGGGACCTGCTGGTGCACGGCGGCTGGCACGGGCCCTGGTGTTCGGTACCCACTGACGAAGGTCCGACGAGGCGGCATTCACAACCAACCGACAGGAGCGTCCGATGCTGCAGCTCATCTCCCACGACATCAAGACGATCGCGCGCCGGACCCTGGAGGAGATCTTGCCTGGTGGCGATGACGCCGCGCTCGCCGAGGTCATCCACCCCAACTTCGTCGACCACCACGGCCCGCCCGGCGCGCCACCGGGCCTGGAGGGCATGGCCTGGTCCATGGGCATGCGCCAGGCGGGGTTCTCGGAGCGACGCTGGGAGCTCCACCAGGTCATCGCCGACGACGACACCGTGGTCCTCTGACGGCAGCTTTCATGGCCGCCACACCGGGGCGTTCATGGGCCTGGCCCCGACCGGCCGGTCCTTGGCCTTCCCCAGGTCCACATCCTCCGCTTCCAGGACGGCTTGGCCATCGAGCACTGGGCGGTCCCTGACGACCTGGACCTGGCCCGCCAGCTCGGCGCCGATCCCCGCGCCCGCCCAGCCAACCCGCGTTATGCGGATGCCTTGGCCCAGCTGCTGTCGGACCTGCACCCATAACCTGCCGCCCAAGCTGGAACGGGCGAGTCAGCGAGGGCCGTCCGGCGAAGCGGGCGCTGACGAGAGAAGCGGCGGCATCGGGAGGCTCATATGGTAGCGGTACACGTGCTGCGAGTGTTCACCGATCCTGAGGGCCGATGGGGCAATCCCCTGGCCGTGTTTCTGGACGGCGCCGCCATCGGTGAGCAGCTGCGACTGGCTGTCGCTGCGGAGCTTGGGTACAGCGAGACCGTGTTTGTCGATGATGTCAACCGAGCCGAGGTCCGCATCTTCAGCCCCGAGTCGGAATTTGCGTTCGCAGGCCATCCACCTGGTGGGAACAGCCTGGCTCCTCGCCCATGCAAGGAAACGGAGCCGACGATGCTGCGTCCACCGGCGGGCGAAGTAGTGACCTGGACCGAAGGCGAGACAACCTGGATCAGTGGACGGCCAGATTGGGCACCGCCATGGGAGCAGATCCAGCTCGACCAGGCAGCGACGGTTGCTGCGATGCGGAACCCGCCCTCCGCCAACCATGACTTCACCCAGTTCTGGGCCTGGGAGGACGAGGCCCAACGGCATCGTCCGGGCCCGCGTCTTCGCTGCTCGCATCGGCGTACACGAAGACGAAGCGTGCGGCTCCGCGTCGATGCTGCTCGCCCACCAAGCCGGACAGCCAATCACCGTCCACCACGGCCAGGGCTCTGTGATCAGCGCCCGACCCGGCCCCAACGGCACCGTCGAGATCGGCGGCCTCGTGGTCCTGGACCACATCCGCGAATACACCTGAGCCTAGTAGTCGCCGGCCTGCCAGCGCCGGAACACCTCCAGGCCGTCGGGGCAGAACGGCCACTCCTCCAGTCGGGCGTCCAGCTCGTCGAGGGTGAGGAACGCGCCCCAGGCGATCTCGCTGGCCTGGGGGCGCACGGGGCCGTCCCAGGTGACCTCGAACAGGGCGCTCCAGCTCGGGTTCTCCTGGCCGTGGTAGCGGTGGCGGAACAGGAACCGCGGCTCCGGCCCGGCCACGCCCAGCTCCTCGGCCAGCTCGCGCCGGGCCGCCTCCAGGTAGGTCTCGCCGGCGGCCAGCACGCCGCCGGCGGTCATGTCGTACATCCCCGGGTAGACGTCCTTGTCGTCGGTGCGCCGGTGCACGTACAGCCGCCCGGCCGGGTCGCGGCAGAGCACCGAGGAGAACCGGTGCAGCAGCCGCCGGCGCCGCACCTCGCGCCTGGTGGCCTGGCCGACCACCCGGTCCTGCTCGTCGACCACGTCCAGCAGCTCGTCGCCAGGGTCGATGTCGTCCACCTTCCCGCGGGCTGAGAGGATACTTCCGGAAAGCGTAAGGCCGCGGCCCCCGCGCGGCTCCTACCGGCGAACGGCCCTGCCCGGGCCATGTTGGAGGGGAATGGACACCCGACCTCGACCCGACGCGCGCGACGACGCCGAGCTCGTGCGGGCGGCGACGGCCGGCGACCGCGGCGCCTTCGCCGCGATCTACGACCGCTACGCCGACCGCCTGCACGACTTCTGCTGGTCGGTGCTGCGCGACCGGGACGAGGCGGCCGACGCCACCCAGGACGCGTTCCTGGTCGCGGCCGAGCGCCTCGGCCAGCTCCGCGACCCGGAGCGGCTGCGGCCGTGGCTGTACGCGGTGGCCCGCAGCCAGGCCCTCCGCCGGGTCCGGGCCCGATCGCGTGTCGCGCCCGAGGAGGAGATGACCGAGCTGCCCGACCCCGCCAGCGGCCCCGAGCAGGCGGCCGAGCGCTCGGACCTGCGCGAGCTGGTCTGGAACGCCGCCGCCGGCCTGTCCGAGCGCGACCGGGCCCTGCTCGACCTCCACCTCCGCCACGGCCTCGAGGGCGCCGAGCTGGGCCAGGCCATGGGCGTTGAGCCCGGCCACGCCTACGTCCTCCTCAGCCGCCTCCGCGACCAGGTCGAGCGCTCCCTCGGCGCCCTGCTGGTCGCCCGCCTGGGTCGCGACGACTGCCCCGACCTGGCCGCCATCCTGTCCGGCTGGGACGGCCGCTTCACCCCCCTGATCCGCAAGCGGGTCGCCCGCCACGTCGACGCCTGCGACGTCTGCGGCGAACGCCGCCGCACCGCCGCCAGCCCCCTGGCCCTCCTGGCCGCCGTCCCCCCCATGCCAGCCCCCGCCTTCCTCCGCGACCGGGTCCTGGAGCGGGTGGAGCTCCTGTCGGGTTCGGGGTCCGGCGGCGACGCCGGGGGTTCCGGGCGGGAGCCAGGGGTTCGGGCGGGTCCGCTGGATCCACACGCCCCCGGCGGCGCGGGGCGGTCGTGGCGCTCGTGGCGGCGCTGCTGCTGGCGGTCGGGGTCGGGGTCGGGTTGGGGTGGGAGCGGGCCCCGGCCTCCAGTCCCACGGACGGCCCCGGCGGCCCGATCGTGGCCGGGGCGGCCACCTCGGTCGCGCCCACCTCCCCGCCGACGACCGCCGCGCCGTCCACCTCGACCAGCTCCTCGACCTCGGTCGACGACCACCACCGCGGCCCCGGCGCCGCCGTCGCTGGCCGTCACCCCGGCCAGGGTCGACCTCGGGGCCGCCGGCGCGACCGCCACCCTGACGGTCCGCAACGGCGGCGACGAGCCGCTCTCCTGGACGGCCGACCCCTCGACCGCCTGGCTGCGGGTCAGCCCGTCCACCGGCCGCCTCGACGGCGGCGAGCAGGCCAGGGTCACCCTGTCCGCGACCCGCGACGGCCTGCCCGAAGGCGACGCCGACGGCCGGGTCGAGCTCACCTGGGGCGGCCCCGCCCGCTCGGTCGTGGTCGCGCTCCGGGTCGAGCGCTCCCCCGAGATCGGCGGCCTCGTCGGCCAGTTCCGCGCCAGATCTTCATCGGCCCCTGCGGCCCGACCACCACGCGTGGTCGAGGCGACGGTGACCGACGAGTCGGCCCTCTCCTCGGTGACCATGCGGTGGGCCGGCGGGTCGGTCCCCATGACCCTGCGCGGCGGGAGGTGGTCCGCCAGCCTCGGCCCCGCGACCAGCCCGGGCTCCGTCCCCTGGACAGGTCGTCGCGACCGACGCCCGGGGCAACACCGCCTCGGCCTCGGGACCGGCGGTGACCGCCAGCCCCTGCCGTCCGTGAAGATCCGCTCCGAAAACCTGTAAGGGTTCGCCCGGCCACGGCCTCCTACCCGCGACAGCTCGTCGCACAAGGAGGTCGCCATGACCGCCCAGCCCACCACCGGCCCCGCCACGGGGACCCGGCACCTCACCGCCGGCACCGCCCGGCCCGCGACCCGCACCACCCGTTCCGGGGCCCGTGGCCGCGCCCTGCTCGCCGCCCTCGGGCTCGCCCTGGCCGCGGCGGTCCTGCCCGCCACCGCCGTCCACGCCTCGCCCCAGGGGCCCGACGTCAACGACCAGCTCACCAACCAGGTCGGCAACCCGCCGCCGCCCGAGCCGCCCGACCCGATCGAGGGAGGCCCCGAGGACCTCGCGCCCCCGACCGAGACCCCCGAGCCGCCCCTGCCGCCGGACCCGCCCGACGTGCCGGACTGGGGCCCCGACGACCTCGCCCCGCCGACCGAGGACCCCGACCCGCCGCTGCCGCCGGACCCGCCCGACGGGCCCGACGACGAGGCCAACCCCACCGAGAACCCCGAGCCCCCGAACCCCACCGACGACCCCGACCCCGTCCCACCGGCCGACGACTCGATCCCGACCCCGCAGCGCGTGGACGCCGGCTTCGGCGGCACCGCCTTCGGGTCCCACCAGCTCGCCGGCGTCGCCCTGATCGCCGCCGCCCTGGTGCTCGCCCTCCTGGTCGTCGTGATCGCCCGCCGCCAGCGCTCCGAGGCGCGGAGCACCCGGTGACCACCGACCACTCCGGTTCCCTGCGCAGGGGGATGTGGAGGGCCACGCGCCCTCCCTCCCCCTCTCGGGGTCGGGGGCCGTGGACGGCCACGGGCGCGGTGCGTTCTGGTCGCCGTGTGCCTGACCCTGGCGGGGTGCCAACGGCCCGTCGTGCCCTCGGGCCATGAGGGCGGCTCCTCGACCAGGACCGCGGGCCGGGGGAGTGCGGGGCGGCCGGTGTCCATCGCCATCCCGGCGGTCGGGATCGACGCCCGGGTGGTCCCGGTGGGGCTGCGGGCGGACAGGACGATGGAGGTTCCCGAGGTCGACCTGGCCGGTTGGTACGAGCCCGGGCCCCGGCCCGGGGAGGCCGGGCCGGCGGTGATCGTGGGGCATGTCGACTCGCGCCACGGACCGGCCGTGTTCTTCCGGCTCGGGGAGCTCCGCCCTGGCGACCGGATCACGATCGGGCAGCAGGGGGGAGCGGCACGGTCGTTCCTGGTCGAGCGGGTCGAGCGGAGTCCCAAGGAGGCGCTGCCGGTCGGGCGCATCTGGGACCGGACCCGCCAGCCGGTCCTGCGCCTGATCACCTGCGGCGGCAGCTTCGACCGCTCGACCGGCCACTACCGCGACAACGTCATCGTCTACGCCAGGGCAACTACTTGACACTGTCATATGACACTGTCACCATTGGCGCATGCAGGAACAACGCTGGACCCTTGACGAGCTCGCCGAGCGGGTCGACATGGCGCTGGCGGTTGACTACCACGGCCAGCCCAGCGGCCGGGTCCGCGCCGTCCCGGACCGGCGGGCCATCCGCTGGTACACGACCATCGGCCTGATCGACCGTCCGGTCGCCCATCGCGGCCGGACGGCCCTGTACGGGCCGCGGCACCTGCTCCAGCTCGTCGCCGTCAAGCGCCTCCAGGCCAAGGGGCTGCCCCTGGTCGCCATCCAGCAGGAGCTGGCCGGCGCCACCGACAGCCAGCTCGCCCGGGTCGCCCGCCTCCCCGTGGGCGCCCGGCCCACGGTGCCCTCCGGGCCCGTTCCGGCTGTCGCCGTTCCCGACGGCGGCGACCCGCCGGCGGGGAGGGTCCCGGACAGGCGGGAAGCGGCGGGCACGCCACGCTGGGCGGCCCCGGCGCAACCGCCAGCCGTCGCCCCCCGGGTGGCCGGCGTCGCACGGCGGGCCAGCTTCTGGCGCGACCGGCCAGTCGCGGCCTTCACCGCTCCGGCTCCGGAGGCCGCCACCCTCCAGGGTGTGCGGCTCGGGGCTGGGGCCACCCTGCTGCTGGAGCCGGGGCGGGAGCTGGCCGCGGCCGACCTCGACGCGATCCTCGACGCCGCCGGGCCGCTGCTGGCCGTCCTCCGAGCCCGAGGGCTCGATGGAGGGGCCCGGACCCCGGACGAGGCCGCGGGCCTGAGCCCGGACCCGCTTGCCGACCACGGACCTCCTCCCGCGCGGGCGGTGGAGAACGAACCCCGAAGGGAGCACCCATGACCTACCTGCCCCTGCTGAGCGATGACGAGATGGGGGCGGCCGGGGAAGCCGGGGTCGGGGCGGTCGCCACCGAGCGGGGCAATCTGCCGCTCCAGGCGATCGACGTCGACGCGACCCTCACCGGGCTGGCGGCCCGGGTCGCGCTCACCCAGGTCTTCGGGAACCGGTTCGACCAGCCGCTGGAGGCGACCTACATCTTTCCGCTGCCCGACCGGGCCGCCGTGACCGAGTTCCACATGGAGGTCGGGGGGCGGGTGGTCGAGGGCGTGCTCAAGGAGCGTGGCCAGGCCAGGGCCGAGTACGACGCCGCGGTCGAGGAGGGCCGGCAGGGCGTCGATCGCCGAGGAGGAGCGCCCGGGCGTGTTCACCATGCGGGTCGGGAACCTGCTGCCGGGCGAGCGGGTCACGGTCCGGCTGGTGATGACCGGCCCGCTGCCGTGGGACGAGGGCGAGGCGACCTTCCGGTTCCCGCTGGTGGTGGCGCCCCGCTACATCCCGGGATCGCCGCTGGAGGGCGAGCCGGTCGGGCCGGGCACCGAACCCGACACCGACGCGGTGCCCGACGCCTCCCGGATCACCCCGCCGGTGCTGCTGCCCGGCTTCCCCAACCCGGTCGACCTGTCGATCAGGGTCCGCGTCGACCCGGCCGGCCTCGACCTGGGCGACCTCCGGTCCAGCCTGCACGCGGTGGTCGAGGAGGACCGCGACGGGAGCAGGCTGGTCCGGGTCGAGCCGGGGGAGCGGGCCAACCGCGACTTCGTGCTCAGGGCCCGGACCGGCTCGGCGGCGGTGGCCACGGCCGTGACCGCCGCCGAGGACGCCGAGGGCGGCCAGGGGACCTTCGCCCTGACCCTGCTGCCCCCGGTCGGGGCCGGCGCCGTCACCCCGAGGGATCTCGTGTTCGTCCTGGACCGGTCCGGCAGCATGGCCGGCTGGAAGATGGTGGCCGCGCGGCGGGCGGTGGCCCGGATGGTCGACTCGCTGACCGAGCGCGACCGCTTCGGACTGCTCGCCTTCGACAACGTCGTCGAGACCCCGCCGGCGCTCGGGGGGTCCGGGGGCTCAAGGTAGCCCCCGGCGATGGGACCGGGCTGACGGTCGCCGGCGACCATGCCCGCTTCCAGGCGGTCGAGTTCCTGTCCCGGCTGGAGGCCCGCGGCGGCACCGAGATGGCCGCCCCGCTGGCCAGGGCCGTGGAGCTGCTCGCCGGCGCGGGCGACGGGGACCCGGCGGGCCCGCGCGACCTCGCGCTGGTCCTGGTGACCGACGGGCAGGTCGGCAACGAGGACCAGATCCTGCGCCTGCTCGCCCCGCGGCTCGGCGGGGTGCGCGTCTACACGGTCGGGGTGGACACCGCGGTCAACGAGGGGTTCCTCAAGCGGCTGGCCGGGCTGGGCGGTGGCGCCTGCGAGCTGGTCGAGTCCGAGGACCGGCTGGACGCGGTGATGGACCGGGTCCACCGGCGCATCGGGGCGCCGGTGCTGACCGACCTGGAGCTGGAGCCGGCCGGGCTGGAGATCGACCTGGAGTCGCTGGCCCCGCGGCGCCTGCCGGCCCTGTTCGCGGGGTCGCCGCTGGTGGTGAGCGGCCGGTTCAAGGGGAGCCCGGACGGGGCGGTCACGGTCCGCGGCCGGGACGCCGCCGGCCAGCCCTGGTCGGCGACCGTGCCCGCGACCGGCGGCGACGCGCCAACCCTGACGGCGACCTGGGCCCGCGCCCACCTGCGCGACCTCGAGGACCGCTACGCCACCGACCGGGCGCCCGACCGGGAGCTGGAGCGCCGGATCGTCGCCACCTCCCTCCGCTACGGGGTGCTGTGCCGCTTCACCGCCTTCGTGGCCGCCGACGTGCGGGTGGTCAACGAGGGCGGGGTCGTCCACCGGGTCCTGCAGCCGGTGGAGGCGCCGGCCGGATGGACCATGTTCGAGCGGGTCGGGCTGGCCGCCGCGGCCATGCCGATGGCCCGCATGTCCCTCGGCGGGCTCCAGTCCGCCGAGCCGTTCGGGAGGCCGGGTCGCCGCCCGACCGCCCGGCAAGGCCGACGCCCGCCTTGGCGCCATCACCGGCCGGGTCGGCCCGGGCCGCTCCCGCCGGCGCCGCTCCGGCGGCTTCACCGCCCACCCCCTCGGCGGCGCCGACCTCGCCCCCTACCGCCGCCGCGCCGCCCAGCTCGCCACCCTGCTCGAGAGCGATCGCCCTCTCCCCAGGCTTGGGCCCGACCACCCGGGGGTGACCTCGGGGCCCGGGGATCGACTCCGGCGGGTCAGGGGGCTACCTGGGGCGGCGGCTCGGGCTGGTCAAGGTGGGGGTGGACGCGCTGGTGGCCGACCTGGAGTCGGTGGATGCCGTGGAGGAGGAGATGGGGCCGCTGCGCGACCTCGCTGCCCGGCTGGCGCCGCTGGGCCGGCCGGTGGTGCCGCCGGGAGTGGAGCTGGAGCGGCTGCGCGAGCGGGCCCTGGCCGTGCTGCGGGCGTTCGCGGCGGGCGGCCGGCCAGACGAGCCGGCCCCGGAGCCGGGGCCGGGGTCGGGCCGGGACCGCGACCCGGAGTTCTGGAAGCGGTGAGGCGGCGGCCGTCCGTGGTTATCTAGGAGCGATTCTGGTCATGCTTCTGGGACCACGGGACGAGGAGGGCGTCGTGCCGTCGCTGCCGCTGGCGCATGAGAAGTGGTTCGTCGACGACCCGGGCGCGTTCGACGCCGACTGGGCGTTCGCCCTGGAGACGGCGTCCCTGCTCCTGATCGGGGCGGTGGTGCTGGTCGCGCTGGCCTGGCACGTGGTCGGCGGGCGGCTGCCCCGGCCGGAGCTGCCGTTCCTGGAGCCGCTGGGGCGGCTGGCCCCGTGGGTCCCCCGGCTGCTCGGCGTCCACCTGGGGGTGTCGCTGCTGTCGCTGGCCGTGCAGGACGCCTATCTGGCCCCGAACCTGTCGCTGGAGGACGTTCCCGGCGGCGCGGCCATCGCCTTTGCCGAGGGGCTGCTCGGGGTGTGGTTCATCACCGGGGCCTGGCTGCGTCCCGCCGGGCTGGTGACGCTGCTGCTCGGCCCGCTGGCGGCGCTCCTGGCCGGGCCGGTGGCCATGCTGGAGGCGATCGACCTGCTCGGCATCGCCCTGTTCCTGGTCGTGCTGCCGCCCGGCCGCGACCGCTACGGGGCGGTGAGCCCGTCCCCGGAGACGGCCGCCCTGGCCATCTTCGCCCTGCGGGTCTGCGCCGGGCTGGCCCTGGTCGTGCTGGCCTTCAGCGAGAAGTTCGCCAACCCCGCCCTGGCCCGCGAGTTCATCGGCAACTACCCCGCCTTCGACCTGTTCGACCTGGTCGGCATCCCCCTGAGCGACGACGCCTTCATCCGGATGGCCGGGGCGATCGAGCTGCTGTTCGGGCTGCTGCTGATCTCCGGCCGCATCCCCCAGGTGGCGGTCATCGTCGCCGGCATCCCCTTCAACGCCACCCTGTTCTTCCTGGGCAGAGACGAGCTGATCGGGCACCTCCCGATCTACGGGGTCATGCTCGCCCTGCTGGTCTACGGCTCGTCCCGCACCTACGCCGACGTGGTGCCGGCCTGGCCGTGGCCGTCGCGCCGGGCGTTCACCGATCAGGCCGCGGCCCGGGCCTAGCCCGCCAGACCTCGCCGTGGCGGGGGTGCTCGATCTCGGCCGCCACCGCGGTGGCCAGCTCCGCCCCGAAGTGGCGCTCGACCAGCCACAGGGCCATGTCGATGCCGGAGGTGACCCCGCCGGCGGTGACCAGGTCGCCGTCGTCGACCACCCTGGCCTCGATCACCTCGGCGCCCGCGGTTCGTAGATCCTCGATGGCGCCGTGGTGGGTGACGGCCGGCCGGCCCCTGGTCAGGCCGGCGGCGGTGGCCAGCATGGCCCCGGTGCAGACGGTGGCCACCACGGCGCCGGCCCGGTGGGCGGCGGCGATCGCCGCCGGCAGCTCGCCCCGCTCGGCCTCGGCCCAGGCCCCCTGGGCGCCGCGGTCGTTCCAGCCGCCGCCGGGGATCACCAGCAGGTCGGTCCCGTCCGGGTCGAGGCGGCCGTCGGGCCGGACCACCAGGCCGTGGGAGCCGGTGACCTCGGCCGCCCCGTCGAGCGCGACCAGGTCCACCTTCAGGTCGGCGTCGCCCATGGTCGCGGCGTTGCGCAGCACCTCCAGCGGGCCGATGGCATCCAGCTCGTCGAAGCCGTCGAACACGACCACCGCGATCCGCATCTGGCGCTCCTTCCAGGCTGGACTTTGGCCCGAGCGGCGTGATAGCACTTGGGCTTAGCACTCGACCATCTTGAGTGCTAACATCCGGGATTGCCAGACCGGAGACAGGATCCACAGGCAAGCCATCCGAACAGGGGAGGTAGCCGCACGATGCCCAAGATCATCGCCTTCGACGAGGACGCCCGGCGTGCCCTCGAGCGGGGGATGAACCAGCTCGCCGACGCCGTCAGGGTGACGCTGGGCCCCAAGGGCCGCAACGTCGTCCTCGAGAAGAAGTGGGGCGCGCCCACCATCACGAACGACGGCGTGTCCATCGCCAACGAGATCGAGCTCGAGGACCCGTGGGAGAAGATCGGGGCCGAGCTCGTCAAGCAGGTGGCCAAGAAGACCGACGAGATCGCCGGTGACGGCACCACCACCGCCACCGTGCTCGCCCAGGCCCTGGTCCGCGAGGGCCTGCGCAACGTGGCCGCCGGGGCCAACCCGATGAGCCTCAAGCGCGGCATCGAGAAGGCCACCGAGCTGGCCGTCGAGGCCATCAAGAACCAGGCCAAGGACATCGAGACCCGCGACGAGATCGCCCACACGGCCAGCGTGTCGGCCGGCGACCCCGAGATCGGCGAGGTCATCGCCAAGGCGATGGACGTCGTCGGCAAGGAAGGCGTCATCACCGTCGAGGAGTCCAACACCTTCGGCATCGAGCTCGAGACCGTCGAGGGCATGCGCTTCGACAAGGGCTACATCTCGCCCTACTTCGTCACCGACCCCGAGCGGATGGAGGCGGTCCTCGACGACCCCTACGTCCTGATCGCCAACTCCAAGATCTCGGCCGTCAAGGACCTGCTGCCGGTGCTGGAGAAGGTCATGCAGGGCGGCAAGCCGATCGTGGTCATCGCCGAGGACGTCGAGGGCGAGGCCCTGGCCACCCTGGTCGTCAACAAGATCCGCGGCACCTTCAAGAGCGCCTCCGTCAAGGCCCCCGGCTTCGGCGACCGCCGCAAGGCCATGCTCCAGGACATCGCCATCCTGACCGGTGGCCAGGTCATCAGCGAGGAGGTCGGCCTCAAGCTCGAGAACGTCAGCATCGACCTGCTCGGCCGGGCCCGCAAGGTGGTCGTCACCAAGGACGAGACCACCATCGTCGAGGGCCAGGGCGACCCCGAGGACATCAAGGGCCGGGTCAACCAGATCCGGACCGAGATCGAGAACACCGACTCCGACTACGACCGCGAGAAGCTCCAGGAGCGGCTGGCCAAGCTGGCCGGCGGCGTCGGCGTGATCAAGGTCGGCGCGGCCACCGAGGTCGAGCTCAAGGAGAAGAAGCACCGCATCGAGGACGCCGTCTCCAACGCCCGCGCGGCGGTGGAGGAGGGCATCGTCCCCGGCGGCGGCGTGACCCTGCTGCGGGTCCAGGAGGCCCTCACCAAGGTCGACCTGACCGGCGACGAGGCGACCGGGGCGACCATCGTCCGCAAGGCGCTCGAGGAGCCCCTGAAGCAGATCGCCGCCAACGCCGGCCTCGAGGGCGGCGTGGTGGTCGAGAAGGTCCGCGGCCTCGACCCGGGCCAGGGCCTGAACGCGGCCACCGGCGAGTACGTCGACATGTTCAAGGCGGGCATCGTCGACCCGGCCAAGGTCGTCCGTTCGGCGCTGCAGAACGCGACCTCGATCGCCGGCCTGTTCCTCACCACCGAGGCCGTCGTGGCCGACAAGCCGGAGAAGGAGAAGGCCCCCGCCATGCCGGGCGGCGGCGGCGACATGGACTTCTGAGGTCCAGCTCCACGCGAACGGCGGCCCGCACGGGGCCGCCGTTTCGCTTGGTCATAGACTGTCCATTCATGAACCCCAAGAACCAGATCATGGACGGGCTGGACGCCAAGCTGGCCGCCCTGCGGCGGGACCTGGAATCCACCGGCGGGGTGATGGTGGCGTTCTCGGGCGGGGCCGACTCGGCCTTCCTGCTGGCCGCGGCCGTGCAGGCGCTGGGGGAGCGGGCGGTGGCGGCCACCGGGGTCTCGCCCAGCCTGGCCGGGCGCGAGCTGGAGGATGCCCGCGTCCTGGCCGCCGAGCTGGGCGCCCGCCACCTGGTGGTGGCCACCCACGAGGGCGAGCGGCCCGGCTACCTGCGCAACGGGCCCGACCGCTGCTTCTTCTGCAAGGACGAGCTGTTCGAGGTGCTCGGCCCCTTGGCCGGCGCCGAGGGCCTGGCCCTGGCCGTCGGGACCAACGTCGACGACCTGGGCGACCACCGCCCCGGCCAGCGGGCCGCGGCCGACCACGGCGTGCTGACCCCGCTGGTGGCCGCCGGCCTCACCAAGGCCGAGGTCCGCGAGGCATCCCGCCGCCTCGGCCTGCGCACCGCCGACAAGCCGGCCGCCGCCTGCCTGGCCTCCCGGATCGCCTACGGCGTCCAGGTCACCCCGGCCCGCCTGTCCAGGGTCGAGCGGGCCGAGGCCCTGCTCCGCTCCTTCGGCCTGGCCCAGCTCCGCGTCCGCGACCACGGCGACCTGGCCCGGGTCGAGGTCCCGGTCGAGTCCCTGCCCGCCCTGGTCCACCCCGACCGCCGGGCCCGCCTGGTCGCCGGCCTCCACGACCTCGGCTTCACCTTCGTCACCCTCGACCTGGAGGGCTTCCGCTCCGGCTCCATGAACGCCGTGCTCGGGGGGTCCGGGGGGCCGGAGCAGTGAGGCGCCTGGTCCACTGCACCCTCCCCCCGGAGCTGGTCCACCGGCCGATCCTCCACGACCTGGTCAGGGCGACCACCGCGGTGGTCAACGTCCGCCGGGCCAACGTCGACGTCGAGTCCGGCGTGGCCTGGTTCCTCCTCGAGCTCTCCGGCCCCGAGGCGCAGCTCGACCAGGCCGAGGCCTGGCTCACCGAACAGGGCGTCACCGTCGAGCCGATCGACGCGTGACCGCGGTCCCCCTCCGGCGCAACCGCGACTTCGTGCTGCTCCAGGCCGGGCAGCTGCTGTCGGAGGTCGGCACGCAGTCGGCGGCGATCGCCTACCCCTGCTGGTGCTGGCCGAGACCGGGTCGGCGGCCAAGGCGGGGGTGGTCGCGTTCGCCCGCGCCCTGTCCCTGACGCTGTTCGCGCTGCCCGCCGGCGTGGTGGCCGACCGCTGGAACCGGCGGCGGCTGATGATCGCGGCCGACGCTGTCCGCGTGCTCGCCGTCGGGGGCCTGGCCGCGGCGATCGTGACGCGACCGGCTCAACTTCTGGGTGATCCCGCTGGTCGCCTTCGTCGAGGGCGTCGGCGCGGCCCTGTTCGCGGCCGCGCAGGCCGGGGCCCTTCGCGCCGTGGTGCCGGCACGCCAGCTGCCGGGGGCGGCGGGCGCCCAGACGGGCCGGCTGGCGGCGGTCGGGCTGGTCGGCCCGCCGCTCGGCGGCGCCCTGTTCGGGGTCGCCCGGGCGCTCCCGTTCCTGGTCGACGCCGTCTCCTACGCCTTCTCGACCGTCTCGCTGCTGGCCATGCGAGGGCCGTTCCAGGAGGCGCGCGAGCCGGACCGCTCGCCGCTGCGCTCGCGGCTCGCGGAAGGATTCCGCTTCCTCTGGGGCCACCGGTTCCTGCGCACCTGCGCGTTCCTGTTCGGGCTGGCGAACTTCATCGGCGTCGGCGTCCTGTTCGCGGTCGTCGTCCTCGGCCAGCGCCAGGGCCTGTCCGGCGGTCGGGTCGGCGCTGCTGGTGGCGGCCTTCGGGGGCTGCGTGCTGCTCGGCTCGTTCCTGGCCCCGCTGGTCAGCCGGATCCTCTCGGTCCGCGCGGTGCTGCTGCTGGAGCTGTGGACCTGGCTCGGCTGCGGCCTGTTCCTGATCTGGCCCAGCGTCTATGTGCTGGTCGCCAGCACCCTGCCGACGGCCCTGGCGATCCCCTCGACCAACTCGGTCGTCCACGGCTACCGGATGGCGATGACGCCCGACCGGCTGCTCGGCCGGGTCGAGTCCGTCTGGAGGACGATCTCGCTGCTGATCGTGCCGCTCGGTCCGCTGGTCGCCGGCATCCTGCTCGACGCCGTGCCCGCGCGGGCCGCCATCGGCATGTTCGCCGCCGTCGGCCTCGTGCTGGTCGTCTGGGGCAGCCTCAGCCCGTCGATCCGGGCGGCGCCGAGCCTGGACGAGCTCGACCGCCACCGGGGGTGACGCCGGCGGCGCGCAGCACCCGCAGGGCGTTGAGGGTGAGCATCTCGCTGGGAGCCCGACCGCCCCCAGTCGACCACCTCGACCGGGCCCGACCCGGGCCGGCCGCCGGGCGGGCGCCACCAGTACCCGCCCGGCCACCAGCGGCCGTCGGCCCGCCGGCGCAGGACCACCAGGTCGAGCGCGTCGGCGGCCCGCGGGTCGCCGGCCAGGCCGAGCCGGGACAGGACCAGCAGCGCCTGCAGCACGTCGTAGTGCCAGTAGGGCGGGTAGCGAAGCTGCAGCCATCGCCGGTCGATCACCTCGCCGTCCTGGAGCCTGCGGAACAGCCGGTGGGACAGGAACAGCTCGGCGGCCCGGGCGGCCGCCTCCTGCGCCCAGGTCGCGCCCGTGGCCAGCCAGTACTCGTGGAGGCCCCAGGCCGGCGGCAGCGACTCGTGGAACGACGAGCGGCGGCCGCTGGCCCGACGGTCGCAGTTCCAGCCGCCGTCCGGCCACTGCCACCCGGCCAGCGACCGGGCCAGGAGCTCGGCCCGCGGGTCGCCGGCCAGGCCGAGCCGGCAGGCGACCGCCAGCGCGTTGCCCTCCTGGGAGGCGCAGCGGCGGGCCAGCCCGTCGACCACCGTCACCGTCCGGCGGTGCTCGGCGCCCGTCAGCCAGTCGAGCACGGTCGATGCGGCGGCCTGGAGGCGAGGCTCGCCGGCCGGGGCGGCCAGCTCCACCAGGGAGACGAGCCGCCAGTGGGCCCCGGTCCACTTGCTGTAGGGCCGGACCCCGAAGCCGCCGTCCGGCCGCTGGCCGGCCAGCAACGCCCTGGCCTTCGGGCCCTCCAGGCGCCGGGCCGCGTCGGCGGCCAGCGCCCCGCCGTCGCGTTCGCCCAGCAGGTCGCGGCGGGCGAGGTAGCGGACCGCCGGCTCGTCCGAGGCGAGCAGCCAGGCCAGTGCGGCCGGCGTCGGGTCGTCGGGGTCGTCCATGGCGGCGGTCAGGTGGCGCCGGGGCGGACGATGCCGGTCTCGTAGGCGAGGACCACGGCCTGGACCCGGTCGCGGAGGTTGAGCTTGGCCAGGAGGCGGCCGACGTGGGTCTTGACGGTGGTCTCGCTGACCACCAGGTGCTCGGCGATCTCGGCGTTGGACATGCCCCTGGCGACCAGGCCGAGCACCTCGAGCTCGCGGGCGGTGAGGGTGTCGAGGGCCGGAGGCCGGACGGCCGCCGGGTCCGGGAGGTTGGCGGCGAAGCGGTCGAGCAGCCGCCGGGTCACCGAGGGGGCGAGCAGGGCGTCGCCGGCGGCCACCACCTGGATCGCCTCGACCAGGTCCTCGGGGGGGACGTCCTTGAGCAGGAACCCGCTGGCCCCGGCGCGCAGGGCCGACAGGACGTACTCGTCCAGGTCGAAGGTGGTCAGGATCAGCACCCGGACCGGGTCCTGGACGCCGTCGCCGGCCAGGCGCCGGGTCGCCTCGATCCCGTCCATGCCGGGCATGCGGATGTCCATCAGCACCACGTCGGCCCGGACGTGGCCGGCCAGCCGGACCGCCTCGCCGCCGTCGGCGGCCTCGCCCACCACCTCGAGGTCCGGCTCGGCGTCCAGGATCATCCGGAACCCGGTCCGCATCAGCGGCTGGTCGTCGGCGATCAGGACCCTGATGGTCACTGGTGGCCGCTGTCCAGGGGGAGGCGGGCGGCGACCCGGTAGCCGCCGCCGGGGCGGGCGCCGGCCTCGAGGGTGCCGCCGAACATGGCCACCCGCTCGCGCATGCCGATGAGGCCGTTGCCCGACCGGCGAATGCGCCGGTCGGCCGACCGGCGATCCTGCCGGTCGGAGTCTACGGGTCGTCGGCCGAAGGCCGACTCCGAGTCGTTCCCGTCGTCGGTCACCTGGACCTCGAGGACCTCACGGCCGTAGCAGATCCGGACCTTGGCCCGGGCCGGGCCGGCGTGCTTGAGCGAGTTGGTCAGCGCCTCCTGCACGATCCGGTAGGCGGAGAGGTCGACCCCGGCCGGCAGCGGCCGCGGCTCGCCCTCGACCGTCACCTCGACCGGCAGGCCGGCCTCGCGGGCGGCCGCGGCCAGCGAGTCCAGGTGCTCCAGGCTCGGCTGGGGGGCGAGGGCGGCGGCGTCCTCCTGGTCGCCGTCGCGCAGCAGCCCGAGGAGGCGGCGCATCTCGACCAGGGCCTGGCGGCCGGTCGACTCGATCTGGCCGAGGGCGGCCGCCGCCTGGTCTGGGCTGGCGCCCAGGGTGCGCCGGGCCGCCCCGGCCTGGACGACCATCACGCTGACCGAGTGGGCGACCACGTCGTGCAGCTCGCGGGCGATCCGGCCCCGCTCCTCGGCCACCGCCCAGCGCGAGCGCAGCTCCTGCTCGGTGGCCAGCTGGGTGTTGAGCGCCTCCAGCTTGGCCATGTAGGCCAGGCGCCGCTTCTGCAGGTCGCCGAGGAAGAAGGCGGCGGCGAACTGGATGAAGGTGAGCACCCAGGACTGCAGGCTGTCCTCGAACGGGCTCGGGTACCTGGCCTCGGCGATCACGCCGTAGCCGACCATGGCGGCGGCGAACAGCAGCGCCGCGGTCAGCGCATGACGCCTGGGGCGGTGGGCGGCCACCGTGTAGAGCGAGACCACCATGGCCGCCTCGGCGAAGGTCGGCTTGAACCCCAGGGCCAGGTGGACGATGGCGGCCGCCGTGGTCACGGCCAGGACGGCGTAGGGGGCCCGCCGCCGCCAGGTCAGCGGCACCGTCTGGCAGAGGGTGAGCAGCACGCCCAGCAAGCCCGGGTCGCGGAAGCTTGTCGCAAACAGCCGCTCGAAGTTCTCGCTGGGCAGGAACAGCATGGGCAGCGCGATCACGGTGAGCAGCGCGGCCAGCAGGCCGTCGGCCACCGTCGGGGGCAGCTCCCGCACCCGCCGGAGCAGGGACCCAGGCATGCGCATGCCCCGACGGTAGCGTGCGCCGGCCGGCCGGGTCATCCTGCCCGGCGACGAACCCGCGCCTCCTCCCTGGGGAGGAGGGTCGGTCAGGACGCGGGGGGCGCGGCCGTCGGCTCGGGACCGGCGCCGTCGCCGGACGGCCGGGAGACGCCGGCCGGGGCGCTGCTGGAGCCGATCACGGGCACGACCTGGCGGGCGGTGATGATCTCGTCGACCATGCCGTACTCGAGGGCCTGGTCGGCCGACATGATGAAGTCGCGGTCGGTGTCCTTGGCGATCTTCTCGACGTCCTGGCCGGTGTGCTTGGCCATGATCTCGTCCAGCAGCCGGCGCAGGCGCAGGATCTCGCGGGCCTGGATCTCGATGTCGACCGACTGGCCGCGGGCCCCGCCCGACGGCTGGTGGATCAGGATGGTCGAGTGGGGCAGGGCGTAGCGCTTGCCCTTGGTCCCCGAGGCCAGGATCACGGCCGCGGCCGAGGCGGCCATGCCCATGCAGATGGTGGACACGTCGGGCTTGACGTACTGCATGGTGTCGTAGATCGCCAGCAGGTCGGTGATCGACCCGCCGGGCGAGTTGATGTAGATCGAGATGTCCTTGTCCGGGTCGTCGCTCTCCAGGTGCAGGAGCTGGGCCATGACCAGGTTGGCGATGGTGTCGTCGATCGGCGTGCCCAGGAAGATGATCCGGTCCTTGAGCAGCCGGGAGAAGATGTCGAACGAGCGCTCGCCACGGCTGGTCTGCTCGATGACGATGGGGACCAGGTTCGCATCGGCCATTGAGCAAACCTCCGGACGGGGATGGGACGACGCGAGGGTACCAGCGCCAGGTCGAGTTCGGAGGGTAGGTCGGCGGGCGAGGTCGGCCCCGGTGGCTCGGGCGAGGCTTGCAGAAACCGAATCTGGGCCCGAATGAACCGATCGAGGCGGCCGCACGAACACCCAGCGAGCCGGCAACGCCCGGCTCCGCCAGCCGCCAAGGAGGTCGCGCAGATCATGCCCGTCCAGCGTTTCGCCCAGGTCTTCGGGGCCGTGTACGTGCTCGTCGGCCTGCTCGGGTTCGCCTTCACGGGGTTCGCCAACTTCGCCGGCACCTCGGACGACAAGCTCCTGCTGTTCGGGGTGAACCCGCTGCACAACATCGTCCACATCGCGGTCGGGGCCCTCTGGCTGGCCTCCTCCCGCACCGAGGCCAGCGCCCGGGCCGTCAGCACCCTGATCGGCGCCGTGTACCTCGTGGTCGGGGTCCTCGGGCTGTTCATCAACGGCAGCTCGGACCTGAACATCCTGAACATCAACCAGCCCGACAACGCGCTGCACCTGGCGAGCGCCGCGCTCGGCCTGTACTTCGGGCTGGCCGGGCGCCGGACGGTCGCGCCAGCGGCCTAGAGCCGGGGGGGCCGGCGGGCCGAGGGGTTCCGGGGGGACCCCTCGGCCCCCTCTGTGCCATCTGTGATATAAGAGTGATATCACTTCCCTATCACGGAGGTCGGCATGGCGACCCGGGACCGCAACCTCACCACCATCCCCGGCCTGCTCGCGGCGGCCATCTGGCTGCTGCTGGCGGTGGCCGTGACCGTGCTGGCGATCACCTCGCTCACCGGCGGGGACGCGGTGTCGTGGACCGGCGTCACCGCCGCCACGGTGCTGGCCCTGCTGCTGGTGCTCGTCCTCAACGGGTTCGTCGTCGTCCAGCCGAACCAGGCCAAGGTGGCCGTCTTCCTCGGCCGCTACCTGGGGACGATCCGGCGCTCCGGGTTCCACTGGGTCAACCCGCTGACCACCCGGCGCACCCTGTCGCTGCGGATCCGCAACCTCGACACCGACGTGCTCAAGGTCAACGACGCCAACGGCAACCCGATCGAGATCTCGGCCGTGATCACCTGGCAGGTCGAACGACGCCGCCCAGGCGGCCTTCGACGTCGAGGACTACGAGGGGTTCGTGGACATCCAGGCGGAGACGGCCGTGCGCCACGTGGCCAGCGTGTTCCCCTACGACAGCTACGAGGAGGGCCAGGAGTCGCTGCGGGGCGCCGCCGACCGGGTGATCGCCACCCTCCAGGCCGACCTCCAGGAGCGGCTGGACGTGGCCGGGGTGGGGGTGCTCGACACCCGGCTGCGCCGGCTCGCCTACGCCCCCGAGATCGCCGCCGACATGCTCCGCCGCCAGCAGGCCGACGCCATCGTCGCCGCCCGCCAGCGCATCGTCGAGGGCGCGGTGGGCATGGTCGACCACGCCCTGAGCAGCCTCAGCGCCCGCGACATCGTCGAGCTGGACGAGGAGCGCAAGGCGGCCATGGTCTCCAACCTCATGGTGGTGCTGGTCAGCGACCGGGGTGCCCAGCCGGTGGTCAACAGCGGCTCCCTGTACACCTGAGCGGCAGCCACCCGTGGGGGACCCCAAGCGCTTCCTGCTCCGCATCGACCAGCGCGTCTACGACGCCCTCGAGCGCTGGGCGGCCGACGACCTGCGCAGCGTGAACGCCCAGATCGAGTTCCTGCTCCGCGAGTCCCTGCGCCGGGCCGGCCGCCTGCCCGCACGCGACGAGGACAAGGACGGGCGCCACGGCTAGTCCAGGGCGACCAGATCCAGGTAGTCCTCGCTCCAGACGTCGAGGGCGCCGTCGGGCATGAGCAGGACCCGGTCGGGCTCGAAGCTCTGCACGAACGGGGTGTCGTGGCTGACCAGGACCACCGAGCCCTTGTAGGTCTCAAGGGCCGAGCGGACGGCCTCGACCGCCTGGACGTCGAGGTTGTTGGTCGGCTCGTCCAGCAGCAGGATGTTGTGGCGGCCGAGCACCAGGCGGGCCAGGGCGAGCTTGGTCTTCTCGCCGCCGGACAGGGTCCGGGTCGGCTGGTGGGCCTGGTCGCCGCCGAGCAGGAAGTGGCCGAGCACGCCCCGGAGCAGGTCGTCGGGGGCCTTGGCGACCTCGCGGAGCGACTCCATGGCGGTGAGGCCGGGGTCGAGGCCCTCGTGCTCCTGGGCGTAGTAGCCGAGCTCGGCGCCGTGGCCGAGGCGGACCTCGCCCTCGTCGGGGGTGTCGACCCCGGCCAGGATGCGCAGCAGCGAGGTCTTGCCGGCCCCGTTGAGGCCCAGCACCAGCAGCCGCTCGCCCCGCTGGAGGTCGAAGGAGACGTGCTTGAACACCGGCGGGCCGCCGTAGGAGCGGGACAGGTCGACCGCGTCCAGCGGGAAGCGGGCCGATGGGGGCGGGTCGGGGAAGCGGACGGCCACCTTGCGGCCAGACGCGCCGCTCGGGCGTCAGGTTGGCCTTCATCTTCTCGACCCGGCGCTCGGTGACCATGGCCCGCCGGGCCATGGTCTCGTTGGAGTGGCGGTACTTCTCGACGAACGCCGACAGCCGCTTGATGTCGCGCTCCAGGACCTTGCGGTGCTTGGCCTCGGACCGTGGCCCGGACCTCGCTGGCCTCCAGGTACTGGGTCCAGGTGCCCTTGTAGGTCTCGATGCCGGCGGTGAGCGGGTCCAGCACCAGCACCCCGGTGACGTCGTTGTCGAGCAGGGGCAGGTCGTGGGAGACGAGCAGGATGCCGCCGGAGAAGTCGGCCAGGAACCCGGCCAGCCAGCGCTTGGCGTCGGCGTCCAGGTGGTTGGTCGGCTCGTCCAGCAGCAGCGTGGTCGCCTGGCTGAGCAGCACCCTGGCCAGCTCGACCCGGCGCCGCTCGCCACCCGACAGCCCCGACAGCGGCCGGTCGAGCCCGCTGGCCGGGATGCCGAGGCCGGCCGCGACCCGCCGGGCCTCGGACTCCGCCCGGTAGCCGCCCTCGGCCTCGAAGCGCTCCTGGAGCCCGGAGAACCGCTTGATGGCCCGGTCGCGGGCGCGGGCGTCGGCGCTCTGGTCGATCCGGCGCCGCGCCTCCTCCAGCTCGTGGCGCGCCCGGTCCAGGCCGCGGGCCGAGAGCAGCCGGGCCAGGCCGGTCGAGGCCGTGGTCGGCGGCGACTCCTGGGGCAGCCAGGCCAGCTCCCCGACCAGGGTGACGGCCGGGTCCCGTCTCGAGGCGGCCCGCTCGCTGACCGTCCGCAGCAGGCTCGTCTTGCCGGCCCCGTTGGGGCCGACAAGGCCGACGACGTCGCCGGGAGCGACGGTGAAGCTCGCCTCGGCGACCAGCAGGCGGTGCGCGACCTCGACGGTCAGGTTCACGACTTGGAGCATGAAGGAACGGTCCTCGCTGGCGGTTGGTTCCCCACGATGATCGGCGCCTGGCCGCCGAACCCGCAACCGATTAGGGCGCGGGCGACGATTCCGCCGGCTTCTCCGCGGATATGCTGAGGGTGTGTTCGCGACCCGACCCGAGCTGCGTGGGTCCTTCGGGATGGTGTCCTCGACCCACTGGCTGGCCTCGGCGGCGGGGATGGCGGTGCTGGAGCGGGGCGGCAACGCCTTCGACGCCGCCGTCGCCGCCGGCTTCGTGCTCCAGGTGGTCGAGCCGCACCTGAACGGGCCGGGCGGGGAGGCGCCGATCCTGGCCGCCCCCGCCGGGCAGGGGCGGGTGCTGGTGGTGAACGGGCAGGGCCCGGTCCCGGCGGCCGCCACCATCGAGCGGTTCCGGGACCTGGGGCTCGACCTGATCCCGGGCACCGGGCTGCTGGCCGCGTGCGTGCCCGGGGCCTTCGGGGCCTGGATGCTGCTGCTGCGCGACCACGGCACGGTGTGCCTGCGCGACGTGCTCGACCCGGCCATCGGCTACGCCGAGGCCGGGTTCCCGGCGGTCCCCCGGATCGGCGGGGCGATCCGCGCCATGGAGCGGCTGTTCCGCGACCACTGGCCCTCCTCGGCCGAGGTGTGGCTGGCCGACGGGGTGCCGGCCCCGGGCGGGCGGCTGCGCAACCCGGCCCTGGCCGCGACCTGGCGGCGGCTGCTGGAGGAGGCCGAGGCGGCCAGCCCGGACCGGGACGGCCAGATCGAGGCCGCCCTGGCCGCCTTCTACGAGGGGTTCGTGGCCGAGGCGATCGCCGGCTACCTGGCCACCGCCGAGGTCATGGACGTGAGCGGCCGGCGCCACAAGGGGCTGCTGGACGGCGACGACCTGGCCGGCTGGCGGGCCACGGTGGAGGCCCCGGTGTCGGCCGAGCACCGCGGCTGGACGGTGTGCAAGACCGGCCCGTGGGGCCAGGGCCCGGTGCTGCTCCAGCAGCTCCGCCTGCTCGACGGGTTCGACCTGGAGGCGATGGGCCTGGGCAGCGCCGCCTACGTCCACACGGTGGCCGAGTGCGCCAAGCTCGCCTTCGCCGACCGGGAGGCCTGGTACGGCGACCCGGCCGCCTTCGACGTGCCCCTTGACGGCCTGCTGGACCCCGCCTACGCCGACGGCCGCCGGGCCCTGGTCGGGGACGAGGCGTCGCTGGAGCTGCGACCCGGGTCGCCGGCCGGGCGCACCCCCCGCCTGCCCGGGGCCGGCCGCGGCCAGGAGGCCGACGAGGACCTCGTCGGGCCGGAGGGGTCCGGGGAGCCCACCTTCGGCGACACCTGCCACGTCGACGTGGTCGACCGGCACGGCAACCTGGTCGCGGCCACCCCCAGCGGCGGCTGGCTGCAGAGCTCGCCGGTCGTCCCCGGCCTCGGCTTCTGCCTGGGCACGCGCGCCCAGATGCTCTGGCTGGAGGAGGGGCTGGCCAGCTCGCTGCGCCCCGGCACCCGGCCGCGGACCACCCTCAGCCCGTCGCTGGCCCTGCGCGACGGCGAGCCCTGCCTGGCCTTCGGGACCCCGGGCGGGGACGCCCAGGACCAGTGGACCCTCCAGTTCTTCCTGGCCCACGCCCGCTTCGGCCTCGACCTCCAGGAGGCGGTCGACGCCCCGAGCTTCCAGAGCGACCACTTCCCGAGCTCGTTCTGGCCCCGCCGGGCCTTCCCGGGGAAGCTGGTGGTCGAGGCCGGCCACGACCCGGCCGCCATCGCGGGCCTCCGGGAACGGGGCCACCTGGTCGAGCGTCGCCGACCCCTGGTCCCTCGGCCGCACCTGCGCCGCCGGCCGCGACCCGGCCACCGGCTTCCTGATCGCCGCCGCCAACCCCCGCGGCCGCCAGGCCTACGCCGTGGGCCGCTAACCGGCCGAGCACGAAGGTGAACGAGCCCTGGCGGGTGGCGCCGGTGTCGCGGACGTCGGTCAGGACCAGCTCGGGCTGGAAGATGCCGTCGCGGTCGTTGCCGGGCTCGCCGGGGAAGTAGAGCTGGGTGGTGAGGACGGGGCCGTCGGGGGCCTGGACCTTGACGTGGATGTGGCGGGTGCGGCCGGTGTAGACGCCGGGCACCACCGTCTCCAGGCGCCAGGCGCCGTCGGCGTCGCTGAACTGGTGGCCCCGCAGGCGGTAGCCCTGGTTGTCGTACTCGCCGGCGTCGTCGGCCTGCCAGAAGTCGAGCAGGGCCCGCTGGACCGGGCGGCAGTCGGTGGTCAGGACGGTCCCGGCGACGACCAGGCGCTGGCCGCCCATGCCCGCCTCCAGCAGCGAGGCCCGCTGGGGCGAGTCGGGCGTGAAGTAGGGGCCCTCGGTCTGGGCCGGGGTCGGGTCGTCCCCGTCGTCGCAGGCCGGGGTGGGCGCGAGCGTCCCGCTGGCGGCGGCCGCGGTGGTGGCCGTCGGGGCGGTCGTTGCCGGGGCGGCCGCCGGGTCGGGCGGGCCGGCGGGCGCCCCGTCGTCGCAGGCGGCGAGCACCATCGGCAGGGGCAGGGCCAGCCCGAGCTGGAGCAGCCGGCGCCGGGTCAGGCGGATCGGGTCGGGGTGGATCGGTGGGCATCGTGCTCCCTGTGGGCCTCCCTACAGTGTCGGGTACCAGCTTACGGGGCGACGGGGAGGAGCGTTGGTGGCGGTCAAGGCGGCGGTGTTCGACCTGGGCGGGGTCCTGATCGACTGGGACCCGCGCTACCTGTACCGCAAGCTGCTGGCCGACGAGGCCGCGGTGGAGGAGTTCCTGGCCACCGTCTGCACCCCGGAGTGGAACGCCGAGCAGGACCGGGGCCGGCCGTTCGCCGAGGGGATCGCCGAGCTGGTCGAGCGCCATCCCGCGCACGCCGCCGCCATCGCCGCCTACCACGAGCGCTGGCCGGAGATGCTGGGCGGCGACATCCCGGGCGCCGTCGAGCTGCTGGCCGAGCTGCGCGCGACCGGCCTGCCGCTGTACGCCCTGACCAACTGGTCGGCCGAGACCTTCGTGCTCGCCCGCGAGCGCTTCGCGTTCCTGGACTGGTTCGACGGCCTGCTCGTCTCCGGCGAGGAGCGGATCATCAAGCCCGACCCGGCCATCTTCGAGCTGCTGCTGGACCGGTTCGGCCTGGACCCCGGGTCGACCTTCTACGTCGACGACTCGGAGGCCAACGTGGCCGCCGCCGCCGCTCTCGGCCTCGACGCGGTCCGGTTCACCGGTCCCGGGCAGCTGCGACGGGACCTGGCAGCCCGGCGACTGCTCGCTCGACCCGCTCCCACTGCCCGGCCATCGCCCTGAACCCGTCGTTCATGATCTCGGCCACGGCGAGCTGGCCGGGCCGGTCGCCCCGGGCCTGGAGGCGGTCGATGATCCCGGCGGTGAGCGCGAGGTACTGGCGGTGCAGCGCCACCTGGGTCCTGGCCAGCTCGGCGACGTCCTCCGGCTCGGCGTGCTGGCTGAAGAACAGCTTGAGCAGGCCGAGGCTGCGGAACTGGGGAGGATCGTCGGTCGGCTCGGCCAGCCAGGCGGCGAGGGCGGCCCGGCCCTCGCCGGTGATGCGGTAGCTGCGCCGGCGCCGGCCGGTGTGCTCGCGCTCCTCGGCCAGCAGGCCCAGGCCGGCCAGGCGTCCGGTCTCGGCGTAGATCTGGCTGTGGGGGAACGGCCAGAAGTGGGCGACGCCGCGGCCGACCGCCGTCTTGAGGGCATAGGGGGTCGAGGGGCCGTCCCGGGCCACCAGGCCGAGGACGACATAGGACACGGGGGTGAGGTCGGGTCTTGACATGATCCGGATCATATCATACGTTCAGGACCATCCGATTCAGACTATCGCCGAGGCCTGGAGCCGGGGCGGGAGCAGAGGAGCTGGCCATGGCCGACTACGAACATCTACGCCAACGGCACCTGGCCGACCTTGCCGTCCTCATGCCCGAGCACGTCCAGCGGCTGCGCTGGCCGGCCGAGCGGCTGCGGCAGGAGCGGCGGGACCGGCTGCGCGACCTGCTGCGGGTCGCCAAGGCGTCCTCGCCCTGGCACCGCGACCGGCTGGCCGGCGTCGACCCCGGCGGCTTCGAGGAGGCGGACCTGGCCGGCCTCCCGCCGATGACCAAGGACGACCTGATGGCCAACTGGGACGGCGTGGTCACCGACCCCCGGCTCACCCTCGACCTGGTCGAGGGCCACCTGGCCGGCCTCGAGGGCGACGCCTACCTGTTCGACCAGTTCCACGCCGTCGCCTCCGGCGGCTCCACCGGGCGCCGGGGGATCTTCGCCTACGGCTGGCGGGAGTGGGCGGTGGCCTACGCCGGCTTCCTGCGGACCAGCGTCTGGGACCGGGCGGTCACGCCCGAGCTGGCCGCCGTCCCCATGCGGATCGCCATGGTCGGGGCCAGGAACGCCACCCACATGACCAGCGCCATACCCCAGACCTTCGCCAACCCGACCGTCGACATCGCCCTGTTCCCGGTGACCCAGCCGATCGACCAGATCGTGACCGGGCTC
Organism: uncultured Actinomycetota bacterium; assembly: GCA_963733175.1. GTDB lineage: Bacteria > Actinomycetota > CALGFH01 > CALGFH01 > CALGFH01 > CALGFH01. The sequence goes on from CAVTCL010000013.1 coordinate 53,385, forward strand.
AACGCCTACCAGCCGCTGGCGCTCATGGGCTATCCCTCGATGCTGGCCCTGCTGGCCGCCGAGGCCCGCGCCGGCCGGCTCCGGATCCTGCCCAGGCGGATCACCACCACCAGCGAGCCCCTGCTGCCCGAGGTGCGCCGAGCGCTCACCGAGTCGTTCCGCGCCCCCGTGGCCAACATGTACGGGACCTCCGAGGCCGGCCCGATGGGGATCGGCTGCTGGCGCGGCCCCGGCATCCACCTCTGCGACGACCTGGTCATCATCGAGCCGGTCGACCTGGCCGGCCGCCCGGTCCCGCCCGGCGTCCGCTCCGACAAGCTCTACGTGACCGCCATCTCCAACCCGACCCTGCCGCTGATCCGTCTGGAGCTCACCGACCAGGTGACGTTCCTGGACACGCCGTGTGCCTGCGGCTCCGCCCACCAGCTGATCGCCGACGTGGAGAGCCGCCTGGACGACCTCTTCAGCTACCCGGGCGGCCAGGTGGTGCACCCGCACGTCTTCGCCGCACAGCTCCGCCGCGACCGGGGGATCGTCGAGTACCAGGTCCGCCAGACCCCGGCCGGCGCCGAGGTCCTGGTCGTCGGGACCCTGGCCGACCCCGCCGCCACCGGCCGCCTGGTCGCCGCCGAGCTGGCCCGCCTGGGCGTCCCCGACCCGGCCGTCGAGGTCCGCGTGGTCGACCGGCTGGAGCGGCAGGCGACCGGGAAGGTCAGGCGGTTCCGCCCGCTGGAGACGGTCAGCCGGCCGGCTTGAGGTGGCGCTGCCACCAGTCGAGCACGGCCTCGAACCGGGCCACGCGGTGGCTGGGGAGGCCGGAGCGGGTCAGCTCGTGGCCCTCGCCGGGGAACAGCAGGAGCTCGACCTCGACCTTGCGCTGCTTGAGGGCGACGAACAGGCGCTGGGCCTGCTCGATCGGGCAGCGCCAGTCCTGCTCGGAGTGGATCAGCAGCATCGGGGTGCGGATCCGGTCGGCGTAGGACAGCGGGCTCTGGGCGGCCACCCGGGCGGGGTCGGTGCCGTTGTACTGGGGGACGAAGAACCAGCCGATGTCGCTGGAGCCCTCGAAGCTCTCGAAGGCGTTGCAGGCCCGCTCGCTGATGGCGGCCCGGAACCTGTCGGTGTGGCCGACCAGCCAGCTGGCCATGAAGCCGCCGTAGGAGCCGCCCATCACCCCGACCCGGTCGCCGTCCAGGTCCGGGTCCTGGAGGGCGGCGTCCAGCAGGGCGAGCACGTCCTGGCTGTCCAGGTTGCCGAAGTCGCCGACGACCGCCCGGCCGTGGGACTCGCCGTAGCCGGCCGAGCCCCGCGGGTTGCCCATCACCACCGCGTAGCCGGCGCCCGCGTACACCTGGGCCTCGTCGAACAGGGTCCAGCCGTAGTGGGCGAACGGCCCGCCGTGGACCATCAGCACCACCGGGAACGGCCCGGTCCCGGCCGGCTTCAGCACCCAGCCGTGGACGCCGGCGCCGTCGGGGGCGGTCGCCTCCAGCTCCTCCATGGGCCGCAGCGACGCCGAGCGGGCCAGTGGCGCCCCGAGGTCGGTCAGGGTGCGCTCCCGGCCGTCCTTCAGCACGACCACCTCGCCGGCCGAGGTGGGGTCGCTGACCACGGCCGCGACCACCCCGCCGGCCACGTCGTAGTCGTGCACGGTGCGCCGGCCGCCGAGCAGCTCGGCCGGCTCGCCGCCGTCGACCGGGAACCGGAGCAGCCCGATCGCCCCCCGGCGCAGCGAGATGGTGGTGACCGCGTGCTCGTCGACCACCAGGGGCAGGATCCCGGCGCCGAAGGCGGCGTCGTGGTCGAAGCGCTCGGGGTCGGTGAGCCGCGCCGGCTTGCCCGACCCGTCGGCCGGCACCGACCACAGCATGGTCGGGCGCCCGGCCAGGTCGGGCTCGCTGGCCACGAACCAGATGGTGGCCCCGTCGGGCGAGTACGCGGGCCGGCCGACGCTCAGGTCGGTGGCGGTGACCCGCACGGCGTCGCCGCCGCCGGCCGGGGCGACGAAGACGTCGCTGACGGCGTCCTCGTCGCGGGTGTCGTGGCGGGCCGAGACGAAGGCGACGCTGGCCCCGTCCGGGCTCCAGGCCGGGTCGCCGTGGTCGTAGTCGCCCCGGGTCAGCTGGACCGGCTCGGCGCCGTCGGCCAGGGCGTCGACCACGAACACGTGCGGGCGCCGGTCGAAGGTGAAGCCGAGGTTGTCCACCCGGTACTGGAAGCCGGTGATCCGCCGCGGCGGCTCCTTCTCCGGGGGGACGTCCTTGTCGGTGCCGTAGCGGCCCTCCTCGGGCACCCGGGCGACGTAGGCGATCCGGGTCGAGTCGGGGCTCCAGGCGAACCCCTCGACCCCGAGCGGGTGCTCGCCCAGCCGTCGCGGCTCGCCGCCGTCGACGGCCATGACGTGCAGCTGGGGCTTGTCGTTCTCGCCGGCCCGCAGGAAGGCCAGCCAGCGGCCGTCGGGGGAGAAGCGCGGGCGCACGTCGCGCTTGCCCGAGGTGAAGCGGCGCGGCGGCGCCGAGCCGTCGGTGGGCATGAGCCACAGGTCGGCCCGGTACTCGTCGGCCTCCAGGTCGATCCGCCCCACGGCCACGGCGACCAGCCGGCCGTCCGGGGTCAGGGTCGGGGCCGAGGGGGTGCGCAGATGGGAGAGATCGCTGGCAAGCATGCCTTCGACCCTACCACGCACCCGCCGGCTCGCTGCCGGCGTCGAGGCTGGCCATCCAGGAGCCGTGCAGCCGGGCGTAGGCGCCGCCCGGGTCGGCCAGCAGCTGGGCGTGGGTGCCCTGCTGGACGAGCCGGCCCCGCTCCAGGACCAGGATCAGGTCGGCGTGCTCGGCGGTGGCCAGCCGGTGGGCGATGGTCAGGGCGGTCCGGCCCTCGGTGAGCCGCTGGATGGCGTTGCGCAGCGCCACCTCGGTGGCCGGGTCGACCGCCGAGGTGGCCTCGTCCAGGATCAGGCAGCCCGGGTCGGCCAGGTAGCCGCGGGCCAGCGCGACCAGCTGGCGCTCGCCGACCGACAGGTACTCGCCGCGCTCGCCCACCCGGGTGTGCACGCCCCTGGGCAGCGCATCGACCCAGCCGCCCAGCTCCAGCGCCTCGAAGGCGGCCCGGACCTCCCGGTCGCTGGCCTCGGGGCGGCCCATGCGCACGTTGCCGGCCACGCTGGTGTCGAACAGGAAGCCGTCCTGGGGGACCATGACCAGGGCCGAGCGGAGCGAGGCCAGGCTGACCCGGCGCAGGTCGACGCCGGCCACCCGGATGACGCCGCCGGTCGGGTCGGCCAGCCGGATGAGCAGCTTGGCCAGGGTGGTCTTGCCCGACCCGGTCGTCCCGACCAGGGCCACCCGGGTCCCGGCGGGGATGGCCACGCTGACCTCGGTCAGCACCGGCGGCCCGCCGTGGTAGGCGAACGACACCCGGTCCAGCTCGATGTCCAGGGCCCGGGAGGGCAGGGCGAGGCCGGGCTGCGGGTCCTCGACCTCGACCGGGGTGTCGAGCACGTCAAGGACCTTCTTCCAGCCGGCCACCGCCTGCTGGGTCATGTCCAGGATCTCGGTGAACTCGGCCACCGGCTCCAGGAAGATGGTGACCAGGAAGAAGAAGGCGACCAGGGTGCCGATGGTCAGGCCGCCCTCCGGGCCGATGGCCATCCCGACCAGGAGCACGGCCGCGGTGGTGAGGACGCCGAACAGCTCGCCGGAGGGGAAGAAGAAGGCGCCGATGGTGCCGGCCCGGACCTCGGCCAGGCGCCGCCCCTCGACCGAGCGCATCACCCGGCGCTGCGCCTGGTCCTGGACGCCGTAGGCGCGGATCACCGTCGCCCCCTGGATCGACTCGGAGATGGCCGCCAGCGACTCCCCGACCCGGGTCCGGAACGCGTCCCAGGCCACCACCACCCGGCCCTGCATGACCCGGAGCACCGCCACCAGGGGCAGGACGGTGGCCACCGCGACCAGGGCCAGGCGCCAGTCGTAGATCACCATGGCCACCAGCGCGGCCAGCATCAGGGCGCTGTTGACGATCCAGGCCAGGCCGCCCCAGCGGAAGAACTGGCCGAGGGTCTCCACGTCGGAGGTGACCCGCGACACCAGGGCGCCGCGCTGCTCCTCGGTGTGGTGGGCCATGCTGAGGGCGTGGATGTGGTTGAAGGCCCGCACCCGCAGCCCGCACAGGGCCCGCTCGCTGGCCGTGGCCAGCCGCTGGTTGGTGGTCCGGGCCGCCCAGGCGGCGACCAGGATCAGGACGACGCCGGTCCCGGCCAGCACCAGCATCCCCGACATCCGGGCCCCCGGCACGGTGACGTGGCGGTCGATGGTCTGCTGGACCAGCACCGGAGTGATGACCCGGCCGCCCCCGGCGACAAGGGCCAGGACCAGGGTGAGGGCGGCCCCCTTGCGCAGCTCGGGCGAGGCGGCCAGCCCCCGCCGCAGCAGCCGCATGGCCCGGATGCGCTCGGCGCCGACCTCGCTGCCGTGCCTCACGGGTCCTCACCCTGGGTCGCCTCGGCCTGCTCGTAGGCCCGGACCAGGCGGGCGTAGCCGGGGGTGGTGGCCAGCAGCCGGTCGTGGTCGCCGTCGGCGACCAGGCGGCCGTCCTCCAGGTACAGCACCCGGTCGGCCAGGGCGATGGTGGCCAGCCGGGAGGCGACCACCACGGTGGTGGTGGAGGGCAGGTGCCCTTCCAGGCCGCCGAGGATGGCCGCCTCGGTCACCGGGTCGACGCTGGAGGTGGCGTCGTCCAGCACCAGCAGCCGGGGCCGACCGGCCAGGGCGCGGGCCAGGGCGACCCGCTGGCGCTGGCCGCCGGACAGGGTCGCCCCGCGCTCGCCGACCACCGTGTCGTAGCCGTCGGGCAGGCGGGCCACGAACTCGTCGGCCTGGGCCAGCCGTCCCGCCTCGGGGACACCGAATTGACCGTTTTCCGGGGGGCTATCCTTGAGCCCCCGGCCCCCGGTCGCTCCAGCTGGATGTTGTCGGCCACCGAGACCGAGAACAGGAACGGCTCCTGGAAGGCGATCGACACCGACCCGGCCAGCTCCCCGCCGTCCAGCGCGGCCAGGTCGCGGCCGCCGAGCCGGATGCCGCCCCGGTCGGGGGTGAGCAGGCGGGCCAGCAGCAGGGCCAGGGTCGACTTGCCGGACCCGGTGGGGCCGACCAGGGCGACGGTGCTCCCGGCCGGGACCCGGAACGACACCTCGTGCAGCACCTCGGCGCCGGGCTCGTAGCCGTAGCCGAGCCGGTCAACCTCCAGCTCCAGCGGGCCACCGGGCAGCTCCTGGCCGCCCGCCGGGGCGGCGGGCAGCGGCTCGGCCAGCACCTCGGCGACCCGCTCGTAGCCGGCCACCGCCCTCGGCATGTCCCCGAGCACGTACCCGATCAGGCGCAGCGGCCAGATCAGCAGGGCGAACAGGTTGATCAGGCCGACCAGGGTGCCGGCGGTGATCGCCCCCTGCTCGATCCGCCAGACGCCGACCACCAGCAGGGCCACGGTGGTCACGGCGGGCAGGGCGTCCAGGCTGGCCTCGAAGTTGGCGGTGACCCGGGCGGCCTCGATGCGGGCGTCGCGCAGCAGCTCGGCCTTGTCGGCGAAGCGCCGGCCCTCGGCCTCCTCGGCCTGGAGGGCCTTGACCACCAGGGCGCCGTCGAAGCTCTCGTGGGCCACCGCCGACACGTCCCCCAGGCGCTCCTGGCCGAGGGTGGTCGGGTGCTCGACCCGGCGCTGGAAGACCAGGTTCATGGCCAGGATGGCCGGGACCACGAGCACGCCAAGGGCGGCCAGGAACAGGTCGGCCAGGAACAGCCAGACCGCGGCCGCGCCCAGCATGGTCAGCACCCCGGTGGCGAACGGCAGCGGCGACAGGATCTCGGAGGCGGCGTCCAGGTCGCCCTCGGCCCGCGACAGCAGCTCGCCCGCCGGGTGCCGGTGGTGCCAGGTCAGCGGCAGCCGGTGGTAGCGCTCGGCCAGCCGCTCGCGCAGGGTCGCCTGCACGCCGGCATGGACGATCGTGGCCGCGATCCGGCGGGTGATGATGCCGACCGTCTTGACCAGCCCGACGGCCACGATCGCGCAGGCGGCGGCCACGGCCACCCCGGCCCGGAGCTGGCCGGTCTCGAACCGGGGGGTCACCGCCCGGTCGACCACCTGGCCGAGCACCCACGACTGGGCGACCGTGCCCAGGGCGTACACCGCCGCCCCGGCCACGGCGATCACGAAGGGCCGCGGGTGCAGCGCGACCTGCCGGCTGATCACGCGCAGGCCACGGCGGAGCAGGCGTCCCTGGGGGGCTGTGGTCGTCACCCGGCCATGGTGCCGGAAGACCCCTGGTCCGATAAACCGAGTTTCGCGAGCACGGCGGCGGCCGTCTTGATGCCGGTGTGGAACCGGTCCAGGTCGAGGTTCTCGTCGGGCGCGTGGTTGGCCTGGTCGGGGTTGCCGAGCGGGATCCCGAAGGTGGGCAGGCCCAGCACCCCGGTGAACACGTGCAGGGGGAGGCTGCCCCCGAGCACGGGGACGAGCAGGGGGTCGGTCCCCTGGGCGGCGGCCATGGCGGCGCGGATGGGGGCGGTGAACGGCGAGTCCATGGGGGTCCGCGACGGCTCCATCGAGCCCTGGCGCTGGAGCTCGACCCCGGGGGCGTGCCGGGCCACGTGGGCCTCGAGCTTGGCGTAGACGTCGGCCGCCCGCTGGGCGTGGACCAGGCGCACGTCGCACTTGGCAGCGGCCGCCGAGGGCAGCACGGTCTGGGTTCCCTGGCCGCCGTAGCCGCCGTGGAGGCCGTTGATGGTGAGGGTCGGCCAGGCGGCCAGCCGCTCGGCGAAGCCCCGCCCGGCGGGCGCGTCCAGCTCGGCCAGCCCCAGGTCGGCCTTGACCGCCTCGACGTCCACCGGCAGCCGTTCCAGCGCTTCCCGCTCGGCCGCCCCCAGCGGCTCGATGTCGTCGCTGAACCCCTCGACCGTGATCCGTCCCTGGTCGTCGCGCATCGAGGCCAGCAGGTGGACCAGCGTCCACAGCGGGTTGGGGGCGACCCCGCCCCAGTTGCCCGAGTGCAGCGACCGGTTGGCCCCCCTGGCCCGCAGCTCGAAGCTGGCGATCCCCCTGACCCCGAACACCAGCCGCCAGCCGCCGCCCGGGTCGACCGGCCCGTCGCTCCAGACGACCAGGTCGGCGGCGAGCCGCCCCCGCTGGCCGGCCGCGAAGGCGGCCAGGTTGGGCGAGCCGATCTCCTCCTCGCCGTCCAGCAGCACCTTGACCGTGCAGGGCAGCTCGCCCCTGGTCGCCAGCAGGCTCTCGATGGCCAGGAGCTGGGCCAGGTGCTGGCCCTTGTTGTCGGCCGTGCCGCGGCCGTACAGGCGGCCGTCGCGGACCTCGGGCTCGAACGGCGGGCTGGTCCAGGCGTCCAGGGGGTCGGGCGGCTGCACGTCGTAGTGGCCGTACACGAGCACCGTGGGGGCGCCGGGCGGGCCGGCGCGGTGGCCGAGGACCAGCGGCCAGCCGGCGGTCTCGGCCACCGCCGCCTCCAGGCCGGCGGCGGCGACCAGGTCGCGGGCGTGGCCGGCCGCGGAGGGCATGCCCTGGCCGGTGGCGCTCACGCTGGGGGTCCGCACCCAGGCGGCCAGGCGCTCCACGAACGCCTCCCGGTTGGCGTCGACGTGGGCGAACACGTCGTCCAGGCGGTCCGGGCCGGTCCCGCTCACGGGGTGTTGGGGTCGAGCCAGAGGTTGGTGATGTCGGGGTTGGCCAGCCAGGGGGTGAAGGTCCAGTTCCGGACCCGGGAGGACCAGAAGAAGGCCTCCCGGTCGTAGACCAGCGGCGCCCAGGCCGCGTCCTCCATCACCAGCCGGTCGATCTGGCCCCACAGGGCGGCGCGGGCCTGGTCGTCGCGGGTGCGCGTAGGCCTGGTCGATCAGGGCGTTGACCTTGGGGTTGTCGTAGCTGCCGTAGTTGTTGTTGGTGGTCGGCGTGATCGGGCGGCCGTCGAGCAGGACCCCGATGATCGAGCGGCTGCCGTTGCCGGGGACGTCGGGGCAGACGCGGGCCGCGCCCAGGTGGTGCTCGTCGCGCTTGGACCGCAGGCGCAGCGACTTCGGGTAGACGTCGAGCCCGTCGTAGAAGGTCGGGTCGAGCCGGATCCCGGCCCGGGCCAGCGACGACCGCAGCGCCTCGTACAGGGCCTTCCACTTCGGCGACGACTGGCCGGCGTAGGTCAGCCGCACGCCGTCGGGATAGCCGGCCTTGGCCAGCAGCTCCCGCGCCTTGTCGGGGTCGCCGGTGGCGTCCTGGGACGGGTACAGGTCGAAGGCGCTGTGGCCGGCCAGGGTGGGGGAGAGGACGGTGGAGGCCGGCTCGCCGGCGTAGCGGCCCCCGATGGCCAGCACCACCGCCTGGCGGTCGATGGCGTAGTTGACCGCCTGGCGCACCGCCAGCGACGTGGTCGGCCCGGCGTCCATCTGCAGGGTCAGGTAGTGGACGCAGCCGGTCGTCTCGACCGCCAGCCGCCTGGCCAGCGCCGGGTCGTCGGACAGCCGCTGCAGGTCGCCGACGGGCGGGGGCACGGCGTCGAGGTTGAGGTCGGCCACCCCGTCCTCGATGGCCTGCTGGATCTCGGTCTCGGAGCGGCCGATGGTCACGCTGACCTTGTCGACCCAGGCGCTGCGCAGCGGGTCGGTCCGCGGGTCCCAGTTCTCGTTGCGGACCAGCTCGATCACCCGGCCGGGGGTGTACCGCTTGAGCTTGTAGGGCCCCGACGCGATCAGGTGGCGGCCGTAGTCCTCGCCCGGCTCGTACTCGGAGGCGTACTCCTCGGGCACCGGCGAGAAGAACGGCAGGGTGAGGAGGCTGGGGAAGTCGCTGGCCGGCTGGTCGAGGGTGATCTGGAGGGTGTGGCCGCTCGGCCCGCATGCCCGAGATCGTGCTGCGCCTTGCCGGCGGCGAAGTCGTCGGCCCCGCGGATCAGCCGCGCGTAGGGGTTGGGGGAGCGGGTGCTCGGGGTCGAGCTGGCGCTCGATCGCGTAGACGAAGTCCTTGGCCAGGACCTCGCGGTCGACCGGCGGGGCGTACTTGACGCCGCGGCGGAGCCGGAAGGTGTAGGTGCGGCCGTCGTCCGAGAGCTGGTACGGCCCGTCGGCCAGGTCGGGCACGGGCTCGAGCGAGCGCTCGCCCTCGACGCGGCTGTCGAAGGAGTACAGCTCCCTGACCATGCCGCGGAGCAGGGCGAAGTCGAAGGCGGCGTAGGCCAGGCCCGGGTCGAGCGCCTCGACGTCGCTGTGGCTGAAGACCCGCAGCGTCCCCCGCTTGACCCCCCGGCTCGGCCCGCCGTCGCCGGCGTCGACGGTGCCGCCGTCGTCGCAGGCCGCGGCCAGCAGGACGAGGGCGGCGAGCAGCGACACCCACCTGGCGGTCTTCATCACACGACAATGATGCCGTGTCCGCCGGCACCTTCCGCCGCGACTAGAGCAGGCTGCGCGGCTCGGCGAAGTGGCAGGCCACCGGGTGGCCCTGGCCGCGGTCGACCAGCTCCGGCTCCTGCTCGGCGCAGATGTCCTGGGCCTTCCAGCAGCGGGTGCGGAAGCGGCAGCCGGACGGCGGGTTCACCGGGCTGGGCACGTCGCCCTCGAGCACGATGCGGCGCCGCTGGCGCTCCAGCTTGGGGTCGGGGATCGGCACGGCCGACAGCAGCGCCTGGGTGTAGGGATGGCTGGCCCGCTCGTAGATGTGGTCGCGGGGGCCGATCTCGACGATCTTGCCCAGGTACATGACGGCGACCCGGTCGCAGATGTGGCGCACCACCGACAGGTCGTGGGCGATGAACACGTACGACAGGCCCAGCCGCTCCTGGAGCTCCTCGAGCAGGTTGACCACGCCGGCCTGGATGGACACGTCCAGGGCCGACACCGGCTCGTCCAGGACCAGCACCTTGGGCTCGAGGGCGAGGGCCCTGGCGATGCCGATGCGCTGGCGCTGGCCGCCGGAGAACTCGTGGGCGTAGCGGTTGCCGTGCTCGGGGTTGAGGCCGACCACGGTGAGCAGCTCCCGGACCCGCTCCCTGCCCTGGCGCTTGAACAGCCCGTGGATGATCAGCGGCTCGGCCACGATGTCGTTGACCGGGATCCTCGGGTTGAGCGAGGCGTACGGGTCCTGGAACACGACCTGGAGGTCGCGGCGGATGCTCCGCATCTGCTTGCGGGTCTTGCCGACCAGCTCCTCGCCCTCGAACTTGACCGACCCCGAGGTCGGCGGGCTGAGCTGGAGGATGGCCTTGCCGGTGGTCGACTTGCCGCAGCCCGACTCGCCGACCAGCCCGAGGGTCTCGCCCCGGTCCAGGTGGAAGGTCAGGTCGCAGGCCGCGTGGACGTCGCCGATCCGGCGCCGGACCACGCCCCCGCCCATCAGCGGGTAGTGCTTGACCAGGTTGGTGACCTCGAGGATCCGGTCGCCGGAGCCGTCCTTGGTCCCGGCCGCCTGGGGGGTGGTCTGGGTCATCGCGCGCTCCTCCGCCTCCTCCTCCGGCCTCGGCCCGGTCGAGCTCGGCCTTGGCCTGCTCCAGGTCGCCGAGCTGGTCGAGCTGCTCGATGGCCTGGGTGTCGGTCTCGGCCGTCTCGAACACCTCGGCGGCGGCGACGTCGCCGGCCAGCTCCTCGGCGTAGTGGCAGGCGGCGACGTGGTCCACGCCGGCCACCGACCGCAGCGCCGGCTCCTCGGCGTCGCAGTGGGGGCGGCTCATCGGGCAGCGGGGCGAGAACGGGCAGCCCGGGGGCAGGTTGATCAGCGACGGCGGCGCCCCCCGGATGGGGGTGAGCGGCTCGTCGCCCGTCTGGTCGAGGCGGGGCAGGCTCCCGAGCAGGCCGAGCGTGTAGGGCATCCTCGGGTCGTAGTAGATGGCGTCGGTCTCGCCGATCTCGACCGGCTTGCCGGCGTACATGACCAGCACCCGGTGGGCCATGCCGGCCACCACCCCGAGGTCGTGGGTGATGAGCACGATCCCGGCCGAGGTGTTCTCCTGCACCCGGCGCAGGGTGTCGAGCACCTGGGCCTGGACGGTCACGTCCAGGGCGGTGGTCGGCTCGTCGGCGATGATCACGTCCGGGTCGTTGGTCATCGCCATGGCGATGACGGCCCGCTGGCGCATGCCGCCGGAGAACTCGTGCGGGTAGTTCTTGGCCCGCTCGGGGGCGTTGGGGATGCCGACGATGTCGAGCAGCTCCACCGCCCGCGCCCAGGCCTTGTCCTTGCCGACGTCCTGGTGGGCGAGGACCGCCTCCTGGAGCTGCCAGCCGACCGTGTAGACGGGGTTCAGGCTGGTCATCGGGTCCTGGAAGATCATGGCGATGTGCTTGCCCCTGATCTTCGTCTGCTCCTTGTCGGACAGCTTGACCAGGTTCTGGCCGCGGTAGTTGACCTCCCCGCGGATGCGGGCCGAGCGGGGCAGCAGCCCCATGATGGCCAGCGAGGTCACGCTCTTGCCCGAGCCCGACTCGCCCACGATCCCGAGCACCTGCCCGCGGGTGGAGGTCGAAGCTGACCCCGCGGACGGCGTGGACGATGCCGTCGTCGGTCGGGAACTCGACGGTCAGGTCCTTGACCTCGAGCACCGGCCCGCCGGTGGTCCGGGCGGCCGGCTGGTCGGGGAGCGTGGTGGCCATCAGGCACGCACCCGCGTCTGGGTCGGGTCGAAGGCGTCGCGCAGGCCGTCGCCGATGAAGTTGATGGTCAGGGCGATGATCACGATGATCAGGCCGGGGAAGTAGAACAGCCAGGGCCGGGTGGTGGCCGCCTGCTGGCCGGTCGGAGATGAGCAGGCCGAGCGAGGTGTCCGGCGCCTTGATGCCGAGGCCCAGGTAGGACAGCGACGGTCTCGATCAGGATGGCCACGGCCACGGTGATGGTGGCGTTGACGATGATCGACCCGGTGGCGTTCGGCAGCAGGTGCTTGAACATGATCCGGGTGTCGCTGGCCCCCAGCGCCCTCGCCGCCTCCACGAACTCCTTCTCGCGCAAGCGACAGGAAGGTGCCGCGCACCACCCGGGCGATGTAGGTCCACTGCAGCAGCGCCAGCACCAGCCCGATGAAGAACCAGTTCCCGGCCTGGTCGGCCACGGTGGCGGCCAGCACGGCCAGGATGGCGATCGACGGGATGGTCAGGACCAGGTCGGTGAAGCGCATCAGGGCCGAGTCGACCCAGCCGCGGTAGTAGCCGGCCAGGGCCCCGATGACCGCCCCGAGGGTGGTGGCCAGGATCGCCACCATCAGCGCCACCTGGACCGACTTCTGGGCGCCGCGCAGCACCTGGGCCAACGAGTCGTGGCCGATGTCGTCGGTGCCCATCGGGTGCTCCAGCGACGGCGGCGAGGAGAACTCGTCGGTGATGTCGGCGTAGCCGTACTTCCAGAACCGGCCGCCGATCAGCGAGATGATCACCACCAGCAGGAACACCACCAGGCTGCCCACGGCCAGCTTGTGGGCCATGAACCGGCGGATGACCATCTGGGTCTGGCTGCGCCGGACGACCGTGAACTCGCGCTCGGTGGTGGTCGCCGGCACCTCGTGGACCTGCACGCCGTGCTCGGTGCGGCTGCAGCTCCTGGCCGTCGCCGGCGCCGTCGGCCGGGGGCTGGGTCGCCGGTGGGCGGGGTCGCGTGTCAGCCATAGCGGATCCTCGGGTCCAGCACCGCGTACAGCACGTCCGCGATGAGATTGAACACCACCACGAACACGGCTCGTCACCATCAGCCAGGCCAGCAGGACGTTGACGTCGCTGGCTCTGACCCCCTCGACCAGCAGCGCCCCCATGCCCTGCCAGGAGAACACCCGCTCGGTGATGACGGCCCCGCCGAACACCGCCCCGATGTCGATCGCGACCACCGTGACCAGCGGGATCAGGGCGTTGCGGAGGGCGTGGCGGGTCATCACCCGCGACCGCGACAGCCCCTTGGCCCTGGCCAGCCGGATGTAGTCGGAGCCGAGCACGTCCAGCATGGTGGCCCGCTGGTAGCGCGACCAGGCGGCGAAGCTGATCAGGGCCAGGGCGACGGTCGGCAGGATCAGGTGCCCGGCGTAGTCGGCCAGCCGGTGCCCGAGGCTGCCGGTCAGGTTGGGGGTCTCGGCCCCGACCGTGTACACCACCTGTTCGCCGAACAGCTTGTTGAGCCGGATCGCGCCGTACTCCTTGAGCAGCGCCGCCAACCAGAACACCGGCATGGACAGGAACAGGAACCCGAGGAAGGTGAAGGTGTAGTCGGTCGGGGTGTACTGCTTCACCGCCGACAGCACCCCGGCCCCGATGGCCAGGATGATCGGCCAGGATCGAGGCCAGGATCACCATCCGCAGCGTCACCTTGAGCCGCTGCCACAGCAGCGGCCGGACCTCGACCCCGCGGATCGACTTGCCCATGTCCCCCTGGACGAAGTTGCCCAGCCAGGTCACGTAGCGCTGGCGGCAGCGGCTTGTCCAGGCCGAGCTCGTGCTCACGGGCCTCGATGACCTGCGGCGGGCACCGGCGGGTTGCGGCCCTTGAGCTCGGCCAGCGGGTCGCCCGGAGTTGGCCACCAGCAGGAACACCAGCACCGAGGAGAGCAGGACCAGCGGGATGGCGATCAGCAGCCGGCGGATGATGAAGCTGAGCATGGCGCCCCCTCACCAGGTGACGTCACGAGGTGACGATATGCCGACGCGGGCCGGCGGTCTCCCACCGGCCCGCGTCGAGAGCATTTCCCGGCTCTCCGGGTTCTAAGCGGCCTTCTGCGCCCCAGGTGCCGGCGTTCCAGAACGGGCCCTCGCTGGCTGGCGTTGTCGCCGATGCCGGCGAAGGTGTTGCGCCAGGCGATGAAGGTCGGCTTCTGGTACAGCGGGATGGTGGCCATGTCGGCCGTGAGCTGCTGGTCGATCTGGTTGCCCAGCTCGGCCGCCTTGGCCTCGTCGAGCTCGCCGATGGCCTGCGTCGAACAGGTCGTCGACCTTCTTGTTGGCGTACTCGCCGTAGTTCTGGCCGCCGCCGGTGCGTGTAGATCGACTGGTTGCCCGAGATGGCGAACGGGCGTGCCGACCCAGGCGAAGTTGGCGATGTCGAAGTTGCCGTCGGGCAGCCACTCGCCGAAGAACTTGGTCGAGTCGGCGTTGGCGATCTTGATGTCGACCCCGATCTCCTTCATCTGGGCCTGGAACAGCTCGCTCCTGGGTCTCGCGGAGCTTGTTGCCGGCGGTGGTGGAGATGCGGACCGACAGCTTCTTGCCGCCCTTGGCGTAGATGCCGTCGGCGCCCTTGGCGTAGCCGGCCTCCTCGAGCAGCTTCGTCGCCGCGGCCACGTCGCCCTTGCCGTACTGGCCGAAGTGGTCCTGGTACTCGGGCTGGTCGTTCAGCCAGATGCGGTTGCCGAGCGGCTGGGCCTGGTCGCTGAACTGCTTGACGGTGCGGTCGACCAGCTCCTGGATGTTGAGGCCGGTGGCGATCGCCTGGCGCACCTTGAGGTCGCCGAGGTGCTCGTTCTTGAAGTTGAAGTCGAAGTGCTCGAACGTCAGCCCGAAGTTGATCTGGCTGGTCACGTCGGGCAGCGCCTTGACCTGCTGGACCTGGTCGAGCTGGGGCTGCGGGTAGATCAGGTCGACCTCGTTGTTCTGCAGCGCCGCCGGCTGGGTGGTCGACTCGGGCAGGAAGCGGAAGACGATCGAGTCGAGGTGGGCCTTCGTGCCCGCAGTACTTGTCGTTGCGGGTCAGGGTCAGGCTCTGGCCGGGGGTGTAGTTCTCGACGATGAACGGGCCGGCCGAGGGGATCTTCTCGGGGTTCTTGTCGAGGCCGGTGTTCCAGCCGCCCGGCTGCGCCTCGACGTAGTGGGCCGGCAGGATGTCCGGTGAAGATGCGACTTCCAGTCGGCGAACGGGGTCTTGTAGACGGCGGTGACCGTCTTGCCGTTGTCGGAGCCCGGTCGACGCTCTCGATCTGGTCGTAGCCGGTGGTGGAGGCGACAGTCGTTGTCCTTGTTCGTGCCGTTGCGGTTCTCCCAGAGGTAGATGAAGTCGTCGGCGCTGACCGGCGTGCCGTCCGACCAGGCGGCGTTCTGCTTGATCTTGTAGACGACCGTCTGCGGGTCCTCGCTGGTCTGCTCGGCCGAGTCCAGGAACTCGTCGTCCATCTTGACCGTGAAGTCCGGCTGGGGATGGAACGGCCGCCGGGAACATGTTGATCGTGATGTTCAGAGCGACCGAGGTGCCGTTGTCCTTGGAGGTGTTGTCGTTGAACCCGGTGGGCTCCTGGTCGGCGGCGTAGTTCAGGGTGCCGCCCTGCTGGACCGCGCCGCTGCCGCCACTGGTGTCCCCACCCTCGTCGCCGCCGCCGCCGCAGGCCGCGGCGACCATGGCGAGACCGACGAGCAGCGCCGCCAGCCTGACCGTACGCAAACGATGCACTTGAGTCGTACCTCCTGTCCGGAGTCGTGGCCCGCCGCCCACCGCGGCCTGGGACCCTGGGAATCGGGAGCGGCATCGTGACCGGGGGCCATAGCCGCGTTGCATGGAACCCCTACGCTGGGCGCACCTCCCACCTTGTCGGCCTCGGGGGTAAGCAGAGATGCACAAGACCGGCAAGCTATTTGCGGCCGAATCGTACCCTCAGCGCCAGAGCGCCATCATAAGAATTTTCTCAGACCAGCGGCCATGGGTAGGCGCGGTCGCCCCGTGGGGCCGGGAGCCGGCCGGCCCGGACCAGCGCCCTGGCCCGCCTGGCCATCGCGGCCACCTCGTCCGGGTCGAGCAGCTCGCCCAGGCTGGCGGCGAGGGGGCCGCCGGTGGCCGCGGCGGCCAGCGCCTCCAGGTCGGCCAGGACCGCCGCCTCCAGCCGGTCGCCGGCCAGGTCCCAGAGCACGGTGCGCAGCTTGGCCTGGACGTGGAAGCAGAGGCCGTGGTCGATCGCCCAGACGTGGCCGTCCTGGCCGGCCAGGCAGTGGCCGGCCTTGCGGTCGGCGTTGTTGGTGACGACGTCGAAGGCGGCGATCCGGGCCATGCTCGGGTTGCCGTCGGCCAGCAGCTCGAACGCGGTGACCTCGGGGTCGGCGTCGACGTAGAGCTGGACCGAGCCGATCCCGAGGGGGCCGTCGCGGGCCAGGGTCGGCGGGACCAGCCGCCAGCCGAGCTGCTCGGAGACCAGGTAGGCGGCCACCTCGCGCCGGTACAGGGTGCCGTTGGGGAAGTCCCACAGGGGCCGCTCGCCCCTGGCCGGCTTGTACACGGCCAGGCCCTCCAGCCCCTCGTGGGTCACCTTGGCCAGCACGGTCGCGTTCGAGGCCCAGGGGATCCGCCCCAGCAGCTCCAGCTCGCCGGAGGCCAGGAAGTCGCGGGCGCGCTCCTCGGAGACCACCGCACGGTCGTGCTGGCCGGCATCGGGGTCGGGGGCGCCGGTGCTCACGTCGCGCTGGAGCGGTGGCCGTTCATGGCCGGGCAGATATGGCCGGTGGGGTCGAGCGGGTTGCCGCACAGGGGGCAGAGCGGACGGCCGCGGGCCACCACCTGGGAGCCCTGACGGGCCAGGACCCGCAGCTGGGGCCGGGTCACGAACAGGCGCACCTCGAGCGGGTCGGGGAGCTCGACCGGGTCCTCCTCCTCGCCGGCCGGGAGCTCGGTGGCGACGACCACCACCCGGTCGCGCTCGGCGTCGTAGCTGAGCGAGAGCTGCCCGACCCGGAAGTCGGGCTCCAGCGGCGGGGCCAGGGCCAGCTCGCCGGCCTCGGCCTCGGCCGCCTCGCCCGGGTCCTCGGGCCGGTCGGCGGCCAGCTCGGGCAGCCAGGTCTCCAGGCTCTCGGCCAGCCGCCGGACCTGCTCCTTCTCCACCAGCAGGGTCACCTGGTCGGCGCCGGAGGCGGCCTGGAGGTAGAAGGTGCGCTGGCCGGGCTCGCCGACCGCGTCGGCGGTCAGCCGGGTGACCGGGTCGAGGTCACGGCTGGGCACGGGCCGCCTCCCCCCGCTTGCGCCGCCGGGCCCGCTTGGGCGGGACCAGGTCGGCGTTCCCCCCGACGTCGTTCAGCCGGACCAGGTAGGGCACCGGCCCGAAGGCGATCGCGGTCACGCTCGCCGGGCTCACCACCACCCGCTGGAACAGGTCCAGGTGCATCCCCAGGTAGTGGCAGGCGACCGCCTTGATCACGTCGGCGTGGCTGCACACGGCCACGGTCTGGGACGGGTGGGCCTCCCGCAGCCGCTCGACGGCCAGCACCGCCCTGGACTGCATCTCGTAGATCGACTCCCCCTCGGGGAACCGGGCCGCCGACGGGGTCGCCTGCACCACCTTCCAGAGGGGCTCGGAGGCCAGCTCCTTGAGCGTCCGCCCGGTCCAGTCGCCGTACCGGACCTCGCCCACGTCCTCGAGGGTCTCCACCTTGAGCCCCTTGGCCTCGGCCACCGCCGACGCCGTCTCCTGGCAGCGCTCCAGCGGACTGGCGTACACCGCGTCCAGCGGCACCGGCCCCAGCCGCTCGGCCAGCGCCCCGGCCTGTTCCCGCCCCGCCGCCGACAGGTGCAGCCCGGGCGTCCACCCCGACAGCCGCGCCCCGGTCTGGGCGGTCACCGCATGTCGCAACAGCAGCAGAAGTCGCATCCCGCCAGTCTAGGGCTTGCGGGCGACCCCGCCGTAGGCGTAGACGGCGTGCGGGCCGAGCTCGGCGCCGGGGTCGGGCCGCCAGGCCGCCAGCGGCACCAGGCCGGGCTCGACCAGCTCCAGGCCGGCGAAGAAGGGCTCGGTGTCGGCCAGGGTGCGGGGCACGTTGGGGATCCCGCCCTGTTCCGACGCCGCGGCCAGGGCGCGCATCGCCTCGGGGTCGAAGTCGGGGGTCGTCTGGGACAGCACCAGGTAGCTGCCGGGGGCCAGGGCGTCGACCAGGGTGGCGACGACCCGGCGGGGGTCGTCGCCGTCGCGGAGGTGGTGCATGACCCCGACGAGCACCAGGCCGACGGGCTGGGCGAGGTCGAGGGTCCTGGCGAGGGCCGGGTCGCCGAGGATGGCCTCGGGCTCGCGCAGGTCGGCCTGGATGAACGCCACCGTCCCCTCCGCGGTGCCGGCCATCAGCGCCCGGGCGTGGACCATCACGATGGGGTCGTTGTCCACGTACAGCACCCGCGACTCCGGGGCGATCTCCTGGGCGACGTCGTGGACGTTCCCGGCGGTCGGGATGCCGGTCCCGACGTCCAGGAACTGCCGCACCCCGGCCTCTTGGGCCAGGTAGCGCACGGCCCGCCCCAGGAACGCCCGCTGCCCGCGGACCTGGGTGCGGATGGTCGGGAGGGCCTCGGCGATGGCCTCGCCCATCGCCCGGTCGGCCGGGAAGTGGTCCTTGCCCCCCAGCCAGTAGTCGTACACCCGGGCCGACTGGGGCACGTTGGTGTTGATCTCCGGCGGCATCGGCGAGGTCCTCCTTGTCCCTGGGGACGCTCAGCGTACCTCCGGTGGGGCCAGGCCGGTGCGGACCGCCCAGGTGGCGACCTCGGTGCGGGACATGTCGAGCTAGGCCAGGATGTTGGAGACGTGGACCGAGGCGGTCTTGGTGGAGATGTAGAGGCGGCGGGCGATCTCGCCGTTGGAGAGGCCGTCGGCGAGGAGGGCGGCGACCTCGCGTTCGCGGGGGGTCAGGGGGGCCGGGCCGCCGGCCGGTGGCCGGGCCGTCGCCGAGGCGGCGCAGGAGGGCGGCGGCCTCGTCGCGGCGCCAGCCCGGCCAGCGCTCGAGCAGGCGGCCGGCCTGGCGGGCGTGGTCGAGGGCGCCCGGCTCGTCCCGAGGGCCAGCAGGCAGCGGGCGGCGCCCTGGTGGCAGTCGGCCAGGCAGGTAGGCGGCCCGGTAGACGTCGGCGTGGGCCAGCACCTCGACGGTAGGCGTCGAGCGCGGCCGCCGGGTCGCCGCCCGCCTCCAGCAGGGCGGCCTCCAGGTGCTGGCGGCCGCCCGGCGCGGGCTCCAGCGGTCGGGGGCCGCCCCGTCGGCCGGCCGTCGCGGTCGATGGCGTCCAGGAACGGGCGCACCTCGGCCGGGGGCAGCCCGGCCCGCAGCGGCGGCGACCAGGCCGTGGACCCCGGGGGTGCCGTGCTTCCAGCTCCAGCCCTGTCAGGGCGCCATCAGCCAGGTAGTCGGCCAGACCGGCAGGCGATCCTCCTGGGTCCGAGCGGGCCGTCATCCAGCGGACTGCCCAACCAGGCGGCTCCCAGATCCTGCGGCGGCCATGGCGGCACGTTCCAGAAGCCGCCCCGGTCGAGGTAGCTCCTTCAGCAGCATGCAGGACCACGTCAGGTCGATCCACCAGGGGTCGATCCAGCCCTGAGCGGGACCACCTGGGAGCGGCGCGCCTCGCGGATGGCGGTCAGCGCGGCCGCCAGGTCGCCCTCGACGACGGCGATCGCGCTGCGCTCGATGGCCCAGCTGGGCACCTCCGAGCCGCGGCCGGCCGCTCGCTGTCTCCCCCATCCGTTGCAGCACCCGCCGGCTCGTCCGGCGGCCAGCTGGTTACCTGGTGCACCGTGGTTGTGCCGCCCCGGTGGAGCACGTAGCCGAAGCGCCGGCGTCGGCCTCGGCGAGGCCTGCTCAGCAGAGCGACGCCCCCGGTCAGTAGTGTCCGGACCGGGCGGCCCGAGTGGTGCCCCGCTGGCGAGGCTGCCCCCGGATGGCGGGGCTGCCCCGCGTCGGCCCTGGTGAGCTTGTCGGCTCCATTACGGCCTTGACGGCAGCTCCGATCGAGCATGACGCTCTCGGCGATCGGCTGAGGCGCGGACCAGGGTTCGACTCCGCGGATCGTCCCCGCAGCGGAACAACCGTTCCATTGGTGCTCGGACGTCCCTGCCGCCCATTAGCCGGCCCAGGTTGATGATGGCCGCTCACCGTCGCCCGGCCGTCGATCACCGCTTCGGCAGCGTCACTTGATGGCCTTCGCCTCGGCAGCCCGGTCATCCAGGCCGCCTTGAGGCGGCGGCCTGCAGTTGAGGTCGGTCTGCCTCGGACTGATCGGTCTCGCCAGACGTACTCCTCGCAGGTGGTACCCGGAGGGAGGTTGCTCGCCGGCGCCCTTGCGTGCGGCCTCGACAAGCTCGGCGTAGCTGCAGCCGTGGCATGCGCCTCGCTGCTCAGCGTGCCGCTGGCGTTCTACGGCGGCCACGGCCAGGTCGTGCAGCCGACGCCTCTTCCGACCGAGCAGGCGCCCGGCGATCGCCTCGCGGGTCAGGGCGTGCCGGAAGGCGAACACGTCCGGCTCCTCCTCGACCATCACGTTCCCGGCCACCAGGTGGCGCAGGATCGCGATCAGCTCGTCCTCGCCGCTGCCGGTGACGGCGGCCAGCAGGTCGAAGGAGATCCGGCGGCCGAGGATGGCGGCGGCGTCGACCACCCGGCGCTGCCCGCCGTCGAGGTCGTCGAGGCGGCGCAGGACGGTCTCGCTCAGGTGCCAGGGCAGCGGAGGGCCAGGCGATCCGACCGGCCCGGACGGCGGTCACCAACAGCTCCTCAGAAGAACGGGTTGCCGCCGGTGCGCCGGTGCAGCGCCCGGCCAAGCGGAACGGCATCGGGTCAAGGTAGACATCGACCAGCAGCTCGGCCACTCAGCGCCTGGCAGAGCCGCTCGCAAGGGGACGCTGGTGACCAGGCGCTGGCGCTCCAGCTCGGCCAGCAACTCGACCAGCGGTTTGCCGGGCTAAGCCCTCGGGGCGGTAGATGCCGGCCAGCAGCAGCGGCAGGCCCCGGTGACGGCCAGGCGGCCGAACAGGGCGACGCTCTCGGCGTCGGCCCAGTGCAGGTCCTCGAACACCACCAGCGCCCCGGCGGGCGCCGGCCAGCTCGCGGACCAGGGCGACTGCGGCCCGCGGCAGCTCCTCCTGGCCGTACTCGCGCTAGGCGTGCAGGCCAGCTTGGCCGCGAACGGGGCCAGCAGCAGGCGTAGCGGCTTGGAGCGGTTGGCCAGCGGCACGGGGACGGCGTGACAGGAGGCGACCCGCGGCTCGACCGCCTCCAGCAGCAGCTGGAACGGCCGGCCGGGGGCGTCCTGGCTGCCCTGGCCGGCCAGCACCGGCAGGGCGGGGTCGAGGGTGGCGATCAGCTCGGCGACCAGGCGGGTCTTGCCGATGCCGGCCTCGCCGCTGATCAGGGCGACGGCCGGCCTGGCGCCGGTGTCGGCGGCGAGCTCGCGCAGGCGCGCCAACTCGTCGGCGCGCCCGACCATGACCGGGCTCAGCCCGGTCCGGGCGGCCAGCATGCTGGCCAGGCTACCAGCCAAGAACGTCGCTTCCGAGGGGCCAGGGGCCGGGCCGGGCTGCTCAGGCAGCCCGGCCGGCCTTGGCGGCCTCGGGGGCCTCGGCCGGTACGACCCGGCTCAGGTCGGCGGCCGGCTCGATGACCCGGGCCGGGCGCCACCTGGCCAGGAACGGGCGGCCGAGGCGGTAGCGGTCGGCGGCGGCCCGCAGGCCGGCGGCCCGCTCGTTCGCCAGCTGACCCATGATGTCGGGGTGGGCGGTGGGGAACATGGGCTGCTCCTCGGGGTGGGTTCGCGGTTCATTTCCTGTCCTCGCCATGATCGCGTCTCTGAGGTAGGGTGGCCGCATCGGGCAACCGCCTTATCTGGCGGGCCTGGAGTGCCTATATTCGCTGCTCAGGGGGCAAAAGAGGCCTAGATGGTTGCCGCAGCGGTGCTCGCCGGCGGGGCCAGCCGGCGGATGGGCCGCGACAAGGCGACCATGGCCGTCGGCGGGGTCGCGCTGGCCTCGCTGGCCCTGGCCGCGGCCGCCCGGGTCGCCGACCCGGTGGTGCTGGTCGCCCCCCAGGGCCACCCGGCCCGCGGGCTGGCCGCCCGCCTGGTCACCGACCCGGGGGAGGGGCCGCTGGCCGCCCTGGCGGCCGCGCTCGGCGCCCTGGACGCCGGGCACGTCCTGGTCCTGGCCGGCGACCACCCGGGGCTGCGGGTGGAGCTGCTCGCCCACCTGACCGGCCTGGCCGGGCGGGGCCAGGCGGTGGCCTGCCGGCGCGGCCCCCGCCTGGAGCCGCTGGTCGCGGTGTACGAGCGGGCCCCGGCGCTGGCCGCCGCCCGGGCCCGGCTGGCCGACCCGGCCGGCGACCGCTCGCTCCTGGGCCTGCTGGCCGGCCTGCGCACCGTGGTCGTGGAGGAGCCCGAGTGGCGGACCCTCGACCCGGACGGCCGCTCCTTCGTCGACCTGGACGACCCGGCCGACCTGGCCGCCTGGGACCCGGCACGGCGTGGAGTCGGCCTTCGGCGACGATCGATAGACTCCGACCGGCGAGATCGCCGGTCGGGGACGACACCGCGCCGATGGAGGACGAGGCCATGGACCAGGCTGACGAGCTCGAGGCGTTCCTGGAGCGGGTCCGCTCCCTGCTCGGGCCGAACCCGCCGGCGGTCGGCCCCGGCGAGGTCGAGGCGATCCTGGAGCTGGCCCGGGTGGCCGCCCACACCGCCGAGCGGCGGGCCGCCCCGGTGACCACCTACCTGGCCGGCCTCGTCCTGGGCGGGGCCGCCCCCGAGGCCCGCGAGGCGTTCCTGGACGAGCTGGTCGTCAAGCTGGAGCTGGCCCGCTGACCTCGGCCGGCCCGAGGAACACCGGGTTGGTGAGCGCGACCATGGCCCCGGGGGCGCCAGCGGCGGCCGGCGGGCGCCGGACCTCGGCCCGCACCCAGGCGGTGGCGGCCGGGGTGGTGGTCCACCCGACCACCGCCCGGTCGCCGGCCAGGCGGGCCTCCAGCACCGTGCCGGCGCCGGTGCGGAGCCGGGCCAGGCCGCCGGCCGCGCCCCGCACCTCCAGCCGGACGGTGACCTCCTGGCCGGGCGCCCCCTCCAGCCGTTCCCCGATCCCGGCCGTACGGCCCGCCGCCGCCGCCTCCAGGCCCAGGTCGACCGCGTCCGACCCGGCCATCCAGCAGCGCCCGGCGGCCAGGCCGCCCAGGACGGCCCGGCGGTCCAGCCCGTCGGCCAGGACCACGGTCCGGGGGTGGCCGACCCGGTCGTCGTGGCCGTGGGCGTCGCTGCCGCCCACCGCCGGCAGGTAGCGGCCGGCGGCCAGCAGCCGGTCCCAGCGGGCCAGGGCGGCCTCGTCGTCCGGCGTCCAGGGGCCGTTCCAGACCTCGACGGCGTCCACGCCGCGGTAGCCGAAGCGCCAGGTGCAACCTGGGAGCGGGAAGCAGGGGTGGGCGGCCACGGCCAGCCCGCCGCGGCCGTGCAGCTCGGCCAGGACCCGGTCGAGGGCGCCGTCGGCGTCCCGGTAGCGCCAGTCGACCACGGCGCCGGGGGCCAGGCCGAGGGCCAGCCAGTGGCCGTCGCGGGTGGTGACCTCCTGGCCGTCGATCACGAGGAGGTCCGGCCCGGCGTGGCCGCCCCAGCCGAGGCTGGCGCTGGCCGTGTTGTGCTCGGTGGAGGCGACGAAGTCGAGCCCGGCCGCGCGGGCCGCGGCGGCCAGCTCGGCCGGGGTGCGCGCGCCGTCGGAGTGGACGGTGTGGGTGTGCAGGTCGCCCCGGTACCAGCCGCGGCCCCGGCCGGCCGCCCGCGCGGGCGCCGGGTCGGGGACGAACGCCGGCCCCGCCGGCCCCCTGCCCAGGGTCACCTCGGCCCACCAGGCCAGCCCCTGGGGGGCGACGGTGTAGGGGCCGAGCACGAGCCGCCAGGTGCCCGGGTTGACCGGGCCGGGCAGGTACCCCGGGGTCGCCCCCGACGCCGAGATGGCGAAGCCGTCGCGGGCCCCGCCCGACCACCCCCGGAAGCCCCGCCTCGTCGAACATCCCGATGTCGAGGGCGTTGCCGGGCACGCCCGGCGGGGTGGCCGGCCGGTCGTAGCCGTAGCGGACGGCCAGCTCGCCAACACCCGGCGGCACCTCGACCGGCACCGGCAGCCAGTCGGGCCCGCCGGGCCGGATGACACCCTGGAAGCGGCGCCGCTCCGGGAGGGCCGCCACCTAGCCGACGCCGAGGCGCTCGCGGATCTCGGTCTGGACGTGGGCGACGGGCTGGCTGGCGTCGACCTCGAGCACGACCTCCTTGGCCCGGAACAGCTCCAGGACCGGCCGGGTCTTGGTGTGGTAGTCGCGCAGCCGGGCCCGGAGCGCGTCGGCGGTGTCGTCGTCTCTGGTGACCAGCGCGCCGCCGCAGACGTCGCACACGTCGGCCACGGCCGGCCGGGAGGAGATGAGGTTGTAGTCCAGGCCGCAGCGCGAGCACAACCGGCGGCTGAGGACGCGCCGCTCGACCAGGCGGTCGGGAAGGTCGAGCAGGATCACCGCGTCGAGGTCGAAGCTCTCCAGGAAGAACCTGGCCTGGGGCTGGTTGCGGGGGAAGCCGTCGACGATGAAGCCGTAGTTCCAGTCGTGCTCGTCCAGCCGCCGCCGGACCACCTTCTCGACCAGGTCGTCACCCACCAGCTCGCCGGCGGCGACGATGCGCCGGACCTGGGCGCCCAGCTTGGTGTGGTGCTCGACGTTCCAGCGGAAGATGTCGCCGACGCTGATGTGCTCCAGGTCGAGGGCGTCGGCCAGCAGCTTGGCCTGGGTTCCTTTGCCGCTGCCCTGCACGCCCATGATGATGTACTTGCGCATCCGCTCACCTCGGAGATGGGGACCTACCGGGCATGCCCACGGACCAGAGCCTGCGACTGCCGGCCTTCCCGGGGCGACGGCGACGCTACCAGGAGCCGGCCTGGGTATCCTGCTGCTCCTCGAAGATCGCGGTCAGGTCGTCCATCGCTGCCCTACCCCTGAGGAGACGAACATGGGTCCCACGATCCGCAGCCTGGTGATCCCGGTGTCCGACCTGGACGCCGCCAAGGCCGTCTACACCGCGCTGCTCGGCGCGCCGCACACCGACCAGCCCTACTACGTCGGGTACAACGTCGACGGCTTCGAGGTCGGCCTGGCTCCAGGCGGCGACGTGGCCGGCGGACCGGTGGCCTACGCCGACGTCGAGGATCTCGACGCGACCCGCGCGACCCTGCTCGCGGCTGGTGCGACCGAGCGCAGCGCCCCCCGTCAGGTCGCACCCGAGGTGCGGGTGTGCGTGCTCGCCGACGCCGACGGCAACCCGATCGGCCTGCGCGGCCGGTAGCTGTCGGCACTGGTGCCAGGAGCCCTGCAGCGAAAAAAGAAATAGCTTTAACCCTGAGGAGACGTTAAAGTGAAAAAAGAAAATAAAAAGGATCAATGTGGTATTGTAGTTTTTTGTTTCTAAGGATGTATAAAAAATAATAAAAGGAAAAGTATACAAAGGAGTTATAGTTTATGAGGGGTAGAGCGTTGACGGGTGGGAGGTAGGTCTGGCTGTTGGAAGAGATTATTAGGAGGACCGGTGGCCTACGCTGACGTCGAGGATCTCGACGCGACCCGCGCGACCCTGCTCGCGGCTGGTGCGACCGAGCGCAGCGCCCCCCGTCAGGTCGCACCCGAGGTGCGGGTGTGCGTGCTCGCCGACGCCGACGGCCAACCCGATCGGCCTGCGCGGCCGGTAGCCGTCGGCGCGGGCGGGTGCGCCGCTGGCCGAGAGCATGACCGTCCGCCGCGACCTCGACGACCGGGCCGGCATGGCCGACGGCCTGGAACTCCTCGCCGCGGTCCGGGAGGCCGAGGGCGACCCGGCGGCCGCCGCCCGCCACCTCGCCACCGCCCACGCCCTGCGCCAGGCCGCCCCGGACGCCCCCATCCCCGACGAGCCCCAGCTCACCTCCCCCCGCTGACCTCCGCCGCCCCGCCGGCCGCCGGGGAGGGCTGGGGCTTGCGGACGCTCTGCAGCACCCGGTCGAGGACGAGGCTCGCCTGCTGGATCTCGGCCTCGCCGAGCTCGGCCCCGAGCGCGTCGGCCCAGGCTCGCTGCGCCGCCTGGATCGTGCGCAGCGCGGACCGGCCGTCGGCGGTGAGCCGCACAAGCTTGGCCCGGCGGTGGGCGGGGTTCTCCTCGTAGGCCGCGAACCCCTCCCGCACCAGGACGTCGGCCAGGCGCTGCACGCTCTGGCGGGCGAGGCGCATGTCGCGGGCGATCTGGGCCACGGTCGCGGGCCGGTCCTGCACCGCCTCCATGACCAGCCAGCGAGCCAGCGTCTGGCCGGCCGTCCCGGCCAGCGCCTCTCCGGCGCCCGTGAAGCGCCCGTTGAGCCGGATGACCTGGAGGATCAGGGACGTGAAGGCGTCTCCGGCGGGTGTGCGCGACCCGGGCTGGGCCTGGGCTTTGACAGCATGCTGTCTTCTTGGTACGGTTGGCATTATGACAGCATACTGTCAAATCGCTTCGTCATCCGCCACCTCACGCGACGAGAGGACCGCTTCCATGGCTACGAGCACCGGCGACACCGAGATCCGACCCTTCCGCGTCGACGTCCCCCAGGCAGACCTGGACGACCTGCACGACCGGCTGGCCCGGACCCGCTGGCCCGACGAGCTCCCCGGCGTCGGCTGGAGCCGCGGCGTCCCCCTGGGCTACCTGCGGGACCTGGCCGAACACTGGCGCACCAGCTACGACTGGCGCAAGCACGAGGCCCAGCTCAACCAGCTGCCCCAGTTCACCACCACGATCGACGGCGCCAACCTGCACTTCCTGCACGTCCGCTCCCCCGAGCCGGCGGCGACCCCGCTGCTGCTGCTCCACGGCTGGCCCGGATCGGTGGTGGAGTTCCTCGACCTCATCGGCCCCCTCAGCAACCCGGCCGCCCACGGCGGCGACCCCGCCGACGCCTTCCACCTGGTGATCCCGTCCCTCCCCGGTCACGGGTTCTCCGGGCCGCTGGCCGAGCCCGGCTGGACCGACGCCCGGGTCGCGGCGGCGCTGGCCGAGCTGATGGCCCGGCTCGGCTACGACCGCTACGGCGTCCAGGGCGGCGACATCGGCGCCTTCATCGCCTCCCAGCTGGGCCGGCTCGCCCCCGGCCAGGTCCTCGGCGTCCACCTCAACGCCCTGGTCACCTTCCCCTCCGGCGACCCAGGGGACATGGCCGGCCTCACCGAGGCCGAGCAGGGCCGCCTGGCCGAGTTCAAGCGCTGGCAGGACGACCTGATGGGCTACATGCAGCTCCAGGGCACCCGGCCCCAGACCATCGCCTACGGCCTCACCGACTCCCCGGTCGGCCAGCTGGCCTGGATCGTGGAGAAGTTCAAGGACTGGACCGACCCGGCGGCCGAGTTGCCCGAGGACGCCGTGGACCGCGACCAGCTCCTCACCGACGTCAGCGTCTACTGGCTGACCGGCACCGCAAGGTCGTCGGCCAACGCCTACTACGAACGGTTCCACGATCCCAGCATGTGGGCGCCCAAGGAACGCTCGACGGTGCCGGTCGGCGTGGCCGTCTTCCCCAGCGACGTCGCCATCCGCCGCTTCGCCGAGAAGGCCGAGACCGTCGTCCACTGGTCGGAGTTCGACCGCGGCGGCCACTTCGCCGCCATGGAGACCCCCGACCTGCTCCTGCACGACGTCCGGGACTTCTTCCGCCGCCTCGGCACGCCTACGGCTCCCGGAAGGTGACGAGGTCGAGGACACCGAGCAGCGTCCGTGCCCGCCAGAACACCGCGTCCAGCATGTCTGCGGTGAGACGTCTGGTGGACGTGTTCTGCTGGCTGACGTGGTAGGAGCCGAGCAGGACCCGGCCGCCCGGGAGGGCGGTCTCGGCGGCGTGGGTGAAGCGGGGTTTGGGGCGGACGGGGCCGAGGTGGCGCAGGGCCTGGTCCCAGGCGAAGGCGCCGAGGGCGACGACGACGCGGATGTCGAGGAGGTCCAGCTCGGCGGTCAGCCAGGGGGCGCAGGCGTCGCGCTCGGAGGGGAGGGGCTTGTTGTCGGGCGGGGCGCACTTGACCGGGGCGGTCACATAGCAGCCGGTGAGGGCCAGGCCGTCGTCGCGGGACACCGAGGTCGGCTGGTTGGCGAAGCCGGTGCGGTGGAGGCTGGCGAACAGCCAGTCGCCGGAGCGGTCGCCGGTGAAGACCCGGCCGGTGCGGTTGCCGCCGTGGGCGGCGGGGGCGAGGCCGAGGACGAGCAGGCCGGCGGCGGGGTCGCCGAAGCCGGGGACCGGGCGGCCCCAGTAGTCCTGGTCGCGGAAGGCGGCCCGCTTCTCCCTGGCCACCCGCTCGCGCCAGGCGACCAGCCGCGGGCAGCGGCGGCAGCCGGCGACCTCGGTGGCGAGGCGGCCAAGGCGCTCGCCCGCCGGGTCGGGGGGTGCCGATGCGGTGCTCGCCATGCCGGCACCGTAGCATCAGGGCATGGGCATCGAGCGGGTGAGGTCCAGCGTCGAGCTGGTGGAGCGGGCGCTCGATCGCATCGAGGCGGTCGACGGACGGGTCGGCGCCTTCGTCATCGTCCTGGCCGACCAGGCCCGGGAGGAGGCGGCCCGGCGGGACGCCGAGGCGGCCGCCGGCCAGGCGGGCGGGCCGCTGCACGGCCAGCCCGTGGCCGTCAAGGACCTGGTCGACATGGCCGGGGTGGTGACCACGGCCGGGTCGCCGAAGCTGGCCGCCCACCGGGCGGCCCAGGACGCCGAGATCGTCAAGCGGCTGCGCGCCGCCGGGATGGTCATCGTCGGCAAGACCCGCACCCACGAGTTCGCCTACGGCGTCCAGACCCCGGGGACCGTGAACCCCTGGGACGAGGCCCGCATCGCCGGCGGGTCCAGCGGCGGGTCGGCGGCGGCCGTGGCCGCCGGGATGGTCGACTACGCGATCGGCACCGACACGGCCGGCTCCATCCGCATCCCGGCCGCGTGCTGCGGCGTGGTCGGGCTCAAGCCGACCTACGGCACCGTCCCGGCCACCGGGGTGTTCCCGCTCTCGTGGTCCTGCGACCACGTGGGGCCGATCACCGCCGGCGTGGCCGAGGCGGGACTGCTCCTCGAGGTCCTGTCGGGCGTGCCGGCGCCGCCGCCGTCGTCCGTGACGCCGGCGACCCTCCGCCTCGGGCGCCTCGCCGGCGAGGAGCTGGCGCTGGTCGACCCGGCCGTGAACGACGTGATCGACGGGTGCTGCGCCCGGCTGGAGGGGGAGGGCGCCCGGGTCGACGAGGTGGAGCTGCCGCTGTCGGCGGCCAGGTCGGCGGTGGGGACGATGGTCCTGCCCGAGCTGGCCGCGGCGCACGCCCCCCTCCTCGCCGAGACCGGGGAGGAGGGCTACAGCCAGCACATCCTGAACGCCATCCGGCGTGGCCAGCGCATGCTGGCCACCGAGTACCTGGGCGGGCGCCGCTACCGCGACCGCTTCGCGGCCCTGGTCGAGGGCCTGCTCGACGGGCGCGACGCCCTGATGCTGCCCACCCTCCCGGTGGTGGCGCCGGCCACCGACGCGCGGGAGGTCGAGCTCGGCGACGGCAGCCGGGCGAGCGTCCGGCATGCCCTGACCGCCCTTCCGGGCGCCTTCAACTGCTCCGGCTCGCCGGTGGTGTCGATCCCGGTCGGGCTGGTGGACGGGCTGCCGGTCGGGTTGTCGCTGGTGGGCCGGGCCGGTGGCGACCACGAGCTGGTCCGCGTGGCCAGGGCGGTCCAGGACGCCGTCCGGTTCGCCGGGCGGCCCGCCCTGCATGCCTGAGCCGGGTCAGGGCCGCCGCATCCGCTGGCGCACCGCCTCGTAGACGACGACCGCCGCCGAGGCGGCCACGTTCAACGAGTCGACGCGGCCGAACATGGGGATCTTGACCCTGGTCTGGGCCCGCTCCAGCCACGGCCCGGACAGGCCGTCGTGCTCGGAGCCGACGGCGATGGCCACCGGACCGGTGAGGTCGGCCTCGGCGACCAGCGTGTCGGTGTCGGGCGTGGTGGCGACCACCGGGAGCGACCGCTCCGCCAGCCAGCCCAGCACCTCGGCGGAGCCGCCAGAGGCCACCGGGACCGAGAAGACGGTGCCCTTGCTGGCCCGCACCAGGTTGGGGTTGCCCCAGTCGGTCACCGGTCCGGCGGCGATCACGGCGGTCACCCCGGCGGCGTCCGCGGTCCGCAGGATCGCCCCCAGGTTGCCCGGCTTCTCGATGCCCTCGCAGACCAGGACCAGGGGCCGCTCGCCGAGCACCAGGTGGTCGAGGTCGCTGGGCACGGCGGGGACCACGGCGAGCCAGCCGTCGGGGGACTGGCGGTAGGCGACCTTGCCGAAGACCTGCCGGCTGAGCCGCACCACCTCGGCGCCCAGCCCGGCGACGCGGCGGACGGTGCCCAGCTCGTCGGGGCGGACCAGCGCCGGGCTGTAGTACAGGGTGCGCGGGCGCACCCCGGCGTCGAGGGCCAGCACCAGCTCCTCGTGGCCTTCGACCAGGGTCATGCCGGCGTCGTCCCGGGACCGCCGCCGCCGCAGCCCGGCCAGCTCCTTGACGCGCGGGTTGCTCGTGCTGGTGAGTTCCAGGTCCACGTCGCGATCCTACTTCGCGTAACTGCCCGTACCGGGGCCGGTCTGGTTGAATGATCAAGAGTCGCAGGGGCGGGAGGCCACGTGAGCGAGCGGGAGCAGCGCCAGGCGGCTCAGGCTGGTTCCTCCCGCCGGCGCGGCACGGTCCCGACCTGGTCGTGGGCCCGGACCCCGCCGGCCCGCCTGGTCCGCAGCGGCATCCAGTACGGGGCCCTGGTGCCGCTGCTGAAGTTCATCGCGCCCTTCACCGTGATCGGCAAGCGCAACCTGGCCAAGCTCGACGGCCCGGCGGTGTTCGTGGCCAACCACCAGAGCCACTTCGACGCGCCTGTCTGCCTGGCCGCGCTGGGCGGCCGCGTGCGCAAGCGGCTGGTCGTGGCCGCGGCCGCCGACTACTTCTACAGCTCGGCCGTGAAGGGCGCGGCCGCGTCGCTGGCCCTGGGCACGGTCCCGTTCGTGCGCTCCGGCGGCTCCAGCCGCGACTCCCTCCAGTTCCTCAAGGACCTGGTCGCCAAGGGCTGGTCGGTGCTGATCTTCCCCTCGGGCACCCGGGGCACCGGCGCCTCCGGCTTCAAGAAGGGCTTCGCCTACCTGGCCGTCGACGCCCAGGTCCCGGTGGTCCCCCTGTACCTGCACGGGCTGGAGCAGGTGATGCCCAAGGGGTCGTTCATCCCGCTGCCCGGCGGGGTGGTGGTCGGCATCGGCCCGCCGATCCCCCCCGGCACGGACTACAACGAGCTGGTCCGCAAGGCCGAGGCCGGGGTGGCCGAGGCGCGCACCATGGTCAAGGGCTGGGAAGGGGCGTAGGCCGCCCCGTGCCCCGGAACCCCTTCGCCAACCCGCTCTTCGTGCCCGTGCTCCTGCGGGTGATGGCGCTGATCGTGGTCGGCCTGGCCGCCGTCCTGCTGTCCCAGCGCCGCTCGCTGACGGTGTGGCGGCGCTCGACCCTGTTCCTGCGCGCCCGCACCTGGTTCGTGATCGGCCCCCTGTTCGTCCTGGCCGTGTTCATCGGCGGGTTCGTGGCCTTCCTGCTGGCCACCTTCGTGGTCGTGCAGGGCTGCTCGGAGTTCGCCCGCATCTCCGGCATCGAGCGCCGCTACGCCTACCTGCTCATCCTCTGGGGCGAACTCGGCCTGCTGGTGGCGGCGCTGACCAGGGACTTCTTCGGCTTCCTGCCGTTCGGCTTCTTCATCGCCCTCACCCTGCTGCCGATCCTGTCCGGCCAGATCACCGACGCCCACCGCCAGGTCGCCGACACCCTGGTCGGGTACGTGTTCGTCGCCCTGCCCATGGCCTACATCGTCCTGGTCAAGTCGGCCGAGCCCTACGGGCTCGAGTTCCTGGTGATCGTGACCGTCGGCGTGGCCCTCTCCGACATCGCCGCCTACGCCACCGGGTCGGCGCTGCCGGGCCGCAAGCTGATGCCGCGGGTCGACCCGACCAAGACCTGGGGCGGGGTGCTGGGCAACCTGGTCGGGGCGGCCGTCGGGGTGGGCTGGCTGTGGGTCGCGGTCCCGCCCGAGTGGTCGATCGCCGCCGTCGTCGTGCTGGTGCTGGTGATCACCTTCGGGAGCGTCTGGGCCGACCTGACCGGCAGCTTCATCCAGCGGGCGTTCCGGACCGAGGTCCGCAGCACCGTCATCCTTGGCTACGGCGGGGTCCTGAGCCGGGTCGACTCGCTGCTGATCACCTTCCCGCTCTCCTACTACGCCCTGATCCTGGTGAACAAGGTCAAGCTGACCCAGCCGTGACCGAGGGCTGACGGCGTCGGCCTGCAGGTGCATGCCGAACAGCAGGCCGTAGCTCTTGCCGCCGGGGTCGGGGGGGCGGGCGGCGAAGTCGTCGAAGATCTCCCGGAGCCTGGGCTGGAGCTCCTTGAGCGAGTCGTCGTCAAGGGTCAGGGCGAGCCGGGTGAAGTCGTGGGCGGCGCCGGGACCGGCCTCGGCCAGCTCGGCCAGGAACGCCTCCAGCATGGCCTGGGTGGCGCTGGTCTCGGTGGTCGCGTCCTTGTCCAGGCTGAGCGTCCACGACTTGCCGGTGGAGCGGTACGGCTTCTCCAGCGCCCCTTTGGCGCCCTGGCGGACCTCCTCGGGGGCGAGGAAGCCGGTGGCGACCAGGATGCGGACGTGGTGCAGGACCGTGCCCGGGTCCCTGCCGAGCCGTTCGGCCAGCTGCTTGTTGGTCAGGGCCTGGTCGAGGTGAGCCGCAGGATGCGCAGGCGCAGCGGGCTGGCCAGCGCCTTGGCCTCGGCCGGGGTGGCCGGGCGGCGGTCGGTGGCGCGGAGGGCCGGGCGCTCGATGTCCATGGGGAGGATTCTATCAATTGACTTTTCCAAATCAATGGGCTAGCGTCCAATGACATGAAGCTCGGAGCGAACTTCCACAAGGCCCTGGTGGCCTCGGGCTTCGCCAACCTGGCCGACGGCGTCCTCTGGGTCGCCCTGCCGCTGCTGGCCGTGCAGCTGACCAGGTCGCCGGTGCTGATCGCCGGGGTCACCGTCGCCGCCCGGCTCCCGTGGCTGCTGGCGCCGGTGGCCGGGGCCCTGGCCGACCGGATGGACCGGCGGCAGTCGATGGTCCGGGTCAACCTGGTCCGGACCGTGCTGCTCGGCGGCCTGGCCCTGGCCGTCGCG
>CAVTCL010000014.1:0-49050 GCA_963733175.1 uncultured Actinomycetota bacterium
GCCGTAGTCCTTGTTGTTGTACGCGGTGACATAGGAGGCGCGGTAGCCGCGCACGCCGGTCCAGAACAGCCCGTTGATGAGCGCGTTGCGGACGGTCAGGTTCTCGACCGCCACCCCGTCGGCGGTCACGCTGATCCCGTTGGGCCGCCGGAACTCGCCGTCGACCACCACCCGGTCGCGGTCGCGGCCGCGGATGGTCACCGAGGGCACGGCGACCTTGACCTCCTCGCGCCAGGTGCCCGGGCCGACCAGGACCAGGTCGCCGGGCCCGGCGGCGTCCACCGCGGCCTGGATGGTGTCGTGGTCCTCGGGCACCCGCCGGGTCACCCCGCTGGCCCGCTCCACCGGCTCCTGGGCCGGGCCGTCGCCCTCCTGGCCCGGGTAGAAGGTGACGTCGCCGACGACCATGGTGGCGGCCATGCCCTGGCGGCCGTCCTCGGTGGCGTGGAAGGTGCAGTAGAAGCGGTACACGCCCGGCTGGTCGAGGACCAGGGTGGCCGCCTCGTCGGCCCCGACCCGCTCGGGCGTCCGCCAGCTGCCGTCGACGGCCACGGCGTTGTGCGGCGCCCGGCCCTGGTTGGGGAACCGGACCGTGGCCCCGGCCGGCACCCGGGTGACCTCCCGGGCGAAGAAGTTGTCGTACATGGGCACGTTGACCGTGCCCCGCGGCTCCTCCCCGCCCGAGCAGCCGGCCAGCACCGCCCCGGCCAGGGCCAGCGCCACCAGCAGGCGCCGACACCGGGTGCCGGGCATGGCGCCTCCTCGGATGCGGCGGGACGCCGGTATCTTGCAGCCCCGCCGCCGCCTCCCGCCAGCGCATCCCGGCGCCCCGGTATGCTGCCGGCGTGAGGAAGCTGGTCAAGACCTCGATCCGGCTGGCCGACGGGCGCGAGCTGCTCTACTACGACGAGCGCGAGGGGATCGACCGGCGGGTCCCCGACACCCGGGACCTGGCCGCCGCCGTCACCTCCAGCCAGATCCGCTGCGACCCGCTGCGGGAGGAGTGGGTGATCGTCGCCTCCCACCGCCAGGGCCGGACCCACCTGCCCCCGGCCGACCAGTGCCCGCTGTGCCCGTCCACCGACGGCCGGGCCACCGAGATCCCGGCGCCCGACTACGACGTGGTCGTGTTCGAGAACCGCTTCCCGTCGCTGGCCTCCGACCCCGGCCCGGTGCCCGACGGCGGGCCGTTCCGCCGCCAGCCGGGCGTCGGCCGCTGCGAGGTCGTCTGCTTCACCTCCGACCACGACGGCGCCCTGGCCCGGCTGCCGGTGGAGCGCATCCGCACCGTGGTCGAGGTCTGGGCCGACCGGACCCTCGAGCTGGGCGCGCTGGACGGGGTGGAGCAGGTGTTCCCGTTCGAGAACCGGGGCGAGGAGATCGGGGTCACCCTGCACCACCCCCACGGGCAGATCTACGCCTACCCGTTCGTGGCCCCGCGGACCGCCCGCCAGCTGGACGTGGCCCGCGCCCACCGCGACGCCACCGGCGGCTGCCGCTCCTGCTCGATCGTGGAGGCCGAGGCGGACGGCGAGCGGGTGGTGGCCAGGGCGCCCGGCTGGCTGGCCTTCGTGCCCTTCGCCGCCCGCTGGCCGTTCGAGGTCCACCTGTTCCCGACCCGCCACCTGCCCGACCTGCCGGCCCTTGAGGACGACGAGCGCGACGGCCTGGCCGCGCTGCTCAAGGACCTCCTCGGCCGCTTCGACGCGGTGTTCGACCAGCCCCTGCCCTACATGCTGACCTGCCACCAGGCGCCGGTGCGGCGCGACCGCGACCTGGCCCACGTCCACCTGGAGGCGTTCTCCATCCGCCGGACCGCGACCAAGCTGAAGTACCTGGCCTCCAGCGAGTCGGGCGCCGGGGTGTTCATCAACGACATCGCGCCCGAGCAGGCGGCCGAGCTGCTGCGCTCGGCCACGCCGGGCGGCCGCTGACCCGATGGGCGCCGACCGGGCCGGGCCGCTGGCGGCCGCGTTCCGGGAGCGCACCGGGCGGGACCCCGAGGGGGTCTGGGCGGCGCCGGGGCGGGTCAACCTGATCGGGGAGCACACCGACTACAACGACGGCTTCGTGCTGCCGGCGGCGATCGACCGGCTGGTGCTGGTCGCGGCCGGCCGGCGGGCCGGCGGCCGGCTGCGGCTGTGGTCGCTGCAGGCGGAGCCGCCGGCCGACCTGGAGCTGGCCGGGATCGGCCCGGGGAAGGTCGGGGGCTGGGCCGCCTACCCGGCCGGGGTGGCGTGGGCGCTCGGCCAGGCCGGGGTCGAGCTGGGCGGGGCCGACCTGGTGGTCGACGGGGACGTGCCCGCCGGGTCCGGGCTGTCGTCCAGCGCCGCCCTGGAGTGCGCCACCGCGATCGCCCTGGCCGACCTCCATGGGGCCGGTCTCGACCGGGCGGCCCTGGCCGGGCTGGCCCGCCGGGCCGAGAACGAGGTCGTCGGGGTCCCCTCGGGGGTCATGGACCAGATGGTGTCGATGCTGGGCCGGGCCGGGCACGCCCTGTTCCTCGACACCCGGTCGCTCGGCGCCGAGCAGGTCCCGCTGCCCCTGGAGGCGGCCGGCCTGTGCCTGGTGGTGATCGACACCCGGGCCGGCCACCGGCTGGTCGACGGCGCCTACGCCGACCGGCGGGCGGCCTGCCAGGCGGCCGCGGCCGTCCTCGGCGTGCCCGCCCTCCGGGACGCCACCCCCGCCCTCCTCGAGCAGCATGCGACCGCCCTCGGCGACCCCGGCCTGCGCCGGGCCAGGCACGTGGTCACCGAGAACGCCCGGGTGCTGGCCGCGGTCGAGCTGCTCCGGGCCGGCGACCTGGACCGGCTGGGCCCGCTGCTGGCCGCCTCCCACGCCTCGCTGCGCGACGACTACGAGGTGTCCTCGCCCGAGCTCGACACCGCCGTCGAGGCGGCCGTGGCCGCGGGGGCGGTCGGGGCCCGCATGACCGGGGCCGGCTTCGGCGGCAGCGCCATCGCCCTGGTCGAGACGGCCCTGGCCGGGCGGGTGGCCGACCGGGCCCGCGACGCCTTCGCCGCCGCCGGGTTCGGCCCGCCCCAGGTCACCGCCGTGGTCCCCTCCGACGGGGCCCGCCGCCTGTCCTGACGTCGCGGGAACCAGCGGGGCGGTGGCGTCGTCCAAGACAATGACGTCGGCACGGCGACAGGGTAGGTGATGCACGGTGGGCAGACGGGTCGTGGCGTGGATGGTGGCGGCGGTGGTCACGGTCGCGCTGGTGGCCGGCGGGGTGCTGGTCGCCAGGGGCGGCCTCGACCGGTCGCCGGCCGTCCTCCCGGTCGACCTGGGCGACGGCGGGCAGGCCACCGCCGACACGACCAGCGCCGCCGCGGGCAACGGACCGCAACGACGCCGGCGCGGCCATCGAGCCGGCGCCGGCCCCCGGCGGCGTCGCCCCGGCCAGGCAGAAGGACTTCGGTGACCTGCCGCAGCCCTGGCCGCGGGTGACCTACCGGCTCAAGGGCGCCCTCCCGTCGCTGCCCGGCCAGGCCAGGGCCTGGAAGGTCGGGGACGCCGTCGACGCCGCCCGGGTGTCCGAGCTGGCCGCCGCCCTCGGGCTGGCCGGCAAGCCCAACGAGGAGCAGAACGGCTGGACGGTCCGGGACGGCCGCCGCGCCCTGGTGGTGCACCGGCTGGCCGGGGTGCCCTGGACCTACGGCACCGACATCCTCGGCGCCTGCTCGCCCCGCTCGGGCGGCCCGTACGGGGCCGGCGGCGGCGTCCAGTGCCTCGACGCCGACGCCCCCGTGGCCAGCCAGCCGGCGGCGCCGGGCAGGCCGTCGCGGCGGCCGGTCCCGCCGAGCCCGGCCGAGGCCGAGCGGGCCGCCCGCGACCTGGCCGCCAGGGCCGGGCTGGACCTGGACGGGGCCACGGTCCGGGTCACCGACAGCTACGCCACCCGCGTCGTCACCATCGACCCGGCGGTGGGCGGCTCGCCCACCTCGGGGTTCGCCTGGAGGATCAGCGTCGGCGCCAAGGGCGTGGTCCAGCACGCCTCCGGGCACCTGGCCACCCCGGAACCGGCCGACACCTACCCGCTGATCGGCGTGGCCGAAGGCTACGAGCGGCTCAAGAAGGCCCCCGCGATCGGCTCCCTGCGGGGGGCGGAGGTGGCGCCGTCCATCGCCCGCGTCCCGTGCCCGGCCGCCAGCAAGGTCCCCTGCACCGCCAGGCCGCTCCCGGCGCGGACCGCGACCGTGACCGGGGTCCGCCTCGGCCTCCAGCTCGTCCCGGCCGTCGGCAAGGGGAGCCGGCCCGCCGACCTCGCCTACCTGCTCCCCGCCTACCTGTTCGACCTGGAGGGCGGCTGGATCGACGTGCGCGCGATCCTCGCCGTGCCCGACCGCTACCTCAGGCCCTGACCTACCGGTGGATGAGGACCGGGGTGCCCTCGGGGACCTGCGGGTAGAGGGCCTCGACGTCCGACAGCAGCATGCGGATGCAGCCGTGGGAGGCGTAGCTGCCGATCGAGTAGCTGGCGTAGGTGCCGTGGATCAGGATCCCGGAGGCGTTCAGCGACATCGCCCTGGTGCCCAGCGGGTTGCCGGGGCCGGGCGGGATCGACTTGGGCATGTCGGCCCCCCAGCCGTCCGGGGCCGGGTTGGTCCAGGTCGGGTGCATCCGCTTGTAGACGACCTCCCAGGTCCCCTGCGGGGTGGGGAAGCTCGGCTGGCCGGTCGCCACCGGGTAGACCTTGCGCACCTTGAGGCCGTCGTAGAAGGTCAGCCGGTTGGTGGACAGGTTGACCTCGATGGTCTTGCCGAGCTTGTCGGCGGTCACCTTGGGGGCCACCGGCCTGGTGACGAGCTTGACCTTGCCGGCGTCGCCGCGCAGGCCCTTGGCCAGGGCGCGGGTGCTGGCCTTGACGTCAAGGACCCGGCCGTTGCGGGCCTTCTGCTTGACGACCTTGCCGTCGACCAGCTTGATCGAGGCGTTGGTGGGCGCCACCGCCAGCTTGGGGGCGAGGGCGCGCACGAACCTGGCCACCTTGGCGTCGTTCTTGACCATGGCGACGTCGACGGTGTGGGCCACCGGCTTGTTGGTGAGCCGGTGCCAGAAGTCCCCGTACCAGGTGAGCTCCGGCCCGCCGAGGGCCTGGTCGACCGCCTGCTCGACCCCGGCGCCGTGCCCGAGACCGGCCGGGGTGACCGGCCAGCGCTTGTCGCCGCCGACCACGAACACGCCCCGGCGCAGCTTCGGCTCGGTGGTCGCCTTGACCGCGGCCACCGCCTCGGCGCGGGTCATGCCGCCGACGTCGACCCCGGCAACGGTCACCCCGGCCAGGATCCGCCCCGACGAGGCCGAGACCCGGGCGGTGGCGGCGACGCTCATGGCGGCCAGCAGCACCACGGCCAGGCCGACGACGGTCGCGACGCGCTGCCAGCCCGACAGCCCGTCGGGCAGCTTCCAGCGCGGCAGCCGAATCCCCGGTAGCTTCATCTACTCGTTCCTCCCCCGAGCGACACACTCGGGCAGATCCCTCGGCGCGCCGCCCCCGAACTGAAGCGAGCCGACCACCCACCGTGTTCCCTTCCTACCGGATGCGTCGGGTTTCGACAACTACCTTCGAGGGATCGTTGAGGGTTCGAGGACGGATCGTTACCGACCGCTCCGGTTGGCCGCCGGCCGTCCCGGGTCCGAGAATTGCGCCATGACCGAGCCGACGCTCGCCCCGGCGGCCGCCCTGCGCCGCATCGCCTTCCTGCTCGAGCGGGGCCGGGAGCCGACCTACAAGGTGCGGGCGTTCCGGCGGGCCGCGGCCGCCGTGGACGCCACCGACCCGGGCACCCTCGCCCGGCTGGCCGCCGCGCCCGGTCCCGGCCTCCGCGGCCTGCCCGGGATCGGGGAGGTCACCGAGCGGGTGATCCGCGAGGCCCTGGCCGGCGAGGTCCCGGTGTACCTGCGCCGCCTGGAGGCCATCGAGGGCCAGCCGGTGGCCGAGGGCGCGGCCGCGCTCCGGGCCGCCCTCCGCGGCGACTGCCACACCCACTCGACCTGGTCGGACGGGGGCAGCCCCATCGGCGAGATGGCCGAGGCGGCCCGCGACCTCGGCCACGACTACCTGGTCCTCACCGACCACTCGCCGAGGCTGACGGTGGCCAACGGGCTCAGCCCGGAGCGGCTGCTGGCCCAGCTCGACGAGGTCGCCCGGCTGAACGAGGAGCTCCGGCCCTTCCGCATCCTCACCGGGATCGAGGTCGACATCCTGGAGGACGGCGCCCTCGACCAGACCGACGAGCTGCTGGACCGGCTGGACGTGGTCGTGGCCAGCGTCCACTCCAAGCTGCGCATGCCCGCCCCGGAGATGACCCGGCGCATGGTCGCCGCCGTGGCCAACCCCCACACCGACATCCTCGGCCACTGCACCGGCCGCATGGTGGTCGGCCGCGGCCGCCCCGAGAGCGAGTTCGACCCCGAGGCGGTGTTCGCCGCCTGCGCCGCCAACGGGGTCGCGGTCGAGGTCAACTCCCGCCCCGAACGCCAGGACCCGCCCAAGCGCCTGCTCCGCCTGGCCGTCGAGGCCGGCTGCCGGGTCGCGGTCGACACCGACGCCCACGCCCCCGGCCAGCTCGACTGGCAGCTCGGCGGCTGCGAGCGCGCCTTCGCCTGCGGCGTCACCCCCGAGCTGGTGGTCAACACCCGCGACGCCGAGGGCCTGCTCGCCTGGGCCGGCCGGCACCGGGGCCCCGGCTAGCGCACGACCACCGGGGCCCGGCCGGCGTCGGCCCGCTCCGCCTCCACCAGGGTGCGGCGGAGCAGCTTGCCCGTGGGCGACCGCGGGACCTGGTCGACGAAGCGGACGTCGCGGAGCCGCTTGTAGGGGGCGACCCGCTCGGCGACCCACGCCTGGAGCTCCGCGGCGTCCACA
The DNA here is from genome assembly GCA_963733175.1 of uncultured Actinomycetota bacterium. GTDB lineage: Bacteria > Actinomycetota > CALGFH01 > CALGFH01 > CALGFH01 > CALGFH01. The sequence continues at coordinate 6,875 of CAVTCL010000014.1, forward strand.
TCGGCCCGCCGGGCCACGTAGGCGACCGGGAGCTCGCCGGCCTCGGGGTCGGGACGGGGCACCACGGCGGCGTCGGCCACGGCCGGGTGGGCGCAGAGCAGCTGCTCCAGCTCGGCCGGCGCGACCTGGGCGCCCTTGTACTTGATGAGCTCCTTGAGCCGGTCGACCACGAACAGGTCGCCGTCGGCGTCGAGGTAGCAGAGGTCGCCGGTGCGCAGCCAGCCGTCGGGGTCGATCGTCCGCGCCGTCGCCTCGGGATGGTTGCGGTAGCCGCGCATCACCTGCGGGCCGCGCAGCCACAGCTCCCCGGTCCGGCCCGGGCCGAGATCGCCGCCGCCGTCGGGGTCGACGATCCGGGCCTGGGTGCCGCCCAGCAGCCGGCCGGCCGACCCGCGCCGGGGCGCGTCCAGCGGGGCGATGGCGAAGGTGGCCGCCCCCTCGGTCATGCCGAACCCCTGGGCGACCTGGCAGCCCAGCCGGTCGGCGCAGCGCTGCTCCACCTCGGCGCCGAGCGGGGCCGCCCCGCAGCCCAGGAAGCGCAGCGACGACAGGTCGTAGTCGTCGACCAGCGGGTGCCCGGCCAGGGCGAGCATGATCGGCGGCACCACGACCGTTGAGGTGGCCCGGTACCGCTGGACCAGCTCGAGGAAGCCGGCGAAGTCGAAGCGGGGCATGGTGACCACGGTCGCCCCGACCCGCAGGCTGCAGGGCAGGATCAGGTTCTGGCCGATGGCGTGGAAGAACGGCGCCACCCCGACGACCACGTCCTCGGCGGTGAACCCGATCGCCCCCTGGGACTGGCGGGCGTTGGCGACCAGGTTGGCGTGGGTCAGCTCCACGCCCTTGGGCAGGCCGGTGGTGCCGCTCGAGTAGGGCAGGGCGGCCAGGTCGCGGGCGGGGTCGATCGCCGGGCGGGCGGGCGGGTGGTCGTTGGCCACCAGCGTCCGGAACGGGGTGGCGCCGTCGGCCTCGCCGAACACGAGCACCTCCCCGACCCCGGCCTTCTCGGCCGCCGCCCGCGCCGTGTCCAGGAACGGCGGCACGGTGACCAGCAGCGAGGCCCCGGCGTCGGCCAGCTGGCCGGCCAGCTCCCCGGCCGTCAGCAGCGGGTTGGCGGCGGTGACGGCGCCGCCGGCGGCCATGGCGCCGTAGAGGGCGATCGCGTACTCGGGCAGGTTGGGGCTGGACAGGGCGAGCACGTCGCCCCTGCCGAAGCCCCTCGCGGCCAGGCCGGCCGCCACCCGCTCGACGCCGTCGGCCAGCTGCCGGTAGGTCAGGGTCCGGCCGGTGGGCCCGTCGACCAGCGCCGGCTTGTCGCCGAAGCGGGCCGCGTGCTCGAGCACGAACTCGGGCGCCGGGACCTCCCCGGGGCCCACGGCGGGGAGGTCGCTGGACCAGGGTTGAAGGTGGTTCATGGCTGGTTCCTCCTTGGCGTCAGCGCGCGAACTGCTCGTGGAGCACGGTGGCCGGGTTGGGGAGGCGGTAGGGGACGAGCGAGGCGGCCAGCGGCGTGAACCAGTGGCCGGCCTCGCAACCGGTCTTGGCGTGCTCGACCGGGCCGGAGGTGGAAGGCCAGGTCCAGCGGTCGTGGACCCAGGCCGGGGCCTGGCAGGTCGGGTCTGGGCAGGCGACGATGTCCATGGGTGGCTCCTCTCCCGAGGTGGTGACCTGGTCGGGGACGCTAACCGGGCATCGTTTCCCGACCGTTTCCCCGTCGTGTTCGCGCCGCTGTTCGCGGTAAGGTGCGAGCAGGCGACGGCAGGGGCGACGATGGGGCAGGAACTTCGCGTCCGTGTGCTCGGGGCGACCGAGCTGGCCGTGGACGGACGCCCACTGGTCGGGCTGGCATCGGCCAAGGCGACGGCACTGCTCGTCTACCTGGCGGTGACGGGGACGGCGCAGTCGCGCTCGGCGCTTGCCGGGCTGCTCTGGAGCGACCTGCCCGAGGCGACCGCCCGGGCGAACCTGCGCCTCGCCCTGACCAAGCTCCGCCGCGCCCTGCCGGCGCAGCTGCTGGTGACCAGGCAGACGGTCGCCCTCGACCCGGCCCGGCCGGTCTGGGTCGACGCGGTCGAGGTCGAGCGGCTGGTCGCCGGCAAGCCCGAGGGCGAGGAGCTGCTGGCCGCCACCCGCCTCTGCCGCGGCGAGTTCCTGAGCGGCTTCGAGGCGCCGGGCGCCGAGCTGTTCGACGAGTGGGTCCTGGCCCGCCGGGCCGCCTCCCGCGCCGACCAGCTGGCCCTGCTGGACCGCGCCGTCCAGGACGCCCGCGACCGCGGGGACGCCCCCGCCGGGGTCGAGGCCGCCCGCCGCATGCTGGAGCTCGAGCCGCTGCACGAGGAGGCCCACCGCGCCCTGATGTGGTTCCTGGCCACCGGCGGCCAGCGAGGCGCGGCCCTGGCCCAGTTCGAGACCTGCCGCTACCTCCTCCGCGAGGAGCTCGGCGAGGACCCGTCCCCGGCGACGATCGCCCTGCGTGACCAGATCGCCCACGCCGGCGGGTTCACCGACCTACCCCCTGTGGACAGACCGGGGATCGGCGCGGCTCCGGCCGTGGGTGGGTCAGGCGCGCCGGGGGCGCCGGGGCCGCTCACGTCGCTGATCGGGCGGGAGGAGGACCTCGCCAGGTTGCATGCGCTGCTCGACGACCCGGCGTGCCGGCTGGTGACGCTGGTGGGGCCGGGGGGGATCGGGAAGACCCGGCTGGCGCTGGAGGTGGGGGCGACCCGGGGGGAGCGGCATCGGGACGGGGTGGTGCTGGTGTCGTTCGCCGGGACCAGCCCGGCGCGGCCCGAGGAGGCGGCCGACCTGGTGGTGACCAATCTGGCGGCCGCGCTCGGGGTGTCGCTGGCGGTGCCCCGCGATCCGCGGGAGGTGCTGGCCGAGGCCCTGGCCGGTCGCGAGCTGCTGCTGGTCCTGGACAACCTGGAGCAGCTCCGCGACGCCGCCGGGGTGCTGGCCGAGCTGCTCGGCCGGGCGCCCGGGGTGCAGGTGCTGGGGACCTCGCGGCGGCGGCTCGGGCTCGGGGTCGAGTGGCTGGTCGAGGTGCCCGGGCTGCCCTACCCACCGCCCAGGGCGGACGCGGAGGCGGGCGGCTACCCGGCGGTCCAGCTGTTCGAGGACCGGGCCCGGCTGCTGCGGCCCGGGTTCCGGCCGGCCGCCGACCTGGCCGCGGTCGGGCGGGTGTGCCGGCTGGTGGCCGGGGTGCCGCTCGCCATCGAGCTGGCCGCCCGCTGGGTCCGCTCCGCCTCGCCGGCGGCCATCGCCGACCGCCTGGCCGCCGGCGGCGAGCTGCTGGAGACGACCGCGCCCGACGTGGAGCCCCGCCACCGCAGCATGGCCATCGGTGATCGACTGGTCCTGGGAGCTGCTCGGCGACGGCGAGCGCCAGGCCCTGCGCCGCCTCTCGGTGCTGCGGGGCGGCTTCGACCTGGACGCGGCCGCCGCCGTGGCCGGCGCCGGCCTGCCGCTGCTGGCCGGCCTGGTCGACCAGTCGCTGGTCCAGGTGGGCGAGGACGGGCGCTACGGCATGCACGAGCTGCTGCGCCAGTACGCCGGGCAGCGGCTGGCCGCCGACCCGGCCGAGGAGGCCGCGGCCCGGCGGCGCCACGCCGCCTACTTCTCCGGCCTGCTCCCCGACCCCGACCAGCCGCCCCCTGGCGGCGGGGCCGCTCAGCTCGACGCCGACGTGGAAAATCTCCGATCCGCCACCGACTGGCTGATCGAGCACGGCGACCCGGCCGAGCTGGACCGCCACCTGACCCGGCTGTGGCAGCTGTACCGGCGCCGGGGCTGGTTCCGTCAGGCGCAGGCCGCGCTCGGGGCCGCGCTGCGGCGCCGCGAGGTCCCGGTGGCCGAGCGTGCCCACTGGCACCGCCTGCTGGCCGAGGCGCACGTGCAGCTCGGCGAGATGCGCCAGGCCCGCGACCACTTCGAGCAGACGCTGGCCCTGCTGGGCAGCCCGCTGCCGACGTCCGGGCTCGGCTGGTCGGACATGCTGGTCAGCCAGGCGCTGCAACGGCCGCTGCGGCGGCTCCGGCCGGGTGGCCCGGCGGAGCGGAGCGAGGCCCGGCGCCGCCGGGCCGCCGAGCCGGCCGCGGTCTGCTGGCAGCTCCAGGAGGCCTGCTGGATGCTGGAGGACCAGGCACCGCTGATCCCGCTGGCCCTGTGGGCGCTGAACCTGTCGGAGCGGGCCGAGCGGCCCGACCTGCTCATGATGAACCAGGCGGGACTGGGGAACTCGCTCACCGCGGCCGGGCTGCACCGGCTGGCCCGCTCCCACGTCCGGGACGCCGTGGCCGCCGCCGGGCGGACCAGCGACCCGGTGGCCGTCAGCTGGACCTACATCGTGGCCAGCCTGCACTGGCTGGCGGTCGGCGACTGGGCGGCCGTGGACGCCGGGCTGCCGCGGGCGCTGGAGGTGGGGACCGGGGCCCGGCTGCACCGGGCCGTGGACCAGGTGGTCCTGCTCGCCGGCATCGGCCGGTACCTGACCGGCCGCTTCGAGGAGGCCGCGGCCATGGCCGCCGACGCCCGAGCGGCCGCCCGCGACCGCCGCGACCCGATGGCGCAGCTCTGGGGGGTGCTGGTGCTGGCCGAGTCGCGGCTGCGCTCCGACCCCGGCGACCCGGCCGTGGCCGGCGCCCTGGAGGAGGGGGAGGCGCTGCTGGGCGGCGGGATCCCCACGATCGACGCCGTCCGCCTCCACGTGGCCGCGGCCCGCTGGCACCTGGCCGCCGGCCGGGCGGAGGACGCCTGGCGGTCGATCCGGGTCGCGGCCGACCTGGGCGGCCCGGAGCCCTCGTTCCACCCCTACACCATCGAGGCCCACGCCGGCATCCCCGAGGTCTGCCTGGCCCTGCTGGAAGGCGGCGGGGCGCCGGGCGCGGAGCCGGCCGAGCTGCGGGCGACGGCGGCCGCCGGCCTGCGCCGCCTGCGCCGCTACGGCCGCGCGTTCCCCATGGCCCGCCCCCGGGCGCGGCTCTGCCTCGGCTCGTGGCAGGAGCTCGACGGCCACCGGCGCCCGGCGCTCCGGTCCTGGGCCCGCGCCGTGCAGGCGGCCGAGCGCCTGGCGATGCCCTGGGAGGTGGCCAGAGGACAGCTCGAGCTCGGCCGCCACCTCGCCCCGGGCGAGCGCGGCCCGGGCGGGCTGGACCGGGCCGCCCTCCTGGACCGGGCCGCCGCCGGGTTCGCGGCCATGGGCTGCCGGGCCGACGCCGAGCCGCCGCGCCTGGCCGGGCAGCGGGCCGGCTGAGCGCTCAGCCGAACCGGAACCGGGTGACGTCGGCGGGGAAGGCGCTCCAGGCCCTGGCCCTGTCGGGGCGCAGGGCCCAGAGGCCGGCGGCGTACGCGGCCTCGGGCGGGCCGTAGCCGTACTTGGCCTTGGAGGCCTCCATCAGGCGCTCGGTCAGCTCGGGGGGCGGGACCACCCGCCGCATCGTCCCCTCGAGGATCACCGCCGCCATGGTGTCCTCGAGGTGGACCACGACCCGCTGGTCGCGCTCCAGGTTGCGCTGGTGCAGGGTCTGGGGGCTGCCGCCGTACCACCAGGTGTCGTCCAGCCACACGCCGTCGACGGGGACGACGTGGGCCCGCCCGTCGCGGCGGGTGGTGACCAGCCAGTAGCGCGGCGCCTGCTCCAGCCGTTCGCGGACCGCCGCCCACTCCATGGTCCTCTCGACCGTGCCGTATCCCTCCGGAAGGTCGATCCGCTCGGCGGTCGGTTCGTCCATCGCCACCTCCGGCGCGCTGGCGTTCGGGAGCCGTAGCCTCGGGATCCTAGCCGGAGGCCGCGACGGCGGGGGGCCAGGCGACGAAGGAGTCGGAGCCGTCGGGGCTGGGCCGCCCGAGGCCGGCCCAGCCGTGCGGGGTCGGGCGGGCCACCGGGTGGCGGGCCCGGTGCGCTGGTCGGTCAGGGTGAAGGGGCCGGCGTGGCGTCGGGGCCGCCCTCCAGGACCAGGTCGCCGGCCACCCCGTGGACCTCGGGGTACCGGGCCACGGGTGCTGGCCGGTGCCCGGGTCGAGGAGAGCGCGCCGCGGTCGCCGCCGCTGGTCGGTTCGGTCCAGACGAGCAGGCCGAGCGGGGTGTCGGCGAGCAGGCCGATGGAACACGGCACCCGCCTGGGCGGCCGGCGGGCCCGTCCCTCCAGGCCGACCTCCCGCAGCGTGCACCTCCGTCCGTGCTCCAGCAGCCACACGCCGCCTCCGTCCAGCGAGGCCACGGCGTTGATCCCCTTGCCGACCGGGGTCGCCCGGCGGGCGCCGCGGCGCAGCACGAACACCTCCCGGTCGCCGGTCACGAGCGCGCCGTCGCCCAGCGGGGCCACGCTGAACGCGGTCCTCGACCGGCGGGGAGGCCGCCGACCGGCCGGCTGGTGCCGCGGTCGGCGTCGAGCAGCCGCGGAGGGTCGGCCGCCACCAGCAACCGCAGCCCGGTGGGACCGGCCAGCGGCCGGCCCTGGAGGTATCCAGCGGGGGCTTCTCGGCGGCCGAGGGCGGGGCGGGGGCGGTGCTGCGCCGGGGGCGTGGCCGCCCGGTCGCCGGGCGCGCCAGGCTCGGCGGCGGTGCAGCCCGCCGCGGCCACCAGCAGGGCGGCGACGGCCAGGCGGTAGGCGGCCGGCCGGCGGGAAGCTCGTCGGGCGAGGTCCATGCGGTCTCTCCTTGCCGTGAGTACACGCCCGATGGGGGAGCGGTTCCAGTGGCGGGGGTCGCGTAGCCTGGCCTCGAGGGCATGCGGTCCGGGGAGGTTGGCGTGGTGGGTGTGGTCGAGTCGGTGAACGTCGGGACCCCCAGGGAGGTCAGCTGGCGGGGCCAGACGGTGCGGACCGCGATCTGGAAGGACCCGGTGGCCGGGCGGGTCAAGCTGCGCGGGACCAGCGTCGAGGGCGACCAGCAGGGCAACCCGGAGGTGCACGGCGGGGTCGACAAGGCGCTGTACGCCTACGCCGCCGAGGACTACCGGTGGTGGGGCGGGCAGCTCGGCCGCGAGCTGGCCCCCGGGACGTTCGGGGAGAACCTGACCGTCAGCGGGATCGACGTCAGCGGCGCCCTGGTCGGCGAGCGCTGGCGGGTCGGGGAGACCCTGCTCGAGGTCTCCTCGCCGCGCACGCCCTGCTTCAAGCTGGGCATCCGCATGGGCAGCCAGGAGTTCCCGCGCCGGTTCGCGGCCGCCGGCCGGCCCGGCGCCTACCTCCGCATCCTGGCCGAGGGCGAGATCGCCGCCGGCGACCCGGTCGAGGTCGTCCACCGCCCCGGCCACGGCCTCACCGTCGCCGAGGTCTCCCGCATCTACCACGACGACCACGCCGCCGCGGCCCGGCTGCTCCAGGCGCCGGAGCTGGCCGACACCTGGAAGCGCTGGGCGGAGCGGTTCGCGAGCCGACGCCCCCGGGCGCGCCTGAGCTGCACCGCCGGTCGGCGGTCCTGGCCACCGGTCGCCAGGTGATCGACCACAATCGGCGGATGGGTCGGCCAGGGCAACGTCCGCGTGCAGGTGCTGGGCGTGCTCGCGGTCGCCGTCGACGGCCGGGAGGTCCCGGCCCATCGGCTGGCCAGCCGCAAGGGCCGCACCCTGCTGAAGCTGCTGCTGGCCAGGCGGGGCGCGGTCGTCCCGGCCGAGGTGCTGGTCGAGGCCCTGTGGGGCGGGCGCCCGCCCGCCGACCCCGACGCCAACCTGGCCACGCTGGTGAGCCGGCTGCGGGCCGTGCTCGGCCCGGACGCCATCGCCGGCGACCGCCAGGGATGGCGGTTCGTGGCCGGGGCCCGGGTCGAGGTCGACCTGGACGAGGCGGAACGGCTGGCCGGCGAGGCCGAGGCCCGCCTCGGCGGCGAGCCCGCCCTGGCCCTGGCCGCCGCCGAGCGCGCCCTGGCCCTGGTCGGGCGGGGCCCGTTCCTGGCCGACGAGCCCGACGCCGACTGGGCCATGGCGGCCCGGCGCGAGGCCGGACGCCTGGCCGCCCGGGCCCGGCGGCTCGCCTGGGAGGCGGCCCTGGCCGTCGGCGACCCGGCCCGCGCCCTGGCCCACGCCCGCGCCGCCACCGCCGCCGACCCCCTGGACGAGCCCGCCTGGCGGGCCGTCATGCGCGCCAACGCCGCCGCCGGCGAGCCCGCCGCCGCCCTGGCCGCCTACGAGCGCCTCCGCCAGACCCTGGCCTCCGAGCTCGGCACCGACCCCTCCCCCGAGTCCCAGACCCTCCACCTCGCCGTCCTCCGGGGCGCCCCGGGGACGGAGGAGACGGAGGCGGCCACCCCCGCGGCCCGCGGGCTCGTCCCCTCCGACCCCGGGTTCGTGGGGCGGGAGGTGGAGTTCGCCGAGCTGGCGGCGGCCTGGAAGGAGGCCGTCGGCGGGCGCCCGGGGATGGTGCTGGTGCTGGGGGAGGCGGGGATCGGCAAGACCCGGCTGGTGGGGGCGGTGGCGGAGCTGGCCGGGGCCACCGGGGGGCTGGTGGTGCAGGCGCGCTGCTACGAGGCCGAGCGGTCGCTGTTCCTCCAGCCGGTCGCCGAGGCGGTCCGGGCGGCGGCGCTGGCCCTGCCGCCGGGGCGGGTGGCGGCGGCCGCCGGGGACGCCGCCGGGACCCTGGCCGAGCTGGTGCCGGACCTCCGCAGGCTGCTGGACCTGCCCGGCTACGAGCGGGCCCCGGCGGAGCTGCAGCGGCGGCGGTCGTTCGAGGCGGTCGCCGCCTTCGTCCGCGGCCTGGCCGCCCAGCAGCCGCTGCTGCTGGCCGTGGACGACCTCCACCTGGCGGGCGCCTCCACCCTGGAGCTCCTCCACTTCCTGCTGCGCCGCCTGCACGGCGACCGCGTGCTGGTGCTGGCCGGAGTCCGGGCCGAGGAGGGCGCCGAGGCGCTGGCCGCCCTGGCCGACGCCGGGCCGGTGCTGGAGCTGGGCCCGCTCCCGGCGGCCGCCGTGGCCGAGCTGGCCCGCCGCTTCGGCGTGGCCGACCTGGCCGGGCCGGTGCTGGAGCGGGCCAGGGGCCACACCCTGTTCACGGTGGAGAGCCTGCGGGCGGCGGCCGAGGGCGGCCGCGACCGGGCCGCGGTCCCGGCGTCGCTCCGGGACGCGGTGCAGACCAGGGCCCGGCGGGCCGGCCCCGAGGTCGAGACGCTGCTGCGGGCGGCGGTGGTGGTCGGGGCCGCCTTCGACCTGGAGGTCGTGGCCGGCCTGCTCGACCTGCCGGTCGAGGACGCCGCCGGCCGGGCCGAGCGTGCCCTGGCCGCCCGCCTGCTGGTCGAGGACGACACCGGCGCCGGCTACCGGTTCGCCAACGACCTGGTCCGCGAGGTCCTGTACGCGACCAGCCCGCGGCCGACCCGGGTCACCCGCCACCGCCGCCTGGCCGGCATGCTGGCCGACCGGCCCGAGGCGGCCGCCGGCCACGCCGCCGCCGCCGGCGACTGGGCGGCCGCGGCCAGGGCCTGGATGGCGGCGGCCGCCAACGCCGCCGGGTCCTACGCCAACCGCGACGCCGAGCGCCTGCTCGGCCAGGCCGTGGCCGCGGCCGCCCAGGCCGGCGACCCGTCGCTGGAGGCGAGCGCCCGGCTGGACCGGGGCCGGGTCCTGGTCGCGCTGGGCGACTACCCGGCCGCCTTCGCCGACCAGGAGCGGGCCCTGGAGCTGGCCGTCGAGCACGGCCAGGACCGGCTGGAGGCGGCCGCCCTCGAGCAGCTCGGCTGGACCGCCTACTACGACCGCGACCACCAGGCCGCCTCCGCCCTCAGCCCCCAGGCCCGGGAGCTGGCCGAGCGGGCGGTGGCGGCCCCCCGGGCCGGGCCGACGGCGCTGCTGCTGGCCGCCCGCATGCGCCACGCCGAGGGCGACCTGGCCGGGGCCCGGGCCGCCTTCGACGCCGTCCTCGAGCGAGCCCGACCCGGCCACCCAGACGGCCGGCCTGGCCTACCTGGGCCTGCTCCTGGAGCACGGCGACCGGTTCGCCGAGGCGCGCCAGGTGCTGGACCGGAGCCTGGAGGCGTGCCGGGCCGCCGGGCTGTTCCGGCCCATGCTCACCTCCTGCTTCGCGGCCACCCTGGCCTGCGCCAACCTGGGCGACCTGCGGGGGGCGCTGGAGCGGCTGGCCGTGCTGGAGCGCATCCTGGCCGACGTCGAGGACCGCTTCTACCACGCCAGGGCGGCCACCGCCGGCTCCTGGCTCTGGCGCGAGCTGGGCGAGCTGGGCCGGGCCCGGGACCTGGCCGACCGCGCCGCCGAGCTGCTCGGCCCGGCCACCACCGGCACCCATCCCGGCCTCCACGCCCAGCTCGCCCTGGCCGAGTGCGCCCTGGTCGCCGGCGACGACGCCGGGGCCGCCGGCCTGCTGGAGCGGGCCGGCGGCCAGCTCGACCGCCCCTTCGGCTACCGCTGGCGGGTCGAGCTGCGCCACGCCGAGCTGACCAGCCGCCTCGACCCGCCGGCCGCCGAGGCCCTGCTGGCGCTGGCCCGGACCTACGGCTCGACCAAGTACCAGGCCCTGGCCCTGGCCCGCCTCGGCCGCCGCCCCGAAGCCGCCGGCCTGGTCGCCGCCACCGGCTCCGACTACCTGCTCGCCCAGGTCGCCCCGCCGGCCCAGGCCCGGGCGGCCGTCGACCGCATCGCGGCCGGCCTGCCGCCCGAGCTCCGCCCCGGGTTCCTGGAGCGCGGCCGGCTGGCCGTCGCCACCGGGCCGTAGTGTCCTCCTCGGCTACCCGCCCTGGCGGCCGCCGGTCCCGAGCACGAGCCTGGGCGTCCAGGGGAGGGTCTCGGGGGGGAGGGCGGCGACGGCGGCGATGGCCTCGCGGCGGACGGTGGCCGGGTCCTCGACCAGGCCGGCGACGCCGACGGTGGCCAGGCGGTAGTCGACGAAGGCGGCCGCGCCCGGCCAGGGGAGGTCGACGGCGACCTCGGCCACGTCGGGGCGGAGGCCGGCGCCGTCCAGGAGCTCCCGGACGGCGGCGGGCGAGCCGACCCGTTCGCCGAGCTGGTCGACGAGGACGCCGGCGGCGGTGCGGTCGCTGCCGGCGTGGCGGGCCACCACCTCCATGACCGCCTGCTTGGGACGGTAGGGGGGCTCGGGCCGGGCCCAGGTGAGCACCCCGACCAGGGGGGCGACCCGGGCCATCTCGGCCAGCGCCGCCGCCGGGTCGGGGAAGTGGTTGATGCCGAAGGCGCAGCCGGCGGCGGCGAAGCTGTCGTCCCGGAACGGCAGCCGCTCGGCGTCGCCCTGGAGGCGGGCGCCGAGCGGGTTGTGGCGCAGCTGGGCGGCCGACAGGTCGAGGGCGACCGCGACCGGCAGCAGCCGCCCAAGGGCGCCCGACCCGGCGGCCACGTCCAGCACCGGCCCGCCGGCCCCGGCCAGGGCCCTGGCCAGCGGCCGGGCCAGGTAGGCGTAGACCAGCCGGTCGGCGCTGCGCGCGAACCCGGTCGCGGACGCGTCGTAGGCCTCGGCGAACAGCCGCTTGGCCCGCCGCGCCCGCGGGACCGCCCCGCCGCCCCGGCCCTCCCGGGTCATGGCGGGGACCACACCTCCAGGGCGTTCCTGGCCCTCGCCGTCCACCAGGCCAGGTCGGCGGCCTCGCGGGCCCGGACGGCCGGGTCGGGGTGGCCGCTGGCGTGCAGGGCCTTGTCCCAGCCGAGCTGGACCAGGCCGCCCAGCAGGGCCAGGCGCAGGGCGTGCTCGTCGTGGCGTTCGCCCTCGGCGGCGCGGAAGTCGTCGAGCACCTGCTCGCGCGAGGCGTCGATGCGGCTCCAGTTGATGGCCAGGTACCAGGCGGCCTCGACCGCCGGGGGCGCCCAGCCGGTCTGGGTGCCCCAGTCGAGCATCACCACCCGGTCCTCGGTGAAGCCGAGGTTGCCGAGCTTGAGGTCGCCCTGGATGAGGGTGGAGGGCCGCGCCGACAGCGCGGCCGCGAACGGCTCCGGCCGCTCCAGGACGGCCAGCACCGGCTCGGCCACCTCGGCCGGGACCACCTCGGCGAACCGCTCCCAGCCGCGCCCGATCAGCTTGGGGACCTCGTCGGCGCCGCCGGCCTCCCGGCGGGCCGTGGCCGGGGACAGGAACTGGTAGCGGTCGACCATCGGGCACAGCGCCAGCGGCGGCTCGTCCCAGAAGGCGGCGTGCAGGGCGGCGGCCGCCTCCAGGACCCGGCGGCTGTCCTCGCGGCGCAGGCGGGCGTGGTCGGGGACCAGGGCGGCCGACATGTCGCGCATGATCACCACCCAGCCGTCGCCGGTCGGCTCGGCGGCCAGCACGGCGTGCTCGACGACCCCGGGCACCCGGGCCAGCACGCCCGAGGACCACAGCTCGGCCGCCCGGCCGTGGTCGTGGCTGGCCCGCATGATCCAGTCGCCCCCGTCGCGGACGTGCTTGACGACCAGCGCCTCGCCCCCGGCGAGCACGACCCGTTCCAGCAGGCTTCCCGAGCGGCCGTCGGCCACCGTCAGCGGCTCTCTCGCCACCACGTCGGCCAGCAGCGATGTCACGACATCGACCCCCTCACGCGATCGGAGCTCGGGGCCATGGTGTCCGTCCCGGTTGCAGCCCGGTTGCAGGCGTCCACCGGGGGGCGAGGCTCGAGCCCCCGGACCCCCCGGTCAGCCGCCCGGCTTGGGCTTGGGCATGTACCACTCGCGGAACTCGGCGCAGCGCCCGTCGGCGTCGAAGCGGAGCAGGAACAGGTTGTCGTACTCGTCGCGCACGCTGCCGTTGGTGTCGATGTAGCGGCTGTAGCCCCTGGCCACGGCCTGGTCGCCGGCGACCAGCACCGGGCGGTAGCGGCCCTCGTAGGTGCCGGCCTCGTCCCGGTCCTTCAGCCAGTCGGCGACGATCGCCTCCCGCCCCCGGACCGGGTCGCTGAACGGGTCGTACCAGTAGACGGCGTCCTCGCTGAACAGCGCCCCGATCCGCTCGGGGTCGTAGGTGCCCCAGGCCTGGCTGTAGCCGTCCAGCCAGGCCGCCACCGCCTGTGTGTCCACGGCGTCCTCCTCGATCAGCTGGCTCGCCGCCGAGCCTACACTGAGGCGATGACCAACCAGCCAGCCCCCAACCGCCTGGCCGGCGAGACCAGCCCCTACCTCCTCCAGCACGCCCACAACCCGGTCGACTGGTACCCGTGGGGCCCCGAGGCCCTGGAACGGGCCCGGGCCGAGGACAAGCCGATCCTGCTCTCGATCGGCTACGCCGCCTGCCACTGGTGCCACGTGATGGCGCACGAGTCGTTCGAGGACGCCGAGACGGCCGCCCAGATGAACGAGCACTTCGTCTGCGTCAAGGTCGACCGGGAGGAGCGGCCCGACCTGGACGGCATCTACATGGACGCCGTCCAGGCCATGACCGGGCAGGGCGGCTGGCCGATGACGGTGTTCCTGACCCCCGAGGGCGGCCCGTTCTACGCCGGCACCTACTACCCGAAGGTCGACCGGCCGGGCATGCCCAGCTTCCGCCGGGTGCTGGCCGCGGTCGCCGACGCCTGGGCCAGGCGCCGCGACGACGCCCGCCGCCAGGGAGACCAGGTCGTGCAGGTGCTGGCCGCCCAGGCCGGCGCTCTGGGCGCCGACGGCGACGGCCAGCTCGCCACCGAGACGCTGCACCAGGCGTTCGAGGGGTTGCGGGGGGCGTTCGACGCCACCTGGGGCGGGTTCGGGGCCGCCCCCAAGTTCCCCCAGCCGATGACGCTCGAGTTCCTCCTCCGCTGCCACCTGCGCGGCGAGGAGGGGGCGCTCGACATGGTCCGGCTGACCCTGGACCGGATGGCCGCCGGCGGCATCTTCGACCAGCTCGGCGGCGGCTTCCACCGCTACTCGACCGACGGGCGCTGGCTGGTCCCGCACTTCGAGAAGATGCTGTACGACAACGCCCAGCTGGTGCGGCTCTACACCCACGCCTGGCAGCTCACCGGCGAGGACCGCTACCGGCTGGTGGCCACGCGCACCGCCGACTACCTGCTGCGCGAGCTGCGCCACGGCGACGGCGGGTTCTTCTCCTCCCAGGACGCCGACTCCGAGGGGGTCGAGGGCCGCTTCTTCGTCTGGAGCTGGGACGAGCTGGCCGGGATCGCCGGCGAGCCGGTGGCCCGCCACCTGGGCGCCACCCCCGAGGGCAACTGGGAGGGGACCAACGTCCTGTGGACCCCGAGGCCGCTCCCCGAGGGCCTGGAGGCCGAGCTGGCGGCGGCGCTGCCGCGGCTGTTCGAGGCCCGCGAGGCCCGGGTCCACCCGGCGACCGACGACAAGGTGCTGGCCGCCTGGAACGGCCTGGCCATCTCGGCCCTGGCCGAGGCCGGCCGTAGCTTCGGCGAGCCGCGCTTCGTGGACGCGGCCCTGGCCGCGGCCGGCTTCGTGCTCGAGGAGCTGGCCGGCGACCGGGGGCGGCTGCTGCGCTCCTGGCGCGACGGCCGCAAGGGCGGGCCCGGCTACCTGGACGACTACGCCTGCATGGCCGAGGCCTGCCTGACCCTGTACGAGACCACCTTCGACCTGCGCTGGCTGCGGGAGGGCAGGCGGCTGGCCGGGGACATGGTCGAGCTGTTCGCCGACCCCGGCGGCGACGGCTTCTACCAGACCGGCCGCGACGCCGAGCAGCTCGTGGTCCGGCCCCGGGAGCTGTTCGACAACGCCGTCCCGGCCGGTTCGTCGGTGGCCGCCGAGCTGCTCCAGCGCCTCGGCCGCCTGACCGGCGACCAGGACACCGAGCGGGCCGGGCGGGACGCCCTGCGGCCCGTCCTCGGGGTGCTCGGCCGGGCCCCGACCGGCTTCGGGCACGCGCTCGGGGCGGCCGACTTCGCGCTGGCAAGGGTCAGGGAGGTGGCGATCGTCGGCCGCCCGGGGGCCGACGACACCAACGCCCTGCTCGCCCAGGTCTGGGGCACCTACCAGCCCAACCGGGTGCTGGCGGCGGCCGCCCCCGACGACCTCACGGCCACCGGCGAGGTGCCGCTGCTGGCCGACCGGCCGGCCCTCGAGGGCCGCGCCACCGCGTACGTCTGCGAGCACTTCGTCTGCCAGCGGCCGGTCACCGAGCCGGCCGAGCTGGCCGCCCAGCTCGCCTGAACAGCGGCCGGAAAGGCGGTTTGGCGGCCGCCTGGCCAGGTATTCAGGGGCGGCAGGCCAATCGAGGGCGCGCCTCCATGGCGGCGGCGCGCGAGGCGGCGTTGTCCGTGCCGATCGACCGGAGGTCCGTGACGCGGGAGCTGCGGCTCCTGCTCCAGAACGTGGACGAGCTGGCCACCGAGGGGCTGACGGCCGCCCTCCAGCGGGTCGCCGATGCGGCGACGGTGGTCCTGCGGGCCCAGGGCGCCGGGGTGATGCTGGCCGACGAGCACGAGGTGCTCCGCTGCGCCGCCGCCAGCGGCCCGCCCGGCCGCGGGCTGGCCACCGCCCAGGAGCGGCTGGGCGCCGGACCGGCCCACGACTCCTACGCCGCCGAGGTGCCGGTCGCCTCCCGCGACCTCACCAGCGACGGGCGCTGGCCCGACCTGCGCCACCTGGTCGACCGGGCCGCCGTCCGGGCGGTGCTGTCGGCGCCCCTTACCCTGCCGGGGGGCCGGGCCATCGGCGCCCTGAACCTGCACAGCTCCCGGGCCCGCGACTGGGAGGTGGCCGAGATCGCCGCCACCACCGCCTACGCCGGGGTGGTGGCCAGCCTCGTCTCCATGGCCCTCGAAGCCCGCTTCCGCGGGGTCCTGCTGGACAGGCTCCTCGACGCCCTCCGCACCGCCACCGACCACCCCGACCCCGAGGACGGCTGACCCGGCGGAAGCGCGGGTAGTGGGCGGGGCCGTCGGGCGCCGTGCGGTTGGGTGGCGCGGTGGGTCGGGTGGGACCCGGGGGCCGTCGGGCCTCATGCGGGTAGGGTGGCGCGGTGGGTCGGGCCCCATCCAGTTACCCGGCACGGTGGTCGGGTCCGGACTTGCGAGCGGCATCCGATGAGGGGCGTCATGAGCCAGGCTGGCCGGTCCGGCGCGTGCGGAGCTGCCCAACGTCCATGCGAAATCGGCTCGACGGGAGTCACCGGTCTTGGCAGGATCATGCCGATGCCGCGGACAGACATCCCACCTGGCTGGGACGAGCGCACGATCCTCACCACCTTCCTGGACTACGTCCGCGCCACCGTCCACGCCAAGTGTGAGCACCTCGCCGAGGACGACGCCCGCCGCGCCCCGCTGCCCGGCTCCCCGCTGATGACCCTCGCCGGCCTGGTGAACCATCTGCGTTGGGTCGAGTACTACTGGTTTCAGGTCATGCTGCTCGGCGAGGAGGACCACGGTCCGTGGACGGAGGAGGATCCCGACCGGGAGATGCGCATCGCCGTGGCGGTTCCGATCGCCCAGCTGCTGGATGAGTATGAGGCGCAATGCGGACGCTACCGGGACCTGGTCGCCTCCCTGGATCTGGATACCCCGTCCAAGCGGCCTGTCGATGGTCGGCCCGTCACGCTGCGTTGGATCCTGTTCCATCTGGTCGAGGAGACCGCCCGGCACAACGGGCACCTCGATATCCTCCGCGAGCTGGCCGACGGCGTGACCGGTACCTGACCGGCCGGCGGCGCCAAGACCTCGGTGACCCGCCGCTCGACAATTGGCTCCAACTTCCTGGGGACCGACCAACCCAACCAAACTGCACGCGCATCCACGCGCCCATGGGAGTGAACGCGGTCTCCGTAGCTGCAGCATCCCGCTCGGCCAGTTGGGCCAGGTCATCGCCGCCGCCCGGTCCGGCTCTCGGCCAGCGGTGGATTGCGTCGCCCGCTCTGATTGGGTCAGGCGGCGGCGGATGCTGGTCGGTGTTTTCGATGTGGTGGGGTGGCGGTCAGCCGCCCGTCGGGGTCGCGGGTCAGCCGCCAGCCGCCCTCATGGACCGCCCGATGGTGGGCTCGGCACAGCAGGGCCAGGTTCGTCGAGGTCGGTGGGGCCGCCGTGGAGCCAATGGCGGAGATGGTGGGCTTCGCACCAGGCCGGGGGCCGGTCGCAGCCGGCCACCACACAGCCGCCGTCGCGGACGACCAGGGCGGCGCGTTGGGCGGCGGTGACGACCCGGCTGGTCCGGCCGACCTCCAGCGGTTGGGTGGGGGCGCCGCCAAGGGCGGGGGGAGCCGGGTCGCCGCTGTCTGCAGCCAGCCCGCCAGGCTGGCCGTCGCCGCCGGGCGCCGTCGGTGGCTGGTGGGTCGGCGGTGGCGGGTGACCAGCACCCGGGTCACGGCCCCGTCGCAGGCCAGCCGCCGGCAGGTCTCGGGGTCCAGCGGCCAGGGCCCGCCGGCCTCCCCGCCCAGCCCACCGGGTGGCCGAGGAGGCTGTCCAGGTCGACGGTGACCAGCAGCTGGGGCCGGACCCCACCGCGTCTGGGGGAGCTGGCCGGCTCTCGAGGTTGCGGCGGGCCAGCTCGGTGAGGGCATCGGCCCGCGCTGGCCACCGCTGCGGTCGTCGTGCGGCGTTGGTGGGGCGGGCCAGCGGCTCCAGGGCGGCCAGCAGGGTCTGGCCGGCCTCGGGGTCCAGCAGCCCGTGGACCGCGACCATGCCCTCCCAGGTGGGCGACAGCCACAGCCCCCGCCGCTGATGGCGCCGTTCGGCCTGGGCCTCGGCACCGTCGGGGTCGGCCACCAGCCGCAGGTGGGCGATGACCCGCCGCAGCCGGGGCGGGTCCAGCCGGCGGGCCGCTTCCAGCAGGACCGGTTCGGCCTCGGCGGCGACGTGGTCGGGGAGATCCTGGGTGCCGTGGGCGAGCACCTGGCGTGGGCCGGGGAGATGGTCCCCTCGGCCAGGGCCTGGCCGGTCCCGGTCAGGGGGCCGCGGTACAGCGCCCGGGCGGTCCGCACACAGCTGGCGGCGGTGCCGGCGCTCATGCGCAGCCGGTGCGCGGAGCCAGCCGGCGGTGGAGCCGGCCTGGACGCCCTGTTCGGCCCCGGCGGCCCCGCGGGCGTCCACCGCGGCCAGGGTTCGCCAGCCACTGGCCTTCGAGGCGGTCGGCCAGCCCTCGCAGCACCTGGACCTGTCGGCCAGGGCGGCGTCGCCCAGCCGGTCCGAGGTCCTGGGCGGCCAGCCCGTCGAGCGCCGCCGCCAGCGCCGCCAGCCGGTCCGGCCGGCTGCTCGAATGTGTGTTCGAGTCCATGGCGGCAACCTATCAACCCCCCCCCCGAACACAAGCACCAACACCGAAAATGTGGATAACCCAGCCGTCACCGACTTCACCCGAGCCAGCAAGGGATCGACCGCAGGAGTGGACAGCCGCAGGCAGCCCGCTTGGTCGGCAACGCTCCTGACCAGGCCCAGCGCTCGGACCCGGGTCGTGGTGGCGTACCCGCCCGGTCGAGGGCAACCCCGTGCCTGGCGAGTGCATGGGGCCCGACACCGCGCCACCCTGCCGGCACCCGACCCACCGCTGCCGACCCACCCTGCCACCCACCCCACCGGACCCGACGGCCCCGGGAAGGCCCACCCGACCCCGACCCTGCTGCCTACAGCAGGCTGGAGTGGGCGACCTTGGGACCCGGGTCAGCGGGCGGCGCGGACCTCGATCCTGCCGTCGGTCACCCGGGTCTGGTAGGTGGGCTGGGAGGCGGCCGCCGGGCCGCGGACCACCTTGCCGTCGGCGAGCCGGAAGGTGCTGCCGTGCCAGGGGCAGATCACGCAGCCGTCGGCGAAGTCGCCCTCGGCCAGGGGGCCGCCCTGGTGGGTGCAGCTGGCCCAGAGCGCGTGCAGCCGGTCGCCCTGGCGGTACAGGAGCACCTCGGTGTCGCCGGCCCGGACGACCCGCGGTCGGCCCTCCTCCAGCTCGGCCGCGTCCAGCACCGCGGTCCAGTCCCGCCGGCCCGCCCGCGAATGCCTGCGCTCGACCCCGACCGCCTGCACGTAGGCCAGGTGGCCGCCGAGGTAGCCGCCGGCGCCCATCGCGGCCGCCCCGGCCAGCGACAGCCCGACCCCGGCCCTGCGCCCGCCCAGGAGCCGGGCCACCAGCGACGCCGAGTAGCAGAGCACGGCCAGCGAGTTCAGCCGGCGTGGACCAGCCCGACCCGGCGGGCCTCGGGCTCGGCGTCGGCCCAGTCCGACAGCCCGGCCGCGGCCGTCGGCAGGGCGGCTGGCCACCCCGGCCCCGACCAGCACGTCGGCCGCCCACCGGGCCCGCCTGGTGGCGACCAGGTCGAACAGCAGGGCGCCGCTCCAGAACCCGATCGGCAGCGGCACCAGCCGCGGGTGGAACCGGTGGCCGAGCCAGGTCCCGCTGAGGGCGTTCTTGACCAGCCGGGGCCGGGTGGCCGCGGCCACCACCCCGGCCAGCCTGCCGGCGGGCTCGTCGAGGGCCGCGGCCTCCTCCAGGCGCTTCATCGCCGATTCGAGCAGCACAGGGACCTCCTCACCGACGGGTCGGATGTGGGAGGCTACCCCGCATGGTCGAGCTGGAACCGGTCGACGCCGTCGAGGTCACCCTGGTGGTCGACAACTACGTCGACATCCTCGCCGCCGGGGCCGAGGGGGTCCGCCGGTTCCCGCTGGCCTACGACTTCTCCGACGGCGAGCAGCTGATGGCCGAGCACGGCTTCTCGGCCCTGGTCACGGTCTTCTCGAACGGGAGCCGGAGCTCGATCCTGTACGACGGCGGCATGACCCCCAAGGGCCTTGGCAACAACCTCGAGGTCATGGAGGTCGACCCGACCGGGCTGCGGGCCATCGTCATCTCCCACGGCCACGTCGACCACCACGGCGGCCTGGAGGGCCTGGCCGCCCGCCACGGGCGCCGCCGGCTGCCCCTGCTGATCCATCCCGGGGCCTGGCGCGACCGCAAGGTCACCTTCCCGACCGGGGCCGAGCTCCACCTCCCCCCGCCGAGCCGGGCCGACCTGGAGGCCGAGGGCCTGGAGGTGGTGGACGAGCGCGGCCCCACCCTGCTGCTCGACGGCCGGGTGCTGGTCTCGGGCGAGGTCCCGAGGGTCAGCGAGTTCGAGGTCGGCTTCCCCATCCACCTGGCCAGGGCCGGCGACGGCTGGGAACCCGACCCGCTGATCCTCGACGACCAGAACGTGATCGTCGACGTCGCCGGCAAGGGCCTGGTGGTGGTGTCCGGCTGCTCCCACGCCGGCGCCATCAACGTGCTCCGCAACGCCAAAACGCTGACCGGCCGCGACCGGATCGCCGGCTTCGTCGGCGGCTTCCACCTGACCGGCGCCATCTTCGAGCCGATCATCGAGCCGACCATCGCCGCCTTCGCCGACCTGGGCGTCGAGCGGGTCGTGCCCGGCCACTGCACCGGCTGGCGGGCCACCCACCGCCTGTCCCAGGCCCTCCCCGAGGCGTTCGTCCAGCCCTCGGTGGGCACGGTCCTGCGCTTCTGAGCCCGCTCAGGCCTCCGCTTCCCGGCCCCGGGCGGACAGGAACAGGACCAGGGCCCCGGCGGCGCCGGCGATCACCGAGGCCAGCAGCAGCCCGAGCTTGACCGGGGCCTGGAAGCGGCCGTCCGGGAACGCCAGGTCGGCCACGAACAGGGGCACGGTGAAGCCGATCCCGGCAACGGTGGCCACGCCGGCGAGCTGGGTCCAGCTGGTCGCCTCGGGCCGCCTGGCCAGGCCGAAGCGGACCGCCAGCCAGGCGGCGGCGCTGATGCCGGCCAGCTTGCCGAGCACCCGGCCGGCCAGGACGCCGCCGAGCACCGCGGTGGCGCCGGGCGCGGCCAGCCCGCCCCGTTCCAGGGAGACGCCGGCGTTGGCCAGCGCGAACAGCGGCACGACCACGAAGGCGCTCACCGGGTGCAGGTCGTGGGCCAGCCGCTCGGCCAGCGGCACCGTCCCCCTGGCCTCGCGCAGCATCTCGCGCAGGCGCGGCGGGCGGGGGTCGGCGGCCAGCTTGCCGGCCAGCTCGCCGCCCCGGTCGCGGGCCACCATCCAGTCCTGGGTCGGCCGGGCCGGGGTGAGCAGGCCCATGGCCACCCCGGCCAGGGCCGGGCTGACCCCCGAGTGCCACATGGCCAGCCACACGGCGATCCCCAGCCCGATGTGCAGGGGCAGCCACCACACCCCGGCCCGGACCAGCACCGCCACCAGCACCAGCAGCCCGGCGGCCAGGGCCAGCGCCACCGGGTCGACGCCGCGGCTGTAGAACAGGGCCACCACCGCGATCGACCCCAGGTCGTCCACCACGGCCAGGGTGAGCAGGAACACCTTGAGGGCGGCCGGCACCCGGGAGCCGAGCAGGGCGAGCACGCCGAGGGCGAAGGCGATGTCGGTCGCCATCGGCACCCCCCAGCCGGGGGCGCCGGGCCCGCCGGCGTTGCCGGCGGCGTAGATCAGCGCCGGGACGGCCATGCCCCCGGCCGCGGCCACCACCGGCAGGGCCGCCCGGCGCCAGGTCCGCAGCTCGCCGTCGACCAGCTCGCGCTTGATCTCCAGCCCGACGACCAGGAAGAACAGCGTCATGAGGCCGTCGTCGACCCAGTGGCGCAGGTCGGCCTCGATGCCGAAGCGGCCGAGCTGGATGGCCAGCGGGGTCTCCCACAGGGCGGCGTAGGCGGCCCGCCAGGGGGAGTTCGCCCAGACCAGGGCCACCACCGCCGCCACCATCAGCACGACCCCGCCGGCCGCCTCGTCGCGCAGGTACTCGCGCAGCGCCGGCGGCAGGCGCAGCGGCGGCGGGACCAGCGGCCGGTGCGGTCGCTCCACGGCCGTGACTGTACCGTTCCGGCGCGCTGCTAGCGCTGCTAGGCTGCCGCGCATGGCGGATGCGGCCTGGTGGCAGCGCGGGGTGATCTACCAGATCTACCCGCGCTCGTTCATGGACAGCGACGGCGACGGGGTGGGCGACCTGCCGGGCGTCCTGTCCCGGCTCGACCACCTGACCTGGCTGGGGGTTGACGCCCTCTGGCTGTCGCCGGTGTACCCCTCGCCCATGGCCGACTTCGGCTACGACGTGGCCGACTACCGCGACGTCGACCCGCTGTTCGGCTCCCTCGACGACCTGGACCGGCTGGTCGCGGCCGCCCACCGGCGGGGGCTGCGGGTGCTGCTCGACTGGGTGCCGAACCACACCTCCGACCAGCATCCCTGGTTCCTGGCCTCCCGCTCGGGCCGGGACGACCCCAAGCGCGACTGGTACATCTGGCGCGACCCCCGGCCCGGCGGCGGCCCGCCCAGCAACTGGCTCAACTACAACGGCGAGAGCGCCTGGCGCTGGGACGAGCGCACCGGCCAGTACTACTACCGGGTGTTCCTCGACGCCCAGCCCGACCTCAACTGGCGCAACCCGCGGGTGCAGGCGGCGATGTTCGACACCCTGCGGTTCTGGCTGGCCAGGGGGGTCGACGGGTTCCGCATCGACGTGCTGTCGCTGCTGGTCGAGGACGACCAGCTCCGCGACAACCCGCCCAACCCGCACTACCGGCCGGGCGAGGACTTCCCCTTCATGCGCGAGCTGTCGGTCTGGAACGTCGACCGGCCCGAGACCCGCGAGCTGGCCACCCAGATCCGCAAGGTGGTCGACGAGTTCGGCGACGACCGGGTGCTGCTGGCCGAGCTGGTGCTGCCGCTGGAGCAGACCGTCGCCTACTACGGCGCCGACGGCGCCGGGATCCAGGTCCCGTTCAACTTCGAGCTGCTCACCACCGCCTGGGAGGCCAGGGGGATCGCCGGCTACATCGACCGCTACCTGGCCGCCCTCCCGGCCGGCGGCTGGCCCAACTGGGTGCTCGGCAACCACGACGTGCCCAGGGTGGCCAGCCGGGTCGGCCCGGCCCAGGCCCGGGTGGCGGCCATGCTGCTGCTGACCCTGCCGGGCACGCCCATCCTCTACCAGGGCGACGAGCTCGGCCTCGGCGACGTGCCGATCCCGCCCGACCAGGTCATGGACCCGGTCGCCCGCCTGATTCCGGGCCGCGGGCGCGACCCCGAGCGCACCCCGATGCCCTGGGACGGCGGCCCCGGCGCCGGGTTCACCACCGGCCGCCCCTGGCTGCCCCTCGGCGACGGCAACCAGGCCCGGCACGTGGCCGCCCAGCGCGGCGACCCCGCCTCCATGCTCACCCTCCACCGCCGCCTGCTCCGCCTCCGCCGCTCCGCCCCGGCCCTGCACACCGGCGCCTACGACCCGGTCGAGGCCGGCGGCGACGTCCTGGCCTACCTCCGCACCGCCCCCGGCGGCGGCCGCTTCCTGGTCGCCCTCAACCTCGGCCCCCGCCCGGCCCGCCTCGCCGGCCCCGGCCCGGGCCTGGCCGGCCGGGTCGCGCTGTCGACCCACCCGGACCGGGACGGGGACCCGGTGGCCGCCCCGCTCGACCTCCGGGGCGACGAGGGGGTCGTGGTCGAGCTGGGCTGACCCGGGGGGCCGGGGGACGGCTCCGCTACGATGGGAAGGTTGTGCCCACCCCGCCAGCCGAGAGGACCTTCGTCGTGCCCGCCATCCGTCACGACCTGCGCAACATCGCCATCGTCGCGCACGTCGACCACGGCAAGACCACCCTGGTCGACGCCATGCTGCGCCAGTCGGGGGTGTTCCGGGCCAACCAGGAGGTCGTGGACCGGGTGCTGGACTCGATGGACCTGGAGCGGGAGAAGGGCATCACCATCCTGGCCAAGCAGACGGCGGTGGAGTTCCGCGGGGTGCGCATCAACGTGGTCGACACCCCCGGCCACGCCGACTTCGGCGGCGAGGTCGAGCGCACCCTTCGCATGGTCGACGCCGTCCTGCTGCTGGTCGACGCCAGCGAGGGGCCGCTGCCCCAGACCCGCTACGTGCTCGGCAAGGCCCTCCAGCGGCGGCTGCCGGTGGTGGTCTGCGTCAACAAGGTCGACCGCTCCGACGCCCGGCCGGCCGAGGTCGTCCACGAGATCGAGGAGCTGTTCCTCGACCTGGACGCCGACGAGCACCAGATCGGCTTCCCCATCCTGTACGCCAACGCCCGCACCGGGCGGGCCGGCCACCGGCCCGACGAGCTGGCCGGCGACCTCGGCCCCCTGCTGGAGACGATCGTCGCCACCACCCCGCCACCGTCCTACGAGCCCGGGCACCCGCTCCAGTTCCTTGTGACCAACCTGGACGCCGACCCGTATGTCGGCCGCCTGGCCGTCGGCCGGCTGTGGCAGGGCGAGGTCAGCCTCGGCGACCGGGTCGGGGTGGCCAGGCGCGACGGCAGCCTGGCCTTCGCCAAGGTGACCAAGATCGCCGGGGCCATCGGGCTGTCCCGCTCCGACCTGGACCACGCCGGGCCGGGCGAGATCGTGGCCATCGCCGGGCTCGGGGACGTCACCGTCGGCGAGACCGTCACCGACCCCGACGACCCCCGCCCCCTCCCGGTCGTCTCGATCGACGAGCCGAGCATCTCGATGCGGTTCGGGGTCAACACCTCGCCGTTCGCCGGCAACGAGGGCACCTTCCTGACCAGCCGGCACCTCAAGGACCGGCTGGACCGCGAGGTCCTCGGCAACGTCGCCATCCGGGTCGTGCCCACCGCCTCGCCGGACACCTTCGAGGTCCAGGGCCGGGGCGAGCTCCAGCTGGCCGTGCTCATCGAGCAGGCCCGGCGCGAGGGCTACGAGCTGGAGGTGTCGCGGCCCGAGGTCATCACCCGCACCGTGGACGGGCAGGTCCAGGAGCCGTACGAGGCGGTCACCCTCGACGTGCCCGAGGAGTACGTCGGCGTCGTCACCGGGGCTCTGGCCCTGCGCCGGGGGCGGATGACCGACATGGTCAACCACGGCACCGGCTGGGTGCGGCTGGAGTTCCGGGTGCCGGCCCGGGGCCTGATCGGGTTCCGCTCCATCCTGCTCACCGCCACCAGGGGCACGGCCATCCTCCACCACCTGTTCGACGGCTACGACGCCTGGGCCGGGCCGATCAACGACCGGGTCAACGGCGCCCTGGTCGCCGACCGGGTCGGGACCACCACCGGCTACGCCCTCTGGCAGCTCCAGGAGCGGGGCGAGCTGTTCGTCGGCCCCGGCACCCAGGTGTACGAGGGCATGGTGATCGGCGAGAACGCCCGCCCCGAGGACATCGACGTCAACCCGACCCGCGAGAAGCAGAAGACCAACTTCCGCACCCACGCCGCCGACGAGGCCATCCGGCTGGTCCCGCCGACCGTGCTGTCGCTCGAGCAGGCCATCGAGCGGGTCGGCCCCGACGAGCTGGTCGAGGTCACCCCCACCCAGCTCCGCCTGCGCAAGCGCGTCCTCGACGCCCCCTCCCGGGGCCGCGCCGCCAAGCGGGCCCGCCAGGGGCGCTAGCTGCCGCCGGGGGTGAGCAGACCCCGCTCGTAGGCGGCGGCGACGGCCGCGGCCCGGTCGTTGACCCCGAGCTTGGCGTAGAGGTGCAGCAGGTGGGCCTTGACGCTGGCCTCGCTGATGAACAGCCGCCGGGCCGCCTCCCGGTTGGTGGCGCCCCTGGCCACGAGCTGGAGGACCTCCAGCTCCCGC
This sequence comes from uncultured Actinomycetota bacterium, assembly GCA_963733175.1. Lineage (GTDB taxonomy): Bacteria > Actinomycetota > CALGFH01 > CALGFH01 > CALGFH01 > CALGFH01. The sequence goes on from CAVTCL010000014.1 coordinate 32,224, forward strand.
TGGGTCAGGGGCTCGACCGCGGGGGTGCGGACCTGGCCGAGCAGCCGGGACGCCACCGACGGCGACAGCACCGACTCGCCCCTGGCGGCCGCCCCCACGGCCCGGAACAGCTCCTGCTGGGTGGCGTCCTTGAGCAGGTAGCCGGTGGCCCCGGCCTTGATCGCGGGGAGGACGTCGCGGTCGGTCTCGTAGGTGGTGAGGACCAGGACCTTGGCGGTCACCCCCCGCTCGGCCATGCGGGTGATCGCGGTCGCGCCGTCGACCCTGGGCATGCGCAGGTCCATCAGGACCACGTCGGGCCGGAGGGCCTCGGCCAGGGTGACGGCCTCGGCCCCGTCGCCGGCCACCCCGACGACCTCGAACCGCGGGTCGCCGGTGAACATCCCGTGCAGGCCGTCGCGGACCACCGGGTGGTCGTCCACGATCAGGAGGCGGATCGGCTGCTCAGCCATCGGGCGGCTCCCTGGGGATGGCCGGGACGCCGGCGAACACGGCGGTGCCGGCGCCCGGCTCGGACTCGATCTCCAGGGTCCCGGCCAGCCGGCCCACCCGCTGGCGCATCACCGTCAGGCCGAACCCGCCGTCGCCGTCGCGGTGCACCCCGTCGGGGTCGAAGCCGACCCCGTCGTCGCGGACGTCCAGGGTGACCAGGTCGGCCAGGTAGGACAGGGTCAGCCCGACCCGGGAGGCGGCGGCGTGCTTGGCCACGTTGGCCAGGGCCTCCTGGGCGGTGCGGAGCAGCGCCACCTCGACCTCCGGGTGCATCGGGCGGACGGTGCCGGTGGTGTGGACCTCGGCCCGGACCCCGTGCAGCTCCGACCAGCGCGCGACCACGTCGGCCAGGGCGTCGGGGAGACCCGTCCCGTCCAGCGGCTCCGGCCCGACCGCCCGGACGGTCCGCCGGGCCTCGGCCAGGCTCTCCCGGGCCAGGTCGGCGGCGTTGTCCAGGTGGCGGCGCCAGTCGTCGGGACGGCCCTCGGCGTTCCTGGCCGCCTGCACCTGGGTGATGATCCCGGTGAGGCCCTGGGCCAGGGTGTCGTGGATCTCGCGGGCCATGCGCTGGCGCTCGTCCAGCGTCCCGGCCTCCCGCGCCTGGGCCAGCAGCCGGGCCTGGAGCTCGGCGTTCTCGGCCATCGCCGCCTCCAGCTTGGCGTTGGCCTCGGCGAGCTCGACGATGATCCGCTTGCGCTGCTCGTTCTGGGAGGTGGTGACCTCGCCCCAGCGGCTGAAGCCGAGGGCCAGGCCGGCGCTGACGGCCACCATGACCAGGTAGGCGGCCACCGCCGGCAGGTTCGGGTCGGGGAGCCGCCCGCCGAAGATGGCGGTGACGTGGATCGCGGCCGCCGCCGTCACCCCGACCACCCGCCAGCGGCCGGTCAGCAGCTCGTAGGTGTGCAGGTAGCCGGTGAGGGCGAACAGCCCGAACCAGGGGCTCCTGGTGACCAGCACGGCGAGCAGGAGGAGCAGGCCGGCGACGTACAGCGCCATCAGCCGGCGCCGGTTCGCCCAGGAGGGGTGCAGGGTGACCATCCACAGCATCCATCCCGCGGCCAGCGCGGCCACCCCGAGCGTGCCCAGCCGGTGGGCCACCGTCCGGTGCTCGATCAGGTCGTCGGCGATGGAGGCGAGCAGGGTCGAGACGGCCAGCAGGAGGTAGGGGGCCACGCGGAGGGCGCGCTCCAGCCGGTCCGAGCTGTCGAGCCCGACGTCGGTCTGCGGAACGGTCACGGGGCGCGCCCTCTCGCTCGCGGCTACTCCCAACGGAACAGCTTAGCCGCGGCCGTGCCGGCGACCACCGCCACCACCGCCAGCGCGACCAGGTGCACCGGGTCCGGGGTGGTCCCGACCCAGGCGTCCTGGACCGACTCGCGGAAGGCGCCGAGCGGGGACAGGTCGCCGATGCGGCTGAGCCAGGCCGGCATCAGGTGCTTGGGCAGCCAGGCCCCGGCCAGGAACAGCGACGGGAAGAAGACCAGCATGCCGATGGCGTTGGCGGCCCTCGCGGTCGGCGCGACCGCGGCGATGACCAGGCCGACGGCGAACAGGGCCGCCGCCCCGAGCGTGAACGCGACCACGAACCAGCCGACGCTGGCCGGCATGGCCATGCCCAGCCAGGCGGCGCCGATCACCAGCACCAGGGCCAGGGCGGCCACCAGCATGGCCAGGTTGACCGCGACCTGGGCGATCAGCAGCATCGCCGGGCTGGCCGGGGTGGTGGACAGGCGGCGCAGGATGCCCTTCTCGCGGTAGACGGCCAGGTAGCCGGGCAGGGCCGAGATGGCCAGGACGCCGACGCTGATGGCCAGGGCGATGGAGGGCAGGACGGTGTCGATCGGGCGCTGGCCGCCCAGCTCGGGCGCGGGGTCGCGGGCGAAGCCGGGCAGGCCGAACACCAGCAGGATGCCGATGGGCACGGCCAGGGCGACCAGCAGGACCACCGGGTCGCGCAGGAACAGCACCTTGGCCTCGAGCTTGGTGAGCTTGGCAAGTCCTTGCATCGGGAGCTCCTCGGGTACGGGATCGGTCAGGGGACGGGGTCAGGGGTGGGTCGCCCGGTCAGGGCGAGGAAGGCGTCGTCGAGGGTGACCTGGTCGGTGCCCAGCTCGGCGGCCACCCGGGCGGTGAGCCGTTCGGGGGTGTCGATGGCCACCACCCGGCCGGCGTCGAGCACCGCCACCCGGTCGGAGAGGCGGCCGATCTCCTCCATGTAGTGGCTCACCAGCACGACCGTGACCCCGCTGGCCCGGACCTGCTCGATCAGCCGCCAGGTGTCGCGCCGGGCGTGCGGGTCGAGGCCGGTGCTGAGCTCGTCCAGGATGGCCACCTCGGGGTTGCCGACCAGGGCCAGGGCGATCGACAGCCGCTGGCGCTGGCCGCCGGAGAGCTTGTCGAAGCTGGCGTTCCGCTTGCCGGCCAGCCCGAGCTCCTCCAGCAGCCGGTCGGGGTCGGCCGGGTCGCGGTAGAAGGAGGCGAACAGCTCCAGCGCCTCGCCGACCCGGACCTTGTCGTACAGGTCGCTCTGCTGGAGCTGGACCCCGACCCGCTGGCGGAGCTCGGCCCGGTCCCGCCAGGGGTCGAGCCCGAGCACCCGCACGGTGCCACGGTCGGGCGTGCGCAGCCCCTCGACCGTCTCGACGGTGGTGGTCTTGCCGGCGCCGTTGGGGCCGATGATCCCGAAGATCTCGCCCCGCTCGACGGTGAACGACACGTCCTCGACGGCAACGGTGTCCCTGTAGCGCTTGTGCAGCTGCTCGACCTCGATGATGGGCACGGTGGGGGCCTCCTCGGTCTCGTCTCCTCGCCCCGAGGATGCCCCGGCCGCACCCGCCCCCGGATCGGCCAGCCCGCCACGATCCGGGGGCCGATCGGCTAGCCGACGGGTAGCCGATCGGCCGTCGGCCCATCTGCGTACACTCCCGTCGTGGGATCTCACGGGAACCTCCGCCGGCGCTGGCTCGTGCTCCACGCCGGCGTCTGGCTGGTGGTGGGCGTGTTCTGCACCGGCATCTGGTGGATCGCGGAACGGTCCCAGGGGATGGACACGGCCTTCTGGCCGGGCCTGCTCATGCTGCTGCTGCTGATCCCGCTGGCCCTGCACGCCGCGGTCGTGTACATGGCCGGGCCGGGCCGGCAGCCCCCGGCCGGGCAGCCCTCGGCCGGGCCGTCCCTGTCCCCGGCCCCGGAACCGGGCGAGCGGGCCCTGGCCACGGTGCTGTTCACCGACATCGTCGGGTCGACCGACCGGGCCAGGCAGGTCGGCGACCGGCGCTGGGCGGAGCTGCTCGACACCCACGACCGGCTCGCCCGCGAGCTGGTCTCCGAGCTCCACGGCCAGCTGGTCAAGTCGACCGGCGACGGCATCCTGGCCCTGTTCGACCGGCCCGGCCGGGGGATCCGCTGCGCCACCGCCCTCCGCGACCGGCTGCGGGGGAGCGGCATGGAGATCCGCGCCGGGGTCCACACCGGCGAGGTCCAGCTCCGGGGCGACGACGTCGGCGGCATCGCCGTGCACTTCGCGGCCAGGGTGATGGCCGCCGCGGCCCCCGGGGAGGTGCTGGTGTCGGGCACCGTCCGCGACCTGGTCGCCGGGTCGGACTACGTGCTCGAGGACCGCGGAGCCCACGCCCTCAAGGGCATGACCGGCGAGTGGCGGCTGTTCGCGGTCAGGGCCTGACCTACCATGAGGCGCATGGACGTGACCATCGTGGAGGTGAGCCCGCGCGACGGCCTCCAGAACGAGCCGGTGATCCTCTCCACCGACGCCAAGGTCGAGCTGGTCGCCCGGCTGGTCGCGGCCGGGGCCAGGCGGGTCGAGGCGGTGTCGTTCGCCCATCCCAGGCTGGTCCCGGCGATGGCCGACGCCGAGGCGGTCATGGCGCGGGTGCCGAGGGCCGACGGGGTCGCCTACGCCGGCCTGGTGCTCAACCGGCGCGGCCTCGACCGGGCCCTGGACAGCGGGGTCGACGAGGTCAACATGGTCGTCTGCGTCAGCGACACCTTCAACCGGCGCAACCAGAACGCCTCCACCTCCGAGAGCATGCAGGCCGCCGCCGAGGTGCTCGGCCGGGCCAGGGAGCATGGGCTGTTCACCACCCTCACCCTGGCCACCTCGTTCGGCTGCCCGTTCGAGGGCGAGGTCGACCCGGGCCGGGTGGCCGAGCTGGCCGCCAGGGGGGCGGCGGCCGGAGCCCAGGAGCTGTGCCTGGCCGACACCATCGGGGTCGGGGTGCCGTCCCAGGTCCGTGACCTGGTGGCCAGGGTCCGCGACGCCGTCGGCGCCGAGCCGCCGCTGCGGTTCCACTTCCACAACACCCGCAACACCGGCTTCGCCAACGCCGTGGCCGCGGTCGAGCAGGGGGCCATGGTCCTGGACGCCAGCGCCGGCGGGATCGGCGGCTGCCCGTTCGCCCCCAAGGCGACCGGCAACATCGCCACCGACGACCTGGTGTTCCTGCTGGAGCGGATGGGCCTGGACACCGGCTACGACCTGGAGGCGCTGCTCCCCACGGCCGCCTTCCTCGGCGCCCAGCTCGGTCACGAGGTCCCGGCCCTGCTGCCAAGGGCCGGACCGTTCCCTCCGGTCCCGGCGCCGGTCGCGGAGGCCTGAGGCAACCGTTGCCCTTGCGGTTCGCGAAGACCGGGCGTAGAAGTGTCCTTGTTCGACTCGTCCCCCGGGCCCCCGTGGACGAACGACTCCGGAGACGCCAGTGGTCCACGCGGCCAGGTCGAGCCCTTCGGTTGGCGACGTCCTTCCCGGCGACGAGCGCGCCGTCAGCCGGGTCGAGGACTGGTTCCGGCAGTACGCCGACACCCGCGACCCCGCCGTCCGCGAACGGATCATCGTGGCCTACCTCGGCCTGGCCGACCGGCTGGCCGACCGCTACCGGAGCAGCCGCGGGGCCAGCCCCGAGGACCTGCGCCAGACCGCCCGGGTGGGCCTGGTCGCGGCCGTCGACCGCTACGACCCCGGCTACGGCAACCCGTTCGTCCCCTACGCGGTCGCCTGCGTCGTCGGGGAGATCAAGCGCTACCTGCGCGACACGAGCTGGCGGGTCCACGTCGCCCGGCCGGCCAAGGAGCGGTCCCTGCGGGTCCTCAAGGCCCTGGACGAGCTGCCGCACACGCTGGGGCGCTCGCCCACCGTGGCCGAGCTGGCCGGCCACCTGGGGCTCTCCGAGGAGGAGGCCCTGGAGGCGATCGAGGTCGCCCACACCCGCCAGCAGGTCTCGCTCGACCAGCGGGTCGGCGAGGACGGCGACACCTCCCTCGGCGACCGCCTGCCGGCGGCCCCGCCCCGCGAGGAGCCGGAGGACCTGCTCCTGCTCCCCGGCCTGATCGACAGCCTCCCCGAGCGGGAGCGCCAGATCGTGGTCCTCCGCTTCTTCCACGACCTCGACCAGTACGAGATCGCCGGCCGGGTCGGCTGCTCCCAGATGCACGTCTCCCGGCTGCTGCGCCGCGCCCTGGGGCGCCTGCGGGCCCAGCTCCTCGTCGGCTAGGAGGCGGCCAGGCTGTTGTGGCGCCTAGCCGTCCCGGGGGACGATCCCGCGGGCGGCGGCCGCCCGGGTGGCCTCCTGCCGCGACCGCACCCCGAGCTTGGCCAGGATGGCCGAGACGTGGTGGTCGACGGTCTTCTCGGAGATATGCAGCCGGCCGGCGATGTCGGCGTTGCGCAGGCCCTCGCCGAGCAGGGCCAGGACGTCGAGCTCGCGGGCGGTGAGGCCGGCCGGGTTGGCCAGGGTCGCCCGCCGGGGCCGCCGCGGCCGCCTGGTCACGCCCAGCTCCCGCAGCCGGGCGGCCACGGTGTCCGCGGCCGGCCTGGCGCCGAGCCGTTCCAGCAGGTCGAGGGCGGCGAGCAGGTCGCCCTCGGCGGCGCTGTCGGCCAGCGCCAGCGCCTGCTCGTACGGGCAGCCGAGCGCCCGCCACGCCGCGGCCGCCGCCCGCCAGTCCCCGGCCATCTGCCACGCGTAGGGGCCGGCCGCGCCGGCGGGCGGGCCGGGCTGCCCGCCGGCCCGCCACAGCCAGAACCCCAGCTCGCCGACGGCCCACTCGTGGCCCAGCCGGCGGGCGAGCTCGAACGGCTCGGCGACCAGCCCGGGCACCGCCGCCGGCCGGCCGTCGAGCCAGGCCTGCTCGGCCCGCCCGGCCGCCACCGGCCAGGTCCGCTGCAGGTCGCCGGTCTGGGTGGCCAGCTCCCAGGCCTCCTCCAGGGGCGCCCGGGCGTCGGGGTCGCCCCGCCGTGTCCGCAGCCGGCCGAGCACGGTCAGGGCCACGATGCGGGTGGGCGGCATCGCCACTCCCTCGGCGGCCAGGCGGGCCACCGTCGTGCCCGCCTCGGACCAGCGTCCCTGCTCGAAGTGGCAGCGGGCCAGCCAGGCGCTGGCGTAGCGCCGGTTGCGTCCAGGTCGCGCTCGGCGGACCAGGCGATGGCGTCGCGCAGCCACCGGTCGGCCAGGGCGTAGCGCCGGATCTCCCCGGCGCCCGAGCCGAGGTTGGTCATGGCGATGGCCGCCATCTGGTCGTACCCGTGCTCCTTGGCGACCTCGAGGCTCCGTCCGAGGGTCAGCGGCGCCTGGTCGGGGTCCGAGAACCACTGGGCGGAGCCGACCGCGTTCAGCGCCCGGGAGAGCTGCTCGTGCTGGCCGAAGCGTTCGGCGAGCTCGATGGCGCGCCCGCCCGCCTCGATCGCGCCCGGGATCTCCCGGGCGAGCATCCGCATGGAGGCCAGGTGGGTGTAGGCGGCGGCCAGCGCCGGCCCCGGCGGTGCCGCCTCCAGCATGGCCACCGCCGCGGCGGCGGACTCGAGCGCCTCGACGCTGCGGCCGACGCCCCAGAGGTACATGCAGCGGCGGGCCAGCAGCGCGCCCTCGCGCTCGCGGTCGCCCGAGCGGCGCCAGCACCCGAGCGCCCGCTCGGCCGCGTCGAGCGCCTCGGTCGCCCGGTCGGTGTGCGCGCACTCGGCGGCGTACCGCTCCAGCAGCTCGGCCAGCCGCCGGTCCTCCAGCCCGCCGGCGAAGCGCAGGGCCGTGGCGTAGTGGTCGACCGCCTCCCGGTGGGCGCCGAGCGCCGCGGCCCGCTCGGCGGCCGCGGTGGCATGCTCCAGCACGGCCGCGGCCATGCCCGCCTCCTCGGCGTGGTGGGCCAGCCGCGCCGGCTCGTCCCGGGACGTGACCACCAGGTGGGCCAGGATCTGGCGGTGCAGCTCGACGCGGCGGCCGGCGGGGACGGCCCGCTCCACCGCCAGGCGGGCCAGCTCGTGGCGGAAGCGCAGGCCGCGACCCTCGCCGCGGAGCATCCCGGCGGCGACGCACTCGTCCACGGCCGCCGCGTCGGCCCCGGCGACCGCCTCCAGGAGCGCCGGCTCGACGCCGTCGGGCACGACCGCGGCGGCGTCGAGCGCGCCCCGGGCCACCGGCGAGAGCCGGCCGGCGCGGGCGAGCACGGCGTCGCGCACGGTCGGCGGCACCTCCCCGCTGGAGGCGCCGAGCACCTCGGTGACGAAGAACGGGTTGCCGCCGGTGGTCTGGTGGAGGCGGTCGGGGTCGATCCCCCGCGGGCGGGCGAGGGTGGCCACGGCCTCCCTGGTCAGCGCCGGGAGCTCGAGGCGGCGCACCCAGCTCGCGGTCGCCAGGTCGCCGATGACCCTGCGCAGCGGGTGCCCGGGCCCGACCTCGTCGTCGCGGTAGGTCACCACCACCATCGCCGGCGTGGCGGCCACCCGGCGGCCGACGAAGACGAGCAGGTCCAGGGTGGCCTCGTCGGCCCAGTGGGCGTCCTCGACCACCGCCACCACCGGCCGGCCACCGGCGTCGAGCAGGTCCAGGAACGCGCCGAACAGGCGGTGCCTGGTCGGCTCGGCGGCGACCAGGCTGGCCAGCTCCCCGCCGGCCTCCCGGGCGATGTCCAGCAGCGGGCCCAGCGGGCGCGGGGTCCGCAGCGCGTCGCAGGCCCCCCAGAGGACGCGGGCGTCGGCGCCGTGGCGGTCGCGGAAGGCGCTGACCAGCGAGGTCTTGCCGATCCCGGCGTCGCCGCCGACCAGCACCAGGCAGCCGTGCCCGTCCCTGGCCTGGGCCAGCCACCCGTCGAGCGACCCCAGGAACGTCCCCCGTTCCAGCAGCACCATGGCCGGATCGTAGCGCCTTCCGACTACACTGAGGTCCGCTGAACAGGAGGTGAACGGCGCATGGCCGACGGGGAGAGCAAGGCCGAGCGCCTCGACCGGGAGCTGATGGAGCTGCTCCAGGAGCTCCGGGTGGTCCTGCCCGGGGTCCAGGTGCTGCTGGCGTTCCTGCTCACCGCCCCGTTCCAGCAGCGCTTCGCCGACCTCCCGGACAGCCTCCGCAACGCCTTCTTCGCCGCCATCGTCTGCGCGACCCTGGCCACGGTGCTGCTGATCGCCCCGTCGGCCCACCACCGGCTGCGCTGGCGGGCGGGGGAGAAGGAGCGCCTGCTGCGCATCGGGAACCAGATGGCCCTCTGGGGCACGGTGTTCCTGGCCGCGGCGATCGTGCTCGCCCTGTACGTGGTCACCAGCGTCCTGTTCACCAGCGAGCTGGCCCTGGCCACGGCGGTCGTGGCCGTGCTGGTGTTCGGCGGGATCTGGTACGTCCTGCCCATGCTCGGCAAGCCCGCCATCGACGAGGACGACGACGGCCGGGCCCCCGGCCGGCGACGGGAAGGCTCAGGAGCGCCGGGGGGCCAGCTCCGCGGTAGCGCTCGAAGGCCCGGAACTCCGGTCAGCGGACGACCAGGGCCAGCAGGCCGCCGAAGGTCGACATGCCGACGACCAGCCAGGTCACCGAGTCGCCGATGCTGCCGTTGTGCAGGCCACGGAGCGTGGCCGCGACCGGGCCCCAGGCGCGGGCGACGCCGCCGCGCAGGCGGCCCGGCAGCCGGTCGGGCAGGAGGGCGGCCAGCGCGAGCCCGAGGCCGAGCAGCGCCGAGAGGGCCGCCAGCAGGGCCGGGCCGGCGAGGTGCACCGGCGGGTGGGCCCCGGCCCGGGCCAGGTCGCCGGCGCCCTGGAGCACGGCGGCCGCGTAGGCCGGCCGGTCGGTGAACCGGCCGGCGGCGTCCTGGACCGCGTCGGCGATTCCCGGCGCCAGGCCGACGGCGACGGCGCCGGCCAGCAGCCCGACGGCCGGGACGACCTGGGTGGCGTGCACGTGCGGGTGGCGGACGGCCGCCTCGTCGGGGGACCGGGGCGCGGCCGGCACCGCCCCGGCGGCGCCCGAGGCCGAAGAACACCCGCCCGGTCGCGCGCAGCAGGGCGGCGGAGGTGAGCGCGGCCACCACCACGAACAGCCCGATCAGCCAGGGCAGGCCGGTCTCGACCGCCGCCTCCTCCATCAGCGCCTTGCCCAGGAAGGTCCCGAACGGCGGCACCCCGGCCAGCCCGAGGGCGCCGGCCACCATGAGCGCCGCCAGCCACGGGAGATGCCGGCCCCGGCCGGCCAGCCGCCGCTCGTCGACGTCGTGCAGGTGGTGGTCGATGATCCCCACCGAGATGAACAACGAGCCCTTGACCATCCCGTCGGCGACCAGGTACAGCACGGCGCCCCCGGCGCCGGCCGGCCCGAGCAGCGCGAACCCGGCCAGGGTCAGGCCGACGTGGCTGACGGTGGCGTACGCCAGCATCCGTGCCAGGTGGTGCTGGAGCAGGCACATCACCCCGCCGACCAGGGCCGTGGTCACGGCCCCGAGCAGCAGGACGCCGCGCAGCCCCTCGGTCTCGGCCAGCGGGGCCGAGAACACCGTCCAGTAGACGCGGGCGACGGCGTACAGGCCGAGCTCCGACACCACGCCGGCGAACAGCACCCCGACGACGGTGGGGGCCAGCGCGTAGGCGTCGGCCAGCCAGAAGTGGAACGGCACCACCGCCGCCTTGACGAAGAACCCGACCATGAGGAGCAGGAAGGCCACGACCACGAGCCGGTCGGCCGGCCCCGTGGCCAGGGACTGCCCGAGCTGGGCGAGGTTGAGGGCGCCGGTCCGGCCGTAGAGCAGGGCGATGCCGCCCAGCAGCAGGATCGCCCCGACCGAGTTGGTGATCGCGAAGTTGAGCGCCCCGCGGACCGACCCCGGGTCGGTGGTCCGGTAGCCGGCCAGCGCGTACGCGGCCACGCTGAACAGCTCGTAGAACACGAACATGTTGAACAGGTCGCCGCTCAGGCAGAAGCCGACGATGCCGGCCAGGAAGACCAGCATGAGGCCGTGGTGGAGGGTGCGCACGGCCTCGAAGATGCGCCAGGAGAACGTCAGGGCGGCGGTGGCCAGGACGCCGGCCAGGGTGGCAAGGGCCGCGCCGACCGGGTCGACGGCGAAGGCCACGCCCAGGGCGATGCCGTCGCGCGGCGTCCAGCCGCCGAACCAGTAGACGACCGGCCCGTCGAGGCTCCTGACCAGGAGGGCGAGGCAGAGCAGGGTCACGACGGCCGCGGTGGCCAGGGTGGCGGTGTCGGCCGCCCGCCGCGGGCACACCGGGGCCAGGCCGACCAGGATGGCCGCGACCAGCAGGGGAAGCGCGACCGGCAGGGCCGCCACGGCGTCCGCGTTCAGTCCTGTTCCCTTCCGAGCCGCTCGGGGTCGAGGGAGCCGTGGTGCTTGTAGGCCTGGACGGCCAGGGCGAGCAGCAGGGCCGACACGGTCGCCCCGACCACGATGTCGGTCAGGGCGAGGGCGCCGACGACCGGGTCGACGGCCTTGGTGCCGACGGGGACGTCGAGGAAGATCGGCGCCGTGCCGCCCCGCTCGAAGCCGACCGACAGCAGCAGGATGTAGGTGGAGGACTGCGCCACCGAGAGGCAGGTGATGGCGTGGACCAGGTTGCGGCTGGTCACGACCCCGTACAGCCCGACCAGCAGCAGCCAGGCGGCGACCACGTACGGCAGGTGGCTCACGTCACCTCCCCGGGGCGGCGGATGACCAGGGTCTGCTCCAGGAACTCCGACAGCAGCAGCACGAACCCGCCGGCCACCTCCAGGCCGACGGCCAGGTTGAGGACCGGGATGGTGCCGGCCGACAGCAGGGCGCCGGGCTGGCCCAGGGGCAGGACGTTGGCCAGGAAGGTCGCTCCGGCGGCCACGCCGAGCAGGCCGACGGCGACGTAGCCGGCGGCGCCGGTCGACTCGCCCAGGTCACCGACGACCTCCGGGCTGACCCGTCGCAGGGTCACGTACTCGCCGGACAGGTAGACGAGCAGGGCGGCGGTGGCCAGGACGACCCCGCCCTGGAAGCCGCCCCCCGGCGACAGGTGGCCGTGGGTGACGACGTAGACGCCGAACAGCACCACCGGCCCGACCAGGGCCAGGCCGACCACCCGGACGGCGTTGGAGGTGGCCGGGGCATGGCGGTCGGCGGCGTCCTCGTCGGGTGGCTGCTCGGTCTCGTCGCGCTGCGCCCGCAGCAGGATGGCCACCCCGAGCACGGCCGCGAACAGGATGAACTCCTCGCCCATGGTGTCGATCCCGCGGTAGTCGAAGGTGACGGCGGCGACCACGTTGGCGGCCTTGCGCTCGGCCACCGCGACCTGGTTCAGCACGTCGCCGTAGGGGCCGGCGTAGACGCCGTAGTCGGGCAGGCCGGTCAGCCCCCACAGCAGCAGCGCCCCGGCCGCCGCGGCCGCCACCAGGAACACCCGCCGGCGCAGGGTGGGGGTCACCGGTCGTCCTCCCCGTTCCCGCCGCGCAGCGCCCGGACCTTGGCCAGGGCGAGCAGGATCATCAGGGGCAGGGCGACCGCGCCGACGGCGATCTGGGACAGGGCGACGTCGGGCGCCTGGTAGACGAAGAACATGATCCCCAGGACGAGGCCGTAGAAGCTGGCCACGATCGCCTGGTTGAGCGGGTCGCGGGTGAGCACGACGGCGGTGCCGGCGGCCGCGACCAGGAGGAACACGGTGACCTCGAGGACGATCACGGAGGGTTCCCCCCTTCCCGCTCCTCCTCGCGGACGGTCCACTCGCCGAACTGGCGGATGCGGGCCGCCCTGGCCGTGGCGTGGCCGAGCACCGGGTTGGTGACGGCCAGCACGACGGCGACCAGCACGGCCTTGACGCCGGCGGCCGAGAGGCGCTCCTCCAGCACCACGGCGGCGGCGATGGCCACCGGGGCGACCACCGCCGCCGGGGTGGTGTAGTGCAGGCGGTCGTAGGCGTCGCGCATGACCAGCACGCCGAGGCAGGAGAACAGCGTCACCCCGACGCCGAGCACCAGCAGGGCGGTCACGGCCAGCTCGCGGAGGCTCATATCCAGCGCTCCAGGAAGCGGGCGAACACCAGGCCGCCCGCGAACGACAGCAGGGCCAGCGCCAGCGCCAGGTCGAAGTAGATCGCCCGGTCGTACGCCTGGGCCAGCAGCAGCAGGACCAGGGTGTCGACGGTCCCGGCCAGCTCCAGGCCGACCAGCCGGTCGACCGGGCCGCCCCGCAGGCAGACCACCCCGCAGGGCACCAGCCCGGCCAGCAGCGCCAGCGCCGCCACGGTCCACTCATCCATCCCGCTCACCACCGCCCTCCAGCATGCTGGGCGGCACCGGCGACCCGGGCTCGGGGACGAGCTGGTGGACCAGCATCCCTTCGCCGCCCTCGACCCCGACCACCAGGGTGTTGGGGGTCGCCGAGAGCAGGGCGGTCACCAGCGCCCGCCTGCCCGCGGCGCGGGCGTCGTCGGCGTCGCTGGGGAAGGGCACGACCCGGAACACCCCGCGCACGGGACGGCCGGTGCAGTGGCGCCACAGGGCGGCGGCCAGCAGCCAGCAGTCGCGCAGCACCTGCCAGGGGAGCCGGTGCAGGTCGCGCAGCCAGCGGAGCTGGAACCGCGACCGGAACAGGTCCTGGGACCGCACCACCTCGGCCGCGGTGGCGGCGACGGCGGCCGCGACCAGGCCGAGGACCACCTCGGCGACCGCGAAGGTGTCCACGAAGGCCAGCCACAGGATCACCAGCGGCACGTACCAGGCGATCCAGAATCCCACTCTCCGGGCCATCGGCGGCGCTCCTGCTCGGCGGTCGGGGCCAAGCATACGGGGACGGTCAGCCGGGAGAGGGGAGCTCGGCCAGCATCTCCAGGAACACGGCGGTGGCGCCCGAGGGCCGGCCGCCGTCGATGCGGCGGACGGCGACGATCTCGCGCCGGACCGGGGCCGCGTCGACCAGCTCGATCCGGGTCAGGGTGCCGGCGGCCAGCTCGGCGGCCACGGTGCTGGCCGGGACGAAGGACACGCCGAGGCCGCGCTCGACCATCTTCTTGGCCGCCTCGATGTTGTCCAGCTCCAGGACGCTGCCGGTCAGCACGCCGGCCTGGCGGAAGGTGGCGGTGGTGAACTCCAGGTAGCTGGAGCTGCGCCCGAACAGGACAAGCACCTCGCCGGCCAGGTCGGCCAGGCGGGCCTGGCCGCCGGTGCGGGCGCCGGCCAGCCGGTGGCCGGGCCCGGCGATCAGGACCAGGGCGTCGGTGTACAGCGGCACGCTCTCGATCTCCTGGTGGGCCAGGGAGCGGATGATGCCCAGCTGCACCTGGTCGTGCAGGACCATCTCCAGGATCTCCTCGGAGGTGCCGGTCTTGACGGCCAGGCGGACCTTCGGGTAGGCGGCGGAGAAGCGGGCCAGCAGGTCGGGCAGGGTGTAGGTGCTGACCGTGGGCGGCGCCCCCAGGACCAGCCGGCCGGCGACGCCCCGGCGCAGCTCGTCCAGGCGCTCGCGCCCGTCGGCCAGCGCGGCCACGGCATGCTCGGCGAAGGGGAGGAACGTCTCCCCGGCCTCGGTGAGCCGCATCCCGCGCCGGGTGCGGACGAACAGCCGCTCGCCCAGGGTGGACTCCAGGCCCTGCAGGCGGGCGGTCAGGGTGGGCTGGGAGACGAACAGCGCCTCGGCGGCCCGGCTCAGGTTCTGGCGCCGGGCAACCTCGAGAAAGGCCTCGATCTGGGGCAGCATCTCACCCCTCATCATAGAGGATCTCGATGCTCGCCATTTAGACGATCTATTGGACTGATAGCAAGCCCCCCGCCTAGGCTCTGAGGTCACCATTCCCCGACCGAGCGGAGGACCGATGCGCATCGTTCTCCTCGGCCCGCCCGGAGCGGGAAAGGGCACGCAGGCCACACGGGTCGCAGGCCGCTTCGACGCCCCGCACATCGCCACCGGGGACATCTTCCGGGCGAACGTGGCCGAGGGGACCGAGCTGGGCCGGGCCGCCCAGGAGTACATGGACCGGGGCGACCTGGTGCCCGACGAGGTGGTCATCGCCATGGTGATGGAGCGCCTGGCCGACGACGACTGTGCGGGCGGGTTCGTGCTGGACGGGTTCCCCCGTACCGTCAACCAGGCCGAGGCCCTGGACCGGCGCCTGGCCGGCCTGGGCGCGCCCCTGCACGCCGTGCTCTGCATCGAGGCCGGCGAGGAGGAGCTGCTGCGGCGGCTGGCCGGCCGGGCGGCGGCCCAGCACCGGGCCGACGACGTCGAGCAGACGATCCGGCACCGGCTGGAGGTGTTCGCGATCAAGACCCGGCCCCTGATCGACTACTACCGCCACCGCCGCCTGCTCAACATGGTCGACGGCGTCGGCAGGGTCGAGGACGTCACCGGCCGCATCCTCTCCGGCCTCCCGTCGGCCAACGGCGGCCGCGACCCGGCGCTCGCCCTGGCCGTCTGACCGGGCTAGGCGACCCGGCCGCGGGCGGTCGCGCCCCGTCGCGGGGTGGGGGCGGCCGCGGGTGGGAGGTCGTCCAGGGCCTCGGTGACCTGGTCGACGCCGATGGCCAGGAGGCCGGGGTCGGGAAGCTGGCCGTTGGGGTCTCCGCGGCCCCCGGCCCACAGCGCCCGGTGCCAGGGCCGGTCGGGGGGCGGGCCCCACAGGGCCGGGGAGGTGGGGCCGAACAGCACCACCGACGGGGTGCGCAGGGCGGTGGCCAGGTGGGCGACGCCGGTGTCGCCGCACACGACCCGGTCGGCGGCGGCGACCAGGCGGCCGATGGTCAGCACGCCGCCCTGGCCGGCGTGGACGGCGCTGGGGGGCAGCCCGGCCCGGGCGGCGACGTCGTTGGCCAGGTCGACCTCGTCCGGGCCGCCGGTCACGATCACCCACCGGCCGGCGGCCAGCTCGGACCTGGCGACCTCGGCGAACCGCTCGGGCGGCCAGCGCCGGGACGGGCTGGCCGCGCCCGGGTGGACGAGGGTGGCGCCCGCGGCCCCGTGGGGCACCGGGCCGGGCGGCAGCTCCAGGTCGAGCCGGCCCGGGTCGGCGGCGATGCCGCTCTCCTCCAGCAGCCGGCACCAGCGGGCCACCTCGTGCTCGTCGGGCCGCCAGCGGGGGCCCTTGGAGCTGGCCGGCACCGCCGGGTGGGTGAACGCGACCAGCCGCCGTGGCTCGGTGGCCAGCAGCAGGTTGTGGCTCTCGGGGCCGCGGCCGTGCAGGTTCACCGCCAGTCCGGCGCCGTGCAGGCGCCGGTGCAGGGGCTCGGCGAGCCCGTCGCTCGGGACCACCTCGTCGACCGCGCCCGAGGCGCGGGCCAGCGGGGCCAGCACGGCCGGGGCGGCCAGCAGGCGCGGGTGCCTTGGAAAGGCGTCGGCGAGGGCGCGCAGGGCCGGGAGCGCGGTGAGCAGCTCGCCCAGACCGAGGGCCCGCAGCACGACCACGGCCGGCCGCCGGTCGTGCATCGGGGAGTGGGTGGCGGTCATCTCTGACGACCTCCTTCCTCGACCGCATGGTCGAGCAGGATCGAACGCAGGGAAGGCCGTGGGGGAGGTCCACTAGCGTACCAGGAACTGTCCAGCGCTGACCGTTGGTAGCTGGACGGCCACCTACAATGGGTGGATGCCGGCGCGACCCGATCCTGCGCAGTTGGCCGCCTGGCGGCTGCTGCTCGAGGCCCACGCCACGGTCACCGAGCTGCTCGAGCACGAGCTGGTGGCCGCGCGCGGCCTGCCCCTGAGCCGCTACGACGTGCTGCTCAACCTGGCCGAGGCCCCGGGGGGCCGGCTGCGCATGCAGGAGCTGTCGGCGTCGGTCCTGCTCTCCAAGAGCGGCCTGTCGCGCCTGGTCGACCGCATGGTGGCGGCCGGGCTGGTCCGCCGCGAGCGCTGCGAGGACGACCGCCGCGGCTGGTTCGCGGTCCTCACCGACCAGGGCCGCAGCGCCCTCCGCCGCGCCGCCCCGGTCCACCTGCGCGGCATCCACGAGCACTTCACCCGCCACCTGTCCCCCGAGGAGGTCGAGGTCCTGACCGCCACCCTCTCCCGGGTGGTGGCCGCCGCCAGAGCCTCGACCGAACCCGCCCCAACCGAGGCCCAGCTGGCCGGCGCCGGATCGGCCGCCGATCACCGTTGACGGCCCCG
>CAVTCL010000015.1:0-20335 GCA_963733175.1 uncultured Actinomycetota bacterium
CGCCGTCGGCGTGGCCGCGGTGAGCATGGATGACAGACTCTCCCGGTGACGGCGGGTCGAGCGCTGGGAGCGGCATGAGCGGGAACGGGGATCGGCTTCGGGACGAGTTCGAGGCGTGCTTCGGCGGCCTGGCCGCGATCGGCCGGGACCCGGCCGGCGGCTGGACCCGCCTCGCCTGGACCGACGAGGACCGCGCGGCCAGGTCCTGGTTCGAGTCCGAGGCCAGCGCCCTCGGTCTCACCGTCGACCGGGACCCCGCCGGCAACCTCTGGGCCTGGTGGCCCGGTCCCGCCGCGGACCAGGGTGGGGTGGTGGCGGTCGGGAGCCACCTGGACACGGTCCGGGGGGAGGGGCCTACGACGGGGCCCTCGGGGTCGTCAGCGGGCTGGTGGCGGTGGGGGAGCTGATCGCCCGGGGGGTGGAGCCGGAACGGCCGGTGGCGGTGGTGGCGTTCGCGGACGAGGAGGGCGGGCGGTTCGGGGTGCCGACCTTCGGGAGCCGGGTCCTGGCCGGGGCGCTCGACCCGCCGGACGTGCTCGTGCGCACCGACCAGGACGGGGTCACCGTCGCCGAGGCGATGGCGGCCGCCGGGGTCGACCCGGAGACGCTTGGGCCCGACCCGGCGCGGGTGGGGCGGCTGGGCGCGTTCGTCGAGCTGCACGTCGAGCAGGGCCGGGGCCTGGTCGACCTGGGACAGCCGGTCGGGCTGGGGACCGGCATCTGGCCCCACGGGCGCTGGCGGCTCACCCTGACCGGCGAGGCCAACCACGCCGGGACGACCCGGCTGGCCGACCGGCGCGACCCGATGCTCGGGCTGGCCGCGGCCGTGCTCGCCGCCCGGGCGGCCGCCACCGAGCTGGACGCGGTCGCGACCGTCGGCCGGGTCGTGGTCGAGCCGAACTCGGCCAACTCGGTGCCCGGCCGGGTGTCGGCCTGGCTGGACGCGCGGGCCGAGGGGGACCAGACCCTCGACTGGCTGGTGGCCGCCTTCCAGGCCGCGGTCGAGGAGGCGGCGGACCGCAACGGGCTCACCGCCGCCCTGGACCGCGAGTCGCGCAGCCCGGCGGTCGAGCTCGACGGCGAGCTGACCGCCCGGGTGTACGCCTGCCTGCGCGACCGCGGCCTGGAGCCGGTGGGGCTGCCCACCGCCGCCGGCCACGACGCCGGCGCCCTGGCGGCCTCCGTCCCCACGGCCATGCTGTTCGTCCGCAACCCGACCGGGGTCAGCCACAGCCCGGCCGAGACGGCCGAGCTCGACGACTGCCTGGCCGGAGTCCAGGCCCTGGCCGCGGTGACCGAGGAGCTGGCGTGCCGCTGAGCCACCCCGGGGCCGCCGGGACCCGCCGCTCCCGGCCCCTCCGGGCCCGGCCGTGAGGGCCTGGCACGCCGAGCTGGCCTGGCTGGGCCCCGAACGGGGGGTGGCCGAGCGGGTGCTGGTCGAGGTCGAGGGCGAGCGGATCGCGGCCGTGACCGAGGGGGTCGACCCGCCGGCCGGGGCGACCCGGCTCGCCGGGATCACCGTCCCCGGCCTGGCCAACGGCCACTCCCACGCCTTCCACCGGGCCCTGCGCGGCCGCACCCATCGCGGCCGGGGGGACTTCTGGAGCTGGCGGGACCTGATGTACCAGGTCGCCGCCGTCCTCGACCCGGACCACTACCTGGAGCTGGCCGCCGCCACCTACGCCGAGATGGCGCTGGCCGGGATCACCGCCGTGGGGGAGTTCCACTACCTGCACCACGACCCGGCCGGCCGGCCCTACGCCGACCCCAACCGGATGGGGGAGGCGCTGGCCGAGGCGGCCGGCCGGGCCGGGATCCGGCTCACTTTGCTCGACACCTGCTACCTGCGGGCCGGGCTCGACGGCCGGCCCCTGGCCGGCGTCCAGGTCCGCTTCGGCGACGGCGACGCCGACCGCTGGGCCGAGCGGGCCGGCGCCCTCCACGACCGGCCCGGGCTGCGGGTCGGGGCCGCCGTCCACAGCGTGCGGGCGGTCGACCCGGCGGCCATGGCGACCGTGGCCGCATGGTCCGCCGCCCGCGACGCCCCCCTGCACCTGCACCTGTCCGAGCAGCGGGCCGAGAACGAGGCCTGCCTCGCCGCCACCGGCCGCACCCCGGCCGCCCTGGCCTCCTCGGCCGGCGTGCTGGGCCCGCGCACCACCGCCGTGCACGCCACCCATCTCACCGGCGAGGACGTGGCCCGCCTCGGCGCCACCGGCACCACCGCCTGCTTCTGCCCGACCACCGAGCGCGACCTGGCCGACGGGATCGGGCCGGCCAGGGCGCTGGCCGACGCCGGCAGCCCGCTCTGCCTGGGCTCGGACAGCCATGCCGTGATCGACCTGTTCGAGGAGGCCAGAGCGGTCGAGCTGGACGAGCGGCTGGCCACCGAGCGGCGCGGCCACCAGCGGCCGGCCGACCTGCTGGCCGCGGCCACCGGGTCGGGCATGGACGCCCTCGGCTGGGACGCCGGCCGCCTCGCCCCCGGCCGCCTGGCCGACCTGGTCACGGTCCGGCTCGACTCGGTGCGCCTGGCCGGCGCCCGCCCCGCCGACGCCGTCGACCACCTGGTGTTCGCGGCCACCGCCGCCGACGTCACCTCCGTCGTGGCCAGCGGCCGCCAGGTGGTCGCCGACGGCTACCACCTGCTGGTCGGCGACGTCGCCGCCGCCCTCGACCGCGCCATCGCCGCCCTCGACGAGCGCTGACGTCCGGGGGGTGTGGACAACCCCCGGCAATCCCGCTTCGGGTCGGCTACGCTCCCCCACCGGGGGACCCGGCAGCGGACCGGGTGGGTGCCGCACGGCGGCCCAGCACCACCTGGAGCAGGCTCTCGGCGGTGGGTTCGGCCTCGTCGTGGACCTGGGGGGTGGGGCCACCGCCGGCGATGTCGACGTGGAGGGTGGCCAGGCCGGAGCGGCGCTGGAACGGGGAGGAGCGGACGCTGGCGCTCTGGGTCTTGGCGACCGGGACGACCGTGGTCACCCGGATCGCCACCCCGACCCTGGCGTACAGGAACCCCCGGGCGGCGGCGTGGCCGAGGCTCCGGTAGGCGGCCCGGCCGGCGACCACGGCCAGGGCGAGCACGGGCAGGACGGCCAGCGCGACGGCCGCCGGGAACTCCAGCACGCCCTCCGAGCGCAGCAGCCACAGCGGCAGGGCGATCACGGCCACGACCAGGGCGGTCCGGACGACGCTGCGGGTCACGGCCCGGCGCCGGGCCGCCGGCGGCGGGGCGAGCAGCCTCGGGACCGGCGCCGCCCCCGCCACCAGCTCCTCGAGGACCTGGTTGACCTGGACGCGGGGCAGGACCGGGATGGCCAGGCGGCCGGCCGTCTGGTCGCCGGCCCCGGTGCGGCCGGCGCTCTGGATGCGGATCGAGGCCAGGCCCAGGGCCCGGCGCAGCAGCGACTCCTCGATCCGGACCACCTGGAGCCGAGCCAGGGGCAGGACGGCCTCGCGGCGCTCCAGCAGCCCGCGCCGCACCACCAGGTCGTTCCCGACCCGGGCGAGGGTGAAGCCGTAGTCGGTCACGATGCTGGAGGCGGCGGCCAGGCCCAGCCACACGACCACGGCGAGCACGGCCACGGCCAGGAACGCTGGGCGGGGTGGTGGGTGCGACCGCCTGCGGGTCGAACCGCTGGAACAGCCAGTCGTTCAGGCCCGGGAACCAGTCGGCGGCCTGGCTGAGCGGGCCGAGCACGACCAGGGCGGCGGCCGCCCGCGACCCGGTGATCCCGGCCAGCATCACCTCCCCGATCCGGAGCCGGAGCAGCACCCGCTCGGCCGGGGGCGCCGCGACCTCGGTCCCGGCCGTGCCGGCCTCGGCCGCCCCGGCGCCCGCCTGGCCGGCGGGGGCGGCCGCCAGCCGGGCCTTGGCCCGCAGCAGGCTGGCCCGCAGCCCCTGGGCCTCGGCCAGGGTGACCACGTCCAGGTCGACCTCGGCGGCCGTGCCGCCCCCGGCCGTCTCGACCCGGAGGGAGGCCACGCCGAGCAGGCGGTGCAGGGGCTTGCGGACCAGCTCGACCTGCTGGATCCGGTCGAAGGGGACCGCCCGGAGCTTGCGGGCCAGCACGCCCTCCTCGACCCGCAGGGCTCCGCCCTCAAGCGCGTAGGTGTGGCGCCACCACTCGACGGTGCTCCAGGCCAGCAGCACCAGGGCCCCGAGGGCGAGCAGCCAGAACTGCCGCCGGGCCGCCACCAGCAGGGCCAGCGGCCACAGCCGCCAGGCGTGCCGGGTGGCGAAGAACACCGGGCTGAGCACGTGCAGCCGCCGCGGCCCCCCGCCGTCGAGCGGGACCTCGGGGGCCTGGTCCGGCGGGCTCGGGCCCTCCGGGGTGACCTGGTCCGGTGGGGGCGGGCCCGGGTCCTCAGACCGCATCGCCGTGGCCGGCCCTGGCCAGGATGAGGCGGCGCAGGCCCTCGGCGTCGCCGGCGGCGATGCCGGGGATGGTGGCGTCGGTCCCGGCGGAGGCGGTGTGCAGGACGAGCCGGGACAGGCCGACGGCCCGCTCCACCGGGCCCTGGGCGACGTCGATGTGCTGGACCCGGAAGTAGGGGATGGCCGAGTGGATGCGGCGGACCACGCCGTGGCGCAGCTCCAGCGCGTCCGGGGCCACCTGGTAGCTCCAGTGGCGGTAGCGGGAACGCGGCCACCACCAGGCGGCCAGGCCGCCGGCGACCGCGACCAGCCCGGCGGCCAGCCCGGGTGGCCCGGGCACCTCCACGCCGGCCAGCCTGGCCCCGATGTCGAGGGCCAGCACCAGCAGGGTCAGCACCGCGTAGCCGACCGCATCCTGCACGGTCCAGACGACCACGATGCGGTGGTCGAGCTCCCTGGCCTCGACCCAGCTCCCGGTTGCCTCCGTCATCGCCGGACCAGCCTAACCGGCGCCGGCCGGTCGGGGCTCAACCCGGCGCCGGCTCGTAGGTGGTGATCTCGACCTGGTAGCCGTCGGGATCGGGCAGGTACACCGACCAGGCGACCCCGTAGTCGCCCTCCTCGTACTCGACCCCGTTCGCCGCCAGCTCGATCTTGGCCTCCTCCAGGCCTCGGCGTGAGGTCCGGAACCCGACGTGGCGCATCGGGTCGTCGGCCGGGATGGGCCCGCCGTCGGAGTTGGGGAACAGGGCCACCCCGCTGCCGTTGGCCTCCAGCACGGCCGGGAAGTCGCCCCACACGTCCTCGTGGGCGCGGCGCAGGCTCAGCACCTCCTGGTACCAGCGGACCGACCGGGACACGTCCGAGACGACCAGCCCGACGTGGTCGAGCGCTTCCAGCTCCACCCTCACCGTCTCCTTTCCCGCCGCTGCCGACACGGTACGCCCGCTCGGCGGGCACGAGCGGCGGGCGTCGATAGAATGGGGGGCATGAGCAGCCACCCCATCCCAGCGTTCGCTGCCCCCCGCCGGGTGCTGCTGGCCGCCCCCCGCGGCTACTGCGCCGGCGTCGAGCGGGCCATCGACATCGTCGAGGTCGCCCTGGCCACCTACGGCCCCCCGGTCTACGTGCGCAAGCAGATCGTCCACAACCTGCACGTGGTCAAGGACCTCGAGACCAGGGGCGCGGTCTTCGTCGAGGAGCTCGACGAGGTGCCCGAGGGTGCGACGGTGGTGTTCTCCGCCCACGGCGTCGCCCCGGCGGTCCACGCCGAGGCCAGGGCCCGCGGCCTGCGGGTGGTCGACGCCACCTGCCCGCTGGTGACCAAGGTCCACCAGGAGGCGCGCAAGTTCGCCGCCAAGGGCTACGACATCGTGCTCATCGGCCACGAGGGCCACGAGGAGGTCGCCGGCACCATGGGCCACGCGCCCAGGGCCGTCCACCTCGTCGGCGACGAGGACGAGGCGGCCGCGGTGGAGGTCGCCGACCCCGAGCGGGTCGCCTACCTCACCCAGACCACCCTGTCGGTCGACGAGACCGCCGGGGTGATCGGCACCCTGCGCGAGCGGTTCCCGGTGCTGGCCGGCCCCCGCTCCGACGACATCTGCTACGCCACCCAGAACCGGCAGGCCGCGGTCAAGACCCTGGCCCGCGACTGCCAGCTGGTGCTGGTGATCGGGGCCGAGAACTCCTCCAACTCGGTCCGCCTGGTCGAGGTCGCCCGGGCCTCCGGCTCCCAGGCCCACCTCGTCTCGCAGGCCTCGGCGGTCGACCCGGCCTGGTTCGAGGGGGTCGACACCGTCGGCGTCAGCTCGGGCGCGTCCGCCCCCGAGTGGCTGGTCGACGAGCTGGTCGCCGCCCTCCGCGAGCGTGGCGCGACCGAGGTCCGCGAGGTCGAGGTGGTCCCCGAGGACGTCCACTTCGCCCTGCCGGGGACCCTGCGCCGGGACGCCGAGGCGGCCCGGGCCGGACGGCCCGGCGGCTAGATGGCCACGCAGGACGGCGGCGTCTACGTCGTCGGCGCCGGGCTGGCCGGGCTCCGCTGCGCCCGCCGCCTCCACGAGAAGGGCGTCGCCGCCACCGTCCTGGAGGCATCCGACGGGGTCGGCGGCCGGGTCCGCACCGACCGGATCGACGACTTCCTGCTCGACCGGGGCTTCCAGGTCCTGCTGACCGCCTACCCCGAGGCCGCCGACGCCCTCGACTACCGGGAGCTGGAGCTGCACCCGTTCTACCCGGGGGCGATGGTCCGCACCGGCGACCGGCTCGTGACCGTGGCCGACCCGTTCCGGCGGCGCTGGGACGGGCTGCGCACCGCCCTGGCCCCGGTGGGCACGCTCGGCGACAAGCTGAAGGTGGCGAGCCTGCGCCGCCGGGTGGTGGCCGGGTCGCTGGAGGAGCTGTTCGCCCGCCCGGAGACCACCACCCGCGAGGCCCTGGCCGCCAACGGCCTGTCCGACGCCATCGTCGACCGTTTCTTCCGGCCGCTGTTCGGCGGGGTCCTGCTCGACCGGGAGCTGGGCACCTCCAGCCGCATGTTCGAGTTCGTCTACCGGATGTTCGCCCTGGGCGACGTCGCCCTCCCGACCCGCGGCATGGGCGCCATCGGCGAGCAGCTGGCCGGCGGCCTCCCTCCCGACTGCGTCCGCCTCGGCCAGCGGGTCACCGCCGTCGGCGACGGCGGCGTCACCCTCGTCGGCGGCGAGAAGCTGCCGGCCAGGGCGGTCGTGGTCGCCACCGACGGCCCCACCGCCTCCGAGCTGCTCGGCGACGAGGTGGCGGCCCCCCGGTCGGTCCCGGTGAGCTGCCTCTACTTCGCCGCCGACCGGGCCCCGGTCGACGAGCCGGTGATCGTCCTCGACGGCGACGGCCAGGGCCCGGTCAACAACCTCTGCGTCCCCAGCGCTGTCGCCCCCACCTACGCCCCACCCGGCGCCGCCCTCATCTCGGCGACCGTCGTCGACCGCCCCGACCTCCCCAAGGGCCCCGACCTGGAGGCCGCCGTCCTCGGCCAGCTCGCCGACTGGTTCGGCTCCGCCGTGGTCGCCTGGCGTCACCTCAAGACCTACCACATCCCCCACGCCCAACCGGCCCAGCCCCCAGGCGCCCTCGACCCCCCCCAGCGCCCCGTCCGCCTCCGCCCCGGCCACTACGTCTGCGGCGACCACCGCGACACCGCCTCCATCAACGGCGCCCTCGCCTCCGGCCGCCGCACCGCCGACGCGGTCCTCGAGGACCTCTGAGTCGCGGTAGCGACCGACCCGGTCCGTCGCCACCCTGCCGGGAAGGCGGGGTAGGGTTAGCGACATGAACGAGCACATCGAGGTCGACTCCGGGGACGTGCTGCTGGCGGTCGGGACCATGAAGGGGGCGTGGCTGTTCGCGGGTGACCCGGGGCGGGGGAAGTGGCGGGCGAGCGGGCCGCACTTCCGGGGCGAGCAGGTGTACGCGATCCGGTTCGACGGGCGGGGCGGGCGGCGCCGGCTGCTGGCCGGGACCGCGCACGGGCACTGGGGGGCGGTGGTGCGCCGGTCGGACGACCTGGGGCGGACCTGGGTGGAGCCGGAACGGGCCAACCTCCGGTTCCCGGAGGGGAGCGACGCCTCGCTGGCCAGGGTGTGGCAGCTGCAGCCGGCCGGGGAGGATCGGCCGGGCACCGTCTGGGCCGGGGTGGAGCCGGCGGCGCTGTTCCGCTCCGACGACGGCGGGGAGACGTTCGAGCTGGTCGAGGGGCTGTGGGAGCATCCCCACCGGCCGCGGTGGGAGCCGGGGGGCGGCGGGCTGTGCCTGCACACGGTGCTGCTCGACCCGGCCGACCCCGAGCGCATGTGGATCGCCATCTCCACCGGCGGGGTGTACCGCAGCGACGACGGCGGGCGGAGCTGGCAGGCCCGCAACGACGGCATCCGGGCCGTGTTCCTGCCCGACAGGTACCCCGAGTTCGGCCAGTGCGTCCACAAGGTCGCCCGGGCCGGTGGGCGGCCGGGCCGCCTGTACCTCCAGAACCACTGGGGCCTGTACCGCAGCGACGACGGGGGCGACCACTGGGAGGACATGGCCAACGGGGTGCCGAGCGACTTCGGGTTCCCGATGGTCGCCCACCCCGCCGACCCCGACACCGCCTGGATGATCCCGCTGGACTCCGACGAGTTCCGCTGCACCCCCGACGGGCAGGCCCGGGTCTACAGGACCCGGGACGCCGGCGGCTCCTGGGAGCCGCTCACCGACGGCCTGCCCCAGCGCGACGCCTGGCTGACGGTGCTCCGCGACGGGTTCGCCACCGACGGGCTCGACCCGGCCGGCCTGTATTTCGGGACCCGCACCGGGGAGTTGTTCGCCTCCTCCGACGAGGGGGAGCACTGGCAGGCGCTGGCCGGGTGGCTGCCGCCGGTGGTCTGTGTCAAGGCCGCCGTCGTGCCCTAGGGGTCGCCGATGCCCACCGTCCACCTGCCGGCCGCCCTCTCCGGGTACGCGGCCGGGCGGCGCCGGGTCGACGTCGCCGGGGCCACCGTGGGGACGGTGCTGGCCGCCCTCGGCCAGGCCCATCCCGGGGTCGGCCAGCGGGTCCTGGACGACCAGGGGGTGCTGCGCCGGCACGTCAACGTGTTCGTCAACGGCGAGAGCATCCGCTACCTGGACGGGATCGCGACCCCGGTCGGCGACGCCGACGAGGTCTGGATCCTGCCCGCCGTCTCCGGCGGCTGAGCGGGAGCGGGTGACAAGGTTGGTGCGCGGCCCTATGGTGGTCCGAGCCCGTCGCGGGCCGGTGACGCCGAGTGGAGAGTGGAGGACGGCGCCATGGAGGAGCTGCTGCTGACCCTGCTGCTGATGTGCCTGCTGGCCGGTGGGGTGGCCCTGGCGGTCGTCTGGCGGATGGTGCGCTGGGTGCGGCGCAGCCCGAGGCTGCGGCGGCGGGTCCGGAGCGTGCAGGCGCTGACCACCCCGCCGGGGGCGCGGCGGCAGGTGGCCTGCCTGCGGCGCGACCTGCAGGCCGCCGCGCTGGCCACCGGCGAGGCGGTCGCGGTCGTCAAGGCGGCCGGCGGCGCCGTCGGCGACCTGCCCCAGCTGGCCAGGCGCCTCGGCCGGGTGGCCGCGACCCTCGACGCCGAGCTGCGGCTGCTGGCCGGCGAGCCCGACCAGGCCGAGCTGGCGCGGGTGCTGCCCGCGGCCAGGGCCCGGGTGGCCGACGTGGCCCGGGTCGCCCTGGTCATCCGCCGGGCGGCCAGCGCCGGCCTCGGGGCCGAGACGGCCGCCGAGATCGCCCCCCTCGAGGCCGAGGTCGAACGCGAGGTGCTGGCCCTGGACGCCGGGGTCGACCGCCTCCTCGCCCTCGCCTCCGGCGCCTAGCGTTGCCCCACGGCGTCATCATCGCCCTTGAGGTCGCCGGGGCGGTGCTGATCCTGGCCGGCTTCACCCTCGCCCAGCTCCGCCTGCTCGACCAGCACTCGCTCGTCTACCTGGTCCTCAACCTGGTCGGCTCGTTCGTGCTGGCCGTGATCGCCTGGGTCGACGAGCGCTGGGGGTTCCTGCTCCTGGAGGGTGTCTGGTCGATCGTCTCGGCGATCAGTCTGGTCGGGGTCCTCCGCCGACGCGCCGCACCCGCCTCCGCCGACTAGCCTACTTGCCCCTGAAGAAGTCGCGGCCGAGATAGCGGTTGAGCTGCGGAAACACCGGTAGGCGGGGTCTGGTTGGTGGTTGAATGACACCGTTGTGATTCTCCTGCCGCCGCATCCCTTGGAGGTCACCGGTGCTGGGCGAGACCGACCCGCAGACCACCATCTGGGAGCTGCTGCTGCCCGAGGAGGCCAAGCGGCTGCCCGCCGAACTCGCCCAGGTCGACGCCTACCTGGACGACGAGCGCTTCATCGCCCCATGGCGGGCGTTGTTCTCAGCCCGGCTGGGCCGTCCGTCGGTCCCGGTCGACACGCTGCTGCGGCTGCTGTACCTCAAGCACCGCTACGGGCTCGGCTACGAGAGCCTGTGCCGAGAAGTCAGCGACTCGATCTCGTGGCGGCGGTTCTGCCGCATCGGGCTGGACCGGCCCGTGCCGCACCCGACCACGCTGGTCAAGCTGGTGCGTCGAGCTGGGCCCGAGGTGATCGAGCAGCTGAATGCCGCGCTGGTGGACAAGCTCGCCAAGGACCGGCTGCTGCGGGGCGCAAGCTGCGGGTGGACACCACCGTGGTGGAGGCCGACATCGACTACCCCACCGACGCCGATCTGCTGGAGCAGGCGGTGCGCAAGCTGGGTGGGCTGGTGCGGCGCATCAAGGGTCGTGGGGCGGCGGGCCGGACCCGGTTCCGGGATCGGGGCCGGGCCGCGGGGCGGCGCATGCGCAAGCTGGCGCACGCGCTGCGGCGCCGCGGTGGGGAGGCGATGGCCGAGGTGGATCGGCTGACCGGCGAGGTCGCCGGGCTGGCCACCCAGACCCTGCGCCAGGTGCAGGCGGTGGCGCGCAACGCCCGCCGGGCGCGGCGGCGTCGGCCCGGCGACGGGCGGCTGGGGTGGCTGGTGGGCGAGCTGCAGGAGACGATCGGGCTCACCGGTCGGCTGCTGTGGCAGGCCGATCAGCGGCTTGCGGGCAACCGGGTGATCCCCGATCGGCTGGTCAGCTTGAGCGATCCGGACGCCCGGCCGATCCGCAAGGGCAAGCCCAGAAGCCCGACCGAGTTCGGGTACACGCTGCTGGTGGCAGAGGATGAGCGCGGCTTTGTCGCCGACCACCAGCTGCAGCAGGGCAATCCACCGGACGCGCCCCGGCTGGTTCCCGCCGTGGAGCGGGTGGCCGAGGTCACCGGGCGGGTGGCGGCCACGGTGGTCGGTGACCGCGGGTTCGGGACCACTGCCAACGACTGTGCCCTGGCCGAGCTTGGCGTACAGCGGATCGGGCTGCAGCGCAAAGGCACCGTGAGCGCGGCCCGGGCGGCGCTGGAGCGGACCAGGCCGTTCCGCAGGATGCGGAACTGGCGGGTCGGGATCGAGGCCCGGATCAGCCACCTCAAGCGCGGCTTTGGGGTACGGCGCACCAGGATGCGGCGGCTACCGGGTGCCAAGACCTGGGTCGGACTGGGCGTGTTCGCCACAACCTGCAGCGCATGACGGTGGTGGCCGCCGCATGACCACCAAGCCCGGGCACGACCACCAGTCAGGCCGGTACGGCTCCCCGGTCTTGGAGAACCCCTACTCACCCACCCTTCTTCAGGGGCAAGTAGCCTAGGGCGCGTCGGCGGCGAAGGCCCAGGACTCGGCGTTCCAGAGCGGCCCTTCGTTGGTCGGGTTCTCGACCACGTTGCGGAGCGTCTCGCGCCAGGCGAGGAACGTCGGCCGCTGGTAGAGGGGGATGACCGGCAACTCCTCCCAGAGCTTGCGGTCGATCTGGTTGGCCAGCGCGGTCGAGCGGGCCGGGTCGAGCTCGGCCGTGGCCTGCCCGAACAGGGCGTCGACCTCGGGGTCGGAGAACCTGCCGTAGTTGCCGCCGCCCCCGGTGACGTAGATGTCCCGGCTGCCCGAGATCGGCGAACGGGCTCGCCGACCCAGGAGAACCCGGCGATCTCGAAGCCGCCGTTGGGCAGCCGGTCGCCGAACAGCGTCTTGCCGTCGACCGGGCGCACGTCCAGGCTCGACGCCGATCTTTGCCAGCTGGTCCTGGAGCAGCTCACCGCCCCGGTACTTCACGAAGTCGCCCGGCAGGGTGATATAGCGGAGCAGCAGCTTGCGCCCGTTCTTGACCCGGACGCCGCCGGCGCCCTCGACCCAGCCGGCCCGCTCCAGCCGGGCGGCCGCGGCCTGGACGTCACCGCGGCCGTACCCACCCGAGTGGTCCTCGGTAGCCAAGCTGGCCGACCATCCAGATGCGGTTGCCGAGCACCTGGGCGCGGTCGCTGAACAGGCCCACCGTGCGCTCCAGGAGCTGCTCGCGGTCGATGGCCAGGGCGATCGCCTCCCGGACGGCGAGGTCCTGGAGGATCGGGTGGCGCAGGTTGAAGGTGAGGTGCTCGAAGCTGAGCCCGAACTGCACCTGGCTGGCGACGCCCGGGAGGCCCTGCACCCGGCGGACCAGGTCCACCTGGGGCCGCGGGTAGATGACGTCGACCTCGCCGTTGATCATGGCGTTGGCCTGGGCCTCGGCGTCCGGGAGGACGCGCATGATGATCCGGTCCAGGTGGGCCGGCCGCCCCCAGTAGCGAGGGTTGCGCTCCAGGGTCAGGCTCTTGTCCCGGTCGTGCCTGGTGATGCGGAAGGGACCGCCCGACGGGATCCGCTCGGGACGGCGGTCGAGCCCGGTGTTCCAGCCGCCCGGCTGCCGCTGCACGTAGTGGGAGGGAAGGAGGTCGAAGAACAGTGCCTGCCAGTCGGCGAACGGCCGGTCGAACCGCACCGTGACCGTCTTGCCGTCCGCGGAGCCCGTCACGCTCCCGATGTCCTGGTAGCCGACGGTCGAGGCGACGTCGTTGTCCTTGATGGTGCCGTTCTGCTGCTCCCAGAAGTAGACGAAGTCGTCGGCCGAGATCGGCGTCCCGTCCGACCAGACCGCGTCGCCCCGGATCCGGTAGGTGACGGTCTGGGGTTGCTCGGCGGTCAGCTCGGCCCCGTCCATGAGCTCGCTGTCGAGCCGGACCGAGAGGTCCGGGTGGGTGCGGAACACCGACGGGTAGACGTTCGCGATGACGTTCTGCACCTCGGTGCCGTTGTCCTTGCTGGTGTTGGGGTTGAACCCGGTCGGGTCGCCCCCTCCCGCGAAGGTCACCGTGCCGCCCTGCTGGAGCTCGGCCGCCTGGTCGGCGGTGCCGGTGCTGGCGGACTGCCTCCGGTCCCCGCCAACGGTCGCCCAGACCAGGGCGCCGGCGACCAGCGCCAGGACCACGGCGGCGGCCAGCCAGCGGGTGCGCACGGCGCTCATTCGGCCAGCCCCAGCCGGTGGGCGACCCCGGCCGCCTCGACCCGGCCGGCCACGCCCAGCTTGGCCAGGATGTGGGAGACGTGGATGCTGGCCGTCTTCTCGCTGATGAACAGGGCCTCGGCGATCTGCCGGTTGGTCCGCCCGGCGGCGACCAGCGCCAGCACCTCCTCCTCGCGCCTGGTCAGCCCGAGCGAACGGGCCGCCGACGGCGCCTCGGCCTCGGCCGGGTGGGCCGGCTCGGCCGGGGGCTCCAGCCGCACCCGCCCGCGCCGGGCCAGCTGCTCCAGCTCGCGCCGGAGCGGCGCCGCCCCCAGCCGGACGGCGACGTCGTGCGCCGCCCACAGGGCCCGCTCGACCTCCGCCCGGGGGGCGCGGGTGGCCAGCAGCGCCTCGGCCTCCCGCCAGCGCGCGCGGGCCGCCGGGTAGGGCTGCCCGAAGGCCTCCCAGTCGGCCGCGGCCGCGGCCCAGGCGGCCGGGTCGGGCCGGCCGTGCAGGCGGGCCTGCTCGGCCCGGCAGGTGAGCAGGACCGCGGCCGTCTCCCGGCGCCGATCGGGCGGGCCGCCGGTCGCCTCCAGGCGGGCGAGCAGGTCGTCGCCGTGGCGCCGGGCGGCCTCGGCCCCGGCGGGGTCCCGGCGGGCCAGGCCCGCTCCGCCTGGCCGGCGGCGGCGGCCAGGCCCAGAACGAACAGCGTCGGGACGTTGGTCTCGTCGCCGCCGCGGGCCAGCGCCGCCAGCCCCTCGGTCGACCGCCGCGGCCGCCTCGTCGTCGTCCCCATCCCACAGCGCCAGCTCGGCCCGGGCGCCGGCCAGCTTGCGGGCGAACTGGGAGTCGAACTGGGCGCGGCCGGCCCTGGCGGCCAGCTCCTCGGCCTCCTGGAGCCAGCGGCGCGCGGCGGTGGCATCGCCTCGGGCGATGTCCAGCCTCACCCGGTCGAACCGGACGTGCACCTCGCCGGGACCGACGTGCCGGCTCCGCTCCAGGGCGAGGCCGAGTGGCGGTCGGCGTCCTCCCAGCGACCGAGCAGGAACTCCAGCCACCCGGCGGTCCCGGTGAGGCCGAACTGCCAGTTCGAGCCGCGTAGGCCGCTGGCCTCGGCGTCCTCGAGGGCGACGGCCAGCGCCTCCTCGAGCCGGCCGGCGTCCGCGCTGGTGAAGACCAGCTGCAGGCTGGCCCAGCCGTACCCGTCCACGTCGTCCTGCTCGGCGGCGATGCGGCGGGCCTCCCTGAGACTGGCCAGCCCCTGCTCAAGGTCCTCCTCGACGAGCATGATGCCGAGGTGGGCCAGGGCCCGTCCCTCCTCGCGCCTGGCCCCGGCCCGGCGGGCGGTGTCCAGCGCCTCCTCGGCCGCCTGGCGGGCTTCGGTGCCTCCCCCGGGCAGCAGGAGCAGCAGTTGGACGTACCCGGCCAGGACCCGGGCCCGCTCGGCCGAGGGTGGCTCGGCGGGGACCAGGCGGACCGCCTCCTGGTAGGCGGCCAGGGCGCCGTCGTCGAGGGTCAGCCAGAGGGAGCGTCCGAGCCGTTCCTGCAGCGCCCCGGCCCGGACCGGGTCGCCGGCCGGGTCCACCCCGGCCAGGGCCTGGCGCAGGAGCTGGACCGCCCGCGCGTCGTCGTCGGCCAGATGGGCCGCGGCGGCGGCCCGCTCGAGCAGGCCGACCCGGTCGAGCCCGGTCAGCTCGGCCGCCCGCGGCACCTCCGCCCACAGCTCCAGGGCCCGCTCGAGGTGCCGCTGGGCCTCGGCGAAGGCGTAGGCGCGCTCGGCCTGGCCGCCGGCCTCGACCGCGGCCGGCAGGGCGCGCTCGGCGTCGCCGGCGGCGTCCCAGTGGTTGGCGAGCTCGGCGGCCACGGTGGCGTCGGTGCCGCCGGCCCACCCGGGATGGGCCGCGATGGCCGCGGCCACCTCGCCGTGGAGGCGGGCCCGCTCGCCCGGCAGCAGGTCGGCGTAGGCGACCTCGCGGAGCAGGGCGTGGCGGAACTCGTAGCCGTCGTCGCCGGGCCGGGTCACCAGCAGCTTGCCGGCGACCGCCTCCCGGAGCGCCTCGTCGAGCCGCCCGCCGTCGAGGCCGGCGACGGCGGCCAGCAGCCGGTGCGGCGCCCGCCGGCCGATCACGGCGGCCACCCGCAGCGCCTGCCTGGCCGGCTCGGAGACCCCCTGGATCCTGCCCCGCAGCAGGTCGGAGGAGGTGGTGGGCAGCACGCCGGACCCGGTGTGCGCGGCCGCCAGCAGCTCCTCGGTGAAGAACGCGTTGCCCTCGGCCCGGGCGAACACGCCGTCGACCACGCCGGCCGGCGGCGCGCCGCCCAGGATCGCCGCCATCTGCGCGGCCGACTCCGCCCGGCCGAACCGGGCGAGCTCCACGCGACCGGCCCCGGCGCGGCCGAGCTCGGCCAGGAACGGCCCCAGCCACGGGCTGCCCGGCTCGTCGTTGCGGTGGGTGACCAGCAGGACGACCCGCTGGCGGCGCAGGTTGCGGGCCAGGTAGGACAGCAGGTCCCGGGTCGAGCGGTCGGCCCAGTGCACGTCCTCGACCACCAGCACCAGCACGGCCTGCTCGGCCAGGGCGGCGAGCAGGCCGAGCACGAGCTCGAACAGCCGGACCTGGTCGGTCGCCTCGGCCGGTGCGCCGGCGGGGCCGTCGCGGTCCGGGTCGCCGAGGGCCGGCAGGAGGCGGGCCAGCTCCGGCCAGGACGGACCGGCCAGCGCCCGGACCGGCTCCACCCCGAGCTGGGCCGACCAGGTCCCTGAGGGCCTCGACCGCCGGGGCGAAGGGCAGGCCGCCGTCGGCGACCGGCACGCAGCCGCCGACCAGCACCCGGGTGCCGTTCCCGGCCCGCCGGGCGGCGAACTCGGTGACCAGGCGCGTCTTGCCGACGCCGGCCTCGCCCCCCACCAGGAGGACCGCCGGCGCGCCGCCGTCCGCCTGCTCCAGCGCCTGGTCGAGCGAAGTCAGCTCGCGCGCCCGACCGACGAAGGCGGGGCTGGTCATCTGCCCGCCCATCTCGCCGGGATTATCGCGCCTGTCCCGCTGGAAGGGAACAGGGTTTCCACGGGCTCCGGGCAGAAAGATAGGGAGGTGCCCCGCCGCCCGAATAGGGCGACCGCCAGATTCGGGGGACCCGGTCCTGGCCGCATCGTCAGGTCGACACAAGAACCACGACGTGACGAGGTGGATGAGATGCAGCAGCAGCGGTTGCTCCCCACGGTGGGGCCAACTGCCCGGATGGTCGCGCTGAGCCTGCTGGTGGCCGTGTTCCTGGCCATGACGCTGGTGCTGGCGCAGCTGGCGACCCGGCCGGCGCCGGAGCCGCCGGACCCGGGCCACCGATGCAGTTCGGGCCCTCCATGGGTCACGCCAGGCCGATGTGAGCGGGTGGGTGGGCGGCCAGGCGGACCCACCGCCGCGCTGGCCACCCCCGCCTCCCGTCAGACGTTGAAGCGGACGTGGACGACGTCGCCTTCCTGGACGACGTAGGACTTGGACTCGGTGCGGAGCAGGCCCTTGGAACGGGCCAGGTCCCAGCCGCCGGCGGCGACCACGTCGTCGTAGCCGATCACCTCGGCCCGGATGAAGCCGCGCTGGAGGTCGGAGTGGATGCGGCCGGCCGCCTCGGGGGCGGTGGCGCCCCGGCGGACCTCCCAGGCCCTGGTCTCGTCCTCGCCGGTGGTGAGGAAGACGAGGAGGTCGAGCAGGCGCCAGGCGGCCCCGACGACCTGGTCCAGCCCGCCCCGCTCGACCCCGTAGCCTGCCAGGAGGTCGGCCGCGTCCTCGGGGGCCAGCTCGGCCGCCTCGGCCTCCAGGGCCGCGGCCACGGCCACCGTGGGCAGGCCCAGCTTGGCCTCGGCCTCGGCGGCCCGCTCCTCGGCCGCGGCGGCGTCGGCCTCGGCCAGGTTGAGCACGGCCAGGGCGGGCTTGAGGGTGAGGGGGGCGAAGTTGCGCAGCACCCTGGCCTCCTCCGGCTCCCAGCCGGCGGCCCGCAGGGGCGTGCCCCGGTCGAGCAGGTCACGGGCCCTGGCCAGCACGTCCGCCTCCAGGGCGGCGTCCTGCACCCCCGCCCTGGCCTTCTTGGCCGCCTTCTCGGCCCCGCCGGCGACCGACTCCAGGTCGGCCACGGTCAGCTCCAGGGTCAGCTCGGCCGCCGCCTCCACCGGGTCGGGCCCGCCCCCGTCCCAGGCGGCCAGGACCATGGCCAGGGCATCGGCCTCGCGCAGCGCCCCCAGCCCCTGGCCGGACAGGCCCCCGGAGCTCGAGGCCCCGGCCGACAGCCCGGCCACGTCGACGAAGCGGGCCTGGACGAACACCCGCTTGCGGGAGCGCTCCAGCTCGGACAGGACGTCGACCCGCGGGTCGGGGACGGGCACGGCGGCGACGCTGGCCTTGCCCGCCGCCCCGCCCGCGGGCACGCCCGCCCGGGTCAGCGCGTTGAAGAGGGTTGTCTTGCCGCTCTGGGGCAGCCCGACGATGCCGACGTCCTTCATGCAAAAGAGCCTATCGCTTCGGAGTTCATCTGCGATCCCGCGCAGCCGATGGAGAGACCATGCCGACGGCTTCGTGGTCGAGCTGCCCGACCTGGCCCCGGTATAGGGTTGCCCCTTGCGCCGGGAACCTCCCGGCCGGCCGCGCCGTCCAAAGGGCATGAAGCACACGAAGCTCCTCCAGCTGCTGGCCGGCCTCCTGCTGGCCGGGCTGCTGTCCGCCTGCGCCGGGTCCGACGGCGACGACGCCGGGACCGGCCAGGGCGCCACCACCGCGCCGACGACCTCGCCGGCCCACGACCGAGCCGGCCCCGCCCGCCGGCGAGGTCACCGTCACCGGGACCGTCAGCGAGGGGGTCGAGCCGGGCTGCCTGCTCCTGGACGGGTACCTGCTCGTCGGCGGCGACCGGGACCAGCTGCGGCCCGGGGCCCGGGTGGCCGTGACCGGCCGGGTCGACCGCGGCCTGCTCAGCACCTGCCAGCAGGGCGTGCCGCTGGTGGTGGCCTCGGTCGAGCCGGCGCCCTGACCCTCAGGCGAGGTACCGCTGGGCCTCCGCCGGCCGGTGCCGGGTCAGGAGCAGCTGCAGCGGGATCGCCAGGAGCCACATGAGGACCGCCAGCCAGGGCCGGACAAAGGCGACCGGCAGCGAGAGGGCGAACAGCAGCACCGGCAGCAGTGACGTCCGCAGCGCCCACCGGTAGACCTCCTCGGGCAGCTCCTCCCGGAACAGGCGCCGGCGCCTGGCATGGCTGAACAGGACCGTCTCCATGGTGCTGACCGCCCCCATGTTCACCGCGAAGGCGACCACCGAGATCGGGTTCTCGCCGAACTCGCCCAGCACGCCGGTCGGGAAGGGCAGCAGGGCCGCGAACGACAGGTAGACGACGGTCAGGGCGACGAAGCCCCGGTCGACCGCCGCCAGCCAGGTCATGAAGCGGTGGTGCGCCGCCCAGTAGGTGCCGATCACATAGCAGCCGAGGAAGAACGCGAAGATCAGCGGCCCCTTGTCGCCGAGGGCGTCGAGCATGGCGGCGGGGTCCTCGGCGGCGCCCTCGATGGTCTCGGGCACGCCGATCTCCACCACCAGCAGGGTCATGGCGATCGCGAACACGGCGTCGGTGAAGTACACAACCCGGTCGAAGCCACCGTTCTCGCCGTGGCGCGGGTAGCGGGTCGATGACGGCATCGGCTGCTCCTCGGTCGCCCGATGATCGCAGGGCCCGTCGCCGGTGCTCGCGCGCTCCCGCCGGTCAGGCCTGGCGCGGCGCCGGCCGACGGCGCAGACTAGGCCGAAGGGCCCGAATCTGTTAGGGAAGGTGCCGCATGTCCCACCACGACGCTCCGTCGCCGGCACTGCTCCCGATGCTGTCCCGTGGCAAGCACCGCAACCCCCGCAAGGGCGCGTGCTTCATGGAGTTCGCGTCCCTGCTCGCCGGGGAGCGCTGGAGCGACCACCCGGCCTGCACCCACCCGCTGCTGGCCGCGGTGGCCCGCCACGTCAACGACCACACCTCCGACGCCGGACGCGGGCGGCTGGCCGGCCTGATCCCGTCGGTGATCGGGTTGACCGGCGACGACCTCCACATCGACGCCCGGATCGCGCTGGGGTCGGCCACCATGGCCCTGCCGGTGGTGGCGGCCGACCGGCAACGGGTCATGGCGGTCTCGGTGCTGTCCTGCGACCGGATCCTGGCCGAGCTGGACGGCCGGCCGGTGGACGCCCTCGAGGCCCCGAGCCGGGCGGCCCTGGCCAAGGCGCCGCAGGCCGCCCAGTGGGCCTCGCGGTTCGCGGGCGGCGCCCGGGCGGTGACGGTGTCGGCCAAGCAGTTCCGCCGGCAGGCCGCGCCGACCATCGTCCACAACGCCGTCGCGGGGATCGCCCAGGCGTGCGTGCCCGACCCCGACGGGATGCTCCGCGACCTCCTCGTCCAGTCGATCGACACCTGCGCGGTGTGGGGCGGCCACGACCTGGACCTCGGCGTGCTCGACCCCGCCGCATGGGCGACCGCCTGCCAGCAGGCCGGCGGCTAGGCGCGCCCCTGCCGGCCCGCGGCGGGCCCAGTCTGCTGGCCAGCCGGCCGGCGCCGCGCGGCGCGCTGGCCGATCCGGGCCAGGGCGGGTAGGTTCACCCCGGAGGTGACCTGAACCTTGGCGACCCAGATGCCCGGCGACGACCTGCCCCGCGAGCCCGACCCGCCCGCTCGCGCCACCGACGTCGACAAGCAGGACCCGGCAACCCCCGGCCACATCCCCGAGCCCGAGGCCTCGGAGGTCGAGAGCGCGCGGCTCCTGGCCAACCAGGCCCGTCCCGAGCTCGGCGCCGAGGGCTTCTCGGACCAGCGCATCGACGAGCTGGCCTCCGAGTTCATCGCCAGCGACATCGGCGAGGGCACCGAGGAGTTCCTCCGCTGGGCCCGTGCCGAGGGCCAGCTACCGCAGGGTTCCGGCGAGCTGTTCTGACCTCGGCCGGGGCCGCGCCGCGGCCTGGGCCAGGACCAGACTGAGCACGTACCCGGTCGGCACCACCACCTGACGCTTCGCCGTCGGCCTGCCCGGCGGTTGCCGGGTGCCCGGTCCTGGGAT